>NZ_JBEGIA010000001.1:0-1548014 GCF_040676455.1 Microbacterium sp. LMI12-1-1.1 | reverse complement strand
TGCCGGTCCTCACCCCCGACCGCTCGCCTGTCACGAATCGGGGACGAGGCTCACCATTCGCGACAGGTGAGCGGGATCGCGCCGGCACCTCTGCGGAGGCAGGTAGCGTTTTCCTCATGGTCAATTACCGGTACCTCGGAAACAGCGGTCTCAAGGTCAGCGAGATCACCTACGGCAACTGGGTCACCCACGGCTCGCAGGTCGACGACTCGGCCGCCATCGCGACGGTCCATGCGGCACTGGATGCCGGGATCACCACGTTCGACACCGCAGACGTGTACGCCAACACGCTGGCGGAGGAAGTCCTCGGCAAGGCGCTGACGGGTCAGCGCCGCGAATCGCTCGAGATCTTCACCAAGGTCTACTTCCCGACCGGCCCCCAGGGACCCAACGACACCGGCCTGAGCCGCAAGCACATCTTCGAGTCGATCAACGGATCGCTCACGCGCCTCGGCACCGACTACGTCGACCTGTACCAGGCGCATCGCTTCGACTACGAGACGCCGCTCGAGGAGACGTTCCAGGCGTTCGCCGACGTCGTCCGCCAGGGCAAGGCGCTCTACATCGGCGTCTCGGAGTGGACGGCGGAGCAGCTGCGCGAGGGTCACGCGCTCGCCAAGAGCTACGGCGTGCAGCTCATCTCGAACCAGCCGCAGTACTCCGCGCTGTGGCGCGTGATCGAGGGCAAGGTCGTGCCGGCCGCCGAGGAGCTCGGCATCTCGCAGATCGTGTGGTCGCCGATGGCCCAAGGCGTGCTGTCGGGCAAGTACCTGCCCGGTCAGCCGGTGCCCGAGGGCTCGCGCGCGACGGACGAGAAGAGCGGCGCACGATTCATCAAGTCCTTCCTCCGTGACGAGGTGCTCCAGGCTGTCCAGGGCCTCAAGCCGGTGGCCGCGCAGGCCGGGCTGTCGATGCCGCAGCTCGCCATCGCCTGGGTGCTGCAGAACAAGAACGTCGCGTCGGCGCTGGTCGGGGCATCGCGTCCCGAGCAGCTCGCCGAGACGGTGAAGGCCTCGGGCGTCGTGCTCGACGCCGACACCCTCGCCGCGATCGACGCCGCCCTGGGCGACGTCGTCTACAGCGACCCGGAGGACACGTACACCGTGTCGCCCGAGACCCGTCTGGTCTGACCCGGCAGCCTCGACGCCCCCGCGCCCTCGACATGGCGATCACCAGCGCCGGCATCCTCCTCTTCCGGATCACGCCCGAACCCCACGTACTCATCGCGCACATGGGCGGGCCGTTCTGGGCGAGCAAGGATGCCGGCGCCTGGTCGATCCCCAAGGGCGAGTTCGCCGAAGGCGAGGAGAGCGCACTGGATGCCGCACGGCGGGAGTTCCGCGAGGAGCTCGGCCTCGACCCGCCCGAGCCGCCGTACGCCGAGCTCGGCACGTTCGCATACTCGTCGGGCAAGCGGGTCACGGTGTTCGTGGCGGACGGATCGGCGTTCTCGCTGGACGGCATCGCGTTCGGCGAGTTCGAGCTGGAGTGGCCGCCGCGCTCGGGGCGGACGGCGCGGTTCCCCGAGGTCGACCGCGTCGAGTGGACGGACCTGGATGCCGCCCGCGAGCGCCTGGTGAAAGGTCAGCGTCCGGCGATCGACGCGCTCGAGAAGCATCTCGGCGAAGCCTCTTCCGGGCGCTGACTCCCTTCGGGCAGCCCGGGCCGCCCGGCATCGGGGTCTTGTGGCCGCACTGCCGTCGGCGGAGACTGACCGGGTCGGATCCGCACGAGAGGAACCCCCATGGCTCACGGCGACATCACGCACATCGACATCCCCGTCACCGATCTCGGCAAGGCGACGGAGTTCTATTCGGGCCTGTTCGGCTGGCAGATCGCGGAGATCCCCGGCTTCGAGGGCTACCCGATGTGGCAGGCGCCCAACAAGATCTCGGGGGGCGGCCTCGCGCCGCGCGAGGACGGCTTCACGCAGCCCCGCTCGTACGTCGAGGTCGACTCCATCGATGAGACGGTCGCGGCGGCCAAGGATGCCGGCGGCACTGTGCTCATGGAGAAGAGCCAGATCTCTCCGACGAGCTGGTGGGCCGTGCTCGCCGACCCCGACGGCAACGTGATCGGCCTCTACGAGGGCATGACCGAGAGCTGACCCCCGGTCGCGGGTCGGCGACCGTGCGCGGCAGGTCCCAGGCCCGAGCGCGCCACTCGGGCACGGCGCGCTCACAGGGAACGGCATCCCCACGCAGTGGTGCGGGCTCAGGTGAGTCGCAGGCTCGGGCGGCGGACGGATGCCGGTGCCGGCGTCGGCGCGCGGCGGCCGGCGGTGGCCGCCGTGACCGGTGCAGACCCGGCGCTGATCGCGTTCCCCGCGAGGTCGCGGACCGCGACGTCGCGCAGCTCCGGCGTGGCGCGCAGTCGAGCCGCGACCGCGCGCACGAGCGCCACCGGCGACCGCGGAGCCAGTGACGACGAGGCGTCGGGCGCGAGGTCGGCGAGGACGGCCGAGAGCAGGGGCCGGAGGGTCTCGTCGTGGGAGCGGGCGTCGTCGTCGGCGATCCACGCGACGAGCTCCTGAATGGTCCAATCGGGTGCAACTGGCCCGAGAGTGGCGGAAGCGGTGGCGTCTGACGTGAACATTGGACCAGAATGCGGTGCTATGACGACTGTTCACAGGGCCAATGAGCGGCTGGTGGACCACCGGGTGGCACTCGGCGGCACCGTCGAGGCCTCCCGGCTTGCCGGCCGGCTCGGCCGGTGGGCGCAGGGCGACGGCACGCTCACCGTCCAGCTCGCGCAGGCGATCGCCGCGCTCATCGAGGGCGGCGAGCTGCGTCCCGGCGACCGCCTTCCCGCCGAGCGCGCGCTGGCCGGCGCGATCTCGGTCTCGCGCGGCACCGTCGTCGCCGCTTACGCGCTGCTGAGCGAGGACGAGCTCGTCGAGCGGCGGCAGGGGAGCGGCACCCGGGTCGCCGGCCACGTCGGCGCGGCGCTCCCGGTCCGGGAGCGGACCGCCCGCGGCGAGGGCCTGTTCTCCGCTCTGCCGTCGGGCATCGACCTGCTCCGCGCCGTGCCGGCGATGCCGCCGCTGGCGCTCGACATCGTGCGCGCGCACGCGCCGACCCTCGATCCGGTGACGCTGGCCGAGACCGATCCCGCGGGGCTGCCGATCCTCCGTGCGCGCCTGGCCGCGCTGCTCGAGGAGGAGGGAACCCCGGCGACAGCCGCCCAGATCCTGGTCACGCACGGCGCCCAGCAGGCGATCAGCCTCGTGGTGGACGAGCTCGTGTCGCCGGGCGACGTCGTGCTCACCGAGTCGGTCACGTGGCCGGGGCTCGCCGACTCGGTGCGCCGCCGCGGCGGCCGCGTCCACGGCGTGACGATCGGTCCCGACGGCATCGACGTCGACGAGCTCGAGGCGGCGATCGTGGCGCTGCGCCCGGTGCTCGTCGCCGTGAACCCGCATCACCACAACCCGACGGGCACGCGCCTGCCGACGGCGGGGAGGCAGCGGATCGCCGACCTGTCCGCAGAGTACGGCGTGCCGGTGCTCGAGGACCGGGTTCTCGCGCACATCTCGTTCGACGGGGTGGTGCCGCCGACGCTCGCCGCCCTGCGCCCGGACGCCCCGATCATCGTCGCGGACTCGCTGTCGAAGTGGTGCTGGTCCGGACTGCGGATCGGATGGCTGCGCGCCGACCCCGTGCTGGTGCGGCGCCTCCGCGCCCTGCGCCAGCTCGTCGATCAGTCGACCAGCGTCCCCGCGCAGCTGCTCGCGCTCGATCTCGTCGACGAGGCCCGGGCGCTGCGCCGCTCCGTCGGCGAGACGCACGCGGTCGCCTCGGCCCAGCTGCTCGCAGCGATGGCCCAGCACCTTCCCGATTGGCAGGTGACGCCGCCGCGCGGCGGCCTGGCTGTCTGGGCGCGGCTGCCCGTGGGCTCGGCGACCGCGCTCTCGCGCGTCGCCTCGATGCGCGGGGTGGCCGTGGCGGGCGGCACCGAGTTCACGGCATCCATCACCTACGACGATCACATCCGCGTGCCCTACACCGCGCCGGAGGCGCTGCTGCAGGAGGGCGTGCGGCGGCTCGGCGAGGCCTGGCAGGAGTACCGGGCGCAGCTCTGAGGCTCAGCGGCCGTTCTTGGGGCGTGTCGAGACGTCGATGCGGTCCTGCGCGCCGAGTGACGACCACGCGCTCGCGACGCCCTTGGCCGCGTGCTCGGACGCCCGCACGGCGCGCTCGTCGGCCCACGCGTTGAGCACGTGCCCGGAGTGCCCGCGGACGTGCTCGAGCACGACGTCGGGCATGCCCGCCGCCCGGCGTGCATCGCGGGCGACGATCAGCTGCTCGAGGATGTCGACGTTCTTGGTCGGAGCCCCCGTCGAGGTCTTCCAGCCTCGCCGGCGGTGGCCGTCCATCCACTTCGTGTAGGTGTCGATCGCGTACTTCGAATCGGCCTGCACCACGAGGTTCTCGACGTCGGCGTGGTCCTCGATCGCCTTGAGAAGACCCATCAGCTCGCCGACGTTGTTGGTGCCGAGCGGGATCGCGCCCGCGGCCCAGTGCCCGTCCTCGCCGACCCACGCCCAGCCGGTCGGCCCGGGGTTGCCCTTGCAGGCTCCGTCGGTGGCAACGATGTAGCGCGGCGCGTCAGTCACTCGGGCAAGGCTACCGTGCGCCCGTGGAGCGCTCGGCCCGCCATTCCGCCGCGAGGTGCGGCATCCGCTCTGCGAGATACCTCAGGAAGTCGGCGACGTCGCGCGCCCTCGCAACGGATGCCGGTGCGCCGTCGTTGGCGTCGGCGATCCGGTCGATGTGGCCGGCGAGGGCGGAGTACAGCGGCGCGTTCGCCGTGATCATCCCCGACCAGGCGTCGTCGGTGAGGTCGTAGCGGTCTCGCCGATCTCCGGGTCGCGAGAGTCGCTGGATGAGTCGCATCGACACCAGGTACCGCACCGCGCCCGACACCGCCGCCGCCGACACCCCGAGGCGGTCGCCGAGCTCGGCCGCGGTGTAGCCCTCGTCGGGGGAGCCGACGAGGGCCATCATCACGCGTGCGGGCATGCGCGCCATGCCGGCGCTGGTCAGCATCGCGGCCGCCTGCTCGGCGGACTCGACGCCCGGATGGTCGCTGCTCACATCGCCCCCTTCGATGACTATCCTCCCGCTTCCAGTTCGCGCCGCCGCATCAGCCCGAGCGAGGCCACGGCGCCCGCGCCGGTCGCGAGCAGGAGCCACCACAGCCCGCGCACATCGATGTCGTCGCCGTCCAGCAGCGGTGTGACGGCGATGGGAGAGAGGTGCACCAGCTCGTCCGGGAACTGGAACAGCGGGCCGAAGAGGCCGAGCATCATGCCGACGACGACCAGGGTCCAGCCGACGGCGATGGTCAGCCGGGGAAGGACGACGAACACGAGCGCCGTCACAACCAGGAACACGGATGCCGCGGCGACCTGTCCCGCGCCCGTGACGAGCACCGTGCGCATGAGGCCCATGTCGCCGTCCTGCGAGGCGATGCCGATCGCCGCGCCCCCGATCGCCGCCGCGATCACGAGCACGATCGCGAGCAGGGCCACGACGAGGTAGTCCGCGAGCCACCGCACCCGCCCGACGGGCGCGGCGAGCAGCGGCTCGGCGGTGCCGTGCGCCTCCTCCTGCCGGGCACGGCAGACCACCTGCACCGCCGCGCAGGCCGCGAGCACGCCGAGCATGGTGAAGAAGGTCGTGACCGTGCCCTGTTCCACGCTGCCTTCGCCCGAGATCTGCCGCAGGATCTCCTCCACCGCGGGGTTGGCGGCGCCGACCTCCTGGACGATCGACGCCAGCGACGTCGAGAGGATGCCGACGAGCAGCCCGCCGACGGTCCAGCCGATGACCGCGCCCCGCGTGAGGCGCCAGACGAGGCCGGTGGGAGTCGAGAGGGCGGCGGAGGCATCCGCCCGCGCCCGCCGCTCGGCGATGAAGCTGCCGCCGAGATCGCGGGCCGAGACCAGCACCGCCGAGATCACGACGAGCAGGACGCCCACGCCGAGGCAGAGGGCGGCGGGCCACCACAGGTTCTCGTCGAAGGCCCGCGTGTTCTCGCCCCATCCGAAGGGGGAGAGCCAGGTGAGCCACGAGCTCTCCATGCGCGTGAGGTCGTCGTTCGGCGTGCCGATCGCGTTGCCCATGCCCGAGAGCACGAACGTGATGAGAAGGGTCCAGACGGCCAGGGAGTTGGCTCCGCGCGACGTGCGCACGAGCTGCGCAGCGACGAGCCCGACGCCGAGGAAGGTCACGCCGACGGCGCCGACGGCCGCGCCGGCAAGGAGCGAGCCCTCGACGCTGAGGCCGACGGCGAGGAAGGCGGCGGCCGTCAGCGCGCCGAGCAGGAGGTTCGCGAGCAGGCCGTGGGTCGCGGTCGCGACGAAGGGGAGCGTGCGAGACGCCGGAGTCGCGGCGACCAGCTCGGCGCGGCCGGCTTCCTCGTCGCCGCGGGTGTGCCGCACCGCGAGGAAGGTGCTCATGAACGCCGCCAGCATGGCGAGCCACGGGAAGATCAGGAAGACCATGAACGCGCCCTGATCGGTGCCGGAGGGCAGGCCGCGGAACAGCAGGATGACGGGGTTCGCGAGGGCGGCGGCGAGCAGCGAGGTGCGGTCCTGCTCGGTGCCGTAGGAGCCCGCCACGCCGACGTACGACGCGTAGGCGAGCAGGCCGGTGCCCGCCGACCACAGCAGCACCTGCACCCAGTCCCGGCGGACGCGCTGGCCGAGCAGCGCGAAGAATCGCGTCATCGCCCGTTTCCGTCCATCTCGGCCAGTTCGTCGCCGTAGTGGCGCAGGAAGAGCTCCTCGAGCGATGCCGGCGCGATGCGCAAGCCTGCGGCTTGACGTGCGGCCAGGGCGGGGAGGGTGGATGTCACGGCGTCGCTGTCGACGGTGAACTTGATGCGGCCCTCCTCGACGACGACGTCGTGGGCACCGGGGATGCCGGCGATGGCCGCGGCATCCGTGCCCTGGAACGAGACCTCGGTGCGGGTGAGGTGGCGCAGCTCGGCGAGCGTGCCCGCCTCGACGATGCGGCCGGAGCGGATGATCGACACGCGGTCGCAGAGCTGCTCGACCTCCGACAGGATGTGGCTCGACAGCAGCACGGTGGCGCCCGCCGCCCGGACCCGTGCGATCTCGTGGCGGAACATCACCTCCATGAGCGGGTCCAGGCCGCTGGTCGGCTCGTCGAGGATGTACAGGTCGGCGGGCACCGCGAAGGCGGCGATGAGCGCGACCTTCTGCCGGTTGCCCTTCGAGTACGCGCGGCCCTTCTTGCGCGGGTCGAACTGGAACGCCTCGGCGAGGCGCTCCTTCTGCGCCACGAATGCCGGGTCGTGCCGCGAGGCGCCGCGCAGGCGTGCCATCAGGTCGATCGCCTCGCCGCCCGACAGGTTGGGCCACACGCTGACATCCCCCGGCACGTACGCGATGCGACGGTGCAGGGGGACGGCGTCGCGCCACGGATCCTGACCGAAGACGGATGCCTCGCCGCCGGTCTTGCGCGCGAGCCCGAGGAGAACGCGGATCGTGGTGGACTTGCCGGCGCCGTTGGGTCCGAGGAATCCGTGGATCTGACCCTCGTCGACGGTGAGGTCGAGCCCGTCGAGGGCGTGGACGCGGCCGTAGTGCTTGGTGAGGCCGCTGGTGCGGATGATCGTGGACATGGCGCTGAGGCTACGCGTAATTCACAAATTTGTGAATACTCCTCACGCTTTCCTCACGGTCCCGTCGCGCGGGGCGTCGGAGCGGCCGCGATCGGGCAGGATGGGACCCTAACCGCCGCCGGGCCGCCAACGGGCGGCCGCCCTCCCCGGAACGCGAATGACGACGACTCCCCTCCGCCGCCCCGCGGTTTCTGCGGGACGCCTGGTGCGGGCGCGGCTGCGCTCCCGGGTGGGGCTGGCCGCGAGCATCGCCGCCGCGATCGCCGTGGCGATCGGCCTGCTGTGCGCGCTGCCGGCCGCGGCCGCCATGGCATCCGCTGCGTCGATCCGCGCCGCGATCCCCGACCCCGGGACGGCCGAGGGCTGGCTGCAGGTGCACACGCGACCGGGGACGGACGCCGCCGCCCAGGACGACGCCGGGCGCGCGGTGATCGCGGACCTCCTCGAGGACGACGTGCGGATCGAGACGGTGCGCGTCGGTGAGCCGGGCTCGGACTTCGAGCGCGTCGCCTGGCGCCTCACGCCGACGCCGGCGGCGCTGGACGCCGACGGCGTGGAGCGGCTCGCGCGCGGATTGGCCCGGGTGCCGGAGGCGATCCGCGAATCGGACGCGGCCGAGGGCGGCATCGTCGTCTCGGGTGGGCTCGCCGACGCGGTGGACGGTGTCGCCGTCGGGGCGATCGCCGCCGCCGCGATCACCCCCGTGCCGATCGTCATCCTCGCGGTGCTCGCGTGGTTCGCGGTGCTGCAGCTGGCGCGCCTGCTCGGTGCCGCGCGTGGCCGCGAGACGCGCGTCCTCGTCGCGCGCGGCCTGTCGGCCGGTCAGGACACCGCCCTCGCCGGCATCGAGGCGGCCGTGATCGTGACGGCGGGGACCGTGGCCGGGGTCGCGGGTGCCGTCGCGGCCGTCGCGACGGCCTGGGGTGCCGCCGGGATCGGCGCGCTGACGCGCACCTGGCCGCTCGTCGTCCTCGCGGTGGTCGTTCTCGGAGCGACGCTTCTCGTCTCTCAGCTGCGGGGGGCGAAGACCGCTGCCGGCGCGGACTCGGTCGCCGGCCGGATCGCACGCGCGGCATCGCCCGGTGTCGCCGTGCTGCTCGTGCTCGTCGGCGTCGTGCTCGTCTTGCAGGCGTCGCAGATCGCGGCGGGCGCCCGCGCTCCGTGGTCGGTCGCCGTCACGGTGCTCGCCCCCACCGTGGGCATCGCCGCCGTCGCCGTCCTCGCGGTCATCCTGTTCGCGCCGCTGTCAGCCCTGGTCGCGCAGGCGGCGGCGCGGGGTGCCGGTGCGACGCCCTCCTATCCCGCGCGCCAGGTCGCGCGCCGGCTGAGGTCGTTCTCGGTGGCGGTCGCCCTCGTCTCCATCGTCAGCGCCGGGGCGGTGCTGGCAGGCGCCTACGGTGCGACGTGGAGCGCCGCATCGGCCGACTCGCAGCAGGTCACTGCGGGGGCTGCGCTGCGAGCCGCCGTCGATCCGGTGTCTCCCGGGGCCGTCGCGACCGCGGGCGACACCTCGGGGGTGACCGCCGTCGCCCCTGCGCTGAGTGCGGCTGTGGTCGCCGGCGGTGTCGCCGGGACCCTGGTCGCACTGCCGCCGGACAGCATGCCTGATGTGCTCTTCGAGGTGCCCGGCGTGATGGATCCCGTGACGCTGGCCGCCGAGATCGCCGCGCCGCGGCTGGCCGTCGAGATGCCCGACGACGCGACCGGCCTGCGCTTCGAAGCGCGCGTGTCGACCTCCGAGCCCGCAGCGGCGGAGGCGATGCAGGTGCGGGTCTGGCTGGACGACGCCGCCGGCGTGCCGGTGACCGTGCCGCTCGATGTGAGCGTCGACGAGGCCGACGGCGCCTTCGCCCTCACCGCGGCCGCGGAGCTGCCTAGGGGCGAGGCACCGTGGCGGATCGTCGCCCTCGAGGTCGGCCAGGGACGCGGATGGCCGGGCGCCGAGCTGCTGGTCACCGGCATGCGGATGCTGTCGACCGGCGACGACGAGAGCGAGCTGGTGACACCGGTGCCGCACACCCGGCTTCACTCCGCCGCGCCCGGCGGTACGGCGGTGCGATCCGCGATGGTCTGGACGGCCGGCGGTGAGACGCCTCCGCGCATTCCGGCCGTCGTGACGGACGTCTTCGCCGAAGGGCTCGGCCTCGGAGTGGGCGACGACGTCGACGTGCGCATCGACGGGGGCGGCCGCACGATCGCGGCGACCGTCGCATCGATCGTCGCCGCGCTGCCCGGGGCAGGCGCCGGCGCAGGCGTGCTGGTCTCGCTCGACGCGGCGATCGACGCGGCTTCCGCGACCTCGGTGCCGGACGGCTCGGCGGACGCCGAGGTCGTCACGCCCCCGCTGGCGAACGAGGTCTGGGCGGCGGGCGACGAGTCCGCCGCCGCGGCGCTGAGCGGTGCGCTCGACGCGCCCGTCGCGACGGTCGGCTCACCCGCCTCCGCGGTCGCCGGCGAGGTCGTGACACTGTGGGACGCCGCAGCCGTCGGCGGCGCACTGCTCGCCGGTGTCGCACTGGTCGCGCTGCTGGCGGCCCTGACGGCGCAGCGCGCCGGCGAGGTGCTGGTGCTGCGGGCTCTCGGGGTCCCGCCCACCGCGCAGGCGCGCATGCGCGGCATCGAGGTCGTCGTGGTGGTGGTGCTCGGCGTCGTGCTCGGGGCAGCGGGCGGTGCGAGCCTCGCCGCCCTCCTCGTACCGCGGATGGCGGAGCGCGCGGTCCCGGATGTGCAGCTGCCGCCGACGCTGTCGTTCTCGCCGTGGCCGGTCGTGATCGCGCTCGCCGTCGTCGGCGTCGCGCTCGCGGTCGCTGTGCTGGGGTCGTGGCTCGCCGTGCGACGGCAGGGCTCGTCCACCCGCATCGAGGAGGCGGCCCCGTGACCGGCGGACTTCGGACCCGGCGCCTGCTCCGCGTGCACCTGGTCGCGGGGCTGGGTGCCACGGCGACCGTGGCCGCCGTGGTCGCCGTGCTTGCAGGGCTTGCCGTGTTCGCCCCGCTCGCCGTCGGGTCGATGCTCGACGCGTCGACGCGTTACCTCGTATCGTCCCTGAGCGGCCCCGTGCGCGACCTGAGCACGTCGATCGCCACGATCCCGGTCCCGGGGGCGGGAGCCGCACCGACCGGGTCGCTTCCCGAGGAGTACCACGACACCTGGGGTACGTGGGACTCGGGTCTGCGTGACATCCTCACCCAGGCGCCCGCCTCGGTCAGGGCCGTGCACGGCGACGCCGACTACTACGCCCGTCTTGGCGAGCCGGCACGCTACGCGTCGGCGACGAACGTGGACTTCGACCCTCGCTTCGCCTCGCGCATCACGGTGACGGAGGGGCGGCTCCCCCAGGCGACCGTGACCGAGCAGGAGTGGAACGTCGCGCTGGATGCGCGCATGGACGAGAATTTTCGACCGGTCGACGGCGCCGAGCCCCTTCCGGCGAGCGAGATCGTGCTGTCGGCGGCGTCCGCCGACGAGGTCGACTGGAAGATCGGCGAGACGCGCATCTCGGGCGATGAGTCCGGGTGGGTGCTGCCCGTGCCGCTCACGCTCGTCGGCACCTTCGAGGCCGTGGACGCGAGCGACCCCCACTGGGCGCGAGAGGTCGGTGTGCTCGAACCGTCGATCGCGTTCGACCCCGACGGTGTCCCCTACGTGCGGACCGCCGCGTTCGCGGCGCCCGAGACCTTCGGCGACTTCGCGCTCCTCAACGCCGGCGCCATCACCGAAGCCTGGTACCCGCTGGACCCGGAGAAGGTGACCGCGGCCGCCGCACCGCAGCTGCTGGCCGACCTCCGCGGCTTCCTCGCGACACCGCACCGCGCTCCCGGGTTCGGCGGCGCCGGAGTGCCGATGAGCTTCCAGGCTGGAGTCGTCCCCACGCTCGAAGCCACCATCGCGCAGAACCGGGCTCTGGTCTCCGCGCTGGCCATGCTCGTCGCCGGGCCGATCGGCGTTGCGCTCGCCGTGCTGGTGCTCGCCTGCCGGCTGATGCACGAGCATCGCCGCTCCTCGCTCGACCTCCTCGCCGCGCGCGGCGCTGCGCCCGGGCAGCTGCGCGGCGTTCTCGGTCTCGAGGGGCTCATCGCCGGGCTCGTTCCGGCGGCCGCGGGTGCGGCGCTCGGGCTCGCACTCGCCGTCGCCACGCTTCCCGGCGCGGCACCGGCATCCGCTCTCCTGCTGGTCCCGGCCATCCTCGCGCTCGTGCCCGCCGCCGTCGGCGTCGCGACCGCCACGCTGTCGCGCGGACGCGAGCGGGCGGATGCGCCGGCCCGGCGATCCCGCCGGCGCCCGGTGGTCGAGGCCGGGGTCGTGGCGCTCGCCGTCCTCGCCACCGCACTGCTCGTGCTGCGCGGCACCGACGCCACCGCGACGGTGGACCCGCTCGCCGTGGCGGCGCCGTTGCTGCTCGCGCTGGTGGCCTGCGTCCTCACGCTCCGGCTGTACCCGGTGGCACTGCGATCCGTGCTCGCGCGCGAGCGATCCCGCGAAGGATTCCTCGGCGTCCTGGGCGCCGCCCGCGCGCTCCGCGACCCCGCGACCGGCGTGGCGCCCGTGCTCGCCCTCATCGTCGGTGTGTCCTTCGCCGTCGCGAGTGCGGTCGTACTCTCGATGGTGCAGACGGGGGCGGTGCACGCCGCCCGAGCCACGGCGGGTGCGGACATCCAGCTGTCGGCGAGCCGCTTCGACGCGGAGGCGGTCGCGACCGCCGAGGCGGTGGACGGCGTCGCGGCCGTCGCGCGCGTCGACCTGCTGCGCTCCGCCCAGCTGAAGGTGGAAGAGCGGCTGTCGCGCGTCTCCCTCTACCTCGTCGACCGGGAGCGACTCGACGAGGTTCAGAGCGACTTCCCGCGGATCGTGCCCGCCGACGTCTCGCTCGGCGACGGCTCGGGCGTGCCGCGGCTGCTCTTCTCCGAGGAGGTGGCAGACCGCATCGATGCGGCCGAGCTGCCGGTGCACATCGTCAAGGCCGACGCCGCGTTCGCCGGTGCCGTCCGCGAGGCGGTCCCCTTCACCTCCTCCTCGTCGTCGTGGGTGCTCGCCGACGTCGCGTACGCCGAGCAGATCTCGGACGACGCACCCATCCCGGTCCGGCTCCTCGTCCGCGTGGCACCCGGTGCCGACCCCGCCGCGGTCGCCGCAGAGCTGCGGGAGACGTTCGGTGCAGGGGTGCGCGTCGCGACATCCGCCGATGCCCTCGATGCGGTGTACGCGGATCCGGCCTTCGCCGGGCTGCGCGGTGCGCTCGTCGCCGGCGTGCTGGTGTGCGCGGTGCTGAGCGCCGTGGCGGTGGTGGTGACGCTCGTGCTGGGGACGCGCCCGCGACGCCGGATCCTCGCCCTCCTGCAGACGCTCGGTGCGCCGCCGCGCGCGGCCCGCGGCCTCGTGGCGTGGGAGCTCGCGCCCGCGGGGATCGCCGCGCTGATCGTGGGCGGCATCCTCGGGATGCTGATGCCGGTGCTGCTGGCATCCGTGGTCGACCTGCGGCCGTTCACCCGGGGCGTCGACCCGCCGTCGTACGCGGTCGACCCCCTCGTTCTGCTGTCGACCCTCGGCGGATTCGCCGTCGTGACACTGCTCGTCACGGGCGCCGCACTCGCCATCACCCGACGCGCCCGCGTCGCCGCCGTCCTGCGTACCGTGGAGGAGACATGACCACCACCGTCACCCACGCGCCCGCGGTGGCGCACACCGTCGAGCCCGACATCGTGTGCGCCGATCTCGTGCGCATCTTCACCACCGAGGCCGTCGAGGTGCAGGCGCTCCAAGGGCTGAGCCTCGTCGTCGAGCGGGGCGAGCTCGTGGCCGTCGTGGGTGCCTCGGGCTCGGGCAAATCGACCCTGCTGTCGATCCTCTCGGGACTCGACACCCCCACGGCCGGGGTCGCGCGGGTCGCCGACCGCGACCTCTTGACCCTCTCGCGGCGCGAGCGCGTGCGCTTCCGGCGGGAGTGCGTCGGATTCGTCTGGCAGCAGACCTCGCGCAATCTGCTGCCCTACCTGACCGCGGCCGAGAACGTCGCCGCGGTCCTCGCGATCACGGGATCCGTCAGGGGTGCGGCCCGCGCCGAACGGGTGGGCGCGCTGCTCGACCTGCTCGAGGTCTCCCATTGCGCCGACCGCCGTCCGGCGGAGATGTCGGGCGGCGAGCAGCAGCGCGTCGCGATCGCTGTGGGTATCGCCAACGAGCCCCGCGTGCTGCTGGCCGATGAGCCGACGGGGGAGCTGGACGACGAGACGAGTGCCCACGTGCTCGAGGCGATGCGGGTCGTCAATCGCGAGATCGGGATCACGACGCTGATCGTGACGCACGACCCCGCCGTGTCGGAGCACGTCGCGCGGACGGTGCAGATCCGCGACGGGCGCACGGCGACCGAGGTGCTGCGCTCGACCCGCACCGACGAGGACGGCGCCGAACACCACGTCGCCGAAGAGTACGCCGTCCTCGACAAGGTCGGCCGCCTCCAGCTGCCGGACGACTTCGTCACGACGCTGGACCTCCGCCAGCGGGTGCGCCTCGCCCTCGAACCGGACCATGTCGGGGTGTGGCCCGGGCACCGCCGCGAGGCGTCGGCCGATCCCGCGCCGGTGGTCGCCGGCGGGACCTCGCACGACGGCGTCGTGACGGATGCGCCGGCGACACCCGACCGCCCGACGGAGGAGGAGCGATGACCATCGACCAGGCTCACGACGCCCGCGTGGCACTGCGGGGGGAGCGCCTCGTGCGGGTGTTCCCGTCCGCGGCGGGCGACGTGCACGCAGTGGACGGCATCGACATCGAGCTCAAGACCGGCGAGCTCCTCGCCGTCCGCGGTGCATCGGGGGCGGGCAAGACGACGCTGCTGAACCTCCTCGGCGCGCTCGACCGCCCGACGACGGGGCGGGTGTGGATCGGCGACGTCGACACCACCGATCTGCCCGAGGACGAGCTCGCCGCGCTGCGGCGGGATGCCCTGGGTTTCGTGTTCCAGTCCTTCGGGCTCATCCCGGTGCTGTCAGCCCGCGAGAACGTGGAGCTGCCCCTGCGGATCGCCCGCACCGACCCCGCCGAACGCGACGAGCGCGTCGCCGACGCCCTCGCGATGGTCGGGCTCGCCGCGCATGCCGAACAGCGGCCGGCCGAGCTGTCGGGCGGCCAGCAGCAGCGCGTCGGCATCGCGCGGGCGATCGTGGCGCGCCCGCGCGTGCTGATCGCCGATGAGCCGACCGGGCAGCTCGACTCGCGCACCGCCGCGACGATCATGGACCTTCTCGGTGAGCTCGCCCACCGCCAGGGCCTCGCGGCGATCGTCTCGACGCACGACCCCCTGCTCGTCGCGCGCGCCGACCGGGTCATCGAGGTGCACGACGGCCGGATCGCCGGCTCCGGTGTCCGGGTCGGTGTCGACGGCGGCGACCGCGGGGGAGCGGATGCCGCAGCCCGGCCTGCGCCGCCCGCTGCCGCGTCGGCCGGCGTTCCGCGCACCCGGGCCGAGGCGCGCCGCGACCGGGAGGGTTCGGGCGCCTGACGCTGCCGGCGCAGCGGTAAATGTATACCTAAAGCGCTCCCGATCCACCCACAGTGGCGCCAGACGGGAACAATGTATACACTGGCCGGATGTCGAACGACGAAGTGATGCGCATGCGCGCCAGTGACCGCGCATACGCGACTCTCCTCGACGAGATCCAGTCCGGCATCCTGCGCCCCGGCGCCGTCCTCGGTGAGGTGGAGCAGGCGGCCCGCCTCGGCGTCAGCCGCACCCCGCTGCGCGAAGCGCTCGGCCGCCTCGCGGCAGACGGGCTCGTCGCGCAGCAGTCCCCGCGGGTGACCGTCGTGACCGCGATCGACGCCGGCGACATCCGTGAGATCTTCGAGGTGCGGCGGGCCCTCGAGGAATCCGCCGCGCGCCTGGCCGCCGAGCGCGGCGACGCCGCCGCATTCGCCGATCTCGCGCGCGACTTCGCACAGGTCGACCTCGCGGGCGACGAGGCACCGGGCACCGCCTCGCCCCGCGCGGACGGCACCGACGCCTATTACGCGCTCATCGAGCGCTTCGACCTCGCGTTGGACGCCGCCGTGGCCAACGACTACCTCACCGCAGCACTGCGCACGGTGCGCACGCACCTCGTCCGCGTGCGGCGCCTGGCACGCGACAACCCCGCGCGGCTCGCGGCGTCCGTCGCCGAGCACCGCCTGATCGCCGCCGCGATCGCGGCGCGCGACGCGGATCTCGCGGCCCACGCGACGCACGTGCACCTGCACAACGCCCTCCACAGCATCCTCGAGTCGCTCCGCGCCGCAGCGCTCACGAACTCCTCGACTCCTCGTTCGATCTGAAAGGCCGGTCATGACCGTCATCCACCACCTCCGTGTCCACCGCAGCGACGAGAACCTCGTCCGCGAAGGGCAGCTCGCCTGGCACATCGCCGAAGTCGCCGCCGACCCGGTGGCGGTCGACGAGGACGTGGTCGACATGATCATCAACCGCGTCATCGACAACGCGGCGGTGGCCGCGGCATCCCTCACCCGTGCGCCGGTCAGCGCCGCCCGCCAGCAGGCCCTCGACCACGCCGTGTCGGTCGGCGGCAGCGGAGCCACCGTGTTCGGGTGCGCGCTCGACCGCAAGACCAGCCCCGAATGGGCGGCGTGGGCGAACGGCGTCGCCGTGCGCGAGCTGGACTACCACGACACGTTCCTCGCAGCGGAGTACTCGCACCCGGGCGACAACATCCCGCCGATCGTGGCCGTGGCGCAGCACGTGGGTGCCGACGGCGCCGCGCTCGTGCGCGGACTCGCGACCGGCTACGAGATCCAGATCGACCTGGTGCGCGCGATCAGCCTGCACAAGCACAAGATCGACCACGTCGCCCACCTCGGCCCGTCGGCCGCGGCCGGCATCGGGACGCTCCTCGGCCTCGACGTCGAGACCATCTACCAGGCGGTCGGCCAGGCCCTGCACACCACCACCGCGACGCGGCAGTCGCGCAAGGGCGAGATCTCGACGTGGAAGGCGCACGCACCCGCGTTCGCCGGCAAGATGGCGATCGAGGCCGTCGACCGCGCGATGCGCGGCGAGACGTCGCCGAGCCCCATCTACGAGGGCGAGGACGGCGTCATCGCGTGGCTGCTCGACGGCCCCGACGCCACCTACGAGGTCCCGCTCCCCGGTGCGGGCGAGCCCAAGCGCGGCATCCTCGACTCCTACACGAAGGAGCACTCGGCCGAGTACCAGGCGCAGGCCTGGATCGACCTCGCCCGCAAGCTCCACGGCGAGCACGAGGAGCTGCTGGACCCGGCGAACGTCGAGGGGATCGTGCTGCACACCTCGCACCACACGCACTACGTGATCGGCTCGGGCGCGAACGACCCGCAGAAGTACGACCCGACGGCGTCGCGCGAGACGCTCGATCACTCGATCCCGTACATCTTCGCGGTCGCGCTGCAGGACGGCGGCTGGCACCACGTCGACTCGTACACGCCCGAGCGTGCGGGCCGCGCCGACACCGTCGACCTCTGGCACAAGATCACCACGGCCGAGGACCCCGATTGGACGCGCCGCTACCACTCCGAGGACCCGAACGAGAAGGCGTTCGGCGGCCGCGTCGAGATCCGCCTGACGAACGGCGAGACGATCGAGGACGAGATCGCCGTCGCCGACGCCCACCCGCTCGGCGCCCGGCCGTTCGCCCGCGAGGACTACGTGCGCAAGTTCCGGCTGCTGGCTGAGCCGGTGCTCGCGGCCGACGAGATCGAGCGCTTCCTCGATCTCGCCCAGCGCCTGCCCGAGCTGACCGCCGCCGAGGTGCAGCAGCTCACCATCGTCGCCGACTTCGGCGTCCTCGCGGGTGCACCGGCACCGAAGGGCCTGTTCTGATGCTGTACTCCGCCGTGCCGGCGCACGAGAAGCGCAGGCTGTTCCGCGAGCGGCTCGCGAGCGGCGAGCTGCTGCGCTTCCCGGGCGCGTTCAACCCGCTCAGCGCCCGGCTCATCGAGCGCAAGGGGTTCGAGGGCGTGTACATCTCGGGGGCGGTGCTCAGCGCGGACCTCGGCCTGCCCGACATCGGCCTGACGACACTCACCGAGGTGGCCGCCCGCGGCCAGCAGATCGCGCGGATGACCGACCTGCCGGCCATCATCGACGCCGACACCGGGTTCGGCGAGCCGATGAACGTGGCACGCACGATCCAGACCCTCGAGGACGCCGGCATCGCCGGCACGCACATCGAGGACCAGATCAACCCGAAGCGCTGCGGTCACCTCGACGGCAAGGCCGTCGTCGACGAGGACACCGCGATCAAGCGCATCCGGGCGGCCGCCGATGCCCGGCGCGACCCGAACTTCCTGATCATGGCGCGCACCGACATCCGCGCGGTGGAGGGGATGGATGCCGCCATCGACCGCGCGAAGGCGCTGGTGGATGCCGGAGCCGACGCGATCTTCCCCGAGGCCATGAGATCCCTCGACGAGTTCGCCGCGATCCGGGCCGCGGTCGACGTGCCGATCCTCGCCAACATGACGGAGTTCGGGAAGTCCGACCTGTTCTCGGTCGACCGGCTGCGGGACGTCGGGGTGAACATCGTCATCTGGCCGGTCTCGCTCCTGCGCATCGCGATGGGCGCGGCATCCCGTGCACTCGATACGCTCATCGAAGACGGACACCTCACCGCGAAGCTGGGTGAGATGCAGCACCGGGCCGATCTCTACGACCTCATCGACTACGAGCAGTACAACCACTTCGACCAGGACGTCTTCAACTTCCAGATCGACACCTCGGGTCGTTGAGCGAGGAGCGCAGCGACGAGACGAAACGCGTTTCGACTCGCGCGGACTCGCTCAACGGCCGATGGCTGAGCAAAGGAGCAGAGCATGACCGAACCCGACATCAAGAAGGGGCTCGCCGGCGTCGTCGTCGACTACACGGCGGTCTCGAAGGTCAACCCCGACACGAACTCGCTGCTGTACCGCGGCTACCCGGTGCAGGAGCTCGCGGCCACGCAGTCGTTCGAGGCCGTCGCCTACCTGCTGTGGCACGGCGACCTGCCCACCGACGTGCAGCTGGCGCAGCTGCGCGCGACCGAGCGGGCCTACCGTCACCTCCCGGCTGATGTGCGTGCCGCGATCGACCTGGTGCCGATCGACGCGCACCCGATGGACGAGGTGCGCACGGCCGTGAGCCTCATCGGCGCCCGCGATCTCGCCGGCACCGGCTCGGTGCTCGACGTGAGCGGCAGCGCCGAGGAGAACCTGGCGCGCAGCGTCCGCCTGTTCGCCGTGCTCCCCGCGATCATCGCCTACGGCCAGCGCCGCCGGCGCGGCCAGCAGCCGATCGCACCGCGCGACGACCTCGACTACGCCGCCAACTTCCTCTGGATGACGTTCGGCGAGGAGTCCGACCCGGTCGTCGTCGATGCCTTCAATCGCTCGATGATCCTGTACGCCGAGCACTCCTTCAACGCCTCGACGTTCACCGGCCGCGTCATCGCCTCGACGCTCAGCGACCTCTACTCGGCGGTCGTCGGGGCCATCGGCGCCCTCAAGGGACCCCTGCACGGCGGGGCCAACGAGGCCGTGCTGCACATCTTCGACGAGATCGGCACCGCCGAGAACGTCGGACCGTGGCTCGACGAGGCGCTCGCCGAGAAGCGCAAGATCATGGGCTTCGGCCACCGCGTCTACAAGCGCGGGGACTCGCGCGTGCCGACGATGAAGGCCGCGCTCGACTCACTCGTCGAGCACTACGACCGGCCCGACGTCGCTGCGCTCTACGACACGCTCGAGTCGGAGTTCGTCGCACGCAAGGGGATCTACCCGAACCTCGACTACCCGTCGGGTCCGGCGTACAGCCTCATGGGCTTCGACACGCTCACCTTCACCCCGCTCTTCGTCGCGGCGCGCGTCACCGGCTGGACCGCGCACATCATGGAGCAGCTCGCCTCGAACGCGCTCATCCGCCCGCTGTCGGAGTACAACGGCCCCGACGAGCGCCACATCGAGGGCTATGTGCCGGATGCCGCGACCCTCGCCGCCGCCCAGCGCGAAGAGGAAGCGGCGGGGTGAGCCGATGAGCCTCTGGCACGGCGCCGACGCCGTCGATCTCGGGGCGATGGCGGCAGGGACGCTCATCGAGACCCTCGGCATCGAGATCGTCGAGATCCGCGACGACGCACTGGTCGGACGGATGCCGGTGGACCATCGCACCGTCCAGCCGGCGGGCGTGCTGCACGGCGGGGCATCGGTCGCGCTCGCCGAGACGCTGGCGTCGTGGGCGGGCTACCTCGCGGTGGATCGCGAGCGGTTCCACGTCGTCGGGCAGGAGATCAACGCCAACCACATCCGCCCGATCTCGTCGGGCTGGGTGACGGCGACCGTGACGCCGGTGAACATCGGCCGCCGCGTGCACGTGTGGGAGATCCGCATCGTCGACGACGCCGGCAAGCTCGTGTGCATCTCGCGGTGCACGCTCGCCGTCATCGAGCAGCGCAGCACCTACGCGACGCCCGAGACGCGTCGATGATCCGGATGCCGCGGCCCGCGGCATCCGGGGCCGTCTTAGGCTCTTGAACAGGAGGTCTCCATGCCACAGGCCGTCATCGTCGACGTCGTCCGCACCCCGTCGGGGCGCGGCAAGCCCGGGGGCGCGCTGAGCGCAGTGCATCCGGTCGACCTCGTCGCCGGGGTGCTCACGGCGCTGCTCGAGCGCAGCGGGCTGGAGTCGCGGCAGGTCGACGACGTGCTGATGGGATGCGTCAGCCAGATCGGCGACCAGTCCCTCAACATCGCGCGGCAGGCCGTGCTCGCCGCCGGCTTCGACGAGACGGTGCCGGCTGTGACGATCGACCGCCAGTGCGGGTCGAGCCAGCAGGCCGCGCACTTCGCGGCGCAGGGCGTGATCGCCGGCGCGTACGACATCGTGATCGCCGCGGGCGTCGAGTCGATGAGCCGCGTGCCGCTGGGCTCGTCGGCCCACGGCGGGACCGTCTCGCAGGGCGTCGCGCACCGCTATCCCGAAGGCCTCGTGAACCAGGGCGTGTCGGCGGAGCTCATCGCCCAGCGGTGGGGCTTCGGCCGGGAAGAGCTCGACGCGTTCTCGGCAGAATCGCATCGGCGGGCAGCGGATGCCTGGACCCGAGGTGCGTTCGATTCGCAGGTGATCCCGGTGCTCGGCGGCGCCGCCGACGCGGTGGCGTTCGACGAGACCGTGCGCGCGGGCACGACCGCGGAGTCGCTGGCGGGGCTGAGGTCCGCCTTCCGCACCGATGCGCTCGCTGCGCGGTTCCCCGACCTCGACTGGCGCATCACGGCGGGCAATTCGTCGCCGCTCACGGATGCGGCATCCGCGGCGCTCATCATGAGCGAGGAGAAGGCGGCCGAGCTCGGCCTGGCGCCGCGGGCGCGCTTCCACTCGTTCGCGGTGGTCGGCGACGACCCCATGATGATGCTGACCGGACCGATTCCGGCGACGAAGCGCATCCTCGAGCGCAGCGGCCTCGGGATCGACGACCTCGACGCGTACGAGGTGAACGAGGCGTTCACGTCGGTGCCGCTCGCGTGGCTGCGCGAGGTCGATGCCGACCCTGCGAAGCTCAACCCGTGGGGCGGCGCGATCGCCCTCGGCCACGCGGTCGGGGCATCGGGCACCCGCCTGCTCGGCACTCTCGTGTCGTACCTCGAGGCCACCGGTGGCCGCTACGGCCTGCAGACGATGTGCGAGGGCGGCGGCATGGCCAACGCCACGGTGATCGAGCGCCTGTAGCGGGGGAGCGGTCGGGCTGCGCGATCGACGCGGGCCCCAGATCCGCTCTCAGCCGACGCGTGATCGAACCGGATCCAGCACCGCCTCCGCCGCCCAAGCGGCGGCGTCGGCGATGTCGCGACGGCTCATTCCGAATTCCCGTCGGAAGGTGACCCACGTCGCAGCCGAGTCGAGGTGCGCCAGGCCCGCGACGATCGCGGTGCGTTCGGCGTCTTCGAGAGAGGGGATCTCGGCATCGACCATCTGCTCGAGTCTCGCCCGCGTGGGGCTGGGCGCCGCGCCGCTGATCCCTCGCATCGTCGTCTCAGCCACCACATGGGCCAGTTCCGGGCGGTGATCGTACGACTCCATCGCCGCCCGGATCGCGAGTGGCATGTCGAAGATGCTCGCGGAGTCCTGCCGGGGAAAGATCCTGCTCTCGATCCATGCCGCCGTCGCGAGCAGCAGATCGACCCGTGTCGCGTAGTTGCGGAAGACGGTTCGCTCGCCGACGCCCGCTCGGCGGGCGATCAGCCGGAATGACACGTCGTCGGTGCCGAGCTCCTCGATCAGCTCGGCGTAGGCGGCGAGGATCGCCTCTTGGGTGCGGCTCACCTCGTGCGCTGCCTGCGCATCGATGTCGGAGGTCGCCGGCACGGTCATCCGCCTCCCCGTCGCGCCGCGCCCACTTCGGTCTCTCTCGGGATCAGCAGGTCGCCCAGGACCTCGGCGCACGTGCGGTCGAAGACGTCCGCGATCTCCGGCGCGCTCATGTCGAAGCCCGTGCGCATGCGGGCCCAGAACTGGGGCGACGCGAAATAGCGCAGTGCCGCTGCGACGCGCTGCAGATCCCGCTCGTTCAGAGAAGGGTGATTCGTGGCGAGCATCGCCACCAGGGCTCTGGTGAGGAAGGTCGGCTCCGCCTCGCCGGTCGGCGAGATCGTCGCCGCCCGCGCACACACGAAAGCGAACGCCGGTGACGAATCGAAAGCGTGGAACCTGGCGCGCGAGGCGGCCCGGAACTGAGCGATCGTGACGAAAGGCGGAAGCGGGAACTCGGTGGACTCGATCCACCCCGCGACACCCTCCAGCAGGTGCGATCTCGTCGGGAAGTGACGGTAGACCGTCCGCTCCGACACGCCGACCGCGTCGCCGAGCGTGCGGTACGAGATGTCGTCGAACGGGTGCTCGCGCAGAGCCGCGGCGGCGTTGGCGAGGATCGCTGTCGGAGTGTCGACGCCCTCCGCCATCGTCAGCCTCGTTCCTTCTGCCGTCTGGCCTGCTCGGCGGTCCGCCCAGGCGAGCTGTCCTGCGATGACGCCGGCTCGGCGGGCAGGACATAGCGATCCGAGTCGTCCAGCGTGAGTGCGAGCGACGACACGTACTGGGTCTCGCCGAATGCCCCGCGCTCCGCCGATGCCAGCATATCCGGCCGCTCGAACGTATAGCCGGTGACGTGGCAGCGCAGCCGCTCACCGGACGGGTTGCCGTCGACATCGAGGATCGGTGACGCGATGCCATCGGTCTGGCGTCGCAGGTAGTACCTGCCGCGCGTCAGCAGCGCCATGAGCGGGGTCGTGATCACCGCCACGCCGATCGCGATCAGCACCGAGAGGGGCCGCAGATCCTCCCCGAACACACCAGCGAATGCCGCGAGCGACAGCAGCGACGCCAGACTCACCGACACGAGGCCGACCGGGTTCCAATCGCGCAGCATCCCGCGGCGGAACTCGGGGAACAACGGCGAGATGCGGAGGACGTGCTTGTTGATCGCGATGTCGGCGGCGATCGTGACCAGCCACGCCATCACGACATTGGCGTAGAGGCTGAGCACGAAGCTGATGAGGCTGAAGACGTCCATCCACATCAGCGCGAGCGCGATGGCGAGGTTGAAGAAGATGAAGACGGATCTGCCGGGGTACGTCTTGGTGAGGCGGGTGTACACGTTGGACCACGCCAGCGACCCGGAGTACGCGTTCGTGACGTTGATCTTCACCTGCGCGACGACGACGAGAACGAGCGCCAGCCCGATCGCCAGCCACTCCGGCATGATCGATTCGTAGAGCGCGATGAACTGGCGGACCGGCTCGGCGGCCCTCTGACCGAGCTCCGGATCGACACGCGTGATGAGGTAGACCGCGAGGAACACGCCGATGACCTGCTTGATGCCGCTGAAGAGCACCCAGCCGGGTCCCGCGAACAACAGCGAAGCCCACCACACCCGCCGATTCAGGCGCGTGCGCGGGGGCATCGCCCGGATGACGTCGATCTGCTCGGCGAGCTGCGGCGTCAGAGCGAAGCAGAGGGCTGCAGTGGCGACGATCGCCTGGAAGCTGACAGTCCCATCGGACTCGCCCGGGAACGCGACGAACGCGCTCACCGCATCGGGATCGGTCACGATCACCCAGAGCAGCGGCAGCAGGGCGAGCGCGAGCCACAGCGGCGTGGTCCAGAACTGCAGTCGCTCGAGTGCGCGCATTCCGTAGATCACGATCGGGATCACCACCACCGTGGAGACGAGGTAGCCGATCGGGAGCGGGATGCCGATCGCGATGTGGAGTCCCTGTGCCATGATCGCCCCCTCGAGGGCGAAGAAGATGCACGTGAACACCGCGAAGATGACGGTCGTGATCGACGAGCCGTAGTAGCCGAACCCCGATCCGCGCGCGATCAGGTCCAGATCGAGGTTGTAGCGAGCGGCATAGTAGGCGATGGGCAGACCGACGATGAAGATCGTGATCGATGCGAACAGGATGCCGAGGACGGCGTTGTTGGTGCCGTGCTCGATCCCGCCGCTGGCCCCGATGGAGAAGTCGGCGAGGAAGGCGATCGAGCCGAGGGCGGTGACCCCGATGGAACCCGCGCTCCAGCGCCGGAACGAACGGGGGACGTAGCGGAAGGCGTAGTCTTCGAGGCTGTCCTCGGCGGCTGCCCGCGCGTTGTCTGCCCTGCCCACGTCGGACCCCCTGCGGCTCGCGTCAGGCTCATTCTGCGCCCCGCGTGTTACAGCCGCATTGCGAAGAGACAGCGCTAGATCGCCATTGCCGCCCGCACGCCTTCGGCCGCGGACGCTCCGCCTTCGCCCACGCTCGAGACGAAGCCGCTCGCGAGCACGAGGTACTTGTCCGCCGCCTCCAGTGCGAAGCCGATGTGCTGCTCGACGAGCAGGACGGAGAGTCCCTCGCTCGCAAGCTGCATCACCGTGTGCTCGATCTCGGCGACGATCGTGGGCTGGATCCCCTCCGTCGGCTCGTCGAGGATGAGCATCTTCGGCTCGGTGATGAGCGCCCGGGCGATCGAGAGCTGCTGGCGCTGACCGCCGGAGAGCAGCCCGGCCTTGCGGCTCGCGAACTTCTCCAGGGCGGGGAACCGTGACAGCTGCTGCTCGATGAGCGCCTTGCCGCGCTTGCGACCGTCGGCGATGAGCTGCAGGTTCTCCATCGTGGTGAGCTGCGGGAACGACTGCTGGCCCTGCGGCACATACGCCATGCCCCGTGCGACGCGCTTGTTGGGCGGCAGTGACGTGACGTCGTCTCCGTCGAAGATCACCCGACCGCTGCGCGGCTTGATGAGTCCGATCGCCACGCGCAGCAGAGTCGACTTGCCGGCGCCGTTGTGGCCGAGCACGGCGACCACCTTGGCGGCGGGCAGCGTCACGCCGTGCAGCACGAGCGTCGGGCCGTACCCTGCCTGGATTTCGTTCAGCTCGAGCACGTCAGGCTCCCTCTTCCTGCATTGCGGCATCCGTCGTCCCGTCGGGCACCACGAACATGGCGGCGGTGGTCGCGGCCCCGGCGGTGCCGAGGTAGACCTCCTGCACCCTGGGGTCGGCCTGCACCTGGGCGACGGCCCCCTCCGAGAGGACCTTTCCCTGATGCAGCACCGTGACGCGCGACGCGTAGCGGCGCATGAAGTCCATGTCGTGTTCGACGACGAGGACGATGCGGCGCTGGGCGATTCGCTGCAGCAGCTCTCCCGTGGCGGTCCGCTCGTCCTGGCTCATTCCGGCGACGGGCTCGTCCAGCAGCAGCGCGCGGGGCTCCTGAACGAGCATCATGCCGATCTCGAGCCACTGCTTCTGGCCGTGGGACAGGATGCCGGCGGGAGTCTCGCGCTCATCGCTGAGGCCGGTCTCCTCCAGCGCCGACTCGATCGCCGGGTCGACGCCGCGGCGGGCTCGCAGCAGCGAGAGCGAAGAGCGGTGCAGCCCCGCCGCGATGTCGAGGTTCTGCAGCACGGAGAGCTGCTCGAACACGCTCGCGGTCTGGAAGGTGCGGCCCACGCCGAGCCGCACGATCTTCTGGGTCGACCTGCCCAGGAGCTCCTGGCCCGCGAGCGTGACGGATCCCGTGCCCTTGGAGAGGCCGGTGATGGCGTCGATGCACGTGGTCTTGCCGGCACCGTTCGGACCGATGAGGAAGCGGACTTCGCCCGGGTGGGCGTCGAAGGAGACGCCGCCGACGGCGACGAATCCGTCGAACTCGACCCGCAGGTCGGTGACGACGAGCGAACCCTCGGCGGCGGTCACTTCGTCACCTCTTCACCGACGGGCTCGAGCACGGGAGCGGGATCGGCGAGCGCAGCGGGGGGTGTTTCGCGCGGGCGCCACACCAGACCCTTCGCCTTCCCGAACAGCGAGGACAGCCCCATCGGGAGGAAGAGCGTCACCAGGATGAAGACCAGGCCCAGGATGTAGATCCACCCGTCGGGCCAGTTGGAACCGAGACTCGACTGGCCCCATCCGATCGCCATCGCCCCGAGAGCCGGGCCGAAGAGCGAGGCGCGGCCTCCCAGCGCCACGCCGGCGATCATCAGGATCGAGGCGGAGGCGCCGATCTCGGCCGGGGTGATGATGCCCACGATGGGGACGAACAGTGCTCCCGCGATGCTGGCCATCACCGCGGCGACCACGTAGGCGACCAGCTTGATGTTGGCGGGGTCGTAGCCGAGGAACCGCACGCGCTCTTCGGCATCGCGCGTGGCGATCAGCAGCTCGCCGAAGCGGCTGCGATTGAGCTGCCACACCGCGAGCAGGCACAGGATGAGCAGCGAGGCGGCGATCATGAAGACCATCACCTTGTTCGCGTCGTCGTTCAGGACGAACCCGAAGAAGTACTTGAAGTCGCTGAGCCCGGTGTCGCCGCCGGTCTCGCGGATCGTCGAACTGATCAGGACCGCGAGCGCCACGGCGAGCGCCTGGGAGAGGATCGCGAAGTACGCGCCTTTGATTCTGCGCTTGAACAGGGCGTAGCCGAGCACCCCGGCCACGATCACCGGCAGCAGCACGATGGCCGCCAGCGTGAACGCGTCACTGCGGAACGGCTCCCAGAAGGCGGGAAGGGACGCCGACGGGTCGTACAGGATCATGAAGACGGGAAGGCTGCCGGGTGCCGTGCTCTCGAGTGTGAGGTGCATCGCCATGGCGTACGCACCGAGCCCGAAGAAGACCCCCTGGCCGAGGACCAGCATTCCTCCACGACCCCAGGCCAGCCCGATCCCCACCGCGGCGATCGCCCAGCAGCAGTACTTGCCGAGGTTGTTGAGCCAGTGCATCGACAGCACTGCCGGCGCGACGACCAGGAGCAGCACGGCGAACACCGCGATGCCGATGAGCGGAAGCCACGGTCTGATTCTCGTCATGTCAACCCCCGGGTGCGGACCGTGAACAGGCCCTGTGGACGGAACTGCAGGAACACGACGAGGAGCACGAAGGCCAGCACTTGGGCCATGCTTCCGGTCGTCCAGTCGGCGAAGAACGACAGCGCGATGCCGAAGGCCCACGCGGCGATCACGGTGCCCTTGATCTGGCCGACGCCGCCGGCGACCACCACGAGGAAGGCGGGAATGATGTACTGCGTGCCCATCTGAGAGTTCGTGCCGCCGATCAGGGATGCCGCGACTCCGGCGACACCGGCCAGGCCCGAACCCACGAAGAACGTGATGCGGTCGATGTTGCGGGTGCGGATGCCGCTGGTCTCGGCGAGGTCGCGGTTCTGGACCGTCGCTCTGATCCGGCGTCCGAAGGACGAGTACTTGAGCCACGCCGCCAGTGCGACCAGGCACAGGGCGGCCAGCACGATGGTGAACACCTGGCGAAGGGGCCACGCGTAGCCGAAGACGTCGATCTGCCCGTCGAGCCACCCGGGCGCCTCCACGGGCACGCCCTGTGCCGGGAAGATCTGCAACGCGAGCTGCTGCAGGATCAAAGCCACCCCGACCGTGACCAGGAGGGTGTCCAGCGGCCGTCGGTACATCCATTGGATGATGCCGATCTCGAGAAGAAGGCCGAGCAGGCCCGCGCCGACGAAGGCGAGCGGCAGGGCCAGCAGGATCGAGATGTTGCTCGAGGTGACGACCAGCTGGGTCATGTAGGCGATGAACGCGCCGGCCATGATGAACTCGCCGTGCGCCATGTTGATCACCCCCATCTGGCCGAAGGTGAGGGTGAGCCCGAGCGCGGCCAGCAGCAGCAGCGCACCCAGCGCGGTGCCGTTCAGCAGGGGCGGTAAGAGTGCATCCACGTGCTTTCGCTCTCTGTGCGGTCGGGAGTTCTTCGGTGGTGATGGTGCGGGGTCCCGCGTCCGGGGGACACGGGACCCCGCATCCGGTGAGGATCAGCCCGCGGCGGCTACCAGAGCATCGCGGACGTCAGCGGGGAACCAGTCGTAGCCCTCGAGGTACGGGTCCGGCTCGATGAAGCCGTCGGAGGACCAGACGATGTCGAACTGGTTCTCGGCGTTGATCCTGCCGATGTTGCCCGGCTTCGAGATGTGGTGGTTCTCGCCGTCCAGCGTGACGACACCCTCCGGCGCGTCGACGGTGATCCCGCCTGCCGCGGCTGCCGCATTCACGTCGTCGACCTCGAAGGAGCCGGCCGCTTCGACCAGCGCCTTGTAGAGGTACATCGAGATGTACGCCGCCTCCATGGGGTCGGAGGTCACCCCGCTGCTGCCGGGGTAGGCCTTCCATCGCTCGATGAAAGCCGGGTTGTTGGGAGTGTCCATCGACTGGAAGTAGTTCCAGGACGCGTAGTTGCCGGTGACTTCGTGTCCCATGGCCGGTGCCTCCTCCTCGGCGATCGACACCGAGATGATCGGGGTCGTCTCGGGGGTGAGACCGGCGTCGTAGTAGGCCTTGATGAAGCCGACGTTCGACGAGCCGTTGATCGTGTTGAAGACGAAGTCCGGGTCCGCCGCGACGATCTTGGACACCTGAGTGGTCCAGTCGTCCTTGTCGAGGGGAACATACTCCTCGCCGACGATCTCGATGCCGAGTTCTTCGGCGTAGAGCTTGATGATCGCGTTCGCGGTGCGCGGGAACACGTAGTCGGAGCCCGCCAGGAACAGCGTCTCCACACCCTGCGCGGCGAGGTAGTCCATCGCGGGGATGATCTGCTGGTTGGTGGTCGCGCCGGTGTAGTAGATGTTCGGCGACGACTCGAGGCCTTCGTACTGCACCGGGTAGAAGAACAGTCCGTTGTTCTCCTCGACGACCGGCTTGACGGCCTTGCGGGAGGACGAGGTCCAGCCGCCGAAGATCGCGGCGACGCAGTCCTGGGTGAGCAGCTTCTCGGTCTTCTCCGCGAAGGTCGGCCAGTCGGTGGCACCGTCTTCCTGGATGTACTCGATCTGCTTGCCGAGGATGCCGCCGTCGGCGTTGATCTCATCCGCGGCCATGTGCAGGACGTTGGAGACGGTCTGCTCCGAGATCGCCATGCCGCCGGTGAGCGAATTGAGGAAGCCCAGCTTGATCGTGTCGCCCGACGTGTCGATGCAGCTCGCCGGTGCCGCGGCATCCGATTCGGCCGCCGCCGGGGCATCGCCGGCGCGGGAACCGCAGCCGGCGAGAACGAGGGCGACCGTCGCCGCGAGGGCGGGAACAGCCAGCAGGCTTCGCGCCCGCCGTGTCCTGTTCGTTGTCATGGGAACTCCGTTTCTGTGTGATGCAGGTGATGCGTTCTCGGGTGGGCCGGTCCGCCCTGCGGGCACGCCGAATGACGCCGTCGCACCGGCACTGTCCTCGGGAACGCCGAAAGGGAGGCGCGTCGAGGGTGTGGTGGCGCGGGCTGATCGGTGGGTCAGCGGTGTGGTGCAGGGGTGGGCCGGTGGTGCGGTGCGTCTCGATGCCTGCTGGTGCCGGGCTTCGCGTGCCGGTTCAGATCGGCGGAAGGTGGTCGCCGACTGCTGCGGTCCTGCCAGCATGGGCGCGTGACATTACTCTGACATTTCTCGATTGTTCCGGTTCTGTTAATCGTGCGCCGTAGTTCGGCCGCAGAAGCGCGTAATTCCGGGAAACCGCGAATGAATGCCGAAGTGAGGGCTCTCGGCAGCCGTCGGCGAATACGGGCGTTGTGGCACACTTCTGACATCACCAGCCGGAGGCCCGAATGCACTTCACTCCCGCCGAGACCGAGAAGCTCCTGCTGTCGGTCGCCGCGATGGTCGCGCGCGATCGGCTCGAGCGCGGCATCCTGCTCAACCACCCCGAGACGGTCGCGCTGCTGTCCTGCTGGGTGATCGAACGGGCCAGAGAAGGCCGTGGCGTCGCCGAGCTGATGCAGGAGGGCCGCGCCGTCCTCACGCGTGACCAGGTGATGCCGGGCGTTCCCGAGATGATCGCCGACGTGCAGGTCGAGGCGACCTTCCCCGACGGTCGCAAGCTCGTCACCGTCCACCATCCGATCGACTGAGGAGTCGCCGTGGCATCCGCTACCTCCCAAGGCCCTGGCGCCTACCGGATCCGACCGGGACGCATCGAGCTCAATGCCGATCGGAGCGAGGCGGAGCGCATCCGGCTCGTGTTCGTGAACACCGGAGACCGGCCGATCCAGATCGGTTCGCACATCCACCTGCCCGATGTGAATGCGGCCCTGGAGTTCGACCGCGCGCTCGCACACGGATTCCGCCTCGACATCGCGTCCGGAACCTCGCAGCGCTTCGAGCCGGGCGCGTCACGAGAGCTCGACGCCGTCGCGCTGCGCGGAGCGCGGCGGGTTCCCGGCATCCGGGTCAAGACCGACGGAGAGGAGCTCCTCGATGGTCTGGCTTGATCGGTCGCGGTACGCCGCGATCTACGGTCCGACGGTGGGCGACGAGGTGCGCCTCGGCGACACCGATCTGTGGATACAGATCGAGCGCGACCTCACCGCAGGCGGGGAGGAAGCCGTCTTCGGCGGCGGCAAGTCCATCCGCGAATCCATGGCCCAGGCCACGGCGACGCGGGCGGAAGGAGCGCTGGACACGGTCATCACCAACGCGGTCATCCTGGACTGGTGGGGCATCATCCGCGCCGATATCGGCATCCGTGACGGTCGCATCGTCGGCATCGGGCACGCCGGCAATCCCGACATCAGCGATGGCATCGACATGGTCATCGGGCCCTCGACCGACGTCATCTCGGGCGAGGGGCGCATCGTCACCGCCGGCGCCATCGACTCGCACGTCCACCTGCTCTCGCCCTCGCAGATCCACGAGGCCCTCGCCACCGGGATCACCACGATCGTGGGCGGGGGCACCGGCCCCTCCGAGGGATCGAAGGCGACGACCGTCACACCCGGTGCATGGCATCTGTCCGCCATGCACCGCGCGCTCGATCCCCTCCCCGTCAATGTCCTGCTGCTCGGCAAGGGCAACACCGTCTCGATGGCCGCACTGAAGGAGCAGGCGCTCGCGGGCGCCGCGGGCTACAAGGTGCACGAGGACTGGGGCTCGTCCCCCGCCGCGATCGACGCGTCCTTGCGCGCCGCCGAGGAGTGGGGGCTGCAGGTCGCGCTGCACTCCGACTCGCTGAACGAGGCGGGCTTCGTCGAGTCGACCATCGCGGCGATGGGCGGCCGGTCGATCCACGCATTCCACGTCGAGGGAGCGGGCGGCGGTCACGCGCCCGACATCCTCTCGATCGCGGGGCTGCCGAACGTGATCCCCGGTTCGACGAACCCGACGCTCCCGCACACGGTGAACACCGTCGCCGAGCACCTCGACATGCTGATGGTCTGCCATCACCTCAACCCCGCCGTGCCGGAGGATCTCGCGTTCGCGGAGTCCCGCATCCGTGCCACCACGATCGCCGCGGAAGACATCCTCCACGACATCGGAGCGCTGTCGGTGACCTCCTCCGACGCACAGGCCATGGGCCGCATCGGCGAAGTGGTCACGCGCACCTGGCAGGTCGCGCACGTCATGAAGCACCGTCGCGGTGCGTTGGACGGCGGGATGCCGGCAGACAACGAACGCGCACGGCGGTATGTGGCGAAGTACACGATCAACCCCGCGATCGCCCACGGCATCGCCTACGACGTCGGATCGATCGAGGTCGGCAAGCTCGCCGACCTGACGGTGTGGGACCCGAAGTTCTTCGGCGTCCGCCCGGACGTCGTCGTCAAGGGAGGCGCGATCGCGTGGGCCGCGCTCGGCGACCCGAACGCGTCGATCCCGACACCTCAGCCCGTGATGATGCGACCGTCCTTCGGCGACACGATCGGGGCGGACCTGTCGGTCACCTACGTCTCACCCGCGGCTCTGCAGGACGGCCTCGCCGAGACGCTCGGGCTGCGCCGCCGACTCGCGGCGGTCGAGCCCACGCGTCACATCGGCAAGGCCGACATGAAGAACAACGACCGTCTGCCGTCGATCCGCATCCGTGCCGACACGTTCGAGATCGCGATCGACGGCGAGGACGTCGAACCGGCACCCGCGGCATCCCTCCCGCTGGCCCAGCTGTACACCATGTTCTGAGACGCTCCATGGACTCCGCCGCGCACACCGTCACCATGCTGCTCGCCGACGCACGTCTGCCTTCGGGCGGGCACGCGTTCTCGGCGGGCGTCGAGCCGGCCGTCCAGGGCGGGCTCGCGCGAGCGGACGTCGGGGCGTTCCTGCGTGCCCGGGCGCGCACGACGACGCTCGTGGATGCCGCGACCGCGGTCGTGGCGCGGCGGGCCGGCCTCAGCGGTGCGCCCTATACGCCGGTCGAACGGGCGTGGGCGGCGCGCACCCCGAGCCGCGCAGCGCGGACCGCCTCGATCGACCTCGGCCGTGGGCTGCTGCGACTCGCGCAGCGCCTGTGGCCGCAGTCGCCGGCGATCGCCGCACTGACCGGAGGGGACACGGCGACGCCGCCTCGCCCGATCGTCCTCGGCGCGATCGCGGCTCACGCGGGGCTCGATGCCGAGACTCTCGTGCGCGTCGCCGTGTACGACGACATGGCCGGCGGCGTCGCCGCTCTCCTCAAGCTCGAACCCGGCGACCCGGTCGACGGCGTGCGGCTCGTGATCGACGCGTGCGCAGCGGTCGATCCCCTCATCCTGCAGCTCGCGGCACTCGACTCACCCGAGGCGATCCCTGCGGCGAGCGCCCCCGAATCCGAAGCGTGGACAGAAGCCCACGCCGCAACGAACAGGAGACTCTTCCGTGCCTGACTCACCACTCGCTCCCCGCGCGCTCCGGCTCGGCGTCGCCGGCCCCGTCGGCACCGGCAAGTCGTCGCTCATCGCCACGGTGTGCCGCGCGCTCGCGACCGACCTTCGCCTCGGCGTCATCACGAACGACATCTACACCGATGAGGACGCCCGGTTCCTCCGCTCCGCCGGTGTGCTCGACCCCGAGCGCATCCGGGCCGTCGAGACCGGTGCCTGCCCGCACACCGCGATCCGCGACGACATCACCACCAACCTTCTGGCCGCCGAAGACCTCGAGCGGGACTTCGCGCCCCTCGACGTCGTGCTCATCGAGTCGGGCGGCGACAACCTGACGGCGACGTTCTCGCCGGCCCTGGTGGACGCGCAGATCTTCGTCCTGGACGTCGCCGGCGGAGGCGATGTCGCTCGGAAGGGCGGCCCGGGCATCGGTCGCGCCGACCTCCTCGTCGTCAACAAGACCGACCTGGCGCCGTATGTCGGCGTCGACGTGGCGCAGATGGTGACGGATGCCGAAGGGGCACGAGACGGCCGCGCCGTGCTGGCCCTGTCGCGGCACGACGCAGCCTCGGTCGCGGCGCTGCGTGCCTGGGTGCTGATGATCCTCGCGAGCCACCGGGCGGGTACCCACATCGCGCAGGACCCCGGGCCGATGGCCCCGCACTTCCACGCCGATGACGAGCATCCCGAGGGCGGGTTCGTCCACTCCCACGACCACGATGCCGCCGACGCCACCCACGTCCATGACCACTCCCGCACGCAGGCCGCGGGGCGCTGAGACGAACGAGTGACCTCGACGCGCATCGCGGTCGTCGCGGGTGAGCCGCGGGCGCATGTGGAGCTCGCCGTGGGCGCGCTCGCACCGCGCCTCATCTCGCGCGATCGCACACACGCGCAGATCGCGGTCGCCGCAGCCGGCATGGTGCTGCTCGGCGGCGATCAGGTGCACATGGAGATCGACGTCGGACCGGGGTGCACGGTCGAGATCGAGGACGTCGGGGGGACGGTCGCCTATCGCGGCGCGCGTTCGTCGTGGATCCTCGACGTGGCGGTCGGAGCCGGCGGGACGCTGCTGTGGCACGGTCTGCCCTTCGTGGTCACGGACGGGGCGGACGTCGAACGCCGCACCTGCATCACCCTGGATTCCGACGCGCGAGCGGTGATCCGCGAGACGCTCGTGCTCGGCAGGCACGGCGAACGGGGCGGGCGACTCGCCTCGGCGCTCGCGGTCTCCGATAGCGGCGGACCCCTCCTCGTGGAACGGCTGGAGGCAGCCGGCAGTATGCCCGAGCCCGGGGTGCTCGGCAGCAACCGGGTGATCGATGCCGTGATCGCGGTCGGATTCCGCCCGCCCGCCCGTGCGGGCGACCTCGAGTTCGATCGGCCCGGATCCATGGCGCGTCACCTCTCCGACCACACGCACGGTTCGTCCCTGGACCGCGTGTGGGATGCCTGGGTCTCGCACGCGCAGGAGCGCCCCTTCACGCCTGAGCCGGAAAGGACTCACATTGACAGCACTCCGCGATGATCAGACCGGGCCACGCATCCGGCGGAGCACGATCGGCGTCATCTCGCTGATCGCGATCCTGCACGTGCTCGGCTGGGGAGTCCTGGTCCTCCTGGTGATCCCCGCCGGCATCCCGCTCGGTGGCGGCGGGGGCACGCTCGTCACTCTCGGCGTCGGGCTCACCGCGTACGCCCTCGGAGTGCGCCACGCGTTCGACGCCGACCACATCGCTGCGATCGACAACACCACGCGCCGCCTCGCCGAACGCGGAAAGCCGGCCAACACCGTCGGATTCTGGTTCTCGCTCGGCCACTCGACCATCGTCGTCGTGCTGTGCATCCTGCTGGCACTCGGAATCACGGCGATCGGCACGTCGCTCGCCGATGACTCCTCCGCCCTTCGCACCTGGACCGGGATCATCGGCCCCACCGTCTCGGGCGTCTTCCTCCTCATCATCGCCGCCATCAACATCGCGTCGCTGCGGCGCCGCCACGGGCACGCAGGCGGTCCGGTGCTGCGGATGCTCGGGCCCTTCGAGCGAGCGGTGGATCGGCCGTCCCGCATGTACGTGGTCGGACTGCTGTTCGGGCTGAGCTTCGACACCGCGACGGAGATCGGGCTGCTCGCGCTCGCGGGTGCCGCCAGCTTCGGAGCCGTGCCCTGGTGGGCAGCGCTCACCCTGCCGATTCTGTTCGCCGCCGGAATGAGCGCCTTCGACACCACCCAAGGCGCCGTGATGCGCCGCGCGTACAGCTGGCAGCCCGGTCGGCGCCACCTGGGTGAGGTGTACGCGCTCGTGATGACCGGCATATCGGTGGTGGCCGCCGTGCTGATCGCGATCGTCCAGCTGTCGGACGTCCTCGTTGCGAATCTCAACATCGGAGGTCCGCTTCCCTGGGTGGCATCGGTGGGCATCGACGGACTCGGGTTCGTGCTGACGGGCATGCTCCTCGTCACATGGGCGGTTGTGCTGGTGACCATGCGACGGCCTCGGACGACCACGAACTGACGCCGGCCACGGGAGCCTCGCGCCGTACCGCGATGCGCGCACCTCCTCGCGCGGCGCGCCGCGCGTCGAAAGGGGTGCAGCCCTTCCATCCGGGCGCAAGCGCGATCAGTATGGGTTCGTCGGCATCGAGCGATGAGGGGTTCAAAGATGAGCGTTTACCGAGTGATCGACGTCATCGGCACCAGTGCCTCGTCCTGGGAGGAGGCGGCACGAGAGGCCATCACCACCGCCGCGGGATCACTGCACGACCTGCGCGTCGCCGAGGTGACGAAGCAGGACGTCGTGGTCGGCGACGACGGGACGCTGCTGTTCCGTTCCCGGGTCCAGCTGTCCTTCAAGTACGCGCCCGAGTAGGCCGATCGCCCGCACCGGCCGGCGCCCGGTCGGCTAGCATTCGGGGATGACGAACCTGCCGCCGATCGAAGATGTCTCGATCGGCGGTGACGACATCCGCCTCGGGCAGTTCGTGAAGTTCGCCGGACTCCTCGACTCCGGCGGAAACGTCAAAGAGGCCATCATCGACGGCTATGTGCTCGTGAACGGCGAGGTCGATCGCCGTCGCGGACGCCAGTTGCAGCTCGGCGACATCGTCGGCTTCGAGGGACGACGGGTGCGCGTCTGCCCGTGAGGGCGTCGACGCGGACGTCACCTCGTCTTCAGCCGCAGTTCGGGCGGCAGCCGCGCTGGGTGACCGCGTCGACCAGCACCGTGCCGATGTCGGTCGGCTGCAGCGCCTGATAAGCCGCACCGTCGGTGGCGGCGGCGATCTGCTCGAGGGCGGCCTGGTCGGTGTCGGGTCCGTAGCCGATCGCGATGACGGCGACGGGTTTCGCCGGGTCGCGGAGCGTCTCGAGCTGCGCGAGCAGCCCCGGCAGGTCGAGGCCTTCGTCGTCCTCGTTGTACCCGTCGGTGTTGAGCAGGACCAGGTTGACCTGACCGGGGACGTAGGTCTCGCGCATGTACTGCACCGCCGCGAGCACGCTGTCGTAGAGCCCGGTCCCGCCGCCGACCAGGCTGTCGAGCCCGTTCGCCGTGTCGATCGTGCGCTGTTTGTGCGCCGGATCGCCCAGCGGACCGAACGGGACGATCTCCTGCCAGTCCTGCCCGCCGATCCGCCGGCTCGAGAACACCCAGGTGGCCAGCGACGAGTCGGTCGACAGCGAGTTGATCGCCCGGACCGCGGCCTGTTCGAACAGGTCGATGCGCCGCATGTCGGCGGTCGCGGGCTGGAGCATGGAACCCGACACGTCGTTGAGAGAGAGCATCCGCGACGGCGCCGTGATCATCTGCCAGGTGCGCAGCGCTTCGGCCTGGTTGGCGCTGTCGACGGGTTCGGATGCCGCACCGGCGTCCTCCGTGGTGGAGTCCAGCGTGCTGCCCGCCGCATCGCGCAGTCCGTACTCGGCGAGCCGGTCGCTCCCGCCCACCAGGGAAGCGGAGAGCTGCTTCACGGCCGCGAGTGTGTCGTCCGAGGCGTCGGCGAGCGTCACGAGGGACACGCTCACCGCGGGCTTCACGTCGGCCGGATAGATCGGCACGAGGGGGGTCTCGGCATCCTCGTCGTATTCCAGGACGGCCTGCTCGGTGGTCACGGCGATCGTCGGCGTCGTCGCGGTGGAGGCCGCCGCGAGCGCGTCGGCGGCGGTGGGAACGACGCCGGCGTCGAGGCCGAGCGCGATCGCCGTGAACATCCGCGCGTCTCCGGCGACCGCCGTCTGCAGAGCCAGCAGCGCGGCGGAGCTCGCCGCGACCGTCGACGGATCCGGCAGCACGGCGGCGACCGAAGGTGCCGCCAGGCTCGCGAACCCGGCCCCGGCGGTCTGGAGAGCAGCCGCCGTCGCCTCGGTCGCGGCGAAGACGACGGGCGTGCTGGCCACGGGGTCGCTGACGACCAGTTCCGCGGCGTCCACCCCGGTGAGCTCCGCCTGACCGGTCGCCCGCGCGGGCCACATCGCGGAGTCGGGCACCCAGACGTCGAACTCCGGCGCAGACCCCGAGGCCAGCGCCGCCGCCGTGGCCGAGCTGTCCTCCACGTTGATCGTCACGCCGGGGCAGTCAGCGCGGGATCGGGTCAGTTCGGCGACGGTCGCCTCGATCGCGCCCGCGACTGCCGGATCCGCAGTGATGCGCAGACTCGCCGGCAGACAGTCACTCGTCGACGTCGACGACGCGTCCTGCTCGGGTTCACCGGGGGCTCCGCGCAGGAAGAACACGCCGAGCACGACCGCGACGGCGACGGCGAGAACGATGATGACGCCCAGGAGGATCAGCGAGCGCCTCCGCTGCTGCGCAGCACGCGCGGCCGCGCGCGTGGGCGCACTGTCGCTGGCGGGCGTGTTCGGCTGCTCTCTGACCACAAGCACTCCGATGGACGGCGGGTGGTGCCCGCATGGGATACGGCGTCGTATCGGGGGAATACGGCATCGTACGTGGGGGGATACTTCAGTGGAGTATAGGCGACGGGGGCAGCGCCGAAACGTACGGACCCCTCACTCGCCGCGAGCCGCGGCATCGCATTCTCGTCATGCGTGCCGAGGAGTCGAACGAGAACTGAGGCCCATCGAAGTCACGAGTTCATTGCCCGACGAACCTCACCGGGAGATCTGCGATGTGCAGCCCCGAAGACCGGATGACCTCTTCGATCGCTGCGTGCTGCTGATCCGGGGCGACGATCTGCACCTTTTCGACTCCGTCGACAGTCGTGCCCCCGCCGTCGGCCCAGTAACTGCGGACCGCGCGGGCTTCGGTGAGCTCGGTGAGCAGCGCGAGGTACTGGTCACTCTCGCCTGGTTCGAGTACGAAGCCGAGATTCGCCGAGTTGATCTCGACGGCCTCGTTCGCATCGAGACCGGCGGCGACGAGCAGGTCGTCGGCGTGCTCGATGAGAGGCAGCAGGTGGATGAACCCCGCAGGCATCTCCTCCTCCTCCACAACGACGAGCGCAAATCTGCCGTTCTCCCAGATCGACGGCTGAATAGCGAGACCCGGGGCGGCCCGGTCGAGTTCGTCGACGAGGGGCGCTGCGTCGAACCCGAAGTCAGGGCATCGCTCGTCGCCATCGGCACTGTTCGCGACGGTCGGCGCCGAATGGAGCGAGACCTCGGCTGCCGCGGGCGTCCGCACGCGGATGGACCACGTGACGGGATCGGGATAGTCGGTCGAGCAGGCCGCCTCGAGCAGACCGGGAAAGCCGGCCTCGTCGACCGTGACTGACACCCATGAGGTCGGGTTCGAGAATGTCGGCGCTTCGACCCATCGCTCCGTGGCGACGCCGACGACCCCGGGAATGTCCTCGAGCTGAGTCTCGAGCCGGTCGAATTCCTGACTCGGACGGTCGAAGTGGGTTTCGTCGATCATCCACCCGTACAAGACAGCGGCGCCGATGGCGAAGCCGGCGATCGCGAGCACCAGGCCCGAAAGCCACACGCGCTTCGTGATCTTCGCGGGTGGGCGACCGGCGTGCTCACCTCCCGGCGCAGGGCTCGGTTCTGTCGTAACGGTCCTCGGCATCGCATCTCCAGAGAACACCTGCTGTGGTCATCGCACAGAACGTACCGCGCGCGGGTGACGCTGATCGGGCGAGATCTCGAACCGAGGGTGAACAGAGCGCCGGCTCGATCAGCGTGCTTGGGTCGGGCGATGAGAGCCGTGACATCGATCGGTGATGCTGACAGGATGACGGCATGGCACGCGCCCTGCGGGTGATCCTCCGTGGTCGTTCACTCGTCTCACTCGAAAACGCGGCGCCGTCCCCGCCGCGTTGGACCGAGAGCTGAGGCCTGTGCATGACGACATCGCACGTGATCAAGCCGCTGACGCCCGAGACCTTCCCGGCCTGGCTGGCGCTCGCGCAGAAGCACAACGGGGTCTGGGGCGGGTGCTACTGCTCGTATTTCCATGATGACACCGAGCACACCGTCAAGAGCGAGTACGACCGTCCGACGTTCAAGCAGCGACTCGTGGACGAGGGAGTGGCTCACGCGGCGCTCGTCTTCGACGGCGAGGATGCGATCGCGTGGTGCGAGTACGGCAGTCCGGCCGAGCTGCCGGGCATCTACCACCGCAAGCAGTACGACGCCGGTGAGGTCAACCCGGCGCCGTGGCGCATCACCTGCTTCTTCGTCGACCGCGACCACCGGCGTTCGGGAGTGGCGCGGGAGGCTCTGGACGGCGCACTCGCGCTGATCGCGCAGGCCGGCGGCGGCGAAGTCGTCTCATTCCCCAACGAGCTCGTCCCCGGCAAGAAGACGTCGTCCTCGTTCCTCCACAACGGCACGAGGGCCATGTTCGAGAAGGCGGGATTCACCTTCGAGCGCCATATCGGCAAGAGCAAGACCGTGATGCGCAAGACGGTCCCACCTGCCCCGGGCTGACCCCGGGTCCGGCGCGCCGGGCGCGCAGAGCAAGACGAAGCAGCCGCCCGCCGCTACACCGGCTCGGTGGTGCGGATCAGGCCGCAGTTCACGCACGACCATGCGACGAGGAATCGCTCATCGTCGAGGATCTCGAACCTCAGAGCGTCTCCGCAGGTCGGGCAGGATCGCGGATCCGCAGCATCCACCGTCATGCGGCCAGCCTATGGACCTGACCGGCACGGCGCACGCTGTGAAGCGAGCGGGATGCCCTGCTCGCCCGGGATCGTCACACCGTCATGTTCCCGGGCGGGGGTCCCGTCGGCGACCAGCTGCTGCGGACAGCGCCGGCGGGACCCGCTCGGCGAGGCTCAGGCGGCGAGGGCCTTCGCCTTCAGAGCGTTGTACTCGTCCTGGGTGATGGCGCCCGAGTCGAGGAGCTTCTTGGCGGACTCGATCTCGGTGGAAGCCGACGGGGCGCCTGCGACGCCGCGGATGTAGGCGTTGGCTTCACTCTGGGCCTGTCCGCGGCGCTCGAGCTCTCGCTGGCTCATCCCACGGCCGCGGGCGATGAGGTAGATCAAGGCGGCGAGGAACGGGACGGCGACGAGGAAGATGACCCAGAGGGCCTTGCCCCAGCCGTTCAGGGTGTGGTCGCGGAACAGGTCCATGATGATCGTGATGAAGATCCAGATGCAGGCGAAGAGGATATAGAACCAGAAGATCCACAGCAGGAAGTCCCAGAAGCTGCCGGTCATGATGACGTGCCTTTCGTTCGGGCGGCGTACCGCGCGGGCGTCCGCGTTCAGCGGTTCGCGCTGATGCCACCATCCTCCGGATCGCCCGTCCGCTCATCACCCGCGAAGGGTGACACCGACGTCGGGACCGGTGCGCAGTCGCACCCTCCGTCAGTACCTGATGCGGTAGCGGAGGTGCGTCACACCGCCTTCGCCGGGAAGGACCCTGATCCGCTCGAGCTCCCGGCGCGGCGAGCCGAGGTGCTCGAAGAGCCGGCGACCTTCTGCGAGCAGCACGGGGATGAGGTGGATCTCGATCTCGTCGAGGAGGGCTGCCGCGATGGCGCGCTGGGCCGTGGCGGCGCCGTGCACCAGGACGTCCTTGTCGCCCGCCGCCTGTCGTGCGTCGCGGAACGCCGCGGCGATGTCGTTCGTGTAGTGCACGGCGGCCATGTCGCGTGCCCACGCCGGCATCGGCCGGCGGCTGAGGACCCAGATCGGCACGCCACCGTGGTGGTCGCCGTGCCAGCCCTCGGCCGGCTCGAACGTGCCGCGACCGGCGACCACGGCGCCGGTGGACATGAACTCGTCGACGATCTGCGCGTTCGCTCCGCCCTCGGGAGGAAACACCCATTCATGGAGCCGGCTGCCGCCATCGCCGAGACCGTTCTCGTCGGTCTCGTTGGGTCCTGCGATGAACCCGTCGAGCGACATGGACATGTACAGCACCGTGTTCGCCATGCACGACTCCGCTCTGCGTCGATGCAGGCATTGTCCTCCCTTCGCGCCGGCTCGGCGAGTACGTCGCGGTCGTCGCGGTCGCCACGAACCCGCGCCCCGGCGGTGCAGAGACGCTGCCCGCTCGGGCGTCGGCCGGATCAGCTCGCCTCGGCGGGCTCCCGCGGGGGATTGTGCATGAACTCGATGCGGATGCCGTTGTCGTCCTCGACGAACGACGCGTAGTACCGATCGTTGAAGCGCGGGTACAGCTTCGGCTCCCGCACGACGGACCAGCCGGCCTCGACGGCGACTCCGTGGAGGCGATCGACCTCGGCGCGGGAGTCGACGGCGAACGCGAGGTGCTGCCACCCCACTCGTCCATGCCGGTGAGGGCCGGTGCCGGGCTCGCGGGCCGGGAGCAGAATGAACTCCGTCTCGCCCTCGGTGTGCCACGACACGCCGTTGTCGGCGTCGTACCTGGTGAATCCCAGCGCCGTGAAGACCGGATCGAACTGCGCGATCGAGGACGGAAGGTCGTCGACGCTGACGCCGAGGTGGTCGAAGACGGGCATCCCGGAAGTATTCCGCATCTCGCCGGCCCCGCGGAGACACCACTCTGCAAGCGATTGCGTGGATAGTAGATGAAACGGATGCCGCGGCGCCCAGCATCCGCCGGATGAGGGCGTTCTCATCATGTAAGCGCTTGCAGTTGGGTCGAACGCACTGCTAATGTCGGCCGCACATCGCACCACAACGGGCACGTCGCCGTGCCCCCCACTCAGGAGCTCCTGTGTCGAAGTCGACCTCAGCCCGTGCCCGCATCGTGACCGCAAGCCTCACCGCGGCGGCCCTCATCCTGACCGGGGGAGTGGTCGCGATCGCTCCCGCCGCCGCAGCCGAGCGCACGTTCGCGCTCGTCGGCAGCCTTCAGTCCGAGCTCGGCTGCCCCGATGACTGGCAGCCCGCCTGCGCCGCGACCGAGCTCGCCCCGACCGCGACGGCGAACATCTACGCCACCGAGTTCGAGGTGCCGGCCGGCTCGTATGCCTACAAGGTCGCGGTGAACGACGCGTGGGACGAGTCGTACGGGCTGAACGGGGGCGACGATGACATCCCGCTCACGGTCGACGGCCCGTCGACGCTGCGGTTCGTGTTCGACGACAGCACCCACCGCGTCGGCGTCGAGGTGAAGAGCCTGCGCGCCGGCTACACCGCCGACGACGACGCCCTCGTCACGGCCCCGGTGCGGCAGCCCGGCAGCCGGGAGCAGTTCTACTTCGTGATGACCGACCGCTTCGCCAACGCGCACGAGTCGAACGACGAGGGCGGCCTGACGGGTGACCGCCTGACGACCGGCTTCGACCCGACCGACAAGGGCTTCTACAACGGCGGCGACATCGCCGGTCTCCGCGAGAAGCTCGACTACATCGACGGCCTCGGCACGACCGCGATCTGGCTGACGCCGAGCTTCAAGAACAAGCCCGTGCAGGGCGAGGGCGCCAACGCGAGCGCCGGCTACCACGGCTACTGGATCACGGACTTCACGCAGATCGACCCGCATCTCGGCACCAACGCGGAGCTCGAGGCGCTCATCGCCGAGGCGCACGCCAAGGGCATCAAGGTGTACTTCGACATCATCACGAACCACACCGCCGACGTCGTCTCGTATGCCGACGGACAGTACGGCTACGTCGACCAGGCGACCACCCCCTACCGCGACGCCGCCGGCACCGCGTTCGACCCGGCCACCTATGCCGGCACCGACTCGTTCCCGGCGCTCGACCCGGCGACCTCGTTCCCGCACCCGCCGGTGATCGCGGCCGAGGACGCGGACGCGAAGACCCCGGCTTGGCTCAACGACCCCACGCTGTACCACAACCGCGGCAACTCGACCTGGACGGGCGAGTCGGTGACGTACGGCGACTTCGACGGCCTGGACGACCTGATGACCGAGAACCCCACGGTCGTGAACGGCTTCGTCGAGGTCTATCAGGACTGGATCGACCTCGGCATCGACGGCTTCCGCATCGACACCGCCAAGCACGTGAACTTCGAGTTCTGGGAGCAGTGGACCACCGAGGTGCTCGACTACGCGCGCGACGTCAAGGGCAAGACCGACTTCTTCATGTTCGGCGAGGTCTACGACGCCGATCCGGTGAAACTCTCGCCGTACGTACGCGACACCGACATGTCGAGCGTGCTCGACTTCACGTTCCAGTCCTCGGCCGTGAGCTACGCGTCGGGCAACAGCGCGAAGGGGCTGCAGAGCCTCTACGCCGGCGACGACTGGTACACGACGCCCGACTCATCGGCCACGGCGCTGCCGACGTTCCTCGGCAACCACGACATGGGCCGTGTCGGCTACATGCTGCAGTCGATGTCGAACCCGCTTGAGCGCGACCTGCTCGCGCACGACCTGATGTTCCTGGGCCGCGGCCAGCCCGTCGTCTACTACGGCGACGAGCAGGGCTTCGCAGGCGCGGGCGGCGACAAGGACGCCCGCCAGAGCCTCTTCGCGACCGAGGTCGCCGCGTACCAGAACCAGAACCTCATCACGGGTGCCACCGCCGGCTCGGTCGACCGCTACGACACCTCCGCGCCGATCTACGAGCGGATCGCCGCGCTCGCCGCGCTCCGTGATGCACACCCGGCGCTCGTCACCGGCGCACAGATCGAGCGCTACGCCGACAGCGGCGCGGGCGTCTACGCCTTCTCGCGCGTCGACCGCGACGAGAAGGTGGAGTACCTGGTCGCCCTCAACAACACCGCCTCGGACAAGACCGTGAGCCTCACCACACTCACCCGCGGCGCGTCCCTCGAGCCGGTCTACGGCACGACGACGGCGATCTCGACGGATGCCGCAGCCACGGCATCCGTCACCGTCCCGGCTCTGTCGGCCGTCGTCTACCGCGCCGACCGGCCGGTGACCGCGCCGGAGGCGCCGCTCGCCGTCACCGTCTCGGCGCCCGCCGCCGGCGCGGCGGTCACCGGCTCGGCGCCGATCGCCGCCGACGTCGACGATGCGACGTGGACCGAGACCAGCTTCGGGTGGCGCGTGGTCGGTTCGGACGAATGGCACGCGCTCGGCACGGCTGAAGACACCGACCCCCGCGTGTTCCACACTGCGGAGGGCCTCGCCGACGGCACGCTCGTGGAGTACCGCGCCGTGACGACGGATGCCGCCGGCGCCCACGCCGCCGCTTCGACCTACGCATCGGTCGGCAACGCCGTGACGCTCGACGTGCCGGAGGAGCCGGAGTCGCCGATCTCGATGGTGACGGTGCCCGGCAGCCTCAACTCCGAGATGGGCTGCGCCGGAGACTGGGCGCCCGGCTGCGAGGCCGCGAAGCTCACCCTGCGCGCCGACGGCATCTGGGCCGGTACGTTCGACCTGGCGCCCGGGGACTACGAGTACAAGGTCGCCATCGACGGCTCGTGGACGATCAACTACGGCGCGAACGGCGTGCTCGGCGGCGGGAACATCGCCATCACGCACCCCGGCGGCCCGATCTCGTTCTACTTCGACCCGCGCACGAACATCGTGCAGTCGAGCGCCGAAGGCCCCATCGTGACGGTTCCGGGCTCGCACCAGAGCGAGAGCGGCTGCACGGGCGACTGGGCGCCGGACTGCCTCGCGAGCCTCATGGCAGACGGAGACAAGGACGGCGTCTACGAGCTCACCGTCGACCTCCCCGCCGGTGCGTACGAGGGCAAGGTCGCGCACGGCATGAGCTGGAGCGAGAACTACGGCGTCGGCGGTGCTGCGGGCGGGTCCAACTACTCGTTCACCGCCGAGGACGGCGTGCCCGTGGTGTTCCGGTACACGCTCGCGACCCACGTGCTGCAGATCGGCGACGGGCTCCCCGGCCTCGGCGAGGAGCGCGCGCACTGGATCGACGAAGAGACGCTCGCGTGGCCTGCCGACCTCGGCGCCGACCCGGCAGAGGCGTCGTGGCAGCTGCACGCGTCGGCGGCGGCATCCCTCGCTCTGGAAGACGGCGAAGTCGTCGGGGGTGAGACGGTCGAGCTCACCCGCGTCGAGGGCGATCTCACCGACGCGCAGAAGGAGCGGTTCCCGGCTCTGGCGGGCTACGTCGCGCTGCGGGTGGCGGATGGGACGGATGCCGCGGCCCTCCTGCGCGGCCAGCTCCTGGTCTCGCAGCGCGACGCGGACAGCACCGTGCGGGCGTTCACCGGGGTGCAGATCCCGGGCGTGCTCGACGACCTCTACGCGGATGCCGTCGCCGACGCCGACCTCGGCGTGACGTTCGCGAAGGACAAGCCGACGTTCCGCCTGTGGGCCCCGACCGCGCAGAGCGCGACGCTGCTCACGTGGGAGCCCTCGACGGGCTCAGGGGCCGAGGCCGGCGACCCCGTGCGTCACGAGGCGACGTGGGATGCGGCATCCGGAATCTGGACCGTCGCAGGTGCCAAGGCTCTGAAGGGCGACGAGTACCTGTGGGAGGTGGTCGTCTACGCGCCGACCACGGGGGTGGTCGAGACGAACCAGGTCACCGACCCGTACTCGGTGGCGCTCACGACCAACTCGCAAGCGTCGGTCGCGATCGACCTGCACGACAAGCAGTGGCGCCCGAAGGCGTGGGAGAAGACGAAGGCGCCCATCGTGGACCGGCCCGTCGACCGCGCCATCTACGAGCTGCACGTCCGCGACTTCTCCGTCACCGACGAGTCGGTGCCCGCGGCAGAGCGCGGCACGTACCGGGCGTTCACGCGTGACAGCGCGGGCACGGCGCAGCTGCGCCAGCTCGCCGACGCCGGCATCAACACGGTGCACCTGCTGCCGACCTTCGACATCGCCACGATCGAGGAGGACCGCACGCAACAGGCCGTGCCCGACTGCGACCTCGCATCGATGCCGGCCGACAGCACCGAGCAGCAGGCCTGCATCGAGAACATCGTGGATGCCGACGGCTTCAACTGGGGCTACGACCCGTACCACTACTCGGTGCCCGAGGGCTCGTACGCCGTCGACCCGGAGGGCGGCGCACGCGTCGCCGAGTTCCGCTCGATGGTGGGCGCGCTGCACGGCATGGGCCTGCAGGTCGTGCTCGACCAGGTGTTCAACCACACCTCGGCGTCGGGACAGGCCGACACCTCGGTGCTCGACCAGGTCGTGCCCGGCTACTACCAGCGCCTGAACGCGGCCGGCGGGGTCGAGACGTCGACGTGCTGCCAGAACGTGGCCACCGAGCACGAGGTCGCCCAGCGGCTCATGGTGGACTCCGTCGTGCTGTGGGCCCGCGAGTACAAGGTGGACGGGTTCCGTTTCGACCTCATGGGCCACCACTCGAAGGAGAACATGCTGGCGATCCGCGACGCCCTCGACGAGCTCACGCTCAAGCGCGACGGCGTCGACGGCAAGGCGATCTACTTGTACGGCGAGGGCTGGAACTTCGGCGAGGTCGCGAACAACGCCCTCTTCGAGCAGGCCACGCAGGGTCAGCTCGGCGGCACCGGCATCGGCACGTTCAGCGACCGGCTGCGCGATGCCGTGCACGGCGGCAGCCCGGTCGACGCCGGCTCGAAGTTCTCCCAGGGCTTCGGCACGGGCCTCGCGACCGATCCCAACGGCAGCGACCAGTCGGCACCCGGCGATCCGTTCGCCGATCTCGCCCACAAGACCGATCTCGTCAAGCTCGGGCTCGCGGGCAACCTGCGCGACTTCACCTTCATGTCGGCGGACGGCACGCTCAAGGCGGGCGACGAGCTGGACTACAACGGCTCGCCCGCCGGTTACGCGGACCAGCCCGACGAGGTCATCACGTATGTCGACGCGCATGACAACGAGACGCTGTACGACCTCTCGGTGCTGAAACTGCCGGCTGACACCTCGATGGCGGACCGCGTGCGCATGAACACGCTGTCGCTCGCGACCACCGCCTACGCCCAGACGCCGTCGTTCTGGCACGCCGGCACGGAGCTGCTGCGCTCGAAGTCGCTCGACCGCAACAGCTACAACTCCGGCGACTGGTTCAACCGCATCGACTGGACCGGGCAGGAGTCCACCTTCGGGTCGGGCCTGCCGCGCGAGGACGACAACGGCGACCACTGGGACGACCTGGCGCCGCTCCTGGCCGATCCCGCGAACAAGCCGGGCGCATCCGACATCGCCACGGCCGAGGCATCCGCCCTCGATCTGCTGCGGGTGCGCGACGAGGTCGGTCTGCTGAGACTCGGATCCGCCGCGCTCATCGAGCAGAAGGTCTCGTTCCCGAACAGCGGGACGGATGCCGCTCCCGGCGTCATCGTGATGCTCATCGACGACCTCGTCGGCAAGGACGTCGACCCGAAGCTGAAGGGGGCGCTGGTGGTCTTCAACGCCGGCACCGAGCCCACCACGCAGACGGTCGCCGAGCTCGCCGGCCGGAAGTTCTCGCTGACGCCGGCGCTCGCCCAGGGCTCGGACCCCGTCGTGAAGACCACGACGTGGGATGCCGCGACCGGCACGATCACGGTGCCGGCGCGCACCGCGGTGGTGCTCGTCGAAGCCCAGCGTCGCTGACGCTCCCGGCGCTCGCCCGTCACGTGGCGGGCGAGCGCCGAGAGCTCGTCACATGTTCAGTCGGGTGAGCAGCAGCTCCGCGGCGCGCGAGATCGCGTTGAGCTCGTATGGCACCACGACGAACGCGATCACGGTGAAGATCGCGATCGTCGAGACGGTCGCGCGGCGGATGATCCGGTCGACGAGCAGCCCCAGCACCGTGGCGATGGCGAGGGTCGCCCCCGCCACGGTCGCGAAGGCCATCCGCACGTGGGCCTCGTCGTCGGGCGCGGTCCAACTGTTGAAGAGGAGGCCGAACGCCACCGGCACGACGACGAGAGCGCCGACCAGCAGGATGGGTGCCGAGAAACCTCGCAGGCTCGTTCCGGGCCGGGGCTTCGTCGCGACGTCCGTCATGGCGCGAGCCTAGCGTCAGAGCGGGCTTCCGACGCGGACGAGGTTTCCGCTCCGGTCGACGACGGCGAACTCGCGCATGCCGTAGTCCGTGGTGACCGGCGCGACGATCCGGCTGCCGGTCGCAGGGTCGGGATCGACCGCGTCCGCCCACTCCTCGTATACGCGCTGCGCGTCGTCGACGTAGAGGTAGCACATCGACGATGTGCGCAGCGGATCGACCGAGAGGTCCTCGGTGAAGTGCAGGTCGGCGGTGCCGCGGCCGATGATGAGGTAGCCCCACTCCTCGGGCGGCGCTCCGCGATTCTCGAACCCCAGCCTCTCGAAGAACGCGAGGGTCTCACGAAGGTCACGGCTGAGGAGGATCGGGACGGCGCGCTCGTTCACAGACGCAGGCTAGCCCGATGGGGGGCCCGGCGACAGGGGATCAGAGGGCGTCGAGGATGCCGGGGCCGAAGACGGCGACCGCTGCGACGGCGACACCGGCCACGGCGACGGCGGAGATCGCGAGGACGAGGATGTTGCCGCCGATCGTGAGCAGCAGCGCGGCCGCCGCGGGCAACTCGCGGCGGCGGGCGATCGGGACGGTCGATGTGGTGCTGGCCATGCTTCGACGCTACGGAGCCGCCCGTCCTGCCGCGTCCCTCCTGAGTCTCATCGTCGTCCGTCCAGAGGATGATGCTCGTCGCGCGAGCGTCCGCGCTCCGTCGGAGTCGGCGCCGAGCCCGAGCCGAGCCAGAAAAGATTCTCGAGAGAAGTGTCGACATCGTCCGACCCCGCGCGACGACCGGAGTGAGGCTGGCGAGCGCCCGCCCGCAACGGAAGGATCAGACCATGAAGTACATGATGTTCGTCGTCACCTCGCTCGAGCCCGACACCGAAGCGGACGACTCAGACGTCGACCTGTGGGTCGATCCCCTCGACGCCAGCGGCAAGCGCGTCATCGGCGAAGTGCTCGCCCCGCAGGCGGAGTCCACCGTCGTGAAGGTCCGCGGCGGCAAGGTCCTCACCGCTCGTGGCCCCTTCGTCGAGACGGCCGAGGTCATCTGCGGCTTCGACATCCTCGAGGTCGACGACCTCGAGGAGGCGATCGAGATCGCGTCGCGGCATCCGATGGCCCGCAACGGACAGCTCGAGCTGCGGCCGTTCATGGTCTGGCCCGAGGCGGAGCCGGCCGCCGGGGCCTGAGCGGCGGCATCCGCGATCACGAAAGGGCGGCTCCTGCGGGAGTCGCCCTTTCGACGGGGCGGGCGAGCGTGACCGACGGTTGTTCCATGGTTCACCTAACAGATAGTTGGAAGTCCATGTAAAATGATCGAGGTGCCAATGCCGGCACGATCGCGTTGATCAGGATGCCCTACGAGGGCGTGCTGCATCTCTGAAGGAGCAACGGTGTCCACGATCACCCCTCTCACCTCGAGCCTGACCACCGAGGAGCGCACCGCGATCCTCGATGCCGTCCGCGAGTTCGCGCAGAACGAGTTGGCGCCGCACGCGCTGGAGTGGGACGCGAAGTCGTTCTTCCCCCGCGACACGCTGCGCAGCGCCGGCGAGCTCGGGCTCGGCGGCATCTACGCCCGCGACGACCTCGGCGGATCAGGGCTGTCGCGCTCGGATGCGGCTGCCATCTTCGAAGAGCTGGCGCAGGGCGACCCTGCGATCGCCGCCTACATCTCGATCCACAACATGGTCGTGTGGATGATCGACACGTACGGCAGTGACGCGCAGCGCAGCGAGTGGCTGCCGCTCCTCACCTCGATGTCGGGCTTCGGCAGCTACTGCCTCACCGAGCCGGGGGCTGGATCGGATGCCGCGGCCATCAACAGCAGCGCGATCCGGTCGGGCGACGACTACGTGCTGACCGGTGTGAAGCAGTTCATCTCGGGCGGGGGCGAGGCATCGGTCTACATCGTCATGGCGCGCACGGGCGAGCCGGGGGCTCGCGGCATCACGGCGTTCCTCGTTCCCGCCGACGCCCCCGGACTGTCGTTCGGCGCGATCGAGCACAAGATGGGCTGGAACGCGCAGCCGACCCGCCAGGTGATCCTTGACGAGGTGCGCGTGCCCGCCGCGAGCATCCTCGGCGGCGAGGGCCAGGGCTTCAAGATCGCGATGTCGGCGCTCGACGGCGGACGAATCAACATCGCCGCCTGCTCGCTGGGCGGCGCGCAGTGGGCACTGGACCGCGCCCTGCGCTACGTGCACGAGCGCTTCACGTTCGGCGAGCCGCTCGCCGAGAAGCAGGCCGTCGTGTTCACCCTCGCCGACATGGCTACCGAACTGCACGCCGCGCGCGCCCTCGTGCGCGGTGCCGCGGCGGCGCTCGACGCCAAGGCGCCCGATGCGTCGCTGCAGTGCGCAATGGCCAAGCGCTTCGCGACCGATGCCGGCTTCACCGTCGCGAACCAGGCACTGCAGCTGCACGGCGGCTACGGCTACCTTCACGAGTACGGGATCGAGAAGGTGGTGCGGGATCTGCGTGTCCATCAGATCCTGGAGGGGACCAACGAGATCATGCGCGTGATCATCGGACGCCAGCTGCTCGCCGACTGACGGTCGCCGCGCGTTCGAGAAGCACCGACGAGGAGGTCCGAAATGAAGATCGCATTCCTGGGGCTCGGCCATATGGGCCTGCCCATGGCGAAGAATCTGGCGGCCGCCGGTCACGAGGTGACGGGCTTCGACGTCATGCCTGCCGCCGTCGCCGCAGCGCATGACGGGGGACTCACCACCGCGGAGTCGGGAACGGATGCCGCCACCGGCGCCGACGTCGTCATCACCATGTTCCAGACCGGTGCGCAGGTGCTCGACGCCTATCGCGGTTCGGACGGCACTGCGGGGCTGCTCGGTGTCGCGGCATCCGGAGCACTCTTCATCGACTGCTCGACCATCGCCGTCGACGAGGCGCGCGCCGCTCACGCGCTCGCCGAGGCGGCCGGGCACCGGTCGCTCGACGCCCCGGTCTCGGGCGGAGTGGTCGGCGCCGAGAACGCCACGCTCGCATTCATGGTCGGCGGGACGGACGAGGACTTCGAGGCCGCGCGCCCGCTGCTCGAGGCGATGGGACGCCGCGCCGTGCACTGCGGCGGCGCAGGGCTGGGGCAGGCCGCGAAGGTCTGCAACAACATGATCCTCGCGGTATCGCAGATCGCGGTCGCCGAGGCGTTCGTGCTGGGGGAGCGGCTCGGGCTCTCGCACCAGGCGCTGTTCGACGTCGCATCGAATGCGTCGGGCCAATGCTGGGCGCTGACGACGAACTGCCCGGTGCCGGGACCCGTGCCCACGAGCCCCGCCAACCGCGACTACCAGCCGGGCTTCGCCGGCGCGCTCATGAACAAGGACCTCGGGCTCGCCGAGCACGCGATCTCGGCGACGGGCGTCGAAGCGCGGATGGGTATGCTCGCCCGCGAGATCTATGCGCAGTACGCTGCCGGCGATGGCGCCGGCCAGGACTTCTCGGGGATCATCAACACGATCCGCGCCGAGAGCGCCTGACCTCGGTCGGCTCGCCTGTCACCCTGTGGCGGCGGAGCCCACAGGACGTGACAGTCGAGCGGCCGATGCATGGAGGCGGATCTGCTCACCTGTCACGATCTGCAGGCGGAGCCGACACAATGTGACAGCGGAGCAGCGCACGCGCAAGCGGGACGGAGTAGAGATGACCGAGTACGAGACGATCCTCGTCGAGACCCGCGGCCGAGTCGGGTGGATCACGCTGAACCGGCCGGAGGCGCTCAACGCGCTGAACACGCAGGTGTGCTGGGAGGTCGTGGCCGCGGCATCGGCGTTCGATGCCGACGAGGGCATCGGCGCCATCGTGCTCACCGGCTCGGAACGCGCGTTCGCGGCCGGCGCCGACATCAAGGAGATGGAGTCCAAGTCAGGGCTCGAGATGCTGATGGGCGACCACTTCGGCGGCTGGGCGCAGTTCGCCGCGGTGCGGACCCCGGTCATCGCCGCCGTCTCGGGGTACGCGCTGGGCGGAGGGTGCGAGCTGGCGATGATGTGCGACATCATCCTCGCGGCCGACAGCGCGAAGTTCGGGCAGCCCGAGATCAACCTCGGCGTCATCCCCGGCATGGGCGGCTCGCAGCGGCTCATCCGCGCCGTCGGCTACTACAAGGCCGCCGAGCTGATCCTCACCGGACGGGTGATGGATGCCGCAGAGGCCGAACGCTCCGGGCTCGTCTCGCGGGTCGTGCCGACCGCCGATCTGCTCGACGAGGCGCAGAAGACGGCTGAGGCCATCGCGTCGAAGAGCCTGCCGTCGCTGTATGCCGCGAAGGCCGTGCTGGACGCCGCCCTCGAGACGTCGCTGGCCGAGGGCCTGCGCCTCGAGAAGCACGTGTTCGCGAGCCTCTTCGACACCGCGGATCAGAAGGAGGGCATGGCCGCCTTCCGCGAGAAGCGTGCTCCGGAGTTCGAGGGTCGCTGAACCTGTTTCCGGTCGTTGAGCGAGCGAGGAACGCGGTCGTTGAGCGAGCTTGCGAGACGAAACGCGGAGACGAAACGCTCGCACCCGGGGTCGACGCCGGGTCAGGTGCGTTTCGTCTCTTCCCGGTCGTTGAGCGAGCTTGCGAGACGAAACGCAGAGACGACAAGCTGCACCCGGCGAACCCGTTCGGTTCGGGGCGTTTCGTCTCGGTCGCTGCGCTCCCTCGCTCAACGACCGGTCTCTCAGAGGGGCTCGGGCTGGGGCTTCGGGTCGGTGAAGTCGCCGGCGTCCTTGCGGAACCGGGCGATGATCCGCACCAGCTCCGTGGTGTCGGCGTCGGTGAGACCGGGATCCTCGAACACCTCGCTGTTGAGGGCCGCGGTCGCCCGCTCCACGAGTTCGCGACCGGTGTCGGTGAGCACGAGCATCGCCGCGCGCCCGTCGCCCGGGTGCGGCTCGCGCGAGACGAGGCCGTCGCGGGCCAGCCGGTCGACGGTGTTGGTGACGCTGGTCGGGTGCACCTGCAGGCGTGCGATGGCGCTGGCCATCGGCATCCGTCCCTCTCGCGTGAAGCCGAGCAGGCGCAGCAGCTCGTACCGGGCGAACGAGAGTCCGAAGGGCCGCAGTGCCGTGTCGATGCGCGCGAACAAGAGCTGCTGCGCCCTGATGATCGACGTCACGGCGGTCATGCCCGCAGCCGCGGGTTCCCAGCCATGGGCGATCCACTGGCGCTTGGCTTCGGCGATCGGGTCGACCGGAAGACGCTTGGGTGCTGCCATGACGACCTCCTCCTCCCACCGTACCGGTCCCCGGTTGCAGCGCCCGATCCGGGGGCCACGAAGGGGTGTTTATGTATACACACGGCGGGTCACGGGTCGGTCCGATCGGCGCATTCCGCGGGATTGGGTACATTGCGCGCCGCGCCATAGACTCGTGCCCAGCGTGAGGAGATCGTCATGAAGATCGTCGTCCTGGTCAAGGAAGTCCCGGATACCTACGGGGATCGCAAGCTGTCGCTGGAGACCGGCCTGGCAGATCGCGCCGCGAGCGAGACGGTGCTCGACGAGATCGGCGAGCGTGCCCTCGAGGTCGCGCTGTCGTACGCCGACAAGACGCCCGGCACCGAGGTCGTCGTGCTCTCGATGACGCCGGAGTCCGCCTCCGCGACGGTGCGCAAGGGCCTCGCGATGGGCGCTTCGTCGGCCGTGCAGGTCGTCGATGAGGCGCTCCTGGGCGCCGATCTGGGCCTGACCGCCGAAGTGCTCGCGGCGACCCTGCAGCGGACCGGCTTCGACCTCGTCATCGCCGGCAACCAGTCCACCGACGGCACGGGCGGGGTCATCCCCGCGATGGTGGCCGAGATCCTCGACGTGCCGAGTGCCACCTACCTCAGCTCGGTCGAGATCGCCGGCGACGCCGTATCGGGCACACGCGCGTCGGACGGTGCGAGCCTGCAGGTGACGGCACCGCTTCCGGCCGTGATCTCGATCACCGAGGCGCTTCCCGACGCGCGCTTCCCCAACTTCAAAGGCATCATGGCGGCGAAGAAGAAGCCGTTCGAGACACTGTCGCTCGCCGAGCTCGAGATCGAGCCGCACGACCCGGCCGCGTCGCGGTCGATCGTCATCGCGCTGAGCGAGAAGCCGCCGCGCGAAGCCGGCGTGAAGATCGTCGATGAGGGCGACGCGGGCCAGAAGCTCGCGGAGTTCCTGATCCAGAACCGGCTTGCGTGAGGGTGCGTGCGTGATGACGTTTGCAGATGACTCCATCCTGGTCTTCCTCGACACGACCCCGTCGGGCGGGCTCGCCAAGTCGGCGGCCGAGCTGCTGGGCGCGGCCGCCACGGTCGGCACGCCGGTCGCGGTGATCGTCGGCGACGACGCGCTGGCGGCGGATGCCGCCGCTCTCGGCGCCGCCGCGGTGCTGGTCGCCGCCCCTGGCGAGGGGCTCGGCGCGGCGGCGGTCGACGCGCTCACCTCGGCCGCCGACCAGGTGCGCCCCGACGCCATCCTGGTGGCGCACTCGGTGGAGGGCCGCGAGGTCGCGGGCCGGTACGCCGCGCGCACCCGGTCCGGCCTCGCGGTCGATGCCGTCGGCGTCTCGCGCGACCCCGAAGGCGTGATCGCGCACCACTCGGTCTACGGCGGCGCCTACAACGTCGATGCCGCGGTCACGTGGGGGGCGCCGGTCATCACCATCCGTCAGGGATCGATGGATGCCCGCGCCGATGCCGTCGCCGGTGTCGAAGCCGAACCGCTCGAGGTGCGCGCCTCGGGTCGCCGTGCCGCAACGGTGACGTCGGTCGATGAGACGGTGGTGTCGTCGACGCGTCCGGAGCTGCGGGGTGCGACGAAGGTGGTGTCCGGCGGTCGCGGACTCGGCTCCGGCGACAAGTTCGCGCTCGTCGAGCAGCTCGCCGACGCTCTGGGCGCCGCCATCGGCGCCTCGCGCGCCGCGGTCGACGCCGGCTACGTGCCCTACTCGTACCAGGTCGGCCAGACAGGAGTGTCGGTGTCGCCCCAGTTGTACGTGGCGCTCGGCATCTCGGGCGCGATCCAGCACAAGGCCGGCATGCAGACCGCGAAGACGATCGTCGCGATCAACAAGGACGCGGATGCCCCGATCTTCGAGATCGCCGACTTCGGCGTCGTCGGCGATCTGTTCCAGGTGGTGCCGCAGCTGATCGCTGCTCTCGAGGCGAAGAAGGCGTAACCCGGTATGGCGACGTTCGGTTCTGCGGTGCGGCGAGGACTGCCCCGCGTTCCCGGCGGCGAGCCGTGGCCGCCCGCCGGCACGGCGCCGGTGCCCGACGGCGACGGACGGGGCGGCCCCGTCGCTGAGCCTGTGGAAGCGCCTGCGGGGGACGGCTCTTCGACAAGCTCAGAGACCGGTGGTGCGGGCGCTGGAGCGAGCGAGGCCGGCGTCGCGGCCCACACCCCGGTCGTTGAGCGAGCTGGCGAGTCGAAACGCAGAGACGAAACGCCTCGAGCCACCGAGCAACCTCTGGTCGCGGCATCCGCCGGCGCCGCCCGGCGCATCCGTCGTGGCCTGCCGCGCGTGCCCGGTGGCGAGCCATGGCCGCCGGCATCCGTCGCCCCTGTTCAGGTGCCGCAAACGGTTGCCTCGGCGGCCGTTATCTCGCAGAACGTGACACCTGAAGCGGTGGGCACCGACGCTCAGGTGGCGCAATCGGTGGCTTCGGCGGCCGCGATCCCGCAGAACGTGACCCCCGAGCCCGCCGGAACGAACGCGGCGGCGTCCGGCGCGCGGCCCCTGCGTCGAGGCCTGCCGCGCGTGCCGGGCGGAGAGCCCTGGCCGCCTGCGGGCCTTGCGCCGAGCGGCCCGGCGGTCCCGGTCGTTGAGCGAGCGAGGAACGTGGTCGTTGAGCGAGCTGGCGAGTCGAAACGCAGAGACGAAACGCCCCGAACCGATGAGGATCTCGAGGTTCGCGACGTTTCACCCTCGGATGCTGTAGCGCCCCTCGCTCCACGAGCCGAAGCTCAACCGGCCGCGCCGGCCTCTCCCGGGACGGTGACGGGAGTGCCGCTGTCCGAGCCGCTGCCCTTCCCGCGGACGGTGTGGGCGGGTACGGCGGCACGCACGCGTCCGGAGCCGCCGGCGGAGCCGAAGCGGATCGGACCCTTCACGCGCGGCCAGTGGGCCGGTGCCGTCATCGTCGGCGGCGCAGGGCTCCTGTACGCCGCGGCCATGGCCGTGCTCGCGGTGCGGTGGCTGCTGTCGACGTCGTGGGGGGTCGGGTTCCTCGAGACGTACCCGGGCGAGTACCACCTGCCCGAGGGCGCGCCGATCGGATTCCCCGCGTGGCTCGGGTGGCAGCACTTCTTCAACGTGTTCCTGATGGTGCTCATCATCCGGTCGGGCCTGCGGGTGCGCACCGAGAAGCGGCCGACCGCGTTCTGGTCGCCGCGCAACAACGGCCGGCGCAAGATCAGCCTGAACCTGTGGTTCCACCAGTCGCTCGACATCCTGTGGCTGGTCAACGGCGTCGTCTTCGTGGTGCTGCTGTTCGTGACCGGCCAGTGGCTGCGCATCGTGCCCACCTCGTGGGAGGTGTTCCCGAACGCCGTGTCGGCGGCGCTGCAGTACGTCTCGCTGGACTGGCCGACCGAGAACGGCTGGGTGAACTACAACTCGCTGCAGCAGCTGGCGTACTTCGCGACGGTGTTCATCGCCGCGCCGCTGGCCGCGATCACCGGCGTGCGCATGTCGGGCGTGTGGCCGAAGAACGCCGCCGGGCTGAACAAGGCCTATCCGGTGGAGTGGGCGCGCGCGGTGCACTTCCCGGTGATGCTCTACTTCGTCGCGTTCATCGCGGTGCACGTCTTCCTCGTGTTCGCCACCGGCGCGCTGCGCAACCTCAACCACATGTACGCCGCACAGGGCTCGGTCGATCCGGACGCGTACGCCGACAACTGGACGGGCTTCTGGTTCTTCGTCGCCTCGCTCGTCGTGATCGCGGCCGCGTGGATCGCTGCCCGCCCCCTCGTGCTCGCCCCCATCGCCCGCCTCTTCGGCAAGGTCTCCGGCCGCTGAGGATCGCTTGACGGGTCGGGTCGTTTCGTCTCTGCGTTTCGACTCGCAAGCTCGCTCAACGACCGGGGGCGCTGCCCGCGGGTTGTTGACCGGGGGAGCCCGAGTGACCGAGACGCGCCGTGTTGTGCCGCGGTCGGGGCGTTTCGTCGCGCTCGTTCCTCCGCTGGCTCAGCGACCGGGGCCTTGCCTGCCGGTCGTTGAGCGAGGGAGCGCCAGCGACCGAGACGAAACGCGCTGTGCCGCGGTCGGGGCGTTTCGTCTCTGCGTTTCGACTCGCAAGCTCGCTCAACGACTGCGTTCCTCGCTCGCTCAACGACCGGGGGCTCCCTGTCGAGGGGCGCGCCCGAGGTCAGCCTTCGACGAGGATGCCGGCGAGGTCGGCGAGCGCGGGTGCCATGAGCTGCAGCTGCTCGGAGGAGATCGTCGCGCCGCGCAGTCCCACCATGCCGACGACCTGACCGATGTCGGCGCCCCGCAGATCGACGTCGGTGAGCCGCGCGCCGCTGGCGTTCAGCGTGGCGATGCGGGTGGCTTCGAAGGCGACGCGCCGGGCCGAGGCATCCAGCAGGTCGATCTCGTCGATCGTGCAGTCGACGAACGCGACGTCGAGCAGCTCCGCGGCGCGCAGGTTGACGTAGCCGAGCTTGCAGCGCGTGAAGCGGATGCCGCGCCACCCGGTGTCGTACGCCTCGACGGACCCGAACCTGCTGTCCCTGACCTCGACGTCCCGCCAATCGCTGCGCGCTCCCGACGCGACGGGGATGTTCGCACCGACGAACACGGACTCCACCAGACGCGCACCGCGGAAGCCCCACGTGGCGACCTCGAGACCGTCGAAGCGGCACGCCTCGACCGTGTCGCCGACACCGAGCTCCCACGCGTCCAGGGCGACGTCGCTGTACGCGAGGCCCTCGAAGCCGGTGGACCCGAACTCCGTCGAGTCCCGCTCGGCGAGGCCGGACAGCGCGGCCTCGTCGAAATCGAACCGGGGGGCCTCTGTTCCGCTGCGTCCGCGCGGTGTCTTGGTTCGTGCTGCCACCACTGCACCCTAGCCCGCCGTCACGACACGAGCGCCGCCGCGTGCCATCCTGAGTCGCATGAGCCTCAGTCGCATCAGTCTGGTGATTCCTCCGGTGGGTCCGTGGCGCGCACAGGCCCGCTGGTACCGCTGGGCCGACGAGGTCGGCTACGACGTCGCCTACACCTACGACCACCTCACCCATGCGACGGCCCGCGGCGAGTGGCTGGGCGAGGCGTTCACCACCCTCACTGCGGCGGCGGGGGTCGCCGAGCGCATCCGGCTGGGGACCCTCGTCGCCTCCGCCGTCTTCCGCCGGCCGGTCGCGCTCGCGCGGGCGGCCATGACCGTCCAGGACATCTCCGAAGGGCGCCTCGTGCTCGGGCTCGGCCTGGGAGCGCCCCCGTGCGAGCTCGCCGATCGCGGCGAGAACTCGACCATGGGTGAGATGTCCGCGCGTTTCGCCGACGTCGTCGAGGGCTACCGGGCGGTGCTCGACGGCTCGACGCAGTGGCGTGGCAGGACGATGTCGTTCACAGGCCTCGAGACGACGGGCCGCCCGCAGGGCGTCGACGCTCCCGAGCTGCTGCTGGCCGCTCACGGGCCGCGGGCACTGGCGATAGCCGCGCGCTACGCCGACACGTGGAACACCTACGGCGGACCGGGGTCGACGCAGCTCGATGCCGACGAGTTCTGGCCGCTGATCGCGCAGCAGGCCGCCGGCTTCGCGGCGGAGTGCGATCGCGTCGGGCGCGACCCGTCGACCGTGCGGCGCTCGCTGCTGCTGGGCTTCGGCCGCGTGCGTCCGACCGCAGACGTCGACGCCTACCTCGCGGCCGCAGAGCGTGCGGCGAGTCTCGGAGTGGACGAGCTCGTCGTCTACAGCCCCGACTCGCCCGCCGGCATGGGCTCGGACCCGCGCGTGCACGAGCGGGCGCTCGCCCAGCTGCGCTGACGTCACGAGCACCCACGCCGCAGGGGACGCGCGCCGACCGCGTGGCCGGGATCCGTGCGGGGGATAACCCGAAGACAAGACTCCGGCTGCCTCGGGCGCGCTCGGCGGCGCACGCGCCTACCGTAAGGGGCATGACCTCCTCGGACTCTCCTGCCGTTCGCCCGGTGACGCGGCCCGCCCAGGTGGCGGGCGCCATCGCGCAGCTCGCCGCGCTCGGCGTCATCGGCGTCGCGGCGTTCTCGCTGCTGTTCTCGCTGCTGGGCCTCGGCATCGGACTGCTCTTCGTGCTCGGCATCGGCGTGCTCGTGCTCATCGCGCTCGTGTACGTGCTGTTCGGTCTCGGTTGGCTCGAGACCGCGCGTGTCGACGGCCTCTACGAGTTCGGGCTTCCCGCGATGCGGCCGCGCCGCAGCGGCCGCCCCGGATTCGGCGGCGCCATGCGGACGATCTGGATGCAGGCGATCGACCCCGCCACCTGGCGGGCGCTCGCGAACCTGGCGATCGCCACGATCCTCGGGTGGGTCGTCGTGGCGCTCGCCGGACTGCTGGTGTCGGGCGCCGTCCTGGCGTTCACGCCGCTGTTCGCCGAGTCGAGCTCGGTGCGACTGGCCCGCACCGGCATCGAGGTCCCGCTCTCGTGGGCGGTGCCGGTGGGGATCCTCGCAGTGCTCGTCGCCGCCGCCGGCCTCGTCGGCCTCGGTGTGCTCCACGGCATCATCGCGCGGGCCATCATGGTGCCCTCGCGCGAGGCGCAGCTGGCCGCCGCCGCGCGCGCGTCGAGTCAGCAGCACGCCGGTGCGGTCCGAGCCGCGGACGTCGAGCGCACCCGTATCGAGCGCGACCTCCACGACGGCGTCCAGCCTCGGCTGGTCTCGGTCGGCATGACGCTGGGCCTCGCACAGCAGAAGATCGACGCCGACCCGGATGCCGCGAAGGCGCTGATCGCGGAGGCCCACACGTCGACCAAGGCGGCCATCACCGAGCTGCGACAGCTGGCCCGCGGCATCCACACATCCGTCCTGGACGATCGCGGCCTCGATGCTGCGCTGTCGGCGCTCGTGGCTCGGTCGGTCGTGCCCGTGCACACCGACGTGCGCCTCGACGGGCGCTGCAGCCGCGAGACCGAGGCGGCCGCCTACTTCGTGATCGCCGAAGCGCTCACCAACGCCGCCAAGCACTCCCGGGCCACCGAGGTGCGGGTCGTCGCACGCCTGCGTGAGCCCGGCACCCTGTGGGCGCGCGTCGAGGACAACGGGGTAGGCGGCGCACGCGTCATCCCCGGCGGCGGGCTCGACGGAATCGTGAACCGCGTGCTGGCGGCCGGCGGCGAGGCACGCATCGACAGTCCCGCCGGTGGACCGACGAGCGTGGAGGTGAGCATCCCGTGCGCATCCTGATCTGCGAGGACTCGGCGCTGCTGCGCGCCGGCCTCGTCCGCGTGCTCGAGGACGCCGGTCACCAGGTGGTCGCGGCTCTCCCCGACGCCTCGCACCTCGACGAGACCGTCGACAGGACCGCCCCCGAGCTGTGCATCCTCGACGTGCGCCTGCCGCCGAAGTGGACCGACGAGGGCATCCGTGCCGCGCTGTCGCTGCGCGCGCGGCTGCCCGAGCTCGCCGTCCTCGTGCTGTCGCAGTACGTCGAGGAGCGCTACGCCGCCGACCTCATCTCGTCCAGCGGCGGCGCGCTCGGCTACCTCCTCAAGGACCGGGTCGCCGACGTCACGGACTTCCTCGAGGCGATCGAACGCATCGCCTCCGGTGCCACGGTGCTCGATCCGGAGGTCGTGGCGCAGCTGCTCAGCCGTCGCACGCGCGACGAACGGATGCTGCGCCTCACCGATCGCGAGGCCTCAGTGCTCGCGCTCATCGCTGAAGGCCGCTCCAACCAGGCGATCGCGAAGACGCTGCACGTCACCGAAGGCAGTGTCGAGAAGCACATCACCGCCGTCTTCCAGAAGCTCGACCTCGAACCCGACGAGTCGGGCAACCGCCGCGTCCTCGCCGCGATCGCCCACCTCGAGCACGGCGGCACGACGCCGCCCGCGCCGACACCTCCTTCGACGACACAGGGCGGCCGCGGGCCGCAGACAGGAACGAACCGATGAGCACGACCATGACGCCTCCTCCTGCGGCTCCCGAACGCACCGCCGAGGCACCTCGGCCGCCCGCCGGCGGTTCGCGCGTCGTCGCGATCGTGATCATCGTGCTGGGTGCCATCGTGCTGCTGGGCACGATGACCTCGGCCGCGATCGGGACGATCGCGTCGGCATCCGTCCACACCTCGACGCGGTCGGTGGACGCCGCCGGCGTCGAAGACCTCGACATCGACACGGCGGCGGGCACGCTCCGCGTCGAGTTCACCGACGTGCAGGAGGCCGAACTCGAGGTGACCAGTTCATGGGGAGCGGACAACTGGCGGTTCGAGCGCGACGGTGACACGCTCGAGGTGTCATCGCCCGATCGGCTGGGCTGGTTCGGCTGGCGCGGGTGGTTCGGCGACGGGGGAGCGGACGCGGTGCTGCGGCTGCCGTCCTCCCTCGAGGGCCTCGATGCGGACGTCTCGCTCGCGGCCGGCGAATTCGTGGTCGACGGCGAGTTCGGCGCACTCGACCTGTCGCTGGCGGCGGGGTCGTTCGACGTGTCGGGGTCGGCCCAGTCGCTGAGCGCCGACGTCAGCGCCGGCCGCGGGACACTCGAACTCGACGGTGTGAGCGGGGCCGGGCTGACGGTCAGCGCCGGCTCGCTCGATGCCGTCCTCACCGGTTCGCGGCCCGATGTCATCGAGGCCGACGTGAGCGCCGGCACCCTGCGGATGACCGTGCCGGAGGGCGACTACGACGTGACCTCCGACGTGTCGGCCGGCGAGTTCGAGAACGGCATCGGCTCGACGCCGGGAGCCTCGAGCACGATCCGGGTGCAGGTGTCGGCCGGTCAGGCAGTGCTGCAGTCCGGGCGCTGACTCGCTGAGGCTCTGACGCCTGAGGTGTCGCTGCACGCCCCGCCCCCAGCTGTGGGGGTTTGGGGCGCGTCACGCGCGTTCGGGGCGTGCGGTGTGCGCCCCGAACGCGCGTGACGCGCCCCAAGCACGCGGCACGGGGTCGGGACGGGGTGGTCAGGCCGAGGAGGCGGCCGCTCCCGCGGCGAACCCCTCGGCGTAGGCCTCGTCGGCGCCGAGGCGGAACATGTCGCGCTCGAGCGGGCGCACGATCGACCGCGCGCCGGGAAGGTCCAGGGCTCCGACGAGGTCGGCGCGCCCGCGGACGACGGCCACCGGGCGGCGCGTGGCCTTGCCCTTGACGAGGTCGGCGGCCGCTGCCAGCTCGTCGGCCACGCAGGGCATGGTGACGACGAGCGGGCGGCCTTCGGCATCCGTCCCCCCGCGAAGGTCCTCGAACACCTGCACGCCGCCTGCGCCGATCGCGTGGTCGGTCTGCCCCTCGCGCCAGGCGCGGCCCAGCGTGTCCGACACGATGACGCCGACCTCGACGCCGAGCCGCTCGCGCAGCCCCGCCGCGATCGCCCGGGCGGACGCATCGGGATCGACCGGCAGCAGCAGCACTGTGCCGTCCGGCGTGTTCGACGCATCGACTCCGGCGGCGGCCGACACCATGCCGAGGCGATTCTCGACGATCCGCGTCGTCGAGCCGTTGGGCGAGGTGCGGGATGCCACGACCCGCACGGTCTCGGCGGTGATGGCGTCCTCGCGGTCCTCGGCCTCGACGAAGCGGTCCTCGGCCTTCGACACGATCTTGGAGGTGACAACGAGGATGTCCCCGTCCGCGAGCTCGTCTCCCGCGGCCTGCACGATGACATCGACGAGGTCGGCACCTGCCTGGATCTCGGGGATGCCTTCGAGGGGCCAGACGGTGAGCGCGGTGCGAGGCGGCATGGGTCCAGTCTTCCGGAAACTCGAGTGCCGGTCGTCGGCGAGTCTGCGAGCCGAACGCCTGTGATGCCTCCGAGGCGTTTCGGCTCGCTCGTTCCTCGCTCGCTCAACGACCGCGTGCAAGCGACGAGGGGGCGCGTCCGGCGAACCGGACACGCCCCCTCGCGAAAGCGGACAGCGGTGGATCAGCGCACGAAGCGCACCTCGGTGAGCGTCTCGCCGAGGAAGGGCTCGGTATGCGAGGCTCCGTCGAGCGTGAAGCCGTTTCGCGTGTAGAAGCGGTGCGCCCGCGGGTTGTCGTCGGCGACCCACAGGTACAGGCCCTCGGCGGGTTCGACGACCGCGTCGAACAGCTTCTGACCGATGCCGGTGCCGTGGAAGGAGTCCAGCAGGTAGATGAAGTACAGCTCGCGGAACCGCGGGGCGTCCTTGTCGCGGGCTGGACCCGAGCCGGCGAAGCCGACGATCTCGCCGTTCACGAGGGCGGCGAACATCTTGAACTCGGGACCCTGGACGGCCCAGTGGGTCCAGAGCTCGGCGAGGCGCTTGGGTGAGACCGCCTCCAGGGCGGCCTTGCTGATCAGGTGGTCGTACGTCTCGTGCCAGGCGGTCGCGTGAACGCGGCCGAGGGCCTCCGCGTCGACGTCGCGCACCGGACGGACGACGATGTCGGTCTGGGTTTCGGCTTCCATGGCCAGACTCTACGCGCGTCGGCGCGAGACCCGAAATCCGGCCAACGCCGGGTGAACACCGGGTGGCGAGCGGATGCCGCAGCTCTGGGTGGGTGGGCTCCGCGCGACCGGCTTGTGCGCGGCGGATGGACCGGTGAAGGCCCAGATGTCGGGAATCGACAATCGAATCGGCTTATCCGTCGAGGATCGCTACCATCGCACCTCGTGAACGTGATGTGGCGGACCCTGATCGTGATGCTCACCGCGCGCCGGCGCCTGCGCCGCGGCGGGCGGCTCGGGCCGAGCGAGATCAGTCGCATCCGGCTCACCACGCTGCTCACCGACATCGACCTGCTGCGTCACATGAACAACGGCCGCTACCTGTCGCTGTTCGATCTCGGCCGCTGGGATCTTCTGGTCCGCACCGGGCTGTGGGACGTCATGAAGACGCGCGGCTGGTACGCGGTCGTGTCGAGCGAGACCGTCACCTTCCGCAAGTCGCTGAATCTGTGGCAGCGGTTCGATGTCGAGTCGCGCATGATCGGCCACGACGACAAAGCCGTCTACCTCGAGCACCGCGCTGTGGTCGGCGGCGAGGTCTACGCCCGCGCCATCATCCGGGCGCGGATGATGAAGCGCTCCGGAGGCACGCTCTCGCACGACGAGCTGTTCGCTGCCGTCGGTCGCCCTGAGGGGGTTCCGGAAGTCGACGAGTGGGTGCACGAGTGGGCGGCGGCATCCGCTCTCCCGCCGACGCGTGCCGAGGCGCCCAGCGTCTGGAACTGACCTCGGCTGCTAGACGGCGCCCGCGGGATGATCGGGCTCGGGAACGAGCGTCAGACCACCGGGGGAGTTGGCGGCCTTGGTCAGCGCCTCGACCCAGGCCGGGTTGAGGCGCGGCTGGCGTCCGCCGAAGTACTCGAACGTCAGCGTGACGTTCGGGCTCAGCCAGATCGACGTGCGGCCGAGGCCGCTGCGCATCGGGTCGGTCCAGGTGAAGGGGAAGGCCTCGCCTCGCCGCAGCTTGGCCCAGATGACTGCCTGCAGGTGCGCGAGGATGCGGTCGTCGAAGGAGGCGGTGACCCGCGAGTCGTACGTGAGCGTTCCCATCGCCTCCACAGTAGCCGTCCGTCTGGCGGAACTGGGCCTGCGAGTGTGGCTCGGAACATGCGAGGCGGCATTGTACGCGTTTCGGGTGCCGTTGTCTGGTGTTGCGTGGATCGACCGCCTCGTCGACTCTGGGTGGATGGTCAGCTCGCCTCAACTCACTCGGGATTTGCGTGCGGCGCTCTCAGCCGGCGAGCTGTCGGTCGCGTTCCAACCGCAATTCGACCTCGGGGCATCCATCGCACCGCCCGGCGCGGCCCTTCCCGAGCCGGTCGCCGTGGAGGCGCTCTGCCGGTGGAACCATGCGCTGCTGGGCGCGGTGTCGCCCGAGCGGTTCATCCCGCTCGCGGAGGAGGCGGAGTTCCTCGACGAGATGGACGCGCACGTGTTCGCCCGCGCAGCGGCTCAGCTCGCACAGTGGCGGACGGAGGGTCACCTGCTCAGCCTTGCCGTGAACGCGTCGCCGGCGCATTTCTCGTCGGACTACGCCGACGCGGTGCTCGCCCGGCTCGATGAGCTCGACCTCGATCCCGCCGTCGTGACGATCGAGATCACGGAGGCGCCCGCGCCGCAGCTCCGTCCGCCGATGCTGTCCGCGATCCAGTCGCTCCACGCCGTCGGCGTCGCCATCTCGGTCGACGACTACGCGGCCGGCGACACCACCGTCGCCATGCTGGAGGCCATCCCCATCGACGAGGTCAAGATCGACCGATCGCTCACGCAGCGCACGGACGCCGCCGCGGACGACGCGATCGCCGCCGTGGTCGAGAGCAGCGGCGACCACGGCTGGCGAGTGGTCGCCGAGGGGATCGAGACCATCGCAGACCTGGAACGGTCACGCGCGCGGGGTTGCCACCGCGGCCAGGGCTACCTGTGGGGCCTCCCGCTGACGGCCGGCGAGATGGACACGCGGCTCGCGCAGATCTGACGATCCTCGCCAGGCATCTGACGATCCGCGCCAGGCAGGGTCGTCACGACGCCGGTCCGCCTCGAGGCGGACGCGTGCTCAGAGCCCGTAGTCGGTCGTGTCGTCGGAGGGGTCGTCCGCCTGGCCGCTCGAATCGCCGACCTCGAACTGGGACCAGGTGACCGGCATCCCGGGTGAGAAGAGGATGTCGACGCCGGGGCCTCCGCGCAGCGGGGGGATGTTCACGTAGCCGCCCCCGGCCTTGATCGCCTCGAGGATCCTGCCCTTGAGCTCTGACACGGGGTCGGGGAGGAAATAGTCGCGTCCGTCGACGGTCAGTCGGTTCACGATCGCCATGGCCCCACAGTACCCGCCCATCGCCGCCGGTTAGGATCGAGCGGTGGGCACACTTCACTACGGCTCCCCGCCGGCCTCGTTCCAGATCGACGATCGAGCTCTCGCTCACGTCGAGCTCGTGGTGATGGCAAAGCTGCGCCGGCGCGAGAACCTGTCGTTCTCGCTGGTCGACGAGAAGACCTCCGTGCGGCAGGCGATGTGGATCTCACCGGTCACCACCCTGCGCTTCGAGTACGACGGCCCGATGCCCGAGATCAACCGGCTGTGGCTGCAGGACCTCGTCGACACCGCGAACTCCTCCAGCGGCCTGCGGCTCGTGCCGGAGCCGGAGCTCCCCTCACGCTGAGACGCGTCCGCTCACGCTGAGACGCGTCCGCCGCCGTCTCGCTTCGCCCGGTACATCGCCGCATCTGCGGCATCCAGCAGCTCACCGGGTGAGCCGCCCCGCTCGGCGGCGACCATGCCCGCCGAGGCGTTCACCGAGATCTCGGTGCCGCGGACGACGATCGGCTCCCGGATGGCGGCCACCGCCCGGCCGGCGATCGCCGCGGCCTCGGCGGCTCCGGCGCCGACGCACACCATCACGAACTCGTCGCCGCCCAGCCGGACGACGGCGTCCGAACCTCGTGCCACGCCGCTCAGGCGCCGGCCGATCGCCGCCAGCACCGCATCGCCCATCTCGTGCCCGTACGTGTCGTTGACGGCCTTGAAGTCGTCGAGGTCGAGGAACACGACGGCCAGCGGCTTGTCGGAGTTCTGCAGGAGCTCCTCCAGACGGTCGTCCAGGAAGCGGCGGTTGTGCAGGCCCGTCAGCGGGTCCCGCAGGGCGAGTTCCGCGAGTTCGGCCTGCGTGCGCGCCGCCATGGCCGAACGGATCTCCTCGCCCAGCTCGAACGCGTCCTGCGCGTGCTCGCCCCACGGCAGGCTGCGTCCGGTGACGCTCTCGCGCCAGGCCGAGAACGACCGTCGCGGCGAGAGCGGGTGATCGCGGTTCTCGGCGCGCTGGTCGCCGAGCCAGTCGACGGATCGCGCGACCTCGCTGCGGACGAACACGAGCAGGTCGCCCTCTCCTCCCAGCGGGACGATGAGCAGGCCCGTGACGTCGGGGATCTCGACGGCGAGCTCCGGCCGTTCGAGTGGGAGGGCCTCCCACACGAACCGGCCGACTTCGAGCTCGTCGACCACGGCGAACAGGCGGTCGGCCGGCGGGACGACGCCCACGGTGTGAACGAGGTCTCCGATGCGCAGCAGGGCGCCGTCGGCCGGCACGACGTCGAGGACGGTGCGTGCACCGCTCATGAGCACTCCTCCGACGTCGGCGCGACTGTAGAGCGGGGCGATGATCGAGATCCGCCGCTCACGGGCCTCGAGCTGCCGGCGCAGGCGATGGATCTGCTGGGCGGCGGCCAGCTGCGTGCCGACCTGCGAGGCCATGACCTCGAGCGCTCGCCGCAGGAGCACGGGGATCCGGCGGGGCGTTCGGTGCGCGCAGGTGAACATGCCCACCAGATGATCGTCGATGACGATGCCGAACGACACCGTCGACGCCTGACCCATGTTGCGCATGAACTGCAGGTGGTGCGGCGAGACGGCCCGAAGCTCGGTGATGCCGAGATCCGCGGGAGCCACCTCCGGCAGGAGGGTGTGCAGGGCGAGCCCCGGGTCGTCCGTGTCGGCGATCACCCGCGACCGCTTCTCGATGTACAGGGCGCGCGCCTGAGAGGGGATGTCGGATGCCGGGAAGTGCAGTCCGAAGTAGGGCTCCATGTCGGGCTCGCGCTCATCGGCGACGATCTGGCCGTGGCCGTCCTCGTGGAACTGGTAGCACATGACGCGGTCGAAGCCGGTGATGTCCTTGATCTCACGGGCCGCCCGCCGGCGCAGTTCGTCGGGATCGGAGACGCCGGACAGGCGCTGGATCGCGCTGACCACGCCGGTGCGGACGTAGTCGAGGTCGGGGACGACAGGCTCCAGCTCGAGGAGCAGCGGGGTCGTGCCGCGGTGTGCGATGACGTCGTACGCCCGGCCCTCGAAATCGGCACGAACCGGGTCCACCGCGACGCCCTCGCCGATCGCCCATGTCAGCTTGTCGCTTCCCGCCTCACGCAGGTCGCGGCCGAGCCAGTGCTCGACGTTCTCGCTGGCCACGACGACGACACCGGTCGGCTCGTCGACGCCGAAGAGGATCCCATGGGATTGGATCCGCCCGATGGTGCGGATGGGCTCGGTCGCGCACTCTTGCAGCCGCAGCTGCTCCGCGGCATCGCGTGAGTGGTCGCCATCGAAAATCCGGAAAGAGAGGTCGGTCAACGCATGCCCTTCGGTGCATGGGGAAACGGGGGGAACTGCGTTGGCGAGGTTCTCAATCATATGCGTGACCCCGCTCGGCGTCGAAGTGTTCTCCACACCGGCTGGTGCGGCCGCTAGCGCACGGCGATCCGCGGCGCAAGCGGTTTGCCCGACCGGTCCAGGTGCTGTTGCGTGGACGATCGAGGCGCCGGCGATCCCGCCGGCGCGGGAGGGGAGGAGTGCGCCGTGGATACGACCACCCTTATCTGGATCATCGTCGGCATCGCCATCGTGCTCATCGTCGTCGTCGTCGCCCTGCTGGTGACGGCACGGGGGCGCCGCGCGCGTCGGGTGGAGCAGCAGCACGACCGCGCCGAGAAGCTCCGCGCGGACGCCCGGGAGACCGAGCTCCAAGCGCGCGAGCACGAGGCCGAGGCGGCCCGCGCGCGTGCGGACGCCGCAGCGGCCGCTGCGGCGGCGGAGGCGGCGAAGGCCCGCGCCGCCGAGGCGTCGATCGACGCCGAGCGCCGAGCCGGAACGATCGACGATCACCGCTCGGAAGCCGAGAAGCTGCGCGAGCAGCAGGCCGAGACGCTGCGCAAGGCGGACGACGTCGACCCGTACGTCGGTGACGACGCTCGTTCCGCCACGGCGGTACGCGATGGAGCCACCGTCGACGACCGTGCGGCGGTCCGCGATGGAAGCACTGTCGACGACCGCGCGACGGTACGCGATGGAGGCACCGTCGACGACCGTGCGGCGGTCCGCGATGGCGACGTCGTAGACGACCGCGCCGCCGTCCGCGACGCCGGCACGGTCGACGAGCGCACCACCGCGGACGAGCAGATCACGCGGCCTCCGGCGCCGCAGACGCGAACAGACCGCGCCTGACACGCACGTCGAGCACGACGGCACGTCGCCCGCTAGCGTGGGTGCGTGATCGCCGTGCTCGACGTGCTCCGCACCGCGGGCCGCCTGCTGTGGCGGCACTGGCCGGTGCTGCTCGCGTGGTACGCGGCGGGCGTGCTCGGTCGGTATGTCGTGATCGAGGCGGCAGGCTTCGTCGGTGCCTATAACGCCGTCGCCGGATCCCTGCTGCTGCCGCTGGCGATCCTCTCCCGTCTGGTGGCACTCGTCGCAATGCTCCTCGTCGTGCGGGACGGGATGCGGCAGCTCGACGAGATCTCGCCGCTGCCCGAAGACGCGGCGACGCGTCGCCGGCAGTTCACGGACGCGCTCCTGGCCGGCATCCTGCCGTTCTTCGCGTTCTATGCGGCGTGGGGATTCCTGCGCGAGGATGCTGCGGCGTACTCGGCTCGTGCACTCGAGGTGAGCGCGGGACTGAACTTCGCGGCGATCGTGGACGAGACCGATGCGGCGGGCGACGGCCTGGCGGGTGCGCTGACCCTCACTCCGGTGACGTTCGCGATCGTGGTGGTGGCGTTCGCGCTGCGGTGGGTGCTGAAGCGCTCTCGCGAACGACTGCCGCGATGGTTCGGCGTCGTCGCCGCGTACCTCGAGGCCGTCTGGGTGTATTTCGCGGCCCTCGTCCTGTCCGTCGCGATCGAGTCCGTCGCCGGCTGGGTGCAGACACGACAGGGGATGGTGTGGCTTGACGACTTCCGGGCCACCGTCTCGTCTGCGTTCGCGCCGCTCGCGTGGGTCTGGGAGGGCATCGAGTGGTTCGTCGGGGAAGCCGGCGGCATCATTCTGCTGCCGCTCGCGTGGCTCACGATCGCCGGCGTCGTGTACGGGCAGGCCGTCGCGCCCGAGCCCGTGCCCGCCGACTCGCTCGGGGGCGAGGTCGGAGCACGCCTTCGCAGCCGCTACCGCTCGCTTCCGGGGCGGCTCCGTGCGCGCCTGGGCGACATCTGGGCGGACCTCGTGTCGCGGTTCACCCCGATCGGCGACGCGATCGTGCTCATGTGGCGCGCGGGCCCGGTCCTCATCGGCGGGTTCGTGCTGCTCTACACGGTGCTCCTCGCCGTGCAGGGATGGGCGGAATGGGGTCTGCTGCGACTTGTCGGCCCGCACGACCTCGACGAGTTCTGGCTGGTGTTCGATCAGGTGATCTTCCTCGTCGTCCCGGTGCTGATCGAGCCCATCCGCATCGCGCTGGTGGCGGGCGGCTATGACGCCGTCATCGGCCGCCTCGTCTCGCGCCGCGCCGCCGCCGCGCCCTCGAGTGAGCCAGCGTCCGCCGCGCCGTCCGATGCAGCGGATGCATCTGCATGATCAGGGCTCGACGATGAAGCGGACGTTCTCCGGCCAGAGATCCGCCGATATGACGTCCACCGCGAATGGGCCGGCGGCGTCCTGCGGCACGACGTAGCGCACGTCGAGTGTGTACGGTTCGGTCACGTCGGACGAGCAGGATGCCGGACGCAGCGGGTCCCAGTCCGTGGTGAGCGAGGAGGTGTCGGCATCCCACTCGCGGTTCGCCCCCTGCAGCTCGCGGAGCATCGGCTCCGCGCACGCGAGCTCCGATGCTCGGGGGTCGATGTCGATCTGAACCCTCAGGACCCGCGCGTCGCGCGGCGCGAGCGGGTCGTCGACGAACTCCGCCACCGCGGGACCTACGACCGCTTCCCCGTAGCTGGTGTGCTGTCCCTGTTCGAGCACGGCGGGGACGGCCGGCGCGCCGGAGTTGGCTTCGCTCCACTCGTGCCAGGCGACGGTCGCCGCCAGCGCGGGAACGAGGATCACCAGCACGCCGACCGCCACCGCGTTCCTGCGCCACCACCCGCTCACAGGTTCGCCCATCCGGTCTCGGGGAGCTCGTCGCTCGGCGCGGTGGGCACCGCGCCGAGGTCGAACTCCAGGACGATCATCGAGTCGAGCCGGCGGTCGGATGACAGTGCGAGCTCGAGAGTGGCGTCACCCGAGTCCAGGTCGGCCGGCAGCTCGAACGCCAGACCGCCGCCGATCGGAACGCCGGCTGACAGTTGTTCCCTGAACAGCGAGTCCGGCCGCTCGCTCGCGCCGTAGCGGACGCCGTCGACGACCAGCTCGGCGTGATTCAGGCTCACGAGATCCTCCGACGTCACGGATGCGACGTCGAGATCGACGACGATCCAGTTCCCCTCCGCGGACCAGTCGCCGGCGTGCAGCTCCGACGTGCGGCGGACGTCGCTGATCGTGGCGGCGATGTTGCGGCCGACAGCCTCCTCGCCGACGGCCGCGATCAGCGGCATGGGCGCCTGGATCTGCTCCTCTCCGGGCGTGACGAGTGCGACGAACCACGCGACCACGACGAGCCCCGCTCCGACCGACCACGCCGCCCAGCGGGGGAGGGTGCGATCAGCCCTGGCCATCGGCATCCTCCGCGTCCGCACCGGCACCCACGTCCTCGACCTCCACGGTGACGACCGCGTCGCGCACCGGGTCGATCCACCATTGGCCGGTCGTGACGAACGAACCGGTGTACAGCGATCGTGCGTACAGCGTGACGGGCACCTCGTCGCCGGCTGCGAACGCGTCGGCGGGGACGGCCCACGCGAAGACGATCCGTGCGGGAACGTGCGGCTGCAGCCGGGGGCTGATAGTCGTGTCGTCGTACCGCGCGGCGCTGACTTCGGTGTCGATGCCCTCCACCGTGAGCGAGCTCCCGACGCCGCCGGCACCCGCGGTCACCGGACGATCCCACTCGTTCTCGACGTCGGCGACGACGGCGAAGACACGCTCGCCGGGCTCGGTGAAGACGCCCGCGTCGGGCAGTTCGTCGATGAGGACCGCCCGCTGCACCGTGAGCGATCGTTCGGCCGTGATGTGTGCGTCCCCCGGCTCGAGACTCGCGGGCGCAGGCGCCGCCGCCGTGGCGAGCCCGCCGAAGGCCGCGGTGACGAGCAGGAATGCTCCGGTGGCGATGCCCGCGAACCATCTGGTCGGGACCCGATCGGTCGCCGCGCGCACCCAGGCGAACCGACGCTTCGGCTCGGCAGGGGTGGTCGGCGACTCGGACACGAGGCCAGCCTAGGGCGAGAGCGGCCGGGCCCCGGATGCCGCGGGGAAGGCGTCGCGCAGCGCGCGACGCACCTCGAGGATGCCGGCCCGAGCCTGGGACGCCGTGCGCTGGGCGCTGAAGATCTCGCGCGTCGGCCGCCCAGGTAGATCGAGCAGCGCCACCGGTGGACGCGTCCCCTCCCAGAGGAGATCCGGCAGCACGGCGGCGGCCTGGCCCGCGGCCACGAGCCGGGCGTGCGCGGAGAGATCGGCGAGCTCGTAGCGCACGTCGGGCTCGTAGCCGGCAGCTCGGCACTGCTGCACCGCCCACAGCCGTGCCGCCGTGCCCGCGGGCTCCATCACCCACGGCCGCTCACGCAGGTCGCCGAGCGAGCGGGCCGGATCGGCGGGACCCACGGCGATGCGGATCGGATCGATGCCGAGCGTCTCGCGGTCCAAGCCGTCGGTGTGCGCGCGCGTGTGCCCGGGGTACTGCTCGGCGATGACGAGATCGACGCCGCGGGCCGTCAGCTCGAACAGCCCGAGCTCGGGCGGCATCTCGACGAGCTCGACGCGCAGCTGCGGAGCACGGACGGCCAGGAGGGCGAGCGCGGCGGGAACGATCGCGAGCGCCGCGGTCTGCATCACTGCGACGCGCACGGGCGCGAGCCCGGGGTGCAGCGACTCGAGCTCGCCACGGGCGCGCTCGTCGAGGTCGAGTGCACGAGCCGCGTGGGCGGCGAGGACGTGCCCGTGCTCGGTGAGTCGCACCCGGCGGCCCTCCGGCTCGAGGAGGGTCACACCGGCCTCCTTCTCGAGCAGCGCCAGCTGCTGCGAGATCGTCGACGGGCTGTACGAGAGCGCGTCGGCGACGGCGGTGAGGGTGCCGCGCAGCGCGAGCTCATGCAGCAGGCGCAGGCGTCGCAGCTCGAACATCGGCATCCCATCGAGAATCTCGAACGATACTGATCGTAGATCATCGCTTTTCACGAATGAATGGATGCCGCACCCTTGACCTCATGCAGCAAGTTGACCGTGCAATGCCCGGGGACGCGCAGGCTGGGCACGTCGAGGTGCAGGCTGGACTCACGGAGTCGATCGATGTGACGTCTGGAGTGCGCATGCAAGACGGAGTCGAGGAGCGTCTGGCCGCCGAGGCGGTGGCGCTCGCGCAGCGATGGGTGTCCGAGAGCGCCGAGGTCGAGGTCGACCCGGCGGCCGAACGGCTCGCCGGCGTGCTGAAGGACCCCAACGGGCTGCCGTTCACGATCGGCTTCGTGGACGGCGTCATGCGGCCCGAGAGCCTCTCGGCCGCGGCATCCCATCTGCACCGCGTCGCGCCGCTCGTGCCCGACTTCCTGCCGTGGCACCTGCGCGGTGCCGTCCGGCTCGGTGGCGCGGTCGCGCCCGTGCTGCCGTCGCCGGTCGTGCCGATCGCGCGGCGAGTGCTGCGCGGCATGGTCGGCCACCTCGTCGTCGACGCGCGCCCCGACAAGCTCGGGCCGGCCATCGCGACGCTGCGCGAGAGCGGGGCGCGGCTCAACCTCAACCTCCTGGGCGAGGCGGTGCTCGGCGAGAAGGAGGCGCTGCGACGGCTCGAGGGCATCCACGAGCTCATCCGCCGTCCCGACGTGGACTACGTGTCGGTCAAGGTCTCCGCCATCGCCAGCCACATCTCGATGTGGGCGTTCGACGAGGTCGTCGACAAGGTCGTCGAGCGACTGCGTCCGCTGTACCTCACCGCCGCGACCGATGGCACGTTCATCAACCTCGACATGGAGGAGTACCGCGACCTCGATCTCACGATCGCCGTGTTCACGCGGCTGCTCGAAGACCCGCGGCTGCGCCTGCTCGAGGCGGGCATCGTGCTGCAGGCCTACCTGCCGGACGCGCTGCCGGCGCTCGAGCAGCTCACCGCCTGGGCGCAGCAGCGCGTCGCCGCCGGCGGAGCGCGCATCAAGGTGCGCCTCGTGAAGGGCGCGAACCTGGCGATGGAGCGCGTGGACGCGATCATGCACGACTGGAGCCTCGCCACCTACGGCGAGAAGGTCGACTCGGACGCCAACTACATCCGGTGCCTGCGCTACGCGCTGCAGCCGGCGCGCACCGCCGCCGTGCGCATCGGCGTCGCGGGCCACAACCTCTTCGACATCGCCTACGCGTGGCTGCTCGCCCGATCGCGCTCGCTGAGCCTGAGCGGCGCGTCGCCGGATGTGGAGTTCGAGATGCTCCTCGGCATGGCGCAGGGCCAGGTGCAGGCGGTCACGCGCGAGGTCGGCCACGTGCTGCTGTACGTCCCGGTCGTGCGTCCCGACGAGTTCGACGTGGCGATCAGCTACCTCGTGCGCCGCTTGGAGGAGAACGCGTCCAGCGACAACTTCCTCTCGGCCGCGTTCGACCTGGCCGACGAGCCCGCGATGTTCGAGCGGGAGCGCGACCGCTTCCTCGGCTCGCTCGCGCGCGCCGGCGATGCCGGGCTCGCCACCGGGCCGAACCGATCGCAGGACCGTGCCGCCGAGGAGGCCGCAGCAACCGCGGCCGACGGAGCCGAGTCGATCGACCGCACCGACTCGCCGCGGGCGCAGGCGCGCCTGCGCCGTGCCGCAGCCACCGCCGACGAGGCGGGTCTGACCCAGGCGGTGATCGGGATCGCCCGCTCCGCCGCGCCCGGCGACACCGCGCCGCTCGAGCGCGCAGTGCCCGAGCAGGTGTTCGGCGCCGAGGCGTTCGTCGAGACGGCGGTCTTCGCACCGCGCGAGGGCGGCGTCCGGGCCGCCGGAGCCCCGGGGTTCCGGAACACGGCCGACAGCGACCCCGCACTGCCGGGCAACCGCGCGTGGGCTCGCGACATCCTGTCGCGCGTCGAGACCTCCCGCGCGGGCGACGCGACCATCGCTGCCGCGCGTGTCACCGACGAGCCCGCGCTCCAGGACATCGTGGGGGGCGTGCGCGCTGCGGCGGCGGGCTGGGGCGCCCTGCCCGCCGCGGACCGCGCCGGCGTGCTGGCCGCCGCCGCGAAGGCCCTCGAGGCCCGCCGCGGCGAGCTCATCGAGGTCGCGGCCTCCGAGACCGGCAAGGTCTTCGCCGAGGCCGACGTCGAGGTGAGCGAGGCCGTCGACTTCGCGAACTACTACGCGGCGACCGCGCGCGAGCTCGACCGGGTGAGCGGCGCGGTGTTCGAGCCGGCGCGGCTCACCGTCGTCACCCCGCCGTGGAACTTCCCGATCGCGATCCCCGCGGGCGGCGTGCTCGCCGCGCTCGCCGCGGGGTCGGGCGTCGTGTTCAAGCCGGCGCCCCAGGCCCGGCGCTGCGCCGCCGTGGTCGCCGAGGCGCTGTGGGATGCCGGGGTGCCGCGCGACGTGCTGGCCCTGGTCGACATCGACGAGGGCGGGCTCGGGCAGACGCTCCTCTCGCACCCCCACGTCGACCGGGTCATCCTCACCGGTGCATGGGAGACGGCGGCGCTGTTCCGATCCTGGCGGCCCGACCTGCCGCTGCTCGCAGAGACCAGCGGCAAGAACGCCATGATCGTCATGCCGACCGCCGACCTCGACCTCGCGGCATCCGATCTGATCAAGAGTGCATTCGGTCACGCGGGGCAGAAGTGCTCGGCGGCGTCGCTCGCGATCCTCGTCGGACCGGTCGGTCACTCGCAGCGCTTCGCGCGTCAGCTGGTGGATGCCGCGACCTCGCTGCGGGTGGGGCCGCCGTCCGACCCGCTCAGCGAGGTCGGGCCCGTCGTCGAGGCGCCGCGCGGCAAGCTCCGGTGGGCGCTCACCACGCTCGACGAGGGGGAGTCCTGGCTCGTCCAGCCCCGTCAGGTCGACGGACCGCCCGAGTATGCGGGCCGGCTCTGGACGCCCGGCATCCGCACGGGCGTGCAGCCGGGGTCGCGCTTCCACCAGGAGGAGTTCTTCGGGCCGGTGCTCGGGATCATGCACGCGTCATCGCTCGCGCACGCGATCGAGCTGCAGAACGCCGTGTCGTACGGGCTCACGGCGGGCCTCTACACGCAGCACCCCGGCGACCTGGCCCTGTGGCTCGACCGGGTCGAGGCCGGCAACCTCTACGTCAACCGCGGCATCACCGGCGCTATCGTGCAGCGGCAGCCCTTCGGCGGCTGGAAGCGGTCATCGGTGGGAGCCGGCGCGAAGGCCGGCGGCCCGAACTACCTCGTCGGACTCGGCCGCTGGCGCGCGACCACCGGTGCGCCGCCGTCGGCGACGCTGCACCTGCGCGGGCTCGACACCCGCATCGCCGCCCTCATCGAAGCCGCCCAGCCGTCGCTGGACTACGAGGCGTTCGAGTGGCTGCGCCGCGGCGCGCTCTCGGACGCGATCGTGTGGGATCGCGAGTTCGGGCAGGTGAAGGACGTCTCCGGCCTCGGCATCGAGCGCAACCTGTTCCGCTACCGCCCGATCCCGGCCGTCGCGCTGCGGGCGACGGCGGACGCCTCGTGGCAGGCGGTGCTGCGCGTGGTGGTCGCCGGACTCCGGGCGGGCTCCGGTCTGACGCTGAGCACACCCGTCGGGCTCCCGGCCGCCGTGCGTCGCGTGCTCGCCGACGAGGACGTCGCCGTGTACGTCGAGACCGACGAGCAGTGGCTGCAGCGCATCGTGGTGGGCGACGACCTCATGGCGGCCGTCGCCGACGCGGACCCGGCTCCCCGGCCGTCGCGCGCGCGCCTCATCGGCCCGCGGGAGTCCGTCGCGGCGCTGCACGCCACGGTGGCAGCGGCTGTGGGCGGCGACCCCGACCTCGCGATCTACGACAACGAGGTCACCACCGCCGGGCGGCTCGAGCTGCTCCCGTTCCTGCGTGAGCAGTCTGTGACGATCACGGCGCACCGCTTCGGCAACCCCGACCCCTGGTCGGAGGCGGTCATCTGACGAAGGATCGCGGATGCCGCGGGCGGCGGCACCCGTGATCCTCCACGGCGCTAGTCGGCCGTGGTGTCGGCGAAGCCGGTCGATTCGCGCCGCACGATGCGGAAGGACGGCTTGACGGTCTCGGGCGGCCGGCGCTCGCCCTTCTCCTTGATGCGCGCGATGAGCCGGTCGACCGCGATGGCCGCGATCTCGGCGCGGCCGGTGTCGACCGTCGACATCGAGGGGACCGAGTAGTTGCTCTCGTCGATGTTGTCGAAGCCGATGACGGCGACGTCGTCGGGAACGCGCAGGCCCTCCTCGCGCAACGCGCGCAGCACGCCGAGGCCAAGGGTGTCGTTGAGGGCGAACACGGCGTCGAAGTCCACGCCCTCGCGGACCATGAGGTGGGTTGCCGCCGCGCCGCCGGCCCGGTTCCAGCGGAGCATCGCGGTCGGGCGGACGAGCTCCGGATCGAGCGGGATACCGGCCTGCTCGAGGGCACGCAGGTAGCCCTTCAGGCGCAGATTCGCCGAACTCGCCTCGTCGCGGCCGTGCAGGTCGGCGCCGACCAGCGCGATGCGTCGGCGCCCGATCTCGAGCAGGTGCTCCACCGCCGCCTGAGACGACGAGGTGTTGTGCATGGTGACGTGGTCGGTGGGTCCGCCGAAGATGCGTTCGCCGAGGAGCACGAGCGGTCCGTCGACGGCGAGCGCTTCGGCATCGTCCTGTCCGAGGCTCACCGGGCTGAACAGCAGGCCGTCCAGGAAGCGTGGACGGTTGCCGGTGACCGCGCGCAGCTCGGCCTCGCGCTCGCCGCTGGTCTGCTCCACCATGACACCGAGGCCGCGCTTCTCGGCCGCTCTGATCACCTCGTCCGCGAGTTCGGCGAAGTAGTTCTCACGCAGGGACGGCACAGCCAGCCCGATGACACCTGTGCGGCCGGACCGCAGCCCCCGCGCCGAGAGGTTCGGACGGTAGTCGAGCTGCTCGATCGCTTCATTGACGCGATCGCGCGTGCCGGGTCGGACGTGCGGATAGTCGTTGATGACGTTCGACACCGTCTTGATCGAGACGCCGGCCACTCGGGCGACGTCATGCATCGTTGCCCCCATCGATGCTCCCGCCTTCCCATGTGCGATCTCTGCACTCTACTGCGTTCCCCAGTCGGCGAGCGGTGGCCGTCGAGGGAGCCGCAGAGTGTATGCGACGTCGCAATGCAACGTTGTAAAGAAGTGTATCGTGCCCGCGCTGCGCGTCATGGCGGACCCACCATGCGCCGAGGACGGAGTCCGGACGCGATCCCTTCCGTCGACTCCCGCCTCGCGTCGCGCCGCGGCCACCGCCCGCCATCTGCTCGACGCGGCTCGCAACGCGATCGCGACCGGGGCCGGAGCTCGCGCCGGAGCTCGCGGCCTATCGCGATGAGGCGTACGCGGCCCTGTCGGCGCTCCTGGCCCGCCTGGGCAGCGCGCCGGTCACCTACTGACGGCAGAAGTTTCGCCCGCCGCCCAGAAATTCCCGCCGGCGTCTTGACAGCCGATGCGGCCGGTGGGAAAGTGACTACAACGTTGCTCTACAACGTTGTAGACCACCTGGACCGACCGTCGCCACCCGGGGCGGACCGGCCCTCGGAACGGTCGTGCACCGACGAAGAAGTCAGCAATACCGAAAGGAAACTCCAGTGAAGACGAAGCCTGTCCTTGCTGCAGTCACAGCGCTCGCCCTGGTCGGCGCTCTGGCTGCCTGCACCGCCGGAGGTGGCGGCGACAATGCCGACGGCGGCGGCAACGACGACGCGAACTGCACGAATTCCATCCCCAAAGAGGATCTGCCGGTCGTCACCATGTGGGCCTGGTACCCCAACATGGAGCTCGTCGTCGACAACTTCAACGAGCAGAACGACGAGGTCCAGGTCTGCTGGACGAACGCCGGTGCGGGCGGTGACGCCTACGACAAGTTCCAGACCGCGATCTCAGCCGGCAGCGGCGCCCCCGACGTCATGATGGTCGAGGCTGACCGGATCGCGACCTTCCAGGCGCAGGACGCCCTGGTCGAGCTGAACGACCTCGGCTACGAGGACGTGAAGGACAACTTCAGCGAGGGCGCGTGGAAGGACGTCTCCGTCGGCGACGGCGTCTACGGCGCTCCGGTCGACGGCGGCCCGATGGGCATGATCTACCGCACCGACATCTTCGATCAGTACGGCATCACTCCGCCCACCACGTGGGCTGAGCTCGAGACTGCTGCGCAGACGGTGAAGGATGCCGGGGGCCCGGTCTTCGCCAGCTTCGCCGCGAACCAGCCCGCCGAGGTCACGGCGCTGATGTACCAGAACGGCGCGCAGCCGTTCGAGTACGACCCCGCCAACGAAGGTGAGATCGGGATCGACCTCAACAGCGCCGAGGTCAAGGAGGTCCTCGACTACTGGAGCGGACTTGTCGAGAAGGATCTTGTCGGCACGGAGGACCAGTTCACGCCCGAGTACATCGCGGGTGTCATCAACGGCGACTACGCCACCTACCTCTCGGCCGCCTGGGCTCCGGGCTACCTCCAGGGCGCGGGCGTCGGCGAGGGCGCGGATGCCGGTGTCTGGGCGACTGCCCCGATGCCGCAGTGGGATGCGAGCAACCCCATCGCCATCAACTGGGGTGGCTCCGCCTTCTCGGTGTCGAGCCAGGCGAGCGACCCCGACCTCGCGGCCCAGGTGGCGTTCGGCGTCTACGCGGACCAGGCTTCGCTGGACGACGGCTGGCAGAACCAGATCATCTTCCCGCTGAACGTCAACGTGCTGGAGTCTCCGGAGTTCCAGGACTACGAGGTGCCCTTCTTCGGCGGCCAGCAGGCCAACAAGGAGGTGTACGTGCCGGCGGCCAATGCCTACGAGGGCATGACCTACACGCCGATCGGCCAGTACTACTACTCGCAGCTCACGGAGCAGATCGCCCGCATCAACGAGGGGTCCGCAACCGGCTCCGAGGCGGCGGACGCCCTGCAAGAGGCCGTCGTGGCATATGCGGAGGAGCAGGGCTTCACCGTCAAGTGACGTGACCGCAGGGCCGGTCCGTGCTCCTGCGGACCGGCCCTCGGCCATCCCCTGCCAGACCTGGAGAAATCATGACTGCGTCAACCGCAACTCCCGCGAAGACGAAGCCCAGAAGGTCGACCACGCGGCGCCAGAACCTTTACGGCTGGCTCTTCGTCGGACCCTTCGGGATCGTCTTTCTCGCCCTTCTCATACTCCCGATCGGGTTCGCGCTCTATCTGAGCCTGTTCCAGAAGTCCCTCATCGGCGGGACGAGGTTCGTTCTCTTCGGGAACTACGTCAAGGCCTTCAGCGACCCGTCCTTCCTCGACGGCATGTGGTTCGTCATCCGGTTCTCGCTGGTGCTCATTCCGCTGCAGATGGCGATTTCGCTCGCGATCGCTCTGATCCTCGACATCGTGATCACACGGTTCGCGCGATTCTCGCGCCTGATGATCTTCATGCCCTACGCGATCCCGACCGTGATCGGTGCCCTGATGTGGGGGTTCCTCTACAGCGACAACTTCGGTCCCCTCGCGGAGATCTTCGAAAGTTTCGGCAGGCAGGCCCCTGATTTCCTGAGCAGCAGCCTGATCTTCTACGGCCTGCTCAACATCGTCACCTGGCAGTGGGTCGGCTACTACATGATCATCCTGTACGCCGCGCTGCAGGGCATCGATCCGACGCTCTACGAGGCCGCTCGCATCGACGGCGCATCCCAATGGCAGATCGTCCTGCGGATCAAGATCCCGCTGCTCTCTCCAGCCCTGCTGCTGATCCTGGTGTTCGCCCTCATCGGCACCCTGCAGTTCTTCAACGAGCCCCAGATCCTGCAGCAGCTGGCCGCCGGAGCGATTCCCAACGACTTCACGCCGAACATGTACGCCTACCAGCAGGCGTTCTCGCTGGCGAACTACAACTACGGCGCGGCGATCTCGTTCGCGCTCGGGGCGGTCGTCTTCCTGTGCGTCTACATCTTCCTGTTCGCCACCCGCAAGCGAGGGAGCTTCTTCTCATGACCGTCACACCCATGGAGCTCACCGGCACGAACCCGAAGCCCCGGAGGCGCCTCGAGCGTCGAACGACTCCGCAGAAGCGCGGCCGCATCCCGATGAACATCGTGCTCGCGCTGCTGATGGTGTACTTCCTGATCCCGTTCTGGTGGCTCATCGTCAACAGCTCGAAGAGCTCGGCCGGTCTGTTCGGCGGCGGCAGTGCGCTCTGGTTCTCGGACGACATCGACTACATCGGCAATCTGGTCGAACTCTTCACCTACAGCGGGGGCATCTACGCACGGTGGCTGGCGAACTCCGCCCTCTACGCGATCGCCGGCGGCGTCGGCGCGACGGTGCTCGCCGTGCTGGCCGGCTACGGATTCGCGAAGTACAGCTTCACCGGCCGGCGTGCCGCGTTCGCGATCCTGCTGGGTGCCGTCATGATCCCGACGACGGCCCTCGTCATCCCCACCTTCGTGCTGTTCGCCCAGGTCGGCTGGACGAACACCATCTGGGCGGTGATCTTCCCGAGCCTGCTCAATCCGTTCGGGGTCTACCTCATGAACGTGTACGCGCGTGATGCGGTGCCCGACGAGCTTCTGGACGCCGCACGCGTCGACGGCGCGGGCGAGTTCAGGACGTTCCTGCAGGTGGCGCTGCCGCTCCTCCGCCCGGCGATCGTGACGGTGGTGCTGCTGTCCGTCGTGGCGTCGTGGAACAACTACTTCCTCCCGCTCGTGATGCTGTCGGACAACCGCCTCTTCCCGGTCACCGTCGGCATCGGGCTCTGGCAGTCCACCGCATCCACATACGGGGCGGCAGGCGGGCAGAGCCTGTGGAGCATCATCATCCTCGGCGCGCTCGTCTCCGTGATCCCGCTCATCATCGCGTTCCTCGGGCTTCAGAAGTACTGGCAGGGCGGGCTGTCGATCGGAAGCCTCAAGTGACCGCGCGGCACACGCCCCTGCCCCTTTCCCTCGTCGTTGGAAGAGAAGAATGAACCGAGCACACCTCACCCTCGACCCGCAGTTCACGATCGGACCCGTCGATCGCCGCCTCTTCGGCTCGTTCGTCGAGCACCTGGGCCGTTGCGTGTACGACGGCATCTACGAGCCGGGGCATGAGAATGCCGACGAGGACGGCTTCCGCACCGACGTCATCGAGCTCGTGCGCGAACTCGGGGTCTCGACCATCCGGTACCCGGGCGGCAACTTCGTGTCGGGCTACCGCTGGGAGGACGGCGTCGGGCCGCGGGAGGAGCGACCGCCACGGCTCGACCTGGCCTGGCACTCGACCGAGAGCAACGAGATCGGCCTCGACGAGTTCGCGACCTGGCTGAAGAAGGTCGACAGCGAGCTGATGTACGCGGTCAACCTGGGCACGCGTGGGGTGCTCGAGGCCCTCGACGTCCTCGAGTACGCCAATCTGCGCTCGGGCACCCATTGGGCGCAGCGACGGGTCGCGAACGGGCATCCCGAACCGCACGGCATCCGGATGTGGTGCCTGGGCAATGAGATGGACGGCCCGTGGCAGCTCGGCCACAGCACGGCTGAGGAGTACGGCAGGCTCGCGGCGAAGACAGCGAGCGCGATGCGGCAGATCGATCCCGATCTCGAGCTCGTCGTCTGCGGCAGCTCGAGCGCGCAGATGCCGACGTTCGGCGACTGGGAGCGTGTGGTCCTCGAGCACACCTACGACGACGTCGACTTCATCTCGTGCCACGCCTACTACGAGCCCAAGGGCGACGACTACGGCAGCTTCCTCGCGTCGGGCGTCAACATGGACCGCTTCATCGAGGCTGTCGTCGCGACGGCAGATCACGTCAAGGCGACCCGTCGCAGCGACAAGACCATCAACATCTCGTTCGACGAGTGGAACGTCTGGTACCAGTCCCGCTACAACGAGGTGGACAAGATCACCGACGTGGCCGAGTGGCCGGTCGCGCCGCGGCTGCTGGAGGACTCGTACTCAGTGCTGGATGCCGTCGTACTGGGCAGCCTCATGATCTCGCTGATCCGCCACGCCGACCGGGTGACCGCCGCCAGCCTCGCGCAGCTCGTCAATGTGATCGCGCCGATCATGACCGAGCCGGGCGGCCCCGCGTGGCGGCAGACCACGTTCCACCCGTTCTCGCTCACCTCGAGACTGGCCCGCGACGTCGCGCTCGAGCTCAAGCTCGACAGCCCGACTTACGACACCCCGCTCTACGGCGAGGTGCCGGTCGTCGACGCCGTCGCGACCCACGACGCGGCCGGCGGCGGAACGACGGTCTTCGCCGTGAACCGCAGCCTGACGGAGGAGGTCACACTCGACATCGACACCCGTGCGGTGGGTGCTATCGGCGACGCGCGGGCGACGTCGCTCTTCGACGGCGACATCCACGCGGCGAACACCCTGGATGATCCCGAACGCGTCACCCCGCGGGAGAACACCTCGGTGAGGGTCGGCGAGGGCACGGTCAGCATCACGCTGCCGCCTGTCTCGTGGACGGTTCTGACGCTCGACTGAGCGCAGCCGACCGATCCGTCTCAGACGTGCACACAGAGGAGGAGAGTCGATGACGCCGCACGGCATGCTCCGTGTCGACGGGACCCGCATCGTGGCCGACGACGGGCCGGTGACCCTGAGGGGGTTCGGGCTCGGCGGCTGGAACATGGCTGACGCCTTCTCGTTCGCCCACCGCCGGATCCGCGAAGGGCTGGCGACGATACTCGGGCGCGCGGCGCGCTAGCACGGGTGGTGTGATGGCGCGGGCCCAGCGGGTGACACTCAAGGAGATCGCCGCACAGACCGGGGTGTCGCTGACGACCATCTCGAAGGTGCTCAACGGTGCGGCCGACGTGTCGTCGGCGACGCGCGCCCTCGTCGAGGAGCAGCTGCGCAGGAGCGGCTATCGACGCCGGAAGAGCAAAGAGCGGCGCGAGTACATCGAGGTGGTGCTGCACGAACTCGACGGCGACTGGGCACTCGCCGTCATCGAAGGGGTTCGCGAGAGCGCCGCCGAGGTGGGCCTGGCGATCTCACTGTCGGTCAGCGGCGACAGGCGTGCGCCCGGACCCGAGTGGATCGATGCCGTCGTGCGCCGCGGACCTACCGGGATCATCCTGCTGTTCGCCGATGTGCCTCCGCAGGGTCGCGCAACGCTCAAGGCGCGAGGCATCCCGTTCGTCACCATCGATCCGGCAGGGGACCCGGCACCCGGCATCCCCTCCGTCGGGTCGGCGAACTGGTCCGGCGGTCTCGCGGCGACGAGGCACCTGCTGGAGCTGGGACATCGCCGGATCGCGGCGATCACGGGTCCCGAGGATGTCATGTGCTCCCTGGCGCGACTCGATGGCTACCGAGCGGCGATGACCTCCGCCGGGCTGGCGATCGAGCCGGAGTGGATCCGCTACGGCGACTTCCGGCGTGAGGGGGGCGAGAGGCATGCCTCCGAGCTGCTGCGACTCGCCGATCCGCCGACCGCGATCTTCGCGGGGAACGATCTGCAGGCCCTAGGTGTGGTGTACGCGGCGCAGGCGAGGGGAATCGCGGTGCCGAGCGGGTTGTCTGTCGTCGGCTACGACGACCTTGCGATCGCCGAGCTCGCGAGCCCGCGGCTGACGACCGTTCATCAGCCGCTTCGCGAGATGGCCGAGCAGGCGACGAAGCTGCTTCTCCAGCTGCTCGACGAGCCGCGGCCGGACGTCACCCGGGTCGAACTGGCCACGACTCTCGTCGTCCGCGATTCGACGGCCGCGCCCGCTCGATAGCTCGATGCAGAGCGTCAGACTGCGTGCGAGAAGGATGCCGGCAGTCGCTGCAGGCCTCGCACGAAGGCCGTGCGGGCGCCAGGCTACCGCCGATCCACGACGTTGTGAAGCGCCGTTTACGACGTTGTACTTTTCCCTTGACCAGATGTGACCGGCTCTGCAAGAGTGAGCGAGGACGGGAATTACTACGTTGTAAATGCGCGCGCTTCGCTGCGCGCCCGCCCGTCTCAGCCAGTCGGCCCCGGGGGCCAGCGTGCTCCCGGAGCCGGTCGAGTCACACGAGATGAGGAATCGATGGAGATCACATCCGAGGACCGGCGCTCCCGCCGGTTCGGGAGAGCGAGACGAGCCGTTGCCGTCGTGACTGCTGCAGTCCTGGCACTCACCGGGCTGATGGCGGCCGCGCCGGCGAGCGCGGCGGACCCCTGGATCGCGCAGCAGGAAGGCGGATATCTGCGGATCGCCGTCCCCAACGCCGCCGTCGAAGCCGCGGTCGGGCCGGTGTCGCAGGTGGTCGTCGAGGGCAATTTCGGACCCTCGCACAACTGGGCGCAGATCGGGCTGCAGCGCAGCGGCGCCAACTGGACCGCGACGTACGGGCCCTTCGAGCCCGGCCTGTACTACTACCAGGTCACGGGGGACGACAGCAAAGTCCTGAAGGACACGAGCAACCCGACGAGCGTCGCATCCGAACCGGAGTGGAGCACGTTCTTCATCCCCGGCGAGTCGGCGGCGCTGCTGGCGGATGCGCCCGAGCAGGCCGGCGTCGTCCAGACGCTCTCGTACGCCAGTTCCGTCGCGGGCGAGGAGCGCGAGGCGCTCGTCTGGGTTCCGCCGACCTACCGGCCCAAGGGGAAGAAGCTGCCCGTGCTGTACCTCCAGCACGGTGGCGGCCAGAGCTACCGCGACTGGGTCGAGGTGGGGCGTGCGGAGCAGATCCTCGACAACCTGTGGCTGCGGGGCCAGCTCGAAGACATGCTCGTCGTGATGGGCAACGGCAACGTCGACGACTTCTCGGCTGAGCTGCTCGAGAACATCGTCCCCGCGGTCGAGCGGACCTACAACGTCTCACCCTCCAAGAACCATCGGGCGCTCGCGGGCCTGTCGATGGGCGGGGGCCAGGCATTCGAGGTGTTCAGCGAGCACCCGGGCGAGTTCGACGCGATCGGCACGTTCGGAGCCGGACGCTTCGGCGACCTCGACGCCATCCCCGTCGACAGGATGAACGACCGAACCGAGCTGTTCCGCGTCTATGTCGGCAACAAGACCGACATCGCGCACAACGACGTCTACGACTCGTTCCAGAAGTTCGACGAGCTCGGACTGGACTATCAGTTCGACGGTGTGAACCCGGATGCCGGACACAACTGGAACGCCTGGCAGGAGAACCTCATCGATTTCGCGCCGCGGCTGTTCGCCGGTGTGGCATCCGACCCCGCCATGAGCGAGGGGCACACGGCGCTCACGGAGCGCTTCGAGCCGCCCGCCGCGGGCACGACGCCCACACCGTGGCTCACCGGGGACGACTTCGTGACGTTCGAGACGACGACCGACTTCGCCGATGCCGAGTACGTCTCGGTGTGGGCGAACTGGGCGCCCGGTGGCAGCTGGCTGCGGGTGGAGATGAACAAGGTCGGTGATCGCTGGAGGGCGACCGTCGGCCCGCTCGAGGAGAAGTTCTACCACTATCGGCTCATCGTCGATCGTCAGTCCGTCAAGGACACGTCCAACCCGACGAAGGTGACATCGGAGCCGGCGTGGAGCACCTTCCTCGTCCCCGGAGAGGGATCGCGACTGCTTGCCGACGTCGCCGAGGGTCAGGGCGGGGACCTGGACGTCATGACCTACGAGAGCACCGTGGCCGGCCAGCAGCGCAGTGCCTACGTGTGGACCCCGCCGGGATACGACCCCGACCGCGCCGAGCCCTATCCGCTGTTCGTGCTCAACCACGGCGGCGGTCAGAGCTGGACCGACTGGGTGGAGGTCGGGCGTGCACGCCAGATCCTCGACAACCTGTCGCTGGACGGCGCCATCGAGCCGATGGTCGTCGTGATGCCCAACGGCAACGTCGGGGACTACCCGCGGGAGCTGCTCGAGAACGTCGTACCGGTGACAGAGGAGCGCTACAACGTCAGCAGCGATCCCGCCGACCGGGCGCTGGCCGGGCTGTCGGCCGGCGGGGCGCGCACAGTGTCCGTGCTCAAGGCGCATCCCGGCGAGTTCGCCTGGATCGGGACCTTCGCAGCGGGCTTCGGCGGGACGGCAGGCGTCGACGTCGAGGCCATCAACGCGGGCACCGAGCTGTATCGCCTCTACACCGGTGACATCACGGACTTCACGTACGGGTCGGTGATGAACTCCCTTCCGGTGCTGGATCAGCTGGGCATCGATTACGAGTTCGACGGCGTGACGGTCGGCCCTCACGGGTGGGACGTCTGGCAGAAGAACCTCATCGACTTCGCCCCTCGGCTGTTCCAGGACCCGAACGGGTAGCGGGCGGCAGCCGAGCCGACGCGCCGCCGTCTTCCCTCACGGGGAGGCGGCGGTGCCGTACGTCGCAGGTTCGAGTGTCACGATATGTGCCTTCACAGGCGCTGAGTCCACACAACGTGGCACTCGAACCGAGGGCTCCGCCCGGACGGGGGCCTCGACGCGAGCTGATGCCTCGGCCCACGGCATCCTGGAAGACTGGGGCGGGTGAGCGCATATCGAGTGATCGGCCGGAGTGACGGCGTCGCCGTCCGCGCTTACGAGGAAGGCGACCTCGAGGCGTACCGCCGTTGGCTGCAGCCCGAGCAAGACTGGCACAGGTGGGATGGGCCGTACTTCCCGAAGCTCTCGTCGTCCGAGATCGACGAGCGCCTCGATCGGTTCCGCGGCCGCATCGCCTCGGGGGAGTATGCCGCCGAGTCACCTCTGGCGCGAGCCGTGATCGTGATGGACGAAGAGCCCGACGCGATGGTCGGCTCGATCTCGTGGCACTGGGAGTCCGAGGAGTCGGACTGGCGCCGCATGGGCCTGACCGTCTACGACCCCGCGACCCGGGGCCGCGGCGTGGGCACGGAGGCGCTGCGGATCTGGACCGACTACCTCTTCGCGGCGACCGAGGTCGTGCGTCTCGATTACTCCACGTGGTCGGGCAACTCGCGCATGCTCGGGGTCGGGCACCGGCTCGGCTTCGTCGAGGAGGCGCGCTTCCGCAACGCCCGCGAGGTGCGCGGCGCGCGCTACGACTCCGTCGTGATGGGTGTGCTGCGGGCTGAATGGGATGCTCTGCCGGTGCACGCGACACTCGCATGATCGGGCGACGGATGTCATGACGGATGCCGCTTCCCACGGCATCCGCGTCACCTGACCGGCTCGCCGATCAGTGCTGCGGGGGCGGGCGCGATCGAGGTTGATTCCGCGGGTCGGAGTTCGAGCGCGACGCCGAGCTGCGCGTTGCCGAAGCTCTCGGCAGCAGAGAGCCCGGCATGCCGAATACGGCGAGGGCCAGGTAGGAGCTCGCCGGTCCAGCGAGGGGTCGCAGACGAACATTCATGTCGGGTCCTCTCAGATGTGTAAAAGATTCTTGACATGCGCGGCAGACCGGCCTAAGTTCAGTGTCAAGAATCTTTTACACACTGCCGGGGGCATCTCATGGTCTACGAAGAGCGCAACATCTGGGCGAGCCTCATCGCGAGCGTGGTCGGGGTCGCTGTCTACGTGATCCTGGTCCTGCAGCAGGCGGGTGGCGGGCCGTTGACGGATGTCGACTGGGTGCCGCTGATGCTCTGGACGATCGGCGGCAGCATCGTCGCGGCGATCGTCATCAGCATCGTGTGGGGGATCCTCGCCGGCATGCGCGACCCCGACGGCGTCGGCACCAGCGATCAGCGCGACCGCGACATCAGCGCTATGAGCGGCAGGGTGGGCCAGGCGTTCACCGTCATCGCCGGTCTCGGCGTCATCGTGCTGTGCGCCTTCGAGGCGGACTGGTTCTGGATCGCGAACTGCATGTTCTTCGGCTTCGCCGCCTCGTCGATCATCGGCGGCATCGCGAGCGTCATCGCCTACCGCCGCGGGCTCGTCTGATGGTCAAGCCCACCAAGGTCACCAATTCGATCCGCGCCGTGCGCGAGGCGGCCGGCATCACCCAGGCCGAGCTCGCCCGCCGGATCGGCGTGACTCGACAGACCCTCATCGCCATCGAGCAGGGCAAGTACTCGCCCACGCTCGAGCTCGCCTTCCAGCTCTCCCGCGCCTTCGGCGTGGGTCTCGACGACCTCTTCGACTATCCGGAGGAATGACATGTCCGCGAACAGACCCACGGCACTCAGCACCGACCAGATGCCCGCCTGGACCCAGCATCGCTACGGCGAGGTCGAGGCCGTCGCGCGGGGGATGGTCGACATCCCCGCGCCCGGACGCGGCGAGGTGCTGCTGCACCTGCGCGCCACGGGCCTCAACAACGGCGACATCCGCGTGATGCGCGGCGAGCCGCTCCTCGTGCGTCTCGCGTTCGGTCTGCGCCGGCCGCGTCAGCCGGTGCGGGGGATGGATGCCGCGGCCACCGTGGTCGCGATCGGCGACGGCGTGACGCAGGTGGCCGTCGGCGATGAGGTCGTGGGGGAGCTGCCCGGCGGCGGCGGGCTCGCGCGCTACGCAATCTCACCGGCCGCTCGGCTCGTGCCCCGCCCTCCCGCTCTCGACGCCGTCGTCGCGGCGGCACTCCCGATCGCGGGCGGGACCGCGTGGCAGGCGCTCGAGCGCGGCGGCGCGGCATCCGGTCATCGCGTGCTGGTGATCGGAGCCTCGGGAGGCGTCGGCACGTTCGCCGTGCAGCTCGCGGTCCTGCGCGGCGCCGAGGTCTGGGCGCTGTGCGGTGAGCAGAACCGCGACCTCGTCGAAGGGCTGGGCGCGACGCGCACCTTGGACTATCGCCGTGTGCAGCCCGGTTCGCCGGAGCTCGAGGACGGCGCGTTCGACGTGGTCGTCGACATCGCCGGCACCGCGCCGCTGCGTGTGCTGCAGCGCCTCGTGCGCGACGGCGGCCGGGTCGTGCTCGTGTCGGGGGAGGGCGGTCGCCTGTTGGGACCGATGGGGCGGATCCTGGGCGCCTCCCTGCGCTCGATCGGCTCGCGACGGCCGCTTCGCCCGCTCGCGGCGACCGCGAAGCCCGACGTGCTCGCGGAGCTCATCGCCCTCGCCGCGGCCGGGTCGCTGCGCCCCGTCATCGAGCGGACGTTCCCGTTCGACGCCGCGCCCGCCGCGCTCGCCCACGTCGCCGCCGGGCACACGGTCGGGAAGGTCGTGGTGACGGCGGCCTGAGGCTGCCGCCGGGCCCACGCCCGGAGGCTTCGCACTGCGCGCCGGCGCTTTGTGGAAACGGCGCGGGGAGCTGCTCCCAGGGCGCGCACAACCTTCGTGAGAGAATGGTCGCGGCGTGCCCGGTTGTCCCCTTCCGTCGCGGTTCCTGAGCGAGCGCAGCGAGTCGAAGGGCCGCCGGGCCCCTGGACAGCGTCCGCCGCCCCTCGTACAGGAGCAAGATGTCCACGCAGAACACCGCGCCCGCCACCTCGACCGGTTCGGCGACCGAAGGTGCGACCGAGACCGCCGTCGCCGCGGGTCGCATCCAGCAGGTGCGCCGCTACCTGATGTGCCGCCCCGAGCACTTCATCGTGAGCTACCGGATCAACCCGTGGATGGAGCCGGCGAACCCGACCGACACGGCTCTCGCCGTCCGCCAGTGGCAGGCGCTGTACGACACCTACATCGCACTCGGCCACGAGGTGCACCTCATCGACCCCATCGATGGCCTGCCCGACATGGTGTACACCGCCAACGGCGGCTTCGTCATCGACAACGTCGCCTACGGCGCGAAGTTCCGGTTCCAGGAGCGTGTGCCCGAGGGCCCGGCGTTCATGGACTGGTTCCGCGCCAACGGCTTCGAGGTCGCCGAGCCCGTCGAGGTCAACGAGGGCGAAGGCGACTTCCTCCTGGTCGGAGACACGATCCTCGCCGGCACCGGCTTCCGCTCGACGGGTGACAGCCACCGCGAACTGGCCGACGTGTTCGGCAAGGAGGTCGTCAGTCTCAACCTCGTCGACCCGCGGTTCTACCACCTCGACACCGCCATCTCGGTGCTCGATCCGGTCGAAGGCACGGGCGGCGTCGAGAAGGCCAACATCGCCTACCTCGAGCAGGCGTTCGATGAGCGCAGCCAGGCGATCCTCGCCGAGCGCTACCCCGACGCGATCCGCGTCGCCGACGCCGATGGCGCCGTGTTCGGGCTCAACTCGGCCAGCGACGGGCTCAATGTCATCATCTCGCCTCGTGCGAAGGGCTTCGAGGCGCAGCTGCGCGAGCGCGGCTACAACCCGGTGCTCGTCGATCTGTCCGAGCTGCTGCTCGGCGGCGGCGGCATCAAGTGCTGCACGCTCGAGCTGCGGCGCTGACGGCGGGAAAGAGGAGCACCATGACCGCCACTTCGCCCTCCGTCGACGCGGCGATGAGCCAGATCATCGCCGCCGAAGCGGAGCACGTCGCGCACAACTACCACCCGCTGCCCGTGGTGATCTCCCGCGGGGAGGGCGCGTGGGTGACCGATGTCGAAGGCAAGCGCTACCTGGACCTGCTGTCGGCCTACTCGGCGCTCAACTTCGGGCACGGGCATCCGGCGCTGCTCGCCGCGGCGCAGGAGCAGCTGAACCGCCTCACGCTCACCAGCCGCGCGTATCACAACGATCGCCTGGGGCCGTTCGCGGCCGCACTCGCCGCGCTGTGCGGCAAGGATCTCGTGCTGCCCATGAACACGGGCGCAGAGGCGGTCGAGACCGGCATCAAGGTCGCACGTGCGTGGGGCTATCGCGTGAAGGGCGTGGCGCCGGATGCCGCGCGCATCGTCGTCGCCCACGGCAACTTCCACGGCCGCACGACCACGATCGTGGGCTTCAGCGACGACCCGCAGGCGCGGGCCGACTTCGGGCCGTTCACGCCGGGCTTCGTGTCGGTGCCCTTCGGCGACGCCGCCGTCATCGACGCGGCGATCACCGCCGACACGGTCGCCGTGCTCATCGAGCCGATCCAGGGCGAGGCGGGCGTGGTGGTGCCGCCCGAGGGATACCTCCGGGCGGTGCGCGAGATCTGCACACGCCGCGGCGTGCTGCTCATCGCCGACGAGATCCAGTCGGGCCTCGGCCGTGTCGGCGAGACGTTCGCGTGCGACCGCGAAGGCGTCGTGCCCGACGTGTACCTGCTCGGCAAGGCGCTGGGCGGCGGCATCCTTCCCGTCTCAGCGGTCGTCGCCGATCGCGATGTCCTCGGCGTGATCCACCCGGGCGAGCACGGCTCGACCTTCGGCGGGAACCCGCTCGCCGCGGCGGTGGGTCTCCGTGTCGTCGAGATGCTGCAGACCGGCGAGTTCCAGCGGCGCGCCAAGCTCTTGGGCGAGCACCTCGAGTCCAAGCTGCAGGCGCTCATCGGCCATGGCGTGACGGAGATCCGCGTCGCGGGGCTCTGGGCGGGTGTCGACATCGATCCTGCCGTCGGCACCGGCCGCGAGATCGCCGAACGGCTCATCGGCCGCGGAGTGCTCGTCAAGGACACGCACGGCCAGACCATCCGCATCGCACCGCCGCTCGTCATCCGCGGCACCGAGCTGGACTGGGCGGTCGAGCAGCTGCGCGTGGTGCTCTCCGCCTGAACCGGGTCGGCCCCGGCCGTCAGTCGAAGACCGACACCGTGCGCCAGTGCCAGCCGGTGGCCCCGTCCGGGGCGGGCGGCGCCGTCTTCTCGGTCTGCACCTCTCCGGCCTTGCTCGTCGCGCGGCATTCGATGACGTGGTCACCCGTCGTCGCCGTCCAGGGGAAGCTCCACTGCACCCACGTGTCGTCCGAGATGGCCGTCGCGAGGGCAGCCGGCATCCACTCGCCCTCGTCGATGCGCACCTCGACGCCCTCGACGCCCACCTGCTGCTGCCACGCCACGCCCGCGACGACCACTTCCCCGGCCTTCAGGCCCTGGCCGCGACGCGGCACGTCGATGCGCGACTGCAGCTTGATCGGTCCGCGCTCCGACCATCCGCGCGTCGTCCAGTACGCGGTCGCGCGGTCGAAGCGCGTGACCTCGAGATCGACGACCCACTTCGTCGCCGACACGTAGCCGTACAGCCCCGGCACCACCATGCGCACCGGGAAGCCGTGCTCCGTCGGCAGCGGGGCGTCGTTCATGCCGACGGCGAGGATCGCGTTGCGTTCGTCGGTGAGGGCGTCCAGCGGGGTGGATGCCGTGAACCCGTCGATCGAGCGAGACAGCACCATGTCGGCGTCCGCCGTGGGGCGGGCACGTGCCAGCAGCTCGCGGAGCGGGTAGCCCAGCCACCGCGCGTTGCCGATCAGGGTGCCGCCGACCTCGTTCGACACGCAGGCGAGCGTTGTGAACGACTCCTCGAGGGGCAGCGCCAGCAGCTCGTCCCACGTCAGCTCGAACTCGTTCGCCACCATGCCGTGCACGCGCAGGCGCCAGTCCGCGGGGTCGACCTCGGGCACGATGAGGGCGGTGTCGATGCGGTAGAACCGGTCGTTGGGCGTGACGACATCGGCGAGGCCGGCGATGTCGAGCTCCGCGCCGGCGGGGACGGCGGATGCCGCGACCGCCGGCTGCGGCAGCCTCACCGCCCGCCGGACGGCGGCGACCGTCGCCGACGTCGCACCTCGCACGCCGACCACTGTCGCGAGGATGCCGGCTGCCGCTGCGGCACCCGCCCACGCGAAGAACGCGCGCCGGCTGGGCGGCGAGGCGGCGGGCACGTCCGAGGCGGGAGCGGCAATGGGCGCTGCGGGTTCGGCCGGTGCGGGCCCGGCCGGTGCAGGCTCGGCCGGTGCCGGGTCGGCCGGTGCAGGGTCGGCCGGTGCTGGCTCGGCCGGTGCCGGGTCGGCCGGTGCAGGGTCGGCCGGGGCGGGCTGGAGCAGCCGGATCAGCAGCCAGAGCGCGACGGCGCCCACCGCACCTGCGACGAGTGCCGGCAGCCACGCGAGTGCGCCGGCGCCGGGTCGCGTCGCCGCGACGATCGCGCCGGTGATGCCGAAGACGGCGATCACGACGACACCCCACGGCGGACGGCGTGCCTGGAGCCAGCCGGCGAGCGCGGCGAGGACCAGCATCGCGAGGGCGATGCCGACCACGAGCGCGATCTTGTCGGCCGTGCCGAACAGGGCGATCGCGGTGTCTTTCGCCCACGGCGGCGCGACGTCGATGAGGGCGGCGCCGATCGCGGCCACGGGGCTGGACGAGGGGCTGACGACGATGGCCGTCAACTCGCCGAGCCCCGCCCCGAGCAGCACGGCAGCCACGCCCGCGACCCACGTCAGCGGGGCCGGGGCGCGTCCCGCCGGTCGGGTCGCTGCCATGGTGCCAGCGTATGGTTCGTGAGCGTCCGCAGGGCGGTGTCCGGGATTACGGGGTTCTTACGGCGCACCGGTCCGCGGCGCGGTGCAGCGTGCCGTGAGCGGCATGGCCGCCGGTTCGCCGGGTGTCGCCCCGCCGCCGGCTCGCGCTCACGGTGCTGCCGGCATCCGTCGAAACACCGCGGCAACACGGCCCGCATTAGGCTGTCCGGATGGGTGATCTGTTCGACGGCTACGGCTCCACGCTCGCGCCGCGCAAGACGCCCTCGGGGGTTCCCGCGTTCGACGAGATGTTCGGAAACCCGGCGCACCCGGGTGCGCCGGCCGAGTCGCGCGAGGCCTATCGAGAGCTCTACCAGGCGCTCGCGCAGATGACTCAGGAGGAGCTGCGCGGGCGCACCGATTCGCTCGCGAGCTCGTATCTCGCGCAGGGCGTGACGTTCGACTTCGCGGGCGAGGAGCGTCCCTTCCCGCTGGATGCCGTGCCCCGCGTGATCACGTTCGACGAGTGGTCGCGCATCGAGGCCGGTGTGAAGCAGCGCGTGCGCGCGCTCGAGGCCTTCCTCGACGACGCCTACGGGCATCAGTACTGCGTGCGCGACGAGGTGCTGCCCGCCGGGCTGATCGCGAGCTCGCAGTACTTCTACCGCCAGGCCGCCGGCATCCACTCCGCCAACGGCGTGCGCATCCAGGTGTCGGGCATCGATCTCATCCGCGACGAGCACGGCGAGATGCGCGTGCTCGAAGACAACGTGCGCGTGCCGTCGGGCGTCAGCTACGTCATCTCGAACCGGCGTGTCATGGCGCAGACCCTTCCCGAGCTCTTCGTCTCGATGCGGGTGCGCCCGGTCGGCGACTACCCGAACAAGCTGCTCGCGGCGCTGCGCGCCTCGGCGCCCGCCGGCATCGAGGACCCGAACGTCGTCGTGCTCACGCCCGGCGTCTACAACTCCGCCTACTTCGAGCACACGCTGCTCGCGCGACTCATGGGCGTCGAGCTCGTCGAGGGCCGCGACCTGCTGTGCATCGGCGGCAAGGTGTTCATGCGCACCACCCGCGGCCCCAAGCGCGTCGACGTGATCTATCGACGTGTCGACGACGAGTTCCTCGATCCGCTGCAGTTCCGCGCCGACTCGATGCTCGGCGCACCGGGACTCATGCTGGCGGCGCGGCTCGGCAACGTCACCATCGCGAACGCGGTGGGAAACGGCGTCGCCGACGACAAGCTGCTGTACACGTACGTGCCCGACCTCATCCGCTACTACCTGGCGGAGGAGCCGATCCTCAAGAACGTCGACACGTGGCGGCTCGAAGACCCGAACGCCCTCGAAGAGGTGCTCGACCGGCTCGACGAGCTGGTGGTGAAGCCGGTCGACGGCTCGGGCGGCAAGGGGCTGGTCGTCGGACCGGATGCCTCGCCCGCCGAGCTCGAGAAGCTCCGGCACAGCCTGCGCGCCGACCCCCGCGGCTGGATCGCTCAGCCCGTGGTCATGTTGTCGACGATCCCCACCCTCGTGGAGGACGGCATGCGACCGCGCCACGCCGACCTGCGGCCCTTCGCGGTCAACGACGGAGAAGACGTCTGGGTGCTCCCCGGAGGCCTGACCCGCGTCGCCCTGCCGGAAGGTCAGCTCGTCGTCAATTCCAGCCAGGGCGGCGGCTCGAAGGACACGTGGATCGTCGGCGGCTCCGCGCCCGGAAAGGTCGAGTACGGCCACGGCCGCGGCATGCCCGAGCTCGTCGCCGACCAGGCGTCGACGGTGACCGCCGCGGTGCCGATCATCTACGACGCCCAGACCGAGCCCACCCACTCGCCGCACGACCGGCCCCGCTCCCGCGTCGAGCAGCAGGAGCAGCAGCAACAGCAACAGCAGCGGCAGGCCGCGGTCGAGGGCGTTTCGTCTCGCATCGCCCGCTCAGCGACCGGGATTCCGGTCGTCGAGCGAGGGAGCGCCGGCGACCGGGACGAAACGCGTCGAGCTTCCGAGGACACGACATGCTGAGTCGCATCGCGGAGAGCCTGTTCTGGATCGGGCGGTACATCGAGCGCAGCGACGGCACGGCGCGCATCCTCGACGTGCACCTGCAGCTGCTGCTCGAAGACCCCTGGATCGACGAGGACACCGCCTGCCGGTCGCTGCTCAGCGTCATGGGCTCCGCCCCGCCGCCGGGAGTGGAGCACGTCCGCCGCGAAGACGTGCTGGCCCGCCTCGCGGTCGATCGCATGAACCCCTCGAGCATCGCCTACGCCCTCACGGCTGCGCGCGAGAATGCCCGCCGCGCGCGGGAGATCGTCTCGACGGAGCTGTGGGAGACGCTCAACACGACGAATGCACGGATGCCGCGGCGCCTGCAGAACGACCGCGTGCACGAGTTCTTCCAGTGGGTGCGCGAGCGCGCGGCGCTCGCCGTCGGCATCGTCGACTCGTCCACCAGCCGCGACGAGGCATGGCAGTTCTTCACGCTCGGACGCAGCATCGAGCGCACCGACATGACCGCGCGCCTGCTGGCGACACGGTCGCTAACCGAGGCATCCGGTCCGTCGTGGACGACGATCCTGCGCTCGTGCGGCGCCTACGAGGCCTACCTGCGCACGTACCGCGGCATGCCGAGCGCCGGCAATGCCGCCGAGTTCCTCCTGCTCGACCGGCTCTTCCCGCGCTCGATCATCTACTCGATCCAGCGCGCCGAGGAGTGCATGAGCGCGATCGACCCGCGCGCCGATCGCGTGGGCCACTCCAACACGGTGCTGCGCGCGCTCGGGCAGATCCGCAACGACCTCGAGTACCGGCCGATCTCCGAGATCCTCAGCGAGCTGCCCACGCACATGGACCGCGTGCAGACCGTCACGCGCGAGGCATCCGAAGCGATCCGCGGCCGGTTCTTCCCGACGCAGGCCGAGCCCAGCTGGATCGGAGAGATCTCATGAAACGCCTGCGCATCGAGCACCAGACCGGGTTCAGCTATCTGGGCGACGTGACGGCCTCGTACAACGAGGCGCGCATGCTCCCCGGCTCGACCGACAGCCAGTTCGTGCTGAACTCGTCGCTCGACATCGAGCCGTCGACATCCGTCAACCAGTACGTCGACTACTTCGGCACGCGGGTCGCGGCGTTCGACGTGCTGTCGCCCCACGCGTCGCTCACCATCACCGCGCGCTCGCTGGTCGAGGTGCGTCCGCGACCGCTCGAGCACATCGACCTCACGTGGGACGACCTCGCCCGCGAGTCCGCCCGCTCGATCGAGACCGTCGAGCAGTTGACGCAGACCGGGCGCACCCGCCCGCACGCCGAGGTCGCCGAGCTCGCGCGCGCCATCGCCGCGGAGCACGAGCACCCCGGTCGCGCCGCGCACGCGATCTCGGTCGCGGTGGGCGACGCCGTCGAGTACATGCACGGCATCACCGGCGTGCACTCGACCGCGAGCGAGGCGTGGGAGGCGCGCAAGGGCGTCTGTCAGGACATCGCGCACGTCACCCTCGGGGCGCTCCGCGAGGTCGGCATCCCGGCGCGCTACGTGTCGGGCTACCTGCACCCGCGTCCGTCGGCGGAGGTCGGCGTCGCGGTGACGGGCGAGTCCCACGCCTGGATCGAGTGGTACGCGGGGGAGTGGCAGGGCTTCGACCCCACGAACAACATCGAGATCGGCGACCGGCACGTGCTCGTCGGCCGTGGCCGCGACTACGGCGACGTGCCGCCGCTGCGCGGCGTGTACGCCGGCCCGTTCAAGAGCAACCTGCACGTCAAGGTGACGATCACGCGCGAGGCGTAGCCCCAGCTCGCCGTCCCCGGGCGCTGCCTGCCCCGGCGCGGCGAGGCATAGCCGCGGTTCGCCGTCCCCGGCGCTGCTGGCCGGCGTGGGTCGTCAGGCAGGCGGGTTGTCGGGGTCGAGGGTCTCGAGAGTGTCGGCTTCGACCGGGTTGTCCGCCTCGAGCTGCTCTTCGGTGGTCTCGTCCCCGCCCACCGGGTTCTCGTCGCCGCTGCTCGGCCTCTCGTCGCCCGGGATGCCGTCACGGGGCGTCTCGTCGTCGCTTCGCCGTTCGTCCATGCCGACACGCTAACCCCGACGGATGCCGCGCGCCGGGCCCTTGACATGGCCCTGCTGCGGCCCGCATGTGCGGGGACGGGAGAGATCGGCACGCTGCCGAGGTGGAGGCATTCCTCCGTCCCGGCGTGTGGAACACGGCGGAAGAAGCCTTGACGTTCACGGATGCGGCGTGCCACCGTAGAGCGGTCTACATATGTAGAGCGGTCTACGGATCGCTCCTCGACGGAGAGGAACGACGATGACGTTGTCCGAGAACGACCGACAGCCGCGCCGGATGCGCGGGCGGCGACGTGCGATCGCGGTGCTGCTGGGCGCCACGCTGGTGAGCACGGGGACGGTGATCGCGGTCGCCGCACCGGCCGCCGCGGTGGATTGCAGCACCGTGCCCTGGATGGATAACTCGAAGACCGCGGACGAACGCGCCCAGGCGCTGCTCGACGCGAGCTCGCAGCATCAGAAGTATCGCTGGCTGGTCGAGCAGCCGGCGAACGACCCCGCTCGTACGACGTGGAACCCCGGGTTCACCGGCGAAGAGCCGGTCGTGTACCCCGCACAGGTGGCCTGTACGCCGGTCGTCATCTACGCCAACGGACCGGACGGCGTCTATCAATCGGCGGGGACGACCGCGTGGCCGGGGCCGATCGCGGTCGCCGCGACATGGAACCTCGAGCTCGGCGAGCAGAAGGCGATCGCGCACGGCAGCGAGTCCTTCGACAAGCGCAGCGCGGTCGTCCTCGGACCGGGCATCGCGTCGGGCCGCACACCGCTGTCCGGCCGGGGCTCGGAGTACTTCGGCGAGGATCCGGTGCTCTCCGGTCTCATGGCGGCCGCGAACGTGCGCGGTCTGGAGGACGGGAACCCGGACAAGCCGGTGATCGCGAACCTCAAGCACTACGTGGCGAACGAGCAGGAGCTCGCGCGGCAGTCCAGCTCGTCGAACATCGACGAGCGCACGTTCAAGCAGATCTACGACCTGCCGTACGAGATCGCGGTGCGCAAGAGCGATCCCGGCAGCCTGATGTGCTCGTACAACCAGGTCAACGGCGCGTGGGCGTGCGAGAACGAGATCCTCACGACGAGCCTGCGCGAGGACTATCCGTTCCAGGGCTACGTGATGAGCGACTTCGGGTCGGTGCACTCGACCGCTCCGTCGCTGAACGCGGGCCTCGATCAGGAGCTGAACCGGCCGCGCTGGTTCACGCCCGCGCGTCTGGACACCGCGCTCGCCGCGGGTGAGATCACGCAGGAGCGGATCGACGAAGCCGCCTTCCGCGTAGTGCGCTCCTACATCGCAGGAGGCCTGTTCGATCACCCGGTGCCTGCGACACCCGTCGCGAAAGTCTCCACGCCGGAGCACAAGGCGCTCGCCCGCGAGATCGCCGAGCAGAGCACGGTGCTGCTCAAGAACGACGGGGTGCTGCCTCTCGCCGAGGGGGAGCTCACCGTCGCCGTCATCGGACAGACGGCGTCGAGCGTCCCCACCGGGGACGTCAGCGCGCAGACCGGCTGCGGCTGGGACTTCCCGTTCGGACCCGGTGGGCCGGTGCTGAACTGCACCGCGCTCGTCGACCCGCTCACCGCTCTCGCCGAGCGCGTGACGCAGGCCGGCGGAGAGGTCGTGTACGACAACGGAGCCGACCTCACGCAGGCCGCGGCGGTGGCATCCGCCGCGGATGTGGCGATCGTGTTCGGCCACTACACCATGGGCGAGAGTCAGGACCTGCCCGACCTCCGGCTGGACGGCAACGGCGATCAGCTGATCGAGGCGGTCGCGGCATCCGCTCCCGCCACGGTGGCAGTGCTCAACGCAGGCTCCGCCGTCGAGATGCCGTGGATCGCCGACGTCGACGCGGTGCTGCACGCATGGCACTCGGGAGAGCAGTTCGGCCCGGCGCTCGCGGCGCTCGTGTACGGCGATGCGAACCCGTCGGGCAAGCTGCCGATGACGTTCCCCGTCTCGCTCGCCGACACGCCGACCGCCGGCTCCGAGGCGCAGTATCCGGGGGTGCTCGACGCGTCCGGCATCCGGCAGGTCGACTACAGCGAGGGGCTGGAGGTCGGCTACCGCTGGTACGAGGCCGAAGGCATCGAGCCGCTGTTCGAGTTCGGGCACGGCCTGAGCTACACCGAGTTCGCCTACGACAAGGTGACGGTGACGCCGAAGTCGACCACCGGAGACAAGGAGATCCGGGTGCGGTTCAAGCTCACCAACACCGGCGATGTGGCCGGCACCGAGGTCGCACAGGTCTACCTCGAGCTGCCGGACGCCTCGGGTGAGCCCTCGAAACGCCTGATCGGCTGGGAGCGGGTGACGCTCGAGCCCGGCGAGCACCGGAACGTGCAGGTGACGCTGTCGGCCGAGGACCTCGCCGACATGCACCTGCTCGAGTACTGGGACACTGCGGCATCGGCCTGGACGACCGCGCCCGGCACCTACACGGTGACGGTCGGCGGGTCGGTCAGCGCCGACGCCGAGGCGTCCTTCTCGGTGAAGTAGCCCATGGCGCCGGATGGGGTGGTGGCGGCGCGTGCCGCCTCATCCGGCGTCGCTGCGCCGGCCGCCACTACCCTCGTGTCATGAGTGTCGAGCGACCGCGTGCGGCGACCATCGAAGACGTCGCGCAGGTGGCCGGAGTGTCGCGGGCGGCGGTGTCGAAGGTGCTGCGCGATGCCTACGGCGTGAGCGACGCCATGCGCGAGCGCGTGACGGCCGCCATGACGCAGCTGAACTATCGCCCGCGGATCGCCGCCCGCGCGATGCGCGGACGCACCTACACGCTGGGCATCGAGCTTCCGGATCTTGCCAACCACTTCTTCGCGCGCATCGCGCGCGGAGCGACCCGCGCTCTCGAGGGAACGCCGTACCAGCTCATCATCGCCCCCGCCGAGGCCGGCTCGCGCGAGGGCCTGCGCGCACTGGAGGCGCTCGTCGACCGCCAGGTCGACGGCGTCATCGCCGTGTCGCCCCGTGTGGACGAGGCGGGCCTCGAGCGCATCTCCGCCTCCGTCCCTGTCGTCATGTTCGGCCGGCACGACACGTCCGACCGCTACGACGTCGTCGCTGGCGACGATGCGTCGGGGGCGAAGGCTGCGATGCGGCACCTGCTCGCGCTGGGGCATCAGCACATCGCTCATCTGACCCTCCAGGAGTCCGGCGCGCACGAGCCGTTCCCGCACGGCGTGCGGCTGCGCGAGTACGAGGCGGAGATGGCGGCCGCGGGGCTCGGCGGGAACGCCGTGGTGTGGCGCACCGACGAGGGCGAGACCCCTTCGTACGGCGTGGTCCGTCGCATACTCGAAGCGGGCACCCCGGTGACCGCCGTGTTCGCCGCCCATGATGAGCTCGCGTTCGGGGCGATGCGCGCCGCCGCGGAGGCGGGGGTGCCTCTCGCCGTGGTCGGCTACGACGACGTGCCGATGGCGTCGCACCCCGCCCTGGGTCTCACGACGGTGCACCAGCCGGGCGAGGCGATGGGCGCGCGAGCGGTGCAGATGCTCCTGGAGCGCTTCGCGGGACGCACGGAGGCTGCGCGCGAGATCTTCGACGTCGAGCTGAAGGTGCGCACCTCCACAGGCGCGCCGCCAGCCTGACGCCGTCGCGTCGCGTCGCGTCGCGTCGCGTCGCGTCGCGTCGGGCCGGCCGCCGTCGGGCGACGCCAGACGCCATCCTGCCGGTCCGGGACACCGTCACGCGACGGCCGGCGTCGCGGCGCTGTCAGACGCCCGCCACCACCGCGTTGTCGAGCTCGTCGACATCGACGCCGGGCCGTTCGGCCGCGTTCGTGAGCAGCACGTAGGCGACATCCGCGGTGGGGTGCACCCAGAACTCGGTGCCCGCCCATCCGGCATGGCCGAACACGTCGCGATCGATGAGGCCGGGTGCGCGCGTGCGGAGGTTGAACGTGAAGCCCCAGTCCTGCCCGCGCTCGGCGGGGTAGGGCTCGAGCCGCGGGATGTCGCCGGTGAGAGGGCGCCGCATCATCGTGAGCGTGGCCGGCTGCACGATGCCTCCGGCCTCGCCCTGCCCGATGCGCAGCAGCGCCGACCCGACGGCGAGCAGGTCGGCGGCCGTGCCGATCATGCCGGCCCCGGGACTGCGGTGGCTCGCGAATCCGCGCATGTCGAGCCCGAGACGCTCCGCGTCGACCACGGTGTGCGGGTCGACGGAGGGATCCAGCGTGAACCCGTTCGCGCCGAGTTCAGGAGCCCACGTCGCGATGTCGGCATCCCAGTCCTGACCGGTCGCGTGCCGTACCAGTTCGGCGATGCCCTGGAACGCCACGGTCGAGTACCGCGAGGCGGCGCCGGCGGCGAAGTCGCGTCCCGGCGCGCGCAGCGCGGCGTGAAGTCCCTCTGCCGGGTCGAGCGTCGGCTCCCGGATGCCGGAGGTGTGGCTCACGAGGTGACGCAGGCGCACCACGTCCTCACGCCCGCTCGCGAACTCGGGAACGGCTGCGGCGAGCGGCGTCTCGGTGGTGAGCAGCCCGCGCTCGATCGCGCGCGCCGCGGTCAGGCCCGTCAGCACCTTGGTGATGGAGAACAGCCAGTACGGGTCGTCTGCCCGTGCCGGCCGGCCGTCGGTCGTCCCGAACGCGTCAAGCGCGACGACCCCGTCCGCTGTCGCGACGCCGAGCACGGCGGTCGGCAGACGCCCCGCCTCGACATGACGCCGCGCCCAGTCGAACGCCGCCCCGTAGCCGCTCACGCGCGCGGCTCGTACCGCTCGGGAGACACAGATGCCGCTACCACGCGCCGCAGATCCTCCAGGGAGGCGTCGGGGCCGAACCAGCCGTGCGCGCGCGCCTGCACGAGGACGTTGCCGAGCGCGGTCGCCTCGACCGGTCCCGCCAGCACGGGAAGCCCCGAGCGGTCGGCGGTCGCCTGGCAGAGCAGCCGGTTGAGCGCTCCGCCGCCGACGATGTGGATGACATCGATGTCGCGGCCGGTGAGCCGGGCGGCGGTGGCGACGGCGTCGGCGAACGCCTGCGCGATGCTCTCCACGATCGTCCGCGCGAACGCCTCCCGGGTCGCCGGCACCGTTGCGCCGGCCTCGTCGAGGACGGCCGCGATGCGGGCGGGCATGTCGCCCGGTGCCGACAGGCGCGGATCGTCGGCGTCGAACAGCGGGATGTCACCGGTGACGGCGGCCGCGGCATCCAGCAATGCCGGAAGATCGATCGTCGCCCCGTCCTCGGCCTCCCACGTGCGGACGGCCTCGCTCAGCAGCCACAGCCCCGTCACGTTGTGCAGGAACCGGACGCGTCCGTCGACGCCGCCCTCGTTCGTGAAGTTCGCCTCGCGGGCCGCGTCGCTCACGACGGGCTCGTCGAGCTCGACGCCGACCAGGCCCCAGGTGCCGCACGAGATGTAGGCGGCGTCGGGGGTGCTGAGCGGCACCGCCACCACCGCGGAAGCCGTGTCGTGCGAGCCGACCGCGATCACCTCGAGAGGTGCGCCGATGCGCTCGCGAGCCTCGCCGTGGAGGGTGCCGAGCACGGCGCCCGGGTCGACGAGCGTTGGCAGGACGGATGCCGGAATGCCGAGTCGTGCCGCGAGCTCGAGGTCCCACTCGCCGGTGCGGACATCGACCAGCCCGGTCGTCGAGGCATTCGTGCGCTCGGCCACGCGGGTCCCGGTGAGGAGGAACGCGACGAGGTCGGGGATGAGCAGCGATGCCTCCGCATCTGCCAGCGCGGGCTCCACGGCGTACTGGTACAGCGTGTTGAAGGGGAGGAACTGCAGGCCGTTGCGGCGGTAGAGGTCCTCGAACGGGGCATCGCGGTGGACGATCTCGACCCCGCGGGCGGTGCGCTCGTCGCGGTAGTGGAACGGCTCGCCGAGCAGCTCCTCGCCGTGCACGAGCCCGTAGTCGACCGCCCACGAGTCGATGCCGATGCTCGCGACGCCCGGCTCGCGCCGGAACGCCTCCGCGAGCCCGTCGAGGATGTGGCGGTACAGCGCCGTGAAGTCCCAGTGCAGCCCGCCGTCGGGGCCGGGCACGGGACCGTTCGGGAACCGGGCGACCTGCTCGAGGCGCAGCATCCCGTCGCCCACGTACCCGAGCATGACGCGCCCGCTGGTCGCGCCGAGGTCGACGGCCGCGACGATCCTGCCGGTCATGATGGGTCTCCTGGCGTTTCGACTTGCTTCGCTCGCTCAACGACCGAGATCTTGTCGCGGTCGTTGAGCGAGCGAGGAACGAGCGAGACGAAACGCCCCGAACGCGCTGTCATCGGAGGAACGCGGCGGCGACGCCGGAGTCGACCGGGATGTGCAGGCCGGTGGTGCGCGAGAGCTCGGGGCCGGTCAGCACGAATACCGCGTCGGCGACGTTCTCGGGCACGACCTCGCGCTTGAGGATGGTGCGGTTCGCGTAGTACTGGCCGAGGTCCTCTTCCTTGACGCCGTAGGTGGCGGCGCGGTTCGCGCCCCAGCCGGCGGCGAAGATGCCCGAGCCGCGCACGACGCCGTCGGGGTTGATGCCGTTGACGCGCACGCCGTGCTCACCGAGCTCGACCGCGAGCAGGCGCACCTGATGCGCCTGGTCGGCCTTGGTCGCCGAGTACGCGATGTTGTTCGGGCCGGCGAAGACGGAGTTCTTCGACGAGATGTAGATCACGTCGCCGCCGAGCTTCTGCTCGATGAGGATCTTCGCAGCGGCCTTCGAGACGAGGAACGAGCCCTTGGCCATCACGTCGTGCTGCAGGTCCCAGTCCTTCTCGGTGGTCTCCAGCAGCGGCTTCGACAGCGACAGCCCGGCGTTGTTGACGACGAGGTCGACGCCGCCGAACGCGAGCACGGCCGCGTCGAAGGCGGCCTGGATCGCGTCGGCGTCGGCGACGTTCGCGGCGACGCCGATGGCGACATCCGTGTTGCCGAGCTCGGCCGCAGCGGCCTGCGCCTTCTCGAGGTCGAGGTCGGCGATCACGACGCACGCGCCCTCGGCGGCGAGGCGGGTCGCGATGGCCTTGCCGATGCCGGATGCCGCGCCCGTGACGAGCGCGATGCGGCCCTGGTGCGTCTTGGGCTTCGGCATGCGCTGCAGCTTCGCCTCTTCGAGCGCCCAGTACTCGATGCGGAACTTCTCGGCGTCGGAGATGGGGGAGTAGGTCGACAGCGCCTCGGCGCCGCGCATCACGTTGATGGCGTTGACGTAGAACTCGCCGGCGACCCGGGCGGTCTGCTTGTTCGCGCCGTACGAGAACATGCCGACACCCGGGATCAGCACGATCAGCGGGTCGGCGCCGCGGATCGCGGGGCTCTCGGCGGTCGCGTGCGCGTCGTAGTACGCCTGGTAGTCGGCGCGGTACGCCTCGTGCAGCTCTGCGAGGCGCGCGATGGAGTCCTCGACCGACGCGTCGGACGGCAGGTCGAGGATGAGCGGCTTGACCTTGGTGCGCAGGAAGTGGTCGGGGCAGCTGGTGCCGAGCGCGGCGAGGGTGGGCGCCTTCTCGGACGCGAGGAAGTCCAGGACCTCGGGCGCGTCGGTGAAGTGGCCCACCATCGGCTTGTCGGTCGACGCGAGGCCTCGGATCGTGGGCGCGAGCGCGGCGGCCTTGGCCCGGCGCTCGGTCTCGGGCAGCGCCTCGAAGCCCGCGCGGACGCCGCCGAAGGGGTCGGCCTTGCCGTGCTCGGCGATGTAGGCGGCGGCGGTCTCGATGATCCAGAGCGAGTTCTGCTCGGCCTCGTCGGAGGTGTCGCCCCACGCCGTGATGCCGTGGCCGCCGAGGATGCAGCCGATCGCCTGCGGGTTCTTCGCCTTGATGTCGGCGATGTCCAGGCCCAGCTGGAAGCCGGGGCGGCGCCACGGCACCCACACCACCTTCTCGCCGAAGACCTTCGCGGTGAGCTCCTCGCCGTCGGCGGCGGTCGCGATCGCGATGCCTGAATCGGGGTGCAGGTGATCGACGTGCGCGGCATCGACGAGGCCGTGCATCGCGGTGTCGATCGACGGCGCGGCGCCGCCCTTGCCGTGCAGGCAGTAGTCGAACGCGGCGACCATCTCGTCCTCGCGGTCGACGCCGGGGTAGACGTTCACGAGCGCGCGCATGCGGTCCAGGCGCAGCACCGCGAGCCCCGACTCCTTCAGGGTGCCGAGGTCTCCGCCCGAGCCCTTGACCCACAGCAGCTCGACGGGCTCGCCCGTGACCGGGTCGGTCTCGGTGCCCTTCGCCGACGTGTTGCCGCCGGCGTAGTTCGTGTTCTTCGGGTCGGCGCCGAGGCGATTGGACCGGGTGATGAGGTCGGAGACGGCCGGGTTGGTCATGTCGGGATTCCTTCTGAGGTGGCTGGTGTGGCTCAGGCGAGTGAGGCCGGAGCGGAGGTGGGTGCGGCGGGGCGGGCGCCGGTGAGGGACAGGGAGGCGAGGCGGGTCGCGAAGCGGCCGAGGGTGACGGATGCCGCGGGCTCCTGCGGCCGGTTGAGATGCCCGTGATCGGTGCCCGGCTCGGTGACGACCTCGATCGGGCGCCCGGCGGCGCGCAGCGACGCGGCGAACGCCTCACCCGAGACGCGGAGCTCGTCGACGTCGCCGTTGATCATGAGCGTGGGCGGGAACTCCACGAGGTCGTCGGGGCGGGCGTTCCCGGGAATCGCCGCGAGCGGCGCGTCGTCGATCGGACCGCCCAGGAAGTTCTCGTACATCGCCCGGATCATCTCCGGGCGGAACCGGTCGGCCGCGGGCTGCGCATCCAGCGCGGCACGGAGCGCGACATCCGGCGCCGGCTGCACCGCCAGCAGCGTGGGGTAGGCGAGCAGAACGAGCGCGGGACGCGGCATCGACCGCTGCTCGACGAGCCGGAGCGTCGCCCCGGCGGCGAGGTTGCCGCCGGCGCTGGTTCCGCCGATCGCCAGCCGCTCGCGGTCGATGCGCAGGCGGTCGGCATTGTCGACGACCCACGCCCACGCCGTGAGCATGTCGTCGGATGCCGCGGGGTAGTGGTCTCCGCCACCGGACCGGCCGGCGGCATCCCACCCCTCCGGAACGGGCGCGAGGCGGTAGTCGACCGAGACGACCGTCGTGCCGCGGGCCGCGAGCTGCCCGGCGACCCAGTCGGACTCGGGCATGTCGAGGTCGCCGAACGCGAACGCACCTCCGTGCGCCCACACCAGGCCGGTGCCGTGGGGCTCGCGCGCGGGGTAGACGCGCACGAGGCCGTCGGCGGCGGAGTAGGGCTCGCTCATCTGGATCCTTCGGGTCCGGGCCCGGCATCGGTGCCGGGATCGAGGTGGTGCACCGGGGGAGCGGGGATCGGCATCCCGCACCCCCGGTGGGTCTTGGTCCGCGTCAGCGGCCGCGGGTTTGGGGCGTAGCCCCAATGGGTGCTGAGGACGTCAGGCGCCCCAGCCGGCCTGCGTGCCACCGACGCGGTCCGCAGCGATCTGCTGCTGGTAGCCGGATGCCGCGTACGCGGCCATCGGGTCGGCCGCGAGTCCGCGCCACTCGCGCCACTCGGCGAGGGCGGGCCGGACGTCGGTGTAGAAGGCGTCCATGAACACGGCGTTGGCACCGAGCACGTCGTTCGCCTGCTGCGCCGCGGCGAGGGCGTCGCGGTCGACGAGGAGGGCGCGGGCGGTCATCTCCTGCACGTTCAGCACCGAGCGGATCTGGCCGGGGATCTTGTCCTCGACGTTGTGGCACTGGTCGAGCATGAACGCCACGTCCGGGTTGTTGAGCCCACCGCCGCGCACCACCTCGAAGATGATGCGGAACAGCTGGAACGGATCGGCGGCGCCCACGATGAGGTCGTCGTCGGCGTAGAAGCGCGAGTTGAAGTCGAACGAGCCGAGCTTCCCGAGGCGCAGCAGCTGCATGACGATGAACTCGATGTTGGTGCCCGGCGCATGGTGGCCGGTGTCGAGGCAGACCATCGCCTTGTCGCCGAGCGAGGCGACCTGCGCGTAGGACGTGCCCCAGTCCGGAACGTCGGTGTGGTAGAACGCCGGCTCGAAGAACTTGTACTCGAGCACGAGCCGCTGCTCGTCCGACAGGCGGTCGTAGATCTTCTGCAGCGAGTCCTGCAGGCGGTCCTGACGCGCACGGATGTCGGCCTGCCCCGGGTAGTTCGACCCCTCGGCGAGCCAGATCTTCAGGTCGCGCGAGCCGGTGGCATCCATGATGTCGATGCACTCGAGGTGGTGGTCGATCGCCTTGCTGCGGATGCGGTCGTCGTGGTGCGTGAGCGCCCCGAACTTGTAGTCCTCGTCCTGGAAGGTGTTGGAGTTGATGGTGCCCAGGCTCACACCGAGGTCTTCGGCGTGGCGGCGCAGGTCGGCGTAGTCGTCGACCTTGTCCCACGGGATGTGCAGGGCGACGCTCGGGGCGAGCTTCGTATAGGCGTTGACCTGTGCGGCGTCGGCGATCTTCTCGTACGGGTCGCGCGGCGTGCCGGCGGTCGTGAAGACGCGGAAGCGCGTGCCGGAGTTGCCGAACGCCCAGCTGGGAAGCTCGATGCCCTGGCCTTCGAGCGCGGACAGGATGTCGGGTGACAGCGTCGTCATGATGCGGTGCCTTCTTCGTGGGTGGGGTCGGTAGGGGAGGAGTGCTCGGTCGTCGCGCCTCGAGCGGCGGCGAGCTGGTCGTGCAGGTTGAAGACCTCGGTCAGCGGCGTCGCCGCCTGGTCAGGGCGTCCGTCGAGACCGACGAAGAAACGGCCCATCTCGGCTTCCCAGCGGGCGGCGACCTCGGAGTTCGCGAGATAGGCCTGTGCGGCCGCGTCGTCGTCGGTCTCGTAGTACCCGATCAGCTGCCCGCCCTCGCCGAGGAAGAGCGAGTAGTTGCGGCGGCCGGCGGCGGCGATCTCGGCGAGCATCTCGGGCCACACCGGAGTGTGCCGGGCGATGTACTCGTCGAGCAGCTCAGAACGTATCCGCAGCTGGAAGCAGACACGCGTCGTCGCAGTGGTGCTTGTCATGCGCGGGGCGCTCCTCTGCCGATGTTGAAAGTGCGGGGATGACTCACCGCGTGGATGAATCGTTTCAACGATAAACGCTCAATACCGATTCCGCAAATGGGAAAACGCTTCCCGTCGCATGGTACGCGCCGGCCGCCCGGGTGTCGATAGCGTGGGAGCCGATTCGACGCGAAGGAGCACGGATGCTGCAGCAGGAACGGGCGCTCGCCGCCTACGTGGACTCGGTGAAGGGCGAACAGGGCGCGCTCGGCGTCGTGCTCGTCGGCTCCGTCGCGCAGGGGAGGGAGCGGGCAGACTCCGACGTCGACGTGTACCTCGTCGTCGACGACGACCGCTTCGCCGCTGAGACCGCGCGTGGCCGCTTCGCCTGGGTCGATCGCCGGGACCTCGACTATGCCGGCTCGTACATCGACATCAAGCTCGCGAGTCCGTCGTACCTCGCCACCGCCGTCGAGAAGGCGGACGACCCGACCCGCGCGTCGTTCGTCGGTGCGCGCATCGCGTGGAGCGTCCTGCCGGGCCTCGACGAGACGGTGGCCCGGATCGCGACGCTGCCCGACGACGTGTGGGAGGAGCGCGTGAGGTCCCACGTCGCGCAGGCGCGCCTGTACGGCGGCTACTTCCTTCGTCAGGCGGTCGAGCGCGGCGACGGATTCCTCCGCCGCCACGCCGGACTGCACCTCGCCCTGGCCGCCGCGCGGGCGGCCCTCGCCGCGAACCACGTCATGCTTCCCGGCCCGAAGTACATCTCCCAGCTCGTGCGCTCGGTGCCCACCCCCGAAGGTTTCGTCGACAGCTGGAGTCAGGTGGTCGACGACCCCGACATCGAGTCGGGCCGCGAGCTGCTGCGCATCCTCGACGAGTGGCTGGGCGACGGTCTCACCCCCGACGAGGCGCTGTCGACGTTCATCCGCGACAACGAGCTCGCCTGGCTCCGCGGGACCGTCCCCGCGGAGTTCTGGTGAACGCACGGCGCATCACCCCTTGACCGCTCCGCTGGTCAGCCCCGCGACGATCTGCCGGTTGAAGAAGATGTACATGATCAGCGGCGGGATCGTGATGAGCAGGATGTCCATGAACAGCAGGTTCCACTGACTGAGGTTCTGGCTCTGGAAGTTGTAGAGCGTGAGCTGCACCGTCGCGTTGGCATCTCCGGGCAGGAAGTACAACGGGCCGGTGAAGTCGTTGAACACGCGCACCGCCTGAACGACGATGATCGTGATCATCACCGGGCGAAGCAGCGGCATCACGACCGAGAAGAACAGCCGCATGGGTCCGGCTCCGTCGATGATCGCCGCTTCGTCGAGCTCGCGCGGGATCGTCGAGACGAACGCGCGGAAGAGCAGGATGCAGAACGAGAGGCCGAAGGCCGCCTCGATGAGGATCATGCCCGGCATCGTCTTGAAGAGACCGAGACCCTGCAGCACCCAGATCGTCGGCACCACCGCCGGCGGGACGATGAGCCCGGCGAAGACGAGGAAGTAGACGATGGCGTTCCAGCGGGACTTCCGCCGCTGCAGCACATAGCCGACCGCGGCCGAGAAGACCACCATGATCGCGACGCTCACGACCGTCAGCACCGTGCTGTTGAAGAATGCGCGCAGGATGATGTAGTCCCGCGTCTGGAGCACCGCCAGGAAGTTCTCCCACAGGTACCAGCCCTGCTGAGGCAGCGTGAACTCGAAGAGCGAGGCCTCCTGCGGGTTCTTCGCGGCGGTGAGGAAGATGAACGCGAACGGGACGATGAAGACGATGATCGACAGGACGATCGCGATGACGCCCACGACGTACTTGCGCAGGAACCTCCGGAGCGTGAGCGGTCGACGATCCTCGCGTGCGGCGCGGCGGACCGCGCGGGCGTCCGCGGTCGTGATGGTGCGCGTGACGGTCATGATTCCACCTGCCGACGGTTGATGAAGTAGAAGATCGGCACGACGATGGCCGTGACGATGACGAAGAGCACCACGTTGCCCGCCGTCGACAGGCCGTAGAAGCCCGCCTGGTACTGCTTGTAGATCACCGACGCGATCACGTCGCTCGAGAACCCGGGGCCGCCTCGGGTCATCGCCCAGATCAGCTCGAACGATCTCAGGCCGCCGATGAGCGAGAGCAGCACGACGGTGCCCGTCGCCGGCGTGACGAGCGGCAGCGTGATGTTGCGGAAGACCTTCCACGCCCCGGCGCCGTCGACGCGGGCGGCCTCGAAGTACTCCTGGGGGATGGCGACGATGCCGGCGATGTAGATGAGCGTTGCGATGCCGACGCCCTGCCAGACGTCGACGAGTGAGACGGAGTACAGCGCGAGCGAGGGGTCGGTGAGCCACGCGGGGCCCTGGATGCCGATCGCGGCGAGCGACTTGTTGATGAGCCCGTCGAACGGATCCATCAGCACCTTGAACGTGATGCCGACGCCGATCGTCGACACGAGCACGGGGAAGAAGATGGTGGCGCGGAGGTACCCGCGACCGAGGATCGAGCCCGTCAGCAGCAGGGCGAGGGCGAGGCCGAGGACGACCTTCAGGCCGGAGGTGATGAAGCCGTAGATGAAGGTGTTGATCAGGCTCTGATAGAGCATCGGCTCCGTGAAGAAGGTCACGAAGTTCTGGAAGCCGATGAACTCGACGTCGAAGAGGGACCAGCGCGTGAGGCTGAAGTAGAACGACGCGAACGTCGGGACGGCGAAGAGGACGATGAAGAGGATCCCCGCCGGGATATAGAACCAGAGCGGGTACATGCTCCTCATCGAGCGCCGCGTGTGCGGCGGAGGCGCGGCGGTGTCTTTCCGCGCGGGGGCTAGCGTCGTCATGTCATCTCCATTGATGTGAAAGGGGGGCCGCGCCGCGGACGACGCGACCCCCGAATCGGATGCTGTTCAGACTCGCGTCCGGGTCACCAGCCTTCGAGTCCGAGCTGCTGAGCCTGCTTGACGACATCCTCGTCGTAGAGGGCGGCGCCGGCCTCAGCCGTGCTGATGCCCGAGCCGACCTGCACCGTGATGTTCTCGAGGTTCGGTCCCTTGATCGGGGAGAGGAACTCGAGAGCCGGGTTGGTGTTGCCCTCGTCGAAGTACACCTGCATGTCCTTGAGGAGGCCCGGCACGTCGTCGGGCAGGACGCACGCGTTCGCGTAAGGACCGCTGGGCACCATCGCGGTGTTCTGGACCTCGCAACCGGCTTCGGTCTGCGTGAATGCGACGAACTTCTTCGCGGCCTCGAGCTTGTCGCCCTCGGTCGTCTTCGGGATGTAGATCGCGTTCGGGAGCCAGACGGTCAGCTTCGTGTCGGCCGCGTCCTGTGCGGGCAGCGGGAAGACGCCGACGTCTTCGAGCTCGTCGGGGTTGTTCTGTGCGATGGTCGAGACGATGCCGGTCAGGATCGGGTAGTGCGCTCCCTCGCCGGTCGCGATCATGCGGGCGCCATCATCGAACAGCGCGGAGCCGAAGTCCTCGTTCCACCAGCCGGCGTCGAAGCCCGCCTGCTGGTTGGCGAAGCCTTCCAGCGCCGGCTCGTCGACGTACTTGCGGTTGCCTGCCGTGTACTCCTCGGCCCAGTCGGGGTCCGCCGCCAGCACGTTGCCGAAGTCGCCGAGCACGAACAGCTGGCTCGTCCACGTGTCGCCGTAGGTCTGGATGACCGGGGTGATGCCGGCGGCCTTGATCGCTTCGTTGTTCGCGGCGAACTCGTCCCATGTGGTCGGGATCTCGAGGCCGAGCTCGGCGTAGATCGCCTTGTTGTAGACGACGGCGCCGGCCTGGGTCGCGCCCCAGGGCGCCCCGTACACGCCGTTGTCGGTCGAGACCACGGCGGTCATGGTGTCGATGAGGTCGCCTGGCCAGTCCTGGTCGTCGAGCGGGACGAGGTTCTGGTCGGGGTTGAGGGCCTGGAAGAGCGAGCCCGAGTTGTAGTGGAAGACGTCCTCCATCTCGCCGGTGGCCAGCTTGGTCTTCATCAGGTTGTCGCCCTCGGTGCCCGCGGGCTGCGTCTCGAGTTTGACCGAGATGTCGGGGTTCTCCTCTTCGAACGCCTCGATGAGCGCTTCCGCCGCAGTGACGTTGGCTTCGGCGTTCTGGGTGAGATACGTGATCTCGACCGTCCCGTCGTCGGATCCGCCGTCACCACTGCACGCGGCCAGCGGCAGGGCCAGTGCGACGATGCCCGCGCCTGCGAGGAGCACTTTCCTGGTCGGGGAGCTCTTCATCTTTACCTCCTTGTAAAGCTGAGCGGATGGTCCGCCCACGTTGCCGGATTCCCTGGTGCTTCGCCGAGTGGATCTCGATGCCTCGAGCATTGAAACCATTCAACCCTCGTAAGGTACGTCCGTTCCGCGGCGGGGTCAACAGTGGATTCCGAACTGGAGCGTCACGATCGTGTAACGGTCTACACTTCGATTGACAAGAACCATGAATCGTTTCACGATGATGGAGCGGGTCGGCGATGCGGCCGACCGACGAAAGGACACAGCCATGGCGGCTCTTCCCTCTCCCTCGGCAGCGGATGCCGCGACGCGCGTCGTCGCACTCCGCACGCAGCACGGCCCCGGCCTCCTCGGTGTGCCCCGTGCAGGCCTGCGTGTGAGCTGGCGCGCCGAGACCGACGACGCCGGTGCCCGGATCGAGGGCTACCAGCTCGCGGAGGGTCCTGAGGACACCGAGCTCGTCCCATCGGAGCCGGTCGCATCCCCCCGCACCGCGGGCGTCGCGATCCCCGGATCGCTCGCCCCACGCGAGCGCCGCGCCTTCGCGGTGCGGGTCGCGACGACGACCGGCTGGACCGCATGGAGCGAGCCGCTCGTGGTCGAGGCCGGCGTCGAGGGCGCCGACCTCGAGGCGGCCGTCATCGGCACCGACACGACCGCCGAAGGACCCGTCCCGCTGATGCGGACCGAGTTCGCCCTCGATCGCGTGCCCGCGTCGGCGCGCCTGCGCCTCAGCGCCCTCGGCCTCGTCGACGCGTGGATCAACGGCGTGCGCGCCACCGATGCGCTGCTCACACCGGGCTGGACCTCGTACCAGGAGCGCATCCTCGTCGACACGATCGACGTCACCCCGCTGCTGCGTGAGGGGACGAACGTCGTCGTGCTCGCGGTCGCCGACGGCTGGTACCGCGGCAGCTTCGGCTTCGCTCGGCGCCAGGCCATCTACGGCGACCGCACCGGCGCCCTCGCGCAGCTCGAGGCCGACGGTGAGATCGTGGCGAAGACGGATGCCACGTGGCGGGCCGGCTTCGGAGCCGTGCGCAGCGCCGGCATCTACGACGGCACCGTGACCGACCTGCGCCTCGACGACCCCGCCGTTCACGAGCCCGGGTTCGCCGCGGACGGCTGGTGCGCGGCATCCGTCATCGACATCGACCCGGCACGGTTCGAGCCGCGGTCCGCACCGCCCGTGCGTGTCGTCGCCGAGCTGCCCATGCAAGCCTCCGCGCACGACGGACGCACGCGCCTCGACGGCGGGCAGAACGTGTCGGGCTGGGTGCGGCTGACCGTCCGCGGCCACGCCGGCGATGTCGTGACCGTGCGCCACGCGGAGGTGCTCGAGCCTTCGGGCGACCTGCACGTGAAGGCCCTGCGGTCGGCGAAGGCCACCGACGTCTACACCCTGGACCGCGACGGCGAGCACACGCTCGAGCCGGCGTTCACCTTCCACGGCTTCCGCTACGCCGACGTCGAGGGCGCCGAGGTCGTCTCGGCGACCGCCGTCGCCATCTCGAGCGACCTCGCTCCCCGCAGCACGTTCTCCTCATCGCACGAGGCGCTCGACCGCTTCCACTCGAACGTCTTCTGGTCGCAGCGCGACAACTTCGTCTCGGTTCCGACCGACTGCCCGCAGCGCGACGAGCGCCTCGGCTGGACCGGTGACGCCCAGGCGTTCGCCGCGACGGCGAACACGCTCATGGACGCCGAGGCGTTCTGGATGTCGTGGCTGCGCGACCTCGAGATCGACCAGACCGACTCCGGCGGCGTCCCGGCGGTCGTGCCCGACATCATCCGTCCGCAGGACATGCTGATGGGCGGCGTGCCGACCGAGAACATGGGCCGTGCGGGATGGGCGGATGCCGCGACCATCGTGCCGCTCGCGGTGTACGAGTCATACGGATCGACGGAGGTGCTCGCGCGACAGCGGAGCAGCATGCGGCGCTGGGTGGAGCACCTCCGCCGCCGCGCCGGCGACGGCGTCGTGCTGCCGACCGGCGACTTCCAGTTCGGCGACTGGCTCGACCCCGATGCGCCCGGCGACCGGCCGTGGGAGGCGAAGGTCTCGAGCGACTTCGTGTCGAACGCGTTCTACGCGCACTCGGCTCGTCTCCTCGCCCGCGCGGAGCGGATCCTCGGAGACGCGGACAGTGCCGCGGAGTACGACGCGCTCGCCGACCGCGTCGCCGCCACCACCTTCGAGCGCTGGGGTGAAGAGGCGGTCCTCACGCAGAGCGGTGCCGCGATCGCCCTCGAATTCGGACTCGCGCCGACCGCACGCCGGGCCGAGATCGCCGACGGCCTCGCCGAGAACGTCCGCCGTGAGAACGGCCGCATCGCCACGGGCTTCCTCGGCACCCCGCTCGTGCTCTTCGCGCTGTCGCGCAGCGGCCACCTCGACGAGGCGTACCTCATGCTGCTGCGGCGCGAGGCGCCGTCGTGGCTGTACCAGGTCGACCGCGGCGCGACGACGGTGTGGGAGCGGTGGGATGCGATCCTCCCGGACGGCAGCATCCACTCCGGCGCAATGGACGCACTCCCCACCGAGGACGCCTCCGAGGACGAGACCGGCATGCTGTCGTTCAACCACTACGCGTACGGCGCGATGATCGACTGGGTCTACCGCACCGTGGCAGGACTCGCTCCGGATGCCGACGACCCCGGGTATCGCACCGTGCACGTCGCTCCGCGGCCAGCGGTGGGGCTGTCGCACGCGTCGGCGTCGATCGACACCCCGCAGGGTCGCCTGGCGATCGACTGGCGCGTCGACGGCGGGGTGTTCGAAGCCACGCTCGAGGTGCCGTTCGGCACGCGGGCCCTGCTCGATCTCCCCGTCACGGCGCAATCGACCGCCACTGTCGGCGAGGCCCCGGCGCCCGCCGAGCTCCGCCACGGCACGCACCGCATCGTCGTCACCGCACCCGCGGTCGCGGCATCCGGCGCCGTCGTACCGGCCTGATCCCGGCATCCGTCAGCGCACCCAGACAAACCCCACCACACCGACCATCCCCCAGAGGAGTGCCATGAGCAGCCCCGTTCCGCACATCGTCATCGACGCACCGCACGGCAGCGACGTCGTCGCGTCGCCCGCCCCCGAGCTCGGCTGGCGCACCGAGACCACGACGCCGGACTGGCTGCAGGCGGTCGCCGGCATCGAGATCACACGTGACGGCGACCTGTCGACCCACCGCATCGACGGGCGAGCGTCCACGCGCATCGCCTGGCCCTTCGCTCCGCTGACGCCGCGCGAGCAGGTGTCGCTGCGCGTGCGCGTGACCGGCGAAGACGGCGTGGAAGGTGCGTGGAGCGCGCCCCGCCGCGTCGTCGCGGGCTTCCTCGGCGATGACGAGTGGCAGGCCGCGACCATCGGACTCGCCTCGCCGTCCGAGACGGCGCAGCCCGCGTACCTCCGCACCGAGTTCGAGGCGATCGGTGCGGTCACCCGCGCCACGCTCTACGCGACCGCCGTCGGCGTGTACCAGGTGGCGATCGGCGGCATCGACGTCGACGACCAGGTGATGAAGCCGGGCTGGACGCCGTACGAGCAGCGGACGATCCACGAGACGACCGACGTCACCGCCCTCATCGCGGAGGGGCGCAACGCGATCGGCGTGCGGCTGGCCGGAGCCTGGGCGACCGAGCGCTTCGGGTTCCGCGACAGTGCGCGGCCGCTCTACGGCGACCAGCCGAGGTTCGCCGCGCAGCTGCTCGTCGAGTACGCCGACGGATCGAGCGAGTGGGTGGTGACGGATGCCTCGTGGCAGGCGTCGACCGGCCCCATCACCGCCAGCGGGCTCTACGCGGGCGAGGACTACGACGCCCGCTCGGCGCTCGTCGACGGCGATGGCCGCGGCTTCGCCGAGGCGGGTTTCGCCGCCGAGGGCTGGGAGGCGGCCGCCGAACAGGAGCCGATCCACACGCCCGAAGCGCGGGTATCGCCGTTCGTGCGACGCATCGAAGAGCTGAGCGTCCAGCAGGTCATCACGACGCCGGCCGGCCGGACGGTCCTCGACTTCGGACAGAACTTGGTCGGCCGGCTGCGGCTGCGGGTGTCGGGTCCCGCGGGCACCGAGCTCACGCTGCGTCACGCCGAGGTGCTCGAGCACGGCGAGCTCGGCACGCGACCGCTGCGCGCCGCCGCTGCGACCGACCACTACATCCTGTCGGGCGAGGGCCTCGAGGAGTGGGAGCCCGAGTTCACGTTCCACGGCTTCCGCTACGCGGAGGTCGAGGGCTGGCCGGGCGAGTTCGACCCGGCGGACGTCACCGCGGTCGTGATCCACAGCGACATGGAGCGCACCGGCTGGTTCGAGGCATCCGATCCCCTCGTCAACCAGCTGCACGAGAACATCGTGTGGGGTCTGCGCGGCAACTTCCTGTATCTGCCGACCGACTGCCCGCAGCGCGACGAGCGGCTGGGCTGGACGGGTGACATCCAGGTGTTCGCGCCGACGGCGTCGTTCCTGTACGACGTGCGCGGGTTCCTCGACTCGTGGCTGCGGGACCTCGCGATCGAGCAGGTCGACGGTGTCGTGCCCTTCGTCGTGCCGAACGCGCTCGGCGTCGCGCGTCCCGCCGCCGCGTGGGGAGATGCCGCCACCGTCGTGCCGTGGGTGCTCCACGAGCGCTACGCCGACGTCGCGACCGTCGAGCGCCAGTACTCGAGCATGAAGGGATGGGCGGACGTGCTCATCGACCTCGCCGGCCCGCGCCGCCTGTGGGAGGGCATGTTCCAGTTCGGCGACTGGCTCGACCCCGACGCGCCGCCGCACCTTCCGGCCAACGCCAAGACGGATGGCGACATCGTGGCGTCGGCGTACCTCTTCCGGTCGGCCGACGCCGTGGCGCGCGCCGCGGCGCTCCTCGGCAGAGATGACGAAGCGCGACAGTATGCGGAGATCGCCGAGGAGGTGCGCACCGCGTTCCTGGCCGAGTACGTGACCCCCGCGGGACGCATGATGTCGGACGCGCAGACCGCCTACGCGATGGCGATCGTGTTCGACATCGCGCCCGCCGACCAGCAGGAGACGCTCGGCGCCCGGCTCGCCGAGCTCACGCGGCTGTCGGGGTACCGCATCGGCACGGGGTTCGTCGGCACGCCGATCATCCAGGACGCCCTCACCCGCACCGGTCACCTCGAGACGGCACGGCGCCTGCTCACACAGACCGAGAACCCGTCATGGCTGTACCCGGTGACGATGGGCGCGACCACCATCTGGGAGCGCTGGGACTCCATGCTCCCGGACGGCTCGATCAACCCGGGCGAGATGACGTCGTTCAACCACTACGCGCTGGGCGCGATCGGCGACTGGCTGCACCGCGTCGTAGCCGGTCTCGCCCCCGACGCGCCCGGGTACGCCCGCCTGCGCATCCAGCCGCACCCGCTCGCGGAGTTCGATCACGCGTGGGCCGAGCACCTCACCCCGTACGGCACCGCGCGCGCCGGCTGGACCCGCGCCGACGGTGTCGTCCGCGTCGAGGCGGTCGTCCCGCCCAACACGACGGCGGTCGTCGTGCTGCCCGACGGGCACGAGCTCGAGGTCGGATCGGGCACCCACCAGTGGGAGATGGAGGATGCCGCACCGCCGGCCGCCGCGTCCCGCATCGATCTCGACTCGACCCTCGCCGCCGTCATCGACGACCTCGACGCCTACCGTGCGATCGGGGAGGTGCTCGAGGCGGCGAACCCCGAGTCGGCTCACGCGTTCCGCACGAACACCAAGTGGTCGGAGCGCCGTGAGCTCGGCGAGGCGCTGTTCATGCACGCGGGTCCCGACACGCAGCGCGAGATCGCCGAGCGCCTCGCCGAGCTGTCGGCGAAACGCGAGGGGGCGAGGGTCGATGCCTGAGTGCGGACCGGGGAGGCGGGCGACCGCTTCCCCGCCCACGGGGGCTTCGCCCCACACCCCTGGGCGCCGCCGCGCGCCCGTGCCCTACACTCGCGGAGAGCAGAAGGTCGTTCGGGGAGTGCCATGGTGGTGAGTGTGCGGGATGTCGCGGCTGCGGCATCCGTCTCCGTCGGCACCGTCTCGAACGTGCTCAACCGCCCCGAGAAGGTGTCGCCGGCGACCGTCGAACGCGTCACGCAGGCGATCGAGGAACTCGGCTTCGTGCGCAACGACGCCGCCCGTCAGCTGCGCGCCGGACGCAGCCGCAGCGTCGCGCTCATCGTCCTCGACGCGGGCAACCCGTTCTTCGCCGAGGTGGCCCGGGGCGCCGAGGACCGCGCCGCAGAGTCGGGCATGAGCGTGCTGCTCGGCAACAGCGACGAGCGGTCGGACCGCGAAGACGCCTACCTCGAGCTCTTCCGTGAGCAGCGGGTGAACGGCGTGCTGGTCACGCCCGTCGACCGCGATCTCGAACGGCTCGCGCGCCTGCAGCGCGGCGGCGTGCCGGTGGTGCTGGTCGACCACGAGGACTCCGAGCGGGCGTTCGGATCGGTCTCGGTCGACGACGTCGAGGGCGGCTATCTGGCCGTGTCGCACCTGCTCTCGACCGGTCGCCGGCGCATCGCGTACATCGGCGGCCCGCGTTCGCTCCGGCAGGTCGCCGACCGGCTCGAAGGCGCCCGCCGGGCGGTCGCCGAGGTGCCGGGTGCGACGCTCGAGGTCATCGAGATGTCGGCGCTGTCGGTGCTGCAGGGACGCGAGGCAGGCGAGCTGCTGCGAGGACGCGCCGCGGCCGACCGGCCCGACGCCGTGTTCGCGGCGAACGATCTGCTCGCGGTCGGTGCGCTGCAGGCGTTCACGCTCATGGGCGACCTGCAGGTGCCGCGCGACATCGCGCTCATCGGTTACGACGACATCGACTTCGCCTCGGCGACCGTCGTGCCGCTCAGTTCGATCCGACAGCCCGCGCACCTCATCGGCTACACGGCGGTCGACCTGCTGCTGAAGGACATCGAGGATCCGGAGGGCGCCCACGACCGCACCGTGCGCTTCCAGCCCGAGCTCGTGGTCCGCGAGTCCACCGCCGGCTGAGCGGGCCCGCGCCGGCGAGGCCCTCCCACCGGTCGCGGAGCGAGCATCGGCCCGTCCGTCTTATCCGGTCGCTGAGCGAGCGCCGGCGAGACGAAGCGTCAGCCCGCGCCGGCTACGGGCGCGTCGCCTCCTCCAGCAGCTCGAGCACGTGGCGGTAGTCGGCGCCGGTCGCGCGTGCCATGCCCAGCTCGCATGTGCGGTTGCACGACGCGTGCGCATCGGCGTCGAGCGCTCGCACCTCGGCCGCCTCGGGCGCTGTGGCCGACGCGGTCAGCTCGGGATGCAGCATCCCGCGGTCGCCGGCGAAGCCGCAGCACGACCACGCGTCCGGCACGACGACCTCGGTCGCGACGACGCCGGCGACCCGGCGCAGCGACGGGGCGAGTCCGAGCTGGGTCGACGAGCACGTGGGGTGCAGGGCGAGCGTGCCGACGCGCGGCGTCACGGTGCCCAAGCGAGGGAGGATCACGCGCTCGGCGAACGCCACGGCGTCTTCGACGCGGGCGTCCACGCCGGCGTCGACGAGCAGGTGGAGGAAGCCTTCGGTGCAGCTCGAGGCGTCCGTCACGATCGTCAGCTCGCCGCCGCGTGACGCCTCGGCGATCGACGCGGCCACTCGCCGGGCCATGACCTCTCGTCCGCCCGCGTATCCCTTCGACGTCCACGGCGTGCTGCAGCACAGGGAGTCGACGTGCTCCGGCACCGCGAGCCGCACGCCCGCGCGCTCCGCCAGGCGGCGGAAGGCCTCGGTCACGCCGATGCCGTCGCCTGCCGCGCCGAACATCGTGTTGACGCAGGCGGGCAGGTACACGGCGACGGGTGCGCCCTCGCCCGAGCCGACGCTGTCGCCGAGACGTGAGCGCGACCGACCGCCGCCGGGCAGGTCGCCGGAGTACCGCGGCACGGTGTCGGCGCCCAGCACGGCGCGGCCGAGGTCCGTCGCAGCGGTGACGATCCTGGCGGGGAGGTGGTCGGCGAGCGTCAGCCCGGCGCTCGCGACACGTGTGGCGGTGCCCCAGGCGTGTGCGGCGCCCTTCCAGGCGGCGCTCGCCGCGGGGGCGGCATCCTCTCGTCGCAGTCGCTTGACGAGGCTTCCGGTGTTGATCAGCACCGGGCAGGCCGTCTGGCACATGCCGTCCACCGCGCACGTGTCGATCCCGGCGTAGTCGTAGTCGCGTTCGAGCTCGCCCGCGAGTGCGTGATCTCCGGATGCCTCGGCCCGGGCGATCGCGCGGCGCGTGACGATGCGCTGCCGGGGCGTGAGGGTCAGGTCCTTGCTCGGGCAGACGGGCTCGCAGTAGCCGCACTCGACGCAGCGGTCGGCCTCGGGCTCGATCGGGTCGGCGAGCTTGATGTCGCGCAGGTGCGCCTCGGCGTCGTCGCCGATGATCACGCCGGGGTTCAGGATGCCGCTCGGGTCGCAGAGCGCCTTGAGCTCGCGCATGACGTCGTACAGCTCATCGCCGTACTGGCGGCGCACGTACGGCGCCATGACGCGACCGGTGCCGTGCTCGGCCTTGAGGTTGCCGCCGGCGTCGAGAACGAGGTCGACCATGTCTTCGGTGAACGCCGAGTAGCGGGCGAGCTGATCCGGCGACTCGAAGCGGTCGGTCAGCATGAAGTGGATGTTGCCGTCCTTGGCATGTCCGAAGATCACGCTGTCGCGGTAGGCGTAACGGTCGAACAGCGTCTGCAGACTCGCGCAGGTGGCGGCGAGGCCCGCGACGGGCACCACGATGTCTTCGAGCAGCGCGGTGGTGCCGGTCGGACGCGCACCGGCGACGGAGGCGTAGAGCCCCTTTCGCAGCTTCCACGCGGCGGCGCGCTCGACGGCGTCGGATGAGAAGGCGGCCGCCGCCTCGAGCGGCTGCGCGGCCAGCGCCCGGGAGCCGCGGTCGACGAGGACGGCGAGCTCCTCGTCGTCGTGCGCGTGGTACTCCACCAGCAGGGCGGCCTGCGAGCGCACGGTCAGGCCGGCGATCTCGCGCGGTGCGCCGGCGAGCGACTGGCCGACGCGGAGGGATGTCGCGTCCATGAGCTCGAGCGTGGCCGCGCCGGTCGCGACGAGCTCCGGCAGAGCCTGCGTCGCCGCGTCGAGGTCGGGGAAGACGGTGAGCGCCGTCGCCATCCGCGGCAGGATCGGAACCGTGCGGTAGGTCGCCTCGGCCACGAACGCCAGCGTTCCCTCGCTGCCGACGATGAGGTGTGCGAGCAGCTGGGGCGGCGTCTCGAAGTCGAGGAATGCGTTGACCCCGTACCCCATGGTGTTCTTCATCGCGAACTGGCGCCGGATGATCTCGACCGACGTCGGATTCGACACGACCCGGTCGCGCAGTCGCATGAGCCGCTCCACGAGCTCTGGTTCTGCCGCCCGCAGCGCGGCGTCGGCGTCGGGCGCTCCGGAGTCGACCACGGTGCCCGAGGGGAGCACGAAGACGAGGGACTCGAGCGTGCGATATGTGTTCTCGGTGATGCCGCAGGCCATGCCGCTGGAGTTGTTGCTCACCACGCCGCCGATCGTGCAGGCGATCTCGCTCGCGGGGTCGGGGCCGAGCCGGAAGCCGTGCCGCGCGAGGCGGGCGTTGACCTGGCGCACGGTGGCGCCGGGCTGGACGCGGACGCGCTGCCCGCCGCTCTCGACGTCGATGCGGCGGAAGCGCTGGCGCACGTCGACCAGGATCCCGTCCGTCGACGCCTGGCCGGACAGGCTCGTGCCGCCGGAGCGGAACGTCAGACGCGACCGGCTCTCGGTCGCCGCGCGCATGACGGCGCCGACTTCGGCGGCGTCGGCGGCGACCACCACCGCCTGCGGAGTGAGGAGGAAGTGCGACGCGTCGGAGGCGTACGCCACACGGTCGATCGCGCGGGTCTTGACGCGGGACGCCTCTGCGACCGTGCGCGAGATGGCTCCGGGAACCGCCGCAGGCGCCAGGGTCGTCGCCGCCGTGGTCGCTTCCGCCGCAGCGGTCGCCGCCGATCGCCTCGATGATGAGCGCGGGATGGTTCTTGCCACGGGGGACTCCTCGCTGAGTTAGACTGCAATCGCATTCGACCAAGAATGGATATGCACACTCCTATGGATATGCAGAATAGCGGACTCTCCCACGGTGCGGGCTTCGAGCGATATTGGGAGAGCACCGCGCCGGGTGCCGGTCGACGGATGCCGCGGGCCGACGCCCAGAGCGACGCCCGCGTGCTGAGCCTCAACGGCACCTGGCGCTTCCGGCTCTCACCGACCGCAGCGGGTACGGGCGAGGAGTTCCTCGCGGACGACTTCGACGATGCGGCGTGGGATGAGATGCGCGTCCCCTCGCACTGGGTGCTGGAGGAGTTCACGCCGCTCGCCGGTGGACCGGCGCGGCGCGTGCTCGGCACCGAGGAGGGTCCTCTGTACACGAACACGGCGTATCCGATCCCGCTGGATCCGCCGCACGTCTCCACCGAGAACCCCACCGGCGATTACCGGCTCGTCTTCGATGTGCCCGCGGACTTCGGCCCGGCGGTGCTGCGCTTCCAGGGTGTCGACTCCTGCGCCAAGGTCTGGCTGAACGGCGAGGAGCTCGGCTGGTCGACGGGCAGCCGGCTGCCGTTCGAGTTCGGTGCGCCGGTGCGCCCGGGGCGAAACGTGCTGTGCGTGCGGGTGCACCGCTGGTCGGCCGGCACGTACCTGGAGGACCAGGACATGTGGTGGCTCCCGGGCATCTTCCGCGATGTCGAGCTGCTCTCGCGTCCCGCCGGGGCCGTCGACGACCACTTCGTGCACGCCGACTTCGACCCCGAGACCGGCATCGGCACGCTGCGGGTGGATGCCTCGATCGCCGCGATCGTCGAGATCCCCGAGCTCGGCGTCCGGATCCCCGCGGGGGAGACCGTGGCCGTTCCGGTTGAGCCGTGGAGCGCCGACAGCCCTCGCCTGTACCGGGGGACGCTGCGCTCGAGCGGCGAGATGGTCGAGCTGGCCGTCGGCTTCCGCCGGGTCGAGATCCGGGACGGCGTGTTCACGGTGAACGGTCGCGCGGTGACGTTCCGCGGCGTGAACCGGCACGAGCACCATCCCGACACCGGCCGGACGCTCGATCGCGACACGATGATCCGCGACATCGTGATGATGAAGCGCGCGAACATCGACGCCGTGCGCACGAGCCACTATCCGCCGCATCCGGAGTTCCTGCGGCTGTGCGACGAGTACGGCCTGTGGGTCGTGGTCGAGGTCGACCTCGAGACGCACGGGTTCATCTACGAGGGATGGGCGCACAACCCGCCGGCGCTGCCCGAGTGGCGCGACGCGCTGATGGATCGCCTGCGGCGCACCGTCGAGCGTGACAAGAACCGTCCGAGCGTGGTGGTGTGGTCGCTCGCGAACGAGAGCATGACCGGAGACGGCTTCGCCGAGATGCGGCGATGGCTCGACGAGCGGGATCCTTCGCGACCCGTGCTGTACGAGCGCGATCCGAGTTATCGCGACTCCGACTTCTACTCGCTGATGTATCCCTCGCTCGAGCTGCTCGAGCAGATCGGCCGCCATGAGGAGCCGCGCGGGGGCCGCCTCAGCATGCATGGCATGGTGTTCGGGGAGTCGGATGCGGTTGCGCCGCTGCCCGACGGGGTCACGGAGGCCGACGAGGAGCGCCGGCGTGCGCTGCCGTTCCTGCTGGTCGAGTACGCGCACGCGATGGGCAACGGGCCGGGCTCGCTGCAGGACTACTGGCGCATCATCCGCGCGCACGACCGCCTGTGCGGGGCCTTCGTGTGGGAGTGGATCGACCACGGCTTCCACTCGGTGACCGAGCAGGGTGTGCCCTTCGTGATGCACGGCGACGACGTGGACTACGAGCCCCGGGGCGGGCGCTTCAGCCTGCACGGCCTCGTGTTCAGCGATCGCACGCCGACTCCCGGCCTCGTGGAGCTCGCCAAGGCCCACGAGCCCGTCACCGTCGAGGTGGGTCCGCGCTCGGTGTGCATAGCGAATGACCGACACTCTGTGGACACCTCGGATCTGGTGTTCCGCTGGTCGGTGGAGGCGAGCGGCGAGGTGGTCGCGCACGGGGTGCTGGATGTCCCGCCGGTGCGTGCGGGCGATTCTCTCGAGATCGCGATTCCGGATGCCGCCGCTCGCGACCTCGCCCACTCGGGCGTGCTCGCGGCGGGGGATGCTGCGGACCCGGCATCCGCTGCTGTCGATGTCGTTCTGACGATCGAAGCCGCGCTCGCGACCGACCGCCTGTGGGCGCCTGCGGGCCACGTCGTGGCGTGGGGACAGCGGGTGTCGGATGCGGAGGCAGTCACGAGCGCAAGCGCGGTCGCGTCGTCGGGTGGGGCCGACGCCACCACTCGGGGCGCAGCCGGAGACACCACCCAGGATGCGGTCGCCGACACCCGGCGGGCGGACCTCGCGCCTCCACTCGTCGCGAACGCGACCGTGGAGGTGGGCCCCGGCGTCTTCGACGCGACGACAGGCCGGCTCGTCCGGCTCGGCGAGCTCGAGATCGAGGGGCCGGTGCTCGACCTCTACCGAGCGCCCACTGAGAACGACCACGGCCAGGGCGACCTCAACGACCTCGCGTCGGTGTGGCGCAAGACCCAGCTGCATCGGCTGCTGCACCGGGTCGACGAGCTCGACGGCGGCGAGGGGTGGCTGCGGGTGTCCGGGCGCACAGCGCCGCGGACGCATCCGCACGGCGTCGAGTGGACGATGACCTGGACCGTGGACGGCGACGGGCTGCTCCTCGATGTCGACGCCGATTTCGTCGGACCGTGGACGGACACCCCGTACATGCACCGCGACATCCTGGTACCGCGGCTCGGTCTGCTCTTCGGTCTGCCCGGGGTGACGGAGCGCGTGAAGTGGTTCGGCCGTGGGCGCGGAGAGACGTACGTCGACTCGTTCGAAGGATCCCGCGTGGGGCGTTTCGAGCGGCTGATCGACGACCTGCAGGTGCCCTACCCGGTGCCGCAGGAGAACGGCAACCACGTGCAGACGCGCTGGCTGGAGGTCTCGGCGCCCGGCGCGCCGACGCTGAGAGTCGAGGGTCGGCCTGAGTTCGACTTCACCGCCCGCCGCTGGACGTCGCACGATCTCGATCGGGCGACCAAGCTGCACGAGCTTGCGGACTCGGGCCGCGTGTGGCTCAACATCGATCATGCGCAGCAGGGGCTGGGGTCGGCATCCGTGGGTCCCGCGCTGCCTGAGCGGTACCGCGTGCCTCGCGAGCGCACCGTGTGGAGCGTGCGACTGGCGGTGCGCTGAGTCGCGGAGACCGTCGTGGATCCGGCGACCCGGTGGGGTCAATCCGGGGCGCGCGGGCGGCCGACCAGCTCGGCGGGTGGTGCGGGGAACGCGCCGGCGGGGTAGAGCTGGTTGGCGGTGGCTTGGATGTCACGGCTCATCGGCAGGCGGATCGTCGACAGCACGCGGCCGTTGTGCGAGACCCGGAAGACGTCGCCTTCTCCGTTGGCGTTGCCCACCCAGACGGCGGTGGTCACCCGCGTGCTGGACTGGACCAGCCACGTCTGGATCTGCTCGTGGGTGCCGGTCTTGCCCATCATCGGCGTGCCGTCGTTCGGGTTGGCGCCCGACCCGGTGCCGCCGGGCCGCATGACGCCCTGCAGCGCGAACGCCGCCGCGGCGGCCACTTCAGGGCTGATCGCCCGCGTGCACCGGTCGCCGGGAACGGGAAGCTCCTTGCCGTCCGCATTGACCACACGCTCGATCGCGCGCGGTACGCAGGAGACGCCGTCGTTGGCGACCGCGGCGAACGCCGAGGCCAGCGCGACCGGTGCGATGTTGTTGGTTCCGATGATCGCCGCGGAGCCGTCGATGTCCACCCGCTCGCCGGTCCCGCGTGTCACGCCCAGCCGCGCCGTGACGTCTTCGATGTCGCAGAGGTCGAGCTTCTCCGCCATCGCGAGGAAGCCGCTGTTCAACGACTGCGCGGTGAACTGCATCGGCGTCCCGGTGTAGCCGGGAACGCCCCCGAAGTTGCGCACGACGTGGTTCTCGCGGTTGATCCACGTGCCCTCGCAGCGGTCCTGCAGGCGGGGGATCGCGCGCAGCCTTCCGTTGACGCTCTCCGACAGCGAGTGCCCCTTCTCGAGCCAGTCGACGAGCGTGAACAGCTTGAACGTGGACCCGGTCGCGAACCCTTTGGAGACCCCGTGCTCGAGGTCGCCGGCGTACACGAGCGACGTGTAGACCGGATCGGTGGCGGCGAGGTCGCGGTCCTCCGTGAACCTGTTGTTCTGGCTGATCGCGAGGATGCGCCCGGTGGTGGCTTCGATGCTGACCGACGCCGACCCGAAGTCCATGCCCGCCACGGTCTCGGGCGCGTATCGCCGCATGGCGTCCTGCGACGCGTTCTGCAGCTGCCAGTCCAGCGTCGTGTAGATGTTGAGGCCCTCGCGCGTCAGCGACTGCTGTCGCTCCTGCTCGGTCTCGCCGAAAGCCGCCGCGTAGTCCGGGTCGGAGCGCACGGTGTTCACCACGTACTGACAGAAGAAGGGCGCGGACGTCGCCACGCACCCGACATGTGCGGGCTGCACCGCGGGAGCGATCGGCTCGATCGCCGCCGCGACGTACTGATCGACGGTGATGCGCCCGTCCTCGCGCATCCGGTCGAGCACGTAGAGCTGGCGTCCTTTGGTCGCACTGTAGGCATCGCCGGCCGCGAGGTGCTGCTCCGGCGTGATGGTGCCGTCGGCGAGGAGCGAATCCAGTCCTGCGAGCGTGCCGGGCGTCACATCGTCGATCGAGCCGTCGGCGGCCTTGTTGTAGGTGGTCCCATCGGCGCCGGTGATCGACCCGCTGGTTCGGTCGATGCGGAACGTGTTGGGATTCTGCACGATGCCTGCGAGCGTGGCCGCCTGGGTCAGCGTGAGCCCCGCCGACGTGGTGCTGAAGTAATAGCGGGCTGCGGCTTCGATGCCGTAGGTCGTGCCGCCGAAGTTCGCGATGTTCAGATACCCCAGCAGGATGTCGTTCTTGGAGTACTTCTGCTCGACCTGCACGGCGTAGCGGATCTCCTGGAGCTTGCGCTGATAGCCCTCGACACCGCTCGCCTGAGTGGCGTCGTGCCAGCAGTCCCGCAGCACCTCGTCGCGAGACTGGGTGTCGGTCGCGACGGCGTCCCGCTCGCAGCGCTGCACCAGCACGTTCTTCACGTACTGCTGGCTGATCGAGGAGCCGCCCTGGGTCGCACCGCCCTGAGCGTTCTTGATGAGAGCGCGGGTCGTGCCGACGATGTCGATGCCGCCGTGCTGGTAGTAACGGGGATCCTCAGAGGCCAGGATCGCGTCGTACATGACGGGCGCGACCTCATCGAACGTGACCGGAACGCGATTCTGGTCGTAGAACGACGTCAGCTCGACGTCCTGCCCGCTCGCCGGGTCGCGCGCGTAGATCGTCGTCGGCAGCATGAGCCGATCGATCGCGAGGTAGCTCGGCATGCCGTCGAACAGGGAGACCGCTGTGCTCGCCGCGTGTCCTGAGATCGCGAGGACAGGTGCGAGCGGAGCGACCACCAGCAGGCCCGCTATCGCGCTGAGCACGACGAGCCCCGCGAGACCACCGAGAACGCCGGCGAATGTGCGCGTGTAAGGCGGCGCTGGCGCCTTCGCCGAGTCCTTCGATGACCGCTTCATGACGACTTCCAATGTGCGGTGGGAGACAGCATGACAGACCGCTCCGGATTCCGAAACGGGTACTTCATCCCGCCGGTCACGGGGCGGGGTGGCGGCCATCAGGCCCCGCCGGTCACGCGGCGGGGTGGCGGCCATCCCTCATCCCGCCGGTCACGCGGCGGGGCGGAATCTTCGCGGTGGGGGCTGGAGGTCGCCGAAGGCGTAGCGGCGGGCGAGGCGCGGGACGAGCGCGAGCGGTGGGGTGTCGTCGGGGGGATGAAGGAGGAAGTCTCCGTCGCCGTGGCGAGTGATGCGCCATCCGCCGTGGTGGAGCTGCATGTGGTGGAAGCGGCACAGCAGGATGCCGCGGTCGATGTCGGTCTTGCCGTGGTCTCGGTGCCAGTGGTCGATGTGGTGCGCTTCGCAGTAAGACGCCGGCCGATCGCAACCGGTCCAGCGGCAGCCGCCGTCGCGGATCGCGAGCGCGATGCGCTGCTTCGGCGAGTACAGGCGGGCCTCACGGCCGAGGTCGAGGGGGTTTCCGTGCTCGTCGTGGATGACCGCCCGGGTGCCGACGCTGCAGGCGTGCTGGGCGACGAGCCAGCCGGGCACCGACGTGCCGGAGTCTTCCAGGAGCGCGACAGCCGGTCGACCGTCGACCGCGTCGCGGTGAGCGGTGGTCGTGCTGACGATCCGGATGCCCGGCTGGCGGGTGCCGAACACGGTGGGGGCGTCGGCGAGCGCGCCCGCACGCAGTACGTCGATGATCAGGTCGTAGGCGAGCTGGTCGTTGCTGCGCGGATCGGCGACGAGGTCGGCGGCGCGCGTGCGTTCATCGGAGTCGACGAACCGGGGGCCGCCGCGGCGGGGGCGCAACGCGGTGCCGATGATGGCCTCGATCCACGCGCCTCCCTCGTCTTCGAACTGGAAGGTTCCCCGGCGTGTCCCGTCGCGGTCGGTCCAGGTCCGGAATGATCGGCCGTGGAACCTCTCCTCGAAGCGGCGGTCCGCGCCGACCGGGTCGAGCACGTCGCGGATGCTGCGCGCAGCGGAGCCGAGCTCATCCACCGTCCGCAGGGCGGCCTCGTCGATCAGCTGGGCGGCCGCGGTCTCCCACGCGGAGGTGACATCCGCGGAGATCGAGGAGGCTTCGGACGCCTCGAGGCCGCCGTCATCGCCGGCCGGGAGCAGGGGTGGCGCGCCGAGTCCGCGGTAGATCGCGTCGTGCTGCGCAGAGGTCAGCTTCCCTGTCATCAGCGCGTCGCCGAGCGCGGCGTGCCAGGGCCGGGCCCGGACCGGCGTCGGCGCCGCGACCGGCTCACCCGCCGCGCCCACCTCCCCCGTTCCTCGGTCGATCAGGTCACCCGCGAGGGCCGGCACGTTCTCAGCGAGCGCTTCGCCGAGCCGCACCTGCTTGGCCGCGTCAGCCCGGGTGGTGCCGGTGAGGTCCTGGATCAGCGACACGGGGGAGCGGTGCCCGCGCGTCTGCGCCAGTCCGCCGTGACCGGCATCCCGGGTCGACCGCGCGGCGACCACGCCCGACCCGGCGATACGCAGCGACTCGCCGCCCCGCACCAGCACGGTCGCCTGCTCGATCAACGTGATGACACCGTCATCGGTCAGTCGCTGCACCGCCGCAGCGACCTCACCCGACTCGATATCGTCTCCGATTACCGCACGCAGCTCTTCGAACGCCGCCTGCATGTCGGAGAAGAAGCTCATACTCCATCGTGGCATCAGCCTCCGACATTAGAATAGACGTTCTAGAAGCCGCGGCTCAGCAGTGTCGCGCCGGCGCCGTCGCGAAGCGCGACGAGCGCCTCCCGCTCGTACTCCGGCATCCGCTCGGGCAGCGCGTCGAGGTCGAACCACGCGATCTCGGCGCACTTGCGGGGCTCGAGGATCTGCGGCTCGCCGGCCCAGTCGTCGCACACGAAGAACCAGTCCACGCGCTGCTCGATCGGGTTGTCGGTCCCGTCGGTGCGCTGCATCACCGCGACGGCCGACAGCGCCTCCGGCGCGAGCGTGAGACCCAGCTCCTCGCGCGCTTCGCGGATCGCGGCCGCGACGGCGGTCTCGCCGAGCTCGACGTGGCCGGCCGCACCGGCCGCCCAGCATCCGTCCATGTACCCGGTGTTGTGCCGCAGCTGCAGCAGCACGGCTCCGCCCCGGCGGAGATAGACGTACGAGGACGGGACGACGGAGAAGCGGCTCACGGCGATCCAACCTAGCGGCCGGGTCAGGAGCCCAGCGCCGCCACGTCGATGAAGAGCGAGTCGGCCCCGACCTGGCCGCCCTTGAGCAGCAGTTCGAGCCCGTCGATCGCCGGGTCCTCGGCATCGGCGCTCAGCAGCACGACGTTGCCCCACGGGTTCGCCGCGATCGAGAGGGACTCGACCCCGAGCAGGCGGGTCACGCGGCTCGACGTATCGCCGCCGCAGACGATCACGCGCCGCGCCGCGCCGTCGCGCGCGACGGTGGAGATCACGGATGCCGCGGCCTCGGCGATCGCCTCCAGCACCGGCCTCGCGCCCGAGGTTGCAGTGTCGGCGTCGTCGGAGGTCAGCACGACCCCGCGGCCTGCCCGGAGCGCCTCGAAGACCTCGGAGGCCACGGTCGCCGGCACTGCGCCGTCGAGCGGGAGCGGGCGGACCAGCCAGCCCGCGGCGGCTGCGGCATCCGCCTGCCGTCGTGTCTGCGCGGAGCGGCTGCCCGACACGACCAGCACCAGGCCCTGCGCGGCGGTCGATGTGGGCAGCGCCGGGGCGTCGCCCGGCGCTGCGGCGGCGACGCCATGGGACAGCCCGCCCGAGCCGATTGCGAACACCGGTGCGGGGAGCGCGCCGAGCGCCTCGCCGATGGTGACGAGGTGCTCGTCGGTGAGGGCGTCGAGCACGAGGCCGGCCTCGGTCGCGTCCTGAAGCCGCGCCGCGAGGTCGTCGAAGTCGACCAGCGGCACCCAGCCGATCGGAAGCTCCGTCTGGCGGCCGACGTGCACGGCGAGGTCGGCCTCGGTCATAGGAGTCGAGGGGTGCTGCGACATCGTCGGCTGCCGGTCGAGCCGGTACACGGTGCCTCGCTCGGCGGCGAAGTGCTGGCCGAAGAGCGTGTAGCGGCCGAAATCCGGCTGGGCGAAGAGCATCGGCACGGCGCGGTCGCCGAAGGCCTCGCGAGCGAGCTCGACGACCCGGCCCAGGCTGCCGACGTGCGGTGCGGAGTCCGCGGTCGAGCAGGCCTTGTACTGCACGAGCTGCGGCTCGAGGTCCGCGAAGGCGGCGAACACCGGTCGGAGCTCGTCGTCCATGTCCGCCGGCGCGAGGGACCGCGAGATGCCGGCCACGCCGATCACGTCGACCTCGTCCGCCGCGCGACGCAGTGTCGCGGCATCCGGAAGCCCCGTGAAGAGGCGCCCGGTCCACCCGCGCCGCGCGAACTGCAGCAGCGCGTCGACGCTGCCGGTGAAGTCGTCGCCGTAGAAGGCGACGCGCGCCCTAGACACGGACGGGGCCGAACAGCTCCGCCGCCCGGCGCAGCGCGGCGGAGTTCTCGAAGGCGTGGTCCGCGCTCTCGCCGCGCGCGGCCGACGCCCACGCCTCGCGCATGCTCGCCACCCCGGCGGCCGCACCGTCCGGATGACCGTGGATGCCGCCGCCGGCGAGCACGAGCAGGTCGGTGGTGCCGACCGCGGCGTAGGTGGCGTGGGCGAGGCCGCCCCATTGTCCCGACGACAGCACCGGAAGCGTCGGCGTGAGGCCGAGGAGCGGCTCGCGCACCGCCGCGATGGAGTCGAGCACCTGGTCGTCCGTCTCGTAGAACTTGTTGCTGATGCCGTTGGTGTGGAGGTGGTCGGCGCCGGCGAGGCGCGCGAGCTTCTGCCACGCCCGGAACCCTATCCCGACCTGCTCGGAGCGCCCGAACGAGCCGAACATCGCGCGGTGCCCGTGGATCGGAACGTCGCTGTGGCGACGGAGGAACTCCAGACCCGGCAGGCCGATCAGGTTCACGCACGCCATCACGCACGTTCCGCCCGCGCCGACGACGAGGTCGTGGTTCGCCTCGAGGCGCCCGATGTCGTCGGTGATGTTGAACGCGTACATGGGCTTGCGGCCGGTGCGGTCGGCGTAGCGCTCGAGCACCGGCATGACCGCGGCGACCCGCTCGGCGAGCGGGGCGCTGGGCCCGTTGCCCTGCAGCTCGTCGTCCTTGATGAAGTCGATGCCGGCCTCGGCGAGCTGCGACACCACCTCGGCGAGCTCGGCCGGCGAGAGCCCGATGCTGGGTTTGACGATGGTGCCGATCATCGCGCCGTCGGGACGGCCCATCAGCCGCCGCGTGCCCTCGACGCCGAAGGCCGGACCGGGATAGCGCTCGGCGAACGCCGGCGGAAGCTCGAGGTCGATGAGACGGATGGCCGACAACTCTTTGATCTCGAACAGGTTGCCCGCGACCGCCGCCAGGAGGTTCGGCAGCGAGGGGCCGAAGTTGTCGAGCGGGAACCGCAGCCGCAGCCGGGCGCGGCGGCGGAGCGCCGGATCGCCGACGGACCCGGGAAGGGGCGACGCGCCGGTGAGGGGGAGCTCTTCGATCGACTCGACCTGGGCGGCGAAGCGTGCACGCAGGTCGTCGGACTCGCGCTCGACGCGGACGAAGGTGCCGGTGGACTGCTCGCCGGCGAGCACCTCGGCGGCGTGCTGCAGCGGCAGCGAGGTCTCGATGACGTAGGTCGCGGTGACGTGCTGAACAGACATGCGCGTCACCACACCAGGGGGAGCCAGACCGACATCTCGCCGGCGCCGCGGTTGCCCCATGCGAAATAAGGGGCGAGCCGCACGGGCGCGGTGGCGAGATCGGCGTCGGCGACGTCGTCGTAGAGCGCGGTCTCGGCGGTGCCGGGCAGCACCACCGCCTCGGTCTCGAGGGCGACGACGCGGTGGCCGGCGATCACCGTCTCGGCCGGCGTGAACCTTGCGCCTCGGCGGAGCGCGACCTGCTCGAGCACGACGCCGTCGGCCAGATCGGCGCTCTCCACGCAGTACACGACGGGACCGCGTCGCACCGCGACCTGGTTGGTCGCCTCTTCGGCGAGGCGGTGGGCGCGGAGCACCCGGACCGGCATCGGCAGCGTCAGCTCGATGAGGTCGCCCTGCTGCCACTCGCGCTCGATACGGGTGTAGGTGCCGGGCTCGCTCGCCGCCACCCGCTCACCGTTGACGGTGAGGATCGCGCCCGACGACCAGCCGGGGATGCGCAGGTGGAGCGGGATGCCGCGGCCCGAAGCGTCCGTGACAGTGAAGGCGATCCTCTCGCTCCAGGGGTAGTCGCTGTCCTCGCGCAGGGCGAGCCGGCCGCCGTCCTCGGTCGTGACGTCGAGCGCACTGCCGCCGTACAGGTGGACGTACAGTCCTTCCTCGCCGACGGATGCCGCGCGCTCGTGGAACCGCGCCAGGGTGCGCGCGATGTTCGGCGGGCAGCAGAAGCAGCTGAGGTACGGCTCGCGCAGCCGCTCGTCGGACGGCGGGGGCGGCGGCGTCGGGTGGAGGGCCGTATCGCCCGGGCGGCGGAGCGCGAAGGGAAGGTCGCGTACCTGGCGCAGCGGGTTCGTGTAGAAGTACTCCGAGCCGGCGAGGCTGATGCTCGAGAGCAGGCTGTTGAAGGCCACCTGCTCGATGACGTCGGCGTACTTGGCGTCGCCCGTGAGCGACAGCATCCGCTCGCTCCACAGGATGAGGCCGATGTTCGCGCACGACTCGTTGTGCGCGGTGGTGTGCGGCAGCTGGTACGAGCGGCCGTAGGCCTGGTGCACGCGGCTGATCTGGTCCTGCCACGGCGAGCCGTCGGGCGACGCTCCGTCGTACAGCGCTCCCGCTCCGCCCGTGATGTAGAGCTTGGTGTCGACGACGTCGTGCCACAGCCGCTCGAGCACCGCCTCCAGCTCCTGGTCGCCGTTCTCGGCGATGAGGTCGGCGAGACCGGCGTACAGATAATTGGCGCGCACCGCGTGCCCCGCGACGACGGTCTGCTCGCGCACCGGAAGGCGGTCCTGGTTGTCGTCGCCGCCCTCGAAGTCGTCGCGCACCCGGATGAACGCCTCCGACAGCCGCAGGTACTGCTCATCGCCGGTCGCACGGTAGAGGTCGATGACGGCCATGTAATGGGACGGGCAGATGGCGCTGCGGGCGAGTTCCCGCGGCTTGTTCGTCGCGAGGTCCTCGAGGAAGCCGGCGGCCTTGCGCGCGGCATCCAGCAGGGTGGTCGACCCCGTCACCTCGTAGTGGCGCACGCCGGCGGTGATGAGGTGGCCGAGGTTGTAGGTCTCGAAGTTGAAGCGGTCGGCGAGGGCGATCGCGTCTTCGTGGTTGCGGCTCGAGATGATCGTCGGCGTGTGCAGGTACCCGTCGTCGCGCTGCACCGAGGCGATCAGCTGCGCGATCTGCTCGATGCGGGCCGCGAGCTCAGGGTCGGGGTCGGTCTCGAGGCGGGCGATGGCGGCCTCGAGCCACTTGTAGAAGTCGCCGTCCATGAACGGCGGACCGGCATGCTCGCCGCTCTCGAGGCCTGCGGCGATGCGGAAGTTCGTGAGACCGGCGCTGATGGCGGGGTCGCTCAGGGAGGACCAGATCTGGGGGATCGTCACGTCGCGCGTGCGATCGTGGATGTCTCCCCAGAAGCCGCTCGCCCAGCGCGCACTGTCGGCGCCGAGGGGTCGCAGCCGGGCGTGAGCCCGGGTCGCGGTCGTGGCGGTCATGGCTGTTCCTTCCGAGTGGCGTTCAGTCTCGTGCTCGCTGCGGCATCGCGGCAAGCCAGGTACGGTGCGGGTCAGATCAGGCAGCGTTGAAAGTTCTCGCAACGCTGCATGGAAATGCAGTCTAACCCCTGAATCGTGTCAAAGTGAATAGAATTTCAGTACTGACTGTTGACACACATCGAAATCGTGCCTACTGTCGTGCTCGTACCTTTCACCCGCATGGTCGTCGTCAAGGAGGACGCTATGAACACACGCAGCAACCGTCGCCGCATCGCGGCGCTGGGGATCGCACTCGCGGCGGTGCTGCCGCTGGCAGCCTGCGCCGGCGGCGGTGCCGACACCGACACCGGCTCCTCGGAGGGCGGCTCCGGCGCCGGCGGCACCGATCCCGAAACGTTCACCGTGATGACGGCGAACGAGAACCCCGTTCTCGAGGAGCAGCTCACCGCGCTCTCCGAGGGCGCCTGCGAGGCCGAGAACGAGGCGCTGCCGCTGGAGCACCAGAAGGTGGCGCAGGCCGACACGGTCCAGAAGGTCACGCTGCTGGCCAGCCAGGGCGCGCTGCCGACCCATACGATCGCGGGCACGGCGCTCATCCGTCCCGACGGCGACCTCAATGCGGCCGGTCTGGTCGGCGACCTCAAGGCAGCCCTCGAAGACGCCGGCACCTGGGACAACGTGCTGCCGGCCGCCGCCTCCACCGTCGAGCAGGTCTACGGCGGCATGTTCTCGATGCCGTACCAGTACAACATCGAAGGCATCTTCTACAACAAGGAGATCCTCGCCGACAACGGCATCGAAGAGCCCCAGACCTGGGACGACCTCGTAGACGCCGCCGACACGCTGGCCGGCGCCGGTGTCGTCCCGATGACCGAGGCGGGCGCCAACGGCTGGCCGCTCACCCGCATCATGGGCATGTACATCTTCCGCAACGTCGGGCCCGAAGCGATGGCCGCCGTCCGCGACGGCGACGCCAAGCTCACCGACCCCGAGTACGTCGCCGGCGCACAGGCGCTCGCCGACTTCGCCGAGGCCGGCTACTTCGGCGAAGGCTTCTCGACCCGCGACGGCGACACCTCGTCGAACATGTTCCTGACCGGTCAGGCCGCGATGACGTACGACGGCTCGTGGCTGCTGAGCGCGATCAACGACCCAGAACGCAATGAGATCGGCGGCGAGAACGTCGGCTTCATGCCGTTCCCCGAGGTCGACGGCGGCAAGGGCTCGATCGACCAGTACGCGGCGAACGCGGGCGCTCCGATGATCATCGACGCCGAGCAGTTCGGTCCGAAGGTCGTCGACTGGGTGAGCTGCATCGCGGAGAACTACGGTCAGCAGGCGCTGCAGGATGCCGGCGTCATCTCGGGCTTCAAGGTCAACGGCGACGTCACCGACATCTCCGAGAACACGGCCGAGATCCAGGAGCGGATCGCGGGCATCGACGAGACCGTACTGTGGTTCGAGGCCCTGATGGACTCGAAGAGCAACTCGCTGGCGTCGACCAACGCGACCCTGCTCACGACCGGCCAGATGACCGCCGAGGACTACATGGCCCAGCTGCAGGCGAGCATCGACGCCAACGGCTGAGACCCCGCACCGGCTCCCCGGGCGGTCGCCCGGGGAGCCGGCTCACGACAGAAAGCAGTTCGCAGATGAACTCGATCTTCGGAGATCGGAAGACGATCTTCATCCTGCTGGCACCGGCCCTCGTGCTGTACACCCTGCTCAAGGTGGTGCCGGTGGGCTGGTCCCTCGGCCTCTCGTTCTTCGAGGGCAACTCGCTGCGCGGCTTCGAGTGGGTGGGGCTGCAGAACTTCACCACCTTCTTCACCGATCCGGCCGCTCTCCAGTCGATGTGGGTGAGCGTCTTCTTCGCGATCGTGGCCACCGCCCTCCAGGTCGCCCTGGGCTACGCGCTGGCTCTCCTCTACGTCTTCGTCCTCCGCAAGGGCTCCACCCTGGTGCGGACGCTCGTCTTCTTCCCGACCGTGCTGCCGACCGTGGCGGTGGCCATGCTGTTCCGCAGCTTCGTGGCCGTCGGCGACAACCAGGGCCCGATCAACGACATCATCAACTTCTTCGGCGGTGAGAGCGTCGAGGTGCTGGCGTCGACCGTCGGCACGATGACCACGGCGATCGCGATGACGCTGTGGAGCTCGATGGGCTTCTACGCCGTGCTCCTCTATGCCGGCCTGCTCGACATCCCCGAGGAGGTCATCGAGTCGGCCCGGCTCGACGGAGCCAACGGGTTCAAGCTGGTCCGGCACATCGTGGTGCCGCTGTCGCTGCCGATCCTGCTGTCGTCGATCATCTTCAGCCTCAACGCCACCCTCAAGGTCTTCGACAGCCTGCTCGCCCTCAACGGCGGCGGGCCCGGCACTTCGACCGCGCCGATGACGCTGTACATGTACCGCACGGCGTTCGAGTACGCCGAGTACGGCTACGGCTCCACCATCGCCGTGATCCTCACGGCCCTCTGCCTCGTGTTCACCCTCGCGATCTTCCGATCGTCGCGTCGCAAGGCGGAGGTCTGACAATGACTCTGACCCAGACTGACACCGCCTACACGGTCGCCACCCCCACGGTCCGCAGGCCCGGGCCGAGCCGCGCGCGGCGCGGCCTCGTGAAGGCCCTGCGCCGGTTGCCGGTGTGGATCCTCGTCGCGGTCCTCATGATCGTGGTGCTGTATCCGCAGGTCTGGATGGTGCTGGGCTCGTTCAAGACGCAGTCCGAGTTCCTCTCCAACCCCGCGCTGTCGCTGCCCGAGACGTGGAACTTCGACAACTACGTCACCGCACTGACGAACGGCAACGTGGCGCGCAACTGGCTCAACAGCGTGCTGGTGACGATCCCGTCGGTGCTGCTCATCGTCTTCATCGGCGTCGCCGCGGGCTACGCGCTCGAGGTGATGATCTGGAAGGGCCGCAACGGGGTCCTCCTCTACATCCTCGCCGGCATCATGGTGCCCGGGCAGATGATCCTCGTGCCGCTGTTCATCACGTACTTCCGCATCGGCATCACCGACACGCTGTGGCCGCTCATCATCACGTACACCGTCATGGGTCTGCCCCTGACGACGTTCCTGATGGCGACCTACTTCCGGTCGGTTCCGCGTGAGATCTTCGAGGCGGCGACCGTCGACGGGTCGGGGCCGCTGCGATCGTTCTTCGTGATCGGCATCCCGATGATGAAGAACTCGATCATCACGATCGCGCTGGTGCAGTTCTTCAGCGTGTGGAACGACCTGCTCATCGCGCTGACCTTCACGACGCGGCCCGACCTCGCGACCATCCAGGTGGGTCTGCTGAGCCTGAGCGACGAGTACGGCTCGACGCAGTACGGACCGCTCTTCGCGGCCGTGAGCATCAACATCGTCGTGCTGCTGATCCTGTTCCTGACGCTCAACAAGAAGATCATGGCCGGCATGGCCGGCGGCGCCCTCAAGGGCTGAGAAGCTGGAAGGCTTGTTCGCATGACCTCGTCCGCACCCCGCATCGCGTTCCTGCACACCGGAGCCGTCAACATCGCTCCGTTCGGGGCACTGGCCACCGAGTTCCTGCCGAACGCGACGATCGTGAACTACCTCGACGACCGCATCGTCGCCGACCTGGGTGACCAGGAGCGGGCGGGCTCGGTGCCCGACCGGGTCGACGACCTCGTGCGCGCCGCCGCGGCTGGGGGAGCGGATGCGGTCATGTTCACGTGCTCGTCGATCTCGGAGCTCGCCGCGCCTGCCGCCGCTGCGGCCGGGGTGCCGGTGCTGCGCGTCGACGAGGCGATGGCGGATGCCGCGGTGCGGGCCGGACGCCGGGTGCGCGTCCTCGCTACACTGCCGACCACCTGCCGGCCGACGCTGGGACTGCTGCAGGAGCGCGCCGCGCTCGCGGGAGTGAGCCCCGAGTTCTCGAGCGAGGTCATCGAGGGCGCCTTCGCTGCGGTCGCGAGCGGTGACCGCGCCACGCACGACCGGCTGGTCGCGGCCGCCATCGAGCGGGGCGCGGCTGAAGCCGACGTCGTCGTGCTGGCGCAGGCATCCATGGCCTCCGCCGCCGATGCGGTCTCGGTCGACGTTCCGGTGCTCACCAGCCCGCGGCTGGGCGTCGAGCGCCTCGCCGCGTCGCTCGACGAGAGCTGACGCCTCGAGCCCGACGTCTCCGCCGGGCTCGAGGCGTTTCGTCTCGCTCGTTCCTCGCTCGCTCAACGACCGGGATGAGGCGTGACGTCTCGCTCGCTCGACGATCGGGATGGGGCGTGACGTCTCGCTCGCTCATCGACCGGCTGCTTGCACCGGTCGTTGAGCGGAGGGCGCTCCAGCGCCCGGAGACGAAACGCCTCGAGCCCGCCGACGGCGGCGGTGCGCTCCGGCCCCGGGGTCACCGCTCGGCGAGGGCCTCGGCGGAGCGGAGGTCGGTGACGAGCGTCGTGACCCAGTCGCCGGCGAGGGCACCGTGGATCGCCTCGAGCTTGCGCTCGCCGCCGGCGATGCCGACGCGGCGCGGGATGCGACGCAGGTTCTCCACCGTGATGGCGATGATGCGGTCGTCGAGCGCCCCGCGCACGAGCGAGCCGTCACCTCGGAAGATGCGGTGGCAGATGTCGCCCACGGCACCCTCGTCGAGGAGAGCCTGCCGCTCCTCGGCGGGGAAAGCATTGCCGCTCGTGGCGAGCACGTCCGACGGCTCGATGCTGCCGATGCCCATGATCGCCATCGTGAGGTCGTTCCAGTGGCGCGCGACCTCCTGCATCGACGGATCCCGCAGCAGGCTGTCGCGGATCGCCGGGTCGCCGACGATGCCCGGCGCCTGCACATAGACCGGCTCGGCGCCGAGTGTGCGGGCCAGCTCGCCGAGGATGCGGTTGGAGTGGCTCTGCGCCTCGGGCGCGCCGACGCCGCCCAGCAGCTGCACCACCTCCGTCGCCCCGCGGACGGTGAAGGGGCGCATGCGGTCGACCATCGCGAGGATCGTCTGACTCCACGACGAGACGCCGATCCGGTCGCTGCCCGAGAGCGTCGCCTCCAGGTAGGCGGCCGCTCCGGCGCCGAGCGACGCGAGCAGCTCGCCCTCGTCGGCGTCGTGGTCGACGTCGACCACCACGGCCTCCGCGAGCCCGTACTTCTCCTCGAGCTGCTCTTCCAGCTCGGCGTAGACGCCTGGCGCGACGGTGACGATCGTCCGCACGATGCCGACGGATTCCGCGCGCTTGAGCAGACGCGAGACCTTCGCCTGTGAGATATTGAGCGCGGCCGCGATGTCGGCCTGGCGCACGCCGCGCTCGTGGTACATGCGCGCGACTTTGGTGAGCAGGCGCACCTGGCCGTCTGCGGGCCGGGTGTAGGGCGTCAGGGGCACGGTGGTCTCCGATCGTGGCGATCCGAGGTGTATTCGGATTCGCTAACGAAAGGATATTCACTCTGAGGCCGTGAAGCCAGCCCTAGTTCTGGCGAGAAACACCTGATCGGTGCGCAGAGGCGCGAATGGCGGCGGGCCCGCCCGGCGTGGTGCGATCGTCGACTCCGCCCGTCGCACGCGAACGACGCGGATGGCGGATGCCGCGGCCCGCGGCATCCGCCATCTGTGAGGCGTCAGGGTGCGGACGTGGCCGTCCGCGGTCGGGATCAGACGGGCGCGCCGACCCCGACCGGCACCTCGACGACACGGGTGTGGATACCGGGGCTCAGCGTCTCCTCGGGAGAGCCCTCGAGGTCCAGCACGGCCTCGGTGCCGACGGGCACCACGACCTCGACGTGCAGCTGGCCGTCCGCGATGCCCCACGAGATCGCCGCCTCGCCGTAGGCGGTGAGCTGGCGGGCCGAGGCGGAGGTGAGTCCGCCGCCAGGGCGCGGGGCGAAGCGGATGCGCCGGTAGCCGGGGGCGTCGGGAGCGAGGCCGCCGACGACGCGGTGCATCCAGTCCGCGACGGCGCCCAGCGCGTAGTGGTTGAACGAGGTCATCTGGCCGGGGTTGACGGTGCCGTCGGGCAGCAGCGAGTCCCACCGCTCCCAGACCGTGGTCGCGCCCTGCTCCACCTGGTAGAGCCACGACGGGCATTCGCGCTCGAGGATCAGGTCGTAGGCGGTCGGCACTTGGCCGCCCGCGCTCAGGGCATCCGAGACCAGCGGCGTCCCCACGAAGCCGGTCGCGATGCGGTTGCCCGCCTCGTGCACGAGCTGAGCGAGACGTGCCGCCGCGGCATCCCGCTTCTGCGGATCGGTGATGAGGTCGAACCGCAGGCCGAGGGCGTAAGCCGTCTGCGCGTCGCTGGTCATGGTGCCGTCGTCGTTCACGTAGGCGCCCTCGAAGGCGGCCACGACCTCGTCGGCGAGCGTGTCGTAGTGCGCGCGCTCGTCGCCGAGTCCCAGCACCTCCGCCATGCGCGCGACGGTTCGCGCGGACTTGGCGAAGTAGGCCGTCGCGACGAGGTAGCGGTCGGTGAGCGCATCGGCCGGGTCGTCCGGCGGGGCGGCCGGGTCGAGCCAGTCGCCCAGCTGGAAGCCGGTGTCCCACAGCCGAGAGGGGCCGGAGAGGCGCTCGAGCAGATCGACCCAGCGGCGCGCGCTGTCGAACTGCGCGCGCAGCACGCCGGCGTCGCCGAAGCGCTCGTACAGCGTCCAGGGCAGCAGGGTGGCGACGTCGCCCCACGCGGCGCCGGGGCGCATCGGCGTCCACTTGTCGACCGCGGGGATCACCGGCACGTACCAGGGGACCGTGCCGTCGGGGAGCTGCTCGATCGCGACGTCGCGGAGCCAGCCCGAGAGCATGCCCGACACGTCGAAGAGCGTCGACGCCGTGGGGCCGAAGACCTGGATGTCGCCCGTCCAGCCGATGCGCTCGTCGCGCTGCGGGCAGTCGGTCGGGATGTCGACGAAGTTGCCGCGCATGCCCCACACGACGTTCTCGTGCAGGCGGTTGAGGGCGGGGTCCGACGACTCGAACCAGCCGGTGCGCTCGAGGTCGGTGTGGTACACGCGCGCCACGAGTGCGCCGGCCGCCGCATCGGCGTCGAGGTCGCCGGGCCACCCTGTCACCTCGACGTAGCGGAAGCCGTGGAAGGTGAACCGCGGCTCCCACTCCTCGACGTCGCGGCCGGCGAGCGTGTAGTTGTCGGTCGAGCGCGCTGCGCGCAGCGGTCGCGTGTAGATCTCGCCGTCCTGCATCACCTCGGCGGTGCGCAGCGTCACCGTGGTGCCCGCGTCGCCCGAGACCCGGATGCGCACGCGACCGACGAGGTTCTGCCCGAAGTCGAGGATGCGTGAGCCGCTGGGGCCGGTGAGCACCGCGATCGGCCGCAGCTCCTGGGTCGCGCGCACCGGCGGAGCCGTCGGCGCGACCAACGTGGCGGGGTCGCGATGGCGCTCCTGCACCCCTTCCCAGCCGGTGTCGTCGAAGTCCGCCGTCGACCAGCCGGGCTGCTCCGCGCGCGCGTCGTAGTCCTCGCCGTCGTAGAGGCCGCTGTGCAGGATGGGGCTCGGCGCGGAGCGCCACGACACGTCGGTGGCCACGACCTCGCGACTGCCGTCGGCGTAGGTCAGCTCGAGCTGGCCGAGGAAGGACTGGTCGTAGCCGTAGACGTTGCGGAAGCCGCCGCGCCAGCCCAGTCGGCCGCGATACCAGCCGTCGCCGAGCCAGGCGCCGAGAGCGTTCACGCCGGGGCGCACCAGGTCGGTGACGTCGTACGTGTAGTACCGCAGCCGGCTGCCGTACACCGTCCAGCCGGGCGAGAGCGTGTCGGCGCCGACGCGCTCGCCGTTGAGCTCGGCCTCGTAGACGCCGTGCGCGGTCGCATAGAGCCGTGCGCGCACGATGTCGTCGCGCACCTCGAACGCGCGGCGTACGAGTGAGGGCCGGCGCTCGTCGGAGTGCGGGTTCTCGTTGCGGAAGGCGCCGACCGGGCGCGCAGACCAGTCGCCGGGCTCGAGCAGTCCCGCTTCGAGAACCGTGGGGACGGATGCCGCGGACCACGCGCCGTCCGCACCCCTGACGGCTATGCGCATCGTGACGATCTCGCGCGAGCGCAGCGGGTCGGCCGGCCAGTCCACGAGCACCTGCTCGGGCGAGTCGACGACGTACGTCGTGACGTCGCCGCCGCGGTCGACCTCGACGGAGTACGCGGTCTGCCGCCAGCCGGACGGTGCAGACGCGACGCGCCACGAGAGGCGCGGCATCGGCTCGCCGATCCCGAGGGGTTCGCGGTGGTGTTCGATGCGGGGTGCGTCGACGGTGACGGACATCCGTGTTGTCTCCTTGCGCTGTGGCCGGGGCGTGGCGAAACGTTTCAAGATGGGAGTTTGGCACCGATTTCGAAACGTTTCAAGTACGCTGTCGAGGGAGCCGCGACCCGGGCGGCAGAGGAGGATTCGATGACGATCGGTGTGACAGGCAGCGGCGGCAAGCTCGGCCGCGCGGCGATGGAGCGACTGCGGGCCGACGGGCACGACGTGATCGGGTTCGACCTCGCCGGAACCCCCGGCATGGGCTTCACCCGCGTCGACCTCACCGACTTCGGGCAGACGCTCGACGCGTTCCTCTCGGTGACCGCGCGCCACGACGGGCTCGACGCGCTCGTGCACCTCGCGGCGATCCCGGTGAACGGCCTGGTGCCGGATGCCGCGACCTTCCACAACAACATGACCGTGTCGTTCAACGCCCTGTTCGCCGCGCACCGGGCAGGCATCCGCACGATCGTTCTCGCCTCGAGCATCACCGCGATGGGCTTCCCGTTCGACGAGGCACCGCCCTCTCTGCCGGTCGACGAGGACTACACCAGCGCGAACAACACGTACGGACTCGGCAAGGTGGCCGAGGAGGCGATCGCGGCCCAGCTGGTCAGGTGGCATCCCGAGACGTCGATCACCGCCCTTCGCTTCACCAACGTCGTCGACGCCGACGAGTACGCGACGTTCGACCGCGCCGCAGAGCCGGACTACCGCCGCGACCTCGTCGGCTCCTGGATCGACGCTCGCGACGGCGCCGAGGCTGTCGCGCGGGCGCTCGCGGCGGCGGAGCCGGGGTTCGAGGTGTACAACGTGGCCGCTCCCCGCTCCGGCAACGCGCAGCCCTCGCGCGAGGTCGCGGCGCGCTGGTTCCCGGGCACCCCGATCGCCGAAGACCTCGGCGAGTTCGAGTCGCTGATGTCCACCCGCAAGATCCGTGAACGCCTCGGCTTCGTCGCCGAGCACGACTGGCGCTGATGGCACCGGCGGGCATCCGGGACGTCGCGGCGCTCGCGGGCGTCTCGATCGGCACGGTGTCGAACTACCTCAACCACCCCGACAGGCTGTCGGCGGCGATGGGCCGCCGCGTGGCGGACGCCATCGAAACACTCGGCTTCGTGCCGAGCAACGCGGGCCGCCAGCTGCGACTGGGCGTGAGCACCGTCATCGGCTACCTCGCGGCCGACATCGGCAATCCGCACTTCGGCGAGATCGCTCAGAGCGTGCAGCACAGAGCAGCAGAGCTCGGCCTCTCCGTCTTCCTCGCCGACTCTCAGGCGGATCCCGCGCAGGAGGACGCGTACCTCGACGCCTTCGCGCAGCATCATGTGCGGGGCCTGCTGGTCGCCTCGCACCATCCGGTCGAGGAGCGGCTCGCGCTGCTGCGCCGTCGCGGTACGCCCACCGTCCTCGTCGGCCAGCACGCGCAGTCGCCCGAGCAGCCGTCGGTGTCCGTCGATGAGGTCGCCGGGGGGCGCTTGGCCGTCGCCCACCTCGCGGAGAGGGGATGCCGCCGCCTGGCGTTCGTCGGCGGGCCCGACGACGTCGTGTACGTGGCCGCGCGACTCGACGGAGCGCGTGCCGAAGCTGCCGCCCGCGGCGTCGACCTCGAAGTGATCCCGGTTGCCGAGCGCTCGCTCGCGGCCGGACGCGAGGCGGGAGCGGCGATCGCGGCGCGGCCAGCGAACGAACGGCCCGAGGGGATCTTCGCCGTCAACGACCTGCTCGCGCTCGGGATGCTGCAGGAGCTCGTGGCCCGCGGCGTGCGCGTTCCCGAGGAACTGGCCCTCGTGGGCTACGACGACAACGAGTTCGCCGAGGCGTCGCTGATCCCGTTGACCAGCATCAGCCGCCGCCACCGGGACGTCGGCTCGACGGTCGTCGACATGCTCTTCGAGACGCTGGAGGGGCGGTCCCTCGCGCAGATGCACCGCGTGCTCCAGCCTCGGCTGATCGCCCGGGAGAGCACCGCCGGCTTTGCGGTGCGGGGCGTCTGAGCGGCGCTCAGCCGGCTGCCGCCCGGCCCACCGGGGCCGAGTCCATCGGCGCTCCGACCACCGGCGACCAGGCACGTGCGATGCCGCGCATCTCGGGCTGGGAGTATCCGCCGATGTCGACGGGGGTGCCGAGGCGCTGCACCGCGCAGTAGTAGTGCTCGAGGCGGTCGCCGGTGCGGATGACCGCGGGCTTGTGCGCGTGCCAGTCGTCGATCGCGCCGGCCACGCCGGGTGCCACCAGCACGGCCGGCGACTTGGTCCAGGTGACGAGGTCGGGAGAGGTGGCCAGCAGATCGACCGCCGGGCCGCCCGCGCGCAGCCCGAAGTAGAACATCAGCCACGTTCCGTCCGGAGCGCGCAGAACGAACGGGTCGGAGGCGAACCGGTCGTCGGGAGCGCCGGCAGCGCCGACGGGCAGCAGCGGAGCATCCGACACGCGCTGCCACGACGTGAGGTCGTCCGACACGGCCGCACCGGTCTGCTCGATCCAGCGACCGTTGGCCCGGTCCTTCGCGTTGTAGAAGAGCCAGAAGCGGCCGTCATGGCGCAGCAGGTAGGACTTGTAGAGGCCGCCGCGTTCCCATGACCCGCCGTCTTCGGGGCGCAGCAGCTCGCCGGCCTCTTCCCATTCGACGAGGTCGCGGCTGCGCACGAATCCGATGACGGCCGAGCCCTCTTCGTAGCCGGCATCGGGGTACGCGTGATAGGTGCCGTAGTACCAGTCGTCGATCGCTGTGAGCTCACCCGGACCGTAGAGGTCGGTGTCGCGCAGGATCGAGGTGAGCGCGGCGTTGTGCCGGCGGTGGACCGATCCCGGGTCGCGGGGGAACACCAGCCGCGGCGCGGACCACCGCGTCCCGTCGTGCCACGCCAGCCCGGTCTGATAGCCGCGCCCGTCCCACCCCACGACCGTCATGCCGAGCATGCCGTCCTTGCGGAACACGAACGGGCAGTCCACGCCGTGGCTGTTCCAGTCGCCGGCCCGGTGGGTGGGGGCGACGACGAGGGCGCCGCCTTTCGCGGTCGGGCGGACGCTGGCGGCGAGATCCTGCACATCGATCATTTCGGTGTCTCCGTGGGACGAGATCGGGGGTCGACGGGGACTCAGGGCCGCGGCACGAAGCCTTCGGCGCGGATCCTCCACCCGTCGGGCAGGCCGCGGCGCGGTTCGCCGTCGTCGTCGGTCGCGAGCATCGCGACCGCCGCGAGCAGACCGCCGTTTCCGGGCAGGTACAGCGGCAGCCGGTTCGGCACCTGGAAGTTGTGCCCGCTCGACAACGAGCGATTGCGGGGCAGATCGGTCAGCAGCAGGTCGAATGCGGTATCGAAGCGGCCCAGACGTGTCGCGCACATCGCCAGCAGCGGGAAGTCCCACCCCCACGTCGAGTTCCACTCCCACGCCTCGAGCACGTGGTCGAGCGTGCTGGCCATGACGTCGGGATCGACGAGGCGCGTCGGCGGGACGAAGCCGTACGCACCGACGAGGGACGGATGGTCGATGAGGGCGGTCGCCCCCCGCACCGCCTCGTACCGGCCGCCGGCGATCGGGAGCGGCGCGATGCCGTCGACGGCGCGGCGCCATGCCTCGGGTACGTCGCGGCCCTGCCGCCGCCGCCACTCGCACGCGGTCTGCAGCGCCCACAGCACGTAGGCGAGCTCGAACGTCGGGTCCCACGTGGTCGCGGCCTCGTAGCGCTCCTGCGCCGGCATGAGCGGCGGCGCGAGGTGAGCGGTGCCGTCCTGCCACCACACGAAGCCGGCCAGGAACTCGGCAGTCTCATCGACCAGTTCCGCGTACTGCTCGAGCACGCCGGTGTCTTCGCGGCGGGCCTGGTACACCAGCTCGGCGAACGAGATGGGGTGTGGCTGCTGCCAGAGCAGCAGCGGTCCGATCTCGTTGGGGCTCTCGACCCCCTCCGGCCCGACGTGCTTGGGCCAGCGCGCGCCGGGGTAGCCGTTTCGGGCCGCGTTCTCGCGGGCGACCGGCAGGATGCGCTGGTACCACGCCAGACTGCGTTCGAGAAGCGCCGGCCGGCCCCACATCGGGAAGTGCGCGGCGTGCCACCAGTGCATCTCGAGGTGGAACGTGCCGCCCCACGAGTTGCAGACCAGACCGCTCTCCTGGGGCGGCAGCGAGCCGGCGCACTGAATCGCGGTCAGGTACTGCGACAGGACGATCCGTCGCTCGAGCTCGTGCGCACGCGGGTCTTCTGATCGCGACAGGTCGACGAAGGCGCCCTCGCTCCAGTACGCACGCCAGTGCTCCGCGGCGGCCGCGAAGGTCTCGTCGGCGGTGGGGAGGGGAAGATCGGATGCTTCGGGCGCGAACTCGACGACGAGCTCGATGTCGTCCGCCTCGGGCACGAGGTCGATCGCATGCCGCGCGGAGGCCGAGACGCGGCATCCGCTCGCCCGCACCTGCACGGTGTACGCCGCCTCGTCCACGCGGCGGGTGATGCGCACGATGCCGTCGTCGCCGACCTCGACGTCGGTGGAGTGGGCGCCGGGGCGGGTCCAGTCCTCGTCGGCCTCCCAGGTGTCTTGGATGGTGGCGAACGAGATGCGCAGCGCCGCAGCGCCCGCGGTGAAGAGCTCGGACGACGCGGAGACGGCGAGGATGTCGCGGTCGGGGTGCACGGCGGTGCGCGTGCGCGTGCGGAGCCCGCCGAGGGCGAATGTGCTGTCGAGCAGGCCGCTCCACAGATCGAGCGTCTGCGCGGTGCCGGTGATCTCGCCGGGATCGGAGACGGGCTCGCCGGTCACCGGATGCCGCAGCACGTACGCGACGCGGCCGAGGTGGAGGCGCTGCGGGTTCACCCAGTAGTAGTAGCCCGCCGGCTGCAGGCGACGGGCATCGGCCTCGGTCAGGCGCCAATCGTAGGTCGTCGGGTGGTCGACGGGCGAGCCGTCGGGCCGCTCGAAGCGCACCATCGTGTCGTCGAGCGTGAGCCCGTCGGGATTGGGGGCCCAGTGGAACGCCCACTGCGCCTGGGTTCCCAGGGGCGTCGCGCTCCGCGCATCGGCGCGCGCCGATGCGCGGCTGTGCCAGTCGGCGAACGTCTGCAGGCCTGTGGCATCGGCGGTGAAGCAGAACTCGCCGTTGCCCACGGTGAGCGGTGCCTCCGCATCGACCCGCGTTCGGCGGATCCGATGCCGGTCGACGACCGCGTGTCTGTGTATCGCCGCAGCGGCGTCGATGGGGCTCATCCCTTGACCGCGCCGGACGTCGCACTGCTCATGACCTGCTTGCGGAACAGGAGGAAGACGACGATCAGGGGGAGGGTCGCCAGGAGCGTCCCCACCATCACCACGGGGTAGTCGCTGGTGCCGTAGTTGCCGTTCAGCTGCTGCAACGCGACGGGCAACGTGTACAGGTCCGAGTCGTTGAGCACCAGCAGCGGCCACATGTACTCGTTCCAGTTCCACATGAACTGGAAGACGGTGAACCCGGCGATCGCGGGACGCAGTGCGGGAACCCCGACGTGCCAGAACACGCGGAGGAAGCCGGCGCCGTCGACGCGGGCCGCCTCGATCACCTCGTACTGCACGGCCTCGCGCGCGGCCTGCCGCATCCAGAAGATCCCGAAGGCGCTGGCAGCGCCCGGCACGATGAGCGGCAGGTAGGTGTTCAGCCAGCCGAGGTCGACATAGATCTGGAACATCGGCACGAGCATCACACCGGTGGGCAGCGTCATGGTGGCGAGCAGGATGCCGAAGAGCCAGTTGCGGCCCGGGAACCGGTACATCGCGAAAACGAACCCGGACAGCGCCGCGATCGTCACCGTGACCAGCGTCGCGATCACCGAGACGACGACGGAGTTGAGGAACGCCTGGCCGAAGTCGATGCTCTCGAAGAGCCGCCCGATGTTCTCGAAGAGCTCGGGCCCGGGGATCAGCCGGGGAGGGCTCGAGAAGATGTCGGACGTCGTGCTGGTCGACATGACGATCAGCCAGTAGAACGGGAACGCGAACAGCGCGGCGGCGGGGATCAGGACCAGATGCTGCAGCCAGGCGCGACGAGGGGTCTTCATCACATCTCGTTTCGGCGTCGGGCGATGACGCGGGAGTTGAGGATGGCCAGGAGGATCAGCACGACGAAGATGCCCCAGCCGATGGCGGTCGCGAAGCCGAGGTCGGGTCGCACTGTAGGCAGCGTCGCCCCCATGTAGCCGACCTGGAGGAACATCAGCGTCACGACGGAGTTGTCGGGGCCCCCGAGGCCGTTGGTGAGCACCTGCGGCTCGGTGAAGATCTGAAAGCCGCTGATCGTGCCGGTCACGGCGACGAAGAGGATCGTCGGCCAGATCATCGGAACCGTGATGGAGCGGAGAATGCGCCACGGGCCGGCGCCGTCCAGGCGCGCGGCCTCGTACAGCGAGGGCGGGATCGACGAGATGCCGGCGAGGAAGATCACCACGAAGTAGCCGAAGCTGCGCCAGAAGATCATGAGCGCGACCACGAGCCGCACGCCCCACTCGGTGGTCATCCAGGGGACAGCCGACAACCCGATCGCCTCGAGGAACGCGTTGATGATGCCGTACTCGTTCGAGAAGACCGACTGGAAGACGATGGCCACCGCCACGATCGAGGTCACCTGCGGCAGGAAGAACAGGGTCTGGTAGAGGCCCTTGGCGCGCAGCTTCGGCGAGCTCAGCAGGGCCGCAGCGCCGAGCGAGGCGAGGATCACCGGAACCTGCGCGATCACGAAGATGATCACGGTGTTGCTCAGCGCTCCCGCGAACTCTCCCGAGCTGAACAGGCGCTCGAACTGTTCGAGGCCGACCCATTCCGGCTCGCCGAGGCCGTCCCACGAGACCATCGACAGGTACACGGCGAACACGAGGGGGAAGAGCCCGAAGACGGCGAACAGGATGTAGAACGGCGAGATCGCCAGGTACTCGCGCCAGTAGCGGAGCAGTGCCGGGCGACGGCGTCGGGATGGCGGCACGGGTGCCGGTGTCGTCGAGGGCGGAGTCGCCGTCGAAGTTGCGGTCGAGGTCATGATGCTCCCTGGAAGGCGGGGGCGGCGCGCGGCCGCCCCCGCCGCTGTCACTCTGCGGAGTTCTTCTCGACGAGCGAGGAGTACACCTTCTCGGCGTCGTCGTCGTTGAACGAGAGGTCGTTCAGCGCGACGAAGAACTGCGAGGCGACCGTCCCGCTGTCGGGTGCCTGGTAGACCAGCGGCGCCTCCTCGGCGGTCTGTGCGAGCGCGCCGAGCGTGTCCTGACCGCCGTAGTACTCCTGCGGCGAGGCGGCCTCGGGGTCGGCTGCCACGCCAGTCGACGCCGGGAAGAGGCCCTTCTCGAGGTAGCCGATCTTCTGGAACTCGGTGCCGCCGATGAACGCCGCCAGCTCCGCCGCGGCCTCGGGGTGCTCGCTCGCCGACAGCGCCGACACGAACGTTCCGCCGGTCGCAGCCGGTCCGCCCGGAACCGTCGTCACGCGCCAGTTGCCGGACTGCAGCTCGCCCGCGGATTTCAGCAGGCCGTCCTCCCACGCGGGCCCGACGAAGCCGACGATGTCCTCCTGCGTCAGGGCCGCGTTGAACTCGGGCGTGTACGGCTCGGCGTTCGCGCACAGGCCGTCCTGCGCCAGCGAGGCGGTCTCGACGAACGCGTCGTGCGAGATGGGCGAGTCGACGATGTTGACGTCCTCGCCGTCCTCCTGCTCGAAGTAGGCGTAGCCCTCCTGCGCGAGGCGAGCCTGGTAGACCTGGCCGGCGTGGTCGCACACGAAGCTGCCGGCTCCGGCAGCCGCGGTGGCGAGCTCGCGGTAGGCGTCCCACGAATCGATGGCTGCAGCGACCTCTTCGGGCTCCGTCGGGTAGCCGAGCGACTCGAGGACGTCGGCGCGATAGAAGAAGCCCCACGGGCCGATGTCGGTGGGGAGCGCAACCTGACGACCGTCGGGCGCCTGGCCGAGTTCGAGGCCCCACTCGACGGCATCGCTCTCGGCGGCCTGGTCGGACAGGTCGACGAACTCGTCGGCCACCGTGAAGAACGACGGCAGGCTGCCGCCCATCATGACGACGTCGGGCAGGCCGCTGCCCGAACGCAGGGCCGCGCGCAGCTTGTCTTCGATGTCGGGGATGTTCTCGAAGGTGATGTCGTAGTCCGGGAACTGGTCGGCGAGGATCTGCTCGACATCGTCGGGCACCGAGTTGCCTCGGGCCCACAGGGTGAGCGCCACGTCTTCTCCTGCGTCGCCGGCGCCTGAGCCGGCCGAGCTGCAGCCGGCCAGCAGGCCGACGGCGAGGAGGCCGGCGGCGCCGGCTGCGATCTTGCGAGAAACCTTCATTGTCTTCTCCGCTTCTGGAATGTCCGGTGGAGTGAGCGCCCTCCGCGTGCTGTATCCGGGTGTTACCGGTAACAACTGCGGAAGGGTGCATGTTCATTCATCTCCTGCAGATTATGCACGACTTTGGTACGTTTCAATAGTCGGTGACGATCGCCGTAGATTCGGAAGGATGACGATGTCCCACTCGCTGTACCGTCCCGTGGAGCTGGCGTTCGAGGCGCCTTCCGCTCTCTCCGTCGGCCTGGAAGCCCCGCTCACCGTGACCTTCCGGCACGCCGATTCCGGCGATATCGCGGTGCCCGGTTTCTGGGACGGTGGTACGACCTACCGTGTCCGCTTCGCTCCCGAGCTCGAGGGGGAGTGGTCATGGACGAGCGAGAGCGCGGAGGCCGCGCTCTCGGGCCGGACAGGCGCGTTCGAGGTCTCACGCGGCGCCGATCACGGGCCGGTCCGCGTCGCTCACCGCTTCCACTTCGCGCACGCCGACGGCACGCCGTTCCGCCCGGTCGGAGCGACCGCGTACAACTGGCTGCACCAGGACGAGCCGCTGTTCTCGTCGACCGTCGACGCGATCGCCGAGGCCGGCTTCAACAAGTTCCGGTTCATGGTCTTCCCGCAGGGTGGTGGCTACATCGAGCACGTCCCGCGCCTGATGCCGTTCGAGAGGACCGACGGCCGCTGGGACGTGACCAAGCCGGTGCCCGAGTTCTTCCAGCGCCTCGACCGGGCTGTCGAGGTGCTGGGTGAGCGCGGCATCCAGGCCGACGTGCTCGTCTACAACGCCTACGACCGCGGCCAGTTCGGTCTCAACGAGCTCACCGAGGAGGAGGATGCCGTCTACCTCCGCTATCTCGTGGCGCGACTGGCCGCGTATCCCCACGTGTGGTGGTCGCTCTGCAACGAGTTCGACCAGCTCGAGCGCCCAGCCGAGCGCTGGGACCGCACCGGCGCGCTGCTGGCCGAGATCGACCCCTCCGACCATCTGCGATCCATCCACAACTGGATCGAGCTGTACGACAACAGCCAGCCGTGGGTGACCCACGCGTCCCTCCAGAACGGCTCGGCCACGACGGACTTCGGGCGCGCGAACCTGTACCGCGACGTGTATGGCAAGCCGGTCGTCCTCGACGAGATCAAGTACGAGGGAGACATCCCCGACCGGTGGGGTCACCTCAGCGCCGAGGAGCTGGTGCATCAGTTCTGGATCACCACGGTCGCCGGCTGCTACGCCTCGCACGGCGAGAGCTTCCTGACGGCATCGGGGAGCCTTCACATGGTCGAGGGCGGGCCCCTGCGGGGCGCATCGCCCGCGCGGCTGGCGTTCCTTCGCCGGGTCCTCGAAGAGGTCGAGGGTGCGGGGCTGGATCCGATCGACAAGTGGGACGACCCGGCGTATGTGGCCGGCATCCCGCGCCGTCTGTACGTGCAGTACCTCGGCCGGTCGGCGCCGGCGACGTGGGACTTCCGGCTGCCGATCGGGTTCCCCGGAGAGCGCCCCGAGCCGGGCGACACGTTCGAGGTCGACGTCATCGACACCTGGAACATGACGATCGCGCCCGTCGGCCGGCGCTTCACGCTCGACGACGTGCAGCGCAACGATGCCTTCGATCGGGCCTCCGCACCGATCGAGCTGCCCGCGGGCGAGGCGCTGGCGCTGCGCATCACGCGCGTGGCGGGCTGACCCGTGGACGCGGCATCCGATCGCCTGAAAGCCTGGCGCGGGGGACCGCGCCTGGGGGCGGCGTACTACAACGAGTACCTGCCCGACCCGTCGCGGCTCGAGGCCGACCTTCACCTGATGACGGATGCCGGCATCACGTGCATCCGCGTCGGAGAATCGGTCTGGTCCACGTGGGAGCCGCGCGACGGAGAGTTCGATCTCGAGTGGCTGACGCCCGTGCTCGACGCGGCGCACGCGCACGGGATCGACGTGATCCTCGGCACGCCCACCTACGCCGTCCCGCCGTGGCTCGCGCGGGCACACCCCGAGCTCGCGGTCGTGCGCAAGGACGGCAGCACCGTGCCGTGGGGCGGACGCCAGGAGGTGGACTACACGTCGGAGCTGTTCCGCGGCTATGCGGAGCGCGTGATCCGCGCGGTGATCGGCCGGCATGGCCGGCATCCGGCGGTCATCGGCGTGCAGCTCGACAACGAGGCCGGCCTGCATCTGATCCACAACGAGCACGTCGTCGGGCGATTCCGCGAGTGGGTCGCGGACCGCTACGGCGATGTCGACACGCTCAACCGCGCGTGGGGGCTGACGTACTGGTCGCACCGCATCGCCGAGTGGGACGAGCTGTGGGCGCCGTCGGGCAACACCACTCCCGCCTACGACCTCGCCTGGCGGCGGTTCCAGGCCGAGCTGACCGCGGACTTCATCGGCTGGCAGGCCGACCTGGTCCGCCCGCTCGTGGCCGACGACACGTTCCTCACCACCTGCATCGCCTACCAGCGGCCGGCGATGGACGACGTCGCCGTCGGCGCGCGGCTCGACATCGCCAGCGGCAACGCCTACTACCTCGCCCAGGACGCGATGGACCTCGAGCGCGAGGGCGCGGGCGGCCAGTGGTACGCCGACGACGTGCCGCAGTTCGTGCTCATGGCCGACCGCATGCGGGCGTCGCGGCAGGGCCCGTTCCTCGTCACCGAGACCGGCGCCGCCTCCATCGGCCCCGCCTGGCTCACCCGTCCGCCGTACGACGGTCAGCTCGCCCAGGCGGCGTGGCTGCTCGTCGCGCGCGGGGCGCGGCTCGTGTCGTACTGGCACTGGCACACGCTGCACTCGGGCGCCGAGGTGCACTGGGGCGGCGTTCTGGGTCACGACCTGGAACCCGGGCGCATCCATTCCGAGGTCGCCGCGATCGGCCGGCAGTTCGCCGCGGCGGCGCCGTGGCTGACGGATGCCGAGCCCGACGCCGACGTCGGCCTGGTGTACGCGCACGACAGCGAGTGGATGATGACGTTCGAGCCGCCGCTCGCGCGCGGTTCCGATGCCGATCGCGGCTCGTATGCGCGAATCGTGGGCGCGTTCGGACGCGCGGCGGTCGATGCGGGGCTGCAGGTGGGATTCGTGAACGAGCGGCAGCTGCCCGACGCGGGCGAGCTTGTGCGGCGATACCCGGTGCTGGTCGTGCCGGGGCTGATCGCGGCATCCGATCCGACGCTCGAGACGCTCGTCGAGTACGCCCGTCTCGGCGGACGGCTCGTGATCGGCCCCCGCACCGGGTACGGCGACGACGAGGGCCGCATGCGCCCCGTACGGGCGCCCGCGATCGTCGGACCGGCGGCCGGGGTCGGCTACCGGGAGTTCGGGGCGCTCGCCGAGCCGATCGAGGTCGTCCGCGACGGCGCGGTCGTCGGCACTGCGCACGGCTGGTCCGACGGGCTCGAGCCCGACGGAGCCGCCGTCGTCCTGGGGTACCGGCATCCGCTGTTCGGCCGATGGGCGGCGGTCACGCGCCGCGAGGTCGGTGCGGGCACGATCACGACGGTCGGCACGCTCCTCGACCGCGCGACGCTGGCGGACGTGATGACGGATGCCGCGGCCCGCGGATCCGGGCGCGAGGAGGCCGTGGCGTCTGCGCTCCCGGGTGCCTCCGCGATCCTCACGGGGCGCCCGGCCTCGGTCACCGCGCACTCTCTGACCGGCGCTCAGGGTCGCGTGTGGGTGGTGCACAACTGGTCGCCGCAGACCCGCACCGTCCGGGTCGCGGCGGACGCGGCATCCGTCCTGGATGACACGGTGCACCGGGCGGGCACGCAGGTCGAGCTCGCACCGTGGGATGTGCGGGTCTGGCGCCAGGCGCCGTCCGCCACGGAGCGGAGCGCCCCCTCTGTGTGACCAGTTCACTTGCGCTGAACGTACGCCGATCGCCCGGCTTCACGTACGTTCAGCGCAAGTGAACACGGTGAGCGGATGCCGTGGGCGTGGGGGTGTTACGGGGCGCGGCGGTACTCGCGGGGGGAGACGCCGCGCAGGCGCTTGAACGTCCGGCCGAAGTGGGAGAGGTCGCGGAAGCCGGCGGTGGCGCCGATGTCGGCGATGCTGCGATCGGTCGTGCGCAGGAGGGTGGCCGCGTAGCCGATCCGCAGGCGCGCGACGTACGCCGAGATCGTCTCTCCGGTGGAGGTCGCGAACGCGCGCGAGAGGTACGTCCGCTCCAGGTGCACCAGGGCGGCCAGGTCGGCGAGGCTCTGGTTCTCGGTGAAGGAGCGATCCAGGTGCGCCCGCACCTCGTCGACGGCGACGTCGGTGCGGGTGCGGGTGCTGCGGGCAGGCAGGAAGCCGTGGGCCGTGATCGCCCGCGCGCACTCGACGAGCAGCGCCCGCCGCAGGCCGGCGACGATGTCGCCCGTGCCCGGCCCCGGGTGGAGGGTCTCGCGCTCCAGCAGTTCGAGCAGTGCGCGCGTCGCCGCGACGTCGTCGATCGCGACCTGCGGAAGCCGCACCCGGGGTGCATCGCCGAGGGGCAGGAGGGCGGCGAGGGCGCGGTCCAGCGGCGGCGACAGCGGCAGGACCGGATGCGCGTCGACGTCGAGGTAGACGTTCACGACCTCGAGCGCATCGCCGTCGGTGATGAGCCCGTGACGCTCTCCCGTGCGCGTGACGGCGAACGACGGGCCGGTGATCGCGTACTGGGTCTCGTCGAGGACGTGGCGGCCGGTGCCGCGCAGTACGAAGGTGAGGAGGACGACGTCCACCCCGTGCAGGTCGAGCGTCGGACTGACGAAGTCCGTGAACCTCTCGGCCGCGACGCCGTGCTGTTCGAGCGTGGGGTGGCGTCCGCGGACGCGGACGCGGACGTCAGGCACGGCCGTCAACATCCTCCGACATGACGTCAACATACACGTGGAATGCGCCACGGAATCGGCGGATATTGCTCTTATGACGATCTTCGCCGACACCACGGCCTGCGTGGGCGCAGGCCAGTGCGCCCTTGTGGCGGGCACGCTCTTCGACCAGGACGATGACGGGATCGTCGTCGTGCTCGACGCCGACCCGACCGCGGACGACGACGTCGCGGCGGCCGTGCGGGCGGCATCCCTCTGCCCCGCGCGGGCGATCCGGGTGGCGGACCGATGACGCACGTGCTCATCGTCGGCGCCTCGCTCGCGGGGCTGACGACCGCCGAGAGCCTGCGCGCCGAGGGCTTCGACGGGCGCATCACGCTCCTCGGCGGCGAACGCCACGCGCCCTACAGCCGCCCGGCCATGTCGAAGCAAGTCCTCTCCGGGGAGTGGGATGCCGCTCCGATCCGCGGCCGCGCCGAGCTCGCCGGGCTCGGCGCGACCTTCCGCCTCGGCCGCCCCGCCACAGGGCTGGACCCGCGGCGGCGCCAAGTGGCGGTCGGTCGCGAACGCATCGCCTACGACGAGCTGGTGATCGCCACCGGCGCGGTGGCGCGGCATCCGTTCCCGGCGGCCCAGACCCTGCGGACGATCGAGGACGCGCACCGACTGCGCGGGCGGCTCGCGCGCGGCGACAGCGTGGCGATCATCGGGGCGGGCGTGCTCGGCTGCGAGGTGGCCTCGGCGGCGCGCGCCGCGGGATGCGCGGTGGCGCTGATCGCCCGTGACGAGGGGGTGTCGCTCGGCACCCTCGGCCCGCGCCTCTCGGAGCGCATCGCCGGTCTGCTGCGTGAGAACGGTGTCGAGCTGCGCACCCGTGCCCACGTCGTCGCGGTGGATGCCGCCGGCGCGCAGCTCGCCGACGGTACCACTGTCGGCGCGTCGACGGTCGTGAGCGCCCTCGGCTGCACCCCCGCCGTGGACTGGCTGCGCGGGTCCGGCGTCGAGATCGCGGACGGCGTGGTGTGCGACGCCGATGGCCGGGTGGCGGACGGGATCCACGCGGTCGGGGACGTCGCGGCCTGGACCGATCCGGCGGACGGCCGCCCACGACGCACCGCGCACCAGCAGACGGCGATCCTGCAGGCGCAGACAGTGGCCCGTGCCATCGCGACCGGCGCGGCATCCCTGCCCATCGAGCCGTTCTTCTGGACGACGCTGTTCGGCACGCGGATCCTCGTCCACGGCCGGGTGCGGCCCGACGCGGAGCTCGACGCGCTCGCGGGTGATGCCGACGGCGACCGCTTCGTCGTCGCCACCCGGCGCGAGGGACGCGTGGAGGCGCTTATCGGCTGGAACATGGCGCGCGAGTTCCGGATGGCCCGGGCCGAGCTCCCGCGCGCCGAAAGGAGCCTCGTATGACCGGATGTCCGTATCACGAGCGTCGCCTGCCCACCGACGGCACGCCTCTCGCACCGTCGCCGGCGCTGGCGACATGGCGCGACGAAGCGCCCGCGACGCCGCTCCACTACCCCGACGGGCCTGACGGACTCATCGTCACCCGGCATGCGCTCGCACGCGATGTGCTGGCGGATCCGAGGTTCACGGTCGCGGTCCACCGCTTCCCTCAGCCGCAGGACGGGGCCGACCTCGACGGCCTCGACGAGGGCGCGCGCGCCTCACTCGCCGCTTCGAACCTGCTCGCCCTCGACGGCGATCAGCACCTCCGCATGAGGAGAGCGATCATCTCGCAGTTCTCGATGCGCGCCGTCCGGGCGCGCGAGGACGCGGTCGCCGGCATCGTGACCTCGCAGCTCGCCGAGTTCCTCGCCCGCGATCAGCCGGCAGATCTGTTCGCGCACTACGCGACGCCGATCTCGATGCGGACGCACTGCCTCGTCCTGGGCGTGCCCGACGCGCTGACACCGCGATTCGGCGAGCTGTTCGTCACGGGGACGTCCGCGACCCAGGAGAAGTTCGACTACATCCGCGACGTCCTCGCCGAGAAGGAAGGCGCATCCGGCGACGACGTGATCACCCACCTGCTGCAGGGCGAATGGACGCGTGCCGAGGTCGAAGGGATCCTGCTGGTCCTGATGACCTCCGGCCGCGATTCGGTGGCCTACCTCATCGCCACGGCAATGGTCGCGCTGCTCACGCACCCCGACCAGCTCGTCGTCCTGCGGGAGGATCCCACGGCGCTCCCGGCAGCGATCGAGGAGTTCATGCGAGTGGGGGCGATGTTCGTCACCCTGTTCCCTCGCACAGCGCGGGAGGACCTCGAGCTGCACGGCGTCGCGATCGCCGCGGGCACGACCGTCGCCGTCTCGCCCGTGGCCGCGAATCACGACGAGCGGCAGTACGAGGATCCCGACCGGTTCGACGTCACTCGTGACGCGTTCGGTCATCTCGGCTTCGGGCACGGGCCGCACGGCTGCGTCGGCCAGCAGCTCGCGCGCCTCGAGATCCGCGAAGCCGTCGGGCAGCTGCTGGCCGCGGCGCCCGGCATCCGTCTGGTGCATGCCGAGCAGCTCTCTCCGCTGCCGTTCGCGCATCCCGTCGCGACCTACGAGGCCGGCGCCGTCGAGGTCGCGTGGCGCTGACCCCCCTCGTGGCTCCGTTTCACTTGCGCTGAATGTACGCCGATCGGCCCGTTTCGCGTACGTTCAGCGCAAGTGAACCGGGTGGGACGTGGGGGCGGGGGCGGGGGCGGGGGCGGGGCGTCAGAGCGACAGGAACGAGCCTGGCGGGACGTCGGCGGTGCGGGTCGTGCCGCCGGGAAGCTCGACCTCGACCCGGCGCGGGCGATCGTCGAGATTGGCGACCAGGATCGTGGCGCCGCCGCCGCCGCCGCCGCTGCCGCTGCCGCTGCCGCCGCCGCCGCTGTCGCCGGCGGTGCGGGCGCCGATGGCCCAGACGAGACCATCGGGGGAGTCGCCGCGGAGGCCCGTCGCACCAGCCAGCGCGGCCAGTGCCGAGACCGCGTCGAACACGGGAAGTGTGGTTCCGTCGGACATGCGGACGCCGCGCGGCCCCCACTCCTCGAAGTAGGCGAGCGTGGCGACACCGGGCACGGCGAGGGCGGCGGCGCTGGCGACGGTCCAGGCAGCGAGCTGCGGTGCCGACTGTCGCGGATCGACCGCGTCGATCAATGCGGAGCCGTAGCCGTCGCGCAGGTCGTCGTGCGCGGGCATCGGCGGGGGAGTCGTCGCCACATCGTTGAAGTGCGGACGCAGCGAGATCGGGCCGATGTGCACCGGGAGTCCTGCGGCGATGCTCACACCCTGCGTGGCGACGATCCGCTGCATCGGCAGTGCCTCGACCAGCTGCTCGGTGCTGAGGCTGTGGAACAGAGGCGTGCTGCTGAACACGATGCCGGCGAGCCCCCGCGGCAGGCGATGGTGCTCGCGGTTGAGCTCCGTGAAGTGCGAGCGCACTCCGCCCACGACGGCGACGTCGAGACCCGCCTCGGTCAGCGCGTGGCGGAGCCGGGCGATCGCGTCGAGGTCGGAGACATGGCGCGCCGGTCCAGTAGGCGGGAACGCGGTGACACGCGCGATCGAGAGGCCGCGGAGCGCGTCCACGGCCTCGTCGATGCTCGCGGGATCGGCGTCGTCGAGCACGAATCGCACGTCGAGCGCAGGAGGGCGCGCTTCGTCTCGCTGGCGCTCGCTCAGTGGCCGGAGATTGGGGGTGTTGGCGGGTGCTTCGTTCTGCTGGCGCTCGCTCAGTGGCCGGAGATTGGGGGTGTTGGCGGGTGCTTCGTTCTGCTGGCGCTCGCTGCCTGACTCGGGATGCCGGCCTGCCGCGCGGTCCAGGGCCGCGCGCCAGTTGCGGGTCGCGAGGTCGAGCTCGACGAGCACGGTCGCCGGCCAGGCGCCGCCGTCCGCCGGCCACCGGTCCGCCGGGGCCGGGTCGGGTGCCGTCGAGGCCGAGACGCCGATCGCCGGGAGCGGAGGCCCCTCCTCGAGCCGGATGCGCGCCACGGGATCCGGCTCGGCGGCCGCGGAGATGCCCGACACCGCGATGTCGATCGACTGCACGACCCTCTCGCCGGCGGCGAGCGTGTAGGGGAAGGGGAGCGCGAGCGGGCGGCTGTACGTCTTGTACGAGGCATCCGTCCAGTTGCGCTGGTCCTCCATCTCGAAGACGTCGCCGGTGAAGCGCACGTCGACCTCGAGCCCCTGGTGCGACCACGACAGGCCCGCGATGTCGAGAGCCGGCTGGTGCGGGCTGATGCGCTCGGGGAACCGCGAGTGCGCGACCGCGCCGTCGGAGTGCCGGACGTGCAGTGCCGCGCCCGCCAGTGCGGGCAGGTGCAGCACGACGAGGCCGGTGCGATTGGTCGCGAACTCGGTCTGCGACTCAAGGTCGGTGAGCACCCGCAGGCGCCCGGGCCCCCGCACCTCGGCCCGGACGATCCCGCTCAGGTCCGCGTCGAGGTCTGTCGAGTGCACGTGCAGCGTCAGCGCGAGGCCGGATGCGGCGACGCGGTCGACGATCAGCCCCGCCGTGTCCCAGTTGCGGTCGCGCACCACGGCGCGCACCGACCGCAGCACGACGTGCCCGTCGTACGCGATGTCGGCGAACTCGTCGTCGCGCAGCTCGAGCGACCACGGTCCGCTCCGCCACGCGGTCGCCGGCTTTCCGTCCCACTCGTCGCCCATGCGCTCCATCCTCGTCTTCGCTGCGGTCTGCCGCTGCTCCGCTGTCGCAATTGGTGCGCCGCGGCCACCGTTTTGTGACAGCGGAGCGGCCCGCACGCGCCGGGCTCGAAGCGGCCTGCGGGCGCCTGACTCGCGCGTGCAGTGCTCCGCGCCGGTCGCGCGTGGCCTCAGATCGTCATGCCGCCGTCGACGGCGAACAGCGCGCCCGTGGCGAACGCGGCGTCGTCCGACGCGAGGAACACCATGATCCCCTCGACATCGGCCGGCGCTCCGGCACGGCCCATCGGGATGCGGCCGATGATCGCCGACCGTGCCTCCGGGTCGCTCGTGATGGTGGTGACGAGCGAGGTCTCGGTATAGGCCGGGACGACGGTGTTGACCCGGATGCCGCGATCGGCGTAGGCCGCTGCGACCGTCCGTCCGAGGCCGTGGATGCCTGCCTTCGATGCGCTGTACGCCGTGAAGTCCCGTCCCTCGCCGTTGATCCCGGTCGGGCTTCCGGTGAGGATGATCGAACCTCCTCCGGTCTCCAGCATCGAGCGGACGGCGTGCTTGACGGTGAGGAAGGTGCCGGTCAGGTTGATGTCGATCGTGCGCTTCCACACGTCGAGATCGAGGTCGGCCGCCGCCGCGTCCTGCCCGAACAGCTGCACGCCGGCGTTGGCGACGACGACGTCGGGCGCCCAGCCCTCGGCGCCGAGCAGCCCGAAGGCGGCTTCGACCGACGCTTCGTCGGAGATGTCCATGACAGCGGCGCGGGCGGCGGGCCCGATCGCATCCGCCGTCGCGCTCGCGGCCGCGGCATCCCGGTCGGCGATGATGACGCGCGCACCCTCGCGGGCGAACCGCTCCGCGACGGCACGGCCGATGCCGGTGCCCGAACCGGTGACGAGCGCGGTCTTGCGTTCGAGTCTGGTCATCGTCGTCCTCAGCGCTCGATGTGGTCGAGGTGCAGCATCCGCGCGAGGTTCTTGTCGAGCTCGTCGTCGCGGAAGATCTTCTTCCAATCCTCTTTGATGATGCTCTCGCGGCCGTAGTCCATCGCGATGAGGCACGCGTCCGAGAACGGGTTGTCGCCGCGCAGCCCGTTGGCGAGGGCGACCTGGGTGTGGCCGTACAGGATGCTGCGCGCCGCCGCTTCGGGAACGCCCATCGTGTTCACGGCCTCCTGCAGCGCCTCGTTGAGGAGTGCGCCGATCATGCACGCGACGGTCTCGACGAGGGTCGGCTCGAGTTGCGCGAGCTGCTTGATGGTGACCCAGTGCACGTCGATCACGGGCGCGTAGATGGCGCGGACGGTCGCCTCGACGATCGCCTGCTTCTCGGGGTCGTCGGACTCGATCGCGGCGATCGCGTCCTGCGGGGCGGCGATGCCGCCGAAGGTGTCGGCCCACTCCTCGGGCGTCTGGCGCTGCAGGAAGATCGACGGGTGGCAGGGGTGCGCCACGGCCTGGATGACGTCCTCGCGGGTGGTCAGCAGCCCGGCATACGCCGCTGCGGGGTCGAGGGTCAGCACGATCGCGCCGGCCTTCAGCTGCGGCACGAGGTCGGCGGTGACGGGTCCGAGCGCGAGGTCGGGCACCGCCAGCACGACGATGTCGGCGTCGGCGACGGCGGTGGCGGCATCCGTCAGCTCACGGCCCGCATCGATGGTGCGCTGCCGGCCGGCGGGCGAGTTCTCGACGTACGCGACCTGGTGGGAGGTCCTGACGAGATTGTCGGACACGCGCATGCCCATCTTCCCGCCGGCGCCGACGACGGCGATCTTGTACGTCTCGGTCGAGGTGGTGCTCATGTCGTGCTCCTCAGATATTCGATGGTTCGGCGGGTCCATTCCCGCTCGGTGCGGATGGTCGTCTCGGCGTCTCCCTGCCAGGAGAGCCAGTGCTCGACGATCTCGTTGACCCCGCGTTCGCGGGGACGGACGGTCTCGAGCAGGTGCGGGTAGTCGTGCAGCCCTTCGCCCATCGGCGCCCCGCCGTAGGTGAAGCCGACCCAGCCGGGCTGGCGGGCGAAGGCGAAGTCCTTGACATGCACGTTCTTCACGTGGGGCGCGGTGGCCCCGACGCAGTCGCGCGGCAGCTCGAGCCGGGCGACGACGTTCGCCGGGTCGAGGCAGATGCCGAGGCGCGGGCTGCCGATGCGCGCGACCAGGCCGACCAGGTCGGCGGTCGCGAGCTGCTCGTACGTCTCGAGGGCGAGGTCGACCCCGGCCCCCTCGTACGCCAGCAGCGCGGCGCGCAGCCATTCCTCGGCCTGCGCGAGCGTGGGCCGGGTGTCGGGCGAGTACAGCATGCTGCGGACGAGCCGGGCATCGAAGACTCCGGCCAGGTCGAGGAAGCGCGCCAGCCGTTCGGGCTCGATGCCCTTCGTGCCGAGTTCGATCACGATGCCCAGGTCGCGGGCGGCGGCTGCGGCATCCGTCAGCTCCACGTCGCTCATCGACTCGAGCGGCGCGTAGTCGCAGATCTGGAACAGCTCGACGCCGAGTTTCTTGGTCGCCTCGAACGCGCCGACGAGCGAGAGCGGCTCGGGCACCTGGTCGGAGTGCTGCCAGAAGAAGGCGTACGTGCCGAGGCCGATCATGCGCTCGCCCCCGGCGAATCTCCGCGAGACCCCAGCGGGGGGACGAGACCGTGGGGTTCTCCCACGGTCTCGTCCACCCGCTGGGGTCTCGCCGAATCGGACGGTGCGACGCCGGTGCGACGGGCAGCCAGGACGCCGGCCTCGTCGAGCACCGCGAACAGGGCGTCGGGGTCGTGGGCGAAGCGGCCGAGGAACAGGCCGTCGACGCTCTCGCCCAGACGGGTGAGCAGGCCCGGGCCCGCCGATCCGCCGTAGATGACGACGCTGCCGGCGCGCGCCGGATCGGCGTCGAGCGCGCCGCGGAGGGCACGGGTCACGGTGGCGATGTGCTCGTCGGGAGCGGGCTCGGCCGCGCCGATGGCCCACACCGGCTCGTAGGCGACGATGACGGGCCCGGCCGGCACCCCTTCGAGGTCGGCGGCGAGCTGCTCGACGTTCGCCAGCGCGGCGGCGGGGCCGCCGAGATGCTCGGCCTCACCGATGCAGAGCACCGGGGTGATGCCGTGCGTGAGCGCGGCGGCGGCTTTGGCGGCGGTCACGGTGTCGGTCTCGTCGAAGAGGCGGCGGCGCTCGGCGTGCCCGATCTCGGCGACCGCGACACCGACCTCGGCGAGTTCGGCGGCGGTGACCTCGCCGGTGTAGGCGCCCGGCGGGAACTCCGAGACGTCCTGCGCGCCGATCAGCACCGGGGTGCCGGCGAACGCCTCGAGCGCCGCGGGGATCTGCAGGTACGTCGGGATGACGAAGAACCGCACGTCGCCGCCGGCCACGGCGGGGTGCGCGGCCGCGCGGCGCGCCACGTCGGCGAACCAGGCGCGCGCCCGCTCATGCCCGAAGTACGTCTTCAGGCTCACCCCGACCGTGACCTGCGCAGGCATCAGCAGGAGCCCGTGTTCTCGAACTCGTCGATGACGGCGACCTTGTCGGCCGAGGCCGACGTGGTGTCGAAGCGGTAGGTCAGCCATTCGCGCACGAGGCGCCGGGCGAGCTCGACGCCCACCACGCGCTGGCCCATGGTGAGCACCTGGGCGTTGTTGGAGAGCACGCCGCGCTCGACCGAGTACGAGTCGTGCGCGGTGACGGCGCGGATGCCGGGCACCTTGTTCGCCGCGATCGCGACGCCGAGGCCCGTGCCGCAGATGAGCAGTGCGCGGTCCGCGGTGCCGGCGGCGACCTGCTGGGCCGCCTCGATCGCGACCTTGGGGTACGGGGTGTGGCCGTCCGCGTCCACGCCGACGTCGATGACGGAGGCGACCCCGGGGTTCTGCTCGAGATCCCTCTTGAGGATCTCCTTGTAGTCGAAGCCGGCATCGTCGGCGCCGATCACGATGCGCAGGGGCTGGGCGGTCTCAGGCTGTGCCATGAGCGTTCTCCTTCATTGAGGTCTCGGTCGCGACGGTGTCGGCGGCGAGTGTTTCTCCGATGGCCGTCACGATGAGCGCGAGCGAGATCGCGCCGGGATCGGGCGTGCCCACGCTGTTCTGACCGTGCGTGCGGGCGCGACCCATGCGGGGGAGCAGGTCGGCGGTCGCGCCGGCGGCCCGCGTGGCGGCATCCGCTGCCGTCCGCCACGCGTCGGTCAGCTGCGCGCCCGCGTCGACGGCCTGGGTCAGTGTCGAGGTGAAGGGCACGAGCGCGTCGACGAGCGTCTTGTCGCCGACCTCGGCCTTGCCGTAGTCGGTGACGCCTCGTGATCCGGCGGCGACGCCCGCAGCCACGGCTGCCGCGTCGGGGCGGCCTTCGTCGCCCAGCTTCGCGGCGATCGCGTTCAGGATGACGCCCCACAGCGCGCCGGACGTACCGCCGGCCTTGTCGGCCCACGCGTCGGCGGCCCGCGCGAGCGTGGTGCGGGCGCCGGCTCCGGCATCCACTGCGGTCTCCGCAGCGGCGAGCGCGGCGTGCGAACCGCGCTGCATGCCGATGCCGTGGTCGCCGTCGCCGGCGATCGCATCGAGCCGGCCGAGCTCATCGACGTGGGCGTCGACGGTCTCTGCGATCGCGCGCACGGCGGCGAGCACCGTTCCGGCGGCGGCACGGGATGCCTCGTCGCCGGGTTCGATGACATCGGCGACGTCGGCCGCGGCCGTCGCGTCGGACCGCTCCTGCGGAGCGACCGAGCCGCGCCGGTAGGCCGGGGTGTCGACCGCGGTCTCCCACAGCGATTCCAGCGCGTCGTCGAGCCAGAACAGCGTCAGCGACGTGCCGGCCATGTCGAAGCTCGTGCAGTACTCGCCCACGTGAGGGTCGACGACGTCGATGCCGGCATCCGTCAGCAGCTGGGCGATGCGCCGGTAGACGACGAACATCTCCTCGTACTTCAGCGAGCCCAGGCCGTTCAGGATGGGGACGACGCGGGCCCCCCGGACCGCGTCGACCCCATCCGGCACCTCGGTGAGGAGCTTCTCGACGAGCAGTTCCGCCAGGCCGTCGGCCGTGGGGATGCCTGTCTCGTCGATGCCCGGCTCGCCGTGGATGCCGAGCCCGATCGCCATCCGGCCCTCGGGAACGCTGAACAGGGGGTCGTCGGCGCCGGGCAGCGTGCAGCCGGTGAACGCGACGCCGAACGACCGCGTGCGCTCGTTCGCGTGCTGCGCGAGCCGCGTGACCTCGGCGAGGTCGGCGCCGGCGGCCGCGGCCGCCCCCGCGATGCGGAACACGGTGAGGTCGCCGGCGATCCCGCGGCGCTTGTGCTTCTCGTCGGGCGTGGCGCTGAAGATGTCGTCGGTCACCGTGACGGTCTCGCACGCGATGCCCTCGGCGCGCAGGCGCTCCTGGGCCGCGTCGAAGTTGAGCACGTCTCCGGCGTAGTTGCCGTAGGTGAAGAACACGCCGCCGCCGTTGTCGGCGGCCTTCGCCACCGTGTGCACCTGCTGCGTCGACGGCGATGCGAAGAGATTGCCCATCGCGGCACCGTGCGCGAGTCCCGGGCCGACGAGCCCGCCGAACGCGGGGTAGTGGCCCGAGCCCCCACCGATCACGACGGCGACCTGCCCGGCCGGCGACGTCGTGCTGCGCACCACGCCGCCCGGGACGCGCCGGACGTATCGCGCGTTGGCCGCGACGAAGCCGTCGATCATCTCGTCGGCGAAGTCGGCGGGCTCGTTCCACAGGCGCGTCATCGGGCGTCGCCCTTCGGGTCGGCCGCGGCCCGCAGGGCGTCCGCGTCGACGGTGGGCGCGTCGGCATCCGACTCGTCGACCGTGACCGGGCTGATGCGGTTGCTGCGGGCGAGCAGCACCATGAGCACGGCCGACACCAGCATGACGAAGCCGACGATGAACATCGGCACCTCGTATCCGCCGGTCCAGTCGTGCACGGCGCCGGTGACGAACGGCGCGGAGAACCCGGCCAGGTTGCCGATCGTGTTGATCAGCGCAACGCCCGCGGCGGCCGCCGCTCCGGTGAGGAAGCGGGTGGGCAGCGTCCAGAAGTTCGGGAGGGCGGCGAAGATCGCGCACGCCGTGACGGTGATGACCGCGATGGTCGCGGCGGGCGAGCCGGCGAACAGGGCGAGGGGGATGCTGATGGCGCCGGCGATCGCCGGACCCGCGATGTGCCAGGTCTTCAGGCCCCGCTTGGACGCGTCGCGCGACCAGAAGTACATGACGATCGCGGCCGGCAGGTACGGGATCGCGGTGATGAGGCCCTTCTGGAACACGTCGTACGTCTGCCCGGTCTGCGCCTGGAACCCCTCGATGATCGTCGGGAGGAAGAAGGCGAGTGCGTAGAGGCCGTAGATGAAGCCGAAGTAGATGAACGAGAGCACCCACACGCGGCCGCTCTTGAACGCGAAGCGCGCCGAGACGTGGCCGTGCTCCTTCTTCTGGGTGGCCGCCTTCTCGCGGTCGAGCGCGTCGGTGAGCCACACCTGCTCGTCGCGGGTGAGCCACTTCGCGTCGGCCGGCTTGTCCTTGAGGTAGAACCACGCGACGATGCCGACGATGATCGCGGGGATCGCGACGCCGAAGAACATGAACCGCCAGCCCTCGAGGCCGAAGAACACCTCGTGCTGCTGGATGAGCCAGCCGGCGAGCGGGGCGCCGATCACGGTGGTGAGGGGCTGCGCCAGGTAGAAGAGCATGAGGATGCGGCCGCGGTACTGCGCGGGCACCCAGAGGCTGAGGAAGAGGATCGCCCCGGGGAAGAACCCGGCCTCGGCGACACCGAGTAGGAAGCGCAGCACGACGAGCTGCTCGAAGTTCTGCACCCAGGTGAACAGCAACGCGACGATGCCCCAGCTGACCATGATGCGCGAGAGCCAGCGCCGTGCGCCGAACTTGTGCAGTGCCAGGTTGGAGGGCACCTCGAGCAGGATGTAGCCGATGAAGAAGACGCCGGACGCGAACCCGAATTGAGCGGCGCTGAGGGCGAGGTCCTCGTTCATGCCGTTGGGGGCTGCGAAGCCGATCGCGGTGCGGTCGAGGTAGTTGATGAAGAACATCAGCGCCACGAACGGCACGAGGCGCGTCGACACCTTTCGGATCGCGGAGCGCGCGACGGGCGGCGCGTCGGCGACGGTCTGGTTCTGGTCCACGGTGACTCCTGCTCATCGACGGTGATCGAGGTGGTTTCCCGCACCATTGTGACAAACCGGTTGACCAATTGCAAGCCGATGTCGGATGCCGCGCCTCAGCCGTTCCGAGCGCGCGCGGCGTCCGCGATCTCGATATCGAGCGTCTCGCCGCCGGGGCTCGCGGCACGGATCCGCAGCTCGACATCGGCGAAGCGCTGGGTCCACACGTCGGCCGGACCGGCGTGAGCGGCGATCGCCTCCTGCGCGTCGGGATCGTCGAAGCTCTCGTACACGGTCCACCTTCCGCGACCGACGCGCTCCGTCCGCCTGCGCTCGCCGTCGCACAGCCACGCGGCGACGAGCACCGTCGCGCCCGCCTCGGCGCGCACGCGCAGCGCGTCCAGCGTCGTGCCGGGAAGGCGGCTGCCGGCGACGACGATCAGGCCGGCATCCGCGAGCTGGTCGGCGCGCACCTGCTCGTCGAAGACGAGCACGCTCCGCGTGGCCTGGAAGAGGCCGTGCAGCCGGGTCTGCGCGGTCGCGCCCACGTCGAGCGGGAAGCGCGATCGTTCGATCCCGTTGAGCTGATGACGCGGGAAGTCGTACCCCGGGATGTGCAGGCAGCTGCCGTGGTCGGGGAGCTGCCCGTGGCTGAGCGCGTGCCACGCCGCGAAGACGCTCCGCGCTGCGGCGGGCGCCGTCGCGTCGCGGTTGCCGAAGGGGCGCTCGCCGCGTCCGAAGTCGCTGTCGTCCGCGTGCACGAGCGCGATATCGGCGCGCGCATCGCGGTGGCTCCAGCGGAGCGGATGCCGCGGCACGAAGTCGCGCACGAACTCCCGCCACACCTCGCCGTGGGCGGTGCGCTCGAACGCCCCCGCGCCGCGATGGCGGACGAGCACGTCGATGTTCTCGACGAACAGCCGGGTGGGCGCGAACAGGTAGGCGAGCCGCAGGGCCGAGGCGAACTCGGCGGGGGAGTGGCCGGGAAAGCCCGGCGCGCGCGTGAGCCACGGCCCCACGTCGGGGCCCCACAGATCGGCGCAGATCCAGAGCTCGCGCTCGTACTGCCGCGCCGCACCGAGTGCGGTCCCGAGCTGCAGCGGCTGGAAGGACTCCTTCATGACCTTGGGTGCCGGCGTCATCCCGGCCCGCGCGAGGGTGTGGAACATCACCGGGAACACCTGCTCGGCGAGTACCGGGACGGCGGCGCCCCCGGCGTCGGCGACCGCGGCGTCGACATCCCGCACGATGTCGCGGACCGTGGTGTCGATCACGGCGATCGCGTCCTCGGCGCCGAGACCGTCGGTCTGCCCGAAGTGCGGCAGGTGCGCGTCCCTGCGGTACTGGTCGGCGTGGATCTGCAGGTGCTCGGGCTCGTCGTACAGCACGCCGGCCAGGCGGCCAGAGGCGGCGGCATCCCTCACCAGGTCTGCCGGCGGGTCGTAGCGGTTCGTGCCCTCGACGTAGGGGCCGTTGATGTTGCCGTACTCGTTGCCCAGCACGACGTCGATCCCGGCGGCGTCGAGGTCGCGCAGCAGCGCGGCGTGGTCGTGCACGGTCGGGATCACGTGGTGCACGTAGAAGTCGGCGCCCAGGTCCTGCAGCGCCGCGACGAACTCCCGGGGACTCGGCGCCGGATCCTGGGACGGGATGGGGATGCCTGTACCCGTGCGCATGATCGCGTCCGAGGCGTCGCCGGCCCAGGGGTCCTGGAAGCCGACGACCGGTCCCTGGATGCCGAGAGACGGCCGGGAAGCGGGCGGAGCGGGAAGAGGGGCGGGAAGCGGATCGGAACCGGACACGGGACTCCTCTGTGGTCGAGGGCAGGTGCGGGGCGGGCTCAACGTCCCGCCCCGCACGCCGGGCTACTGGCTGCTGACGACGACGTCCATCTCGGCGAAGAACTGCGCCACGGCGTCATCGACCGTCATCGTCCCGAAGTTCAGCTCCTCTCCGAGTTCGCGGAACTTCTCGTGCAGCGAGCCGTAGCCGACGATCGGCACCGGCGGTGCCGCGCCGAGACGATCGGCGATCGACGCCTCGTAGTCCGCGATGGTCTGGCTGAGCTCGTCGAGGTTCGCGGACTCGCGCGCCGTCTCCGACGCGGGGAGCCCTCGGTTGGTGCCGAAGATCTCGCCCGACTCGGGCGAGTTGATGAGGAAGTCGATCAGCGTCGCCGCCGCCGCGGGGTGCTCCGAGTTCGACGCGATCGAGTACATCTGCGACGCCTTGAGGTACAGATCCTTGCCGTCCTCCACAGAGAGCGGGGGAGCGATCAGCTGGATGTCGTATCCCTCGCCCAGATTCGCGAGGAAGCCGGCGCCGGTGTTGTCCCACGTCGCGTCGCTCGCGCTCAGCGCGCTGTCGAACGCCGTCAGCGGCTGCACCTCGGCGATGCGCTGCTGCGGGACCAGCTGGCCGGCGTCGCGCTGCGCGGAGACGGACTCCCAGAACTCCGCGAGCCGCTCCTCGTCGAAGCCGGGCGTGCCGTCCTCGTCGAACAGGTCGGCGCCCTCGGCGCGCAGCTGCAGCTCGAAGTTCTCGATGCGGCCGGTCGGGTCCACGCCGCCCCAGACGTCGACGCCCGCGGCCTTCCCGGCGTCGCTGACCTCGGCGATCCACTCGTAGTAGTCGTCCCACGTGCCGTCGGTGAAGGGCTCGACGCCGAGCTCGTCGAGCAGCGTCGTGTTGAGGAACATGCCCCACGAGTTCGTCGACAGGGGCACGGCGGTGGTGACGTCGTCGACGACCCCCGCCGACAGCACCTGCGGATCGATCGGGTCGGTCTGGATGATGGTGCCGAGGTAGGGCTCGAGGTCGAGCAGCGACCCGCTCTGCGAGTACTGCCGCAGGTACGCGAGGTCCATGGTCACGACATCGGGCAGCCCCGACCCGGCCGCCTCGATCTGCCGCTTCTCCCAGTAGTCCGTCGGCGCGAGGAAGATGATGTCGACGTCGATGTTGGGGTGCTGCTCCTCGAAGACCGCAATGGCCTCGTTGTACAGCTCGGCGCGCACGTCATTGCCCCAGAACGTGAAGGTGATCGAGACCTCCTCGTCGGGGTCGAGGGTCGGCTGCGTGCTGGTCGGGGCGCCCGAGGCGCATCCCGTCAATCCGACGAGGGCCGCCAGTGCCACCCCAGCCGTGCCCGCCATGAGCTTCCTGCTCCGGAACTTCATTGTGATCGCCTCTCGTCATCGAGCCTCAGGAAACGTTTTCTCACATGCCCGTGAGAAAGGCGACCAGCGTCGCCTGCCGACAGTCTGACAAACCGGTTGACCGAAAGCAATCCCGCGGATGCCGCGACTGCCGTAGGTTGTTCGCATGCCCGCCTATCCCGACGACCGCTCGGCCGAGATCACCGCCGCGCTCGGCGCGCTGCCCAGTGGCACGCCGGTGTCGGAGGTCGCGCGGCGGCTCATGGACCTGTTCACGAGCGGGGATCTCGAGGCCGGAACGCGGCTGCCGCCCGAACGCCAGCTCGCGTCCACGCTGGGCGTCGGCAGATCCGCGGTGCGCGAGGCTCTCGCAGCGCTGGAGATCCTCGGCATCGTGGACGTCCGCCCCGGCTCGGGGACGTACCTGCGCGGCACCGCCAGCGAGCTGCTGCCGCAGACGCTGCGGTGGGGTCTGCTCATCGGCAGCAAGAACACCGCCGAACTGCTCGAGCTGCGCTCGGGGCTCGAGATCTACGTCGCCCGGCTCGCTGCCGGGCGTGCGACGGCATCCGATCTGTCCTCGCTGTCGGGCTCGCTCGCCCGCATGCAGAGCGGCGTCAGCGACCTCAAGTCCTTCGCGCGCGCCGACCTCGACTTCCACAACGCGCTGGCCGCCGCCGCCGGCAACGACACGCTCATCGACCTGCTTCACGTCGTGCGGTCGCTCCTGCAGGTGTACGCCGATCGCGCGGTGCACGACGACGCCGAGGCGCGGATCGCGGTCGACGAGCACGGCGCCGTCTTCCGGGCGATCGAGGCGGGGGACGAGGATGCCGCCGCCTCGGCCATGGCGACGCACATGGCGACCGCATCGGAGCGTCTCGCCGCCGAATCCGCGCCCTGAGCCCCGTATCGAGCAGTGCCCGTATCGAGCAGTGAAGGAGGCGCGATGGCGCGCAACTGGGCGGGAACCTACGAGTACTCCGCGCCGCGGATCGTCGACGCGACATCGGTGGAGGACGTCCGCCGGGTGCTCCGTGAGCCCGGGCGTGTCCGCCCGCTGGGCACGCGCCATTCCTTCACCGACCTGCCCGACACCACCGGCACGCTCGTGGACGTGACCGGCTTCGCCGCCGAGTTCGAGCTCGACGAGGCCGCGCAGGCGGTCACCGTGCCCGCCGGCATCCGCTACGGGGTGCTCGCGGTGTGGCTCGACGACCGGGGCTGGGCGCTGCGCAACATGGGGTCGCTCCCGCACATCAACGTCGGCGGTGCGACCGCCACCGGCACGCACGGATCGGGTGACGCGAACCCGGTGCTGTCGGCATCCGTCCGGGCCCTCCGCTACGTGGGCGCAGACGCCGAACTGCACGAGGTGCGACGCGGCGACGCGGACTTCGACGCCCTGGTCGTCGGCCTCGGCGCGTACGGCATCGTCGTGTCGCTGACGCTCGACATCGAGCCGGCCTTCCGCGTCCGGCAGGACATCTACACCGGTGTGAGCTGGGATGCCGCGCTCGCGCACTACGACGAGCTCACCTCGGCGGGCTACAGCGTGTCGGTGTTCTCGCGGTGGGAGGAGCCGTCGGTCGGCTACGTGTGGATCAAGACGCGCCTCGACGCCGACGACGACGTCGTGCCCGACACGATCTTCGACGGCGTCCGTGCGCTCACCGGCGACTCGCCGCTCGGGGTCGAGGACAACGTCACCGAGCTCGCGGGCGTCCCGGGGCCGTGGATGCTGCGACTGCCGCACTTCCGCCTCGACGCCCAGCCCTCGTTCGGCGACGAGATCCAGAGCGAGTACTTCGTCGCCCGCGCCGACGCGCCCGCCGCGCTGAACGCGGTGCGCGCCCTGGGCGACGGCATCCGCGCGCACCTGATCTGGACCGAGCTGCGCACCGCCGCCGCCGACGAGCTGTGGCTGAGCCCGGCGTACCGTCGGGACGTCGTGATCATCCACTTCACGTGGTTCAACCACCCCGACGAGGTCGCCGCCGCGCTCGCGCGCATCGAGGCGGCCCTCGAGCCGTTCACCGCCCGGCCGCACTGGGGCAAGCTGCACGGCTTCGACCGTGCCGCCATGGAGCGCGTCCACCCCCGTCTGGCCGACGCGCGCGCGGTGTTCGAGCGCCTCGACCCCGACGGCCGTTTCACCAACGCGCACCTCGAGAGGGTCGGGGTGCGCGAGCCGCGCTGACACGTCAAGCCGCGTCACGTCACCGCGTCCCGCGCGGGCATCGAGATTGGTCAACCGGTGTTACAGTTGCCGACGAGATCGTTCGTGACGCCGCGGCGAAAGGGAAGTCGACGATGACGCAGATTCCGAGCGGGAGCACCCGCCCGACGAACCGCCCCGCCCACTCCTGGAGCCTCGGCGAGACGCCCTGGCAGCAGATCCCGCCGGTCGGCCGGCCGCGTGCGCGCGTCATCATCGACAACGACTTCGCGGGCGACCCCGACGACCTCTACCAGCTCGTGCATCACCTGCTCTCGCCGAGCGTCGACATCCGGCTCGTGGTGGCTTCGCACCTGCGCGCGGACGACCCGTTCGACCCGTCCGGCCGCAGCGCGCAGAACGCCGAGGCCGTCGTCCGCGACGTCTTCTCCCGCATGGGACTCACGTCGACCGAGGTCATCGTCGCGGGGTCGGACGAGCCGCTGCCGGACCGCTCGACTCCGCGGCCAGCCCCTGCCGTCGACGCGATCATCGCCGAGGCACTGCGCGACGACGTCTCGAGCCCGCTGTTCTACGTCGCCGGCGGCGGTCTGACCGACATCGCCTCGGCGTACCTCACCGAGCCGCGGATCGCCGAACGCCTGACGCTCGTGTGGATCGGCGGCGCCGAGCACGAGGGGCTCGCCGTGCCCCCGCCCAACCCCATGCCGATCGAGTACAACCTGCTCATCGACCCGGTCGCCGGGCAGGTCGTGTTCAACGACTCGACGATCCCGCTGTGGCAGGTGGCGCGGGACGTCTACCGGCAGTGCCTCGTGTCGGATGCCGAGCTGCGCGTCCGCGTGGCGACGGCGGGTCCGCTCGGCCGCTACCTCTACGACGAGGTCGCGTACGTGTGCGCGATGGTCGCCCCGCACCTGGGCGGCGCGTCGGAGACGTACGCCCTCGGCGACTCGCCGCTGGTGCTGCTCACCGCGCTGCAGTCGGTGTTCGAGCCCGATCCGTCCTCGAGCCGGTACGTCCAGCGACCCACGCCCGCGCTCAGCGAGGACGGCGCCTACGGCGACGTCGCCGGCGCCCGCCCGATGCGGGTCTACACCTGGGTCGACACGCGGCTGATGTTCGAGGACATGTATCTGAAGCTCGCCGAGTTCGAGCGGTGGCAGGGAGGTCTCTCGTGACCACGACGACGACCACGGCGCGGCCGCGGACGATCATCACCGCGGATCCCGAGCTCGACGACCTCAACTCGATGATCCGGCTGCTGCTGTACAGCAACGAGCTCGAGATCGAGGGCCTGATCTATGCGAGCAGCCGGTTCCACTGGCGCGGCGATGGGGCGGGCACGACGTTCTTCCTCCCCGACCGCGAGTACGACGAGCCGCAGACCGCGTGGCGGTGGGCGCCCGGCGAGAGGTTCATCGACGACGCGGTCGACGCGTATGCGGAGGTGCACCCGAACCTGGTCGTGCACGACCCCCGCTACCCCAGCCCCGAGCGGCTGCGGTCGGTGATCCGCGAGGGCAACGTCGCGTTCGAGGGTGACATCTCGCAGGAGTCGCCCGGTTCGCGGCTCATCGCCGACGCGCTGCTGGACGATCGCCCCGGGCCGCTGTTCCTGCAGCTGTGGGCGGGGCCCAGCACCGTCGCCCGCGCCCTGCTCTCCATCGAGGAGCGCTTCCGCGGGTCGGACGACTGGGAGAGGGTGCGTGCGGAGGTCTCGGCGAAGGCCGTGATCACGAAGTTCGCCTCGCAGGACGCCACCTACGACGAGTACATCGCACAGGGCTGGCCCGGCATCCGCGTGATCGAGGTCGCCACGCTGGCGTGGGGCTACACGGCGCGCCGCACGGTCCCCGCCGCCGACCACCGCCTGCTCGGCGCGGTCTGGCTGCGCGAGAACGTCACGAGCGTCGGACCCCTCGGCGCCCTGTACCGCGTCTGGGGCGACGGGCGCCAGATGGTGCCGGGCGACGTCACCGACTACTTCCACCTGTCGGGTCTGTCCGCCGACGAGCTCCGCGCGCAGGGGTACAAGGTGTGGATCGACCCTCAGCCCGCCGGTGAGTGGATCTCGGAAGGCGATACGACCAACATGCTCAACCTGCTCGTGCCCGGGCTCCGCGGCCACGAGCACCCCGCGTTCGGCGGCTGGGGCGGCGTGGCCGTGCGCACGGACGACGGCGACGACACGTGGGTCATCGCCGACTCCGGTTTCGGACGCGGCGGCGACGAGGCCTCCGTCACCCGCTGGTTCGCCGACGCCCAGGCCGACTTCGCCGCGCGCCTGCGGTGGAGCGTCACTTCCGGGTACGAAGACGCCAACCACCACCCGGTCCTGCGGATTGAGCACGGGGTCGACCTCGGAGTCGCGGCCGGCGGCGAGGTGTCGCTGACCGCGGCCGTCGACGATCCCGACGGCGACACCGTGCGGGTGCGCTGGTGGGTCGATCGCGAGGCGGGGGCGACGGATGCCGCGCTCGCGGCCGACGAAGGCTCCACGACCGTCGTGCGGGTCCCCGCGGATGCGCGGCCGGGCGACACGATCCACGTCATCGCCGAGGCGTCGGACGACGCCGCCGAGTATCCGGTCAAGGCGTATCAGCGCGTGATCCTCACCGTCACCGCCGCCTAGCTCCTCGCGGCCTCTCGGGCTCGGGGTTCGAGTGGCACGACACGCCGCTACGAGGGGTGGGATGCCGCGTGTTGCGACCCGCGAAGGATGGGGCTCGGGCTTCGGGTGGCACGACACGCCGCTACGAGGGGTGGGATGCCGCGTGTTGCGACCCCCGAACGGGCCGGGGTCGCCGGGGCGCCGGGGGCGCCGGGAAGGCGACGAGCGCCGTGCGCGGCATCCGTCAGTCGTCGTCGCCCTCGGCGATCCAGCTCGACACGCCGACCTCGCCGGCGACGGCGTAGACGCCGATGACGCGGCCGGTGAAGGACTCGGTGACCTCGGACGACAGGAAGCGGCCGTCGATCTCGGCGAGCTCGATGCGCTCGCCGTCGATAGTCGCGGCGAGATGGAGGACGTCGCTGGTCGGGAGCATGCCGCCTCCGCCGACGGGCCGGCGAGAAGCGAGGTGGAGGACGACGGACTCGCCGTCGAACGGGTGCGCCCAGTCCTGCCGCAGGCCGCCGATCAGTGCGCGGGCGGTGATCGTCCCGCCACCGGCCTCGAGCTCGATGCGGAAGCTCTCGTCGTACCGGACCGCCAGGCCGCCGACCCCGTTTCCGACGTCCATGGCCACGGTGACCTCGTTCGTCAGATGCTCCTGGCGGCGCCCGACGAAGACCGGCTGCGGGTCGGCGAGGGTGCTGCCGTCCGCGGTCAGCACCAGTCGGCCGCCGATGAGCGTCGAGACGTCGGTCGGCTGTCGGCGGACCGCGATCCACTCGCGGTCGAGCGGCCCGGAGAAGTCGATCTCGACGCGCGTTCCCGGCCGAGGCGCGAGCTCCACCGGGGCGATCGACGGCCAGCCGTCGGTCCACGTCACGGGCGTCACGAAGGTCTCGCGGCCGAGCGCCGAGAAGGCGCGAGTGCCGCTGCGCGGCCGCACGCCCAGCAGCACGCAGAGCCACCCTCCGCCGGGGCCGCGCACGAGGTCGCCGTGGCCGGTGTTCTGGATCGGTCGCGGCGTCGACCGTGCCGAGACGAGCGGGTTGCCCGGAGCCCCGGTGAACGGCCCCGTCGGGGACTCGCCCCGTGCGATCGAGATGGCATGACCGCGCTCGGTGCCGCCCTCCGCGATCAGGAGATACCACGCGCCCTCGATCTCGTAGAGGTGCGGCGCCTCGGGGAACATCAGCCCCGTGCCCGACCAGAGTGATCTCGGCTCTTCGAGGGCTCGGTGCGCGTCGAGGTCGACCCGAACCTGCTGGATGCCGAGGTGCGCGGGCTGATGGGGGTCCAGAGCGCCGCTGAGCTGCAGGCCCGAGAAGGTGACGTAACAGGTGCCCGCGGCATCCCATGCGATGTCGGGGTCGATGCCCTCGACGGTGCCCGAGCCATCCGCCTTCAGAAGAAGATCGCCGTCGCTCCAGGGCCCCGCGGCATCCGTCGCGGTGAAGTGCAGCATGCCGCGCCCCATCGCGTCGGTGATGACGAGGTGGAAGACGCCGTCGTGGTGGCGGATCGTCGGGGCCCAGGCCCCGCCGCCCGTTGGAACGCCCTCCACGCCCAGCTGTCCGGGTCGTGTCGCGACGTGCCCGATGAGCTCCCACGTCTCGAAGTCGGTCGAACGGTGGATGGGGATGCCCGGCAGGTACTCGAACGTCGAGGTGGCGAGGTAGTAGACGCCGTCGACCGCGACGACGCTGGGGTCGGGGTGGAAGCCGTTGACGAGGGGGTTGTACAGCGTGGTCACGGGGTGCTCCGGGTTCGAGAGGACGAGGGCGGGTTCAGGACGAGAGCAGGATGCCGAGCTCCCGGGCGAGCGCGACGGCGCGCGGGTCCGCGCCACCCGGCCACGCGCCGCGCGCGATGGTCCAGGCGAAGGCGATGCCGGTGTCAGGGTCGACGCACGCCAGCGCGCCCATGGCGCCGTCGTGGCCGAACGCGCGCGGACCGCCGAACGGGACCGTCGACGTCGACTTCTGGAAGATGATCGCGTGTGCACGGTCGGTCAGGCCCAGCACCTCGTCGAAGCCGTGGACCTGCTGCTGCCCGATCTGCGCCACGGTGTCGGCCGAGAGGAACGGCGCGGTGCCGTCGACGCCGGTGACGGCAGCGGCGAAGAGGCGCGCGAGTCCGCGGGCGGTGCCCGTGCCCGAGCCGGCGGGGTGGCCATATCGCCAGCTCGCCTCGTGGTTCGCGAGATCGACCTGCGGCCCCGGGGTCACCCACGTGTGGAGACCGATGGCGGTCGGCTGCATCGCCGTCGTGTCGGAGACGGGACGGATCATCGGCAGGACCGGCACCAGTCGCTCCTCGTGGCCGGCCGGCAGGCCGAGGAAGAAGTCGATGCTGTGCGGCGCGCGGATCTCCCGCTCGTAGAACTCGTGCAGCGAGCGCCCGCTGACCCGGTACACGAGCTCCGAGCCGAGGTTGCCGATCGTCACCGCGTGGTAGCCGAACGCACTTCCCGGCTGCCAGAACGCCCACGTCTCCGCGAGCCGGTCGGCGGCGGCGTGGTCGTCGAGCAGTTCCTCCCACGTCAGCGGCGGCGTCGCCTGCGGAAGACCCGCCTGGTGCGAGAGCAGCTGCCGCACCGTGACGCGGTCCTTGCCCTTCGCGGCGAACTCCGGCCAGTAGTGTGCGACGCGCTCATCGAGATCCAGCTCGCCCCGCTCGACCAGGAGGCCGATGGACAGCCCGATCGTGTTCTTCGTCACGGAGTAGGGCACCATGACCGATTGCTCGGCCAGGTGCGGCCCGCCCCAGGCGTCGAGGACGGGTTCACCCTGGTGGAACGCCGCGACCTGGAAGGAGAGATCAGGGTCGGCCGCGAGGAAGCCGTCGAGGCGGGCGACGATCTCGTCCAGGCGCCCGTCAGCGCGTCCCTGCAGGTTCTCGGTGGTGACGTCGTGCATCGCGGTCCTCTCGTCGGCGAAGGTCCGGCCGCTACTGCGCGGCCGTCCAGTTCACGGTAAGCGGAAGGTCGGCGACCGAGGCGCCGGCGCGCAGCGTGTAGTCGCCCGGCTCGACGACCCACTCGCCGGCCCAGTGCGCGAGGCGTCGCGACGGCACGGGGATCGCGGCGGTCACGGTCTCGCCGGCGGCGGCGTGCACGGTCGCGAAACCGACGAGCCAGCGCGCGGGGCGTTCGACGGCGGAGTCCGCTCGCTCGGCGTACACCTGCACGACCTGCTTGCCGTCACGGTCGCCGGTGTTCGCGAGCGTCACCTCGACGGCGTCGCCCACGCGCTGCGCGGTGCCCCACGACCAGGTCGTGTAGCCGAGGCCGTGGCCGAACGGGAACGCAGGCTCGGCATCCGCCTTCAGCCACGCGCGGTAGCCGATGTGCAGGCCCTCGCGGTAGTCGAGGCGACCGTCGGTGGGGACCACCTCGGTGACCGGAACGTCCGCGAGGGCGGCCGGCCACGTGGTGGGCAGGCGCCCGCCCGGCTCGGCGGCGCCGGTGAGCACGTCGGCGACGGCGTGGCCGAACTCCTGCCCGCCGAAGTAGCCCTGCACGATCGCGGCGACCTCGCCGGCCCACGGCAGCACGACGGGCGAGCCGGCGTTGATGACGACCACCGTCGGGGTCCCGGTCGCGGCGACCGCGCGCACCAGGTCGTCCTGGTGGCCGGGCAGATCGAGGCTGGTGCGGTCGTATCCCTCCGACTCGACCTTCGCGTTGGTGCCGACGACGACGATCGCGACATCGGATGCCGCGGCCTCCGCTACCGCGCGGGCGATGAGCTCCTCGGGATCGGTGCGCTCGGGGGCGATGCCGAGCGTGGCGCTGAGCGCTCCCGACAGCGCACCGGCGGCGGCGCGGGTGAACTCCACGCGCACCGCCGTCTCGCGGCCGGCTTCGACGGCCACCGTCGCAGTGATCGACGGCGGGTTGAGGAACGCGGCGCCGAGGTCGGAGCCCTCGATGACGGGTGCGTCGTCGAGCACGAGGCGCTCGTCGACGAACAGCCGGCCCGGGTTCGCGCCCGCGAAGCCGAGCTCGATGTCGCCGGTCTCGACCGGGGTGTACAGCGTCTCGAAGACCACTGTGGCGCTCGCCGCGATGGGTGCGTCGCCGCCGAACCAGACGAGGGCGGTCGAGCGACGGTTCTCGGCGAAGAGCTCGGTGCCGTCGGCGTCGAAGAACGCGACGCGCATGCCCGCCTCACCCGTCGCCGGATTGCGCAGCTGCACGAGCGGGATCTCGGCGACGCCCTCCTGCACGACGGCGCCGATCTCGTACCGCACGTCGGCGCCCGGAAGGGCGGCGCGGATCGCGTCGAGGGGCGAGACGACGGCCTCGGGGATCACCGTGGCGCTGCCGCCGCCCTGCGTCCGGGCCTCGCGTGCGTTCTGCCCGATGACGGCGACGCGACCCAGGGTGGCGACATCCAGCGGGAGGACACCCGCGTTGTGCAGCAGCACGGCGCCCTCGATCGCCGCGGCGCGCGCGAAGGCAAGGCCGTCGAGCGGCGCGGGCTCCACCGGCGTCGCGTCGCCGAGCGCGCCGACGCGCTCCGCGAGCAGCAGCAGGCGCAGCACCTTGCGGTCGAGGTCGGCCTCGTTGAGGCGTCCGTCGCGGATCGCCCCGACGAGGTCCGCCCACGCGGGGGCGGGGCCGGGCATCGCGAGGTCCTGCGCGGCGGGAACCGAGTCGAGTGAGCGCACCGCGGTCCAGTCGCTGATCACGACGCCGTCGAAGCCCCACTCGGAGTTGAGCGGCGTCTCGAGCAGATCGTTCTCGGTCATCGTCACGCCGTCGACGGCGTTGTAGGCGCTCATGAGGGTCCAGGCGCCCGCTTCGACCGCGCGTTCGAACGGCACGAGGTACAGCTCGCGCAGCGCCCGCTCGTCGACGCGGACGTCGGCGGTGAAGCGGTCGGTCTCGGAGTCGTTGGCGACGTAGTGCTTGGGGGTCGCGGCGACGCCGTTCTCTTGCAGACCACGAACGTACGCCGCCGCGAGCTCTGCGCTCAGCTCCGGATCCTCGCTGAAGCACTCGAAGTGCCGCCCGCCGAGCGGCGAGCGGTGAAGGTTGATGGTCGGACCGAGCACGACGTCGACACCCTTGCGGCGGGCCTCGGATGCCGCGGCCGCCCCGTACCGGTATGCCAGGTCGACGTCCCACGACGCGGCCAGCGCCGACCCCGACGGCAGGTTCAGCGACGGCTCGCGCTCGTCCCAGCGCGGACCGCGAACCCCGGCCGGACCGTCCGATAGCGTCATCGCGCGCAGCCCGATCTCGGGAAGCGGGACGGTGGTCCAGAAGCCGGCGCCCTGTACGAGCGCCGACTTCTGCTCGAGGGTCAGGCGCCCGAGCAGGGGAACGAGGTGGCGCACCGCGTCGGGGTGCGTGGCGATGTCGGTCATCGGGGGAGGTTCTTTCTCAGAGGAGGGTCAGGAGGACGGATGCCGCAGCCCGCCACCCACGGGCCGGGCCGGGCTGCGGCATCCGAGTCGGTCAGACGGCGCCGGCGGCCGCCTCGGAAGCGAGCAGGGCGTGCCGGGCGATGCGACGCTCCTCCTGCTTGTCGGGGTCGGGCACCGGCGCGGCCATGAAGAGACGTTGCGTGTACGGGTGCTCGGGCCGCGACGTCACGCGCTCGCCGTCGCCCGACTCGACGATCTCGCCGCGGTACATCACGGCGACGCGGTGGCTGATGTGACGCACCACCGCGAGGTCGTGCGTCACGAACAGGTAGGCCACGCCGGTGCGGTCCTGGATGTCGATGAACAGGTCGAGCACACGCGCCTGCGTCGAGAGGTCCAGCGCCGACACCGGCTCGTCGCACACGATGAGGCGCGGCCGCAGGGCGAGGGCCCGAGCGATCGCGACGCGCTGGCGCTGGCCGCCCGAGAACTCGCGCGGCAGGCGCCCGCGTGCGTCGGCGGGAAGGCCGACCTGGTCGAGCAGGTCGTGCACGCGGGTCTTCGCCTCCTTGCCGGCGACGCCGGCCGCGGTCAGCGGCTCGGTGAGGATCTGCTCGATCGTCATCGACGGGTTCAGCGACGAGTAGGGGTCCTGGAACACCACCTGGATCTCGGAGCTCAGCGCGCGGCGCTCCTGCCGCTTCAGGTGCGCGATCTCCTTGCCCTCGTACCGGATCGATCCCTCGGTGACGGGCGCGAGGCCGAGCGCGGCCCGGCCGAGCGTGGTCTTGCCCGAGCCGGACTCGCCGACCAGCCCCACGGTCTCGCCGGGCAGGATGTCGAGCGAGACGCCCTTGAGCGCCCGGAACGGCTGGGCCCGGAAGCCCTTGCCCGGGTACTCGACGACGAGGTCCTTGATGTCGAGCAGCGGCGTCTGCGGGGTCGGAGTGCTCATGCCCATGCTCCCTTCTCGGTGGACGGCACTGTGCCCGACGGCACCGCGACGAGCGGGCCGCGGGCGGGACCCTCGTCGAGGATCGCGTCCAGCAGTGTCCGCGTGTACGGGTGCTGCGCGTCGTTGAAGATCGCGCGCACGGGTCCCTGCTCGACGAACAGGCCGCTCTGCATGACCGTGACGTGGTCGCAGAGGTCGGCGACGACGCCGAAGTTGTGCGTCACGAGCAGCATGGCCATGTGCCGCTCGGCCTGCAGGTCGCGCAGCAGCTCGAGCACCTCGGCCTGCACCGTCACGTCGAGCGCCGTGGTGGGCTCGTCGGCGATGATGAGGTCGGGGTCGGTCGAGACCGCGCCGGCGATGAGCACACGCTGCGCCATGCCGCCCGAGACCTCGAACGGGTACGCGTCGAAGGTGCGCTTCGGATTCGGGATGCCGACCCGGGCGAGCAGCTCGAGCGAGCGGTCGGTGGCGGCCTTCTTCGACAGCCCCAGGTTCTTGCGCAGCGGCTCGACCAGCTGGCTGCCGATCGTGAACGCGGGGTCGAGGTTCGACATCGGCTCCTGCGGGATGTAGCCGATGCGCTGGCCACGGACTCCGGCGTAGGCGCGGTCGTCACCGCCGGCGAGCTCGGTGCCCTCGTAGACGATCGATCCGGCGGTGACGTGACCGCCGCGGGGGAGCAGGCCCAGGACCGCGAACGCGGTCTGCGTCTTGCCCGAGCCCGATTCGCCGATGAGACCGTGCACCTCGCCCTTGCGGATGTCGAGCGAGACGCCATGGACGACCTCGATGTGCGAGCCGTCCGGCTGGTCGTAGCCGACGCGGAGATCGCGCACCTCGAGCACCTTCTCGGTCGCCTTGCTGCGCACATCGTCCTGGTGGACGATGACGCCGGAGGTCTCGAAGATCGGCGGCTCATCGAGGTCGACGACGTCTCCGCCGCCGGTCGAGAGCGAGGTGGTGACGGCGGCGATGGAGCCGGTCGCGGTGGCGACCGCGCGGCGGCGCTTGCGCCGGACCGACACCGTCCGTTCGAGCTCGTCGCGCATGACGTTGGCGAGGAGGGTCAGCGCGATGCACGTGAGACCGATCGCGAGCGACGGCCAGAGCATCAAGATGGGCTCCTTGTAGATGTTCTTGAACCCGTCGTTGAGCATCTGGCCCCACGTGGGGACGCTGATGTCGCCGAGGCCCAGGAATTCCAGTCCGGACTGGATCGCGATGGCGATGCCCGCGATGATCGCCCCCTGGATGATGATGGGCGCGCGCACGACCGACAGCACGTGGCGACCGATGATGCGGGTGTCGCTGAGCCCCGAGACGCGAGCGGCGTCGACGTACAGCTCCGAGCGCACCGCGGTGACGGAGGCGTACACGAGACGGTAGAACGCCGGGGCGAGCAGGATGCCGAAGATGAACATCGAGATCCACACCGAGGGGCCCAGCACCGCCCGGGCTGCCAGCAGCACGACGATGCCGGGAAGCGCCATGTTCAGCTCGGTCACCCACGTCGCCGTGCTGTTGAACCACCCCTGGTAGTAGCCCGCGATGAGGCCGCTGGTCACGCCGAGGACGACGGCGACGACGAGAGCGAGGAGGGCGGCGGAGACACTGATCTGCGTCGCCACCAGCAGTCGCGACAGCACGTCGCGACCGCTGCCGTCGGTGCCGAGGATGTGCTCGGCACTGGGCGGCGAGAGCACATTGCGGATGTCGGCGTAGTTGGGGTCCTGCGGGGCGATCCACGGTCCGATGATCGCGATGACCGCCACGAACGCGAGGAAGAGGAGGGAGGCGAGTCCCAGAGGGCGCCGCACGAGGCGTCGCCAGAGCGCCACCCGTACCGGCGCGACGGGGACAGCGAGGGGAACGTCGACAGCGGTCATGACAGTCGCACCTTCGGGTTCAGCGCCGCTTGGGCGAGGTCGATGAGGAGGTTCACGACGACGACGATGATCGCGAAGACGATCACCAGTGCCATGACGACGGGGATGTCGCCGAGCGTCGTCGCGCGGACGGTGAGCTGGCCCATGCCGGGGATGGCGAAGACCTGCTCCACGATGACCGCGCCGCCGAGAAGGCCGATGAACTGCACGGCCAGCACGGCGAGGGCGGGGCCGCCGGCGTTGCGGAGCACGTGGCGGTAGACCACCGAGTTCGTGCTCAGCCCGCGCGAGCGGAGCGTCCGCACGTAGTCGCGCGACATGGCGTCGATGACAGAGCCGCGGACCTGCTGGGTGACGGTCGCGATCGCGCCGATGGACAGGGCGATGATCGGCAGTGTGACCGACGACAGCCACCCTGCGACCGAGGCGGTCAGCGGGACGTAGCCGGTCGCCTTGAACCAGCCGAGGTTGATCGCGAAGACGAGCACCAGGAAGAGGGCGATGAGGAAGCCGGGGATCGCGAAGCCGATGAGCGAGAACACCTGGACGGTGCCGTCGACGGCACCGCCGCGCCGGGCGGCGAGAACCCCGACGACGACGGAGATGATCGCCGAGATCACCGTCGCGCCGATCACGATCGACAACGTCACGGCGACGCGATTGGTGACGCTCGTCGTGACCAGCTCACCGGTGAACCAGCTGCGGCCGAGGTCGCCGGTGAACGCTGACGTCAGCCACTCGAAGTACTGGGTGAGCAGCGGCCGGTCGAGGCCCAGCTCCTCGGCCTTCTTGGCAACGGTCTCGGCGGTCGCGTTCTCGCCGAGGATTCGGCGGGGGATGTCGCCTCCGGCCGCATAGAGGAGGACGAACGCGAGGAAGGAGATCACCGCGATGAGGATGACGCCGGACAGCAGGCGCCGGAGGATGAATGCAAGCATGTCTGTCGCTTCCCGTGGGTGGTGTCGCCCCGCCCGCGCGCGACGCGCGGGCGGGGCGAGGACTCAGTTCTTCGGCGAGAATCCGAAGATCGAGGGGTAGGCGTTCGACGGCCAGAACTCGAGGTCCGTGTTCGCGTCCACCGCGTAGGTTCCCTGTACCCGGAAGAACGGGGCGAACCAGGCGTTCTCGACGATCCAGGCGTTGAGGTCCTTGGTGGCCTGCGCGGCCTCGTCCTCGGTGCCCATCTGGATCGTCGTGATGTACTCGTCCACCTGCGGGTCCTGCGAGCCGAACGGGTTGAACGTCGCCTCGGGCGCGATCATGAAGTTGATCAGCTGCCAGTCGGGGTTCTGCTCCAGCGCCATCCACGTCGCCGGGTACTTCGGCGCGAGCATGTCGGTGATGAAGTTGCCGGTGCCGGGGTCGGTGTAGTTCACCGTGATCCCGATGTCGGCCAGCTGCTGCGCGACGAGGTCGAACGTGGTCTGGAAGGCGGCGGTCGACATCATGTTCAGCGTGAACCCGTCGGGGTAGCCGGCTTCGGCGAGGAGCTCCTTGGCGCCTTCAGGGTCGTACTCGTAGGTGCTGTCGAGCGCCTCGTCGTAGCCGACCGACGTCGTCGGGAAGACCTGCTCGGTCACCGTGCCGTAGCCCGCCTGCAGCGCGTCGAGGAGCGCCTCGCGGTCGAACGCCATGTTGATCGCCTTGCGGACGTTGACGTCGGCCAGTTCGGGAGCCATCGTGCCGGCGCGGTCGAACAGCAGCAGGCCCTGGAAGTCGAGCTCGTTGGCCTCGATGGTCCAGCCGGATGCCTCGATCTCGGGGATCGTGTCGTTGTTGACGATCTTCGCGCCGTTGGCCTCGCCCGCCTTGAGAGCGTTCAGGGTGGCGGTGGGGTCCTCGATGACGTTGATCGTCAGGTTGTCGTACTTGACGACGTCGGGGTTCCAGTAGTCGGGGTTGGCCGTGTAGACGTACGTGGTGCCGGTGACGCTGGCGGCCGTGTCGAGCACGTAGGGGCCGGAGCCGATCGGCTCGGTCGCCGAGTCGGGGTCGTCGAATGTCGAGGGCGCCTGGATCAGCCCCGGCGCGATCGACAGCAGGTTGACCAGCGACGGGTCGGGCGCGGGCTGGGTGATCGTGACGGTGGTGGCGTCGACGGCCGCGAACTCCTTGCCGGCGAGGGTCGCCGCCTGGGGAGCGGTGCCGTCGCGGAAGCGCTCGAGGCTGCCGACCACGGCCTCGGCGTCGAGCGGCGTGCCGTCGGTGAACTCGACGTCGTCGCGGAGCGTCAGCGTGAGCACCGTGTTGTCTTCGTTGTACTCCCACTCGGTGGCGAGCCAGGGCTCGATCTCACCCTCGCCGTTCTTCTGCAGCAGCGTGTCGAACACCGCCTGGAAGAACGGGCTGCGGTTGCCGTACTCGGCGCCCTGACCGATGTCGTAGCTCGTCGGGCCGATGATGGCGGTGAGGGTGAGCCGGTCGGCTCGGCCGGAATCGCTCGTGCCGGAGTCGTCCCCGCCACCGGCGCAGCCGGTGAGGGCGATCGCGGCGATCGCGATGGTGGCTGCTGCTGCCTTCCAACGGAACATCCTTGGTCCCTTCATCTGTGGCGATGCCCCTGCGGATCGCCTACTGCCGGGAGACGCTAACAGCAATATCGAGTGAACGCTAGGTTTTTGGCACAAAAAGCTAGCGACAACTAGGTATTCGTTATAGAACGGAGGGGAAGGACCCCGGCGGGCGCCGATGGAGGCGCGCGAGACGACCCGGGGATACGGTGAGACGATGACCGAGACGACCTCCGCCGCGAAGCGGGAGGGGACCGCTCCCACGAAGAGGCGCAAGCCGCGCGGCGAGTATGCGAAATCCGCGGCCACCCGCACGGCGATCCTGGATGCGGCCCTCGAGGTGTTCGCCGAGTCGGGCTACCGGGCCGGCTCGCTGCGGGAGGTCGCCGAGCGCGTGGGTATGAGCGAAGCCGGGCTGCTGCACCACTTCCGCAGCAAGAGCGCGCTGCTCATGGCCGTGCTCGATCACCGTGACGAGTTGGCGCGCGAACTCGTCGACTTCGATCTGCCCGACGGCGTCGAGGCCCTCCGGGGATTGGTCAGGCTCGCCGAGCACAATGCGTCGATCCCGGGAGTCGTCGAGCTGTACTGCACGCTGTCCGCCGAGGCGACGTCGCCGACGCACCCGGCCCACGCGTACTTCGTGAATCGCTACGAGTCCGTGCGCGAGAGCACCACCGCGTCCTTCCGGCGCGTCGCCGAGGCGGGGCGCCTCAATCCGGGCGTCGACCCGGGCCGCGCCGCCGTCGCCACCATCGCCCTCATGGACGGGCTCCAGGTGCAGTGGCTCCTCGACCCCGGGTCCACCGACATGGCGCAGGCGCTCGCGGAGGCGTTCCGCAGCATGATCAGCGGCTACGACCTCGCCGGTCTCGAGCAGGTGCTCGACGCCCGGTCGGCGGATGCTTCGTCCGTCGACGCCGTCGAGACGAGCGGTGCCGCACTTCCGGCGACCGCAGATGAGGCCGCTGAGGGGGACGAGGCATGATCCGCGAGCCGTTCCTCGACGGCTGGACGGTGGGGCCGAAGCTCGGCGCGTTCGAGGCGCCGACGCCCGAGTCCGCGCCGCGCGCCGTGCGGCTGCCGCACGACGCGGTCCGGGACCTGCCCCGCTCCGCCGACAGCGACCAGGGCGTGCACACCGGCTACGTCCCCGGGGGCGTGTTCGAGTACGCCAAGACGTTCGATGTGCCGGACGCGTGGCGCGAGAAGACGGTGCGGCTCGAGTTCGAGGGCGTCTACCGCGACGCCGTCGTCTTCGTGGGCGGCGACGCGGTCGTGCACGAGCCGAACGGCTACAACGCGTTCGAGGCGGTGCTCGACCCCTACCTGCGGTACGGCGAGCAGAACCGGATCACCGTCGAGGCTCGCGCGCACCGCGACAGCCGGTGGTATTCCGGAGCGGGCATCTATCGACCGGTGCACCTCGTGGTCGCCGATCCGGTGCACATCCCGCTCGACGGCACGCGCGTGACGACGCCCGACATCGACGCCGACCGTGCGATCGCGAGCATCGCGACGACCGTGCGCAACGGCTCGCGGCACACCCGCACGCTGCGCCTCACGTGGGCGGTGACAGCCCCGGACGGCTCCGAGGCCGCGTCGGGCACGGCGCCGGTGACGGTGCTCCCCGGCTCCGACGCCGTGGCGCGGGTGCGCCTCGCGGTCGACCACCCCGCGCTCTGGAGCGACACGACGCCGTCGCTCTATCGCGTGCGGACGACCCTCGCCGAGGAGGACGGGCGCGTGATCGACACGGATGCCGCGGCCTTCGGCATCCGTCGCCTGCAGGTCGATGCCCGGCGCGGTCTCCGGATCAACGGCGAGGCGGTGAAGCTGCGGGGCGCCTGCGTGCACCACGACAGCGGGCCGCTCGGGGCGGCGACGTTCGCCGACGCCGAGGACCGGCGCGTGCGGCTGCTCAAGGAAGCGGGCTTCAACGCGCTGCGGAGCGCCCACAACCCGATGAGCCGCGCGATGCTCGACGCGTGCGACCGGCACGGCGTGCTGGTGATGGACGAGCTCACCGACACCTGGACCCGCTCGAAGGTCGCCTTCGACGCGGCGCCGGGCTTCGCTGCCCGGTGGCGTCACGACGTCGACGCCCTCGTCGCGAAGGACCTGAACCACCCGAGCGTCATCATGTACTCGATCGGGAATGAGATCCTCGAGCTCGCGACGCCGGCAGGGTCTGCGTGGAGCCGGCGCCTCGCCGAGGCGATCCGCGATCTGGACGACACCCGCCTGGTGACGAACGGCATCAACGGCATCATCGCCAATCTCGGCCGCTTCGAACCGGATGCCGCTCCCGGCGACGCGGGCGGGGCCGACGCCGCCGACCCGAACACGATGATGGCGGCGATGGGCGACATGATGGCCGCGGCCAACGCGTCGGAGCTCGTGACGCAGTCGACCGAGGAATCCGCGTCGGTGCTCGACGTCGTGGGGTTCAACTACGCCGAGTCGCGCTACGAGCTCGATCGCGAGCTGTTCCCGAACCGCGTCATCGTCGGATCCGAGACCTTCCCGTCGCGCATCGAGAAGATGTGGGGGCTCGTCGAGCGCCTCGACCACGTCATCGGCGACTTCACGTGGACCGGCTGGGACTATCTCGGCGAGGCCGGCATCGGCCGCGTCGACTACACCGACGCGCCGGGCTACGAGCCGACCGGCACGGCGGGGCCCTACCCGCACCTGCTCGCCGGCTGCGGCGACATCGATATCACCGGGCACCGCCGCCCGGTCTCGTACTACCGCGAGATCGTGTTCGGGCTGCGGACCGCGCCGTATCTGACGGTGCATCCACCGCGCCACCACGGCCGCCCGACCGCGACGACGCCGTGGTCTTGGGACGACTCGGTGTCGTCATGGACGTGGGATGCCGAGCCCGGCGCCCCGGTCACGGTCGACGTCTATGCGCCGGCCGAGGAGGTCGAGCTGCTCCGCGACGGCGTCTCACTCGGGGTCGAGACGGTCGGAGCCGACAAGGCGTTCCGCGCGCGGTTCGAGACCGAGTACCGGCCAGGCGAACTCGTCGCGATCGCGCGCAGCGGCGGTCGGGAGATCGGCCGCACGGCGCTGCGCACCGCAGGAGAGCCCGGGCTCACGGCATCCGCCGAGCGGGCCGAGATCACCACCGGAGGGCTCGGCTTCGTGGCGATCACGCTGGCCGATGCGGACGGGGTGGTCGCCTCGGACGCCGACCGTCCGGTGACGGTGGAGGTCGAGGGTGATGCCGAGCTCGTCGCGCTCGGCACCGGCCGCATCCGCACCGAGGAGTCCTTCGCCGGTCCGTCCGTCACGACCTTCGAGGGCCGCGCGCTGGCGATCGTCCGCCCGACAGGGGCGGGCGCCGCGACGGTGAGGGCGACCGCCGACGGTCTCGCCCCCGCGGTCGTCCCGCTCACCATCTCGGTGCCCGCGTCACGCTGACGCCCGAGGAGGCACCGCGAAAGGTGGCAGAGGGGGGAGGGGTCAGCTCGCGGCGCGCGTGCGCGCCGGCAGCTCGTCGTCGTCGCGTGCCAGCGGGATGGGGGTCGTTGCGGCCACCTCGTCGCTGAACTCCTCGGGGGCGACGACCGTGAGCGGACGCGTCTCATCGAGCGTGAGGCGGAACCGCTTGCGTTCGTGGCGGTGCAGCCGGCCGGAGACGAGCAGCCACGTTGCGCCGATCGCGAAGGCGACGAAGGCGGCGACGGCGCCCACGAGGATCGCGCTGCGCGGACCGAACTCGGCGGCGACCCAGCCGACGATCGGCGCGCCGATCGGGGTGCCTCCCATGAGGATCGCCATGTACAGCGCCAGCACGCGGCCGCGCAGTACCGGGTCCGTCGTGGTCTGCACGTACCCGTTCGCCGTGGTCATCATCGTGACGACAGCGAAGCCCGTGAACATGAGCGTGACCGCGTAGAGCCAGTAGGTCGGCATGAACGCCGACACGAGCGCCGCGACCCCGAACATCGCCGTGCCGACGATCAGCACGCGCAGTCGGGCCCGATCGCGACGGGCGGCGAGCAGCGCGCCGGCGACCGAGCCGATCGCCAGGATCGAGCTGAGCAGGCCGAACCCGTCGGCCTCCTTGCCGAACTCGACCGCCATCGTCGACGCGAGGATCGGGAAGTTCATGCCGAACGCGCCGATGAGGAACACCATCGAGCACGTCACGATGAGGTCGGGACGGCCGGCGACGTAGCGGAAGCCGTCGGCGAGGCGCGAGGACTGCGGCGCCTTGACCCGCGGGACGAGCTCGCGGGTGCGGATGAGGAGCAGCGCCGCCAGCATCGCGAGGAACGTGACCGCGTTCGCGACGAACACCCAGCCCGTGCCGATGGCGACGATGACGATGCCCGCGACCGCGGGGCCGATCATGCGTGCCCCGTTGAACGATGCGGCGTTGAGCGCGACCGCGTTCGAGGCGTTCTCGCGTGCGACGAGGTCGGAGACGAACGCCTGGCGTGCTGGGTTGTCGAACGCGGCGACCACGCCGAGGGCGAGCGCGAAGCCGTACATGATCGGCAGGGTCATCGCGCCGGCGAAGATGAGAGCGCCGATCGCCACGCCGAGCAGCAGCAGCAGGCTCTGCGTCACGAGGAGGATCCGCCGGCGGTCGAACCGGTCCGCGACCAGGCCGGTGACACCGACGAGGAGGAGCGGCGGGGCGAACTGCAGGGCCATCGTGACGCCCATCGCCGCGGCGTCGTTCTCGGTGAGCTCGGTGAGCACGACCCAGCTGATCGCCGTCGACTGCATCCAGGCGCCGATGTTCGACACCAGGGCGCCGATGAACCAGACGCGGTAGTTGAAGGCAGAGAACGACCGGAACATCGCGCTCATCGGGCGACCATCCGGGCCATGATCTCGGCGGCGGCCGCAAGCGTCTCGCGCTCGGCCGGCGTCAGCTCGGCGAGCGAGGACTCCACCCAGGCGTCGCGGCGCCGCGCGGTCTCTTCGACGACGGCTTCGCCTTCGGGCGTCAGCGAGATGACGACCTTGCGGCCGTCGCTCTCGTCGGCCGCACGCGCGATGTAGCCGGACTCCTGCAGGCAGTTGACCGTGCGGTTCATCGACGGAGCCGACACCCGCTCGCGCTCGGCGAGCTCGCCCAGTGTGTGGGCGCCGTGCACGCGGAGCGCCGCGAGCACCGCGAACTGCCCATCGCTCATCGAGTCGACCGCGCGCTGCGTGCGCATGCGCCGGGCGAGGCGGAACGTCGCGATGCGCAGCCGCGAAGCGGCGGAGGAGAGGTCGGGCTGTTCGCCCGGGTCGGTGCCGGTGTCTGGAGTGGGGATCACGTTGCTGCTCATGCGATTACTTAGCATAGCTCATTAGCTTTGCTAAAGAAAGTGGACGGATGCCGCTCCCGGGGTTCGTGCGCGGGGCAGCGGCATCCCGCACCTAGACTTCTGCGCATGCCCGAGTTCATCGATGCGCACGGCATCACGATCTTCTTCGACGTCCATCCGGCGAAGACCGAACCGCGGGCGGTCGTGCAGCTGCTGCACGGCGTCGGCGAGCATGCGGGGCGGTACGCCGCGCTGATCGAAGCGCTCACCGCGCACGGCTACGCGGTGTGGTCGGCCGACCACCGCGGTCACGGTCGCACGGGCATGACCCAGCACGGCGGCGACGTCGCCTTGCTGGGGCATCTCGGCCCCGGCGGCCTCCGGGCGGCGCTCGCCGCGATGTGGCAGTTCACCGGGCAGATCCGCTCCGAGAACCCCGGGCTGCCGCTCGTGCTGCTGGGGCACTCCGGCGGATCGGTGCTCGCACAGATGCTGGCCAACGCGCATCCCGAGGCGTACGACGGACTGATCCTGACCGGCTCGGCGCTGCGGATGCCGGGATCGATCCACACCAGTGGACTGAACAAGCCCTGGGACGGACCCGACGCGATGGGAACCGAGTGGCTCTCGAGTGATCTGTCGGTGGGGCGTGCGTTCCTGGACGATCCCCTCACCACCAGTGAAGACCCGATCAAGCTGATCGGCGTGGTGGACTCGCTTCGCATGTACGGTCTGCCGCGCAAGAACCTGGGCCGCGACATCCCGACCCTGCTCATGGTGGGACGGGACGACACCGTGGGCGGCCCGCGCAGCGTGCACCGGCTGGCCGACGCCTACCGCACGCGCTCCGGGTTCACCGACGTGACGACGCTCGTCTACCCGGGTGCACGCCACGAGATCTTCAATGAGTTCGTGCAGCAGGATGTCCGCGCCGACCTGCTCGCCTGGCTCGACCAGCGCATGCCCGCCCAAGACTGACTCGCGCGCTGCGCCGGACGGGGTCCTCGGCCCGGCTGGACACGCGGGCCGGGCAATAGGCTGAACGCATGCACGGCGAATACAAGGTGCCCGGCGGAAAGCTCGTCGTCGTCGATCTCGAGGAGCGCGACGGCCGCATCGCGGACTTCCACCTCGCGGGCGACTTCTTCCTGGAGCCGGACGACGCGCTCGACGACATCGACGCCGCGGTGAACGGACTGCCGATCGAGGCGGATGTCGCGGCCATCGCCGCCGCCGTTCGGTCCGCGCTGCCGAGCGGGGCGCAGCTGCTGGGCTTCACGCCTGAAGCGGTCGGCACCGCCGTGCGCCGCGCCCTCGTCACCGCCCCCGGCTGGCACGACTTCGACTGGGAGATCGTCCATGACAAGCCAGTCTCGCCGCGCATGAACCTCGCGCTCGACGAGGTGCTCACCGGCCGCGTCGGCGACGGCCGGCGGCGCCCGACGCTGCGGATCTGGGAGTGGGACGAGAACGCCGTCGTGATCGGCTCGTTCCAGTCGCTGCGCAACGAGGTCGACCCCGACGGGGCCGCGAAGCACGGCTTCGACGTCGTGCGCCGCATCTCGGGCGGCGGCGCGATGCTCATGGGCGCCAACTCGATCGTCACGTACTCGCTGTACGTGCCCGCATCACTGGTCGCCGGTCTGACGTTCGCGGACTCGTACGCGTTCCTCGACGACTGGGTGCTGCAGGCGCTGCGGACCCTCGGCATCGACGCCACGTACCAGCCGCTCAACGACATCGCCTCGCCGCAGGGCAAGATCGGCGGCGCCGCGCAGAAGCGCCTCGCGAACGGGGGAGTGCTGCACCACGCGACCCTCAGCTACGACATGGACGGCAGGGTCATGACCGAGGTGCTGCGCATCGGCCGCGAGAAGCTCAGCGACAAGGGGACGACGTCGGCCGACAAACGCGTGGACCCGCTGCGCCGTCAGACCGGTCTTCCCCGAGAGGCGATCATCGCCAAGCTCGCGGAGACGTTCCAGAACCTCTACGGCGCCGTCCCCGGTCACATCACCGACGACGAGTACGCCGAGGCCGAGGCGCTCGTGGAGTCCAAGTTCGCGACCGACGCGTGGCTGCGCCGGGTCCCGTGACGGGCGGGGGCGCATGACCTCGGCTGCGGGAGGAACGGATGCCGCGCCGCGCGGCCGCGCAGCGGCCCCCCGCTCCACCCCGGCGCCCGGCTCGGCGGCGCCCGGCTCCGTCGAGATCCACGAGGGCGACAATCTCGAGGTCATCCGGCGGCTGCCCGACGCCTCCTTCACCCTGATCTACCTCGACCCGCCGTTCAACACCGGCCGCCCGCAGGAGCGCTTGATCGAGACCGCCAGGTCGCGGCATCCGTCCCCCTCCCCATCACCCGACGTCCCCGCCGACTCCCTCTCGGCGAGACCCCAGCGGGCGGACGAGACGGTGGGTGATTCCCACGGTCTCGGCGACCCGGTGGGGTCTCGCGGGGTGGGTGGGGCGGGAGCGCCACCGATCGCAGCCGGCGTCGTGCGGCGCGGGTTCCATGGTCGCGAGTACGAGCGCATCCGCGGCGACCTGCGGGCCTACGACGACCGGTTCGACGACTACTGGGGCTTCCTCGAGCCGCGGCTGCTCGAGGCCTGGCGCCTGCTCGCCGAGGACGGCACGCTGTACCTGCATCTCGACTACCGCGAGGCGCACTACGCCAAGGTGCTGATGGACGCGCTGGTCGGGCGCGAGCGCTTCCTCAACGAGCTCATCTGGGCCTATGACTACGGCGCCAAGACGCGCAAGCGCTGGCCCACCAAGCACGACACGATCCTCGTGTACGTCAAGGATCCGAAGGCGTACTGGTTCGACTCGGATGCCGTGGACCGCGAGCCCTACATGGCGCCGGGGCTGGTCACGCCCGAGAAGGCCGAGCGCGGCAAGCTCCCGACCGACGTCTGGTGGCACACGATCGTGCCGACGACCGGGCGCGAGAAGACGGGCTACCCGACGCAGAAGCCCGAGGGGATCCTGCGACGGATCGTGCAGGCCTCATCGCGGCCGGGGGACCGGGTGCTCGACTTCTTCGCGGGCAGCGGCACCACGGGTGCGGTGGCGTCGGCGCTCGGCCGTGACGCCGTCCTCGTCGATCACAACCCCGAGGCGATCGCCGTCATGCGCGAGCGGATGCCGCACGCCCGCGTTTCGGGCGTGGAGGACGAGCAAACGCTTCCCTAGGCTGGAGGCATGCGCTTCGGTACCTTCATCCCCCAAGGCTGGCGATTCGATCTGGTCGGCATCGACCCCTCCGAGCACTGGGAGGTGATGAAGGGGCTGGCACAGCGCGCCGACGCGGGCGCGTGGGAATCGCTGTGGGTCTACGACCACTTCCACACGACGCCCGTGCCGAGCGAGGAGGCGACGCACGAGGCATGGACGCTGATGGCGGCGTTCGCGGCGTCGACCGACCGCATCCGCCTCGGCCAGATGTGCACGTGCATGGGCTACCGCAATCCCGCGTACCTTGCGAAGGTCGCCGCGACCGTCGACATCGTCTCGGGCGGCCGCACCGAGATGGGCATCGGCGGCGGCTGGTACGAGCACGAGTGGGAGGCGTACGGCTACGGCTTCCCGCCGGTTCCGGAACGGCTGCGGATGCTGCGCGAAGGCGTCGACATCATGCAGCAGGCCTGGACCACCGGTCGCGCCACCCTCGACGGGAAGCACTACCAGGTCGACGGCGCCCTCGTGCAGCCGCTGCCGCTCCAGGACGGCGGCATCCCCATCTGGGTCGCCGGCGGCGGCGAGAAGGTGACGCTCAAGATCGCGGCGAAGTACGCGTCGTACACGAACTTCGCCGGCTCGCTCGACGACATCGACCGCAAGAGCGCGATCCTCCGCGACCACTGCGATGCCCTCGGCCGCGACTTCTCGGAGATCACCCGCAGCTCGAACTTCAACACGATCGTCGGCGCGACCGAGGCCGAGGCCCACGAGCGTCTCGCGGCAGTCAAGGCCCGGGTCCTCCCGTTCGTCGGGCAGGAGCGCGCCGACCAGATCGAGCACGACTACGTGAGCTCGCCCGCCTTCGGCGCGGTCGAGCAGGTGGTCGAGCGTCTCGCCGAGCGCGAGCGGCACGGCATCACCTACGCGATCCACTACTTCCCCGAGGCGGCCTATGACCTCTCGGGCATCGAGCTCTTCGAGCGCGAAGTGCTGGCCGCGCTGGCCTGACGCGCCAACTCCGCAGAATCACTGCGGATGTGCGGCGATCGGCTCGAATCCTGCCAGGTTCGCGCGATTCTGCGGAGTTCGTCTGCCGTGCGGGGCGCAGTCGTCGGGTCAGACGAGGGCGCGGACGCTGCGGTAGCCGTCGGCGATGACATCGGGAGCGGATGCCGCGCCTCCGAACACGCGTGTCGTCCCGGGTGCGTCCGACCAGGCGCGCCACCCGGGGGCGTCGCCCCGGATGAGGGCGACCGCGGCGCCGTGGATCGCGTCGGAGAGTCGCCGCGGGGGAGCGTCGCCGGCGATCGCGGCCACATGAGGCTCGTCGAGGCAGTCGAACCAGAACGGCACGTCCAGGCAGTGCAGCGCCCACCGCCGGGTCGGCGAGGGCCAGGAGAAGCGGTACACCCACGTCGGTGCGGCTCCGCGCGCGTCGGCGACCTTCACGACCGTCGAGCGGAAGACCACGTCGGTGACGTAGCGGCCGAGGACCGCTGCCGTCCCCTTGCGGCGCTGTGCCGCATTGTCGGTGAGGTAGGCGCGTCGGCGATCGCGGGGCACGTCGAGCTTCGCAAGCGCCAGGCCCGCGGGGATGAACCGGAGCTTGCGCTGGGCCGAGTCGAGCACCATCGTGAACTCGTCGTCCGTCGTGCCGAGCACGAGGGGCTTGTCGGCCCCCGCGCCGGAGCGCAGCGCGGCGATCGTGGGATCGGGGACGAGGTCGCCGTCGATCATCGGACCCCACGAGAGCCCGTCGTCCAGCAGCCCTCGCACGCCGGCGAGGCGATCGGCCGATTCGGGCTCGACGGCCTTCGACTGGAGGGCGTGCAGCGTCTCCTCCGGTACGGAGGCGAAGCCTTCGCGCGTCGGCGCGACGCCGGCGAGACGAGCGAGCCTCGCCGACGCGGTGCGAGCACGCTCGGACGAGACGTCCGCCAGCGCGCCCGACAGCGCCCACACCGAATGGAACAGATGCTGCGCGGCGGGCATCGCGAGCAGTCGGAGCACCGCGCCTCCGCCGGCGGACTGCCCCGCGATCGTGACGTGCGACGGGTCGCCCCCGAAGCTCGCGATGTTGTCCTGCACCCACTGCAGTGCGGCGAGCCAGTCCCGCACGCCACGGTTCGACGGTGCGCCGTCGATGTGCCCGAATCCGTCGAAGCCGAGGCGATACGAGATCGTCACCGTGACGACGCCGTCGCGGTTGAAAGCGAGGCCGTCGTACCAGGGGCTCGCCGGAGACCCGGAGACGTAGCCCCCGCCGTGGATCCAGACGAGAACAGGGAGCGCGGCATCCACCACGCCCGGAACGGGCGTGAACACGTTGACGTTGAGCGTCGCGTCACCGGGCACGGACGGCTCCGGAATGAGGGTGATCCCCGCATCGCCGCGCTGCGCGGTCGCACCGAACTCGAGTGCGTCCCGCACACCCTCCCATGGCTCGGGCGGTACGGGCGCCTCGAATCGCAGTGCCCCGACCGGGGGCTTCGCGAACGGGATGCCGAGGAACGCGGCCGATCCGCCCGATCCGGGTTCGCCGCGCCAGAGGCCGCGAACCCTTCCCGTGACGGTGTCGGCCTCCACGTAACGCGTCGTCGCCGTGTCTGGGCTCGAAGGCGCGGAGACTGCGGGCGACGTGCCGGCAGCTGCCGGCGAGGGCGTGGGGTTCATGGCTTCTCCGGGGTGAGCAGGTCGAACAGGGCGCCGACGGTCGCGGCCATGTCGACGCCGGGCTCCAGCATCCACTGCAGCTGCATGCCGTCCGCGACCGCCTGGAAGATGCGGGCGAGCGCCTCGGGTTCGATGCGGCTGTCGAGCCTGCCCGCCGCTTGCTGGGCGGCGATCGCCGCCGCGAAGAATCCGCGCAGGTTCTCGCCGCGCGCCAGGAAGAACTGGTGCGCGGGGTGCTCCGGATCCGCCGCGTCGACCGACAGCCGTGCGAAGAGATGCACCAGGCCGGGGACATCCGCGTTGTGGCTGATGACGCCGAGAAAGCCCGCGCGGATGTCGCCCTGCTCGGCGTCCTCGGCCCGCGGGGCGCCGTGCTCGAGATCGACGCCCAGGCCCTGGTCGAGCGAGTCGATCTCGTCGCGCTTGCGCAGGATCTCGGTGAAGAGATCCTCCTTGCTGTCGAAGTAGTGCAGGAGTCCGGCCTGGCTGAGGCCCACGGCATCCGCGAGCTCCTTCACCGACGCGCCGCGATAGCCCTCGCGGGCGATCACGTCGAGGGCGCGCGTGAGGATCTCCTCCCGCTTCGCGACGCCCTTGGCGTAGGAGCCGCGTCGTCCGGTACCGCTCTCGGTCATAGGAGAAGTAAACCCGAATATCGCTTGATTTCTCAAAACCAAATGACATAAGGTTTTGCCGAGCGCGCTCACCGTCGAGCCCTCATCACCCGAAGCAAGGACCCGTTCATGACAGCGCCGTCTGAGTACACCGCCCCCGTCGCACCGATCACCGAGAACACGTTCGTCGCCACCGCCTCCGGAAACGACGATCCGCCCGTCCCGCTCAAGGGCCTGCGGCGGCTGATGGCGTGGATCATCCCCGCCAACCTCGGGATCTTCCTCATCTGGGGCGCCGTCCCCGGCATCCTCCTGCCACAGCAGATCACCGTGCTCTTCGGTGAGGAGAACAAGGTCGCCAACCTCGCGATCGTCGCGACGATCGGCGCGTTCGCGGCCATGCTGGCCCAGCCGATCGCCGGGCAGATCTCCGACCGCACGCGCACGCGCTTCGGCCGTCGTGCGCCCTGGATCGTGCTCGGCGCCCTCGCCGGCGCGCTCGCGCTCGTCGGCCTCGCCTTCGCGAGCTCGCTCGTCGGCATCATCGTCGCCTGGACGCTCGTGCAGGTCTGCTACAACGTCGCGCAGGGGCCGTTGTCGGCCGTCATGCCCGACCGCGTGCCGCTCAAGCGCCGCGGAACGTTCGCCGCGTTGTCGGGCATCGGCCTCATGGTCGGCGCGCTCGGCGGCTCGATCGTCGGATCCTTCTTCTACAGCAGCATCGCCGTGGGCTACATCATCTTCGCCGTCTTCGCCCTCGTGATCCTCACCCTCTTCGTCGCCTTCAACCCGGACTACCCGAGCACCGAGCTGAAGGCCGAGCCCTTCTCGCTCAAGGAGTTCCTCGGCACCTTCTGGGTCAACCCCGTCAAGCACCCCGACTTCTTCTGGGCGTTCACCGGCCGGCTGCTGCTGTACACCGGCTACTTCGCGGTCACCGGGTACCAGCTGTTCCTGCTCACCGACTATTTCGGAGTCGAGCGCCCCGAGCAGGTCATCCCGCTGCTGGGACTCCTGAGCCTCGTCGGCATCCTGATCTCGACCGTCGTGTCGGGCCCGCTCTCCGACAGGGTCGGCCGCCGCAAGCCCTTCGTGTTCGCGTCCGCCGCGGTCGTGAGCCTGGCGTTCCTGCTGCCGTGGGTCTGGCAGGACCTCAACGCCTGGATGATCATGACGTTCATCGCCGGCTTCGGGTTCGGCATGTTCCAGGCCGTCGACACGGCGCTCATGAGCGAGGTGCTGCCGTCGGCCAAGTCGTTCGCGAAGGACCTCGGCGTCGTGAACATCGCCGCGACCCTGCCGCAGACGCTGGCTCCCGGCGTCGCCGGTGCCATCGTGCTGATCTTCGGCTATGCCGGCCTCTTCCCCGTCGCCATCGTGCTCGGCATCCTCGGCGCGCTGGCCGTCTGGCCGATCAAGGCCGTCCGCTGAGCCGCGGCCACAGGCTTCGACACCCCGAAGAAAGGAACTCCATGAGCATCCCCGATGTCACGGAACTGACCCTCGAAGAGAAGGCGTCGCTGACCAGCGGCGCGAGCTTCTGGTACACCAAGCCCGTCGAGCGGGTGGGCGTGCCCGCGATCATGGTCACAGACGGCCCGCACGGCCTGCGCAAGCAGCGCGAGGGCGGTGACCACCTGGGCATCGGCGACAGCGTGCCCGCCACCTGCTTCCCGCCGGCCGTCGGCCTCGGCTCGTCGTGGGACGTCGAGCTCATCCACCGCGTCGGCGAGGCGCTGGGCGCCGAGACGTCGATCGAGAACGTCGCGGTGCTGCTCGGTCCCGGCATCAACATCAAGCGCTCGCCGCTGTGCGGCCGCAACTTCGAGTACCTCTCCGAGGACCCGATCGTGTCGGGTGTGCTGGGCGCCGCGATCGTGAACGGCATCCAGTCGCAGGGCGTGGGCACCTCGCTCAAGCACTTCGCGGCCAATAACCAGGAGAACGACCGCATGCGGTCCTCGTCCGACGTCGACCCGCGCCCGCTGCGGGAGATCTACCTGCGCGGGTTCCAGCGGGTCGTCGAGGACGCCCAGCCCTGGACCGTGATGTGCTCGTACAACCGCATCAACGGCGTGTACGCCTCGGAGGACCCGTGGCTGCTCACCCAGGTGCTGCGCGACGAGTGGGGCTTCGAGGGTCTCGTGGTCTCGGACTGGGGCGCGGTCAACGAGCGCGTGCCGGGCCTCGCCGCCGGCATGGACCTCGAGATGCCGTCATCGAACGGCGTCACCGACGCGCAGATCGTCGCGGCGGTGCAGGACGGCTCGCTCGACGAGTCAGTGGTGGATGTCGCGGCCGGGCGTGTGCTCGACCTCGTGCGCAAGGCGACCGACGGTGCCGGCGCCATCGCGGGACCGCTCGACGTCGATGCCCACCACGCGCTCGCGCGGGAGGCGGCCGGCCGCTCGATCGTTCTCCTCAAGAACGACGGGATCCTGCCGCTGGCGAAGGACGCGAGGCTCGCCGTGATCGGCGAGTTCGCCGCGAAGCCGCGCTACCAGGGCGCCGGTTCGTCGATGATCAACCCGACGCGCCTCGACACCGCGCTCGACGAGATCCGCGCGCTCGCCGCCGGTGAGGTCGCCTACGCGCAGGGATTCAGCAACGCGCTCGACGTCTCGGACGACGAGACCGCGGCGCTGCGCGCGGAGGCGGTGGCCGCGGCATCCGCTGCCGACGTGGCCGTCGTGTTCCTGGGCCTGCCCGCCCGTCTCGAGTCCGAGGGCTACGACCGCGACGACATCGACCTGCCCGCCGCGCAGCTCGCCCTGCTGGACGCGGTGCTCGCGGCGAACGCGAACACCGTCGTGGTGCTCTCGAACGGCGGCGTCGTGGCGCTGCCGTTCGCCGACCGCGTGCCGGCGATCCTGGAGGGCTGGCTGCTCGGTCAGGCCGGCGGCGGTGCGACCGCCGACGTGCTGTTCGGCGCCGTCAATCCGTCGGCCAAGCTGACCGAGACGATCCCGGTGCGGCTCGAGGACACCCCGGCGTTCCTCGACTTCCCCGGCGAGTTCTCGCACACCCGCTACGGCGAGGGCCTCTTCGTCGGCTACCGCTGGTACGACGCGCGCCGTCTCGAGGTAGGGTTCCCCTTCGGCCACGGACTGTCGTATACGACGTTCTCGTACGCGGATGCCGCGGCCGCCGTCGACGCGGACGGCGACGTCGAGGTGACCGTCGCCGTCACCAACACCGGCGATCGCGCCGGCCGCGAGGTCGTGCAGGTCTACACATCGCTCGCGGACTCGGCGGTGCAGCGTGCGCCGCGCGAGCTCAAGGCGTTCGCCTCGGTCGCGCTCGAGCCGGGCGAGACCCAGGTGGTCACGCTCACGGTGCGCCGCAAGGATCTCGCCTACTGGGACGTCCGCGCCGACCGCTGGGTGGTCGAGGGCGGCGAGTACGCGGTCGACATCGCGGCGTCGAGCCGCGACATCCGCTCGTCCGTGTCGGTGGCGGTCGACGGCGACGCGTTCACGCTGCCGCTGTCGCGCACGTCGTCGATGGGCGAGGTGCTGGCTCACCCGATCGCCGGGCCGATCGTGCAGGCCGCGATGGCCCAGATGCTCGGCGGCGTCAGCGACAGCGCGGCGTCGATCATGCCCGAGGGCGTCGACATGTCCAAGATGATGGAGTCGTTCCCGGTCGGCCGCATCGGCATGATGGGCGCCCTCGCGGGCGACGGCGAGGGGGTCGGCGCCGAGATGATCGACGGCCTCATCGCGATGGCGAACGCCGGCGGCGCGCCGCAGCAGGTCTGACACGCGCCACAGGATGCCCCGGCACCGAGCCCCGCGCGGGCGCGATGCCGGGGCATCCGTCGTCTCGGCGTGTCTCATGCCGCGGGTGCGGAGGCACGATGCCGGGGCATCCGTCGTCCGCGCCGGGCGCCCACCAGCCGGTGGCCGCCCGTTCGGTTCGACGACACCGCGCGTTCACCAGCCCTTCGCACACCGTCGAGACGCTGGGCCGAACCCGAACCCCCTCGTCGAAGGTGACCGCCGATGCGATCTCATCCGTCTTCCCACGCGCGTGTGCGCGCCCTCGTCGCCGTCGCGGCCGTGGCCTCGCTCGCGGCCGTTCCGGTCCTGGTGGCACCGGCGGCCTTCGCGGTCGAGCCCCCCGCGATCGTGAGTGAGATCGAGGCCGCCGTCGTCGGTCTCGAGCCGACGAGCGCCGGTGCTGCGATCGTGATCAACGAGGTCAACTCCGACCCCGGCGACTGGATCGAGCTCACCAACATCGGCAGCAGCACCGTCGACCTCTCGGGCTGGCTGCTCGCCGACAACGCCCGCCTCACCGACGCCACCCACCTGCAGTCGATCGCGGCCGGGACCACGCTCCAGCCCGGCGGCTTCCTGAAGCTCGATTACACCGCGGCCGGGCTCGGCAAGGGCGACGAGGCGAACCTCTACCTCCCCGACGCGACGACGCTCGTCGACACCACCACGTGGCCGGCCGGCACCCACGCCACCTCGTGGGGTCGCTGCGCCGACGGCACCGGCGACTTCCAGGCGACCACGCCGACCCCGGGCGCCGCCAACGTGTGCGGGACGACGACGCCGCCGCCGGCGCCGGCACTGGACCCGAACTGGGACGACATCGAGATCAACGAGATCGCCTCGCTCAATGACGACGACCCGGGCAACCCGGGCTTCGGCGACGCCGTCGAACTGGTCAACACCGGCACGCACGACGTCACGATCGAAGGCTGGTACCAGACCGACAGCGGTGCGGCCACAGGCGCGTCGCCGCTGACCCTGGCGGATCTCACGACCTGGGACGGCGACTCGCTCGAACCGGCCGGCTCATGGATCATCCCCGCCGGCGGGTATGTCGCATTCTCCTCGAAGAAGGGCCTCTCGGGAGAGGGCGATGCCGTCAAGATCTACGGCCCGGGCGCTGACGCGGCGACGCGCCAGCTCGTCGACGAGCAGGCATACGGCGACGGCGACGCCGGTGTATCCGACACGTACGACTCCGATGCGCGTGCCTTCGCGGCCTGCCCGGACGCGTCCGACGAGTTCTGGCGCGTGACCGAGAACAGTTTCGGGCAGGACAACACCTCGTCGTGCGCGACGAAGTCCCGCCGTCTGGATACGCCGGTCGTCCTCAACGAGGTCTCGAACGTCGACGGAAAGGCCGAGCTGCTCAACACCGGGTCGGGGTCGGTGGACATCTCGGGCTGGGAGCTGCGGGATGCGCAGGATGCCGTGGTCCACACCGTTCCCGCCGGCACCGTGCTCGCGGCCGGCGCGTTCTACGTCGCGGACGACATCGCCGGGCTCGACAGCGCCGACGCGCTCACCATCCGCCGCGCGGAAGACGGCGCGAGCGTGATCGCGCACACCTGGTACGAGGACGGCATCGCGTCCTACAGCCGCTGCGATCTGTTCGGGACCGTCTCGTATGTCGAGACGCCGACCGCGACCTGGGGTGCGGCGAACGCCTGCCCGGGCTTGAGCACCGAGACCTGGCCGGGCGCCGCCACGGTGTCGGTCGTCGACGCGGTCGACGCCTTCACCGATCTCGACGCGAACGATGAGGGCGACGTGTCAGGCGCGGCGTTCGACCCCGCCGATCCGAGCATCCTCTGGGTCGTGATGAACAAGGGCCGCCTATTCAAGATGCACGCGGTGAACGGTGTCTACGAGTCGTTCCCCGAGTGGGTCGGCGGCATCCCGCTCCGCTTCGCGGACGGCGGGGGCGAACTGGACGCTGAGGGCGTCACGATCGCCCCCGACGGCGCGGTCTACATCACCTCGGAGCGCGACAACGGGCGCGCGAAGGACACGTCGTCGAACATGATCGCCCGGTTCGATGTGAGCGCCGTGACGGCGACGACCTCGGAGCTCGTCCCGACGCAGGAGTGGGATGTGAACGAGTTCGTCACGACCGGCACCAACCTCGGACTCGAAGGCATCACCTACGTGCCCGACGCGTTCCTGGTCTCATCCGGCTTCGAGGTCGACGGCATCGCCTACGCGGCGGCGGACTACGCCACTCCCGGGCTGTTCGTGACGGCGGTGGAGGCCACCGGCGCGCTGCACTTCTTCTCCCTCGCCGCCGGCACCGCGCCCGTCGAGGTGAAGGTCGAGAGCTCCGGCTTCCCGTGGTCGATGGACGTCGCCTACGACGCGGATCGCGGTGCGCTGTGGGCCCTGTGCGACGACAGCTGCGGCGGCGTCTACAACCTCCTCGACGTCGTCGACGGAGACTTCGAGGTCGCGCACTCGTACGCCCGCCCCGCCGGGATGCCGAATCTCAACAACGAAGGCATGGCCGTCGCCCCGGCGTCCACGTGCGCGGACGGCTTCCAGGAGGTCGTGTGGGCCGACGACGGTGACACCGACGGCCACTCGCTGCGCGCGGGCACGCTCCCGTGCCCGTCGACGGACGAGCCGGGTGGACCGGGAGAGCCGACGCCGACGCCGACCCCGACGCAGGGCCCCCCGACCTCGGGGCCGGCGTCTGACGGACAGCTCACCGACGCGACGCGTGGGTCGGTCGACGCACCGGCCACGGCTGCGGCAGGGCAGACGGTGACGCTCTTCGTCGGCACGCAGTACGCCGGCGACACCGTCTCGGTGTGGCTGCACTCCACTCCGATCTCGCTCGGCGCCCACGTGGTGAGCGCGGCGGGCACGGTGACGGTGACCCTGCCGGCGGGCGTCGCCCCGGGCGAGCATCGGCTGGTCGTCCTGGATGCCGACGGCAACGTGATCGGCTGGACCGAGGTGACCGTGACCGGGCCGCTGGCGGCGACTGGCGCCGACGGTGCCGGGCTGGCCGCGACTGCGGGGCTCGCCGCCGCGCTGATCGGCGCGGGCGTTCTCACGGTCGTGCTGCGCCGCCGCCGCGCGCACGCCTGACACGAGAACGACGATGCCCCGGCACCTGGTGCCGGGGCATCGTCGCGTGAGGGATCAGCTGTTGAGGAAGGCCAGGAGCGCCTCGTTCACCTCGGCGCCGTGGGTCCACAGCAGGCCGTGCGGGGCACCCTCGAGCTCGACGTAGGTCGCATCGGGCAGGAGGTCCTTGAACCGCCGCCCGGTCACGTCGATCGGCAGGATGTTGTCGGCGGTGCCGTGGAGGATGAGCGTCGGCACGTCGATGGCCGGAATGTCGGCGCGGAAGTCGGTCGGCCACGTCAGCGGCGCCGCGGCGACCGCGGTGTTGCCGGCGAGGTTCGCGATCTGCGCGCTGCCCTCCAGTGCCTCCTGCGAGATGCGCGTGCCGAGGTTGTCGTCGAGGTTGTAGAAGTCCTTGAAGAAGCCGGCCATGAACGCGTATCGGTCGTCGCGCACGGACTGCGCGATGCCGTCGAAGAACTCCTGGGGGCCGGCGCCGCCCTGGTTGTCCTCGGTCTTGAGCAGGTACGGCTCGAGAGAGCCGAGGAACGCCGCCTTCGCGATGCGACCGCTGCCGTAGCGCGACAGGTAGCGGGCGATCTCGCCGGTGCCCATCGAGAAGCCCACGAGGACGGCGTCGCGCAGGTCCAGGTCCTCGATCAGGGCGTGGAGGTCGGCCGCGAACGTGTCGTAGTCGTAGCCCGCGCCGGCCTTGGTCGATGCGCCGAAGCCACGGCGGTCGTACGCGATCACGCGGTAGCCGGCATCCAGCAGCGCCGCCTGCTGCTTGCCCCACGACTCGCCGTTCAGGGGGAACCCGTGGATCAGTACGACGGGCTGCGCGTCGGCCGGTCCTTGGTCGGTGTAGTAGAGGTCGATGTCGACCGAGTTCTCGGTTCCGACGGTGATGTACGCCACGATCGCTCCTTACGTGCGCGGATCGGATGCCCGCGCACCAGGTTCGACGCTAGAGCGCCCCGATCCATTCCCGCCACACCTTGCGCGCCGTGCGTCGCCCCTTCCCCCAACGTTCACTTGCGCTGAACGTACGCTCCCACGTGGAATCGGCGTACGTTCAGCGCAAGTGAACAGGGGGCCGGGACGACGAACGCGTGGCGCGCGGCGGCGCGGGACGAAGAGGCGAAGGGCGGGGGCGCGCGGCGGGCAGGACGAAAAGGCGCGGGACGAAGGGGCGAGGGGCGCGTCGGCGCGGGGCGCGCGGCGCGCGGCGGGCAGGACGAAAAGGCGCGGGACGAAGGGGCGAGGGGCGCGGGGCGCGCGGCGGGAGGGGCGAGGGGCGCCGGGGTCAGTCGCGGGCGGCGCCGGCGGACGGGGTCACGGTGAAGATCGTGGGGGCGGCGAAGCCGGCCGATGCGAAGGCGGCGGTGGCGGCATCCGTCACGGCCTGCACCCGATCGCGGGCGACCAGGGCGATCGCGGCGCCGCCGAAGCCGCCGCCCGTCATGCGGGCGCCGATGGCGCCGGCGGACAGCGCCGCCTCCACCGCGGTGTCGAGCTCGGGCACCGAGATCTCGAAGTCGTCGCGCATCGAGGCGTGCGACGCGACGAGGAGGTCGCCGATCGCGGTCGGGCCCTGCTCGCGGATGGTGTGCACGGTGTCGAGTACGCGCTGGTCCTCGGTGACGACGTGGCGCACCCGGCGGAAGGTCACGTCGTCGACGATCTCGGCCAGGCGCGGCAGGTCGTCGAGGGTCACGTCGCGCAGGGCGGGAACCCCGAGCGCTGCGGCTCCGCGCTCGCAGGCCGCCCGGCGCTCTCCGTAGCCGCCGGTCGCGTGCGAGTGCTTCACGCCGGTGTCGATGACGACGAGCTCGAGTCCGGCATCCGCGAATCCGAGGTCGATCACCTGGGCGTCGAGCGAGCGGCAATCGAGGAAGATCGCGGCGTCGGCGCGGCCGAGGAGCGCCGCCATCTGGTCCATGATGCCGGTGGGCGCGCCGACGGCCTCGTTCTCGGCGCGGCGGCCGACCTTCGCCAGCGCGACGCGGTCGAGGCTGATTCCCCACGCGTCGGCGAGGGCGACGGCAGTCGCGCCCTCGATCGCCGCCGACGACGACAGCCCCGCGCCCACGGGCACGTCGGAGGCGAAGGCGAGGTCGACGCCGGGGACGGTCGACGGGTCGGTTCCGGATGCCGCGAGCAGCGCCCACGCGACCCCCAGCGGGTAGCGGGCCCACTCCGGGACGGCCTCGCGCCGCTCGGGGAAGAGGGCGCCGAGCTCGTCGAGCGCGACCTCGGCCGTCGTGTCGTCGAAGGTCGAGGCGACCCGCACGCGGAAGACCCCGTCGGAGCGAGGGGCGAGCGCGACATGCGTGCGGTGCTGGATGGCGAAGGGCAGCACGAAGCCGTCGTTGTAGTCGGTGTGCTCGCCGATGAGGTTCACGCGCCCCGGTGCCGACCAGGTGCCGACCGGCTCGGCGCCGAACCGTTCTGCGAAGAGCGCCCGGGCGGACGCGGCGGCGCGGGTGTCGGTGGCGGTCACAGGGTCTCCTCGGGGATGGATGCGACGGCCTCGCGCAGCTTCGCGGCGGCCGACTCGGGCGGGATGTCGCCGATCCAGGCGCCCATGGCGGCCTCGGATCCGGCGAGGAACTTGAGCTTGTCGGCCGCGCGGCGCGGCGACGTGAGCTGCAGGTGCAGGCGCGCGGTGTCGCGACCACGGTGCACCGGAGCCTGGTGCCAGGCCGCGATGTACGGCGTGGGCGAGCCGTAGAGGGCGTCCACGCCACGGAGCAGGCGCAGATAGAGCGGGGCGAGCTCGTCGCGCTCGGCATCCGTCGTGGCGGCGAAGTCGGCGACGTGGCGGTGCGGCAGCAGGTGGATCTCGATGGGCCAGCGCGCGGCGAACGGCACGAACGCCGTCCAGTGCTTGCCCTCGAGGATCACGCGCTCGCCGGCGCGCTCGAACGCGAGGATGCGCTCGAAGAGGTCGGGACCTTCGCGGTCGATCGATGCGAGCAGGCTCGTCGTGCGCGGCGTGATGTACGGGTACGCGTAGATCTGCCCGTGCGGGTGGGGGAGGGTGACGCCGATCGCCTCGCCGCGGTTCTCGAACGGGAAGACCTGCTCGATGCCCGGGAGGACCGACAGCGCGGCCGTGCGGTCGGCCCACGCCTCGATGACCGTGCGGGCGCGGGTGCGGGAGAGGGAGCCGAACGAGCCGGAGTGCTCGGGGCTGAAGCAGACGACCTCGCAGCGGCCGACGCTCGTGCGCGTGCGGCCGAGGCCGGGGGCGACGAGGTCGTCGAGGTCGCGGGGCGCGTCCGAACCGGCCGGGGCGTCGCCGTGGGCTTCCGCGAGCGCAGGACCGAACGACGGCGACTTGTTCTCGAACACGGCGACGTCGTAGCGCGACGGGATCTCGGACGGGTTCGTCGGCGTCTGCGGTGCGAGCGGGTCGAGCTCGGCCGGCGGCAGGAATGCGCGGTTCTGGCGTGCCGCCGCGATCGAGACCCAGTCGCCGGTGAGCACGTCGCGACGCATGGTGGCCGTCTCGGGCCGGGGGCCGAGCTCGCGTGCGTCGACGGCGCGTTCCGGGCCGAGCGTCGTGCCGGGGTCGTCGTAGTAGATGAGGTCGCGGCCGTCGGCGAGCCGGGTCGGGCGCTTGACGACACCGGCGCCGAGCGCCTCGCCCGGGAGCTCGCGGGCAGACGTCGCAGGGTCGTCCAGAGGCGTGTTCACGTCAACACGGTAGCAAGTCAGCTATGTTAGCGTCAACATCGGTCGGAGAACACGGATGCCGCAGCCCACGCTTCGCTCGGCATCCGCGTCGAGGAGGGGTGGCGCATGACGACCAGGCGGGTATCGATGGCGGACGTCGCCGCGCGCGCCGGCGTCTCGGGGCAGACGGTGTCGCGTGTGGTCAATGCGAGCCCGCGGGTCGATCCCGAGACCCGCACGCGGGTCGAGTCGGCGATGTCGGAGCTCGGCTACCGTCCGCATCGCGCGGCCCGGGCACTCCGCACCGGACGCACCCAGACCATCGGCCTGGTCGTCTCGACCCTCGCCTCGGTCGGCAACTCCCGCATGCTGCAGGCGGTGGCGGATGCCGCGGCCGCCCGCGGCTATGCCCTCACCGTCGTGACGCTCGGCGCCGACGGCGACGTGTCGGCCGCCTTCGAGCGTCTGTCCGACCAGGGCGTCGACGGTGCGATCGTGCTGAACGAGGCGACCGAGCGCGTGCGTGAGGCCGACCTCCGCGCGGCGGGACTGACGCTGGTGGTCGTGGACTCGCCGCGCGACGACCGCTTCGGTGTCATCGAGACCGACCACTCGGGCGGCGCGCGGCTGGCCGTGAGCCACCTCCTCGACCTAGGGCACGAGACGGTCCACCATCTGGCAGGACCGGCGGGCTCGTTCGCCGCCGCCGAGCGCGAGCGGGGCTGGCGCGAGGCGCTCGCCGCAGCCCGGGCGCCGGTGCCGACGGTGGTGCGCGGCGACTGGACCTCCGCGTCGGGCTTCGCCGCGGCATCCGCTCTCCTCGATGGCGGTGCGACCGCCGTCTTCGCGGCCAACGACCAGATGGCGCTCGGCCTGCTCCGCGCATTCGCCGAGGCAGGCAGCGCGGTGCCGGCGGACGTGAGTGTCGTCGGCTTCGACGACGTTGCGGATGCCGCCGACTACCGCCCGCCGCTCACCACGGTGCGCCAGGACTTCGACGCGCTCGGATCGCGCGCGGTCGCGGCGCTCGTCGAGGGCATCGAGGCCGGCGCTCCCGCCGCGTTCGAGACGGTGCCGACGCGGCTCGTGGTGCGGGCGAGCACCGCGCCCGCCCGCTGAGTTCGCCTCCGCGCGCCACCTGCGGGTCCGCGATTGCCGTTCGGGTGTCACGAAGTGCGGCATCCGCGGGGTCGTTGCGGCGTGTCGTGACACCCGAGGCCTCGCGCTCGTCGTTGGGGGGTCGCGATGTGCGGCGTCCGCGGAGTCGTTGCGGCGTGTCGTGCCCCCCGAGGCCTCGCGCTCGTCGTTCGGGTGTCACGAAGTGTGGCATCCGCGAGGTCGTTACGGCGTGTCGTCCCCCCCGAACCCGTCCTGCGCGCTCGCTGCTCCGTGCAAGTGTTCCGGGGTCGCGATGTGCGGCATCCGCGAGGTCGTTGCGGCGTGTCGTGACACCCGAGCGCGTCGCGGCCGCGCGCACGTGTGACGGCGGGGCGAAGGGCGGACGTCAGCTGTGGGCCCGGCGGGCTTCCCAGCCGCTCCGCACCATCTCGTCGACGGTGTAGCGGTTCTTCCAGTCGAGGTCCCGGGCGGCGAGCTCGCCGGTCGCGACGATGCGGTCGGGGTCGCCCGGCCGGCGGGGCGCGATCTCGGGCGTGAAGCCGATACCCGTGACCCGCGCCATGGCGTCCATGATCTCGCGCACGCTCAGCCCGTTCTGCGAGCCGAGGTTGTACGCAGGCTCGATCGGCCGGTTCGCGAGCAGGCGCTGGGCAGCGGCGACATGGGCGGCGGCGATGTCGGCGACGTGGACGTAGTCGCGCACGTTGGTGCCGTCGGGGGTGTCGTAGTCGTCGCCGTTGATGCGCGGGGTGCGGCCCTCGATGAGCGCCTCGAAGACCAGCGGGAACAGGTTGTGCGGGCTGGTGTCGTAGACGGCAGGGTCGCCGGAACCGACGACGTTGAAGTAGCGCAGCGCGGTGTAGCGCAGCGCGTGCTCCGACGCGGCGGTGGCGATCGCCTGGTCGCGGATGAGCCACTCGCCGATGAGCTTGGACTCGCCGTACGGCGATGCCGGGCGCTTGGGCAGGTCCTCGGTCACGAGCGGGACGTCGGGCGTGCCGTAGACGGCGGCCGACGACGAGAACACCAGGTGGGCGACATCCGCCGCCTGCATCGCGGCGAGGAGCGCCCGCGTGCCTTCGACGTTCTGCGCGTAGGTGTGCAGCGGGCGCTGCACCGAGACGCCGGCGTACTTGAAGCCGGCGAGGTGGATGACGCCCTCGACCCGGTGCTCGCGGAGCGTGCGCTCGACGAGGTCGGCGTCGAGGATCGAGCCCGTGACGAACGGCACGCCCTCGGGCACGAAGCCGGCGTGTCCGCTCGAGAGGTCGTCGATGACGACGGGCGAGAGGCCCGCGTCGGCGAGCGCGCGGACGATGTGGGCGCCGATGTAGCCGGCACCTCCGGTCACGAGCCAGGTCATGTCACTCCGTTGGTCGGATTCAGCTGCGGTCGGTTCGCCGAGCGGCGTCGCATCCCATTCTGCCCGCTCCGGTGCGGCGTCCCTGTCGGGTACCCGGGGGGGGAGGTGGATGCGGTGGCCCCGCGTCCGAACAGGTCAACCGGCCTTCCACAGGAGGTTGACTCCTTTCACTCTCCTGTGGAAGCGCGGTTGACCTGTCCAGGGCGTAAGTGGAAGCGCGGTTGACCTGTCCAGGGCGTGCGGTGGCAGGTCTTCCGGCGGCAGGTGTCAGACCCGGGCGGCCCAGCGCCCCGCGCGCTGCAGCAGCGCCACATGGGCAGGGGCATCGAACGCGCGCGCATCGTGACCGAGCGATGACACGACCGCCCGGGTCGGCTGCTCGCGCACCCAGACCGCGGGATGCTCGACGCCGTCGACGTCATGCACGGCGAGCACGCGCGCACCGTCGTCGACCACGAGATCGCTGTAGCGCTCGTCGAAGACGTCGATCGGCGGCATCCCCTCGGTCACAGGGTGATCGCCGTCGACGATCCTGACGCGCGCGTCGCCGACCGGCGGATGCCACGACAGACCCGGCTGCCATTCGCCGCCGATCGCCTCGCGCCAGGCCGGATGATCGCGCAGGGTCGACAGCGCTGCGTGGATGGCGATGAGCCCGATGCCGCGCGCGATCGCGGCTCGCAGGCCGGCGTCGGCGGCGGGATCGGCGCAGTGGCTGAGCTCGGTGCCGCCCTCGCGCCAGGGGTCGCCCGCGTTGACGATGAGCAGGTCGATGCCCTCGAGGTGGGCGAGAGCGTGGTCGACATCGTCATCGACCGTGACGTCCCAGCCGTCGGAGCGCAGCGCAGCCGCGATGCGTGCGGAGGTGGCGGGGAACGGATGCCAGGGGTCGCCGTAGCGGCCGGTTCCGGTGGCGATGACCGCGCGTGGCGGTGCGGGCTCGGCTTCCGGCTGGTCCATGGATACCATGTTCTGCAGGATAACGCTTTCCCGCTCGGATGTCGCCATCACCGGCGCCGCCGTGCGCTCCCGAGGAGAATGACGCCATGGCCCGCACCGTCGTGATCGCCCCCGATTCGTTCAAAGGCACCATCGGCGCGGCCGCGGCGGCCGAGGCCCTCGCCGGCGGGTGGTCGCTGGTGCGGCCGTCCGACGACGTCCGGCTGATGCCGATGGCCGACGGCGGCGAGGGCACCGTCGACGCCTTCGCGGCCGCGGTGCCGGGTGCCCGGCGCATGCCCGTCACGGTGACAGGCCCCGAGGGGACGCCGGTCGAGGCGTCGTGGGTGCTGCTGCCCGCCACGGCGGATGCCCCGCGCGGAACCGCCGTCGTCGAGCTCGCGAACACGAGCGGCATCGAACTGCTCGGGGCGCCGCCCCGGCTGCGTCCGCTCGACGCGCACACCCGGGGCTTCGGCGAGGCCATCGCCGCCGCGCTGGCGCACGGCGTCTCGCGGCTGGTGCTCGGCATCGGCTCGAGCTCGTCCACCGACGGCGGCACGGGCATGCTCACGGCGCTCGGGGCGCGCTTCACGGATGCGGCGGGCGCACCCATCGTCGACGGTGCGCGGGGAGTTGCCGCGGTGTCGGCGGCCGACCTGTCCGGCCTCGTCCCGCTGCCGCCGGAAGGCGTGACGGTGCTCAGCGACGTGACCAACCCGCTCCTCGGCACGCGCGGCGCGGCTGCCGTCTTCGGCCCGCAGAAGGGCGCGGACCCGGATGACGTCCTCGCGCTGGACGCGGGGCTCGCGCGCCTGGCGGCGCTGGTCGACGCGGATCCGGATGCCGCGGGCGCCGGTGCAGCGGGCGGCACCGGTTTCGGCCTGCTGGCGTGGGGCGCCCGGCTCGTGCCCGGCTCGGCGGCGGTGGCAGACCTGGTGGGACTGGCCGATGCCGTGGCCCAGGCGTCGTTCGTCGTCACGGGCGAGGGCTCGTACGACGGTCAGTCGGCCGCCGGCAAGGTCCCGGCCCACGTGGCGGCGATCGGCACCTCGGCGGGCGTGCCGGTCGGACTGGTCGCGGGTCGGATCACGGCGGACGCCGATGTCTCGGGCTTCGCCGCGACGGCGTCGCTTACGGAGCTCGCCGGCTCGGGTGCGGCGGCGATGTCAGACGCCGGGCGCTGGCTCGAGCAGGCGGGCGCGCAGCTCGCGCGGCGGTCGCCGAGCGCTGACGGCGCAGCCGATCCCCGGGTGTCGTGAAGGTTCGAGGCGTTTCGTCTGCGGGCGCCAGAGCGCCCTCCGCTCAACGACCGGAATCACGCGGTGGCCGAGCGAGCCGTCGGGCGGCCGAGGTTGTGCATGCTCCGTTGTCTCCGGTCGTTGAGCGAGCGAGGAACGAGCGGGACGAAACGCGTGGGGGATCCGGTACTCCCGGATTCCGGTCGTTGGCCGCGCGCGCCAGATCGCGCCCGCAGTCTGTGCGTGCTCCGTTGTCTCCGGTCGTTGAGCGAGCGAGGAACGAGAGGGACGAAACGCGTGGGGATCCAGAGGCGCCGGGCCGCCGGAGGTTGGGCGTGCTCCGTTGCTTCCGGTCGTTGAGCGAGCGAGGAACGAGCGAGACGAAACGCGTGGGGATCCAGAGGCGCCGGGCCGCCGCTGGACGCCCTTCGACAGACCCAGCGACCGGCCGGCTCAGCGACCGGCCGGCTCAGCGACCGGTGTGGAGTACGCCGTTGCGGCGGTGCGGCAGCGTCGCGAGGCTGGCGTCGCGGAGCACCTCGGGCAGCAGGGCCTCGGGAGCGTCCTGGAACACCACGGGCCGCAGGAACCGGCGGATCGCCGTCGCGCCCACCGAGGTGTGCAGCGAGGTCGTCGCCGGCCACGGACCGCCGTGCTGCTGCGACCAGGTGACGGCCACGCCGGTCGGCCACCCGGCGAAGAGCACGCGTCCGGCCTTGCGGGTCAGCACCTCGAGCACGGCCGCGACGTCGTCCGACGGCTCGGAGTGCAGCGTCGCGGTCAGCGATCCCGGCACCGCTTCGAGCGCGGCGTGCAGCTCCTCGTCCGACGAGTAGCGCACGAGCAGCGTGACCGGGCCGAAGCACTCCTCCAGCAGCGTCTCGGGGCGCGCGGCGACGGCCGCGGCATCCGTCGACAGCACCACCGGCTGGGCCGAGCCGGGCTCCGCGGGCAGGCCGTGCGCCACGACGGCCACCGACGGGTCGGCTTCGAGGTGCTCGATGCCCGACGGGAAGGCGGCGGTGATGCGGTCGGTCAGGAGCGGTCCGCCGCTCGAGCTCGCCGCGAAGCCCGCGACGAGGTCCTCGAAGCCGGCGCCTTGGGGCACGAAGACGACGCCGGGCTTGGTGCAGAACTGGCCCACGCCGAGCGTGAACGATCCGACGAGACCCTGGGCGAGCGCCTCGCCGCGCGCGGCGACCGCGGCGGAGGTGATCACGACCGGGTTGACCGAGCCCAGCTCCCCGTAGAACGGGATCGGGTCGGGCCGTCCGGCCGCGAGGTCGAAGAGGGCGCGTCCGCCGCCGAGCGAGCCGGTGAAGCCGGCGGCCTGGATGACGGGATGCTGCACGAGCGCGTTGCCGGCTTCGCGGCCCTCGACCAGCGCGAGGGATCCTTCGGGGGCGCCGGCGTCGACGAGCGCGGCGGCGACGATCGCGGCCGTGCGCTCCGACAGGCGAGGGTGGCCCGAGTGCGCCTTCACGATGACGGGGTTTCCTGCGGCGAGGGCCGAGGCGGTGTCGCCGCCCGCCACCGAGAACGCGAAGGGGAAGTTCGAGGCCGAGAACACCGCGACCGGCCCCACCCCGACGAGCATGCGGCGCAGCTCGGGCCGCGGCGGGGTGGCCGAGGCGTCGGCGTCGTCGACGGTGAGCTCGAGGTACGAGCCCTCCTCGACGACCGTCGCGAACAGGCGCAGCTGGCCGGTGGTGCGGCCGACCTCGCCGCGCAGGCGCGTGGCGCCGAGCCGCGTCTCCGCGTCGGCGATCTCGACGAGCTCGTCGGCGTGCGCGTCGAGCGCGTCGGCGGCCGCGCGCAGCCACGTCGCCCGGGTCGCGGCGTCGGCCGCCCGCCACACGGGGGCGGCGGCGGCCGCGGCGGCGGCGAGGGCGTCGAGCTCAACGGTGCTGGTGGTCGTGATGGCGGTGGTCATGAGACTCCTCCGGAAGCGTGCAATGGGGTCATGAGAAGCGGATGCCGAGACCGGCGTGGTCGACCTCGGTGAGAAGGCCCTCCGAGATGCGGACCGGCGAATCGTCGAGGAGGGCGCCGAGCGCGCCGAAGCCGGCGTCCTCGACGTCCTCGGCCATCGGCGCGGGAACGCCGGGCACCGCGCGCAGGCACAGCGCGAGCTGGCCCGACAGCTCGGGCAGCAGGTGGGGGTGCACGGCGGCGCCGTACTCGGCGGCGATACCCGCGATTCCGAGGAACGGAGTGATGCCGCCGACCCGCACGATGTTCGGCTGAACGATCTGGGCGGCGCCGGTGCGGAGGAAGTCGTCGAAGCGGAAGACGTTGTGCAGGTTCTCGCCGACGGCGATCGGGATGCCGCTCGAGGCGCCGAGGCGCTGTGCGAGCTCGATGTGGGCGTACAGGTCGTCGGCACGCAGCGGCTCCTCGATCCACGCCGGCGAGACGTCGGCGAGCACCTCGAGCGAGCGCGTCGCGCGGTCGAGCTCCCAGCGCTGGTTCGCGTCGATCATGAGCGCGCGGTCGGGGCCGAGCACCTCGCGCACGGCGCGCATGCGGTCGAGGTCCTCAGCCACGTCGGGCTTGCCGACCTTGACCTTGACGGCGTCGAACCCGGCGTCGACCCAGCGCCGCACCTGGGCGACGAGCTCGTCCTCGGTGTAGTGGAGGTTCACGCCCGAGCCGTAGGCCCGGACGCTCTCGCGCTGGGCGCCGAGGAAGCCGGACAGCGACGTGCCGGCATCCCTCACCGCGGCATCCCACAGTGCGAGGTTCAGGCCGGCCATCGCGATGGTGGTGATGCCGCCGCCACCGGCCTCGTGGAGGTGCTGCCAGAGCGCCAGCCACTCGGAGCCCGGGTCGGCCGACCGGCCGACGGCGAACGCCGTGATGTCGTGCGCGAGGAGTGCGTGCACCGCCTCGGCGCCGATCTGCGGCGTCCACGAGAAGCCCCACCCTTCGGCGCCGTCGGACCGCACGACGTGCGTCGCGATCACGCCGACCGACGTGACGTCGGCAGCCCAGGGGCGCGTGAGCGGCACCCTGACCAGCCGCGCGTCGAACGCGGCGATCGTCGGCGACTCGGGAGCCGTCGTCACAGCAGTGCTCGCCCCGCCTCGAGGATCTCTGCCAGACGCGCCTCCTGCGCGGGGGTGGGGTCGACGAGCGGTGCACGCACCGAGCCGACCGGAAGCCCGCCGAGGCGCAGCCCAGTCTTGATGAGCGAGACGCCGAAGCCCGGGGTCTCGTCGCGCAGGGCCACGAGCGGCGAGTAGAACCCGTCGAGCAGTTCGGCGCGTCGCGCCTCGTCGCCGTCGATGTACGCGCGGTAGTACGCGTTCGCCACCTCCGGGATCATCGCGAACGCCGCCGACGAGTACAGCGGGATGCCGATGCCCCGGTAGGCGCCCTGCGTCAGCTCGGCGGTGAGCAGGCCGTTGAAGAACGCGAAGTCGTCGCGCCCCTCGGCCGCCACCGCACGAACGATCTGCTGCGCGAGGCCGACGTCGCCGACACCGTCCTTGAAGCCGACGACCCGCGGGTTGCGGGCGAGGCGGCGCACCGAGTCGACCGAGAACTGCGCGTTGGCGCGGTGGTAGATCACGACGGGAACATCGGATGCCGCCGCCACCGCCTCGACGTACGCGACGAGTCCGGCCTGCGGGCCGCCGACGAGGTAGGGCGGCAGGACGAGCAGCGCGTCGGCTCCGGCGTCGGCGGCTGCGCGGGCGAGGGCCTTGGCGTGGCCGAGGGGGCCGCCGGTGCCGGCGACGACGGGCACGCGGCCCGCGACGGTCTCGGTCGCCACCTGCACGACGCGGATCGCCTCCTCGGTGGACAGGGCGTGGAACTCGCCCGTGCCACAGGCCGGGAAGACGCCGCCCGGGGCGTGCGCGAGCGTGGTGTCGAGGTGCTGCCGGAGCCGATCCTCGTCGACGCGGTCGGCGGCGTCGAACGGGGTGACGGGGAAGAAGAGGATGCCGTCGAAGTTCACGCCAGCACGTCCTTTCGGGTTGAGGCGGAGTCCGGGTCCGGGGCGTTTCGACTCGCAAGCTCGCTCGACGACCGGGAGTCGGAGTCCGGGTCCGGGGCGTTTCGACTCGCGAGCTCGCTCGACGACCGGGAGTCGGAGTCCGGGTCCGGGGCATTTCGACTCGCAAGCTCGCTCAACGACCGGGAGTCGGCGTCCTCATCCGGGGCGTTTCGACTCGCGAGCTCGCTCGACGACCGGGAGGCGGAGTCCGCGTCCGGGGCGTTTCGACTCGCAAGCTCGCTCGACGACCGGGAGTCGGCGTTCTCATCCGGGGCGTTTCGACTCGCAAGCTCGCTCGACGACCGGGAGTCGGCGTTCTCATCCGGTCGTTGAGCGAGCGAGGAACGAGCGAGACGAAACGCGTCGGAGGCGGGCAGGGGCTCGCCCAGCTCGCCCCGCCAGCTGTGCGCGGGGCGCCAGCCCAGCACGCGGCGGGCCTTCGCGTTGGAGAACGCCGGCGAGGTGCCGGTCAGTCCCGCCGCGAGCTCGTCGGTGCCCGGCACGAACTGCGGCAGCAGCTCGGCGAGGGGCCGCCGCGCGAGCGCGTCGTCGGCGCCGACGAAGAACACCTCGGCGTTCGGGATCTCGGGGAGGGCCACCAGCAGGGTGTCGATGAACGTGGCTACGTCGCGGGCGTCGACGTAGTTGAAGAGCGCGGGGGCCGAGAGGGCCGGGTCGGCGAGGCGTTCGACCACCGTGTGGCCCTGCTGCGTGAGCGCGCCCTGCCACTCTTCCGGGGCGATGACGTAGCACGGACGGAAGGCGGCGAAGCGGGTCGCGTCGCCGGTCTGGCGTGCCAGCATCGCGATCGTCTGCTCGGCGAGGTGCTTCGACAGCGCGTAGGCGTTCCACGGCTGCGGGGTCGTCTCCTCGTCGAGCGGGAAGCGGTCGGGCAGCCAGCCCCTGGGCGCCCCGTAGCCGAGGACCGTGGGGCTGGATGCCGTCACGATCTTCGGGATGCCGGCGGCGACGCCGGCCGACATCACGGTGAGAGCCATCGTCGCGTTGGTGCGGAGGATGACCTCTTCGGGCGCACTGAACGGCACGGCGATCGCGGCCAGGTGGATGAGCGCCTCGGCGCGGACGTCGACGATCGCGCGGGTGGCGGCATCCGTGTCGGTCAGGTCCACCGCGATCTGCTCGAGGCCCTGCAGCTCGGCGGCGTCCGAGATATCGCGGTCCAGCGACACGAGTTCGTGGCCGGCCGCAGCGAGACCGGCGACGAGGCTGCGCCCGAGCCTGCCGGCGCCGCCGGTGACGGCGATGCGGGTCATGCGCGTGCGACCGCGGCGTCGGCGGCCAGGAAGCGGATGCCGAGATCGGCGACCTGCACGGGCAGCCCGGTCTCGAGCGAGCGGTTGCCGGCGATGCCGACGGCGATGGAGCGGACGCCGTCGCGCCAGTCGGCGGGGCGGGCGAGCGGGTCGTCTCCGGGGCCCTCGAACACGTCGGCGAGCAGCAGCGCGTCGCCGCCGCCGTGGCCGCCTTCGCCGGCGGCGTGGATCGGCACCTCGTACGCTGCCTCCCAGTGCCGCTGCACGATGAGGCGCTCGCCCTCGGGGCGGAGCGACCCGGAGGATCCGGCATCCACCGCGGAGGGATCGATCACCGGGTGCAGGCCCTCGTCGGCGAGGACGGCGCCGCGCTCGATGACCTCCAGCTCGGCGCGGCCGAGGGTGCCGTTGACCGCGACCCGGTAGCCCTCCCAGGGCGAGTGGGCATTGAGCGAGTAGCTGAGGGTCGCGCCCGAGGCGTAGTCGACCACGAGGGCGAGGTTGTCCTCGATGGTGATGCCCTCGCCGAACACATCGCGGTCGCGGAGGTACCCGTCGTGCTGCTCGGCGTCGAGGTACAACGCCTTGAGTCGCTCATCGCCCCGCAGGTCGAGCTCGAATGCGTCGCCGTCGTCGTGAGTGCCGCGGGCGGGACGGTCACCGAGGCCGCGGGCCGCCGCGTTGTCTGCGCCGTAGAAGCGCAGCCCACCCGAGGCGAAGACGCGCCGCGGCGCCGAGCGGATCCACCAGTTGACGAGGTCGAAGTGGTGGCTGGCCTTGTGCACCAGCAGGCCGCCGGAGTGCTCCTTCTCGCGGTGCCAGCGACGGAAGTAGTCGGCGCCGTGCTTGGTGTCGAGCACCCACGAGAAGTCCACGCTCGTGACGTCGCCGATGACGCCGTCCTGGATGACCTGGCGCAGCGCCGAGTTGCGCGGCGAGTAGCGGTAGTTGAACGTGATGACGACCTCGCGGCCGGTGCGGTCGATCGCGTCCTCGATGGCTGCGGCGCTCGGCCCGTCGATGGTCAGCGGCTTCTCGACGACGACGTCGGCTCCGGCATCCAGCGATCGGACGATCAGCGGGGCGTGCAGGTCGTCGCGGGCGCAGATCACGACGCGCTCGACGCGCTCGGTGCGGACCATCGTCTCGAGGTCGTCCGGGCCGTACACGGCCGGCGCGGGGAGGCCGGCCTCGACCACGCGGTCGACGTAGTACTGCGCGCGCACCGGGTTCGGCTCGCAGATCGCGACCAGCACGGCGTCGCCGCGATAGCGCCCGATGATCGCGTCGACGTACATCTGGGCGCGGTGTCCCGCACCCACGAGGGCGTACCGGCGGTGGCTCATCTCACTCCTTCAGGAAACGTTTTCTCATGCTACCACCCGTTCTCCCTCCGTTGCTCGGAACACGTGTTCCGGCCGGGGAGCGGAGGGTGCAGGTCAGGCGGCGGGGCCGGTCGTGCCGCGCACCGTCAGCTCGGGCAGGACCGTGAGCGGACCACCCGGCTCGTCGCCCTCGAGCAGCTCGCGCATGCGCGCCCACGCCTGCGCGCCGAGCTCGGCCGCGGGCACGGCGGCCGTCGTGAGCGGCGGGGTCGTGTACTGCGCGAACGGGATGTCGTCGAACCCGACGATCGAGAGGTCTTGGGGCACACGGCATCCGCTCGCCTGCACCGCGCTCAACAGCCCCATCGCGACGAGGTCGTTGAAGGCCAGCGCCGCGGTCGCGCCCGACGCCAGCACGGCGGCGCCGGCGTCGGCGCCCGCCTCGAAGTCGACACCGCACGGGATCTCGGTCACCACGGTGTCGGCGTGCGCGGCGACGAACCCCGCGATCGCCTCGAGGCGCGCCGCGTTGGCCACGCTGCCGGGGGCGCCGGCAAGGAAGACGATGCGACGGTGTCCGAGCTCGTGAAGGTGGCCGAGCTCGGCCGCGAGGGCGCTGCCGTAGTCCGCGCGCACCGACGGGACGTCGCCCGACGAGCGGTTGATCAGCACCACCGGCCGCAGCCCGCCGACCAGCCGGTCGAGCTCGTCCTGCGGCAGGCGCGGGGCGCAGAGGATGACGCCGTCCGTGCGGCGGCGGGTCGCGCCCGCGAGCACGCGCTCCTCCTCGACCGACTCCGCCGAGTCGGCCACCAGCACGTGGTAGTCGTCGGTGCCGGCGGCGCGGCTGAGGCCCCGCAGGATCGCCTGGAACGTCGGGTTGCCGAGATCGGGCACGATGACCGCCACCGTCTGCGTGCGGCCGAGGACGAGGCTGCGCGCGACGGGGCTGGCGGTGTAGTCGAGGGCGGCAGCGGCATCCTTCACCCGCTCCGCGAGCACCGGGTCGACCGTGGGATTGCCGTTCAGCGCACGTGACACGGTCGACAGCGAGACTCCTGCGCGGGCGGCGACCTCGGCGATCGTGACGCGCGTGGCTCGGTCGGCGCGGGGCGGTCGAGGCATCCGTGTCTCCTTGGGTCGCGGCGCGCTCAGCCTACCCGGAAACGTTTCCCGACCCGGCTGGGCGCCCGTGCACGTCGCGACCCGGCGCCTCAGCTGCGCGGCGGGGTGCTGCCGCGCACGATGACCTCGAGCGGCAGCTGCGGTTCGCCCGCGGTCCACTCCGGGTCGGTCGCGGCGTGCAGGGCCTGGTAGCCGAGATCCTCCAGGGGCACGCGCACCGTCGTCAGGCCCGGACGGATGTCGCGTCCTGTCGCGATGTCGTCGAAGCCGGCGACCGCGACGTCGGCGCCGACCTGGCGCCCGGCGTCGCGGACGGCCGACATGATGCCGATCGCCACCACGTCGCTGATGCCGAAGATCAGCGTGCCGGCGGGCACGTCGCCGGTGAGGAGGTCGGATGCGGCCGCGTAGCCGGCATCGCGGGTGAAGCCGACGCGTCGCACATCGCGGATCACTCCGCCGGCCGAGGTGAACCCCTCGGTGAAGCCGGCGAGCCGGTCGTCGGAGGTGCGGATGCCCTCGGCGGCGGCGACCACGATCGCGTCGCGATAGCCGAGGCCCGCGAGCTCGGCACCGAGCGCCGCCGAGCCGCCGCGGTTGTCGACGGCCACCGAGCGTGCGGAGCCGCCGCCGGGGCCGACCACGACGACCCGGCCGCCCATGTTCGAGAAGGCGTCGAGCTCGCCCTGGAGGCCGACGGCGTCCGGTCCTTCGACACGGGATGCCGCGAGGATGAGGCCACGCGGGCGCTGGCCGCGCAGTGCGCGCACCAGCTTCACCTCGCGCTGCGGGTCGCGCTCGGTGATCGCGATGGTGACGACGAGTCCCGCCTCGTCGGCGCCGCGCGCGACGCCGGAGGCGAGCTGCCCGAAGTACGGGTCGGCGATGTCGGCGACCAGGAGCGCGACGATCGCGGAGGTGCCGCGCGCGGTGGCCTGCGCCGACAGGTTCGCCGTGTAGCCGAGCTGTTCGGCCGCGGCTTCGACCCGCTCGCGGTAGCTCTCGGCGACCTTGCGGGTCGAACCGTTGAGCACGCGCGAGGCGGTGGCGAGCGAGACGCCGGCCACGCGCGCGACGTCGTGCAGGGTTGCTGCGCCTCGGGCAGGCGCCGTGGTGTCGCTCACAGGCCAGAGTCTAGGCCCTGTGTCCGGTTCGGACGATAGATTGGGAAGCGGTTTCCCTGCATTGCTGCTCCGAAGCAGCGACCGTCACCGGCTCGAAGGAGTGCCATGTCCCGCACGGCTGCCCCGGCGGCCTTCGCGCCGGCCGCTCACGTGCGCCTCGCGCCGGGCGCCGATCTGGCGGCGCAGCACACGGTCAGTGCGACGCTGCAGCGACTGGATCCCGACCGCCTGCTGGCGCCGTTCCGCCGCGAGGCGGGGTTGCCCTCGCGCGCCGACTCCTACGGCGGCTGGGAGTCCGACGGTCTCGACGGACACACCGCCGGCCATGTGCTCTCGGCGGCGAGCACCCTCGCCGCGGCGGGGGATGCCGCGGCCGCCGACCTCGCACGGACGCTGGTGCGCGGCATCCGGGAGTGCCAGCTGGCGACGGGCAGCGGCTACGTCGGAGGAGTGCCCGGCGGCGAGGCGCTCTGGGACGAGCTGCGCGCCGGGCGCGTGGACGTCGGGGCGTTCCACCTCAACGGGCGCTGGGTACCGCTGTACAACCTGCACAAGATCCTCGGCGGCCTCATCGACGCGGTCGAGCTGACCGAGGACCCGCTCGCGCGAGAGACGCTCGCCGAACTCGCGGCATGGTGGCTGCGCGTCAGCGCCGACCTCGATGACGAGACGTTCGAGCGGATCCTCGAGTGCGAGTTCGGCGGCATGACCGAGGCGTTCGCCCGGCTGGCGATCGTGCTGCAGGATGCCGCGTTCCTGCGCCTCGCGCGCCGCTTCGCACGCCGCGGACTCGTCCAGCCGCTCGCCGCCGGCCGCGACGAGCTCGACGGACTGCACGCCAATACGCAGATCCCGGTGGCCGTCGGCTTCGCGACGATCGAGCGCGCGGCGCGGGAGGTGGCGCCCGAGATCGTGCCCGACGTCGCCGCGCGAGAGGGAGCAGCGGCGCGGGTCTTCTTCGACCGCGTCGCACGCCACCGCAGCGCCGCGATCGGCGGTGACAGCGTGCGCGAGCACTTCCCGTCGGACTTCTCGAGCATGTTCATCGCCCGCGAGGGCCCCGAGACCTGCAACACCTACAACATGGTCAAGCTCGCCGCCGAGCTGCACCTGCTCACCGGCGACGACGCCTACTTGCTGTGGGCCGAGCGGGCACGGGCCAACCATCTGCGCTCGGCGCAGCATCCGCAGCACGGCGGGCTGGTGTACTTCACGCCGCAGCGCCCCGCGCACTACCGGGTGTACTCACCCGACGCCGAGGGCTTCTGGTGCTGCATGGGCTCGGGGTTCGAGGCGCAGTCGCGCCACGGCGCACTGGTCTACGCCGCGGCGCCGGGCGAGGTGCGCGTGAACGCGTTCGTGCCGTCGCGGGCGATCCTCGACGACGTCGAGGTCGCGGTCGCCGTCGATGAGCGCGCCGATCCCGCGGTGGTCCACGCGACCGTCGAGGTCCGCACGCCGCGAGCGGCGAACCTCGCGGTGCTCGTCCCGGACTGGGTCGTCGGCGAGGCGCTCGTCGAGATCGAGGGCGGGGCGGATGCCGAGCCCCGGCGTGCGGCGCCCGGGACGCGGGCGAGGGTCGGCGTCGGGGCCGGTGTCACAATGCTGCGGTTCGCGCTGCCGCGGCGGCTGCGGTTCGAGCGCCCCGCGGACGGCTCGGACTGGGCCTGGATCGTCGACGGCCCGGAGGTGCTGGCGCTGCGGCAGCCCGACGACGCCGTCGCCTACCGCGGCACCGGCGCGCGGATGGGACACATCGCGGTCGGTCCGCTGCGTGCGCTCGCCGACACCCCGGTGCTGACCGCCGATGCGCTCGACCACGCCGTGCGCCAGGTGTCGGGGCACGTCCGCGTGCCCACCGCCGACGGCGGTGCGGTCGACCTGGAGCCTTTCGCCGGCATCCACGACGCGCGCTACACGGTGTCGTGGCCGGTCGCGCACGGCACGGATGCCGCCGCCGTCGCAGCACGCCGCTCCGAGCTCGAGCGGATCGACGCCGCGTCGCTGGGTCTCGAGGCGCGCACACGCGACGTCGTCGGCTTCGGCGAGCAGCAGCCGGAATCCGACCACGGGCTCGCGGCATCCGACGAGGAGATCGGCGTGCAGGGCGACGCCCGCTGGCGCCGCACGCGCGGCGCGCTCACCCTCACGCTGCGCGACTGGAGCGGCACGGCCGACGCGCTGCGCGTCTCGTGGCTCGACGGCGATGCGGATGCGCACCTGCGGGTGTCGGTGGCGGACCAGGTGGTGCTCGACGAACCGGTGCCCGCCGGGGCCGGCGACGCGACCCGCGAGGTGCCGCTGGGCGCCGCGACGGGCACGGTGGAGCTTGCCGTGCGGATCGAGTCGTCGGCGGGTTCGGTCACGCCGCGCCTGCGTGAGCTGCGGCTCCTGTCGGCGGCCTCGGACCGCTGACGCCCTCTTGCTGCTGCCGCGGAGACGCGAGAGTCGGCGCGCGCCAGGCCGGGTGGTCGAGCCGCAGTCCGGGATTCGCAGGTTTCGGGCGAGCGTTTCCGGCGAAACCTGGACCGCCGCCGGTACCGGGGGACACCGAGGACGATGACCCCTGCGGGCGGTCCGGGACTTGCAGGGTTTGGGCGAGCATTTCCGGCGAAACCTGGACCGCCCAGCCACACCGGGACGTCGGGAGGTCGCTGCGTGCGGTCCGGGAATCGCGGGTTTTGGGCGAGCGTTTCCGGCGAAACCTGGACCGCATCCGTGGCCCCGGAGACGACCGAGACTCGTGGCCGCGCGGTCCGGGACTCGGAGGCTTCCCGGAGTGGGTTGCTGGGAAGGCTGGACCGAAGCCCGAAGCCCGAAGCCCGAAGCCCGAAGCCCGAAGCCGAAGCCCGAAGCCGAAGCCCGAAGCCCGAAGCGCCGGCCCCGACGCCGGGCGGAGGGTCAGGAGCGCAGCGTCCGCGCGAGGTACGCCTGGGCCTCGTCCTGCATCGCGGCGGTGAACTCGTGGCCGGCGTCGTGCCAGACGCCGGTGTAGCGGCGGCCGAGCAGGGCGCGCAGGCGGGTGTCGGCATCCCTCATCCCCTGCGGCGGGAAGAGCTCGTCGTGCTCGCCGTACTGCACGAGCAGCCGGCGGCCGAGGGCGGCGAGGTCGGGAAGGTCGAAGCGGCTCGCCAGGCCCGGGCTGTGCAGCAGCCACGAATGGGTGTCGAGGTAGTCCGGAACCAGCGAGGCGGACGTCGCCATCATGCCGGAGACGACGGATGCCGCGACCCGGCCGTCCAGCGCCGCCACGAACAGCGCGCGTCCGCCGCCGCCCGAGAACCCCATCGCGCCGACGCGTGCGGCATCGACCCCCGGCCATCCTGCAAGGACGTCCAACGCCGCCAGATCATCCGTCGCGACTGCTCCGGCGAAGCTGGTGCCGAGCGCCCCGGCGGCCTTCGCGAGGCCGTATTCGTGCAGCGACGAGAGCTCGTCGAACCGCTCCTCGTCAGAGAGCGTCTCGCCGCGCTCGCGGTGCAGCGCGTCGAGCGCGGCGCCGAGCCGCGCGAGCACGTCCGGCGGCGAAGACAGGTCGAACGCGCGACTGCCCCATGAGAACGCATCGGGTATCAGCACCACGAAGCCGTCCCGGGCGAGGTCGTTGGCGGGAGTGCGTCCCGCGTAGCAGCGGGCGCGCATGCGGGCCGCAGAGGGGCTCGGCGCCCGCCCCGTGTCGACGAGCTGCTCGGCGCCGGTCGAGCGCACGCCGCCGTGGGCGTGCAGGGCGAGCACGCCGGGGAGATCACCGTCATGCTCGGCGGGTTCGAGCAGGTATGCCCGCGTGCGCGGGCCGAAGCCGAGCCACCAGCTCAGCTCACGGCCGCGCACGCCGTCGGCGAGCCATTCGCGCTCGATCTTCAGGTCGGCGGCGCTTGCCGCGCGCACACCCAGCACCTCGACCAGGGCAGGGCGGGAGGCGGCGGTCGTGCCGGTCGCGGCGTCGTTCCCTGGCGAAGCGGTGTCGTTCGTCGGCGAGGCGCCGGGCTTCCCGGCGCCGGCGTTCCGGCGTCCGTCGAAACCGACGGGCACGAACGCCGGAGCGCCCGCGAGGAACGCCGGCCAATCGGCGTACCCCGCGAGCGCTCCTGTGCTCATCGAAGTGCGTTCAGCTCGCGACGCGAGCGCGCAGATGCGGGGAGACGGATGCCGCGAACCCGGCGGCCGTGCGCTGCACGGCGACGAGCGGGTCGGTGGCCCAGATCTCCTCGTTGAAGATCTCGACCTCGATGTCGCGGTCGTAGCCGGTCGCCTCGACGGCGGCGGTGAGCGAGGCGAAGTCGATGACACCGTCTCCCGGGTAGTGGCGGGCCAGCAGCACGTCGGCCGGGAGCGGCGTCTTCCAGTCGCACACCTGGTACGTGGCGATGCGGCCCTCGCGGCCGGCGCGCGCGATGGCGGACAGCACGTCGGGGTCCCACCAGATGTGGAACGTGTCGACGGTCGCACCGACGACGGCCGGGTCGAAGTCCGCGGCGATGTCGAGCGCCTGCCCGAGCGTCGAGACGACGCAGCGGTCCGACGCGTACATCGGGTGCAGCGGCTCGATCGCGAGAGTCACACCGGCGGCGGCGGCATCCGGAACCAGCTCGCCGATCGCATCACGCACCCGCTCGCGGGCGCCCACCAGGTCGCGCGATCCGTCGGGCAGGCCGCCGGCGACGAGCACGAGGATCGCGGTCGAGCCCTCAGCTCCGGCGGCGGCGAGCGTCGCGGCCTCTTCGATCGCGACGCGGTTGTCGTCGATCGACGCGCGGCGGGCAGGGCCCTCGGGCATCGTGAAGAAGCCCGACCGGCAGTGCGTCGTGAAACGCAGCCCCGAGTCGGTGAGCATGGACGCCGCGGTGGCGAGCCCGACCTCCTGCACCGGCTCGCGCCACAGGCCGATCGCGGAGACGCCCGCCTCGGCGGTCACGCGCAGCGCCGTCGCGAGATCGGCGTACTTGATGGTCGCCTGGTTGATCGACAGGCGGGGGTCGGGCGTGGTCATGCGGGGCCTTCCTGGAGCATGTCCCGGACTTCATCGCGAGACGCGCCAACGAGCGATGAAGTCCGGAACACGAGGGGAGAGCGTCGGGACACGGATGCCGCACCCGACGCGCTGCGCTGACGCGCCGTCATGTGATCAGCCCCGGCACGTCGAGGCCGTTGTGGCGCAGCATCCCGTGCCAGCGGATGGCCGCGAGCTCGGGCCGCTCGAGGGCGAGCGACGCGTTCGCGAGCTCGACGATGCGCGACAGGTGCGGGAGGCTCCTGGCCGAGTGCAGGCCGCCCACCATCTGGAACGCCGGCTGGTGGCCGTTGAGCCACGACAGGAAGGCGACGCCCGTCTTGTAGTAGAACGTCGGCGCGGCGAAGACCTGGCGGCTGAGCTCCTCGGTCGGGCCGAGGATCTCGAGGTACCGCGCCGGGTCGCCGGCGTCGAGCGCCTGGATGGCGGCCGAGGCGACCGGCGTGATCGCCGCGAAGGCGCCGAGCAGCGCGTCCGAGTGCTGCTTTCCCCCGGTCGTTGAGCGAGCTTGCGAGTCGAGACGCCCCGAGCCGACGTCGTCGATGGGTTCGGCGCGTTTCGTCTGGCTCGTTCCTCGCTCGCTCAACGACCGGATGGAGTCCCCGCCGATCAGCCCGACGTAGTTGAAGTCGTCGCCGGTGAACATGCGCACGCCCTCGGGAAGGCGCTCGCGCACCGACACCTCGGAGGCGGCATCCAGCAGGCTCATCTTGACGCCAGCGATCTTCTCGACGTTCTCCTCGATGATCTCGAGCAGCACCGCCGAGGCGTCGCGCCAGTCGGGCGAGCCGAAGTAGCCCTCGAGCGACGGGTCGAACGCGGTGCCGAGCCAGTGCAGCACGACCGGGGTCGTGGCGGAGGCGAGCACCTCGCGGTAGACCCGGCGGTAGTCGTCGGCCGACTCGGCGACGCGGGCGAGGTGGCGCGAGGCCATGAGCACCGGGCCCGCGCCCTGCTCCTCGGTGAAGTGGAGCTGCTCCTTGTAGGCGTCGATCACCTCGTCGATCGAGATGCGCTCGGCCTCGACGTGGTCGGTGTTCACGCCGACCACGACCGAGCCGCCCTCTTCGCGGGCGACCTGCGCCGAGCGGGCGATGAGGTCACGGGTGGCGGCGGCGTCGAGGCCCATGTTCCGCTGGGCGGTGTCCATGGCATCGGCGACGCCGAGGCCCCACGAGTACACGGCGCGGCGGAAGTCGAGGGTGGCGTCCCAGTCGACCTCTGCCGGCCGGCCCGGGGTGTTGTCGGCCCAGGTCTGCGGCACGACGTGCGCGGCGGCGTAGGCGACGCGGCTGCGGAGCGGGCCCCCGGGCTTGGTGTAGCCCGGGGACTCGTTCAGCTCGGCCGTCGAAGTGGCGCCGTCGGGTGAGAGGAGTGTGAGCTGCGGCATCCGGCGATCCCTGCTCAGTCCAGCGACAGGGCGGGCAGCTCGACCTTGCGGCCCTCGCGGCTCGACTGCAGGCCGGCCTCGGCGAGCAGCACGCCCCGCGCGCCCGAGAGGAGGTCGAACTCGTACTGTGTGCCGAGCACGTACGACTCGAGGAACTCCTCCCACTGCTGGCGGAAGCCGTTCTGGAACACGTCGTTGGTGGGAACCTCTGCCCAGTCGGCGTCGTAGTCGTGGTCGTCGGCGAGGTCGGGGTTCCAGACCGGCTTCGGTGTCGCGTTGCGGTGCTGGATCTTCGCGCCGAACAGCCCCACGACGGCCGAGCCGTGCGTGCCGTCGACGTGGAACTCGACGAGCTCGTCGCGGTTCACGCGCACGGTCCACGACGAGTTGATCTGCGCGACGATGTCGCCCTCGAGCTCGAAGATGCCGTACGCGGCGTCTTCGGCGGTCGCCGTGTAGTGCTCGCCCTTCTCGTCCCAGCGGTCCTGGATGTGCACGGCGGCCTGCGCGTAGACGGTCTTGACGTCGCCGAACAGGTTCTCGAGCACGTAGTTCCAGTGCGGGAACATGTCGACGATGATGCCGCCGCCGTCTTCGGCGCGGTAGTTCCAGCTGGGCCGCTGCGCGGGCTGCCAGTCGCCCTCGAACACCCAGTAACCGAACTCGCCGCGCACCGACAGGATGCGGCCGAAGAAGCCGGAGTCGATGAGGCGCTTGAGCTTCTGCAGCCCGGGGAGGTAGAGCTTGTCGTGCACGACGCCGGTCTTCACACCGGCCTCCTGCGCGAGCTTCGCGAGCTCGAGCGCCTCCTCGACCGTCTCGGCCGTGGGCTTCTCGGTGTAGATGGTCTTGCCTGCGGCGATCGCCTTGCGGAGGGCCGAGGCGCGCGCCTTCGTGACGAGGAAGTCGGCGTAGATCTCCCAGCGCGGGTCGGCGAGAGCCGCGTCGAGGTCGGTGGTGTAGTCCTCGATGCCGTGCTGGGCGGCGAGGTCGGCGAGCTTCGCCTCGCTGCGGCCGACGAGGAGCGGCTTGACGGTCACCTTCGTGCCGTCGGCGAGCTCGATGCCGCCCTGGTCACGGATCGCGAGGATCGAGCGCACCAGGTGCTGGCGGTACCCCATGCGGCCCGAGACGCCGTTCATGATGATGCCGATCTCACGCACGGCGGGGCGGGCGGAGGCCTCGGCCGGGGCCGGGGCGATAGTCGTGTCGGTCACGGGGTCCTGCTTTCTTCTCTGAAGGCTTGTGGGTACCCGGCGGCGCGGTTGTCCGCATATCGGGTAAACGCTTTCCAACAGTGTGCCATGCGATCGAATGCCGCGCAAGCGCTTTCCGGCGCATGCCCGTCCCTCTGCGGCCAGCCGTCGGTCCACTCGCCTGTCACGAATGGTGGCGCATGGCCCCGATTCGTGACAGGCGAGCGGAGGTGTTCACGCCCGCAGCAGCACGCAGCCGTGGGGTTCCAGGGCGAGCCGCACGACCGAGCTGCCGGGCGCGACGCCGCGCGCGGCATCCGACTGCACGTGGACGCCTTCGACGGCGACGTCCGAACCGCTCCACACGTCCACCACGCGGGTCGGCGCGGGGCCGAGCGCGAGAGACCGCGTGTCGAACGGCACCTCCCGAGCCTCGTCCGCCGTGTTGAACACGGCGGTCCATCGCGTGTCGCCGCGCGCGGCGGTCCACACGACGAGGTCGCGCTCGCGGAGGAGCTCGCGGTTGCCGGTCGAGTCGCGCAGGATCTCGAGCACCTCGTCGTTGGTGAACAGCGCGATCGTCTCGGCTGCGCTGGTGGGCAGGTCGCCGCCGATCATGAGCGGTGAGCGCGCCATCACCCACAGGGTGACGAGCGCGCGGCGCTCGGGCAGCGTCAGCGCGCCCTCGCGGGGCTCGCCCCGCTCGGCACGCAGCCCGATGCGGCCGAGCGGCAGCATGTCGGCGTCCGGCCACCCTTCGGGGCCGGCCAGCGGCGCCCATCGTGCCAAGCGGGCGAAGTTGGCCTCGACGTCCTCCCAGCGGTCCCAGAGGTCGTCGCAGATGCGCCACATCGTCGCGTGCGCGCGCAGGTGCTCCAGGTTCGCGGCCGACAGGTCGCGGCCGGGCGACAGCGACAGCGCGATGTCGCGGTCGGCGCGCTGCACGGCGCGCGAGTAGGCCTCGATGTCGGGCGCCTGGTACGGCCACAGCATGTCGTCGGCCTTGAGGAAGTCCACGCCCCACTCGGCGTACTGCGCGACGCACGAGTCGTAGTAGGCCTGCGCGCCGGGATGCGTGTGGTCGAGGCCGAGGTAGTGCGGGTTCCACTCGCAGACGTTCGTCGCGTCGGCGATCTGCGACGCCGTCGCCCCGGTCCCGGCGATGGGGACGTCGGCGGCGACGGCGACGCGGGGGATGCCGCGCATCACGTGGATGCCGAGCTTCAGTCCGAGCGCGTGCAGGCGTGCCGCGAGCGGCGCGAAGCCGGCTCCGTCTGCCGAGCTCGGGAACCGTGCGGGGTCGGGCTGCAGGCGGCCGGTGCCGTCGATGATCAGCGGTGCCGTCTCGTTGTACCCGTGCGATCGGGCCGTCGGGTCGGCCCAGTCGATGTCGACCACGATCGTGTCCCAGCCGTGCGGCAGCAGGTGCTCGGCCATGAACTCGGCGTTGGCGAGCACCTCCGCCTCGGTGACGGTGGTGCCGTACGAGTCCCAGCTGTTCCAGCCCATCGGGGGCGTGGCGGTCTTGTGCAGCGTCATCGCTCTCTCGTCTTCCTGTCGTCGTCGACATGCTCAGGGGTTCCGCGGTGCGGGGTCTTCTCGGTCCACAGCGTGCGCTGGTCGATCCAGGCGGCGCTGACCTCGCACAGCGCGCGGTCGGCGGCCGCCAGCCGCGCGGCGGCGTCGGCCGGCAGGTGCACGCGGCTGTCGGAGCGCAGCGGCAGCACGCGCAGCTCGACGCGGGTCGCCGACCCGGCGCCGATGTCTCGCAGGTTCGCGACGAGCTCTGATCCGTCCCAGAACCGGTCCGTCGTCGTGACGCCGTCCACGCGCAGCTGCGCGACATCGCCGGCCCACTGCACCCGCAGCACCGCGTCGTCGTCGAACTTCTCGGGCACGTCGAGGCGATACACCGCGGCGTGGGCGTCGAGCACGGCATCGTGAGGCGCGGCCTGCCGGCCGTCGCGCGAGCCGTAGTCGCCGGACGGCATGGTCTCGGCCCGCACGAGCCGGATGGGGACGGATGCCGCGCCGCCCCGGTGCGCGTCGCGTTCCGGCGTCGCCGCCGGGGTGCCGTCGGCGGCCGAGCGCCGAGCCGCGGTGGCGGCGGGGTCCTCCCACCCGAGGTGGCGCCAGGTGCCGCCCGCATACTCGCGCAGGTCGGGCTCGGAGCCGCTCGCCCGCACCGCGACGCGGCCCTCGGCATCCCATGTCACCCCGTCGGCACCCACGAGCAGCCGCCGCCCGCCGGCGGCCGCGTCGACGACCCAGACCAGGTCGGCGTCGGCCGACGCGAGGACGAGTACGTCGAGCGCGGCGCCGTGCGGCTCCTGGATCCGCAGCGGCGTCGCCGCCGGTGCGAGGCGGTGGGTGAGACCGTCGTGTGCGAGCTCGACGGGGATGCCGGCATCCTCGATCAGCACCAGCGTCGGTGCGCCGTCGGCCGTGGTGGCGGGGAGCACGGTGAGTGCGGACGCCGTCGCCCAGTCGACCGTGACGCCGCCCACCTCGAGTCCGAGCGGCCAGCGGGCGACCGTCCCCGGCGGGATGTCGACCGGAGCGCTGGGCAGCTCGACCACGCCACGGGGAGTCTCGACGCGGAACCGCGCACCGCGGTACGTCGGCAGCGGCACATGCGGCTGATGCCACCCGATGAACAGGAACCCCGAGCCGTCGTCGGCGCGCACCGCCCAGCGCAGGGTCTCGGCATCCTCGACCCCCGTCGGGCGGACGTCGGGAAGATGCGACGGCGCGGGGGCGAGTCGCTCGCCGAACGCCTCGAGGAACGCGTGCTGCAGGCGCAGCGCCGCATGGCTCGGCGCTGCGCGGCCGGACTCGCCGATCGGCGCATGGAAGTCGTAGCTCAGCCGCGTCATGTCGTTGGGGTAGCCGGTGGCCTGCGTCTCTTCGAGACCGGGCCCGGGGTTCGTGCCTCCGGTGTACATGTAGTACCCCTGCCAGGCCGACCCGCTGCCGAGCTTGGCGTGCGCGACGGCGGCGATGTCACGGGCGCCGGGTCGCGGCCGCCGGTGGTACGCGGTCGCCATGCCGCCGCCCAGCTCGCAGGTGGCGGCGGGAAACCACGGCGACAGCTCGGCGCCCCCGCTCGTCGATGCCTCGTCGGCGCCGCGCTCGTCGGCGCCCTGCTCGTCGGCGCCCCGCTCGTCCGCGCCCCGCACGTCGGCGCCGATGCCCGGGTCGTCCCACGAGTCGGAGAAGAAGAAGTGCGCCCGGAAGGTGGGGTCCCACGCGTCGCCCGGGTCGACCCAGAACCCGTCGCCGTAGCCGCCCCACAGCGGCAGCACCTCGGGGTCGGGAAGCTGTGCGCCGCCCCACGCGGTCGCCGTCCACAGCGGCGCCGACATGCCGGCCTCGCGAGCCAGCCGCTTCAGGGTCGCGAGGTGACCGGGCTGGTCGTAGAGCTCGTTGTCCAGCTGGATCGCCAGCACGTTCTCGGGTGTGCAGCGTCCGTCGAGGGCATCCGCGATGCGCGCGAACCACTCCCGCACGAGGTCGAGGTATGCCGGGTCGTCGGTGCGATGGCGCACCGGCGCGTGCTGCACCCAGTCGGGCAGCCCGCCGTTGCGCATCTCGCCGTGCACCCACGGGCCGATCCGCAGCACGAGCTCGAGGCCCTCGGCCCGCACGGCGTCCACGAACCCGCCGACGTCGAATCGTCCGTCGAAGCGCGCCTGGCCGCGCACCGGCTCGTGGTGCAGCCACGGCACGTAGGTCGAGACGACCGACACGCCACCCGAGCGCATGAGCCGCAGGCGCTCGGTCCACCGCTCCCGGGGGACGCGCGTGTAGTGCAGCTCGCCCGAGACCGGCAGCCACGGGCGCCCGCCCCGCAGCAGGCTGCGGCTGGTGAGCGTGAGCCCGGGGCGCCGGTCCTCGGCGTTCGCCATGGCAGGCCGAAGCTCTTCGCGCAGCGGTCCGGTCGCGTCCACGCGCAGCATCCAGGTCTCCGATCGGCGGGGGAGGAGGGGATCAGGGGAGGAGATGCGAGGAGCGGAGGTGGATCCGAGGGCGAAGGGCCCCCGCCGGTCACATCTCCTCCGCTCCTCGCGGTGGTCACGCGAGTCGGATCGCTGCCCACGACACGGCGGGCAGTGCGACCGACAGCACGTCGCCGTCGACGGATGCCGCCGCCCCGCGCACGCCGACCCGCTCCCGGTTCTCGAGGGTGTTGGCCGCGTAGAGGTCGTCGTCGTGCAGCAGGTGCGACTCGACCACCTCGACGTCGCGGCCGAGCTCGCGCACCAGCGGAGCCAGGTCGACACGGAGGTCCGCGGCATCCGTCGTCGAACGGTTCACGACGAACAGCGACACGCCCTCGTCGTCGATCGTGGCGACGGCATTCAGGGTCGGCACCTCGCCGAGCTTCTCGCTCGTGAAGGATGCCGACGACACGGGCACGCGCAGCGCGCGGCCCTGCCCCAGACGCGAGGTGATCGCGAACGGGAAGAACGTGGTCTGCCGCCAGGCCGGGCCACCGGGCTCGGTCATGATCGGCGCGATGACGTTCACGAGCTGCGCCAGGGATGCCGAGCGCACGCGGTCGGCGTGCTGCAGCAGCGTGATGAGCAGGTCGCCGAAGACCACGGCATCGAGGGCGTTGTACTTGTCCTCCAGCAGGCGGGGCGCGACCGGCCAGGCGCCGCCCTTGAACTCGTGTCCCGACTCGGTGCCGTCCTCGCGGTGCAGGTACCAGACGTTCCACTCGTCGAACGAGATCATGATGCGCTTGTCGCTCTTCTTCGTCGCCGCCACCGTGTCGGCGATCGCGACGACCGACTCGATGAAGCGCGCCATGTCGACGCCGGAGGCGAGGAACTCCTGCGCATCGCCGTCATGCTCCTGGTAGTAGGAGTGGCACGAGATGAAGTCGACGTCGTCGAACGTGTGCTCGAGGACCGTGCGCTCCCACGAGCCGAAGGTGGGCATGCCGCGGCCCGATGAGCCGCAGGCGACCAGCTCGACGCCGGGATCCAGCATCCGCATCGCCTTCGCCGTGCGCGAGGCGAGCTTGCCGTAGTCGTCGGCGTCGAGATGCCCGATCTGCCACGGGCCGTCCATCTCGTTGCCGAGGCACCACATCTTCACGGCGAACGGCGTCTCGCGGCCGTTCGACGCGCGCTGGTCCGTCCAGGCCGTCTCGGCATCGCTGTTGGCGTACTCGAGCAGGTCGAGCGCCTCGGGCGTGCCGCGCGTGCCGAGGTTGACCGCGAGCATCAGGTCGCTGCCGACGCGGTCGAGCCACGCCTGGAACTCATGCAGCCCGACCTCGTTCGTCTCGGTCGAGTGCCACGCCAGGTCGAGTCGGCGCGGGCGCTCGGCCTTCGGGCCGATGCCGTCCTCCCACTTGTACCCCGACACGAAGTTGCCGCCGGGGTAGCGGATGGTCGAGACGCCGAGCTCCTTCACGAGCTCGATCACGTCGGTGCGGAACCCCTCGCTGTCGGCGGACGGATGCCCGGGCTCGAAGATGCCGTCGTAGATGTGGCGGCCGAGGTGCTCGACGAACCCGCCGAACAGGCGCCGGTCGATGTCGGCGATCTCGTAGTGCGGGTCGAGGCGTGCGGAGGCGTCGGTCGGAGAGGTCATGGGGCTCCTTCTTCGGATGGGTCGGTCGGACAGCCGGCGCGCGAAAGCGATGCCGGCGGTGCGGTCAGGCGGAGGCCGGCTCGTGCCGGAGCACGAGCGAGATGGCCGCGGATCGGGCGGGCAGCCGGTAGCGCGGCAGCACGCCGGGCCCGCAGGTCGCCGTGCCGACGCCCGACTGGGCCAGGTCGATCGACACGAAGGTGCGGCCTTCGGCGGGCAGCTCCCAGTTGTGCGCTGCGGCGGCGAGGGCCGGCCTGCTGTGGCGTGACACCGTGAGCGCGAACGAGCTGTCGAGCGACGACACGCGCAGCGCACCGCCCCGCGTGAGGATCCGTGCGTCACGGACCCCCATCCGCGAGCCGCTCTCCTGGGGGCGGACGTTGTCGACGGTGAGGTCGTCGGCGTCGAGGTGCCACCAGCCGAACCTCGCCGCGGAGCGCAGGTCGGGGTAGCTCGGCATCGGGCCGTACCCGGCGATGTCGGCGCCCAGCGGCTCGCCCTCGAGGACGAAGTCCAGGCCGAGCCGGGCCCATTCGGTGGTCCACGCATCGTTGGGCTCGAGCTCGACGTCGAGGCGAACGGCGTCGTCTGCGATCGCGGTCCATCGCAGGCGCGCATCGATCGAGCTGGCGAGGATCGGTGTGCCCGTCCGTGTGCGCACGAGGAGGCCGCCGTCATCCGCGCTCATGTCCGCCAGGCGCGTCACCATGCGGTCGATGCCCGCCGCACGCCAGCGGTCGGCGTACGACGGCAGGTCGAGCTCGTCGTTGCCGAGGTCGCGGTCGTTGTCGGTCGGGGCGCGCCAGACTCCCACGGTCGGTCCGGTGATCGCCAGGCCCGCCAGCTCCTGGAGGCCGCCCGTCTCGCCATCGAAGCGCGCGGCCCCGACGCGGTCCTCGCGCGGCCCGGCGGCGCTCGCCGCCGGCAGAGCGGGACGCCCCTGGGTCACGTGCTGCCCGCTTCCGACGACGTGGCCGGCGTCCGCCCAGGGGGCAGCGACGGTCGTCACCGCCTCCACCGTGAGCACATCGGCGACGCGGGACGCGGCATCCGTCCGGCACTCCGCGGGCAGGTCGACGGCGACCGTCGACCGCGGCGGGCACGGCGGAAGGTCGAGCGTGCCGGATGCCGTGACCTCGCCGTCGATGACGCGCGTCCAGCGCACGGCGACGTGCCCGAGGTCGAGGAAGTCGTAGCGATTCGCGACGCGCACCGCCGAGCGGTCCGCGTCGACGTCGACCACCACCGGCGCGATCACGGCCGCGTAGTGGAGCAGACCGGGGCGCGGGGTGCGGTGGGCGTCGACGAGTCCGTCGATGACGAAGTTGCCGTCGTGCACGTCCTCGCCGAAGTCGCCGCCGTACAGGATGCGCGCCTCGCCCTCGGGGCCGTCGACCTCGATGCCCTGCTCGACCCACTCCCAGACGAAGCCTCCCGCGTGACGGGGATACGCTTCGAACAGATCCCAGTACTCCTGCAGTGCGCCGGGCCCGGTCCCCATGGCGTGGCCGAACTCGCACTGCAGGAACGGGAGCGTGCGGCGGTGCATCTGGGCAGGGGTGGCGTCGTGCGGTGCGGGCCGGAGCGTCTCCTCGCCGATCTCGCGCACCTCGTCATGCGGGGCGTACATGCGTGAATACACGTCGACGTAGCGGCTCTCGTGGTCGCCCTCATAGTGGACGAGACGGCTCGGGTCGGTCAGCTTCGCCCACCGCGCCATCGCCTCGAGGTTCGCTCCGGCATGCGACTCGTTGCCGAGCGACCACATGATGACGCTCGCATGGTTCTTGTCGCGGTGCACCGTGCGCCGGATGCGGTCGAGGAAGGCGTCGCGCCAGGCCGGATCGGCGCTCGGGTTGCCGCGCCAGCCCACGTGCTCGAAGCCGTGCGTCTCGAGGTCGCATTCGTCGATGACCCAGAAGCCGAGCTCGTCGAACAGATCGAGGACGTCGGGATGCGGCGGGTAGTGCGACGTGCGGACCGCGTTGATGTGGTGGCGCTTCATCAGGAGCAGCTCGTCGCGCGCCACCTCCGCGTCGAAGACGCGGCCGTGCCGGGGACGGTGCTCGTGCCGGTTCACGCCGCGCAGCATGATCGGCGCACCGTTGACGAGCAGGCGTGCGTCCTGCACCTCGACCCGCCGGAACCCGATCCGCACCGTGACCGCCTCGCTGCCGGTGCGCACGGTCGCCTCGTACAGGCGCGGCCGTTCCGCGGTCCACGGCTCGACGCCCGCGATGCCCAGTCTCTCGCCCACGGCGACGTCGTCGATGCCGAGCTCCGCGATGGTGAGGCGGGCAGTCCCGCCCTGGTCCACGACAGCGGTGATGTCGAGGATCCCCTCGGAGGCCCGCGCGTCGTAGTCGGCGTGGACGAAGAGGTCGTCGATGCCGCCGTCCGGCCGGCCGAGGAGGGTGACGCTGCGGAAGATCCCCGGCAGCCACCACATGTCCTGGTTCTCGAGGTACGTCGCGTCGCTGAACTGGGCCACGCGCACGGCCAGGCGGTTCACGCCGTCGGCGAGGATGCCGGACACGTCGAACTCGTGGGTGAGCCGGCTTCCGCGCGTCGTGCCGAGCAGGGTGTCGTTCAGCCAGACTTCGGCGGCGGACTCGATCCCGTCGAAGCGCAGGAGCCTGCGACCGTGGGCGAGAACCGACGGCGAGGCGTGGAAGTCGAGCCGGTAGTCGCCGATCCGGTTGGCGTCCGGCGGGTGCGGCGGGTCGACCGGGAAGGGCATCTGCACGTTGGAGTAGGCGGGTGATCCGTAGCCCTGCAGGTTCCAGTGGCCGGGCACTTCGATCGCCCCCCAGCCGGCGGCGTCCTCGGTGCGCCACCCGTCGGGAGCGGTACGCAGGGACGGCGAGACACGGAAGCGCCACGTGCCGTCCAGCGTCTGCTGCGGAGCGTCCGAGTGGAGGCGGGCGCGGGGAGTGATGGTGCCGGACCCGGGGCGGGTGGTGGCGATCTCCATGGGTTCCTCATCGATGAGTGAAGAGCGTCGAAGCTCGACCTTACCGCGTGGAATGCGTTTACCCCCTGCGAGGGGATCTCCACGGGAAGGCGCTTGCCCGCTGGTGTACTTTGCATTAATGTCCTAACATCGTATCAGCGATCGGATCCGGGCCCCAGCTCGGTGACACACACGGGGCGCGAAATCCCGCGCTCATCGACAACGACGTTGACCCCTGGTCTCCCGGGGTGAAAGGGAAGTCCAATGAAGCATTCAGTCACATCCCGCACGCGAGTGGCTCTGGCCCTCGCAGCGGCTGCCCTGACCGCCGTCTCGCTCACGGCGTGCAGCTCGGGTGACGCCGGCGAGTCCGACGAGCCGATCCAGTTCTTCCTGTCGGGCGACGCCAACCAGGGCGGCGGGTACGCCCACATGGCGGAGAAGTACGAGGAAGAGACCGGCGTCAAGGTCGAGATCGTCGACATCGCCAACGACGACCTCGCCACCAAGCTCCGCAACGCGGCGCAGGCCAACGACCTGCCGGCCATCGCCCGCGTCGGCGCCGTCGACCCGGTGTGGCGCAACGTCACCACCGACCTGTCGGACATCACCGAGGGCAGTGACATCCGCACCGATCTGTCCGACAAGGACGACGACGGCAACGTCATCTCGCTCCCGTCGGACATCACGGCGGTCGGCATGTTCATCAACAAGACGCTGTTCGACCAGGCGGGCGTCGCGTACCCGACCAGCGAAGACGACATCTGGACGTGGGACGAGTACGTCGCCGCCGTGAAGCAGGTGCAGGCGGCGACCGGCACCAGCTACGGCATGGTGATGGACAAGTCGTCGCACCGCCTCAAGGCGCTCCTGTACGAGTTCGGCTCGGACTACTTCCAGGCCGATGACAGCGGCGAGTTCAGCACCAACGACCAGACCAAGGTGGCGCTGGAGTACTTCAACTCCCTGAACGACGACTCGTTCATGCCCCGCTCCGTCTGGCTGTCGGATGCCGACCCCAACGCCCTCTTCAAGAGCGGCGACGTGGTCTCGTACCTCTCGGGCTCGTGGCAGATCGCGGACTTCGCGGTGAACATCGCCGACTTCGAGTGGGCCTCGGTCTACATGCCGCAGGACGAGGAGCGCGCGACCAACTTCGGCAACGCCGCGTCGGTCGTCGTCTTCGACGGTCCTCAGGAGGAGGCCGCGCACGACTTCATCAAGTGGCTGTACGAGCCGGAGAACTACACCGAGCTGTCGGAGACCTCGTCGTTCATCCCCGCGATCGACGGACTCGACATCACGTACGCGGCGCACGCGGACGCCTTCGCCATCTACAACCAGGACATCGCCGCCTCGCCGGACATCGTGGGCGAGATCAAGGCGATGGAACTGCAGTACGGCGCGCAGGGCGTGACGACCGACGGCGACCCGGTGCGTGACGAGACGGTGAAGTACCTCAACGGCGAGCAGGACGTGGACACCACGATCGCGAACATCAACGCGCTGTTCACCGACCAGCTGGGCGCCCTGGAGTGACCATGTCCACCACCAAGTCCGTCGATGGGCGCAGTGCCGAGACTTCTGCGCTCATCACCGTGGGGCGGGGCGCGCGGCGCGCGCGCCGCCCCCGGCGGAGCTCTACGAGGTTCGTGCTCGCCCCGCTGGTGTTCATCGCGGTCGCGGTGGTGCTGTTCGCACTGTTCTTCCTGTGGCCGGGAGCGCTCGGACTCTGGTATTCGTTCACCGACTACTCGGGTGTCGGCACACCCGAGTTCATCGGGGCCGAGAACTACATCGACCTCGCGCAGGATCCGGTGTTCTACACCGTGCTCGGCCGCACCCTGCTGTACACGCTGCTGTCGGTGCCGCTGCACTACGTCGCGGCGCTCGGCATCGCCATGCTGCTGACCAGCACCTTCGCCAAGGGCAAGTCGGTGGCGCGGATCATCTTCTTCCTGCCGTGGCTCATCTCGCCCATCGTGGCCGGTGTCATCTGGAAGTGGCTGTTCGGCGAGAACTTCGGCCTCGTGAACTACCTCATCGAGATGCTCGGAGGCAACGGGCTGCAGTGGGAGACGAATCCCAACCTGGCGCTGGTGCTCATCCTCATCGTGAGCACGTGGGGCGGGACAGCGTTCAACATGCTGCTGTTCATCGCCGCCATCCGCAACATCCCGCAGTCGTATCTCGAGGCCGCCCAGCTGGACGGCGCCAACGGCTGGCAGCGGTTCTACCGGATCGTGCTGCCGCTCCTGCGGCCCACCTCGTTCATGGTGATCCTGCTCACCACCATCGGGGCGATGAAGGAGTTCGCCATGGTCCAGGCGCTCAACGGCGGTGGACCCGGCACGTCGAACATGTTCATCGTCCAGTACATCTACCGGACCGGATTCGAGCGCGCCGACGTCGGGTACGCCAGTGCGGCGTCGATGGTCCTCATGGTGATCCTCATCATCATCGCGATCATCCAGCTGCGCTTCGACAAGAGGAACGATCTCGCATGACGACTCTTCGACCCGGGACCCGCGCCCGCACCGCCAGCACCGGCGCCGGCGCCGGCACCCGCACGCGCACGTCCCGTCCGCTCCGCGCGCTGCCGAGCAGCCTCGTGCTCTGGCTCCTCGCCCTCGGCTTCCTGATCCCGGTCGCGTGGTTCCTGCTGAGCTCGTTCAAGCCCGGGTCCGAGCTGTTCAGCCTGCCGCTGACGCTCTTCCCCGAGAACTGGACGGTCAGCGGCTACACGACCGCCTGGAACCGGTTCAACTTCGCGCAGTACTTCCTCAACACCTCGATCGTCGCGGTCGTCACGACGGTGCTCACCGTGCTGGTCAGCGCCATGACCGGCTACGCGCTCGCCAAGTACCAGGCATGGTGGCTCAAGGTCTTCTTCATCTGCATCCTGGCCACGACCATGCTGCCGACCGAGGTCATCATGCCGAGCTCGTTCGCCGTGGTGCGCGACCTGGGTCTGTACAACACCCTCGCCGGCATCATCGTGCCGTCGATCATCACCGCGACGGGCATCTTCATGTTCCGTCAGTACTTCAAGACCATCCCCGACGAGCTGCTCGAGGCGGCGCGCATCGACGGCGTCTCGGAGTTCGGTGCGTTCTGGCGGATCATGCTGCCGCTGGCGAAGCCGATCGCGGTCGTGCTGGCGATCTTCTCGTTCCAGTGGCGATGGAACGACTACATCTGGCCGCTCATCGTGCTGCGCGACCCCGACCGCTACACCCTGCAGGTCGCCCTGCGCTCCATCGTCGGCGCCGACAACGTCGACTGGTCGGTGCTCCTGTCGGCCTCGGTGATCTCGCTGGTCCCGATGCTCATCCTCTTCGCGATCTTCCAGCGGCAGATCATGAACGCCGACGTCAATTCGGGCCTGAAGGACTGAGATGGCGGAGGACTCCCATTTCCATACGGTGCTGAGCGAGGCGGTGGCCGACGAGGTTCACGCGTCGCTGGTCACCGCGATCGCTCCCGACGACGGGCACCGCCGCCTCATGGATCGCGCGAAGCTGTTCGTCGCTGCGTACGTGTGGCCACGGTCGGCCCACGCCGGCGATCCGGCGCTCATCGACGCCGCGCGTGAGAGCGTCCGTGCGCTCCGCGCCCGGCAGGGCGCCGGCGGGCTGTTCATCGGCGGCGACAACGTCGACTCGCCGCCCGACTCGTCGTTCACGGTGAACGACCTGTGCGACACGCTGCACATCATCGGCGCTGCTCCGGCCGAGGCGCGGAACGCCCTCGCCGCGCTGGCCACGGACCTCGGGGCGATCGCGGATGCCGTGGAGCCCGCGCTCGTCGCGGGCGGCGTGCACACGCCCAACCACCGCTGGGAGATCTCCGCCGCACTGGCCCGCCTGCACCGCCGACGCTCCTCGCCGCAGCTGCGCGACCGCGCGGCGGAGTGGCTCGCCGAGGGCATCGACATCTCGCCCGACGGGGTCTACTCCGAGCGCAGCGCGAACTACGCGGCGTATGTCTCGAACCCGTCGCTAAGCGTCATCGCCGACGTCCTGGACCACGACGAGGCCAGGGCCGCCGTCATCCGCAATCTCGAGAGCACGCTCGGGCTCATCCATCCCGACGACACCGTCGAGACCGTGCACTCGCGACGCCAGGATCAGTTGCGACGGTTCCCGGTGGCGCCCTACCTGACGGCGTACCGGCGGTACGCCGTCGAGCTCGGCCGGGGAGACTTCGCCTGGGCCGCGACGCGCGCGTTGCGCGCCGGCGTGGTGCACCCGGGCGCCGTGCTCGCCGACCTCCTCATCACGCCGCTCATCGGCGAGGAGCTGCCGGATGCCGCACCCCCGGCTCCGCGGGAGCGCTGGGAGCAGTCCGCCCTCGTCGTCGCCGCCTCGCCGCGCCGGCGCCTCGTGGTGTTCGGCGGAAGCGACTACCCGCGGTTCCGCCGCGTCCGCTCCGGCCTGTCGGCCAATCCCACCTTCCTCCGCATGTTCGCCGGCGCTGCCGTGCTCGACTCTGTGCGCCTCTCCCGTGACTTCTTCGGCCTCGGCCCGTTCCGCGCCGACCGGATGGTCTCGGCGCCCGGGCCCGACGGCGTCCTGCGGCACGAACTGACCGAGACGGTGTCCGCGCACTACTACCAGCCGATCGACGCGGCGCGACGTTCGCCCTCGGGCGAGTACGCCCTCACCGACGACGGCCGGTTCTTCGGCTCGATGGCGTTCCCCGATCGCGCGCGCGACGAGGTGCGCCTGCGCACCACGGTCGAGATCCGGCCGACGGATGACGGCGCCGTCGTCTCGATCGCGATCGACGGCCCCGACAGCCCGTGGGCACTCGAGCTGGCGTTCCGGGACGGCGGTCGATTCGAGGGTGTGACGACGCGGGCCGACGGTGCCGCAGTCCTCCCGGACGGCATCGGACGCTACCGGGTGGGCGACAGCGTCATCGCCTTCGACGCGGGCGACGGGTACGCCGCCCAGGGGCCCGGGCGCTATCACCCGGGCGAGGACTACGCGTTCCTGGGCGCGACGGATGCCGCCGACGGCCAGCGCGTCTACTTGACCGGACGATCCCCCGGCCGGCTCGAGCTCACGCTGCGCGCCGAAGGCGACGCCCGATGAGCGCCGTCGTCGACGCCGTCGGCTTCCATGCGCTGCGGACGCTCCGCGCCGAGCGCCCGCACGCCGTCGAGGAGGCCCTGTCGTCGCGGGTGCGCCGCGACATCGTGCGCGGCGACGGCAGGCTCTTCATCGTGGCCGCCGATCACCCCGCGCGCGGGGCCCTGTCGGTCGGCGGCCGCGACGACGCGATGGCGAGCCGGTACCTGCTGCTGGAGCGGCTCGCGATCGCCCTCGGGCGTCCCGGCGTCGACGGAGTGCTGGGCACGCCGGACATCATCGACGACCTCGCGCTGCTCGGGCTGCTCGACGACAAGGTCGTCGTCGGCTCGATGAACCGCGGCGGCCTGCGCGGTGCGAGCTTCGAGATGGACGATCGCTTCACCGGCTACGACGTCGCGTCGATGGTGCGCTCGGGCGTCGACTTCGCGAAGGTCCTGCTGCGGGTGAACCTCGCCGACGCCGCGACCGCGGCCACGCTGGAAGCGACCGCGCGTGCGGTGACGGCCGCGGCCGAGGCCCGCATGCCCATCATGATCGAGCCGTTCATCAGCCGATGGGACGGCGGACGCATCGTCAACGACCTCACGCCCGATGCCGTCGTGCTCTCGATGGCCATCGCCGCCGGGCTCGGCGCCAGCAGCGCGTACACCTGGATGAAGCTGCCGGTCGTGCACGACATGGAACGCGTGATGCAGGCGACGACCCTGCCGACGCTGCTTCTCGGCGGCGACTCCGGCGGCGACCCGGACGATACCTTCTCCTCGTGGGAGGATGCCCTCGCGCTGCCCGGCGTCCGCGGGCTGACGGCGGGGCGCGCGCTGCTGTATCCGCCCGACGGGGATGTCGCGGGCGCGGTCGACGCCGCCGCCCGCCTCGTCCACCCCGACCTCTAGACCCGATGGAGAAGCCCATGCCCCGTGCCGAGGAGATCCGATGAACGCCGAGGTGGCCGGTGCGCCGGTGAGCTTCGGCGTCTTCGAGATGACGCCCGAGGGTGCGGCCACCGTGGCGGCCGACGACATGCTGGCCGTGCTCGCGGATGCCGGCTACGGCGGCGTCGACCTCGGTCCGGTCGGCTTCCTCGGCCGCGACGCCGAACTGCGTGCGCGGCTCGCCCACTTCGGGCTCGAGCTGGCGGGCGGGTGGGTGCAGCTGCCGCTGTCGGACGACGAGGCGTTCGAGGCCTCTCTGCCGTCGCTGCACGACGCCCTGCGCGTGTTCTCGGATGCCGCGGAGGCGGGGCCTCGCCGGCTGCCGCTGCCCACACTGGCCGACGACGGCTCGCTCACCCGCCGAGCGCATCCCGGCCGCGGTGCCGAGGTGGACGCGCTCGACGCCCACGCCTGGGAGCGGCTCTTCGCCAACACCGAGCGCGCCGCCGCGATCGTGCGCGCCGCCGGCTTCGAGCCGACGTTCCACCACCACGCCGGCACCTTCGTCGAGTCGCCCGACGAGATCGACCGCTTCCTCGCCCACGTCGACGTCGATCTCACCCTCGACACCGGTCACCTGCTCATCGCCGACGGCGATCCCGCCGACGCCGTGTCGCGCTGGGGGGACCGCATCAACCACCTGCATCTCAAGGACGTCGATCGCGCCGAGCTGCGTCGCGTCCTCGCTGCAGGCGGGGGGATGACCGAGGTGTGGTCGTCGGGGGCCTTCGTCGCCTTCGGCCACGGCGACCTCGACCTCGCGCGGGTGATGGATGCCATGGCGGCACGTGGTTTCGACGGCTGGGTCGTCGTCGAGCAGGATGTGCTGAACACCCCGGACGTCGACATCGACGCGTTCCGCGCCGCGCGCGGCGACGACCAGCGCGTCAACCGCGCGGCGCTGCAGCCCTGGGCCTGACGCCCGCCGCCTGACGCTCGCAAGAACCGATCCCCTCACCGACAAGGACATCACCGTGACCGACGCCCCCCTCCGCTTCGGCCTGATCGGCACCGGTCGCATCGGCCAGGTGCACGCCGCGAACATCGCCGCGAGTCCCGACACCGTGCTCTCCTGGGTCGCCGACCCGATGGTCGACGGCGCGCACGCCGTGGCCGAGCGCTTCGGCGGTCGGGTGACGGATGCCGCCGACGAGCTGTTCGCGGCCGCCGACGTGGATGCGGTGCTCATCGCCTCGCCCACCCCGACCCACGTCGACCTGATCGCGCGGGCGGTCGATCGCGGCATCCCGGTGCTCTGCGAGAAGCCGATCGACCTCGACATCGCCCGCGTCGACGCGCTGCGCCCGAAGGTCGCGGCCGCCGGCGTGCCCGTCGCGCTGGGATTCAACCGCCGCTTCGACCCCGCGTTCGCCGAGGTGCAGGCGCGGGTCGCGGCGGGCGAGATCGGCGCTCTTGAGCAGCTCACGATCATCAGCCGCGATCCGGCCGCGCCGCCGGCCGCCTACATCGGGGTGTCGGGCGGCATCTTCCGCGACATGACGATCCACGACTTCGACATGGCCCGTTTCTTCCTGCCCGACATCGTCGAGGTGACGGCGGTCGGCACGACCACCTTCGACGACGGCGCGCGCGAGCACGGCGACTTCGACACGGCCGTCGTGACGCTGCGGGCGGCCTCGGGCGCGGTCGTCACCATCATCAACTCGCGCCACAGCGCGGTCGGGTACGACCAGCGGCTCGAGGCCTTCGGCGCGAAGGGCTCGCTGCAGGTCGCCAACCGCTCGACGAGCCTGGTCAGCCTCTCGACGGCCGAGCGGGTGGACGCGCGCGCGCCGTTCGAGGACTTCTTCCTGCAGCGCTATGCCGACGCGTACGCCGCCGAGCTCGAGGCCTTCGTCGCCCTGGTGCGCGGCGACGCCTCGACGAGCCCGACCTTCGAGGACGGCCGCGCCGCGCTGGTGCTCGCCGACGCCGCGCAGAGGTCTGCCACCGAGCGCGTCTCGGTGGCCGTGCGCACCGACTGATCTGCGCGGGCGTCGACCCCGCTGGACGAAAGACGGATGCCGCGGCACGAGGCCGCGGCATCCGTCTTCCTGCGTTCGACAGGCTCAGCCGAGAATGGCGTCCGCCTCCGAGAAGAACTGCGTCACGGCGTCGTCGACCGAGAGGGCGCCGAGGCCGATCGACTTGCCGAGGTCCCAGAAGGTCTGCTCGAGCGAGCCGTAGCCGACGACCGGCACGGGCGGGGCGTCGCCGATGCGGTCGGCGGCGGACTCGATGTAGTCGGCAACCTGCTTGTCGGCGCCCTCGAGGGTCGTGCCCTCGAGCTTCGACGACGAGGCGGGGAAGCCCAGCGTGGTGCCGAAGATCTCGCCGGCCTCGGGGCTGTTCACCACGAAGTCGAGGAACAGGGCCGCGGCCTCCGGGTGCTCGGTGTTCTTCGCGATCGCGACCTGCAGGCCGGCCTGACGGTAGAGGTCCTTCGAGCCCTCCTCCGCGGTCGGCGGAGCGACGATCGAGATGGACGAGGCGCCCGAGTCGGCGAGGTACCCGCCGAGGAAGTTGCTCCAGCTCATCTCGCTCGCGGTGATCGCGGCGCCGAAGCCGGACTTGGGCGAGAGCTCCTCGAGCTTCTGCTGCGGCACCGTGACACCGTCGCGGATGTCGGAGCCGGACTCCCAGAAGTCGCGCAGCTCGTCCTCGGTGAAGCCGAGCTCGCCGTCGTCGGTGTACAGGTTGCCGCCGTTGGCGCGGAGCACCAGCTCGAACACCTGGATGCGCTGCGTGTAGTCGGTGCCGCCGTAGACCGCGCCGCCCGTGGCGTCGGTGACGTCGGCCATCCAGTCGTCGAAGTCGGCGAAGCTGGTGCCGCCCTCCGGCGCCTCGACGCCTGCCTGTGCGACGAGGTCGTCGTTGACGAAGTTCGCCCACAGGCTGTAGCCGGTGGGAAGCGAGTACTGCACGTCGTCGAGCGCGCCCGTGCCCAGCAGCGACTCATCGAACGTGGTCGTGTCGATGTAGTCCGACACCTCGCCGAGGTCGAGCAGGTTGCCCGACTCGGCGTACTGGCGCAGGTAGCTGTCGGAGAACTGGAACACGTCGGGCAGTCCGCCGCCCGCGGCCTCGGTCTGCCGCTTCTCCCAGAAGCTCGGGAAGTCGGTGAACGAGGTGTTGATCGTGATGTTCGGATACTCCTCGTTGAACGCCGCGATCAGGTCGTTGTAACGGGTCGCGCGGTCGTCGTTGCCCCAGAACGCGAAGTCGAGGGTGACCTTCTCGTCGGGGTCGAACGCGGCCGCGTCGTCGGGCTCGCCGCCGGCGCAGCCGGCGAGGACGAGGGCGGCGCCGGCAATCAAGGCGGCTGCCGCGAACAGGGTGCGAGGTGCGGGCATCAGGGTGCTCCAGTCGTGATCGGGATGGGGTCAGGAAACGCTCAGGGCATCGCGCGCGGCGGATGAGGGGGCGTGGTCGGGGCCGGCGGTGAACGGTGCGGTGACGAAAGCGACGCCCTGCGCGTCGAGCACCACGCGGTCGACGGCGACACCGGTCTCGGCATCCGTTCCGTCGATCGCGATCTCGAGCCGCTCGTCGCCGTGGTTGATGAGGGTGACGAGGTCGCCCCGACGCGCTGCCTCGACGCCGGCGGGCAGTCCCTCGACGACAGGACGGACACCGGATGCCGCGACCACGGTCGCAACGACCGCGTCGAGCGCGTCGGTCTCGCGGCCGCCGGCCGAACGTCCGTCGCTCACCGGCACATCACTGACAGGCACAGTGGCGACGTACCAGGCTTCGCCGGAACCGTAGCGGTGACGCGTGAGGGCGGGCGATCCTGCCTGCAGGCCGGACTCGAACGAGGCGACGACGTCTGCTCCGCCCGCGTGGACGCTCTCGGCCACCAGGCGGCCGCGCTGCTCGGCGCCGTCGAGGCCGAATGTCACGGTGCCCGCCGCGGCGGCGGTGCGCGCGGCGCGGACGGCGTCGGTGCTCAGGGCGCCCACGCCGCCGGCGCTCGCAGAGGATCCCGCGAGCGCGCCGAAGTCCTCGAACCGCAGGCCGAGCACGGGGCCGAGCTGCGTCAGGAATCCACCGTCGCGGAACTGGTCGTGCTCGTCGACGATGTCGGTGAAGGGGCCGGTGAGGAGCGTTCCGCCGTCGTGGACGAAGCGTGCGAGCGCGGCTGCGCCCTCATCGCGGAGCAGGTACAGGGCGGGGGCGACCACCAGACGATAGGTGTCGTCGACCTCTTCGGGGCCGACGATGTCGACCTGGATGTTGCGTGCGTGGAACGCGCCGTACCACTCCAGCACGAGCGCCAGATAGTCGACCTCGGTCGGGTGGTCGCGCTCCTCGACGGCCCACCAGTTCTCCCAGTCGAAGACCAGCGCCACCTGGGCGTCGCGGCCAGGCGCCGGAAGCTCCGGCAGCGCGGCCAGGCGTGCGCCGAGCTCGGTCACCGCGTCCCAGGTGCGCGTCTCGGTCCCGGCGTGGGGCAGCATCGCCGAGTGGAACTTCTCGCTGCCCGCGCGGGACTGGCGCCACTGGAAGAACATGATGCCGTCGGCGCCGCGCGCGACGGACTGCGCGGTCTCGGCCATGAGCGCGCCGGGGCGCTTGCCCGGGTTGGCGGGACGCCAGTTCACGGCATCCGTCGCCTGCTCCCAGAGCAGCCACGGCACGCCGGGCTTGAGCGAGCGGATGAGGTCGCGCTGGAAGGCGGCGTCGCGCACGCGGTGCGGGTTGGCGGGGTCGGGGTAGCAGTCGTCCGCGATGACGTCCATGAACGGCGCCCACTTGCGGTAGTCCGCCGGCTTGAACGGGCCCATGAAATTCGTGGTGATCGGCTGCGTGGCGCCGGCGCGCTGCAGGATCTCGCGCTCCATGAGGTAGCACTCGAGCAGCATGTCGCTGGTGAAGCGCCGCCAGTCGAGCATCGACGACGGGTTGTGGCTGTAAGGAGCGAGACGCGGCGGGAAGATCTCGTCGAAGGCGCCGTAGCGCTGCGACCAGAAGTTCGTTCCCCATGCCGCGTTGAGCGCGTCGATCGTGGCGTACCGGCCCTCGAGCCACACGCGGTACGCGTCGCGCGCGGCATCCGAGAAGTCCATCCAGAGGTGGCAGCCGAACTCGTTGCCCACGTGCCACATCACGACGGCGGGGTGGTGGGCGTAGCGCTCGCCGAGGCGTCGCACGAGCTCCCCGGCGAGGCGCCGGTACGTCGGCGACGACGGGGCGAAGTGCTGGCGGCTTCCCGGCCAGTACGACGCGCCGGACTCGTCGGCGGGCAGGGTCTCGGGGTAGGTGGCGCTCACCCACGGCGGGGGAGACGCGGTGGCGGTCGCGAGGTTCACCGCGATGCCGCCCGCGTGCAGCTTCTCGATGACGGTGTCGAGCCACGCGAAGTCCCACACGTCCTCGGCGGGCTGGATGCGCGACCACGCGAAGATGCCGAGGCTCACGATGTTGACACCGGCCTCCTGCATGAGGCGCACATCGTCGTCCCACACGTCTTCGGGCCACTGGTCGGGGTTGTAATCGGCGCCGTACAGCACGTCGAGCAGCTCCTGTCTGGATGGTGCAGCGGGGGTTCGGAGGCCGTGTCAGCGACGGCCGCGGCGTGCCGGGACCGCGACGACCGCGAAGGCGGCGCAGCCGAGGCCGGCGACGATGAGCGGGGCGAGCATCCACGTCACCACGCCGACGAGCACGGCCGCCGCCGCGAGGTACAGCGCGCCGACGGGATCGGCCGCGAGAGCGGATGGGATGCCGCGGACCGCGCCCCGCCAGCCGCGCTCGGGCGTCCACGCGCCCGCCGCCACGAGCAGGGCGACGGCGCCGGCGACCAGTCCCAGCCACCCGACGATCGAGATCAGGGCGCCGCCGGGCAGTGCGCCCGAGTTCGCCAGGTCGATGTCGAGCAGCAGCAGGAGCGTCAGCGCGACGGCTGCGATGCCGACGACCAGGCCGCCGGGGAGCGCGGCACGCCAGTCCTGCCAGAACGTCCGCGCATGCGACTGCTCGGCGTTCACATAGCGGCGGAGGTGCCGGATGCCGGCGGCCAGTGCCGCGGGCAGCGTGACGACGAGGATCCCGGCGGCGGTCACCAGCAGCCCGGTCAGCAGCACCTCGCCGAACAGGGCGAAGGCGCCCTTCGCGCCCGGGTAGCGGGCGGGCTCGCGCTCGTCGAGCGTGGGGCCGCTGCCGGAGGCGTCGGCCCGACGCGCGGCGCGGAGTTCTCGGCGGTTCATGTGCGGTCTCTTTCCTGGGTCCGTCAGCCCTTGAGGCCCTGTGTGGCGACGCCGTCGACGAGGAAGCGCTGGAACACGAGGAAGAAGAGCAGGACGGGGATGAGGGCGATGAACGACGCGGTGACGGTGGCGCCGTAGTCGCTGACCGAGGTCTGGTCGTTGTAGAGGCGCAGAGCGATCGGCAGCGGGTAGTTCTCGGGGCTGGTGAGGTAGAGCAGGGGTCCGAGGAAGTCGTTCCAGGCCCAGATGAACGCGAAGATCGAGCAGGTGATCAGGGCAGGCTTGATCAGCGGCAGGATGATCGACCAGAAGATGCGCATGTGGCCGGCGCCGTCGATGCGGGCGGCTTCGTCCATGTCGCGGGGCATCTGGCGGATGAACTGGACGAGCAGGAACACGAAGAACGCTTCGGTGGCGAGGAACTTCGGCAGCAGCAGCGGCCAGAAGGTGTCGATCATGTCGAGCCGGTTGAAGATGATGTACTGCGGGATGATCACGACGTGGAACGGCAGCAGCAGGGTGCCGATCATCGCGGCGAACAGCACGCTGAGGCCCTTGAACTGGATGCGGGCGAACGCGTAGGCGGCGAGCGACGAGGACAGCAGCACGCCGATCACGGAGCCGGCGGCGATGATGAACGAGTTCAGGAAGAACCGCCACATCGGCACCCCGGCGATGCCCTCGAACACCTTCGTGTAGTTGTCGATGGTGGGCGCGTTCGGGATGAGGCCCATGTTGGAGCCGAACTCGCTGTTGGGCTTGAAGGTGGCGAACAGCAGCCACACCAGCGGGTAGAGCACGACCGCGGTGACCGCGATGAGCACGATGAACCAGATGACGGTCTGCCAGGTCTTGCGCTTGACCTTGCGGCGCGGGGCGCGGGGGGTGGCGTCGATCTGGTTCTCGAGGGTGGCGATGGCGGGTTCGCCGAAACTTGTGGTGCTCATCGGTTGTCTCCGGCGTAGTGGACCCAGCTTCGCTGGGTGCGGAAGAGGATGAAGGCGATGACGGCGACGACGATCAGCAGCACCCAGGCGATGGCGGCGGCGTAGCCCATCTGGCCGTCGCTGAAGCCGCGCTTGTAGAGGTACAGCGTGATGAAGTTCGTCATGCCGGCGGGGCCGCCGGTGCCGTTGGAGATGATGTAGGCCGACGCGAACACCTGGAAGGCGCCGATCAGGCCCAGCAGCAGGTTGAAGAAGATCACCGGTGACAGCATCGGCAGGGTGACGGCGCGGAACCGGTGCCAGGCGCCGGCGCCGTCCATCTCGGCCGCCTCGTACAGCTCCTTGGGGATCTGCTTGAGGCCGGCGAGGAAGATGACCATGGTGGCGCCGAACTGCCAGATCGCGAGGAGGATCATCGCGGGCAGCACCAGCGCGGGGTTGCCGATCCAGCCGCCCAGGTCGATGCCGATCGCCGACAGGCCGTTGTCGACCGGGCCGTCGCTGGCGAACATCGCCCGCCACACGATCGCGACCGACACGGATCCGCCGATGAGCGACGGGGCGTAGAAGGCGGACCGGAAGAACCCGGCGCCCTTGTCGCGGTAGTTCAGGAGCATGGCCACCGCGAGTGCCGCGGCGAGGGTGATCGGGGTGCCGACCACCACGTAGATCAGCGTGATCTGCGCGGACTGGATGAACGCCGGGTCCGACGTGAACATCCGGATGTAGTTGTCGAAGCCGATCCACTTCGGCGGGCTGAAGATGTTGTAGCTCGTGAACGACAGGTACAGCGAGTACGCCATCGGGATCAGCGTGAGGCCGAAGAACCCCACCAGCCACGGCACGAGGAACCCGTAGCCGGCGACCGTCTCCTTCACGGCACGCTGTCGCATGCCCGGACGATCCGTCCGTTCCGGCCGGGACCGGCGGAACAGGGAACGACGCGATGACTTCTCACCGGTCACGATGACTCTGGTCGCTGTGGTGCTCACGAGACTCTCCGATACGGGTTCATGGAGTGGTGTTCCGGGCCCGGGCGCATCGTGCGCCCGGGCCCGGAAGGCTGTCACTGGTTGAGGACGACGTCCATCTCGGCGAAGAACTGCGAGACCGCGTCATCGACGGTGACCGTGCCGAAGTTCAGTTCCTCACCGAGCTGGCGGAACTTCTCCTCGAGGGTGCCGTAGCCGACGATCGGCACCGGCGGGGCGTCACCCAGGCGGTCGGCGATCGAGGCCTCGTAGTCCTTGACCTGCTGGCTGAGCGGGTCGAGCTCGGCCGCGGCGAGGGCGGTCTCCGAGGCCGGCAGGCCGCGGTTGGTGCCGAAGATCTCGCCCGACTCCGGCGAGTTCACGAGGAAGTTGACGAGCGTCGCCGCCGCCTCGGGGTGCTCGGTGCTGGCCGAGATCGTGTGGAGCATCGAGGGCTTCAGGTACAGGTCCTTCGCGCCTTCCTCCGTCACCGGGGGAGCGATCAGGCCGAGCTCGGTGTAGCCCTCGCCGAGGCCGGCGAGGTAGCCGGCGCCGAAGTTGTCCCACGTGAGCTCGCTCGCCGTCAGCGCGCTGTCGAAGGCGCCCTTCGGCGCGACCTCCGCGACGCGCTGCTGGGGGATGCCGATCCCGTCGCGGACGTCCTGTCCGGACTCCCAGAACTCCGTCAGGCGCTCCTCGTCGAAGCCGGGCGTGCCGTCCTCGTTGAAGAGGTTCTGGCCCTCGGCGCGCAGCTGCAGCTCGAAGTTCTGGATGCGGCCGGTGAAGTCGGACCCACCCCAGAACTCGCCGCCCGCGCCGTCGGTGACCTCGCCCATCCACTCGGCGTAGTCGTCCCAGCTGCCGCCTTCGAACTCTGCGACGCCGGCGTTCTCGAGGAGGACCGGGTTGGTGAAGAGGCCCCACGCGTTGGTGGACGTGGTGATGCCGTAGGTCGTGTCGTTGACGACGCCGATGTCGAGGATGTTCTCGGGCAGCGGGTCGGTCTCGATGATGTTGCCGAGGTACGGGTCGAGATCGAGCAGCAGGTTGTTCTCGGCGTACTGACGCAGGTAGGAGTAGTCGAACTGCATCACGTCGGGGAGGTTGCCGCCGGCCGCCTCGGTCTGCCGCTTCTCCCAGAACTCGGGGAAGGTGAGGAACGTGGAGTTGACCGTGATGTTGGGGAACTCCTCGTTGAACGCGACGATCGCCTCGTTGTAGAGGTCGGCGCGCACGTCGTTGCCCCAGAACGCGAGGTTGAGGGTGACCTCCTCGTTCGGGTCGAACGTCGGAGCCGCGTCGGGGGTCTCGTCGCTGCCGCCGGCGCAGCCGGCGAGCACCAGGGCGCCGCCGGCCGCGACCGCGGCTATGGCGAGGGCCCGCTTCTTGCTGAACATCCTTGTCCTCCTTGTGAACGTCTGCGTTCGCTTCTCCGCGTGAGACGTTCGTCGTCTGTGAGTGCGGTGTAGGCGCATCCGGGTGTGGAACATGCGGTGCTGGAAAGCGCTTGCCCGCTACGGTACCTCGTCTAAAAACGTTTCGCAAGCGATTCTCGGCACAAATTTAAACGATTCAGTAACGCTCGACGCGGCTTCACCGTTCGGGGCCGTGCACGGTCCCAGTCGCCGGCCGCCGTCGGCGCCGCGCAGCCGGCTCGGACTGGGTGCGCAATCGTCGAAACGTTTCTGAGATTTGCATGAGACGTTTCACTTCCGACGGGTCGACGAGTTGACTCCGCCTGCGGTGGCGGTTACGTTACTCGTGGCTTTGCCGGGAAAACGTATTCCCGGTTGGTGCCTCTCGCCCACAACGATGGAGATGTGATGACGGACCATTCGTCTGCCATGCCGACGTGGGCCCTGCGTGCTCACGCCGTCTTCGACTGGGTGTGGTGGATGGCGTACGTCAACGCGCTGTGGTGGGTGTTCGCTCTCGCCGGGGGCATCCTGTTCGGCGTCGTGCCCTCGAGCACCGCCGCCGCCGATCTCACACGGCGACGCCTCCGGGGCGAGGTGTTCCCGGTGGCACGGTCCTTCGCCACCGCATGGCGCCGCGATCTGCGGAAGGCGAACGTCGCGCTCGGCGTCGGATTCCTCGTGACCGGGATGCTGGCGGTCGGCGCCGCCGGGCAGCTCGCAGCCGGGACCGTCGGCTCGGTGCTCGGCGTCTCGACCGTCGTCGCACTGGCCGCAGCCTTCCTGATCACCGCTGTCTCGGTCCCGCTGTACGTCCACTACGAACTGCCGCTCCGCGCCTACCTCCTCACCGCGAGCCGCTGGGCGATGCGCAACGTCCTCCACGTGGTCCTGCTGCTGCTGGGCGCCGTCGCGATCGCGGCGGTCGGCAGCATCCTGCCCGGGATCGTCCCGTTCCTGACGGTGGGGGCGTGGCTGACGCTCAGCACGGTCATGTGCCTCTCGTTCTTCACCGCCAATGACCGCGCCGTCGCCGACCGCGCCGCCGCGGGGTCCCCTTCTTCCTGATCCTCTCCGTCCAACCTCCCCCAGAGAAAACCCCATCCCCGAACGAAGGAGTTCTGCAATGAACCACAGCAAGCCGCTCGTCGGCGTCGGCATCGCCGTCGTCGCCGCCCTCGCCCTCACCGGTTGCTCCGGGAGCGGAACCGGCGCCGATGACGCGAACAGCACGGATGCCGCGAAGCTCGAGAGCCTGTCGATCATGGCGCCGTTCCTCAGCACAAACGCCCCCGAGGAGGACAACGAGATCGAGGCCGCCGTCGAGGATGTCATCGGCGTCGATCTGGACATGACGTGGGTGCCGAATGCCTCTTACGGCGACAAGGTCAACATCACGCTCGCCGGCGACGATCTTCCCCAGGTGATGGTGATCCAGGGCAAGGACCCCGGGTTCGTCCGCAACGCGGAGGCGGGCGCGTTCTGGGATCTCACCGACTATCTCGACGACTACGAGAACCTCAAGACCACCTTCCCCGAGGTGCAGCGGGCGTCGAGCGTGAACGGCAAGGTGTACGGCGTCTTCCGCGCCCGCGACGTCATGCGCGAGGCCGTCATCATCCGCAAGGACTGGCTCGAGAACGTGGGACTCGAGCTGCCGGAGACGACCGAGGACCTCTACGAGATCGCGAAGGCCTTCACCGAGGACGATCCCGACGGCAACGGGGCGGACGACACCTACGGTCTCATCATCCCGAAGTGGCCCGGAACCATCGGCACGAACAGCCCGTGGGACGCGATCGAGACCTGGTACGGCGCGGGCACCCGCTGGACCGAGCGCGACGGAGAGCTCGTGCCGAACTTCACCACCGACGAGTGGTTCGAGGCCGTGCAGTTCGAGCGGCAGCTGGTCGAGGAGGGTGTCGTCAACCCCGACTACGCGACGTTCGACTCGGCGAAGTGGAACGAGCCGTTCCTCACCGGCAAGGGCGGCATCATCATCGACGTCCACTCGCGCGTCGGCCAGCTGATCAGCCTGGTCAAGCAGTCGGATCCCGACAACTTCGAGAACTATGTCGACGTCACCGGCAACCTGACCGGGCCTGACGGCGACCTGTACGCGCTGCCCACCTCGGGCTACAGCGGCTTCCTCGCGATCCCCAAGGCGCAGGTGCGCACCGAGGCGGAGCTGCGCGGCGTGCTCGAGGTGCTGAACGAGCTCAACTCGGCAGAGGCGGGCCCGATCCTCAACAACGGCATCGAAGATGTCACCTACACCCTGGACGGCGATCTTGCCGTCGCCGTGGACGACGTGCCGCAGGCGCTGAAGGACACCGTCGGCGCGTACGCACAGCTCGGCACCAACGTCAACGGCTTCCAGGGGTATCTGCCCAAGCAGCCGTCGGAGTACGAGCAGGAGATGTACGACAAGCGCAAGGAGATCGAGGCGGCCGACCTCGAGTCGGCCCAGTTCGACCCGGCAGCGCCCTACGTGTCGCCGACATACGTCTCGAAGGGCGCCCAGCTGGACACCATCGTCGCCGATGCGCGCATCCAGTACATCGCGGGTCAGATCGACCTCGACGGGCTCGAGGACGCCGTCGAGCTGTGGCGCTCCAGCGGCGGCGACGACATCATCGCCGAGATCAACGAGCTGGCCGACGCCGACTCCTGATCGCCGGGCCGGGGATGGCGGGTGCCTGCGCGCCCGTCATCCCCGGCACTGACCGAGAGGCCCATCCATGGCAATGCTCGACACCGCCGTCACGGCGACCGAGACGCTGACCGTTGAGAAGCAGAGCCGGCGCCGTCGCGGCGTTCGCGTCCACTTCACCCAGTTCAAGTGGCTCTACCTTCTGCTCGTACCCGGCATCGTCTACTTCCTGCTGTTCCGGTACTGGCCGATGTACGGCGCGATCATCGCCTTCAAGGACTACGTCCCCTTCCTCGGCATCGCCGACAGCCCCTGGGTCGGATTCGCGCACTTCGAGGACTTCTTCGCGAGCCCCGACTTCCCGCGTCTGCTCGGGAACACGATCATCCTCGCGCTGCTGTCGCTGCTGATCGCGTTTCCGCTGACGATCATCGTGGCGCTGCTGCTCAACGAGATGCGCCTGACGATCCTCAAGCGCACGACGCAGACGCTCATCTACGTGCCCCACTTCCTGTCGTGGACCGTGGTGGCGTCGCTGACCTACCTGCTGTTCGCACTCGACATCGGCCCGCTGTTCCAGCTGATCAACGGCATCCTCGGCACCGACATCAACTTCCTCGCCGATCCGGCGTGGTTCCGGCCGATCATCGTCCTGCAGGACATCTGGAAGAACACCGGGTGGGGCACCATCATCTTCCTGGCCGCGCTGGCCGGTGTCGACCAGGCGCAGTACGAGGCCGCGATCATCGACGGCGCGGGCCGCTTCCAGCGGGTGTGGCACATCACGATCCCCTCGATCATGCCCACGATCATCGTGATGCTCGTGCTGCAGATGGGGCAGATCCTCAACACCGGGTTCGAGCAGATCTACCTCATGACCAACTCGCTCAACCGATCGGTGGCCGACGTCTTCGACACGTACGTCTACTTCATGGGCATCACGCAGGGCTCCTACAGCTACAGCACCGCTGTGGGCCTGTTCAAGGCGGTCGTCGGCGTCGTGCTCATCTTCGGGGCGAACTGGGTCGCCAAGCGCTTCAACCAGGTAGGGATCTTCTGATGGCTCGCGAGAAGTACCGGTTCAACACTCCCGCCGGCCGCGTGTTCGACGTGTTCAACGTCGTGCTCCTCACAGCGATCGGCATCGTCGCGCTCGTGCCCTTCGTCTACGTCCTCGCCGGGTCGTTCGCGACCGAGGCCGAACTGGCGACGCGCTCGTTCTTCCTGTGGCCGGAGACGTTCTCGCTCGACGCATACGAGGCGATCTTCACGAGCCCCGCCTTCGTGCGGGCACTCATCACGACGATCGTGGTGACGGCCGTGGGCACCGCGGTCCAGCTGGCGCTGACCGCGACGATGGCCTATCCGCTGAGCAAGGCCAACCTGCCGGGCGGCCGTCTGATCCTCTCGCTGATCGTCTTCACGATGGTGTTCGGGGGCGGGATGATCCCGACGTTCCTGGTGGTGAAGGACCTCGGCCTGCTCAACAACTACTGGGCGCTGATCCTCCCGATGGCGATCAACCCGTTCAGCCTCATCATCATCAAGAACTTCTTCCAGCAGCTTCCCGCCGAGCTGGAGGAGTCCGCGAAGATCGACGGCGCGAACGAGCTGCAGACGCTGTGGAACATCGTGCTGCCGCTGTCGAAGCCGGTGCTCGCGACGTTCGCGCTGTTCTACGCGGTCGGGATCTGGAACGACTTCATGTCGCCGCTGCTGTACCTCAACGACAACTCGATGTGGACGCTGCAGATGTTCCTGCGCCAGGTGACCGTCGCCACCGACCTGTCGGTCGTCGAGCAGGATCCGACGCAGCTGCCGCCCGCGCAGGGAATCAAGTTCGCCGTCATCATCGTCGCGACGCTGCCGATCGTGCTGTTCTACCCCTTCCTGCAGAAGCACTTCGCGAAGGGCATGCTGATCGGGTCGGTCAAGGGATGACGCTGCTGTACCGCAATCCGCTGGCGGCGGCATCCGATCTGGACGGATGGGTCGCCGAGGGCCCGGTGGCGGTCCGCGCGACCGAGGACGGCCTGGCGCTGTCGAGCTCGGGCGGCTTCGACGACCACTGGACGCTGTGGTGCCCTGAGGTCTTCCCCGACCGGGTCCGCATCTCGTGGGACTTCGCGCCCCGCGAAGAGCCGGGTCTCGCCATGCTGTTCTTCGGTGCGGCGGCGACCGGCGGGCGCGGCATCTTCGACGATGGCGTCGCGCATCGCACCGGCGTCTACCCGCAGTACCACTCGAGCGACCTGCGGACGCTTCACGTGTCGTACTTCCGTCGCCGATGGGAGGACGAGCGCGCGTTCCACACCTGCAATCTGCGCAAGTCGCCCGGCTTCCACCTCGTGTGCCAGGGTGCCGATCCGCTGCCGCCGGTGGTCGATGCGAAGGACTCGTACTACCGCATCGAGGTCGTCAAGGATGTCGCTCGCGTCTCGTTCTCGATCGACGGCCTGCCCCTGTTCGACTGGATCGATGACGAGTCCACCGGTCCGCGGATACGCGACGGTCGGATCGGATTCCGGCAGATGTCGCCGCTCGTCGCCCGCTACCGCAACCTGGAGGTTCACTCGCTGTGACCACTTCGACCGTCCCGCTCCGCTGGCTCGACGACGCCCCGCCGGCAGAGCTCCCCGGCGGCGCCACCTGGGGAGTCCCTCTTCCGCGCGGCACCGTCGCGTCCGTCTCCGCGCTCGGTCTGCGGCAGATGGGTGGTCCGAGTGTGCCGGCGCAGTTCTGGCCGCTCGCGACCTGGCCGGACGGCTCGGTCAAGTGGGCGGGGTGCGCGGTCGGCGCGCTCGACGCGCCCGGTGCGTATGAGGTGGTGACCGACCTCTCGCCGCAGACGGCGGCCGCCGGCGCAGGGATCGGGTCCGTGGTCGTACGCGAGGACGCGGACGAGATCGTGGTCGCGAACGGCGTGATCGAGCTCGCGTTCGCACGCCCCGAGCACGGCGCGATCGACACGCTCGCGCGCCGCGTGGTGCGCGACGGGCGGATCGTCGCCCGCGACATCCGGCTGGTGAGCCTGCTGCAGGACGACGTGCCCGAGGACGGTGCGGCAGGCCCGCGCCGCCGGTTCCGGTCACGGGTGCACAGGGTCGTCGTGGAGCAGGACGGTCCGGTCCGCGCGGTCGTCCGCGTCGAGGGCGCGCACCGGGACGAGGACGGTTCGCGCGAATGGCTCCCGTTCACCGTCCGGTTCGTGGTGGTCGCCGGGTCGGCTGAGGTGCGTCTCGTGCACACGGTGGTGTGGGACGGGGATGCCGAGCACGACTTCCTCGCCGGGCTCGGTCTGCGCGCCGACGTGCCGCTGCGGGCGCCGCTGCACGACCGCCACGTCCGGATCGCGGGTGCTGACGGCGGGTTCTTCGCCGAGGCGGTCCGCGGGCTCACCGGTCTGCGGCGCGACCCCGGCGCCGAGGTGCGCGGCGCTCAGATCCGCGGCGAGGCGACGCCGCCGACCCCGCGCTGGAACCCGCAGGTGTCGGAGCGTCTCGAGCTCATCCCGGCGTGGGGCGACTTCACGCTGACCCAGCTCAGTGCCGACGGCTTCGCGATCCGCAAGCGCACCGCGCCCGGACACGCTTGGATCGATGCCGGCGCGGGGACGCGTGCCGAAGGCTTCATCGGGATCAGCGATCCGGCCGGCGGGCTCGGGGTCGGCATCCGCTCGTTCTGGCAGTCCCATCCCGGCCAGCTCGACCTGCGCGGTGCGACGGGCGATCAGGCGGAGCTCACCGCCTGGCTGTACGCGCCCGAGGCTCGGCCGATGGATCTGCGGTTCTACCACGACGGGCTCGGCCAGGACGACTTCGCGACGCAGCTCGAAGGCCTCGAGATCACCTACGAGGACTACGAGCCCGGCTTCGGTGACGCTCACGGCGTGGCGCGTACGCACGAGCTGACGCTGTTCGCATACGCCGCGACCCCGCCGATCGCGCAGGTGGCCGCTGCCGTCGAGAGGGTGCAGCGACCGCCGCTGCTGCAGCCCACACCGGACCACCTGCACGCGGTCGGCGTGTTCGGAGACTGGGCGCCGGTCGACCGTTCGACGCCGGCACGCACCGAGATCGAGGACAGCGTCGACTTCCTGCTGGACTTCTATCTCGGGCAGGTCGATCAGCGCCGCTGGTACGGCTTCTGGAACTACGGCGACGTCATGCACGCGTACGACGCGGACCGTCACGTCTGGCGCTACGACGTGGGCGGCTACGCGTGGGACAACAGCGAGCTCTCGCCCGATCTCTGGCTGTGGTACTCGTACCTGCGCAGCGGGCGCGCCGACGTCTTCCGCTTCGCCGAGGCGATGACCCGCCACACGGGGGAGGTGGACGTCTACCACCTGGGCCGGTGGCAGGGGCTCGGCTCTCGGCACAATGTGCAGCACTGGGGGTGCAGCGCCAAGCAGCTGCGCATCTCGAGCCCGATCTACCGGCGCATCTTCCACTATCTGACCGCCGACGAGCGCGTGGGCGATCTGCTCACCGAGCTGCGCGACAGCGACGCCCGCTTCCTCGACACCGATCCGACCCGCAAGGTGCGGACGGATGCCGCGACCTACCGCCCCGACCGCGCCGCCCTCGCGGTGGGACTCGGCACCGACTGGGGTGCGCTGGCGGCGACATGGCTGGCCGACTGGGAGCGCACCGGCAACGAGCGCTCGCGCGACCGGCTGCTCGGCACGATGGCCGACATCGGCGCACTTCCGCACGGATTCCTCACCGGCGAGGCGCTGTACGACATCGACGCCGGCCGATTCGACAGTGCGCGCGAACGCATCGCCGTGTCGCACCTGAGCGCCGTGTTCGGGCTCGTCGAGGTGTGCAGCGAGCTCATCTCGCTGGTCGACGTCCCCGGCTTCCGCGACGCGTGGCTCGAGTACTGCAGGCTCTACCTCGCTTCACCCGACGAGCAGGAGGCCGCGGTCGGGCAGCGGCTCACCGGCATCCATCTCGAGCAGGCCCACAGCCGGCTCACCGCCTACGCGGCGGCGAGCCGAGGTGACGACGCGCTGGCGGATGCCGCATGGCGGGCGTTCGAGGGGATCGGCGAGTGGCTGGTGCACCGCCGTGACTTCGTGCTGCGGCGCATCGACGGGCCGGCAGTGCTCAACCCCGTCGACGAGGCGCCGACGGTCGGAACCAATGACGTCGCGCAGTACGGCCTCGCGGCGATCCAGAACCTGGCGCTGATCGGCGACCGGCTGCCGCGGTAGCGCGGGGTGCGGTGCCGCGGGGCCGCGGGTGCCGCGGGTGCCGCGGGGGCGCGGTGCCTCGCAGAGGCAGTCCATCGCGGCACCTCGCCGCGGCATTCCTTCGCGGCATCCCTCCGCATTTTCGCAGGCACGCCTTCGCCCTCGGGTCCTCCCGGTCGTCGCATCCAACAGGTCAACCAGGCCTCTACAGGAGAAGCTGCGCGCTGAACGTCCTGTGGAAGGCCGGTTGACCTGTTGGATGCTGGGGGCGCGGTGTGCTGCGACAGTGACCTTTGCAGTCGTGGCGGGACCGCGGCGTGTGCGGGGTGCCGTGTCGCGGCATCCGATCTCCGGTTATGCGCCCTTCGACAGGTCAACCAGGCCTTTACAGGAGAAGCTGCGCGCTGAACGTCCTGGGGAAGGCCGGTTGACCTGTTGGATGCCGGACCGCGACACCGTGCCGCTCGCGCGGCGGCGGTTCGTGGGACTCAGCGAGCCTCGGACTCAGTGGGCCGGGCGCAGGTCGATCACGGCGCTGGCGAAGCTCTTGCGGTGCGTCGGGTGCGCGGCGAGATCCGCCGGCGTCACCACCGCGCCGTCGGCGTCGGCCGAGGCGTAGATCGCCGCGACGAGCTCGATCGACCGGGCGGGGGCGTCGGCCGTCGGGGGGAGCGGCGCGCCCGATCGCAGAGCGTCGAAGACGTCCCGCAGCAGGTACACGTGGTCGCTGCGCTCCTCGGCGCCGGTGATCTCCCACGTCGCGGCCTCGTCGGCGTCGATGTGAGCAGCAGGCGTGATGCGCCAGTTCTCGTGGCCGTGGCCGTACAGGTGGTCGACCGTGATCGTGGCCTTCTCGGTGTCGATGCGGATCGTGCTCACCTCGCGCGGCGAGAGGGTGCTCGAGACGACCTGTGCGACCACGCCGCCCTCGAACACGACGGTCGCTGTCGACACGTCCTCGGTCTGCGTCTCGCGGTCGAGGCGCCACAGGCGGCCTTCGACGCGCGTCCAGTCGCCGAGCAGGAACGCCAGCAGGTCGAGCTGGTGGATGGCGTGGCCGAGGGTCGTGCCGCCGCCCTCGGTCTCCCACTTGCCGCGCCACGGCACGGCGAAGTACGCGGCATCGCGGTACCAGAGCGTCTGGCACTGGGCGACGAGCGGACGCCCGAGCGCGCCGGAGTCGAGCAGGCGCTTCACATGCGCGGGCGCCGTGCCGGTGCGCTGCTGGAAGACGACCGCGAGCCGGCGGTCGGCGGCGGCTGCGGCATCCGTCATCTCCTGGAGCTCGTCGAGCGACGGCGCCGGAGGCTTCTCGACGACGACGTGTGCGCCGGCCGCGAAGGCGGCGATGGTCTGGGCGGCGTGCGCGCCCGGGGGAGTGCAGACGTGGACGACATCGGGGTGCTCGGCCGCGAGGAGGGTCTCGAGGTCGTCGTACACGACGGGGGCGCCGTAGGAGGCGGCGAACGCCTCGGCCGACGCGCGGCTCAGGTCGGTCACGGCGACCAGCTCGGCCTGCGGGTACGCGGCGATCGCCCTCGCGTGCGAGTGGGCGATCGCTCCGGTGCCCACGATGGCGCAGCGCAGATTCTCGGTCACGGTGGCTCCTTCGGGTGGATCGAGAGCGGATGCCGCGGCCGGCGGCATCCGCTCTTCCAGGGTAGGCGGTGGGAGCGGAAAGCGCTATCCCACGCCGGAGACACCTCAGCGCGGGTGGCCCGCCTGCGTGGCGTGGAGGTGGGCGTAGCGGCCACCGGCGGCGAGCAGCGCGTCGTGCCCGCCGACCTCGACCACCTCGCCGTGCTCGAGAACGACGATCCGGTCGGCCTGGCGGATCGTCGACAGGCGGTGGGCGACGACCAGGGTGGTGCGGCCGCGCATCAGGCGGTTGAGCGCGTCTTTGACGAGCTCCTCCGACTCCGGGTCCAGCGCCGAGGTCGCCTCGTCGAGGAGGAGGATGCGCGGGTCGCGCACCAGCGCCCGGGCGATCGCGAGTCGCTGCCGCTGGCCGCCCGACAGGCGCGCGCCGCGCTCGCCGACGACGGTGTCCCACCCGCCCGGCAGCCGGTCGACGAACTCGGCCGCGTTGGCGTCGCGCAGCGCCTGATGCAGACGCTCCTCCGACACGTCGTCGAGGCCGTACGCGATGTTGTCGCGGATGGTCCCCTCGAACAGCACCGACTCCTGCGGCACGACCGAGACGGACTGGCGCACGGTCCGCAGATCGAGGCTCTGCATGTCGGCCCCGTCGAGCAGGATGCGCCCCGACGTCGGGCGCACGAACCCCAGCACGAGGTTGAGCATCGTCGACTTGCCCGATCCCGACGAGCCCACGAAGGCGACGGTCTCGCCGGGCGGGATGTCGAGCGAGACGTCGCGCACGGCATCCCGTTCCGCGCCGTCGTAGCGATGCGAGACGTGCTGCAGCTGCAGATGACCGCCGACCTGCTCGACCGCGCGCTTGCCCTCGTTCTGCTCCAGGTCGGGCTCCTGCAGCACCTCCGAGATCGAGCGCATCGACTCGAGGCCGCGGGCGCCGACCGGGATGAGCATCAGCAGCGACGTCAGTCCCGACGTCAGCAGCGTGAAGTACGACGACAGCAGCACGACCTCGCCGGGCGTGATCGGGAGGATGCCGGTGAGCGCGAAGATCGCGGCGAGCACGAGGCATCCGAGTCCGAGCAGCTGCATCGCGACCCACGAGATCGACGCGACGTGGCCGTTGAGCATGTCGAGGTCGAGCCCCGCGCGACGGACGCCGTCGGCGCCGGCCTGCACGCGCGAGACGGCGGTGCGCTCGAGGCCGTGCGCGCGGGTCACCGGAATGAGCGAGGCCATCTCGCCGACGCGCGCAGCGAACCCCTCGACCTCGCGGCGGAACACCTCGTTGCGGGCCTGCGAGCGGCGGCTGAGGGTGGCGCGCAGCACGAGGGCGATCGGCACCGCGAGGGCGTACACGGGCAGGAACTGCGGCACGGCGATCGCGGTCATCACGATGGCGCCGATCAGCACCATCGTCGAGGACAGCAGCGGGTGCGTCACCTGCTGCAGCATGAGCTCGACGTTCTCGACGTCGCGCACCACCTTCGTCTGCACGATCGACGAGCTCACCCGCGTGTGGTAGCCGATCGACAGGCTCTGCAGTCGCGCGGCGAGGGCGTTGCGGAGGTCCGCGCCGGTGTCGCGCACGACCGTCATGAAGTTGCGCGTGTAGACGATGTGCATCGGGTAGTTCTGGATGAGCAGCACCGCCGCGATCGCGAACCACACCAGCACGGTCGACACGTCGCCGCCGGTCGCGACCAGGTCGATGATCTTGGCCGTCACCACCGGCAGGAACCAGAGCGGGATCTCCTTGCACGCGAACGCGAGGATGGCGGCGGTCATGCGCGCGGGGCGGCGCGCGAGCAGCGCCAGCACCGATCGGCCGGGTCGAGGATTCTGGGCGATCCCGATGACGCGGATAGCGCCGGTAAACGCTTTCTGAGTCATGATGACATGGTATCGACGGATGCCGCGCCCCGGCGCCTGCGAAAGGCTGAACATGACGTACCACCTGGCCGGAGACTCGACGGTCGCCCCCGCCAAGCCCGACGAGCTGCCCATGACCGGGTGGGGCTCGTACATCGAACCCGTGGTCGAGGCGCCGGTGCGCAACCTCGCCTACGGCGGCGCGACGACAGAGTCGTTCCTCGCCGACGGAACCTGGGCCCGCCTGCTCGGCGGCGTCGCCGCGGGTGACGTCGTCGTGATCCAGTTCGGGCACAACGACCAGAAGCTGCCCGAGCTCGGCGCGCGCGGCGGGTACACGGCACGCCTGCGCGGCATGGTCGACGACGTCCGCGCACGGGGCGCGCGACCGGTGCTGTGCACCTCCGTCGAGCGGCGCTGGTTCGACGGCGACCGCGTGACCGCGACGCACGGCGACTATCCGAACGCCGTGCGCGATCTGGCGCACGAGCTCGACGTGCCGCTGATCGACCTTACGGCGTTCACGACGTGGCTCTACGAGGATCTCGGGCCGGAGGCATCCGTCGCCCTGCTGTCGCATTTCGCGCCCGGTGAGCACCCCTTGTGGCCCGACGGGCTCGCCGACGACACCCACTTCCACGAGCGGGGCGCGCGGCGGATAGCCGCCTTCGTCGGACGGTCACTGCGGGCGATCGAGCGCCGCGACGGCGATCGGCCGGCCAAGGGCTCTCAGCTGGTCAGCTGAGGCGGCAGGAAGTCGATATGCGGTCAGCCGCCGGTCGAGGCGCGGACGACGAGCTCCGGCTGATAGACGACGTTCCCCAGATCCGCACCGGCGGTGCCCGCGATCCGGGCCAGCAGCATCTCGGCGGCCGTGTGCCCCATCTCGCGAGCCGGCTGGCGAACCGAGGTGAGCGGCACGCCGGCGATCGCCGCGAACTCTATGTCGTCGTAGCCGACGACGGCGACGTCGTCGGGCACCCGCGCGCCCTGCGAGATCAGGCCGTGGACGAGCCCGATGGCGAGGTGGTCGTTGGACGTCACGATCCCCTCGGGCCGGTCGGCGGGGGAGCGGGCCGCGAGCTGCTCGCCGAAGGCGCGGCCGAGATCAGAGGTGGTGCGCGAGGTCCAGATGGGCTCGAGGGACGCGCCCTCGTGCGCGGCGACGGCCAGGCGCGCGCCCTGCAGGCGCTCGCGCACCTGCCGCACCTCCTCGCGCGCCCCGACGAAGGCCAGGCGACGGCGACCGGTCGCGAGCAGGTGCTCGGCCGCGAGCCGGCCACCCGCGACGTCGTCGAACGACACCGAGGGCAGCTCGCCGGTGTCGTCGACCGCATCCACCAGCACGACGGGGATGCCGCGGCCGCGCAGTCGCTGCAGCCACGGCTCCAGGGGGCCGAACGGGCTGACCAGGGCGCCCTCGACCTGCACGCGCTCGAAGAGCTCGAGGTGATCGCGCTCCTTGGCGACGTCGTCGCTGGAGTTGCCGACGAGCACGCGGAGTCCCGCGGCGGACGCCGCGTCCTCGGCGCCGGCGACCATTTCGGCGAAGAACGGGTTCGCGATGTTGATGACGGTCATGCCGAGGAGGCCGGACCTGCCCGCGCGCAGCTGCTGCGCCGCCTGCAGCGGAACGTAGCCGAGCTGATCGGCGGCCGAGCGCACCCGGTCGACGAGGCGCTCGCTGACCATGTGCGGGCGGTTGAGCGCGTTCGAGACGGTGCTGATCGACACGCCGGCGCGTTCGGCGACATCACGGATGCCGACTCGCTTCATGTCGCTCGTTCCGTCCTGTTCTCCCGGCATCCGGCCGGGAACGGACGCCTCCGCGCGTCCGGTCCGACCATGGTAGGCGCTTTCCATGGTGCGGACGCCCCGCCGGACGGCTCCCGATCGTTACCTCGGCGTTACGGGAAGGCATTTGACGAATCCGGTCCTCCCGCCTACTCTTCAATCGAAGCGGTTCGAAATCGAAGCGGTTCGACACTGGAACCCGAAAACCCGCCCTCGATGGAGCGGCAGCCACGTACACGAAGGAGTGACATGGAACGGCGTCATGCTCACCCGGCGGCAGTCTCGGCGGATGCCGCGCACCCGGGCACGGTCCGATGACCACGCAGGCTCAAGCGCAGACGGTCTTCCAGGAGGCCGCGGTCCACAACCTCGACAAGAATTCGAGGAAGGGTCGCGCACGGCGGCCGCGCCCCGCGGGCAGCCGCACCTCGTTCACGCTGTTCCTCTGCATCGTCCCGTTCCTGATCCTCGCGTTCCTGTTCTCGTACCTCCCGTTGTACGGCTGGATCTACTCGCTCTACGACTACAAGCCGGCCCTCGGCCTCGAGGGCAGCGAGTTCGTCGGGCTGCAGTGGTTCCAGATGCTCGTGAGCTCGCCGACGCAGATGGCCCAGATCGGCCAGGTGCTGATGAACACCCTGGCGATCAGCTTCCTCGGCATCGCGACATCCGTGCTGCCGCTGTTCTTCGCGATCCTCCTCAACGAGGTGAAGGCGCCGTGGTTCCGCAGCTCGGTGCAGACCCTCACCGCGCTCCCCAACTTCATCTCGTGGGTGCTCGTGTACATGATCGCCTTCTCGCTCTTCTCGAGCTCGGGCCTGGTCAACGACGTGCTCAACGACGCGGGACTCATCACGACGCCGATCAAGTTCCTCGACAGCGACCAGAACGTCTGGATCACCATGACGCTCTGGAGCATCTGGAAGGGACTCGGCTGGGGCGCGATCATCTACCTCGCCTCGATCGCGGGCATCGACCAGTCGCTCTACGAGTCGGCCCGCATCGACGGGGCCGGGCGCTTCCAGCTGATGCGCTACATCACCGTGCCGCAGCTGATGCCGACGTACCTCGTGCTGCTGCTGCTGTCGATCGCCAACATCCTCAACAACGGCATGGAGCAGTACTACGTGTTCCAGAACGCGTTCAACAAGGAGTGGATCCAGGTGCTCGACCTGTACGTCTACAACATCGGCATGACGGGCAACAGCCTGTCGCTGGCCACCGCGATCGGCATGCTGAAGAGCCTCATCTCGGTCGCCCTCCTGCTCACCGTCAACGCGGTCTCCAAGCGTGTCCGCGGCGAATCGATCGTCTGAGGGCCGGGCCATGACCACGACGATGACGAAGACGCTCACCACCGCGAAGCGCGGAGACACCTCCGCCCGCTACCGGGCGACGGTCGGCGATGTGCTGTTCCGCATCGCGAACTATGCGCTGTTCCTGCTGTTCGCGATCATCTGCGCGTACCCCTTCTACTACCTGATCATCAACTCGGTCAGCGCCAACGACGTCTCCGCGCTCGGGGATGTGCGCCTGTGGCCGGTCGGATTCCACCTCTCGAACTACACGCAGGTGTTCCAGCTGCCGGGCCTGCCGATGGCGACCGTGGTCAGCGTCGGCCGCACCGTGATCGGCACCGTGCTGACGGTGCTCGCCTCCGCGTTCCTCGGCTTCATGTTCACGCAGACCCGCATGTGGGGACGCAAGTTCTGGTACCGCTTCCTCATCATCACGATGTACTTCAGCGCGGGCCTGATCCCGGTGTTCATCATCATGAAGACGCTGGGACTGACGAACAACTTCTGGGTCTACGTGCTGCCGTTCGTGGTGCAGCCGTTCAACGTGATCCTCGCCAAGACCTACGTCGAGTCGATGCCGCGCGAGCTGCAGGAGGCCGCCGAGGTCGACGGCGCCAACATCCTGCAGGTCTTCTTCCGCGTCTATCTGCCGAACATGACGCCGATCCTCGCGACGATCGCGATCTTCAGCGCGGTCACGCAGTGGAACAGCTTCCAGGACACCCTGATCTACATCACCGATCAGAGCCTGTACACGCTGCAGTACCTGCTCTACATGTTCATCAACCAGGCGTCGAGTCTGGCGCAGGCCGCGCAGAACGCGGGCGGCAATCTCGGCCAGATAGCCGGGGTGGCGACCCAGCAGACGCCGACCTCGATACGCATGACCGTCTCGGTGCTGGTCGTGCTGCCCATCATCTTCATCTATCCCCTGTTCCAGCGCTTCTTCGTGAAGGGCATCATGCTGGGCGCCGTCAAGGGTTGACGGCGGCCACGCACCACCAAGAAAGGAAAGCAATGAAGCTTCGAAAGAAGGTGTCCCTGGCGCTCGTGGCGCTGCTCGCCGCGGGATCGCTGGCCTCCTGCAGCGCAGGCGGCGGCGACGATCAAGGTGCGATCGACCAGTTCCCCGAGGCGTGGGACGAGGAGATCACGATCGACGTGTTCGACGGTCTCGCGAACTACATGGGCGTCCAGCAGGGCTGGTTCGCCAAGATCGTCAAGGACAAGTTCAACATGAAGTTGAACATCATCGCCCCGAACGTCGCGGGCGGCGGCGACACCCTGTACAACACGCGCGTGGCCGCCGGTGACCTCGGCGACCTCATCATCACCGACAAGGGCGAGAAGCTCGACGAGCTCATCGAGGGCGGTCTGGTGCAGGACGCGTCGAACTACTACCCGGCGATGGACAATGCCGCCGAGTTCGACGCGGCCGTCGAGAAGCTCAACGACGGCAAGGACGGCATCTACGGCTTCCCGTCCGCGGTCTCCTCCCTCAAGCCCACCGAGCCGTCCGAGGGCCTGAACCCGACCTTCGGCCCGTACGTGCGGTGGGACTACTACAAGGAGCTCGGCTACCCCGAGATCGGCACGCTCGAGGACCTGCTCCCGGTGCTCGCCGACATGCAGGCGGCCCACCCCGCCGCCGACAACGGCCAGCCCACCTACGCCTTCTCGCTGTTCAAGGACTGGGACGGCAACATGATGGTGACCGCCAAGCAGCCGGCGTGCTTCTACGGCTACGACGAGATCGGGTTCGTGCTGTCCAAGGCCGATGGCTCGGACTATCAGAGCATCCTCGACCCCGACGGCGAGTACATCCGCAACCTGAAGCTCTATTTCGACGCCAACCAGCTGGGCCTGGTCGACCCGGAGTCGACCACGCAGAACTACGACACGCTGTTCTCGAAGTTCCAGAACGGCCAGGTGCTGTTCTCCTGGTGGCCCTGGCTCGGGCAGTCGGCCTTCAACACCGAAGAGAACATGGCCGCCGGCAAGGGCTTCCAGATGGCGCCCCTGCAGGACCAGAACATCTTCTCGTACGGCGCCGAGGCGTACGGCGGCAAGCAGGTCTTCGCGATCGGCTCGAAGGCCGACGACCCGGAGCGCATCGCCGCATTCGTCGACTGGCTGTACTCCGCCGAGGGCGCGTACGCCAACAGCAGCCAGACCGGAGCCTCGGCCGGCCCGCAGGGCCTCACGTGGGAGGTCAACGACGCCGGTGAGCCGGAGCTCACCGACTTCGGCAATGAGGTGTTCCTGCAGGGCGGCGCGACCGTTCCCGAGGAATGGGGCGGCGGCGAGTACGCCGACGGCGTGTCCGCGCTGAACCTGAGCGCGGTCCTCCCGATCGACACCGACGCCGAGACCGGCCTGCCGTACAGCTACACGTTCTGGCCGACCTACCAGGCCTCGATCGCCAACCCGCTGACCGAGGACTGGTCGGCGAAGATGGGCGACGCGACCTCGACCATGGAGTACCTGCAGGCGAACGACCAGGTGCTCGTGGCCCCGGGCGCGAGCTACGCGGCTCCCGCCGACGACTCCGAGATCGAGACGCTGCGCAATCAGGTCAAGGAGATCATCAAGCAGTACTCGTGGCAGATGGTCTTCGCCGAGAGCGAGGCGCAGTTCGAGTCGCTGCGCGACGAGCTCATCGAGACCGCGAACGGCCTCGGCTACGAGCAGGTGCTCGAGTTCGACATGGACAACGCGAAGTCGCAGAACGACGCGCGCGTCGCCGTGGCGGAGGAGTTCGCCGGCTGACACCCGCATGACGCGAAGGGCCCGGGATGCTGCATCCCGGGCCCTTCGTTCTTGCCCGGGTGACGGCATCCGCGTCGGTCTTCGCCGTCGCCAGACATCCCTCGTGGGGGCCGCTGAACTTCCGGTTCACACAACAGACAACCTTGGGGCAAACGGCGCACCTGTGTGAGCCGGACGTTGATGCGAGTGTGTGAGCCGGAAGTTCACTCCACCCGTGTGCGCCGGAAGTTCATCGGGGTGTGCGGACCGGAAGTTGCTGTGGGTGTGTGAACCGGAAGTTCATCGGGGGTGTGTGAACCGGAAGTTGATGCGGGTTGTGAACCGGAAGTTCATCCGACCCGTGTGCGCCGGAAGTTCATCCGGGTGTGCGGACCGGAAGTTGCTGTGGGTGTGTGAACCGGAAGTTCATCGGGGGTGTGTGAACCGGAAGTTCATTGGGGTTTTCGACAACGTGCTGCCTGCCCGCGTCGCGGGCGCGAGCGCGCGGGCGCGCAAGTCCTCGACGCCGAACGCCGCCGCGGAACCAGTCGAGCGACTGCGAGCGCCAGGCGGCGCCGCGAACCGGATCAGGTGTCGTGGCGGGTGAAGACGCTGCGGAAGAGGAAGGCGGTCGCGTAGGCGCCGACGGAGAAGCCGATCGTGCCGACCAGGATCGCCGCCGGCGGGAACAGGATCATGAGCGCGACGGCGGTGACGGGGATCACCAGCACGCCCAGCGTGCGGACGGGCTCGGCGGCGGGCAGCAGGAGGGCGTTCTTGAGCGTCTGGCGCACGGTGTTGCGGAAGTACGCCACCTGGGCCATCGCGTATAGGAACGCCGCGAAGAGGTACACGCTGCCGATGACCGCGGCGATCCCGGCCGCGCCGGCCAGCAGCGCGGGGTGCGCGAACCAGAACACGCTCGAGAAGCCGAGCAGCGCGGCCGGGAGCAGCAGGCAGAGCATCAGGACCGTCGCGCGGCCGAAGCTGGCGCGGAACGCGGGGAAGAAGTCCTTGAGGGGACGCCCGCTCTCGTCGTCGGAGTAGCGCAGGGTCACCTCGTACAGCGCGCTGGTGGCGGCGCCGATCGTCACGACCGGCAGGCACAGCACGATGTACAGGAGGTTGAGCCCGACGAAGGTCAGGAACGTCGAGAAGCCGCCGAGGGTGCGGCTGTCGGGGTCGATCCGCATCAGCGGGTCACCCGCTGACCGGCGCCGGGCGGGGAGGCATGCGCGCAGGTCACGGTCATGTCGCCGCGGGCACTCCGGTCAGGGCCGGCGGCAGCAGCCGCACGGCAGGCTTCGCGCCGTTCGCGAGGATCTCGCAGATCATGTCGGTCGCGGCCGCGCCGATCGCCTCGGCCGGCACGGCGATGCTGTCGGCGAGTCCCGACACCGAGCGGGCGACGTCGTCGGGGCACAGCGCGACGACGGCGAGGTCGTCGCCGCGCGCCTGACCGCGCTGGGCGATCGTCGTGGCCACATGCGGCAGCGCGCCCTCGTTGTGCACGAAGAAGCCCGTGATGTCGGGGTTCTCGGTCATCACCGCGTCGACGGTCGCGACCGACTCGGCGCTGCTCGGGCACGCGTGCACGGTGCCGGTCACTCCGTTGGCCTCGCAGGCCGCAAGGAAGCCCCGCGCCAGGCGGTCGGCGTAGGAGGTGTGGCGCGACATGACCTCGGGAGGCGAGCCGATGAGGGCGAGGCGCCGGTGGCCGAGCGCGACGAGGCGATCCACGGCCAGCCAGCCCGCGGCCTCGAAGTCGAAGTCGACGCAGGGGATCGCCCGCCGCCCCTCGGGCAGGCCGATCAGGACGCTCGGATGCCCGAGGCCCGACAGCGTGTCGATGCGCGGGTCGTCGGACTCGACATCCATCACCAGCAGGGCGTCGACCATCGATCCCTTGGCGGCTCGCTGCAGCGCCTTGGCGTCGTCGCTGGCGAGCAGCAGGATGTCGTAGCCGTGCTTGCGCGCCTGCGTGACGACGCCGGTGACGATCTGCATCACGACGTGCACGTCGACGCCCGTGCGCAGCGGAGCCTGGAGTCCGATGACGTTGGTCGACCGCGACGCCAGTGACCGCGCGCCCGCGTGCGGGCTGAAGCCGAGGTTGTCGATGGCCTTCTCGACGCGGTCGCGCGTCTCCTGCGAGATGGCCCGCTTGCCGCTCATGACGTACGACACCGTCGAGATCGACACGCCCGCCGCCTGTGCGACGTCAGCGATCGTCACCATGAGGTTCCCCGTTCTCCTGCTTCGATCACCCGCGTGGTTCCGGGGGCGAGCTCGTACGTGCCGATCGATCCGTCGGGCCCGTGCACCATCATTGTCGCCGCTCGCGCGCCTGCCCGAAGTCGTGCCCGCACGAGGCGTCCGTCTGTCCATTCGACATCGACCGAGACGTCACCACGGGAACGGATGCCGCGCACGGCGCCGTCGGGCCACTGCGGCGGCAGCGCGGGCAGCAGCCGCAGCCGCACGCGCGCGGGGTCTATCGACTCCGCCTGCGGTCGTGGCAGGGACTCGCCCTGCTCGGCCGGCTCGTCGAAGGACTGCACGAGGGCCTCCGCGATCGCCGCGGTCACGCCCAGGTTGCCGTCGATCTGGTACGGCGGGTGGGCGCTGAACATGTTCGGGTAGAGGCCGCCGCGGTGCTCGTCGGAGCCCTCATCGGCGGGTCGGAGCGCCAGCCGCAGCTGAGCGTGCACCGCCTCGCCGTCGCCGAGGCGCGCCTGCATGCCTGCCCGCCACGCGAGTGCCCAACCCGTCGACTCCGGACCGCGCAGCCGGATCGACTCGGATGCCGCGCGGGCGAGCTCCGGCGTCGCCTCGGGCGTGATCTGCGCGAGCGGGAACAGCCCGAGAAGGTGCGACAGATGCCGGTGCTCCGGCTCGGCCTCGGTGCGTTCGCGATCCCACTCGAGCAGGTCGCCCCGCGCCGAGACGCGCGGGTCGGGCAGCCTGCCGGTGCGCGCGGTGAGCTCCGCGACCCAGGGCTCGTCGAGGCCCAGCGTCGCGGCGCCAGCGCGGCAGACCGCGGCCAGTTCCCGCAGCAGCGCGACATCCATCGTGGCGGTGACAGCGACGCCGTGCTCGCGGCCGTCGGCGTCGAGGTAGTGGTTCTCGGGCGAGGTCGACGGACTCGTCCACGCGCGCTCGCCGTCGTCCTGGATCCACGACAGGGCGAAGGCCCCGGCCGACGCGAGCGCCGGCCAGGCCTCGTCGCGCAGGAACGCGCGGTCCCCTCCGAACGCGTAGTGCTCCCACAGGTGCAGTGCGAGCCACACGCCGCCGAGCGACCAGTTCGCCCACGCCGGGTCGCCGTGGCCCGCGCCCACCGGTGCCGCGTGGGCCCAGGCATCCGAGTTGTGATGGGCGACCCAGCCGTCCGCGCCGTACAGCTCCCGCGCGACGACCGGCCCCGTGGTCTCCGAGAGCCGCCGCGTGAACCGCAGCAGCGGCTCGTGGCATTCGGCGAGGCCGGTGGTCTCGGCCGGCCAGTACGCCATCTGCGTGTTGATGTTGAGCGTGTACGCGCTCGACCACGGCCCCGGGAGCTCGGCGTTCCAGAGACCCTGCAGCGTGATCGGGAGGCCGCCGGGCTGCGACGATGCGATGAGCAGGTACCGCCCGTAGTGGAACGCCAGCGCCGCCAGTGCGGCGTCGTCGCGCTCCTGGGCGCGGTACACGCGGTCGACGGTGTCGAGCGAGCCGGCGTCGGCGTCATCGGGAGCGGGCAGCTCGAGCGCGCACCGCTCGTAGAGGGCGCCGTGCGCCGCGACGTGCGCACCGAGGAGCGCCGTCGCTGTGCTGGTGACATCGGTGGCTACCGGGATGCCGGAGAGCAGGTCCTGCGCGCGCTGCCGTGCGTCGCGGTCATCGGCGGGGTCGCCGGGCAGCGAGGGCGCGGTCGCCGTCGCGACGGCGAACAGGTGGGTGGTCGCGGCAGCGCTGGTGAGGACCCCGTCGGCCACCTCGGCAGCGCCGAACGAGCGCACCACGACGGCGCCGTGGCGTCCGATCCGCTCGTCGTATCGGACCGGCTCGGCCGGCTGCTCGTGGCCGGGAGCCACGTCGACCGGAAGCAGCCACTGGGTCACCAGGTCGCCGCCCACGTTCGCGGGAGCGGACTTCGCCCGCAGCAGCGAACCGACCTGGAGCCGCACGGAGATCGGCTCCTCAGCCGTGATCTCGTGCATGATCAGTCCGGTCACGAGGTCGGCCCACGTGCGGTGCGTCACGCCGACGTAGGAGTGCGTCGCGACGCCGGTCGCGAGGTCCAGGCGCCGCTGGAAGGTCCCCGGGCCGGCGCCGACCGGTGGCCGCAGCACTTCGATGTCGATCCAGCCGAGCGGCAGGTAGGCCTGCACCCACGGCGTCTGCATCCGCTGCAGCAGCGCATCCGCCGCGTCGAGATCGTCCGCCTCGATCGCCCCGCGGACGGCCTCGAGCGCATCCGCCCCGCGCACGGTGACGCCCTCGAGCGGGTCGGCGCCGGCGTGACCCGACCACGCCGTGATGTCGTTCAGCCACAGCTTCTCGCCCCCGGCGAGGCCGGCGCACATGGCGCCGCGCAGGCCGTTGCCGACGGGGTACGCCTCGAGCCACCGGGAGGCCGGCGCGGACGCGCGAAGGGAGTGCAGGGCCTCGGAGCGGAGGCGCGTGGCCGCATCATCGCGGCGCGTGGACATCGTCACACCCTTAGTATATGGTCTCGGTGTTGAAGCGCTTCGAAAGATCGTCGCCCACTTCGGCATCCGCTCGTCGATCACCCCGTCCGCCGCACGAAACTCAGCGAAGAGGTTCTCCGCTCCATGGCCGCCACCCCGCACCCGCGCCGCATCGACGCGTTCGGTGAGCTCACCCGCGAACTCGGCATCTGCTTCGGCGGCGACTACAACCCCGAGCAGTGGCCCCGCGAGGTCTGGCACGAGGATGTCGAGCTGATGGTCCGCGCCGGCGTCAACCTCGTCACGGTGGGCGTCTTCAGTTGGGCGCGCCTCGAGCCGTCGCCGGGGGAGCGGGACTTCGCATGGCTCGACGAGGTGCTCGACCTGCTGCACGCGCACGGCATCGCCGTCGACCTCGCGACGCCGACCGCGTCGCCGCCGCCGTGGCTCGGCATCCTGCACCCCGAGACGCTGCCCGTGAATCCCGACGGCGTGCGCCTCGCCGCCGGATCGCGCAACCAGTTCACGCCGGCCTCGCGCGTCTACCGCGCGCATGCTCTGTCGATCGCGACCGCGATGGCGGAGCGCTACGCGACCCACCCTGCGGTGCGCATGTGGCACGTCGGCAACGAGTTCGGCCAGATCGACTTCGGCGACGAGGCCGCACGCGAGTTCCGGCTGTGGCTGGCCGACCGCTACGGCACGATCGACGCGCTCAACGACGCCTGGGGCACGCTCGTCTGGGCGCAGCGCTACCGCGACTTCGACGAGATCCTGCCCCCGCGGCGCATGCCCTATCTCGTCAACCCGGCGCAGTCGCTCGACTTCCGCCGCTACACGTCGTGGGCGCTGCAGCGCGTCTTCGGCGAACAGCGCGACGCGATCCGCGACGCCGGTGCGACGCAGCCGGTCACCACCAACTTCATGGGGTTCGAGCCGCTCACCGACCTGTGGGAGTGGGCGGGCGACGTCGACGTCGTCGCCGACGACCAGTACCCCGACCACGCCGCCGCGGCCGCGTCGTCCGACATCGCACTCGTACAGGACCTCATGCGCTCGCTCGGCGACGGCCGCCCGTGGGTGCTCATGGAGCAGGCGGTGAGCGCGACCTCGTGGCGCCCGCACAACCTCCCGAAAAGCCGGGATCGCGCGCGCCTGGACTCGCTGCAGGCCGTCGCGCGCGGGGCCGACGCGATCTGCTTCTTCCAGTGGCGGCAGGCCCGGACGGGCGCCGAGCGCTTCCACTCCGCGCTGCTGCCGCACGCCGGAGCCGACACAGAGGTCTTCGCGGGCGCCTGTGCGCTGGGCGCCGACCTGCGGCGGCTGCGGCCGGTGGTCGGCGGCCGGGTGGCGGCATCCGTCGCGCTCCTCTTCGACTGGCCCTCGCGCTGGGCCGCCGACGAGCCCGGGCGCCCGACCGAGCGGCTCGACACCCTCGAGCAGGTCCAGCGCTGGCACCGCGCGCTGTGGCGCCGCGGCATCGCGGTCGACCTCGTGCGCCCCGGCGCCGACCTCTCGGCGTACCGGGTCGTGCTCGTGCCGCACACGTACATCCTCGAGACGGATGCCGCAGCCGCACTCCGTGCGGCGGTCGAAGGTGGCGCGAGCCTCGTCGTGGGCCCGTTCTCGGGGGTCGCCGACGTCAACGCCGGCATCCTCACCGGGCGTTCCCCGGTGCTGCTGCGCGACCTTCTCGGCGTCAGCGGCGAGGAGTGGGTGGGGCTGCCCGACGCGCCGACGCCGCTCGCGGTGGAGGCCGGCTGGACGACCGGCCCGGCGACGGCCGAGGCCACCGTGCTCGGGGAGCGGCTGCGCGCCGAAGGCGCCGACGTGCTCGCCCGCTTCGGCGACGGGCATCTCGCCGGAGCGCCGGCGATCACGCGCCACCGTGTCGGCGACGGCACCGCCTGGTACCTGGGCGCCCTCGCGTCGGACGATGCGCTCGCCGCCGTCCTCGACGACGCGCTCGACGCCGCGGGCGTGACCGGCGTCGTGCCCGATCGCGTGCTGCCCGACGACGTCGAGGCCGTGCGGCGCGGCGACGCCCTCTTCCTTCTCAACCACGGCCAGGCGACGCGGCACCTCACGGTGCCCGGGCCGCACCGGGATCTCCTGTCGGACGCGGACGTCGACGGGCGGGCCACGCTCGCCCCCGGCGCCGCCATGGTGCTCATCGAAAGGCACGCAGAGTGAAGTTCACCGATGGCTACTGGCTCACCCGGCCGGGACTCGCGCCGCTGTATGCGGTCGAGGTCGACGACATCCGCCACGACGAGGCGGCCGGCACCATGACCGTGTATGCCCCGACGGCCGTGATCCGCGACCGCGGCGACACCCTCAATCGCGCGATGCTGACGATGACGCTCTCGGCCCCGGCGCCCGGCGTCGTCAAGGTGCGGGTCGAGCGGCACGCGGGGGCCGTGCACCGGGGCCCCGACTTCGAGGTGTTCGGCGAGGAGGGCTTCCGCCCCGACATCGCCATCGACGACGAGGCCGGCATCCTCACGTCCGGCTCGTTGGCTGCGCGCGTCTCGCGGTCCGCAGGTCAGTGGCGCGTCGACTTCGAGAGCGACGGGCGCGTGCTCACCAGCTCGCTGCCGCGATCGATCGGGCATTTCACGGGCACCAGCGGCAAGAACGGCACGACCGGGACCCCCGGCACCGCGGGCACCGCCGCCGGCGGCACGCAGCCCACCTGGGTGCACCAGCAGCTGAGCATCGAACCGGGCGAGCGGGTCTACGGGCTCGGCGAGCGCTTCGGCGCATTCGTGAAGAACGGCCAGGTCGTCGACACGTGGAACGCCGACGGCGGCACCTCGAGCGAGCAGTCGTACAAGAACGTGCCGTTCTACATCACGTCGCGCGGCTACGGCGTCTTCGTCGACAACCCCGCGAACGTCTCGTTCGAGGTCGGCAGCGAGGTCAACTCGCGCGTGCAGTTCTCGGTCGACGGCGAGTCGCTCGACTACTACGTCATCGCGGGACCCGAGCCGAAGGACGTGCTGCGCCGCTACACCGCACTCACCGGGCGCCCGGCGCGCGTGCCGGCGTGGTCGTTCGGGCTGTGGCTCACGACATCCTTCACCGCCAGCTATGACGAAGACACCGTGAGCGCCTTCGTCGACGGCATGGCCGAGCGCGACATCCCGCTGTCGGTCTTCCACTACGACTGCTTCTGGATGCGGGAGTACCAGTGGACCGACTTCGAGTGGGACGCCCGCGCCTTCCACGACCCGGTCGGCCAGATCGCCCGCATGCACGAGCGCGGCGTCCACGTGGCGGTGTGGATCAACCCCTACATCGCCCAGCGCTCGGCGCTGTTCCGCGAGGCGGCCGACAAGGACTACCTGCTGCGGCGCACCGATGGCAGCGTGTGGCAGTGGGACATGTGGCAGGCCGGCATGGGGCTCGTGGACTTCACGAACCCGGAGGCGGCCGACTGGTACGTCGCGAAGCTGCAGGGACTGCTCGACCAGGGCGTCGACGCGTTCAAGACCGACTTCGGCGAGCGGATCCCGGTCGAGGGCGTCGTGTGGCACGACGGGTCGGACCCGCACCGCATGCACAACTACTACGCGAAGCTCTACAACGAGGTCGTCTTCCGCGCGCTGGAGCGGCACCACGGCGTCGGGGACGCGGTCGTCTTCGCGCGCTCGGCGACCGCCGGCTCGCAGCAGTTCCCGGTGCACTGGGGCGGCGACAACGACTCGACTTTCCTCTCGATGGCAGAGTCCCTGCGCGGCGGGCTGTCGCTCGCCATGTCGGGCTTCGGCTACTGGAGCCACGACATCGGCGGGTTCGAGGGCACGCCCGACCCGGGCCTGTTCAAGCGGTGGCTCGCGTTCGGCCTGCTCTCGTCGCACTCCCGGCTGCACGGCTCGTCGTCGGTCCGCGTGCCGTGGGCCTTCGACGAGGAGGCCGTCGACATCGCCCGTGAGTTCACGAAGCTGAAGATGCGTCTCATGCCGTATCTGGCCGGTGCGGCCGAGCAGGCGCATGCCGACGGCACGCCGATGATGCGTCCGATGGTGCTGGAGTTCCCCGGCGACCGCTCCGGCTTCGACGCCGACACCCAGTACATGCTGGGCGAGTCGCTGCTGGTGGCCCCGGTCTTCACCGCCGACGGCAGCGTGGAGTACTACGTGCCCGAGGGACGATGGACCTCGCTCCTGGACGGCTCGGTCGTCGACGGCCGCCGGTGGGTGGCGGAGACCCACGGCTACGACTCGGTGCCGCTGCGCGTGCGCCCCGGCACCGTGCTGCCGTTCGGGGCCGACGACAGCCGCCCCGACTACGACTGGGCGGACGGCGTGACCCTGCGCTGCTTCGAGCTGCCCGACGGCTACGACGCCGTCACGACGGTGCCCGGCCACGACGCCAAGGGATCCATCGGCGCCGCCGGCGCCACCACGTTCCGCGTGCGCCGCGAAGGCGGGGCGATCATCGCCGCATCGGACGACGCGCGCGCGCCGTGGGCGCTGCAGGTGGGAGACCGGATCGCGCGGGCTGCGGCATCCGGAGAGATCCGCATCGAGATCGAGGAGGACGCACGATGAGCGAAACGGTGCCCGCCGAGGGGCAGCCGCTGTTCCGGCAGGTCGACCAGCCGCTCGCGGCGCGTGCGCGTGACCTGCTCGACCGGCTGACGCCCGACGAGCGGATCGCGATGCTGCACCAGGCGGCCCCCGCGATCGAGCGGCTCGGCGTCGCCGAGTGGCGCACCGGGTGCGAGGCGCTGCACGGTGCCGCATGGCTCGGCCGGGCGACGGTGTTCCCGCAGCCCGTCGGCCTCGCCGCGACATGGGACACCGACCTCGTCGAGAAGGTGGGCGAGGTCGCCGCGATCGAGGTGCGCGCCAAGCGCGCCGAGAACCCGCTCGTGAGCCTCAACGTCTGGGCGCCGGTGGTCAACACGCTGCGCCACCCCGCGTGGGGGCGCAACGAGGAGGGGTACTCCGAAGACCCGCACGTCACCGCCGTGTTCGGCACGGCGTACTCTCGGGGCCTGCGCGGCGACCACCCGCGGGTCTGGCGCACGGTGCCCGCGCTCAAGCACTTCCTCGCCTACAACAACGAGACGGACCGCTCCACGACGTCGTCCGAGATGTCGCTGCGCACGCTCCACGAAGAGGAGCTGCCCGCCTTCCGCGGCGCGATCGAGGCCGGTGCTGCGGGCGGCGTCATGCTCGCCTACAACCAGGTCAACGGCATCCCGGCGCACACGCAGCCCGAACTCGTCGCCGAGGCGCGGTCGTGGACCGACGAATCGATCGCGGTCGTGTCGGATGCCGGCGCGCCCACGTTCCTCGTGACCACCCAGCGCGCCCAGCCCGACCACGTCCACGCCGCCGCGGCGCTGGTGCGCTCGGGGCTCGACTCGTTCACCGACAACGACGCGAACGCGGCGCCCACCATCGGCTACCTGCGCGAGGCGCTGGAGGCCGGGCTCCTCACGACCGACGACATCGACCGGGCGGTGGTGCGCCTGCTCGAGCTGCGCATCCGCACCGGTGAGTTCGACGGCGCCGACGACCCGTACGCGGGTATCGGCGTCGAGGCGATCGACGCGCCGGAGGCGCGTGAGCTCGCCCGCGAGACGGTGGCGCGCTCCGTCGTCGTGCTGCGGAACGACGACGGAGTGCTGCCACTCTCGGATGCCTCGAAGGTCGCGGTCGTCGGACCGCTCGCCGACCTCGTGCTCACCGACTGGTACGCCGGCACCCCGCCGTACTCGGTGGGCATCGGTGCCGCGGCCGCCGAGCGCTTCGGCGAGGCGGAGGTCGTGACCGGTGCCGACACGGTGGCCCTGCGCGCCGCATCGAACGGGCGCTACGTCGTCGCCGCCGCGGACGGCTCGGTCGTCGAGGCGTCGGCCGACGCCGCCGGAGACGACGCGCTGTTCGACGTCACGGACTGGGGCGACGGCGTCCTCACGCTCCGCTCCCACGCGAGCGGTCTGCTGCTCACCGGAGGCTCCTGGCCGATGCGCGCCGACGCCGCCCGGGTCGGCGGGTGGATCGTGCAGGAGAGCTTCCGCGCCCACGTGCACGCCGACGGCAGCTGGTCGCTGCTGCACCTCGGCTCGGGCCGCTGGGTGCGGACCTTCCGCGACTCGGGGCTGCTCGCGGCCGAGGCGGTGACCCTCGACGACGCCGAGCGGTTCGGCGTGCGCGTCGTGCGGTCCGGCGCCTCCGCGGTAGCCGAGGCGGCCGCGCGAGCCGACGCCGTCATCGTCGCGGTGGGCAACGACCCGCACCTGGCGGGGCGCGAGACCGAGGACCGCCCGCACCTGCGGCTGCCCGCCGCTGCCGCCGAGGTGTGGCGCGCGGCACGCGAGGCGAACCCGCGCGCGGTGCTCACGGTCGTGTCGAGCTACCCCTACGTGCTGGACGACGTGGATGCCGCAACCGTGGTGTGGTCGAGTCATGGCGGTCAGGAGCTCGGGCACGGCGTCATCGACGTGCTCTCGGGCGATCGCGAGCCGTCGGGCCGCCTGTCGCAGAGCTGGCCCGCCACCGAGGAGCAGGCGGGCGACCTGTTCGACTACGACACGCTGCGGCAGGGCGCGACCTACCGCCACCAGGCCGGCGAGCCCGCGTTCGCGTTCGGTCACGGCCTCACGTTCGCACCGGTCGCGTACGAGTCCGTGACGCTGGCGGATGCCGCGACGAGCGGAGAATCCGACCGCGCGGGCCGCGTGGCGATTGCCGCTCCGGCGCCGACGCACCGTCACGCCGGCTTCGCGCCGCGCGGGGATGAGCCCGTCGTGCAGGCGGTGGTGCGGGTGCGCAACACCGGCGACCGCGACGCCGAGGAGCTCGTGCAGCTGTACGTGCTGCCCACCGGCGACTTCGCGATCGCGACCCCGCGCCGGGTGCTCGTCGCATATCGCCGCGTGCGCCTCGCGCCCGGCGAGGTCTGCGACGTCGAGCTCGAGTTCTCGCCCGGCAGGCTCGCGGTCTGGGATGACGACGTGCGCCTGCCGGGAGCGGTGGACGACTGGCTCCACGCCGGCGCGCTCCGGGTTCAGCCGGGTGCTTACGCCGTCGGGGCGGGCCCCTCCGCCTGGGACCTCCCCGTCCGCGCGGACCTCGAGGTCATCGCCTCCTGACGCGGGCCCGTCCGTCCTCCCGGTCGTTGAGCGAGCGAGGGACGAGCGAGACGAAACGCGCTGCACCCGGCGCGGCGGTTCTGTTCGGCGCGTTTCGTCTCGGTCGCTGCGCTCCCTCGCTCAACGACCGGAACTCTGCTCGCGGTCGTTGAGCGAGCGAGGGCCCCGGCGCGGCCGTTCGGTTCGGCGCGTTTCGTCTCGGTCGCTGCGCTCCCTCGCTCAACGACCGGAACTCTGCTCTCGGTCATTGAGCGAGCGAGGGCCGAGCGAGACGAAACGCCCCGCACCCGGCGCAGACGACGAACTCAGGGTGCGAGTTCGTCCGCGAGGGCGCGGGTCTCGCCGGGGGTCCAGATGCGGTCGCCGAAGACGTGCCGGTGCGCCAGCGAGAGCTCGGCCCCCGGTGCGAGCACGATGTGCTCGTCGAACGAAGGGGAGGGCGCGAGGATCGGGAACGGCTCGCTGCGCACGAACCAGCGGATCGCGGGGCCACCGGTCGACGAGCCTGCGAATGCGAGCACCGTCCCGCCGCCGTCGAACTCGTCGTGCTCGCCCGAGAGGGCGACCCACGGCGCGTCGAGACCCATGACGGCGTCGCTGCCGGCGTCGTCGGGCAGGCCGCCGGCCAGCACGCGGCCGCCGGTCCAGGCGCGCGGCATCCGGATGACGAAGCCGGTGTAGCCGGCGTTCGGGCGGCCCTGCGTCGTCGGGCTGCCGAACTCGAGGTCGCGGCCGGCGACGTTGCGGAGCGTCGTCGAGAAGTCCAGCAGCCACAGGCCGCGCTCGGCGTCGACGCTGTGGAAGCGGTGCGTCCGCGTCTCGGCGACCCACTCCTCTCCGCCCTGCGTGATCCAGGTGAGCTGCTCGGTGAACGACACCTCGGTGCCGGCATCCGTCATCTCCGTGAAGCCGTCGTGGCGCATGCGGCCGACGTTGTCGAGCAGGGCGTAGTCGCCGGTGTCGGGGCGGTAGGTGTTGCCGCCCCAGAAGTTCTCGCCCGACACGTGGGTCCACGTCATCTGCAGGCCCTTGTGCCAGCGGTGGTCCCAGGGGCGGTACGCCGTGAGCGGGGCGCCGTCGAGCGCGCGCACCGGATGCAGGAAAGGCTTGGGCCCCTCCGACGGTGCGCCGCCCGGGGCGAAGGCGTACCGGGCGATGTCGACGCCGGCGGTGGTCACGGTCAGGTCGGTGTCGTCGAGGCGAAGCGTCAGATCGGGCACGGTCTCATTGTGGCGCATCCAGGCGGAAAACGCTTCCCCACGCGAGCGGACGCGCGATTTTCCCGCTCGCTGAGGCCCGTGTCAAGGGGCAGGGGTTTCCGGGCGCTGAGGCGGCGCGAACGGTAGCGTCATCGTCATCTCACAGGAGACACCGCACCCCCCGCGGTGTCCACGAGACAAAGGAGAGATCATGCTCTGGACAATTCTGGGCCTCATCATCATCGGCCTCATCGCCGGCCTCATCGCTCGCGCCGTCATCCCGGGCAAGCAGAGCATGGGCATTCTGCTGACGATCGTCCTCGGAATCGTCGGCTCGTTCGTCGGCGGCTTCCTCGGCTTCCTGCTCTTCGGCAGCGACCCCAACGGCGGCTTCCTGCAGCCTGCCGGGATCATCGGATCCATCCTCGGCGCGATCATCGTGCTCGGCCTGTACGTGCTCTTCACGCGTCGCCGCGGCGTCACGCGGTCCTGACCGCACCGGGTCGTGCCGGGCCACCGGCCGACCCGCGAACGAAAGAACGTCGCCCGAACCCATGCGTCCCTCGCGTGGGTTCGGGCGATTCGTCTGTGTACGGGCGAGACGTCTTGCGCAAGGTCAGGCGCGTTTCGTCTCGCTCGTTCCTCGCTCGCTCAACGACCGACCGGGGGGGTCAGGCGCGTTTCGTCTCGCTCGTTCCTCGCTCGCTCAACGACCGGGGGTCGGGCGCGTTTCGTCTCGCTCGTTCCTCGCTCGCTCAACGACCGGGGGGTCGGGCGCGTTTCGTCTCGCTCGTTCCTCGCTCGCTCAACGACCGGGGGGTCGGGCGCGTTTCGTCTCGCTCGTTCCTCGCTCGCTCGACGACCGGGGGGCGGGCGCGTTTCGTCTCGCTCGTTCCTCGCTCGCTCAACGACCGGGGGGGCGGGCGCGTTTCGTCTCGCTCGTTTCTCGCTCGCTCAACGACCGGGGGGTCGGGCGCGTTTCGGGTCGGCCGTTTCTCGCTCGCTCAACGACCGACCGGGGGTCAGGCGCCGGCCAGGGCCTGCGACACCACCTCGCGGGCCTCTGCCTGCACCTGTGCGAGGTGCTCGGGACCGCGGAGCGACTCGGCGTAGAGCTTGTAGACGTCCTCGGTGCCCGACGGGCGCGCGGCGAACCACGCGTGCTCGGTCTGCACCTTGAGGCCGCCGATCGCTGCCCCGTTGCCGGGCGCGTGCGACAGCTTCGCGGTGATCGGCTCGCCGGCCAGCTCGGTCGCGGTGACCGCCTCGGGCGCCAGCTTTCCGAGCGCGGCCTTCTGGGCGGGGGATGCGGGGGCGTCGACACGCTGGTACGCCGAGGCGCCGAACTCGGCCTCGAGCTCCGCATAGCGCTGCGAGGGCGTCTTGCCGGTCACCGCGAGGATCTCGGCGGCCAGCAGGCACAGCAGGATGCCGTCCTTGTCGGTCGTCCAGACGCTCCCGTCGCGGCGCAGGAACGATGCGCCGGCCGACTCCTCGCCGCCGAACGCGACCGATCCGTCGAGCAGGCCGGGGACGAACCACTTGAATCCGACCGGAACCTCCAGCAGCCGACGCCCGAGCGATTCGGCTACCCGGTCGATGATCATCGAGCTCACGAGCGTCTTGCCGATCGCGGCATCCGCGGGCCATTCCGGGCGGTGCGAGTACAGGTAGTCGATCGCGACGGCCAGGTAGTGGTTGGGGTTCATCAGCCCCGCGTCGGGCGTCACGATCCCGTGCCGGTCGGCGTCCGCGTCGTTGCCGGTCAGGATGTCGTACTCGTCGCGGCGGCCGATGAGGCCGGCCATCGCCGACGGCGACGACGGATCCATGCGGATCTTCTCGTCCCAGTCCAGCGTCATGAACCGCCACGTCGGGTCGACGTCCGGGTTCACGACGGTGAGGTCGAGCTCGTGCACCTCTGCGATGAGCGCCCAGTACTCGACGGAGGCGCCGCCGAGGGGGTCGGCGCCGATGCGCACGCCCGCGCGGCGGATCGCCTCGACGTCGATGATGTTCGAGAGGTCGCGCACGTAGGCGTCGCGGAAGTCGTACTCGCCGAGCGTGTCGGCGTCGATGTCGCGGAACGGCGTGCGTGCCACGCCCTCCAGGTTCGCCGCGATGAGCTCGTTCGCCCGGTCGGCGATCCAGCCGGTCGCGTCGGTGTCGGCGGGGCCGCCGTTCGGCGGGTTGTACTTGAAGCCGCCGTCGCGCGGCGGATTGTGGCTCGGGGTCACCACGATGCCGTCGGAGCGGCTCGGGTCGGCGGCATCCTTCCCGCGGTTGTAGGTGAGGATCGCGTGGCTGAGCGCGGGAGTCGGCACCCACGAGTCGCGGGCGTCCACGCGCACGTCGACGCCGTTCGCGACGAGCACCTCGATGGCGCTGCGCTCGGCGGGAAGCGACAGGCCGTGGGTGTCGCGGCCCAGGAACAGCGGCCCCTTGATGCCTTGCGCCCGGCGGTAGTCGACGATCGCCTGCGTCGTGGCGAGGATGTGGGTCTCGTTGAAGCTGGCCGACAGTGAGGAGCCGCGGTGGCCGCTGGTGCCGAACGCGACGCGCTGCTCGGGCACCGCCGGATCCGGGGTGATGTCGTAATAGGCGGAGATCACCTCATCGATGTCGATGAGGTCGGATGCTTCGGCGGGCTGTCCTGCGCGACTCATGCGTCCCAGTCTGCCCTCCCGCAGGGCCTCGCGCATCGCCGATGACGGCCGTCCGCCGTTCCGTTCTCAGGAGTGGATGGTCCGCGCCGACGTACCCGCCGCGGAATGACGCGGTCGGGAGGCCGCGCCGGCGCCGGCGATCCTGCGTACGGTACGGGAGGTGATGCCCACGCCGCGGCTGCGGGGCCTGCCTGCACGGCCGCGGCTAGGCTGGCACGCGTGACTTCCGAGGTCGCCTCCGCCGAGGCATCTGCTCCCACCCGCCGCACGTACAGCTATCTCGGGCCCGCGGGCACGTTCACCGAGGCGGCGCTCGCGCAGGTGCCCGAGGCGCGCGGCCACGAGTGGCGGTCGGTCCGCAACGTCGGCGAGGCGCTCGCGGACGTCGTCGAGGGCCGATCGGATGCCGCGATGATCGCCATCGAGAACTCCGTCGACGGCGGGGTGTCGACGGCGCAGGACGCCCTGGCGACGGTGCCCGGACTCCGCATCGTGGGGGAGTACCTGGTGCCGGTCGAGTTCGTGCTGGTCGCCCGGCCGGGTGCGCGGCTCGAGGACGTGTCGCTCATCGCGGCGCATCCGGTGGCGTACGCGCAGTGCCTGCAGTGGCTCTCGGGGAGCCTCCCCGCCCACGCGCACGTGCCGGCGGCGAGCAACGTCGCCAGCGCGATGGGCCTCCTCGACGGATCGAGCGATGCGGATGCCGCGATCGCACCGCCCGGCATCCTCGAGCACCACGAGCTCGAGCTGCTCGCCTCGAACATCGGCGACAACCCCAACGCCGTCACCCGTTTCGTGCTCGTGAGCCGCACGGTCGTGCCGCCGCCGCCGACCGGCGCCGACAAGACCTCGCTCATCGTCGAGCTGCCCGACGACCACCCCGGCGCCCTGCTCGAGATGCTCGAGCAGTTCGCCACCCGGGGCATCAACCTGTCGCTGCTCGCCTCCCGCCCGATCGGCGACGAGCTGGGCCGATACCGTTTCGTCGTCGATGCCGACGGCCACCTCGAGGACGAGCGCATGGCCGACGCCCTCCTGGGCCTGCGCCGCTTCAGCCCGCGTGTGACCTTCCTCGGCTCTTATCCGCGGGCCGACCGTGCCGTGGTGCGCTACCCGGAGCGGTACGCCGACGACGTGTTCGTCGAGGCACGCGACTGGCTGCGCGGTCTCATCTCGGGCGAGCCCGAGGTGCAGGAATGACGGCACTGGCTTTGGATGCTTTGAACGAGCGGGAGGCGAAGGCGCTCGCCCGGCTTCGCAGCGAAGAGATCGCGTGGCTCGGCACCATCGGACGCGATGGCTTTCCGCACGCCGTGCCGGTGTGGTTCCTCTGGCAGGACGACGTCGCCTACGTCTTCTGCCAGCCAGCCTCGGCGAAGATCAAGAACCTGCGTGAGAATCCGCGCGCGATGCTTCACCTCGAAGCCGGCGACGACGGCGAGCAGCTCCACGTGCTGCAGGGGACTGTCGAGTTGTCACCCGAGCCGACGGTCGATTGGCTGGATCGGCTCGGCGGGGCCTACCTCGCGAAGTACGCGGGCGGCATCGAGCGCCTCGGGTGGACGCACGACCGCATGTGGGCGGACTACTCGACCGTCGTGATCTTCCGCCCCCACAAGCTGATCGCCTGGTAGCGGACGCCGAACACCCGGGGCCAGGCCGTCGTCAGGCAGGTTCTGAAAAACCCCATTGAACTTCCGGTTCACAGGGGTTGGTGGAACTTCCGGTTCACAGGGGTTGGTGGAACTTCCGGTTCACAGGGGTTGGTGGAACTTCCGGTTCACAGGGGTTGGTGGAACTTCCGGTTCACAGGGGTTGGTGGAACTTCCGGTTCACGGGGGTTGGTGGAACTTCCGGTTCACAGGGGTTGGTGGAACTTCCGGTTCACAGGGGTTGGTGGAACTTCCGGTTCACAGGGGTTGGTCGAACTTCCGATCCATACGGGTCGGTCATCGAGCCGACGGGACCGGGTTCGGCGTTCAGGCGTGTGAACCGGAAGTTCAATGGCGCTCTGGGAGGGTGCCTCGCCGGAGCCGGGCCCGGGCGCCGGCCCTGGACCCCGGCGAGGGCTAATGCGTCAGGACGCGAGGCCGAGCTCCGCGGCGAGCAGCTCGAGCGTCTGCAGGCGGCCGGGGGCGGTATCCATCGGCTCATTCTCGTAGGAACCGGCGATCGGCGAGATCATGACCTCGTCGACACCGTGCCGCGCGGCGAAGGCGCGGAGGTCGGATGCCACGGCCGGCGCAGTGCCGACGAACCACTTCGCACGCGCCGACGCCATGAACGTGTCGCCGAGCCCGGCGAAGTCGTCGGCGTTCGCGATCGAGGCTTCGACGGTCTCGAGGGCGACGAGCGGCCGGTTCGTCCGCAGGCGCGCGGTCATGCGCAGGTTCGGCAGCGCACGCGCCTCCGCCTCGTCGTCCGTCGGCGCGACGAGCACGTTCGCGGTCAGGAACGTCCGCGGGGCGGCGAGCGTCTCGGACGCCACGAACGCCGTGCGGTAGAGCTCGAGTGCGCGCTCGAGGCCCTCGCCCGAGAAGTGGTTCGCGAAGACGTAGGGCAGGCCGAGGGATGCCGCGAGCTGCGCCGAGTAGTCGCTCGAGCCGAGCAGCCACACCTCGGGCGTCGTGGTGGCGGCCGGCGTCGCGTGCACGTCGTACGTGCCGCCCGATGTGAAGCGCAGGGAGGCGCCGTCGGGAGCGACGAGGGAGATGATGTCGCGCACGTGGTCGGGGAAGCGCTCGACGTCGCTCGTGGTGCCGCTCTGGCGGAGCAGCTGCGTGATCACCGGGTCGGACCCGGGAGCGCGGCCGAGGCCGAGGTCGATGCGACCGGGCGCGAGGGCTTCGAGCGCCGCGAACTGCTCGGCGACCACGAGCGGCGAGTGGTTCGGCAGCATGACGCCGCCCGAGCCGAGGCGGATCCGCGAGGTCCGAGCCGCCGCGGCCGCCGCCAGCACCGGCGGCGTCGTCGAGGCGACCGCCGGCATGTTGTGGTGCTCGGCGAACCAGTAGCGGCGGTAGCCCAGCCGATCGGCGGCGTCGACGAGGGAGAGGGATGCCGCGACCGCCTGGGCGCTCGTCTGGCCGGTGCGCACCGGAACGAGGTCGAGGACGGACAGGGCCGGGGCGGGGGTGGCGGTACTCATCCCCTGCGACAACCCGCTGCGCCATCAGCTCTATTCCTTCCGGTCGTTGAGCGAGCGAAGCGAGACGAAACGCGCTGAGTCCCCATCCGGTCGTTGAGCGAGCGAAGCGAGACGAAACGCGCTGAGCCCACGGTCAAGCCGGATTCTGGGCGTTTCGTCTCGCTCGTTCCTCGCTCGCTCAACGACCGGGGCGGATCAGGGGAGGCGGTTGCCCTTCGCTATGTTCTCGCGCAGCTCGGCGGCGGTCTGGCGCGCCACGTACGCGGGCCGGTCGCGTTCCAGCCGCCACGATTCGCTGAGAGGCCCGGCGCTGACGGTGTCGAACCCGAGGGCGTCGTAGATGCCCGTCACGAGCTCGACGGCATCATCGTGGTCGCTCGCTGTGCCGAGGGCACGGCGGTCGGGATCGCCCGCCGGCAGACCCGTGGTGTTGATCTCGGAGGCGAGGATCTGGTTGAACGCCTTCACCACCTTCGAGGCGGGCAGGTGCGCCTGCACGAGTCCGGATGTCGTGGCCTCGCCGCGGTCGAGGGCGTCGATGTGGCCGTCGCGCTCGAAGTAGTAGTTGATGGTGTCCAGCACGATCTTGCCGGCGAGCGGCTCGACCGGCAGATCCTTCAGTGCCTTCAGCGGCACCGTCACCACGGCGATGTCGCCGGCGGCTGCCGCGTCGGCGGCGGTTGCGGCCGTGACCTTCGGTCCGAGCTCGGCGACCAGGCCGGCCAGGCTCTCGGGTCCGCGCGAGTTGGCGATCACGACGTCGTACCCGAGCCCCGAGAAGGCGCGTGCGAGTGCGCTGCCGATATGTCCTGCACCGATGATTCCGATCGTTGTCATGACGGGCGGCAACCGGGCAGGGGCCGCGCGCATTCCGGGAGTCGACACGGGAGGAAATTCGGGAAACGTTTTCGGAAAGCCGCCCCAGTGCTCCGGGAGCCGTGTGACGATGTCGGGATGGACTACGTGCACCTCGGACGAACCGGCACCTCCGTCTCGCGGATCGTGCTCGGCACGATGAACTTCGGCGACCGCACCTCGGAGGAGGACGCGTTCGCGATCATGGACCGCGCGCTGGAGCTCGGCGTGAACTTCTTCGACACCGCGAACGGCTACGGCGGCGCCGGCGGACGCGGCACCACCGAGGAGATCATCGGCCGGTGGTTCGCCGCCCGCCCCGGTGTGCGCGACGACATCGTCCTGGCGACGAAGGTGCACTCGCCGATGGTCGATCCCACACCCGACGGCGACGTCGTCAACGCGCGCGGCGCGTCGGCCTGGCAGGTGCGCCGCGAGGCGATCGGGTCGCTGCGGCGGCTGCAGACCGACCGCATCGACCTCTACCAGTTCCACCACATCGACCGGCACATCTCGTGGCCCGAGCTCTGGCAGGCCATGGAGGTGCTGGTGGCGCGCGGGGAGGTCGTCTACACCGGCAGCTCGAACTTCGCGGCCTGGAACATCGCTCAGGCGAACGAGATCGCGACGCAGCGCAACTTCCTGGGGCTGGTCAGCGAGCAGTCGCTGTACAACCTCGTGCAGCGCTCCATCGAGCTCGAAGTCATCCCCGCGGCGCAGAACTACGGTCTCGGCGTCCTGCCGTGGTCGCCGCTGGCGGGCGGGCTGCTCAGCGGCGGATCGTCCGATGCCAACGCGCGGTCGGCGACGGCGCGCATCGCGTCGCAGCGCGAGGAGCGCGGCGACCAGCTCGCCGCGTACGAGCGCTTCGCACAGGAGCGCGGCTGGACGCCCTCGGCGCTCGGGCTCGCCTGGCTGCTGCACCAGCCCGGTGTGACCGGACCGATCGTCGGCCCCCGCACCGTCGAGCAGCTCGAGTCCGCGGTGTCGGCCCTCGACATCCGGCTCAGCGACGACGACCTGAACGCGCTCGACGAGCTGTTCCCCGGCCCCGGCGGCCAGGCGCCCGAAGCGTACGCCTGGTAGCGATTGCGCCGGGCGGGTCAGGCGCGGGCGGCGCGCTTGACGTGCTCGTACGCGTCGAGCGCGGCCCTGCGGGTCTCGCCGAGATCGACGATGGGCTCGGGCGGGTGCTCTCCGAGGTGCTCCGGCGCCCACTCGCGCACGTAGTGCGCGTCGGAGTCGAACTTCCTGGCCTGCAGCTGCGGGTTGAAGATGCGGAAGTACGGCGCCGCATCGGCGCCCGACCCCGCCACCCACTGCCAGTTGAACGGGTTGTTGGCGCCGTCGGCGTCGACCAGCGTGTCCCAGAACCACTCCTCGCCGCGCCGCCAGTCGATGAGCAGGTTCTTGACGAGGAAGGATGCCGCCACCATCCGCACCCGGTTGTGCATGTAGCCCGTGTGCCACAGCTCCTTCATGCCCGCATCGACGAGCGCGACGCCGGTACGGCCGCGCTGCCAGGCGTCGAGGTGGGTGGGCTTCAGCCGCGGCCAGGGGAACGCGTCGAACTCGGGCCGCAGATTGCGGCTGGCGAGGTCGGGGTGGTGGAAGAGGACGTGCCATGCGAACTCGCGCCACCCGAGCTCCGAGAGGAACCTGCCGCCGGCACCGGCCTCGACGGTCTCGTGCCAGACGGTATGCGGGCTGAGCTCGCCCCAGCGCAGGCGCGGCGACAGCAGCGAGGTCGCGCCTGCGGCGGGCTCGTCGCGGGCGCGGTCGTAGTGCGCGAGATCGTCGCGCAGGAACTCCCGCAGCCGTCGGCGCGCGGCCGGTTCGCCGGGCTCCCACGTCTCACGCAGTCCGCCCGCCCAGTCCGGCCGGGTGGGCAGAAGCGCCCAGTCGTCGAGCGAGTCGGATGCCGGAGCCCGGCGCGGTCCGCCGACCTCGCGGGGTTCGGCGAGCGGGGCGCGCGGTGCGGGCAGGGCGAGGCACGCGCGCCAGAAGGGCGTGAACACCGAGAACGGGCTTCCGGCGCCGGTGCGCACCGTCCACGGCTCGAACAGCAGCGAACCCGCGAACGACGAGACCTCGACGCCGTCCTCCCGGAGAGCGGACTTGAGGCCGGCATCGATCTCGCGCTCGGGCCCGCCGTATCGCCGGTTCCAGAAGACGGCGCCGGCCGCGGCATCCGTCACCGCCTCGCGCACCACCCGATCGGCCGGGCCGCGTCGCAGCACCAGGGTGCCGCCACGCTCGCGCAGCCGCTCGCCCAGCGAGGCGAGGCTGTGGTGCAGCCACCAGCGCGCCGCCCCGCCGAGCGGGCGGATGCCGGGGCTCTCCTCGTCGAGCACGTACAACCCGATCACGGGCTCGCCGCGATCCAGGGCCGCACGCAGCGCGGGGTTGTCGGCGAGGCGCAGGTCGTCGCGGAACCACACGATGGAGGGGCCGGGCATGGCCCCATCCTGCCGCGCGACCGTCCCGCGGGCGCGGTCTTGACAGGCCGACGACGATCGGCATGCTGAGCACCGGCGGGCGCTCGAGCGTGCGGAGGGTGTTCAGAGACCGTCGGTGTCGTGGCCCTTGGGCACCACGACCAGGAGTGCGGCGGGGGCGACGCGGGTCTTCACCGAGAGGGCCTCGCCGAACTCGTCGCCGTCGAGCTGCACGGGCCGCGGCTCGTGCGTCGCCAGCTCGATCCCCGCGCCGCGGGAGTAGATCACGGCGTTGTCCTTGGTACGCAGCGACAGCACGCGGCGGCCGGTGCGGAAGCGACGGAGGAAGCTGTTGTCCCACGCCACGCGGCGCCAGACGAACAGCCAGCCGAACGGCCCCTTGGGCTGGAAGATGACGATGTCGAGCGCGCCGTCGGCGATGGAGGCCTCGGGGATGAGGTCGAGTCCCGCGGGGAGCCTCCCGCAGTTCGCGAACAGCACGCTCTGAACGCGCGAGGAGTGCAGCCGGTGCCCGGGCAGCTCGTAGACGACGCGGAACGGCTTCGCGTACGGCAGCGCGCGCGCCGCCCCGTCGACGTATGCCACCCAGCCGACGGTCTTCTTCAGCTGCGGGTTGGTGTTGGCGATCATCGCGGCATCCAGGCCGATGCCGCCCATCACCACGAAGGCGTGCTCGGCCGTCGTCCCGTCGGGACGGCTCAGCTCGGTCCAGCCGACGTCCATGGCGAGCCTGTCGCCGTCGAAGACCGCCCGCACCATGGCGTCCGGCTCGGTCAGCGGCAGCCTCAGGTTTCGGGCGAGCAGGTTGCCGGTGCCGCTGGGCACGATCGCGAGGGGCACGCCGCTGCCGCTCATCGCCTCCGACACGGCGCGCACGGTGCCGTCGCCGCCGGCCACGAGGACGGCGTCGACGCCCTCGTCGAGTGCTTGACGGGTCACGTCGTCGCCGAGGTCGTCGACCGTGGTCTCGTAGAACAGGGGCTCGGCCCACCCGGCTCCCGCCGAGAGCCGGGTGACGGTGTCGCGCAGGGTGTCGGCGTCGACCTTGATCGGGTTGTAGACGAGGGCGGCCTTGGGTGAGGGGCGCTCACCCGCAGTCTCCATGGGACGCGTCCGTCCCGCCGGATCGACGCGGCGCGCGTAGCCGGTCTCGCCGTCCGCCGTGTCGGCCTCGACGTCGTCGGGCTCGCGGATCACGTCGTCGGGTTTGGCCGCTTCGGCCGGGTCGGGTGCGTCGGCCTCGGCCTGCCCCGCAGGCGGGGCCGCGTCGGCGGTGGGGATCGTCTCCTCGATCTCCACCTCGGCGAGGTCGAGTTCGGCGGTGCTGGGACCGTCGGCGTAGATCGCATCGGCGGGATGCGGGATGAGGTCGTCCTCGGGTCGTGCGTCGTCGGGTCGTGCGTCGTCGCTCGATCCAGATGCCGCCATGTGGTCCAGAGTAGGACGCGAAACGCCCGTCGGGGGCATCCGAGGTCAAGGGGCGCGCCAGGGAGTCTCGGCCGTGAGGTCGACGGCCGAGGCCACACGTGCCTGCGCGGAGGCCGTGACTAAGCTTGCAGGGTGATCGATCCCGTGCTGCTTCGCGACAATCCCGAGCTGGTCAAGCGCTCGCAGGAGGCGCGGGGCGAGTCGCCCGACACCGTTGACGTCGCCGTCGAGGCCGATCGGGCCCGACGAGCCGCGATCACGACGTTCGAAGAGCTCCGCGCCGCGCAGAACGCTCACGGCAAGAGAGTCGCGCAAGCCCCCAAAGAGGAGAAGGCGGCGCTCGTCGCCGAGGCCAAGCAGCTGAGCGAGCAGGTGAAGCAGGCCCAGCACGCGGTCACCGCCGCCGAGGAGGCATCCGCCGAGGCTTTCTCCGCCCTCGAGAACATCGTCATCGAGGGTGTGCCGTCCGGCGGCGAGGACGACTTCGTCACGCTGCGCACCCACGGCGAGGTTCCCGCGTTCAGCTTCGAGCCCCGCGACCACCTCGAGATCGGCGAGCGGCTCGGCGCGATCGACATGGAGCGCGGCACCAAGGTGTCGGGCAGCCGGTTCTACTTCCTCACGGGCATCGGCGCGCGCCTCGAGATCGCGCTGATGAACCTGGGGCTCGACCGCGCGCTGCAAGCGGGCTTCACGCCGATCATCCCGCCGACGCTGGTGCGCCCCGAGGTCATGCGCGGCACCGGGTTCCTCGGCAAGCACGCCGCCGAGGTCTACCACCTCGACGACGAGGACCTCTATCTCGTCGGCACCAGCGAGGTGCCGCTCGCCGGCTACCACATGGACGAGATCCTCGACCTCTCGCGCGGACCCAAGCGCTACGCCGGCTGGTCGACCTGCTACCGCAGCGAAGCCGGGTCGTACGGCAAGGACACCCGCGGCATCATCCGCGTGCACCAGTTCAACAAGCTCGAGATGTTCGTCTACACCACCCCCGAAGAGGCGGAGGCCGAGCACCTGCGCCTCGTCGAGCTGCAGGAGCGCATGCTGCAGGACCTGGGCCTGTCGTACCGCGTGATCGACGTGGCCGCGGGCGACCTCGGTTCGAGCGCCGCCCGCAAGTACGACGTCGAGGCCTGGGTGCCCACGCAGAACGCCTATCGCGAGCTCACCTCGACGTCGAACTGCACGACCTACCAGGCGCGTCGGCTCGACATCCGCTACCGGCCCGAAGGTGGCAAGACGCAGCCGGTCGCGACGCTGAACGGCACGCTCGCGACCACCCGCTGGATCGTTGCGCTGCTCGAGACGCATCAGCGCGAGGACGGCTCGGTCACCGTGCCGGAGGTGCTGCGACCGTTCCTCGGCGGACTCGAGGTCATGGAGCCGATCGCGTGACCGACGCGCATCTGCCCGCCACCGGGTCGATCAAGGTCGTCGCGCCGAAGAAGGCCGCGAAGCTCGTCGAGCGGGTCGCGCGCGACACCGAGGATCCCGCGGTCGCGACGGAGCAGCTCCTCATCGCACTCGACATCGACGGCACCGTGCTGCTCGAGGACGAGTCGCTGAGCCCGGGGGTCGTCGACGCCGTCGAGCACGCGCACCGCGCGGGCCACGAGGTGATGGTCGCCACCGGCCGCAGCTGGGAGGGTACCCGCGGCATCCTGCGCGTGCTGGGCATCGCCCCCGAGTTCGTCGTGTGCTCCAACGGCGCCGTCGTCCTCAAACGCGTCGAGGCCGACGAGCTGAGGTACGACCGCTGGCACATCGAGACCTTCGACCCGAGCGCCGTTCTCGAGCAGCTGCGCGAGCACCTGCCCGACGCGCGCTACCTCGTCGAGCTGCCCGACGGCCGTCGGCTGTACACGGAGTACCTCGAGGACTGGAATCTCACGAACGCGCGTCGAGTGCCGTTCGAAGAGCTCGGCGCGCAGCCCGTGTGCCGCATCGTCGTCGTGTCGCCCGAAAAGCGCGAGAAGGACTTCGTCGACCTGGTGGCCCGCATCGGACTCCACCACGTCTCGTACGCCGTCGGCTGGACCGCATGGCTCGACATCGCGCCGAAGGGCGTCGACAAGAGCACCGGCCTCGAGCTCGTGCGCACCGAGCTCGGCATCGACCCGGCGCACGTCCTCGTGATGGGCGACGGCCGCAACGACGTCGGCATGTTCCGCTGGGCGCTCGACAACGGCGGGCGTGCCGTGGCGATGGCGCAGGGCCCGCAGGAAGTGCGGGATGCCGCGGGCGAGACCACGTCGTCGGTCCACGAGGGCGGCGTCGCCGCCGTGCTGCGCCTCCTCTGACCCCGTCACCCGGTCGTTGAGCGAGCGAGGAACGAGCGAGACGAAACGCCCCGAACCCGGCGTCCGCCGGTGGTGCGAGGGGTTTCGTCTCGCTTCGCTCGCTCAACGACCGGACCAACTCGGGAAAGCGTGCGTCCTTCAGAGGATTGCCAGGCGCCGTTGGAAGAATGGGCCGACAGTGCTGTCGGCTAGACTCGACGCCTGTTCGACGGATGCCGCCCTCCGGGGTGGCTTCGGTCGGGAGGGTTGTCCGAGCGGCCGATGGACCTGGTCTTGAAAACCAGTGGGCAGCAATGTCCCGTGGGTTCGAATCCCACACCCTCCGCAGAAACTGATGTGCCGGGGGCGACCGTGAGACCGCAGCATCCCTGAGAGGAACCGAGTGAGCTCGACGCACAAGCCCACGAGGCGTGGCCGCCGTACGGTGGCCCGTCATGGTGAGCTGTCGTCCCCGGGCCCGTTCGGCTTCGTCGCGAAGCTCATCGGCATCGTCGCCGCCGTGGTGCTGGTCTCGGGCGTCGGGGTCGCGGCATATGCCGTCACCGACATCACCACCAGCTTCACCGCGGATGCCGTCGAGCTCGAGGGCCAGGGATCCGTCCCGCCCGACATCGGAGCGATCGAGGGCGGCGTCGACATCCTGCTCGTCGGCACCGACGAATGCGAAGAGGAGTACGCGTACCTCTTCGGTGACCGTTGCACGGGCGCGGACGCCGGCGGGCAGCTCAACGACGTCAACATGCTCGTGCACATCTCCGACAACCCGCGCCGGGTGACGGTGGTGTCGTTCCCGCGCGACCTGATGATCCCGATCCCGTCCTGCACGCGCGAAGACGGCTCGATCACGTCGGCGACCTCCAAGACGCAGATCAACGAGGCGTGGGGTTACGGCGGCCTGTCGTGCACCGCGAAGACGATCAGCGACCTGAGTGGTCAGAACATCCCGTTCGCCGCCAAGGTGAGCTTCGGCAACGTCATCAACATCACCGACGCGATCGGCGGCGTCGACGTCTGCATCGGCAACGGCGGCATCAAGGACAAGTACACCGCCATCAACTGGCCGGCGGGGCCGCGCACGATCCAGGGCGTCGAGGCGCTGCAGTTCCTGCGCACCCGCCACGGCCTGGAGAACGGCAGCGACCTGGCGCGCATCAGCAACCAGCAGCAGTACATGTCGAGTCTCGCCCGCAAGCTCGTCAGCAGCGAGGTGCTCTCCGACCCGGCGACGCTGTACAAGCTGGCCACCACAGCGGTCGACAACATCACGCCGAGCGAGTCGCTGACCAACCCCATGACGCTCATGCAGATCGCGCTCGCGATCAAGGACGTGCCGTTCGAAGACATCGTGTTCGTCCAGTACCCCGTGCTGACGGACCCCGCCGACGCCAACCGCGTGGTGCCCGACTACGACTCGGCCGATCAGCTGTGGGCGGCGCTCGCAGCCAACGAGTCGATCGAGGTCACGCACGACCAGGATCTCACCGGAGGAGTGATCGTGGCCGACCCGCAGCCCACTGAGCCGACCACCGACCCCGCGCCGACCACGGACCCGACCGCCGCGCCTGCGCCGAGCGAGACCCCGGTGGCGCTTCCCGACAACATCCCGGGTCAGAACGCGGCGCAGCAGACCTGCTCGGCCGGCAACGTCAGGGCCAACGGCTGATGGCGGCGTCGAAGCGGCCCTCGCGAGAGGGCCGGGCGCCCCTCGCGCGCCACGGTGCCCTGAAGTCCCGGCATCCGTTCGTCACACTCTTCGCCATGCTGGGCGTCGTGCTCGGCGTCTTCGGCGTGAGCGCAGCCAGCATCGCCGCGTACAACGTGTGGGACGCGACGCAGACGGTGGCCGCCAACGCCGTCGTTCTCGACGAGGGCGGGGTCCTGCCGCCGTCCCTGGGTGCGATCGAGGGCGGCGTCAACATCCTCATGGCCGGCACCGACTCGTGCGAGGGCGACAACGCGAAGCTGTCGTCCGCCTGCCAGCGCGGCGACACCGAGGGTGAGCGCAACGACGTCACCATGCTCGTGCACATCTCGGACGAGCCCCGTCGCGTGACGGTCGTCTCGTTCCCGCGCGACATGCTCGTGCCGATCCCGTCGTGCCCCACGGAGGACGGCAGCGGCAGCTACTCGGCGATGTCGTCGCAGATGATGAACGCGTCGTACCAGTACGGCGGGCTCGCCTGCACCGTGCTCACGGTCGAATCGCTCATCGAGGACGAGATCGACTTCGCCGCCGCGATCCGCTGGACCGGCGTCATCAACATGTCCGATGCCATCGGCGGCGTCGACGTGTGCGTGGCCGACGACATCAGCGACTCGCACACCGGGCTCAGCCTCACCGCAGGCAACCACACGCTCCAGGGCGTCCAGGCGCTGCAGTTCCTGCGCATCCGCCACGGCATCGGCGACGGCTCGGACCTCGGGCGCATCTCGAACCAGCAGCAGTTCATGTCGTCGATGGTGCGCAAGCTGCAGTCCGGCGCCGTGCTGTCGAACCCCGCCACGCTGCTGAACCTCGCGTCGACGGCGATCAACCAGGTGCAGCAGAAGCAGCTGGTCCTGAGCTCCGGTCTCACCAACCCCACGCTCATGGTGCAGATCGCGATGGCCGTCAAGGACGTGCCGTACGAAGACATCGTGTTCGTGCAGTACCCGACGCGGTATTCGTCCGGCGACGGCGCGAGCCGGGTCATGCCGGTGAAGGATGCCGCGAAGGTGCTGTTCGACGCGCTCAAGGCCAATCAACCGCTGACGCTCACCGGCGACGCCAGCCAGGGCTATGGCGTCGAGGTGACCGGTGAGGCCGTGAAGCCGGAGGTGGCGCCGACGCCCGCCGCGACGGCGGAGGCGGGGGAGACCCCGGCCACCGGTGAGACGCCCGCGACGGCGGAGACGCCCGTGCCCGAGCAGCGGGTCGAGCTGCCCTCCGATATCGCGGGGCAGACCGCAGCGCAGACGACGTGCACGCAGAAGGAAGGCCGGTAGCCGGGCCGCGGTCCGCGCCGGCGCGGTCGGCTGATATGCCGTCCCGCGCGGTCGGCTGATACGCGTCCCGCGCGCGGTCGGGAGACGCCCGACTCAGGCGGGGTGTCCCTCGCTATCGGTGTGATCGCGCTGGGTGGAGAACTTCGAGACGAAGACGAGCCAGTTGCCGTCGGCCTGCAGTGTCGCGACGCCGCCGTCCTGCCAGATCCCGTTCTCGGGCGACCACTGCGAGCCGGCGGGGTCGCCCTGGTTCTGGTGGACGTTGTGCATGCCCTGCACCGAGGCCGGTGCCGCGTTCTCGGGGAACGGCTCGCCCCACACCAGGGTGAGCGCGCCGATGCGCAGCGTCGCCTCCAGCGCCTCCGACGCCTGCAGGTGATCGCCCGAGCGCCAGGGTCGGAGCACCGGGATCCAGAACCACGATCGCTCGGCGGGTACGGCATCCCTCGCGCGGAACAGCCGCTGCAGGAGCCGTCGGATGCCGATTACGCGCAGGGCCGGATGCCGGATCACGTCGATCGCCCCGGTCGTCGGCGCGGAGACGAGCCGGGTGAACGCCGGTGGCGGAAGCGTCGGCCATCCGAGCTTGGCGCTGGTCGTGCGGACCGTCTTCCACTGCACGCCGGTTGCCGACTTGCTGCTGTCGACATCGACCGCGACCTTGAACTCGCGCGCTCCGCTGCGAACCCTGAGGTTGACGTGCCACCAGCGCCCGAACTCGTCGGGGTCGTCCCGCTCGTGCGACGTGAGGGTTCCGCTGAGCACTCCGTACTGTGTGAACGGCATACCCGGAAGAGCGGTGGGCTCGTGTGGCTGATACGACGAAGGCGTTTCCTGATCGGGAGCGGCGTCGCGGCGACCGCGCCGGCGGGTGCAAGAAGCGGCGCTCGTCTCGGTTATGATTGCTGGGTGCATCCGCGCTTCGCGGCCGGATGCCTGGAGACGTCGCATAGTCAGGCCTAGTGCACCACCCTGCTAAGGTGGAGTCCTCGTAAGGGGACCGAGGGTTCAAATCCCTCCGTCTCCGCAGAAAAATGCCAGGCCAGGGCAAGATTCCCTCGACCGGTTCTGGATCTGCGTAGAGTTGCGCGACATTCTCTTACGCAAGTCGCGCCCGTACACCGCCCGTTGCTGCCGCATATGCCCGTGATTCCGCCGTAAGGCGGGGCATGTTGTGATTCCGTTCTGTCGAATTGGGTGGACGGGTCAGGCTGCGCGTGCGGCGAATGACCGGCTGAAGCCCTGCCCGGACTGGACGAGGCTGCGGGCGCTGCGCAGTCGTGCACCCTCGTAGTCGTGGAGCGCGGTCTCGATTCCGCTCCGGGCGGGCTGTACGGCCACAGCGGCAGCGAGGGCTTCGGCATCCTGGAGTGATTCACTGAAGCCGCTGCCGGTCATCGGAGTGGGGACGTGAGCGGCGTCACCGACGAGCGCCATTCGCCCGCGCACGAGCTGATCGGGCACGTATTCAGCGATGGGCGTGCCTATGACGGCGCGGCGCTCGATGCTGTCGAGGATTGCGTCGCTCCACGGCGTGGGGAACAGGTTTCGAGCCTGCCGGGCGAGTTCACGGTAGGTGGTGTTCGGGATGCCCGCGGGCATCAAAGAGTGCCGCACCACATTGCCCTCGACGGCACCCGATGAACGAAGCAGGTCATTGCGGCTGGCGTCGTACCAGGCCCAACCGAGTCGACGCGAGCCGACCGCGCTCGACCCGTCGATTCCGGGCAGCGGGTAACCGAGGAGGGTGTTGTCGAAGTCACCGAGGAAAGCGACATCGCGTGGCCAGCGGGTGGACCCGATCGATGACTCGTCGGCGATGCCGATCCAGATCACGTACCCCGCGAACGTTGCATCCGGTTTGTCCGGAGCAACACGGCGGCGCACGACGCTGCGGTGTCCGTCAGCGCCGACGAGGAGGTCGCCGCTCACACGTTCGCCGGAACTCGTGACTGCCCATGCCTGCGACCCGTCCTGTTGGACGCTTCGGACGGCGGTGTTCTGTCGGAGTTCGATCGCGGGGTCGGCTTCGATCGCGGCACGGAGTGCGCCGTGCACGGCGAACCAGGTCTGGATGCCGGGAGCGATCGGTTGCGGAATCTGCGCCGAGGGCAGGCCGGTGATGCGCTCGATCAGGCCGTCGGGAGCATGGAGGGCGGCGCCGGTGCGACCGGTGTCGTCGGAGCGCTCGAGGAGCGTGACGCGCATTCCGATTCTGGACAGCGTCAGCGCGGTCATCAGCCCGGAGAGCGAGGCCCCGACGATGACGGCTGTGCCGTGGGAGTGCATGGGTGCTTCTTTCGTGGTGATGGTGGGTCGTGTGTTCAGAACAGGGCGGTGCCGGTGATTGCGGCGAGGGTGTCGAGCAGCTGGTCCTGGAAGCTCGGGTCGTCGACCTCGGGTGCAGGCCGCTGGTGCCGGCGGTGATGCCAGTACTGCCCGGTGACCAGCGCTGCAGGATCGCTGCTGGCGGCGAGCCAGCTCTGAGTGTCGTGGCCGAGTTCGAGGTCGTCAGGCGCACCGGCCCCGCCCATCTTGGTGGGGACCCAGCCGGGATCGACGGAGTTGCTGAGGACGTCGGGGTCGCGGCGGGCGACCGCTGCGGCGAGGGCCGCGACGTAGAGCTTGCTCTCGGAGTATGCCTGGCTCGCGTTCCATCGACGGCGCGTCCAGTCGATGTCGGCGAGGTCACCACGCACGCCCAGGTGCATCCCGCTCGTGACGTACACGAGACGGTCCGGCTTCTGGACGAGAGCGGTGAGGAGGTAGGGGGCGAGCACATTCACCGCAAGCGTGCGAGAGTGACCCTCGAGTGTGGTGATGCGGCTGTTGGAGAGGTAGACGCCGGCGTTGTGGATGACGGCATCCATCCGACCGATCGCGTTCATCTGCTCGGCGATCGAGCGGGTCTCGCTGTCGCTGGCGAGGTCACCGATCACGACGCCGGCCGAAGCGAGGTCATCGACGGCCGTGGCGCGCTCCTTCGTGCGCGCGTGCACGACGACGTCATGTCCCTGTCCGATGAGTGTGCGGGCGTTGAACAGACCGAGCCCGTCAGTCGAGCCGGTGATGAAGATGCGGGCCATGTCAGAAGTCCTCCCTGAGGGTGAAGCGGAAACGTGGGGTGGACGCGTGTCCACCCCGGCTCGTCACTCGGGAATCGCGAATCCGTAGTTATCGAGATTGAGCGAGTCGGGATCGGGACCGCCCCGAACGCCGGTGTCGAGTGCGTCGATCGCTGCGATCTCATCGGGGGCGAGCGCGAAGTCGAAGATGTCGAAGTTCTCGGCGATGCGGTGCGGCTTGACGGACTTCGGGATGGCAGACCAGCCGTGGTCGAGGTGCCAGCGGAGGATCACTTGTGCACTGGTCTTGCCGTGCTTCTCGGCGATCGCGGCGATCGCGGGATCTTCGAGTGGGTTCTTGTCGAAGTCGCCGTAGATGTAGGAGCCGCCGATCGGGGACCAGGACTGCGTCAGGATTCCGTGCTCGGCGTTCGCCGCTCGCCATTCGGGCTGGGAGTAGTACGGGTGCACCTGGATCTGGTTGACCGCCGGTACGACATCGGTGCGTGAGATCAGCTGTGCGAGCTCCGCCGGGGTCTGATTCGAGACGCCGATGGCCCGCACTCGTCCGTCGGCAAGCAGCGACTCCAGCGCCTTGTATGCAGCGATGGTCTTGTCGAACTCGGCAGCCAGTGGCTGATGCAACAGAATCAGATCGATCTGGTCGACACCGAGCTTGCGGGTGCTCTTGTCGAACCCGTGGAGGGTCTGGTCGTAGCCGTAGTCGCTCATCCAGATCTTCGTCTCGATGAAGATCTCCGCGCGGTCGACACCCGACTTGCGGATGCCTTCGCCGACCTCGCGCTCGTTGAAGTACGCAGCGGCGGTGTCGATGTGCCGGTACCCGGTGCGCAAGGCTGCGGCCACGGCGTCGGTGGTCTCCTCGGGCGGGCTCTGGTAGACGCCCAGCCCGAGCGCGGGCATGGTGACGCCGTTGTTGAGGGTGACGTGCGTGTGGGTCATCGTGATTCTTCCTTCTCTGCGTCGAGGATGCGCTTGGCAACGGTCATCGCCGAGACGGCCTTGGGCCAGCCTGCGTAGAACGCGAGGTGGGTGATGACCTCTGTGATCTCCGTCTCGGTCAGCCCGTTGTTCAGGCCGTAGGGGATGTGCCAGTTCAGCTGCTCGATGTTGCCGCCGGCGAGCAGCCCGGCGATGGTCACCAGGCTGCGGTCGCGGGGGGACAGCTCGGGACGTTCCCAGATGTCACCGAACAGGACGTCGTCGGTGAGCGAGACGAGCTTCGGGGCGAAGGCGCCGAACAGCTTCTCCATGTCGGACGGAGCGGATCCTTCAGTCATCACGGCCTCCTCAGGCGTTCTCGTGGTCGAGGGACGAGGACAATTCACGGTGAGCGTTGATCTGGGCGAGCAGGTCTTGTGCCTTCTGCTCGATCGCGGCGACGGCGTCTGCTCCGGCCACCCAGCGCAGCGGCGGCTCGTCGAGGTCGGCGATCGTGACGAGCGCAGCGCCGAGCTTGGCGGGGTCGCCGGCCTGCGCGCCGTTCATCTGGCGCCAGCCGGGGATGGCTGCCGCGGTGCGGTCGGCGTAGTCGTCGATCGAGATCTCGGGCCAGATGGTCGAGGCTTCCTCGACGAGCAACTCGGTGCGGAAGAACCCCGGCTCCACGATGGTGGTGCGGATACCGTAGGGCTCCACCCCGAACCGCAGCGACTCCATCCACCCTTCGAGAGCGAACTTGCTGGCCGCGTAAGCGTCCACGAACTCCAGCCCGGTGATCCCGGCGAGCGAGCCGATGGTGATGACGTGCCCGGAGCGCTGCGCACGCATGATCGGCAGCACCGCACGCGTGACGTTCATCGGGCCGAAGACGTTGGTCTCGAACTGGGCGCGCACCTGGGCGTCGCTGGTCTCCTCGAAGAACCCGGCATAGAAGTTGGCCGCGTTGTTCACGAGCACATCGATGCGGCCGAACCGATCAACCGTCGCCTGGGCAGCGGCCACAGCGTCCTCGGGAATCGTGAGGTCGAGCTTCACCACGAGCAGGTCGGGGTGCTCACCCACGGCCGCGGCGACGCGTTCGGTGTTCCGGCCGGTGGCGACGACCTGGTGGCCTGCGGCGAGGGCGGCCCTGGCGATCTCGACGCCCATGCCGCGGCCGGCGCCGGTGACGATCCAGACTCTCTTGTCGGTCATAGCTGTTCCTTCTCTTGTTCGAGGCGTGTTCAGGCGGTGAACACGCGCTTGGCGAGGTTCATCGCGGTGACCGCTTTGGGCCAGCCGGCGTAGAACGCCATCTGCAGGATGACCTCCTTGATCTCGGTCTCGGTGACCCCGTTCGCCTTCGCGAACGCGAGGTAGCCCTCAAGGTCGGCGCCGTTTCCACCGGCGATGAACGCGGCGATCACGATCAGGCTGCGGTCGCGCGGGCTCAGCTCGGGGCGGGCCCAGATGTCGCCGTAGATGACGTCATCGGTGACAGAGACGAACTTCGGCGCGAAGTCACCGAACAGGGTCTCCATGAAGGTCTTCTCAGCGGTGGTGGGTTGGGTGCTGTCGGTCATGATTCGCTCTCTTCTCTGTCGTGTGGTCGGGGGTTCACTGGAAGCCGTTGGGCTCGCGGACCCTGTAGGGGGCCTGGAGCGCTTTGGTCTCGTCGTCGGTGAGGTGGACGTCCAGGGCGGCGATGGCGTCGTCGAGGTGCTTCTGCTTCGTCGCGCCAACGATCGGGGCGCTCACGACGGGGTTCTGCAGCACCCAGGCCAGGGCGACCTGAGCCATCGGGATGCCGCGGGCTTCGGCGACCTGCTGCACGGCATCGGCGACCGGCTTGTCGGCATCGCTGAACGCCGCCGCACCCACCGGGTCGTTCGAGGACCGCTTGGTCTGCTCGCCCCACGGGCGGGCGACCCGGCCCTTCGCAAGCGGGCTGAACGGGATACTGCCCACACCCTGATCGGCGAGCAGCCCGAACATCTCACGCTCTTCCTCGCGGTACATCAGCGAGTACTGGTCCTGCATCGACACGAACCGTGTCCAGCCGTTCAGGTCGGCGGCGTGCTGCATCTTCGCGAACTGCCATGCCCACATCGCCGACGCGCCCAGGTAACGGACCTTGCCGGCCTTGACGAGATCGTGCAGAGCCTCCATCGTCTCCTCGACCGGGGTGTCGTAGTCGAAACGGTGGATCTGGTACAGGTCGACATAGTCGGTGTCGAGCCGCTTCAGAGAGGCGTCGATCTGCTCCATGATCGCCTTGCGGGAGAGGCCCTCCCCGCCGGGGCGGTCGTGCATCTTGAAGCGCACCTTCGTGGCCAGCACGACGTCTTCGCGACGGGTGTACTTCTGGATCGCGCGGCCCACGATCTCCTCGGAGGTGCCGAAGCCGTACACGTTCGCCGTGTCCCAGAACGTGATGCCGTTCTCCACCGCCTGGCGGAAGATCGGTTCGGCGGCATCGTCGTCCAGGGCCCACTCGGTGAAGCCCCGGGAGGTGTCGCCGAAGCTCATGCACCCGAGGGCGAGTCGGCTGACTTTCAGGCCGGATGATCCCAAACACGTGTACTGCATGATGGTTCCTTTCGATCAGTCGGATGCTGTGTTCAGACGAGCAGCTCGCGCTCCAGGGTCTTCTCGATGCCATCCGGCTCGGAGCTCGGTGTGCGGCGGGTGGCTCGCATGGCGGCGAGGATCAGCAACGGGATGATCCCGGCGATCGCCATCGCCGCTCCCACGATCGAGGGGCCGGTCGTGCCGAGCGAGGAGTCCAGCGCGAGGCCCGCGAGCCAGGTGGCGGCGGCGATGCCCACGTTGAACGCGGAGACGGTCAACGCAGCGGACAGCGACGGGCCGGAGTGCCCGAACCGGACAGCGAGTGGGGTCGCGATAGCTGTCACGCCCATGCCGGTGAAGCCCAGAAGGATGACGAGCACGGCCGTGGGGACCACGAAGGGCGAGAGCGGAATGAGCAGCAGCAGCACCAAGGCGGAACCACCCGCGATGGCGAGGTAGGTGCCCAGCGGGGCGCGGTCACCGGTGCGACCGGCGACGACGGTGCCGAGCAGTGCACCGATGCCGAACCCGACAAGCAGGAGCGGCACCGCGGCCTCATCGACGCCCGTACGGTCGGTGAGGAGCGGGGAGATGTAACTGTACGCAGCGAGGAACCCGCCCGAGACCAGGGCCGTGGCCAGCAGAAGCAGCCACAGCTTGCCCTCGCGGAGCACGCCCAGCTGCGAGCGGAGGGTGACGACCTGCTGCCCCGCCTGCTCGGCCTGCGCAAACCTGCCGATGACGGCCGCCGCGACCAGCGCCAGCACGGCCAGCGCCCAGAAGATGCCACGCCATCCGATGGCCTGGCCGACGAAGGATCCGAGCGGAACACCGGCGACGATCGCAAGACCCATCCCGCTCATCATCACGCCCATGGCACGGGAAGCGTTGGACGGCCCGGCGGCCGAGGTCGCGACGACGGCGGCGACCGACAGGAACGCGCCAGTGGCCAGAGCGGTGACGACACGGGCGATCAGCACGACCTCGAAAGCGGGGCTGAGCGCTGCGACGATGTGACCGACCGCGAACAGCAGCAGCGACAGCACGAGGGTGAGGCGCTTGGGGAGGCGCACCGTCGCGACCGAGATCGTCGGAGCTCCGACGATCATTCCCACCGCGAAAGCCGTGATCAGCAGACCCGCCTGCGAGACGCTGACATTCAAGTCGGCTGCCATGTCCGGCAGGAGGCCGGCGATCACGAACTCGGTCGTGCTCATCAGGAACGTGCCGGCAGCGAGCAGCAGCACGACGAACGGGAGCCTGGCTTTCGGCTCAGCAGGTGACTTCACTGGGGAAGTGGGCATGGGTGTTCAACTTTCATCGAATCGGTTACCGCGAGAGCGGGCATGACAAGTCAAGGCGTCCCGCGCAATACGAGGGAGCCTCGGATGAAAGGGGTTCCCGCAGGGACCCCCTCGCGGGTCAGGTCTCGGTTGAAGCGGCCGCGGGAGCGGTGACGTTTGTCGCGGCCCAGCTCGACAGCAGGGCGAGTCCGTCCTCGGTGGTCGAGCCGGGCGCGGCGCTGTACACCGTCATCGAAAGCCCTGCCGCTCCCGGGAGTGTCATCGCCGAATGCTCGAGCTGCAGCTCGCCGACGACGGGGTGATTGATGCGCTTTGTGCCGTCGCTGAACCTTCCGACGTCGTTGGCGCCCCACATCACCCGGAACGCATCGCTCCTGGTCGACAGTTCACCAATCAGGTTCGAAAGCGCCGTGTCGTAGGGATTTCTCCCCGCCTCGACTCGCAGGGAGCCGACGGCGGTACGTGCGATGCGGTCCCAGTCCAGGTAGAACCGCCGCGCGACGGGACTGAGGAACACAAACCGGACCGTGTTGTCGTGACATGTGGGGTCCTGGAACATTTCCGAAAACAGCGCACGTCCGAGTGGGTTCGTGTAGAGCACATCGAAGAGATTGTTCTGAATGAACGCGGGCAGACCGGGCATGCCGTCGACCACCCGCTTCACGGCCGCCGGGACCGTGGGCTTCGCAATGCGGCGCGGGGCACGCACAGGGGACGCGTTGGCGAGGCGGCCGAGATCGTGCAGATGAGCTCGTTCCGTCTCGTCCATCCGCAGCGCTAACGCGATGGCATCCAGCACGGAATCTGACACCCCTTGAAGATTGCCGCGCTCCACGCGCGTGTAATACTCCACGCTGACACCCGCGAGGGCCGCCGCTTCATTTCGACGCAAACCCGGAACACGCCGGTTCCCGAACGCAGGAAGTCCGACCTGCTCCGGCGTCACTCGGTTGCGGCGCGACATGAGAAAGTCGCGAACCTCCGGCCTGTTCTCCATGTCCGTCACGCTACGCGGGCGACCGCAGAGGATGGGAGCTTCTTGCGTTAACCCTCACCTCGAACGCGCTCGAGTCCAGATCAACATTGATCGCCCCCGCCATGAGCGACCGCCTCGAGGAGCCGACCCGAACAGGTCCAGCTTCTCGAGAGCACGGCGGACGCATTGAGAACGACGCCTCCGCCTGTACCTGCCGACTGGGCGCGCTGAGCGTGCTGCTCCCGGCGCCCGTAGCGTCGCCGGGCCGCACGACGGGCGGATCTCGACCCGCGCATCTTGGTCGACAGTCTAGAACCGGGGTGTTACCGACAATCGGACGGGTCATAGAGTGGTGCAGGTGAGGGAGCCCTCGTATGCAAAAGGCATGGCGCGCCGGGAGGAGATGCTCGAGGCGGCGATACGTGCGATTGCAGGCTCAGGTTTTCGGAGACTGAGTCTGCGCGAGATCGCTCGCGAGAGCGGAGTGGAGTCGGCACATCTTGTCTACTACTTCGGGTCGCGGGACGGACTCCTGCAAGCAGTGATCGAAAGGTGGGATGCGGATACGCAGGTCGCGCGTGCGGCGGAGGCCGATCCTGATCGTCCGCTCGACTTTCTCGTCGAACACGTGCGGCTGAATCTGTATGTGCCCGGTCTGGTTCATCTCCTGCACTCCTTTGCGGCGGAGGCGATCGCGCCGAGCCACGAAGCCCATGCATTCTTTCGTCGGCGGTATGCGCTGGCCGCGAAGGTTGTATCCGAGTCGATTGCGGCTGAGCAGGCGGCGGGTCTGATCCCGACGGACCTCGATCCCGCTGCTGAGGCGCAGAGGCTCACCGCGGTATCCGACGGCGTTCAGCTCCAGGCTCTGCTGGACGAACGCGTGGACGCGGTGGCGCTGCTGGCGGGCGCCGTCGAGGCGCTGCGATCCCTCTCCGACGATCCGGCTGTTCGCCTGGGCGACGAGTCGGTGCCGCTGTTGACGTCGCTCCGCAAGGGCCTCGCGGCTCCGGTCTGAGCACAGAACCGCCCCGGCGTGACGATCACGCCGGGGCAGTCATGTCGCTGATCAGTTCGCAGGGGAGAAGCCGAACAGCGACGGGTAGGAGTTGGTCGGCCACATCTCGACGGCGGTGGTGCTGTCGTGTGCGAACGTGCCCTGCTTGCGATACCAGGGAGCGAACCAGGCCTGGTCGGTGATGTATGCGTTGAGGTCCTTGACTGCCTGGTCGGCCTCTTCCTGCGTGCCGTTCTGGATGGTGCTGATGTACTCGTCCACCTGCGGGTCCTGCGAGCCGAACGGGTTGAACGTCGCCTCGGGCGCGATCATGAAGTTGATCAGCTGCCAGTCGGGGTTCTGCTCCAGCGACATCCACGTCGCCGGGTACTTCGGCGCGAGCACGTCGGTGATGAAGTTGCCGGTGCCGGGGTCGGTGTAGTTCACCGTGATGCCGATGTCGGCCAGCTGCTGTCCGACGAGGTCGAACGTCGTTTGGAATGCCGGCGTGGTCATCATGTTCAGTGTGAAGCCGTCCGGGTAGCCGGCTTCGGCGAGCAGCTCCTTCGCGCCTTCAGGATCGTAGGAGTACGTGTTGTCGAGCGCCGGATCGAAGCCTACGGATGTCGTCGGGAAGACCTGCTCGGTCACCGTGCCGTAGCCCGCCTGCAGCGCATCGAGGAGCGCCTCGCGGTCGAACGCCATGTTGATCGCCCTGCGGACGTCGACGTCGGCGAGCTCCGGTGCCATCGTGCCCTCACGGTCGAGCAGCAGGATGCCGTGGAAGTCGAGCTCGTTGGACGCGATGCTCCAGCCGGACGCCTCCACTTCGCCGATCGCGTCGTTGTTGACCAGCGGCAGTCCGTTGGCTTCGCCGGCCTTCATCGCGTTGAGCGCCGCGGTCGGGTCATCGATGACGTTGATGGTCAGGTTGTCGTAGGCGACGGCATCCGGGTTCCAGTAGTCGGGGTTCGCGGTGTAGACGTACGTGGTGCCGGTGACCGTCGCGGAGGTGTCGAGGACGTACGGACCTGAGCCGATGGGGGTGGTGGCAGAGTCGGGGTCGTCGAACGTCGACGGTGCCTGGATCAGCCCAGGCGCGATCGACAGCAGGTTGACCAGCGACGGGTCGGGCGCGGACTGGGTGATCGTGACGGTGGTGGCGTCGACGGCCGCGAACTCCTTGCCGGCGAGCGTCGCGGCCTGCGGTGCAGTGCCGTCGCGGAAGCGCTCGAGGCTGCCGACCACGGCCTCGGCGTCGAGGGGAGTGCCGTCGGTGAACTCCACGTCGTCACGGAGCGTCACCGTGAGCACCGTGTTGTCTTCGTTGTACTCCCACTCCGTCGCCAGCCAGGGGATGATCTCGCCCGCGGCGTCTTTCTGCAGCAGCGTGTCGAACACGGCCTGGAAGAAGACGCTGCGGTTGCCGTACTCGGCGCCCTGCCCCACGTCGTAGCTCGTCGGCGCGGCGATCGCGATCAATGTGAGCCGATCAGCTCGGCCGGAGTCCGAGCTCCTCCCTCCGTCGTCGGCGCTGCCAGCGCATCCCGCGAGCGCGAGCGAGGCGACGACCGCGAGGGCTGCTGTGGCCTTCCATCGGAACATCATTGGTCCCTTCATAGGGGGCGATCCGCCGATGGACCTCCCTGACGGGAGAAGCTAGCAGCATGTTTTTAGCATTGTCAAAGAATTTTCTTGGCGGACGAAGCGGAATCTTTTACGATGCTAAAGTCCCAATGTCGCAGACGACGAAGGAGCGGCGATGCTGCCCAGAACCTTGCCCGAACCGAATCTCTTCCTACCCGCGCAGGGTGAACCGGTCCTGCGCTGGGGTGTGATCGGCGCTGGATGGATCGCCGGGTTCTTCGTCGACGCCGTGCACGCACACACCGCCCAGAAGGTGGTCGCCGTGGGTGCGCGAGTGAGCACACGGGCGGAGAGCTTCGCTCGAGCGCACGGCATCCCCACTGCTCACACGACGGTCGACGCGCTGTTGGACGACCCCGGCGTCGACGTCGTGTATGTCGCGGCTCCCCAGAGCGAGCACCTCTCGCTGGGACTGCGCGCCATCGCGGCCGGCAAGCACGTCTTGATCGAGAAGCCTCTCGCCACCAATGCCGCCGACGCGCAGCGATTGGTCGACGCGGCCCGTGGCGCGGGAGTCTTCCTCATGGAGGCGATGTGGACCCGCTACCTGCCGCAGACGCTGATGATCCGTCGCCTCATCGATGACGGGATCCTCGGAGAGGTGCGCAGTGTGATCTCCGACCACGGCCAGCCGCTCGCCGACGACCCGAACCACCGGCTGCTTCAAGCCGGCACCGGCGGTGGGGCATTGCTGGATCTCGGCATCTACCCGATCCAGCTCGATTCGATGGTTCTCGGTGAGCCATCGTCGATCACCGCCGTCGGTTCGCTGACCGCGACCGGCGTAGACGCCACGTCCACGGTCGTCCTCGGGCACGGCTCCGAGCAGTCGACGCTGATGACATCGATCCTCACGCGGACTCCCACCGTGGCATCGATCTGCGGAACGGACGCCAGCATCGAGATCGACGGCCCGTTCCACATCCCGACGGCCTTCGCCCTGCGGTCTCGGGATCTCTTCGAAGAGCCGGTCGTCTGGTCGGACACGTCGGGCGTGGCGCTCATGGACGGACTCGCGTGGGAGGCGACAGCACTCGCCGGCTACGTCGGCGCCGGGCGTGCGGAATCACCCCTGCACACTCACGCCGAGACCGTATCCATTCTCGCCACGATCGACGAGGCACGCCGGCAGCTGGGCGCCCTGTGATGGGATTCGCGCGCACGCTGGCAGATCGGCAAGTGGCGAGGGTCCACGTATACGACGTGGCCGCGGGGGAGTCCACCCTCGTCCATGTCGATGCCGAGGTGCTGCTCGAGGCCCCCAACTGGACAGCGGGCGGCGAACTGATCCTCAACGGCGACGGCGTGCTCTGGCGGATGCCGGCGGATGGGTCGCAGGCCCCGAAACCGATCGAACTGAAGGAACTGCCGGAGTTGAACAACGACCACGTGCTCGCGCGCGACGGTGACACGATCTACGCCTCGGCCAACGACGGGCACATCTACGCCGCCTCCCTCTCGACAGGATCGGTTCGAAGGGTGACGACCGACGGGATGCCGCACTGGCACTTCCTCCACGGTGTCAGCCCCGACGGCGAACTTCTGGCCTACGTCGCGCTCAATCCGGAAGAGGGCTGGGACAGCGGCACGATCCATATCGTCCACACCGACGGAACATGGGATGCCGCCCTGACCGAAGGTCGCGGTCCCGACGACGGATCCGAGTACGCACCCGACGGTGAGTGGATCTACCTGAACACCGAACGATTCAGTCACACACCCGGGCACGCCCAGATCGCCCGCATCCGACCCGATGGCACCGATCTGCAGCAGCTCACGTGGGACGAACGAGTCAATTGGTTCCCGCACATCGATCCGACCGGCCGGATCGCGGTCTATCTCAGCTTCCCCCCTGGCACGCAGGGCCATCCTGCGGACCGAGCCGTGCAACTACGCCTGGTCGACGTCGCACGCGATCCGCTGGCGTGGGCGCGCAGCACCATCATCGTCGAGCTCGCCGGCGGGCAAGGCACCATCAACGTGAACAGCTGGTCACCCGACGGCACGCGTCTCGCGTACGTGGACTACCCCATCGGGGCGTCCGCACTCGATCAAGGACAGGAATGATGCACGACGATCTCACCGCTCTCCAGGCCGAAGAAGCCGAACTGAACTGGGACCAGTTCGGAGTCGACGAGGCCTGGGAATTGGGCAGCGCTGTCAGGGCGATCGCTCACAAGCGTGGCCACGCCGTCACGATCGACATCCGGCGCGTCAACGGCATGATCCTCTTCCGAACAGCACTTGCCGGGGTGACCGTCGACCAGGACGACTGGGTGCGCCGCAAGAGCGCAGTGGTGTTCCGGTTCGACATCAGCTCCGCCCTGTTCGCCGCGCGTATGGCCGCAGCGGGCTTCGATCCCACGCAGGTCGGATGGCTCGACGCGAGCGACTACGCCGTCGCCGGAGGCTCGGTCCCCATCCGCGTCCGGGGTTCAGGCGTCATCGCCGCCCTCACGATCTCCGGGCTGTCGTCCGAAGAGGACCATGCGCTGGCAGTGGAGGGCATTCGCGCGATCGTGGCTCGCGCGACCAGGGCCTGAACGACTACACGGGCAAGGGCACCGGTCGTCGGTATCCAACTGCTCGAGCTCGCGCCCGAGCACGTGGATCCCCCGCCTCTCCGCGTACATCGAACCCTCTCGTTCACCATCATCGGAGTCTCGTGCCGCAGCAACGGCCCTTTCCCAGTCCCAGGGATTCGGCCCTGGGCGCGGAGAACCCTCCCTTCGATGGGCGGTCATCGGTGCCGGCTGGATCCCCGGTCGGTTCGTCGACGCGCTGAGAGAGACACCTCGCAGCAGGTGGTGGCGGTCGCGATTGCAGGCCACTGCAGCGACCCTCGGAGAGGCAGCCCGCGAAGGAGTCTGCACGCCCGCATACCCCGCCCGATAGAGTCGCACGGACACGTGTCTCAAACGCAGCGTGCGTGCGCCGCGTCTCGGCGCCACGACGTGCGTAAGAATCGCGTAAGACTGAGCGAGTCTGACTCTTTCCGAACGTCGTTGAACGTGACTACGAGCCGCACAGAATCAACTCGAACGCGCTCGAACGCATCCGGGCGCACCAGCACAAGTGGGGTTCAAATCCCTCCGTCTCCGCACTTTCGCCCACATTCAGCGACGCTCGTGCAGGTTGAGCGACGTGGAACTACATTGCTTGACCTGGGCTGCTCCGATTCCGGAGTTCTTTGGCAGAATGCGCGCCGGAGGTTTGCGCCCTGGCGCAGTATGCTCACCCCTGAGCAGCGGCACGCCACTGAGGGACCGACTTTCGAGCGTCGTCTGGCGCGCCCGGTGAGAATCAAGCATGCAAAGTGGTGGCGTGAACAGCTGGCGGCGACAGTTCGCACGGCGCGCGCCGCGACCGTGTGGCTGGAAGACTCGGGGCCGTGATGCAACCCGAACGCGCCCCATCGATGTCGTGTGCTGGGACTGGAACGGAACGCTCCTCGACGACGTTGATGTTGCCCGAGAGGCGATGAGTACCGTGCTCCGGGAGCGAACCCTGCCGGTCATACCCGATCAGGATTCCTACCGACAAGCCTTCGGATTTCCGATCAGGGAGTTCTACGCGCGGCTCGGTGTTGACGAGGCAGACTTCCTCGCCGCCGTTGACCAGTACCTCCGGCTGTTCGCCGACACGGTGGGGCAGGCTTCTCTCCAGCCCGACGCACGAGTAACCCTTGCATCGGTCCGTGACCTCGGCTTCGAACAAGTCCTGATCTCCGCAACTCCTGAGCGCACCTTGGAGCAGCAACTGACCCCTCATGTCCTGAACGAGTTCTTCTCGCATACCCATGGCATCACCGATGCGTATGCGGCCTCCAAAGCGCATGTTGTCGAGTCGTGGTTGACGACTTCGGGCCATGATCCTCGGCGTGTGCTGATGGTCGGCGACACGAACCACGACGAAGAGATCGCCGAGGCGCTCAACGTGCAGTTCATCCGGTTTCGAAACGGACACCAGGGGCCCCCGACCATGACCGGCACAGAGTCGTCAGCAACTTGCGCGACGTCGCACGCCACGTCCACAGCGCAAATGGCGGCAACTAGCGGGCCTGCATCACGGCGCCAAGCGGGGCCGCGAGACGCAGACTCGAACGAAGTCCCCTAAGAGACCGGCTTGCGGACGCCGCAAACGAGCGATCCGCCACGCACGTCAACGTCCACCATGCGGGTTCGGACGCACCCCGCAGATCGGATGTCGCCGCCGGTCCCGGTCCCGCATACGGAGAGCTCCGCGCAGCGCTTTCGCTGAATGCGCTTCGTCTCGACGCCTCACAGCAGCGACATCCTTGCCATGTACCGCGGCTCGGGCGTCAACGATCGTGCCCGTCGCGGACAGGTGCGGGCTCGGATGAATCGCCCCGGCGAGCTCGTCGGACTGATCCGTTGATCAAGAGGCTAGCCGTCCAGATCAGGGCAACGATGCCCGGCAGCAGAGCCGTGGGGCGGCCGTCGGACCAGCCCACCACCGCGACGGCTGCGAGAATGAGGATCACAACGGCCGAGAGCCCGAGCCATATCCGAGGGTGTCGACCGCGGAAGCTCTGCGGCCCGGGTGCCGCGGCCGCGACCTCGGCACGCATCTCGTCCCGGAACTGTTGACGTGCGCTGCGCGCAGTGATCATGGTGCGGTCGGCGTTCGACTCCCCATCGTCGGACAGGACCACGAGCAGTGATGGGTGAATCCGGAGGATCTCACATAGGTCCTGAAGTGCTCCAGCGTGCGGTCCTCGCCGAAACAGCGCACGCAGACGGTCGCCGCGCTCCTGGTCGAGGCGAAACCGCGTGACCCACGCAGCAGGGTCACCGTCGTCGAGCACGAGATCACTGAGCATCGCGCTCACCGTTGCACCGTCGCGGTCGGCTTGGCCAGGCTTGCTCGGGTCGACCCGCAGCCACGGTGTCCGCCACGTCATGATGACCGCGCTGCGGCGATGTATGAAGGCCGCGGAGGCTTCCTCGCCGCTTCGCCACATGGCGATGCCGTCGGTCATCGCCCAAACGCCGTTTGTGAATGCCCTGTCGCGGTCCGCCGGATCGTGGACCGTGAGCGCAAGCCCCATTTCCCCGGCGTCGACGGCGACGAACGACATGTCGAATCGCGCCCCGAGAGTCGCCAGCACAGCCGGCTTCTCATGCGTCGTCCAAGCGATCGCGTCGACGCGCCCCGGTCCACCCGGCGCGGTGTCGCCGAGGCCCGGGCCATCATCGGATTCACCGGCGAGCTGTTCGATGCGCTCACCATCAAGAGTGCTTCCTCGACCAGCCAGCCTGTTGAGGCCGTTGATGAGTCGGTCCCGGTCCAGCAGGGACCATCGCAGTTCCGGGCCATATGTGGCGGCGACCGCGAGGGGCGACCCGTCATCGTCTAACGGAACAAGCGCGAACGTGCCGCCTTCGAGAGGACTGTGACGCACGACCGCAGGCACGCGAAGTTGGCGGAGGAGTTCCGCGAGGCCTTCGACGCAATCGGCCTCGGACGCCGGCAGATCGAGTCGTACCCAGAAGGCGGGCTCCGGCTCGCGCGCTGGCATCACGTCGCTCAGCCTATTCGGAGCTCCCGGCGCGGCCGACCTTGTCTGATCGCAGAAGGCCCTCACGCCGGTCCGCCGTGCTCTACCGACTCGAGCGGGGGAGCCCGTAACCGAAGCCCGGCAAACATGGGTGCGGTTCGGCCCCACGCGATGCTCGTCGACTATGTCGTCGTGGTAGGGAACGACATGTCCAATTCACCATCAGAGAGATGCAGCTGCGCTGTTGGGTGTTGGCCAACACGGTGACTTGCCTGAACGGCGTTGACCGACCTGATGCGCCATGTAGGTCCGCCACTCGAGCGTCGCCCTCTCGAGGACCGGTATCTGGTCGAGTGAGTAACGGGTTCGAGTCCCGTTAGTCACCTGAGCGCGCTCGACGACCCGCCTGCGCGCAGCAGGGGAGGCGGTCGCAGATTTCGTAAACGGGTAACCGACTTCTGGTGGGAAGGCGCGTCACCCGTCCGGGGGGCGGACGTCTGGCGCTCCTGAGTATGCAGTATCACCGCGCCGAACAGACATGATGCCGACGGGACTGTCATCCTCGATGCATGCAGCACGGCGGGACAGTAAATGGGGACGGCGCGCACCCAGAGCTGAGAGAACTCCGCGCGACCGAGATCCTCATTCGGTCGGTGGCGCGATAACGGTCCTCTCAAAGAGCGTTCGCATGCTCCTAGTGGGACTATCGCGCGACCTCCGGTCCTATGAGGCGCTCCGCGGCGGCTTGTGCGAGAGTGCTGGGATGTCGTCACCGCAGGCGCTCAGCGAATCTGATCGCCGGTTGGTCGCGGCGTGGGCGGCCCACTGCGCCGAGCGAGTGCTGGCGTTGTTCGAGTCGGAGGCACCCGATGATGAACGGCCACGCGATGCGATCGCGCGGGCGAGGGCCTTCTCTCGCGGTGATCTGACCGCAGCGGGTGAGATCAAGCGGCGTTTCGTCGCGGGGCGCGCGGCACATTCGGCAAGTTCGCCGGCGGCCGTGGCGGCGGCGCGGGCTGCCGCCCAGGCGGCGGGGGTCGCGCACATGGGAGCGCACGCTCTGGGCGCTGCGGGTTACGCCGCAAGAGCTGCCGGTCTCGCGGCCGGCAATGCGGATGCCGTCACCGCAGAGCTTGATTGGCAAGTCGAGCATATGAGCAGTGATGTTGCCAGAGCGCTTCGCCGGCTCCCCCTCCTCGGCGAAGACTCGGCAGGTCCGCTCGGCTCCGGCCTTCTGGCCTCAGGAGACCTGGGCAGTAACATCGCATCGATCCAAATGAGACTGCACGACGTCGGACGTTGAGCCCCCGTCCAGCGGTCTGCAAACGTGCACTGTCGAGAGCCTGAGCTGTGTGCTTCGCATCCTGGTCGTGGAGCGCTGTTGCGGTCGTTACGGGGACAGCGAATGGTGGGTGCTGAGGACTGACACTGTCCGGATTGTCGGGGAGCATCGAGCAGACACACGAAGGAGTACCCCATGTCCACGTTGCCTTCCCTTCCGCTTCCGCCGGCCCCAGCCGGTTCGAACACCGTGAACTCGTTCATCATGACGGACGACGCGACCGGTCTCATCGCCTTCGTCGGCGCCGTGTTCGATGCCGTCGAGAACACCGACGCCCGCACGGCTGATGCCGACGGGCTCGTCCTCCACTCCGAGCTCCATATCGGTGATTCCCTCCTCACCATCGCCGATCGCAAGCCGGCGTGGCCGTACACGCCCGCGTTCACGCGCGTATATGTCATCGATGCGGCGGCCACTCTCGAACGGGCGGTCGAGCGCGGTGCACGGATCGTCACGGAGCCCACCGAGTTCTGGGGTGATGTGTTCGCGCGTTTCGCCGACCCGTTCGGTCACCTGTGGTGGGTATACGAGCACACCCCCGCAGCGCGGGAGTGGGCGGCATCCGACATCTCCGACGCGTCTGGCGATACCGGCGTGTGGGATGGCGCCGATACCGCCGATGCCAGCGGGTCATGGGAGGACTTCGCCACACCCGAACTCGACTACATCCACTCCACGCTCATCGACGCCATGAACAGCTTGCGCGACCCCCGGGAGAAGAGCTGAAAGCACCCGCATGAAACCCCATGCGCGCATGGGGTTTCATGCGAGCGGTCGGCTTACTCAAGCGTTGGCGCGTCGTTGGGGTGAGTAGCTCGAGCTGCTTTTCGCGGCGGGCGCCGTGGCTGGGTTCGGCGGGAGGAAGTTGATCCACCTCGCGACCGTGCCATGCGTTGAGGCCTGTCGACTCGATGCCGCGGTGGATGCCGCGGGCCGCTTACTCGAGGGCTGGCACGGGTCAGTTGAAGGAGTTCGATGCGCGCCGGTTTCTGTCGCTTTCCGCGCGTGTGGCGTCGGTGATGAGTTCATCGGAACTCTCCACCGCCCGCAACGGTTCTGTCGCCCGCCGCCCGGCAGCGGTGGCTCATCGCGCTGTCAGGCACGGCTACATCACCGCGCTTTTGCCTGGGTGGGCACCTGTGTCGCGCTCGCGAGTATCGTCCAGATGTGCAGCCTCTCGCCTCCGCCACTATGCGGCGACCCTTTCACTGGGGAATTGTCATCGTGGCCGATGCCGCCTCCGGAGCGTTGATTCCCGATGGGGTAGCGGGCTCCCTCACCTCGGCGAACCAGCATGGAGTCGTCGCCCTCGTACGTCATGCGCAAGACATCGATTCGTCTGAGGAGACCGCCGACTGGGCGGAGACCGAAATCGTCGTGCGGCTCCTGTCGGCTGCCGAGGCTCCTACGGTCGACAGACGCGAGGTCTTCCGTGGCAGGCTCCACGCACCGAGCGGCCGGCTATCCATCGGCGATGCGGACAGCGAGGTCATCCATCCGGCTCATCGAGGCTGGAATGAGCTCGTGATCACCGTGACAGCTGATCTCTCTCCCGCCGCCGCTTCTCCTGACCAGCTCGGGTGCGGATGACGATCCGCAAACGCGCGGCGCGCTCGGATCGTTCTACTCGGAGGCGGCGAATGTCGGCTGCGCCCATGCGGTCACGCCGGGCCGATGGTCGGAACGTTGACTAGGGCGTCGGTTGGGTGGATGCTCGCACGATGAGTTGTGTGGGGTATTCGTAGCGCTGCACGGGCGGTGGGGTATCGGTGAGCGATCGTAGGAGCAGTTCGGCCGCGGTGCGGCCCATGTCGTTGTAGGGCTGTCGTGCGGTGGTGAGTTGTGGGGTGACGAGGACGGCGGTTCGTTCATCGTCGAAGCCGGCGACGGCGATGTCGCCGGGAACCCTCAGGTCGCGTGCGGCGAGTTCGCGCAGAACGGTGGCGGCGAGTTGGTCGAATGCGCAGAAGATCGCGTCGATGGTGTCGTCGCGGTCCAGCAATTCGCCCAGCTCTGGGCATCCGGGTGCTGTCTCGTCGAAGGCAGTGTCGATGATCAGTGATTCATCGACGGGCAGCCCGGCAGCGGCGAGCACGTCGCGGTATGCCCTCTCGCGTTCTCGCAGGTAGAAGGCGTCGCCCCAGACGGACGGACCGCCACTGAGCTGCGGACGGACAAAAACGATGCGAGAACGGCCGGTCGCGAGCAGGTGCTCGACGACCTCGCGGGCGCCGGCATAGTTTGCCGCTGAGATCGAGGGGAAGTAGATCTCAGCGCTCGAGTCGTCGATCGCGACACCGGGAATGCCGATGGCGTCACATGCCTCTCGGACCGACTTCTGGTCGGGAACGCTGATCACGATCACGCCCTCCGTCGGTACACCGGAGAGGCCGGCGATCGCTTCTGCCAAGCCGCCCTTACCGCCGCCGACCGGGTGCACCAGGACCTGGTAGCCGGCAGCAGAGGCCGCTTCCACGCAGGCATGGGCGACCGGCTCCCACCAGCCCCACTGGTTGTCGGGCACCATGACGCTGATAGCGCGGAACCCGCCGCTCCGCAACGCGCGAGCCGCGACTGAAGGTCGGTAACCCAGATCTTGCGCAACCTTGCGGATTCGATCGCGGGTGGCCGCGCTGACGTCCGGGTGGTCTCCCATGGCGCGGGAGACGGTCGCCATGCCCACGCCCGCTGCCTGAGCGACATCACTCAGGGTGACTCGCTGGCCCATGTTTGCCTCCAGAGTTCGTTCTTGACCGCGCGGGTCATATGACCTACCTTATCGGTAGCGTTTCCGGAAACGTTACCGGTAGCGTCTATCAACTCCAGCATTTACACTCGACGATGAGGAACCCGATGTCCACCACCACCCCGGCCACTGTCGGCCGCACCACTCTGACGCCGGTCAGCGCGGGCTTCATAGCCATCTACGCGCTCGCCATGTTCGGCATCTGGATGTCGATCAATCTGCCCGCCTCTGTGACGCTCGCGTTGCGCATCTCGGAGATCGACCCGGATGGCAAGACCACGAGTTACTCGATCGCCGCGGGCGTCGGCACCCTCACCGCCGTTCTCGCCAACCCGTTTTTCGGGCGCCTGTCGGACCGCACCCGCAGCCGCTTCGGCCGCCGCCGCCCCTGGATCGCGATTGGCCTGATCGGCACCATGGTCGGTGCAGCGGTGATCGGCTTCTCCGACACCTTCGCGATGCTGTTGCTGGGATGGGTGCTGATGCAGGCGTTCGTCAACGCCGCCATCGCCGCCACCCTCGCCATCGTCGCCGATCGGGTCCCCGATTCGCAGCAGGGATTCATCGGCTCGCTCTCCGGAGCAGCGTCTGCGGCATCCCTGGTGATCGGAATCTTCTTCATCCAGGCGTTCCCCGAAAGCATCCTCGCCCAGATCGGCCTACCCGTGGCGGTCGGGCTGATCTTCGGCACCGCGCTCATCGCGATCTTCCGCGACGATTCGCCCGCGGTAGAGCCGCTGCCCCCGTTCGGCGTCAAGGAGTTCTTCGGATCCTTCTTCATCAACCCCCGCCGGGAGCCTGACTTCGCGTGGCTGCTCCTGGCGCTGTTCCTCATGTTCGCGTCGTGGGGTGTCGCCTCGACGTATACCGTCTACATTCTGCAGGACATGATCGCGGCACCGGAAGACGAGATCGCTGGCGCGATCACCCTCGCCTACGTGATCCCCGGAATCGTGGCATTCATCGTCGGTCCGTTGGGCGGTCTGGTGGGCGACCGGCTCGGACGCCGCAAACCAGTCATGGTCTTCGCCGCGCTCGTCGGCGTCGCCGGCATGGTCACGATTGCCACTGCAACGACGGTGGTCCAGTTCCTCGTGGGAATCACCCTGGTCTCCGGAGTCGCCGCTGGCGTCATGATGGGCACCTATGTCGCGCTCGGCATCGCGACGATGCGCGACAAGCTCGCCGCCGCCCGGAACCTCGGCGTCATCAACATCGCAATCACACTCCCGTTCTCCGTCATCCCGTTCGTCGCCCCGCTCCTACTGGCCATCGGCGGCGGAACGACGAACTACGTCGCCCTCGTCCTGTTCGGCGGCGCGCTGACTCTGCTCGGAATCGTTCCGCTCGTTGCCATCCGCGCCACTCGCTGAGCCCACTCTTCGTGATCTGCGGCTTGCGCCGCTGCACCCTGCCCGCAAAGGACTCTCATGAACGACTATCTCGACCCCACCCAGCCCATCGGCCGCCGCGTCGAAGACCTCCTCGCCCGCATGACCGTCGCCGAAAAAGCCGGCCTCATGTTCCACCCCACCACCGAACCCGGCGGTGACTCGCTCACTGACGCCGATGCGCTCGGCGACGCCGAGCTCAACGTCGTGACCCGAGGAATCAGCCACTTCAACGTGCTCGGAGGCGGCGACAGCGAGGGCGTCGCCAACTGGCACAACACGCTCCAAGACCTCGCCGCGAGCACCCGACTCGGGATCCCCGTCACGCTCTCCTCCGATCCCCGCCACGGCTTCCGCAGCAATCCCTTCACCGGACAATCCCTCGAAAGCCTCTCCCGCTGGCCAGAGACCACCGGCATCGCTGCAATCCCCGGCACCAACGCCGCCCGCGAGTACGCCGACATCATTCGACGCGAGTTCCTCGCGATGGGAATCCGGGTCTACCTCGGGCCGATGGCCGACATCTTCAGTGAGCCCCGCTGGTCGCGCGGGTTCGGCACGTTCGGGGAGAACCCTGCCCGGGTCGCCGAGCTCACCGTCGCGTTCATCGAGGGACTGCGCGGCGGGAAATCGATGGGAGCAGACTCCGTGGCTGCGGTCGTGAAGCATTTCCCAGGAGGCGGGCCGCAGTTGCGCGGCGACGACGCGCACGACTTCCGGTACCCGGAGCAGGTGTATCCCGGCGGGATGCAAGAGCTTCACATTGAGCCGTTCGAGAAGGCGTTCGCGGTCGGCGCCACCCAGGTGATGACGTACTACGGCAAGCCCGTCGGCACTGAGTGGGACGAAGTCGGGTTCGCCTTCAACACCCCCGTGGTTCAAGGCATCCTGCGCCACCGCCTCGGTTTCGAGGGAATCGTGGTCACCGACTGGAACCTGCTCGAAAGCGAGCAGATGGGCGACCTCACATTCGGTCCCAACGGGTGGGGACTCGAGCACCTCACCCCGCTCGAGCGAGCGCGGATCGCCATCGATGCCGGCGTCGACCAGTTCGGAGGGGACCGAAACCCCGCCTTGATCGAAGAACTCGTCAACACGGGCGTGGTCACGGAGGACCGCATCGACCAGTCCGTGCGACGGCTGCTGCACGAGAAATTCATGCTCGGCATCTTCGAGAACCGAAAGGCGGATGTCGAGAAAGCCCGCACCGAGTGCGGCGCGCCCGTCTACTGCGAAAAGGGCGTCGCGGCGCAGCGGGCGTCGCTCGTGCTGCTGTCCGAGGAAGCAGGCTTGCTAAGTACGGACGCATGCGTCTACGTCGACGGAATCGACCACGTCTCCGGGCTCACGACTACGGACAGCATCGAGCGCGCCGAAGCGGTTGTCGTTCGTCTGGAAGCGCCTTTTGAGGTCGGACGGGGATCCGTTGTCGCGGAATACTTCCATGGCGGCACCCTCGAGTTCTCGGATGACACGATCGCCCGCCTGCGCGAGTACGCCGCCCAGGCGCCGCTCTACCTTTCGGTGTTCCTTGAACGGCCCGCGATCCTCGGCCCCCTTCTCGAGCTCGGAGCAACCGTCATCGGAGACTTCGGGGCGAGCGACACTGTCGTAATTGACGCGCTGACAGGACGTGCGCCACTAACCGGCGTGCTGCCCTTCGATATCCCCTCATCAATGGAAGCGGTCGAGAACTCGCGCGAAGACGTCCCGTTCGACACCAAAGCGCCACTATTCCGCGCCGGGGCCGGAATCACCCGAGAAGCGCTCCAGGCCACGGCCGCAAGACGCGCCTGACCGAAGGCCGCGCAGATGGCCCCGACTTCGGTCGGGGCCGTCCGGCATCAATCGCCCAAGACCCCGCACGGATGCCGGTCCGTCAGCGCGCCGGACCTTCTAGCAATGCGGGATCGCCGTAGAGATTAACCTGCGCTGTGAGGGAGCCGCGGCGTAGATCGCGCGCTATCCAGAGCGGCCGAGACGGCATCGAGGTCGTCGTCGAACAGGTCGGTGTACACGTCCAGCGTCATCGCCGCCGACGCGTAACCGAGCATCCGTTGGAGCGCCTTCACGTTCGCTCCCGACTGCACCGTCAGCGAAGCCGCGGTGTGTCGCTGACGCGGATGGTCTCCTCGGAAGCGAAGCCCCGCGGCGACATCAGCACGATCCCTGAGGGAGTGAAGCCCGACGGATGGGTGTACTCAGAGGGACTCCCTCACGCTCGTTGGCCTCCCTACCGTTGAAGAGGTGCACGCCGCCGCTGCGCGAGCTGGACCGACACTGGGCGCCAGTCGGCACGGCTGTCCCGGTCGCGCGGAAGCGGTCGTCTGCAACCTTGAGTCTCCTCGTACGACGGCGGGGAATTCCCGCATGGAAAGGACCACCATGACCACCATCGCCATCATCGGAGCAGGCCCAGGACTCGGCCAGGCCACCGCTCGCCGCTTCGGCCGCGAGGGCTTCGCCGTCGCGCTCCTCTCGCGCACCAAGGAGAACGTCGATCAGCTCGCCGCGGAACTGGCCGATGCGGGCGTGACCGCCCGCGGGTACGCGGCGAACGTCCGCGACACCGACGCGCTGCGCGAGGCCCTCGACGCGGCGGCATCCGATCTGGGCCCGATCGAGGTGCTCCAGTACAGCCCCATCCCCGCGCGCGAGTTCATGAAGCCCGTGCTCGAGACGGCGGCGGAGGACCTCGTCGGCCCCGTCGAACAGTCGGTGTACGGCCCGGTCACCGCGGTCCAGCAGGTCCTGCCGGGCATGCGGGAGCTCGGACGCGGCACGATCCTGCTCATCAACGGCGGCAGCGCCGTCCGTCCGAACGGCGCAGTGGCCGGCACCTCCGTTGCGTTCGCCGGAGAGTCCGCCTACGGGCAGATGCTGCACGACGCTCTCGCACCCGACAGCATCCACGTCGCGCAGCTGATCATCCCCCGAGGCATCGGCGGCGGCGACCTCGACCACGAGCCTGGCGCCCTCGCCGAACGGATCTGGTCCTTGCACCGCGACCGCGGTGCCTTCCGCACCTTCGTCGGAGAAGGGCCGGCGTGACACGCGTACCGGGGCGAGTTCTCGGTCCGGGGGCAGCAGTCGCTCTTGCGCTGCTTCTCCCCGCGTGTAGCAGCACGTCCGGGGAACAGCCCGCGATGAGCGCGTCTCCCTTGGCATCCGTGTCACCGAGCGCGCCCCCCGCCCTTCCCGCCAGTCCCACCGAGGAGCCATCCGTGGACACCGTCATCGGCACGACAATCCGCTTCACCGCGCCCGAAGGGGCGATTGACGTCACGCTGGACCTAGACAACCCCGCAGTGCGCGACCTGCTCGCGATGCTGCCGATGACCCTCGAGTTCGAGGACTTCAACGGCGTTGAGAAGATCGCCTACCCTCCGCGTGACATCCAGACGGCCGGCTCGCCGCCCTCGAGCGCCGGTGCAGGAGACCTCGCCATCTACGTCCCCTGGGGCGACATCGCCTTCTTCTACGCGGGCGAACGCGGCGCGCCCTCTGCTGACATCGTCCACCTCGGCGTCTTCGACGCCACCCTGGACGAGCTCCAGGGCCTCGAAAGCGGTGATGTCACGGTCGCCGTCGTCGACTGACCAACGAACAGAACTCGGATGCGCGTCCCCAGCGACATCAACCCGCGGTCGCTGCGGGAGAATCGTCGCTCGAACGCCAGGTGAGAGCTGAGTGCGAGGGGGCGGGATGGCCGGGGACGCTGAGTTCGCAAGGCCGGAGAGTCAGCAGGGATCGACGTCACGCAGCCGATGTTGCGAGAATGGAGCGGGCGCGCACTTCGGCGACGGTGAGGGGCCATTTGGCCTCGCGGATACTCGAATCGTTCGTGCCCACCTGGTGCCCACGAACGACTCGGATCGAGCGGGAGCGAGTCCCGAGAACGGGGGAGTGCGCCAGATCGGTTCCCCGAGAATCCGCGGAACTCCGAACGACCCAGATCGAGTCGGATCGGGACGGATGCCGATCGACGGAGTTCAGATCCCTCCGTCTCCACCAGAAATCCTTGGCCAGAGCGCCATTCTTGCTGTCGATGGCTCGATCCGCGAACACTCTGCGAAACCTTCTGTTCGCAAGCTCGGCGGCGTGCGCTGGCTACTCGCCGTCCGGTTCGCCGTGTAATCCCAGGTCAGGTGGAGATCCCGGCCGACAGGGTGGGTTCGCGTGCGGAGGTTTTGATCCCTCGGCGTCCAATGCCCGACTACTGTCTCAGGGCCCGGATGGCCGAGTCCCCTTGCTGTTCTGCGGTGACGGCGCGGTAGTTCATGCTGGCGTCGACGGAGGGCGACGCGGGCGTCCCTGCACCGCGCCGCCCTGGGATCAGGCCGCGAGTGCTCGCCGGATGAACTCGTCGCGGACGTACATCGACGCTTGGGAGATCGCTGCTTGCGGGACCATCAGATCGAATCCGTGGAAGCCGCCCGCCCAGACGTGCAGGTCGACGCTGACCCCGGCCTGCATCATCCGCTGCGCGTAGATGATGGCTTCGTCGCGGAAGGTTTCGGCGCCGCCGACGTCGACGTAGGCGTGCGGAAGTCCGGAGAGGTCTTCGGCACGTGCCGGCGCGGCGTAGATGGACACCTCCGGACCACCACGGCGATCGCCGAGCAGTGACGTCCAACCAAACATGTTGTCGTTCCGGTCCCAGGCGCCCTCGCCGTCCAGCATCTGGCTGCTGGGCGTCTCGAAACGGTCATCGAGCATGGGGCACACCAGGATCTGGCGTGCCACCGCCGGGAACCCGCGGTCGCGGGCCAGCAGCGTGGTTCCTGCGGCGAGGCCGCCTCCCGCGCTCGTCCCGCAGACGATGATTCGTTCGGGGTCGATGTTCAGCCGATCGGCGTTCTGAGCGGACCACACCAGCCCGGCGTAGCAGTCCTCGATGGGTGCGGGGTCTGGGTGTTCGGGCGCCAGGCGGTATTCGACTCCGACGAACACGGCGAGACCTTCTGCGACGTAGTCGAGGTAGAACGGGATCTCGGTCTCGCCGGTGCCGATGATCATGCCCCCGCCGTGCGTGTTGTACAGAAGCGGCCATGGCCCGTCTCCGGTGGTCGGCGTGAGCACGTACAGCGTGATGTCCGGGGCGCCTTCAGCGCCCGGAACCTGTATCTGCTCCACGCGGACTTTGCCCCCGGCAGTGAAGTCCGGCTTCTCCATACCGGGGATCCCTTGTGCGGAGAGGAGACGCATCTGAGACAGTGTCTCGGGCGAGAACCCGGGCATTAGTCCGCGGACCGCGTCGAGTGCGGGAGTCAACTCCGGGTCGAAGGATTGGCGGATGATCGTCGGCAGGGTCACTTCTGCTCCTTGCTTCGTCGAAAGGGTGTCGAGCAATTGTTGCCGTCACCGTCGGTGGGCGGGAGCCGCAGGGCGGCGGGCATCTTTCACTGCCACCCGCCATATGGCGGGGCTGGTTCGGTATCTTGTCATCAGTGGAGTTCGCCGGTGAACCCAACGGAGGTGCTTCGATGCGTGAGTTGATCGGGCGTATCGCCGTCACCGACGACGACGCGGCCACCGCTCTCCGTGTGATCGCCCACTTTGATGACCTCGCCGACCGGGGTGCTTCCTCGAGCACGCTCCTGCGTGCAGCCGCAGGGTTGGCGCACGCGCCAGTGGGGATGCATCACGGCGGGACCGCGCGGACCGTACGGGTTGACCCTCCCGGTGCGACCACGTCGCCGTCAGGGCTACCCGACTCATCGTGGCCGCGTGAGGTGGTGGACCGCTCGCGCGCCATCTCGATCTGGTTGGAACGCTCCGGTGCGCCAGGCCCGTTGGACCAACTGATCCTGGAACGATGCGCCCAAGCGCTGCGCGTCTCGCTCGGCGCCGGTGGCCGCGCGGCGTCGCTGGACGAGCTGATGCAGGTCGTCTGCGACCCGCAAGCGTCGGAGCCGGAACGCTCCGACGCTCTCGAGAAGCTGGGGGTGGGGGAACCGACGATCGTCCACTCGGCGTCCGCTCGGGTGACTGCAGACGGTCCGACGGCGCAGGTGGACGGCGCCTGGGTGGTGCTCACGCCTGCGGGCCATTCGGTGCGCGGACGCCGCCCGGATACGCGGATAGGCTCCGCGTCAGTCCACAAAGGTGATGTGCCGACCGCGCTGGTGAATGCTCGCGTTGCCGAGGCACTGTCAGTGCACCCCGTGCACGGCGGTCCGTCCTGGGTCGTGTTCGAGGAGCTCGGCGCACTAGCCGATATCGCCGGTGCGATCACGCCTGAGATGGCCCGCGACTCTTCCGAGGTGCGCACACTTGAGCTTCTGCGTGCCGAGCGTCCGTGGGTGCCCCAGGTGATCCAGCAACTGGCCGCCGGCGCGACGCTGCGGGCCGCCGCGCAGGCCACGCACGTGCATCACTCGACGATGCAGGACCGAGAGGCGTGGCTCGAGATCAAGTTGGGCTACCAATTGCGGACGCCGCCGGGTCGTGAGCGGGCTACGGCCGCGTGGGCGATGTGGCGCATCTCCGGATTTCTCCATTACAGGTAAAGCGGGTGGCGTGTTGGTTTGCGCTCCCATGCGGGCAAGCACGAGAGCCAGCGCGAGCTCGCCGCACGGATGAATTACCATGCAGTCGGTGATCTCCCGACTCGAAGAGGGCGGCGGCGCGAAGAACCGGATCGACACTCTCGCGCGCCTCGCTACCGCTCTCGGCCGTCACCTGGTCCTGTCGTTCCAAAAGGAGCCGTCGGCGCGCACCGCGGACTCTGTCCAAGTCGCGTGACGACCTGACTCGCGCTTCAAAGATCAGGTCGTGTTGCGGACGATGACGGCGCTCGACCGCTGAGAACAGCCCGCCGACCACTCGACAGCACGGCTGCGTCGGAACCTGGTCGACACAGTGCCGGCCACGCGTCGGTCGGGGTCAGTCGTTGAGGAACTCCAACAACACGCGAGCGGTCAAGTCGGGCGCAGTGATGTTCGCCATATGGCCCTGGCCCTCGAGTTCGACGATGCGCGCGTCCGGCAGTCCAGCGGCGACTTGGCGGGGCTTGCCCTGGATGGCCTCGGGCGACTCACTGCCCACGAGCAGCAGAACCGGGATGTCGATGCGAGCGGCCTGCGCGGGGTCGAAGGCCTGCTCGCCGAACGCTCGGATCTCGCGGGGCACGGTGTGTGCGGAGGCGACGCGCCCCGGCCAGCTGGGCGCCGCCTTCACGGTGGCGATCTCGTCGTCGGTGTAGTGGACGATGCGGCGGAAGAATGCCTCCATCATCTGCTCGGGCTGTCCGCTCGCGAGCAGGTTATCGAGCTGCGCCAGGATCTCGGGCGGCGTGGTTCGGTCCGCGATGTCGGGCATGGGCCAGCCCTCGTACATCACCAGACGCCTGACGTTGCTTGTCAGCAGGGTGGCGCCGAATGCGACATTGCCGCCGTAGGAGTGCCCGACGAGGTCCACGGGACCTCCCTCCTGCGAGGCGACGGCGTCGACGACGGCGGCGATGTCCTCGTGCTCGCGCTCCAGCGCGTACTCTGGCCCGTCGCCGCTCGCGCCCCGGCCTCGGCGGTCCACGGCATGCACCGCGAAGTGCGGTGCTAGTAGGCGGGCGACGAGCCGCCAGGTCGTGTGGTCGGCGGACGTGCCGGGGGCCAGGACGAGCGGTCGCGCTTCGCCCGAGGCGAAAACAGCGATGCGCGTGCCATCGGCTGACGTGACAAGCGTCGGTGCGGTCTCAACATTGCCGGTGTTCATGAAGTCCTCCCTTGCGGTGATTCCAGGCTGGCGATTCCGCTGAGGACTCGCATCGGCAGGACTACCTATTCAGCAGGTGATGGTCGACTGCGTACAGGGTCGCCCCGGCACGGCTCGAGACGCCGATCTTCGCGTACACATGCTGCACGTGGTGTTCCGCAGTCCGCGGGGAGATCGAGAGCCGCCCCGCGATCCCGGCGTTGCTGAAGCCATTCGCGATCAGTCGCAGCACGTCGATTTCGCGAGGTGAGAGCGAGCCGGGTCGGCGAGTGGGCCCGGGCTTCCCCGCCGCGACGAGGACGGCATGAACGGCGTCCGCGTCGAGGCGGCCGCCGCGTGACTCGGCGAGCAGTCGCCCCTCGGCCTCGTCGGGTGTCTGCGCGCGACGGTGCGGACGGGGCTCGGATGCCGTCGCAAAACATTCCGCTGCCGCGAGGATGCGGGCCGAAGGCGGTAGCTCCGCCGCCTGGTCGCCGCGGAAGTAGCCGCTGCCGTCCAGTCGCTCATGGTGGCGGCCGGCGAGCGGGGCGAGGTGCGCGAGCGCCGCCGACCCCGCCAGGATTCGCTCGGTGTGATACGGATGCAGACGCACCTGCTCCCATTCGTCCGAGGTGAGCTTGCCGCGTTTGTCCCAGACCCGATTGGAGATCGCGACACGGCCGACGTCGTGGAGGTATCCCGCCACAGCGAGATCGCTTACCGCGTCACCGGGGAGTCGGAGGGAGTGCGCGGCGACCTCCGCGAGGGACGCCACCCGCCGTGAGTGGCCCGCGAAGAAGGGACTCTTCAGGTCGGCCAGATCTCCGAACACCTCCGCCGCCTCGCGGAGACCCGGTAGCCAGGCGACCGGGGTGGGTTCCTCAGCTAGGGCGGCACCGCGTGCATCGCGAGCGGTGAGCTCCGCCAGCCACTCCGAACCGTGCGTGACGAACGCGCCGGCAAGCGCCGGATCGAGCATCGACGCCGCGCGCTCCCGCACCGCCGCGATCGCGAACCCCGGACCGTAGGGTTCGAAGAGGACGGCGACCCCGCAGACCCGCGACGCCCGAGCCCCGAAGGGGATCGCGGTCGCCGGCTCGCCGCTGGCATGGTCCGCCCAAAGATCGTAGGCATGCAGCATGCACCTCTGCACCTCGTCGGGTAGCCCGAGCCGGCGAGCGGCATCGTGACCCACTTCGCACGCCGCGGTGCCGAACGCGTCACCCCATGCGGTGCTGCGGGTCAACCCGGTCAGGGTTAGTCGCGCTCGTTTCGCTGGCGGGGTTCCCGCCGTCAGCGCTGGGATGAAGGTTCCGAGAACGCTGCGAAGCGAGGTGGCGTCCGTCCGACCGATGGCGAGGTTCGCCCGCACCTCATCGCCGAACAGGCGCGCAGTCTCATGCGCGAAACCGACGCAGCCGACATGCTGGAGGAGTGCAGTCCAGAAGGCTGCACGGGCATCGTCGTCCGAGCCGCCCACCGAACGCGCCAGGCGCACCGCCAGGATGCTGGAGCGCAGGGAAGCTCCCGCTTGCAGTCCGAAGCCGAGATCAGCGAACCGCGACAGCCCGGCGAGCACATCGGCCAGTCGTTCGGCCATGGGAGAAGTCTCCCAGCCACCGGCCGGGTGATCGAGGGGATCAGGTGGTGCTCGGCGCGGCGATGGTGTGATCGAGTCAGGCAGCCCCGTCCCGCAAGCGGCCCCCACCCGCCGCGCCAACCAGCCGTGGGCCCTCCCATCGCCGCGCTCGTCATCGCGGGATGCGCGTTCTCGCCGCCGACGTTCCCTACCGATTCGTCATCGACACCATGATCCTTCGCCTCACCTCGATCTGGATCCGAGCTTGCACCTCACCGGCCCGGGCCGGGGGAGGCGGCCCGAATGCGGCGACGTTCGTACGTCAGCGTCGCGGTGAGAAGGAGCAACCCGGCCGTGACCCCTGAGAGCTGCGCGAGAACAGGGTCCAGTCCCCCTCCGAAGATCAGAAGGAGGGCGACGAGCGCTCCACCGAGGACAGAGTTCACGGCTCCGATCATGCTCGCCATCGTGAAGAGGAACGAGGAACGGGAGTAGCGCACACCCAGCTCGCCGGTGCGCGGGCTGTCCAGCGGGATCAGGTCCGGTCCCGAGGGGTGCAGGCTGACGAAGTGCTCACGGATCCGCTCCATACGCTGGCGCACCGTGATGTTCTCGACGCTGGTGTCGACCAGCCGCACAACGGTGAACCAACCGAGCATGAAGATCGTCGGCAAGACGGTGAAGGCGAGGCTGGCCAGCAATGCCGGCGAACCCCCGGCGAACCCGATCGCCACGAGCCCGCCGGACAGTGTCGACAGGTAGATCGTGCTGCGCGTGCCGGCTTCGCTGATCGTCGAGCTCGCGACCGATTGCAGCACGAACAGCTCTGTGCCCACAGCGCTGTTGAGCGCGGCGGCGTTCGCGTCGGCATCCGCCATCACTCGCTCCTCACGATCGCGGCTGTTCGAAGCGGGTGGATCATGCCGCGGCGAACGCCTTGCGGAGGACATGGATTGCCTGTTCGATCGCGGCGGTGCTGGCAGCGGAGCTGCGAAGCGGGTTGAGCATCATGAAGTCGTGAATCGTGCCGTCGTAGCGGGCGAGGGTGGTGCGCACACCGGCCTCGATGAGCTTTCGCCCGTACGCTTCCCCCTCGTCGCGGAGCACGTCGTTCTCGTCGACGATGAGGAGCGTCTCGGGGAGACCCTTCAGCTCGTCTATCGGAGCCTGCAGTGGGGATGCGGTGACGTCCTTGCGGGCGTCGATGTCCGGCAGGTAGCTGTCCCAGAACCAGGCCATCGCATCCGCGCGAAGGTGAAATCCTTCGGCGAACTCGCGGTAGCTGTTTGTGTTCTGGCCGGCGTCGGTGACCGGGTAGTACAGCGACTGGTGGGTGAATGCGACATCACCGCGCTTCTTTGCGAGGATCGCGACGACCGCGGCCATGTTCCCGCCGACGGAGTCACCGGCGATGGCAAGACGCGAGGCGTCGAGGCCCTTGGTGGCGCCTTCGTTCATGATCCAGCGTGCCGTCGCGTAAGCCTGTTCGACGGCGACCGGGTGATGCGCTTCAGGAGACCGGTCGTACTCGACGAACACGATCGCCGCGTCGGCGCCCGTCGCAAGATCGCGCACGAGGCGGTCGTGAGTGCCGGCATTGCCCAGCACCCAGCCGCCGCCGTGCACGTAGAGGACCACCGGGAGGTCCGTGGTGGTGCCTGCCGGCTTCACGATGCGCACTCGCACGTCGCCGACCTCGGCCGGGACGGTGATCCATTCGTCGGTGACGTCCGGTTTCGCGATGGGGGCCGCCTGGACCTCGTCCAGCAGCTTCCGGGCACCGTCGACGCCGAGGTCGGCGAGGAACGGGGGCTTGGAGGTGGCGTCGGCGAATGCGCGGGCTTCCGGCTCCAGAACATGGTCAGTCATGACAGATCCTTTCGGTCTTGAGGTGTGAGCCGGTCCCGACCGTCACCGGTCGGCAGCCCATGCAAGACAAGACCGGGTGGCGTCCGCGAATGTGACCTGGCATGGTCGATCGAAGCGCGATAAGGGGCCCCTAGCCTCGTCCCTCTGCGAGCGGAACGGATCGCTAGTGCTCTCGCACCTCGCCCAGGAGCTCGCGTGAGAGCACATTGCCGGCATCCACGGTGAGGCGCTTGATGGGCAGCCCGCCGATCATCAGGCGCGCAGTCGGATCGGTGAGCAGGCCGATCGTGTTGCCCACATCGACTGCTCGCCGAGGTGATGTGACGTGGGTTACCCGAGGGCACTCGCGCCGAGCTGCCGGGAGATCGCGGCGCGGATCTCGGGGACTGCATCGACGAGGCGCTCGAGCGGGCATCGGAAGCTCACGGCGCTGACGCTCACCGCTCCCGACGCCGTCGTCGCGCCGTCGAGGTAGATGGGGATGGCGACGCAGTTGATGCCGATCTCGTTCTCCTGGTCGTCTATTCCGAACCCGCGCTGCCGCGTCGCCTCGAGCTCTCGGTAGAGGGCCTCGGGAGTGGTCAGACTGTTCGGCGTCTTCTGCTCGAGGGGGAACGGGCCGAACCATTCCGTGACCTGCGCGAGATCGAGGAGGCGGTCGCTCAGCAGGGCCTTGCCGACGCCGGTCCGGTAGGCGGGGTTCCGGCCGCCGATCACCGACGTCAGACGAACGGCTCCCTGTGGCGGATCCATCTTCGCGCGGTACACGATGTCCTTGCCCGAGAGGACCGCGTAGTGCGCCGTCTCACCGAATTGCGCGGCGAGCTGCTCGAGCAGCGGCTGGATCCGCGCGGTCTCCGGGCGCCCGTCGAGGTTGCGGAACGCCAGCCGCAGATACTCGTCACCAAGGATGTAGACCCCGCGTCCGGTCATCTCCGCCAGGCCGGCGCGGCGAAGCGTTGCCAGTGCGCGGTGCACGGTGGGTTTGGAGCTGCGCAGCGCGCCGGCGAGTTCATCCAGGGTGACTCCGCGCGGATGCTCGGCGAGTTCCGTGAGCACGGCGATCACACGATCTGCGCCGACCAGCCTCTCCTCGGGGGCGCCGCTTTCGCTGGAGGCAGTCGGTTCGCTCATGATCGAATCCATTCTGGATCAGCGCTGCAGGCGCGGATCGACGTGCACCTTCGGCCCCGGGCCCGCATCACTGCCGCGGTAGCCCTCCAGGCGTGCGGCCACGTCTTCGAGAGCGACGACCTCGCTCACGATCGCATCCGGGGTGACCGACCCGTCGGCGAAGTGCTCGATCGCGCCGGCGAGACCGGGCGAGGCCGACAGGATGCCGATGGCCGTGATGTCTTTGAGCGCGATGTCGCGGGTGTCGATCAGGCTCGGCGTCGAGGACAGGCCGATGTAGACGACGCGCCCGGCCGGCTTCGCAAGCCTGACGGACAGGGCCGGCATCGCCCTGTTGCTCGTCGCCTCGATGACGGAGTCGAACCGGTCCGGTGCCGACGCGGCCAGGTCGTCGAGTTGCCACGTGTGCGGCACCCCGAGCGTGCGGGCGAGGTCCAGCGAACCCTGTCGGACGCCGCCCACGTGCACGTCGGCGCCGGCGGCGAGCGCGAACTGCGCTGCGAGCAGGCCGATCGTGCCGGATCCGAGCACGAGGACGCGGTCGCCGGGTGTGATGTCGGCGGCGCGTACGGCTCGCAATGAATTGCCGCCAGGCTCGACCAGTGCTGCCGCGGTGACGCTCACGTGCTCGGGGATCTCGTATGCGAAGTGCGTGGGCACGAGAGCCTTCTCGGCAAGAGCGCCGGGCCACCCGTCTCGGATGCCGACTTCGAAGCGGTTCGGGCAGACGTGGTGCCGGCCGCGCCGGCAGTACTCGCAGTCCCCGCAGCCGAGCATCGTGTCGCCCGTGACACGCTTCCCGATCCATCTCTCGTCGGCGGGGTCGCCGACCGCCGTCACGCGGCCGGTCCATTCGTGCCCGAGGCGGAGCGGGAAGGTGGTGTGGCCCTGGTCGATGTACGCCATCTCGCCGGTGTACAGCTCCACGTCGGTGCCGCAGATCCCCACGCGTTCCACGTCGACGAGTAGTTCGCCGGGCGCGGGGATCGGGTCGGGTTCCTCTTGAACGGATGCCCGACGCGGCGCGGTGACGACCAGGGCTCGCATCAGGAGACTGCCGCCGGGTGGGCGATGACGCGCTGCGTCTGCGTGCCGAGACGGGTGATTCCGAGCCTCACCGTTTCACCGCCGTGCAGGAAGACCTGCGGCGAGAGACCCATCCCCACCCCCGGCGGCGTGCCCGTGTTGATCAGGTCGCCGGGTTCCAGGGCGAGGAACTGGCTGAGGTAGTGGACGATGAAGGCCGGGCTGAAGATCATCGTGGATGTCGACCCGCGCTGGCGGCGCGTGTCGTCGACGTCGAGCCACATCTCCAGGTCGAGTACGTCGCCGATCTCGTCGGGAGTGACGAGATAGGGTCCGGCGGGGTTGAACGTGGGCGCCGACTTGCCCTTCGACCACTGTCCGCCTCGTTCGAGCTGCCACGCGCGTTCGCTCACGTCGTTGACCAGAACGTAGCCGGCGATGGATGCTGCGGCTTCGGCTTCATCCGCGAGGTATGACGAGTGCCGGCCGATCACGATGCCGAGCTCGACCTCCCAGTCCGTCTTCTGCGAGCCGCGGGGGATGAGCACGTCGTCGTTCGGGCCGATGAGCGTGTTGGGGGCCTTCGTGAACAGGATCGGCTCGGTCGGCACCGCCTGCCCTGTCTCCGCCGCATGGTCGCTGTAGTTCAGGCCGATGCAGAGGATCTGGTGCGGGCGCGCGAACGGCGCACCGAAACGCCGGTCGCCTACAGGTTCGGCGCGACCTGCGGAGACCCTGTCCGCGACGATGTCCGCGAGGGTGGCGAGGGCCCCCGAGCCGAAGAACTTCTCGTTGAAGTCGTCGACGACATCGGAGAGGTCGACGAAGGTGTCGTCGTCGACGAGCGCTCCGGGGGTTTCGGAGCCGGCAGGTCCGAGTCGGACGAGTCTCATGCGTGGGCTTCCTTCTCTGTGTGCCGGTAGGGACGGTCGTGCTGCCGTGCCAGCGCGGCGTCGGCTTCTCGACCCGGACGGCCCTGTGCCATAATTCAGAATGCTAGCGGGTCATTCAATCTGATGGAAAATGAGGCTGAGGGTGAATCATCTTCGGAGCGCCGACTGGTACGAGGGAAGCGACCGGAACGCCTACATCCATCGAGCCTGGATGCGGCGCGGACTTCCCGAAGACGCGCTCGACGGCACGAGGCCGCAGATCGCGATCGCCAACACCGCGTCGGACCTGACGCCGTGCAACATGCACCTCGATGAGGTCGCGGAGAGCGTCAAACAGGGAGTCTGGGCGGCCGGCGGCGTCCCGCTGAATCTTCCGGTGGTCTCGCTCGGCGAGACGCAGGTCAAGCCCACCGCCATGCTCTGGCGCAACATGGCCGCCATGGCGATGGAGGAGATGTTCCGCGCCAATCCGATCGACGGTCTTGTCCTCCTCGGGGGATGCGACAAGACCATTCCGGCGCTGCTGATGGCGGCCGCTTCCGTCGACATCCCTGCGATCGTCGTCCCCGGTGGGCCGATGCTCACCGGGCACTTCCGCGGCGAGGCGCTCGGCTGCGGCACCGACGTCTGGCGCTTGAGTGAAGAGGCCCGTGCGGGCGCGATCTCGAAAGCCCAGTTCCTCCAGTCCGAACAGTCGATGATCCGTGGCAAGGGTCATTGCAACACGATGGGCACGGCGTCGACGATGGCCGTCGTCGCCGAAGCGCTCGGCATGACGATCCCCGGGTTCGCCGGCACACCGGCCGCAGACGCCCGCCTGCTGTCGCTCTCCCACGCCACGGGCCGACTCATCGTGGATCTGGTCGAGGCGGACCTCAAGCCCAGCGACATCATGACGAAGGATGCCTTCCTCAACGCGATCATCGCGGTCGCGGCCGTGGGTGGCTCCACGAACTCCGTCGTGCACCTGCTCGCGATCGCCGGCCGGCTGGGACTCGATCTCACTCTCGAGGACTTCGACGCCGCCGGCGCGGGGGTGCCGGTGATGGCGAATCTGCAGCCCAGCGGAGAGTTCCTGATGGACGACCTCTTCCGGGCGGGCGGGCTGCTCGCCCTGCTCGCACAGGTGAAGGACCTCCTCCGCCCCGAGCCGATCACCGTCACCGGCAAGCCGCTCGTGGACTACCTGGGCGACCGCCCGGTCTACGACGACACCGTCATCCTCCCGCGCGATGCGCCACTGATGGAGGATGCCGGCATCGCCGTGCTGCGCGGGAATCTGGCCCCGCGGGGGGCGATCATCAAGCCGTCGGCCGCGACGCCCGAGCTGCTTCAGCATGTCGGCCCGGCGATCGTGTTCGACAGCGTGGAGGACATGCGGGCGAGGATCGACGATCCTGAGCTGGACGTCACCGCCGACTCCGTTCTCGTCCTGCGTGGCTGCGGTCCGCGTGGATATCCCGGCATGCCCGAGGTCGGCAACATGCCGCTGCCGCGGAAGCTGCTCGAGCAGGGCGTCCGCGACATGGTGCGCATCAGCGACGCCCGCATGAGCGGCACGGCCTACGGCACCGTCGTGCTCCACGCCGCACCCGAAGCGGCTGCCGGTGGTCCGCTGGCGTTCATCCGCACCGGCGACGTCGTGACGCTCGATGTCGAGAACCGGATCCTCAGCTTCGACGTGTCCGAAGAGGAGCTGCAGTCCCGCACTCAGTCTCCGGCGAGCGAGGCCGCCTACGCAGCCCCCGTCCGCGGGTGGGCGAAGCTCTATGTCGACCACGTCATGCAGGCCGACACTGGCGCCGATCTCGACTTCCTCGTCGGATCCAGCGGACAGATGGTCAGTCGTGAATCCCACTGAGACGGCGTCCCGCGCGGGACTGAGCGATCAGTCTGCACTCGGACGGAGCGTCGCTCAGGTGAGCACGTACAGGACGAACTCGACCCACGAGACAAGGAACCTGACATGAGACGCGCCATCATCACCGGCGGTGCGAGCGGACTCGGAGCCGCCTGCGCGACCCGACTGCGCTCCGACGGTGTGGAGGTCATCAGCTTCGACATCACCGACGCCGCCGACCATCGTGTCGACATCACCGACGCCGCCGCCGTCGACGCGGCCGTGGCCGAGATCGGCGCCGTCGACATCCTCATCAACAGTGCGGGGATCGTCGGTCCGAACAAGCCGCTCTGGCAGATCGAGCCGGGGGAGTGGCAGCGGACGTTCGACGTCAACGTCAACGGACTCTTCAACGTCACGCGCGCCGTGATCCCCGGGATGGTCGACAAAGGCTGGGGTCGCATCGTCAGCATGGCGAGCATGGCCGGCAAGGACGGGAACCCCAACCTCAGCGCCTACTCCGCCTCCAAGGCGGCCGTCATCGGCCTCACCAAGTCACTCGGCAAGGAGCTCGCGAAGACCGGCGTGATCGCCAACGCGATCGCTCCCGCCGTCATCGAGACTCCCATGAACGCCACGACCGCCCCGGACGTCCTCGCGCACATCACGTCGCTCATCCCCATGGGCCGGGTCGGTAAGCCCGCAGAGGTCGCGGCGCTCGTCGCGTGGCTCACCTCCGACGAGTGCAGCTTCTCGACGGGAGCCGTCTACGACATCAGCGGCGGCCGCGCGACCTACTGATAACCGTCGACGTGGAATGATTCGACCGGGCCGCTGCCATCTCAGGCGCTTGCTGCGCCAAGGCGGCCCCTGTCAACCCGGCCAGTCCGGGAGCGCGGCCCCGCTAGGTTGTTGCGCGTGACTGCGGACGAGAGGGCGAAGCTGGCGGAACAGGTGGCGCGGTGTGCACGCGACCGTGATCTCACGGTCGCGGTGGCTGAGTCCCTGACCGGCGGTCTGGTCGTGAGTGCGCTGGGCGCGGCGGGCGACGCATCGGAGTGGCTGCGCGGCGGGGTGGTCGCCTATGCGACCGCGGTGAAGCAGAAGGTGCTGGCGGTGTCGCCGGGGCCGGTGGTGAGCGCTCTCTGCGCGGAGGAGATGGCCGCCGGTGTGGCAGCGCAGCTGGACGCGGATGCCGCCGTCGCGACGACCGGTGTGGGCGGACCCGACAGCGAGGAGGGCCGGGATCCGGGAACGGTCTACATCGGGTGGTGGGTCCATGGGCAGACCGGCAGCCGGCTGTACACCTTCGACGGCACGCCGGAGGAGGTCCTCGACGCCACGGTCGCTGCCGCGCTCACCGACCTCCTCCGAGCCATGGATGCCGCCGAGCGCCGTGCATCCTGACGGCCGACGCCATGCGGTCCGCTGCCCGTCCCCGTGACGAGGTCGTCAGAAGCGGTAGCGCAGCAGCTGCATGTCGGTGGTGCCGGGCTCCAGACCCTCGTCGAGGAAACCGGCGCGTTCGGCGACGTGGCGCGCGACCGCGTTCGCCGGACGGGTGCGCACCACGACATCGGTGCCGGGTGCGACGAGGGGCGCGAGCACGAGCGCCTGATTCACGACGATGCGCGCCAGTCCTCGCCCCTGCGCGGCCGGGGCGAAGCGGTAGTAGACGTTGAGCACCGGCCGGCCCGCCATGGTGTGATTCCGGATGCCGCCGAGACCGGCGAACACCCGCGCGCCGTCGGCGACGTCGGCTCCGGGCACGCCCTCCGGCCAGTCCGAGGCCGGGATGAGCACCGCCCAGTAACCGAACCCGTGTTCCGCCCAGTGCTCGAGCATCGGCTCCAGGAAGCGCGCGGAGTACTCGACGTCGGGGTGCGTCTCCTGCGGGTCGTAGCGGTAGACGGAGGGGTCGCCGTGGGCGGCGAACACGCCCGCGGCGTCCGCTTCGTGCGGCCGGCGCAGCAGCACTCCTGTGTCGGTGGCGATCCGCAGCGCGTGTCGGCGCGCCGCCGCTGCGGTCGTCATGCGGTGAGGGTGACGACGCCGACGAGGATCGCGACGAGGACGTCGAGCACGGCGCAGAAGCGGGCGAGCGCTTGGTCGACGACGCGTCCGGTGCGATGGTGGTGAACGTCCCACGCGGCGTGGCCGAGCAGTGCGGCCGAGACCAGCAGGCCGCCGACGGTCGGATCGAGCTGCAGGGCCAGCACGGCGGTCGCGCCGAGCACGAGCATCGCCGCCGTCTGCAGCGGCAGCGCCCACCAGGGATGGGCGGGGCGCGAGGCGGGTCCTGCAACGACCAGCACTCCGGCCAGCAGCAGCAGCCACGGCATGGCATCCAGATCTGCGAACTTGTCCAGCGAGATGAGAGCGAACGCGATGCCGAAGGCGACCCACGCCGCCCACCGCCGCTGCGTGGCGGCGGCAGCGAGATAGACGAGACCGGATGCCGCGACCACCGGAGCGACGTCGCGGCCATCAGTCAGCCCGTATGCAGTGGCGGCGGCGACCAGTACGGCGAGCGCGATGGGCCATGCGATCTGCCACCAGGCACCTGCACGCCGGCGTGGCAGTGCGCTGTCGGGCGAGTCCTGCGTGAGGACGGCATCCATCTCCCACCTCTTTTCTTGAACACGCATGTACGAGTTATTAAACTGTACGCCTCTATCCGAGTTAACGGAAGTGATCTGTCCGCAGCAGCGGCGTCCGAGCCTCCGAAGACGCGGCAGCAGGCTAAAGTGCACATGACTGTCGGGTTTAGGAGGGCTCCGTGGCTGCAGCGGGAACGAAGGTCACTGAACCTGCGGGTGTGTCCTCCCAGGATCGTACGAAGCGCGCGGATGCCGTGCGCAACATCGAGGCGATCGTCGCCGCCGCCACCCGACTCCTCGCGGTCGACCCCGACGCGAGCATCAATGACATCGCCAAGGCCGCGAACGTCGGACGGGTGACGCTCTACGGTCACTTCGACTCTCGCGCGACGCTCATCCGCGAGGTCGTCGACCGCGCGATCGCCCAGACCGATGACGCGCTGGCCGATCTCGACCTCGACGGCGACCCCCGCGAGGCTCTCGCGCGTCTGCTGGAGGCCACCTGGCACCTCACCCATAGGTTCGGTGCTGTCGTCGTCGCGGCTTCTCAAGCGCTGCCCCCCGAGCAGATCCGTCGCGCCCACGACGAGCCGGCGGCCCGCGTCCGGGCGCTGCTCGAGCGAGGACGCGACGCCGGCGAGTTCCGCCGCGACGTTCCCATCGACTGGCAGATCAGCGTCATCCAGGCGATCCTGCACGGGGCCTCGGCTGCGGTCCATCGTGGTGAGATCACCGCCGACGAGGCGCCCGCCCTGGTGCGCGACACGATCCTCGCCGCGCTCGCCGCCTGATACCGGCTCATCGGCTCGAGCTCATCGGCTCGGCCTCGTCGGCTCGGCCTCGGCTTCGGCTTCGGCTTCGGCTTCGGCTTCGGCCTCAGATGAGGATGCCGCCGTCGCCGCGCTGTTCGGTGCTCGGCGGGTCCGCCGTGCCCAGCGCCGCCCGCGTCGACGTCGCGACAACACCTCTTGTCGAACATGCGTGTACGAGTTATCTTACTCGTACATACCTGTTCAACTTGCGAAAGGTCGTCGTCGTGCACACTTCAGATCCCACGGCAGCGAAGGCCCTCCCCACCGCCGATCCGTCCCGCTGGCGCATCCTCGCCCTGCTGGGCGTGGCGCAGCTGATGCTGATCGTCGATGTCACGGTCGTCGCGATCGCGCTTCCCGAGATGCAAGCCGACCTCGGGCTGGACCGGACGACGGTCGCGTGGGTCGCGAGCGTCTACGCCCTGGTCTTCGGCGGCTTGATGCTGCTCGGAGGCAAGGCCGCCGACATCCTGGGGCCGCGGCGCGTGGTGCTGGCAGGCCTGTCAGCGTTCGTCGTCGCCTCGCTGCTCGCGGGACTAGCGGGCAGCGGCGAGGTGCTGCTGCTCGCCCGCGCGCTCCAGGGAGTGGGCGCGGCTGCCATGTCGCCCGCAGCGCTGTCGGTGATCGTGCGCACGTTCGCCGGTGCGGAGCTGACCCGTGCCCTCGGCGTGTGGTCGGCGCTCGGCGGCGCGGGTGCCGCCATCGGCGTGCTGCTCGGTGGCCTGCTGACCGCCGGGCCGGGGTGGCCGTGGGTGTTCTTCATCAACGTGCCCGTCGGCATCGTGCTGCTGATCGGTCTGGTGAGATCGGTCCGACCGCTGCCCGGATCCGGCGGCCGCCTCGACGTGGTCGGCGCGGCGCTGGTGACGGCCGCGACGGGCGCCGCGGTGTACGGACTCGCCGCCGCCGGCGATGAGGGCTGGTTGAGCGCTGCCACGCTGATCGCGATCTGTGCCGCGCTCGTGGGATACGGGCTCTTCGTGTGGCGGATCCGCACCGCCGCCGCCCCGCTCATCGAGCCGGCGATGCTCAGGCGAGGACCCGTACTGAGGGGGCTGGGGCTGATCTTCGTCGCGGCCGCCCTGATGATCTCGGTGTTCTTCCTCGGCTCGTTCTCACTGCAGCACCTCCACGGGTTCACCGCCCTGGAGACCGGGCTGTCGTTCCTGCCTGTCGCCGCCGGCACCATCCTCGGCGCCACGCTCGGCGGCCGCATCATCCCGCGGTGGGGCGTGCGGACGGTCTCGGTGACGGGGCTGCTCATCACCGCTGCAGGACTCGCGGCCGCCGCGGGGATCTTCTCCATGACGGTGCTGATCGTCGGCACGAGCGTGGCGGGCTTCGGCGTCGGCGCGGTGTTCGTCGCGGCCGCGGGCAGCATGTTCTCCGCGGTCGCGCCGGCCGAAGCCGGCGTCGCGTCGGGCGCGCTGAGCACCTTCCACGAGTTCGGCGCCGCCGCGGGGGTGTCCGCAGTGTCCAGCGTGGCGGCGGCGGCCCTGCTGGCTCCCGGTTTTGCCGCCTTCGCGTCGGGCTACTGGTTCGCTGCGGCCGTCGCGCTCCTGGCAGGCCTGGCATCGTTGCTGGGGACACGGCGGGCGGGCTGACGGATGCCGCGGGCGCATGCCGTCGGGGTCAGGACGCCTCGACCGCCGGCCGGGGGAGCAGCGCGCGGACGACGTCCGAGGCTGAACCCGCAGGCCCCACCGCCGGGCTGAGGATCCGCACGATGAGCGTGCCGATCAGCGCCGAGACCAGCGGCTCGACGGGCTGGTCCGCGGGGAGCTGCCCGGCATCCCGGCCGACGGTGAGGCGATGAGCGAGAGCGGATGCCGAGCCCACGCGCTCGGTGAGTGCCCGCGCGACGTCGGGGTTGTCGCAGGAGGCGCCGACCAGTCCGGTGAACATCGCCCGGTTCTCGGGGGCGTCGATGATCGTCATCGCCTCGGCGAGCCACTGCGACACGTCTGCGCGCACATCGCCGGATTCCGCCGGCGGGTAGGAGGGTGACGGGATCATCCCCTCCACCAGGCACTCGGCGAGGATCGCGCCCTTGGAAGGCCACCAGCGGTAGATGGTGCGCTTGCCGACGCCTGCGAGAGCGGCGATCCCTTCGATCGAGAGCGACTCGTAGCCTTTCGCCGACAATTCATCGACGGTGGCGCGGAGGATCGCCGAGCGCGCTGTCTCGCTGCGCTTGGGTCCGCGCTTCTCAGCCATGGTTCGACCCTAGCCACCGGGTGGGGATGGTGGGGTGAAATACGATACGGTTCGTATCGTATTTCCGTATCCGCAGGCCGTACCGCTCTCAAGGAGACCGCGTGGACATCGCGATCGTCGACCCCGAACTGCGCGCCGCCACGCTCAAGGCGCCGAAGCTGAACCTCGAGAACCCCTTCATGCTCAAGCTCGTCGGTGTCGCGTCGGCGATCATGCCCGGCAAGCGCGTCGACGGCGTCGAGCGGCGAATCGTCCGGGACGGCGGTCTGAAGCTGCGTGTCTACGTTCCCGACAACCCCACGGGTGCCGGACTGCTGTGGATCCACGGCGGCGGTCTGGTCCTGGGGGCTGCGGCGATGGACGACGTGCTCTGCGGCGAGACCGCGCGCCAGACGGGGGTGACCGTCATCTCGGTCGACTATCGCCTGGCCCCGAAGCATCCCTTTCCCGCCGCGATCGACGACTGCCACGCGTCGTGGCTCTGGGTGCACCGCCATCTGGACGAGCTGGGACTGGATGCCGACCGGATCGCGATCGGCGGCCAGAGCGCCGGCGGCGGACTGGCCGCGAGCCTCGTCCAGCGCGTGCACGACGAGGGCGGCACCATCGCCGCACAGTGGCTGTTCTGCCCGATGCTCGACGACCGCACCGCTGTCGACCGCGCACTGGACGGCGTCGATCACTTCGTCTGGAGCAACCGCTCGAACCTGGTCGGGTGGTCGTCTTACCTGGGCGACGCGACCGGGGCTGCCGCTCTTCCGCCGTACGCGGCCGCTGCGCGGCGAGAGGACCTGGGGGGTCTTCCTCCCACCTGGATGTACACCTCCGACATCGAGCTCTTCCACGACGAAGACCTCGCCTACGCCCGGCGGCTGGAGTCGGCGGGGGTGGACACCACCCTCGAGATCGTCTCGGGCGCGCCCCACGGCTTCGAGGCCTGGGCGGCCGACAGTGCTCTCGCCCGCGACATCGTGGCGAAGGCGAGAACCTGGCTCGGGGTGCAGCTCGCCGGCTGAGCGATCCGGCCGCTACGGCATGCTCACGACCGTCTTCCCGCGTGAGCCGCCTGCGGCCGCGAGCCGGAGCGCCTCGGCGGTCTGGTGCACCCGCCACGTCACGGCGGGCTGAGCGTGGCGCCGGGCCTAGTGTCGTCACATGGGCGCGACGGCGAATGCCTACCTCACCGGTTTCGGCCGGTACCTTCCCGGCGCGCCCGTGGACAACGACGGCATCGCGGCCCGGCTCGGCGGCGACGACCCCGTCACCGAGCGCATCCGGCGCCGCATCCTGGAATCGAACGGCATCCGTCAGCGGCACTACGCGCTCGACGAGCACGGCGAGCCGACCGAGCTCAACGAGGAGCTCGCGGTCAAGGCGCTGCGCGCGGCGCTCGACGATCGCGGCATCGATGCGGCGGACATCCGGATGCTGGCGTGCGCGACCACGATGGGCGACGTCCTCGTTCCGGGCTTCGCGTCGATGGTGCACGGGCGTCTCGGCGGCGGGCCGATGCAGCTGCTGTCGGCGTCGGGCGTGTGCGCGTCCAGTCTGGCGGCGCTCGATGCCGCCGTCAGCAAGATCCGGCTCGGCGATCACCCGCGCGCCGCCGTCGTCGGCTCGGAGCTGCCCAGTCGGAGCCTCCGGCAGCGCCGGTACGACGGCGTCCGCGCCGGCATGGACTCCCATTTCCTGCGATGGATGCTGTCGGATGGCGCCGGCGCCGTCGTCGTCGAGTTCCAGCCGCATCCCGACAAGCCGTCCCTGCGCGTCGACTGGGTGCGGCACGTCTCGCTCGCCCATGAGCACGATGTCTGCATGCGCGCCGGCATGACGGGGCCCGAGCCTGTCCTCGGCGGCACCTGGCAGGACGTCGACATCGCCGATGCCGAGGCCGCGGGGATGTTCCTCCTGCGCCAGGACGTTGGCATGCTCGACGACCTGGCGGATGCCGGCATCCGCCAGTTCGAGGAGCTGGTCGACATCGGACTCGTCGACGTGCGGCATCTCGATCACGTCGTGTGCCACTACAGCACGAACATGTTCCGCGACGTCGCGTTCGAGGCGCTGCGTCGCCGCATCCCGACGCTCGACACCGACCGCTGGTTCTCGAATCTCGAGACCCGCGGGAACACCGGGTCCGCCAGCATCTTCATCGCCCTCGAGGAGGCGTGGCGGACCGGCCGGTTCGCGCCGGGCGAGACGGTGCTCCTGGCCGTGCCCGAGTCGGGACGATTCTCTTTCGCCTTCGCCCACCTCACGGTGGTCGCGCCACCGCATCAGCAAGGAGCAACGCCATGAGCACCACGACGACCGCCTCGGCCGAGGCCGCGCCCTCGGCCGCCGACACGCTGTTCGAACGACTCGCCGACGTCTGGGTCGAGCTCGAGGAGCGTCTCGAGCGCGTCCCCATCCTCGCGCGGCTGGCCGAAGGCACCGTGACCCTCGACGACTACCGCCGGCTGCTGTTCAACCTCCGCCAGCAGGTCGTCGACGGGTCGCCGTGGATCTCGCGCGCGGCATCCAGCTTCGATGGCGACCATTTCGAGCTGCGTTCGGCGGCGATCCGCCACGCCGAGGAGGAGCACCGCGACCATCTCATGCTCGAGCGCGACTACGTCGCGATCGGCGGCTCGCTCGACGAGCTGCGCGCGGGCCGCAAGAACATCGGCTCGGAGGCGCTCTCGGCCTACATGTTCCACTACGCCGGCCGGCCGAATCCGGTAGGGCTCCTCGGTGCGATGTTCATCATCGAAGGGCTCGGCGCCAGGCGTGCGGCGGGCTGGGCCGCGCGCTTCCAGGAGGTGCTGGGGCTCGCCGACAACCAGGTGCACTTCATGCGCTATCACCAGGATGCCGACACCGAGCACACCGGCAACCTCGAGGCCATCCTCACCTCGGGTGCGATCGATGCGCGGGCGGCGGACGAGATCGTGCGCTGCGCGCAGGTGGTCGCCCGGCTCTACGCGCTGCAGCTCGAGGAACTGGATCGCTGACATGCCGCAGTTCGTGCGGACGGACCCGAGCATGTGGGAGGCGGTGTACGCCGATCCCTCGGTGCCCCTCGACCGCGCGCTCGTGCGGCAGATCATCGACGACCAGCGACGCCTCTCACGCCGCTGGCTCTATCCCGTCGCTCGCGTGGTCTCGCGCGTCCTCGTCGCGCTCGTCTCGATCGTCAAGCGCGTGCTGCCGTTCCGGTGGATGCCGCTGCGCACGATGGACACGCTGTGCGTGTGGTTCCTCCGCCGGTTCGTCTCGCCCGATGCCGTCGAGCTGCTCATCCGGCATTTCGTGGTCGAGACCAATCTCGTCAACTTCATCATCCGCAACACCTCGGTCGAGATGGAGCCGGTGACGCTTCGCCCCGAGACGCTCGCAGGGCTCGGAGACTCGGCCGTCGTCGAGCACGACGTCAACGTGTACGACGTGCTGATCGCGCTCGACGGGATCCCGCTGACCCCGCCGGAGCACCTCGACTTCACCCAGCTCGACATCCCGCACCTGGATGCCGAGCGGCGGCGGCGCCGGCTGCTCAACCTCGACATCCAGACGGCGCTGTGCTTCATGAACATCCCGTTCTCGATGGCCCTCACCGTCGAGGAGTACCGCCGAGCGGTGCACTCGATCCGGTTCGACGACTCGTTCCTCGAGATCCTGGCGCTCGTGTGCGACGACGACACGTTCCGGCATTGGAAACTCGCGGGCATGAGTCTCTGGATGGACTCGAACGTCGATGTGCCGCGCATGGTCTACCGCCATGCCCTCGTCTGCGAGTACGCCCATGCGCAGCTGGTGAAGCTCGCCGGCGGCGCCTACCCCCGCGAGACGCCTGCTGCGTTCGACTGAGGCCCGGGCGGTCAGCCCGTTCGGGACTCCGTGGCAGGCTCGAAGCGGTCGACGAGCGCTTGCACGACGGCGGCGACGTAGTCGCGATCCAGCGGGGTGCCCTCCCAGGCCTGGTGCATCGGCCAGGCCTCCACGAGCGCGTCGAGCGCGCGTGCCGTCGGTTCGCTGAAATGCAGGCCCAGGCTGGCGCGGCTGAGGAGCAGCCAGTCGCGGCAGAGATCGTGCACCTTGGCGTCGTAGTTGCCGAACGAGTACATCTCGAACAGGGCCCGGACGTCGTCGGGCGTCGCGTACGAGCCGCAGATCAGATCGACGACCGCCGCACTCGCCTCCTCGCGGCTGCGCGCCGCCGCGAGGGTCGCGCGGTACTGCTCCGACATCCGCTCCGCGAGTGCGGCGAAGGCCTGCTCGAGGATGTCGGAGAGCCCGTCGAAGTAGTAGGTCAGCGATCCGAGCGGCACGCCTGCCCGAGCGGCGATGACGCGGTGGCTGGTCTGATGCACACCCCGCTCGCCGATCACGGCGAGCGTCGCGGCGATGATCCGGTCGCGGCGATCCGGATCGTTCGCACCCCGTGCGGCCATGGGTCACCTCGTCTCGTCGGCGAACGGCTGTGTACGATAGTACAGATCTGTTGTGTACGAACGTACATATTTGAAGGATGCCGATGCTCTCGTCCCTGTCTGCGCGCCGCCTCGCACTGGCGACGCTGTTCTTCGTCCCCGGCGTCGGGATCGCGTCGTGGGTCACCCGGACGCCCGACATCCGCGACCTCCTCGGCGCCTCGACCGCGCAGATGGGTCTCGTGCTCTTCGGGCTTTCGCTCGGCTCGATGATCGGCATCCTGTCATCCGGCGCCCTCGTCGCGCGGCTCGGAGCACGGCCGGTCATCACGGTCGGCGCGACGGCGATCGTGGTGAGCATGCCCGTCATCGGCATCGGCGCCGCAGTGGGCAGCCCGTTCGTCGTGGCCGCAGGACTCTTCCTCTTCGGCGCCGGGATGGGCGGTGGCGAGGTGGCGATGAACGTCGAGGGTGCCGACATCGAGCGGGTCAGCGAGCGATCGTTCCTTCCGACCCTGCACGGATGCTTCAGCCTGGGCACCCTGGTTGGAGCCGTCATCGGGATCTGGGCAACCGCCGCCGGCTTCCCCGTGGCCTGGCACCTGGGCCTCGTCGGCGTGATCGCGCTCGCCGCCGTCATGCTCTCGGTGCCGGCGCTGCCCGCGCACACCGGCCGCGCCCACGGTGTCGACACCACCGCCGTCACCGAGAGCCGCCGCGCCCTGTGGAAGGACTCCCGCCTGCTGCTGATCGGCGTGATCATCCTCGCCATGGCGCTCGCCGAGGGGACCGCGAACGACTGGCTCCCGCTGGTGATGGTCGACGGTCATGGCTTCGATCCCGCGCTCGGCTCCACGATCTACGCTGTGTTCGCCGCCGCGATGACGATCGGCCGATTCTCCGGCGGGTGGTTCATCGAGCGGTTCGGCCGCCCCGCGGTGCTCTCGGCGAGCGGTGTGTTCGCCGCGGTCGGCCTCGCCCTGGTGATCTTCGTCGACCATCAGCTCGTGGCGGCGGCCGCCGTGTTGTTGTGGGGACTGGGTGCATCCCTCGGATTCCCGGTCGCGATCAGTGCGGCGGGCGACTCCGGCCCCGATTCCGCGGCGCGCGTGTCGCTCGTGGCGACGGCGGGCTATGTCGCGTTCCTCGTCGGTCCGCCGGCGCTCGGCTTCGCCGGAGACGAGTTCGGCCTGCGTGCGGCTCTGATCATCCCACTGGTGTTCGTCATCGTCGCCGCACTGATCGCACCCCTCATCGGCGGTCGGCGGCGCACGCCGGTGCTGGTCGATCAGGCCTGAGTCGCAGCGGTGGCACCACGGGCTCGCCCACCTTCGCGCTGGCGCAGAGGGACTGCCGCCACACACCGGTGCGGCGATATCGTCGACCATGACATTCGACGATGATGCTCAGGCCGCCGACAGTTCGTTCGGATCAGTGTCGCTGGCTGATGCGATCGGCGAGCTCCGCCGGGAACTCGCAGAAGCGGTGACGAAGGCGCAAGACGAGGAGATCCGCTTCGAGGTCGGTGAAGTGTCGATCGAACTGTCCGTGGTCGTCGAACGAGAGCTGGGGGCGAGCGGCGGCGTGAAGTTCTGGGTCGTCAATGCAGGGGCTAATGCGTCCTCCACCCGCTCTGCAACCGTCGCGCTCACCGTGCCGTTGACCCCTCGCGACGCCGGCGGCGGGTCGCTCCTGACCGGCCGCGAATAGCGTCATGGCCTGGTCGGACGCGTCTTTCGATCCCGACCGCGCGGTCGCGGTCATCCAGGACGGGAAACAACGAGCGAGCGGATATGTCGTCGCCGCTGGGCTGGTGCTGACGTCCCAACACTTTCTGAGGACCGGACGTCTGGAGGTGCGCCCGCGGGCGTCATCGCTCGCGGCTCCTGCGAGCCTGGTCTGCAGCTCTCACGCTGCCGACGCAGCGCTCCTGCGCTGTCACGGGTGGGACGATGTCGCGCCGGTCGCCATCGGCGTTGTCGAACCGGTCGGCCGCGACAGCCTGACGTTCGAGATGTACGGTTGGCCACTCTGGTCCACAGAGACCGCCCCGGACCACAGCCTGCGGGAAGGCGGCCGCCTCGTCCGAGGCATCTTCGAGCCGTCGGACACCTCGCCGGAGGGCAATCTGGTGCTGCAGCCCCATCGCACGGGCGGCAGCGTCAGATCTGGTTGGAGCGGGATGTCGGGAGCCGCGGTGTTCAGCTTGGACAGGCTCGTCGGCATCCAGCGCCGCCTCGTGCGAGAGGATGACGCGACCTCGATCGAGGCGCGGCCGGCTGCGCCGCTCATGGAGGACCCCGACTTCGAGCGGGTTGCGCGAGAGGCCGGCATCACGCTGGAGAGTCAGTGGGCACCGCGGCGGACCGGAGGTCCCCGCGGCGAGCGTCTCGAAGTTCACGGCCCCTCGCACGTTCCCCTCCTGTCGCCGGTGAGCGTGCAGCTCAGAGTGGACGGCTGGCCGACAGTCAGCTACTCGTTCTCCGGGGTGCGCAACGGCCTTCACCAGTACGAGTCGCTCGCTGCTTCGCCGTTGGTGGACGTCCCCGTCATCTTCTTCGACGCCGAAAAGGTAGGCGCTGCGGGGAGGATCCTCATCGAGGCGACTGGCGGCGAGCGTGATGACCGAACGATCGCGCACGGGTTGCGCATCGACGGTCCCGACGTCTCGGATGTGGTGACCGGATATGAGACTGTCGTCCGGGTTCTTGAGACGGTGAGAGCAGGTGGGAGCCCGAGCATGAGGCTGCGTGCCGCAGATCTTTGCGCGGCCGGCCTTGGTCGGGTGTCGGCGGCGGCGAGGCTGCTCGACTCTTCAGGCGCGGCAGACGCCGTCCTGGTCGGTCTCTCCGGGGCATCCGAATGTCTGGCGGTCGAGCGATCGCAGATCAACCGAGAACTCGCCGATCCGGAGTTCGCGGCGTCGAAGGAGTACCGCGAGATGTCCAAGTACGCCTTCCACCGGGCGTACATGACGCGCCTGTCGCTCCGCGAGTCGGGGATCGCGCTGCCCGCCGATGAGCGAACGGATGCTGAGCGCGACGCGGCCATGCTGCTTCTCGGCTTTCGCCACCATGCTGCGTATCTGGAGCACCTCGACCCCGGCATTTCGACGCTTCTCGCGGATCAGGACCCGTACATCATGAGCTTTCTGCGGCTGCTGCGGTCGGGTGACGTCGACGTGCGCCACCCGGACTTCACCCGTGCCGTGCCGCAGGTGCAGGCGAAGACCTATGACCTCGTCAACGCACTCGTTCGCGACGGATGGGCCCGATGGGTGGCGCGGTACCAGCTGACACTGACGCAGGTGGGCCGAGCAGCGCTCGACGTCGCGTGATCGGTCATGAGGCTCTGCCGCCGCGCGGACATCGTCCTGTCGGCCACGCCTGCCCCCGGGCGCGTTAGCATCGCACCGATGGAACGCGTAGGACGAGAGGCAGGCCCGATGAGCCTGGATGAGATCGACCCCACCGTGCCGCCCTCGGGCGAGGGGTGCGCGGAGTGCGACGCCGTCGGCGGTTGGTGGGTGCACCTGCGGCGGTGCGCAGTGTGCGGGCACGTCGCATGCTGCGACACGTCGCCGGCGCAGCACGCGACGGCGCACTTCCGCACGAGGGGGCACCGCTACGTGCGCAGCTTCGAGCCGGGCGAGGACTGGTTCTGGGACTACGTCGCCGGCGACTACGTCAACGGGCCCGTCCTCGCGCCGCCCGTCTCGCGACCGGTCACGCAGCCGTCGCCCGGCCCGGCGGGCAGGCTGCCCGCCGACTGGCGGGAGTTGATCCACCGATGACCTCTCACGAGATCTCGCCGGCGAAGCAGCGTGAGATCGAACGCATGATGAAGCCGGCCCTGACAGACGCGCAGTGGGACCGGCTCCTCGCCTTCGGCGAGCCGCAGGAGGTCGCGGAGGGCGAGTACCTCTTCCAGGCCGGCGACCTCGACTACGACCTGATCCTGGTCGACACCGGCGAGATCGAGATCGTCCGTGTCTCCTTCGGCTGGGTCGACGAGACGGTGGTCGGCACGATGGGTCCGCGCAGCTTCGTCGGCGAGCTGGGCCTGCTGAACGGGCAGGGGGCGTTCCTGTCGGCGCGCGCTTCGAAGCCGGGCCGGATGCTGCGGGTGAGCCGCTCCCGGCTGCGTCTGCTGATGGCGGAGGACGACGAGCTGTGCGACATCGTGCTGCACGCCCTCTGGGCTCGACGCGAGATCCTCCGCCGCGGACCTGCCGCGCTGACCCTGAAGCTGGTCGGACCCCGTTCGTCGCGCGAGTTCCTGGCTCTCCGACGCTTCGCGGAGCGGGTCGATCTGGTGCACACCGCGATCGAACTGGCGCCCGGCGATCTCTGGACGCTCGGTGAGCACGGCATCGGCCTCGAGGATCTGCCGGTGGCGTTCATCCAGGGCGAGCCGATGGCGCGCGCGACGCCGGGCATGGTCGCCGAGCGCCTCGGGCTGAGCTATCAGGCGCGCGCCGACGAGGTCGTCGATCTCGTCGTCGTCGGCGGCGGGCCGGCCGGTCTGGCCGCGGCCATCTACGGTGCGTCCGAAGGTCTCGACACGGTGCTGCTGGATGCCGTCGCGCCGGGCGGGCAGGCGGCGGCGACGTCGAGGATCGAGAACTTCCTCGGATTCCCGTTCGGAGTCAGCGGCGGCGATCTGATCGGCCAGGCGTCGCTCCAGGCGCTGAAGTTCGGGGTCCGCGTCTATGCGCCCTGCGAGGCCGTCGACCTCCGACCGGTCGGCGACGACATCGACATCGCTCTCACCGACGGGCGCCTCATCCGCACGCGGACCGTGATCGTCACGTCCGGCGCCGCCTACCGCACCCTCGACCTGGAGCGTTGGAACGAGTTCGAGGGCGCCGGCATCTACTACGCGGCGACGCCGCTCGAACTGCGCCAGGTCTTCGAGTCGCCCGTCGTCGTCGTGGGCGGCGCGAACTCCGCCGGCCAGGCGTCGCTGTATCTTGCCGCGAACGGCTGCCCCGTGCACCTGGTGGTGCGCGGCTCCGACCTCGGCACGCGGATGTCGTCGTATCTCGTGGATCGTCTGCTCGAGGATCCGCGCATCGACGTCCACACCGGCTCGCGCGTCGTCGGGCTGGACGGTCAGTCCACCCTCGAGCGCGTGAGCATCGATTCGGTGGGGGATGTCGCGGCGCGCGGGCTCTTCTGCTTCATCGGCGCGGAGCCCGCCACGTCGTGGCTCGCCGATCTCGACCGCGATGCCGACGGGTTCCTCCGCACCGGCACCGACGTGTCGGTCCAGTCGCTCCAGCGCTGGCAGGGGCTCGGAAGGGAGCCGCTGCCGTTCGAGACCTCCGTGCCGCGGATCTTCGCGGCCGGGGACGTGCGTCGCGGGTCGATGAAGCGCGTCGCCGCCGCCGTCGGCGAGGGCTCCAGCGCGGTCGCGTCGGTGCACCGGGCGTTGGCCGACTTCCGCTGAGCGGCGGTGTGTCAGGGGGTCTGGCAGTACCTGTCACGCGGGGGTCTCCCGTCGACGCCCTCACGGGAGTGAGATGGGGGATGCCGTGGGGAGCGAGCGCCCCCCGGGCACGAGGAGGATCCATGCACACCAGGAAACTCGGTCAGGGCCTCGAGGTCTCGGCGATCGGCATCGGCGCGATGGGGATGTCGATGAGTTACGGTCCCAACCCCGGCGACCGCGACGACATGATCGGCGTGCTCCGCTACGCGGTCGAGCACGGTGTCACGTTCATCGACACCGCCGAGGTCTACGGGCCGTACGACAACGAGGTGCTCGTCGGCGAGGCGATCGCCCCGATCCGCGACCAGGTCGTCGTGGCCACCAAGTTCGGGTGGGACATCGTCGACGGCAGCATGCAGGGCACGGACTCGCGACCCGAGCAGATCCGGCGCGTCGCCGACGCGTCGCTGCAGCGGCTCGGCGTCGAGGCGATCGACCTGTTCTACCAGCACCGGGTCGATCCCGACGTGCCGATCGAGGACGTCGCGGGCGCCGTCGGCGAACTCGTCGCGGCTGGGAAGGTGAAGCACTTCGGGCTCTCCGAGGCAGGGGCCGGGACGATCCGGCGCGCGCACGCGGTGTTCCCGGTGACGGCCGTGCAGAGCGAGTACTCGCTGTGGACCCGCGACCCCGAGCCCGAGGTGCTGCCGACGTGCGTCGAGCTCGGCATCGGGTTCGTGCCGTTCAGCCCGCTGGGCAAGGGCTTCCTCACGGGCACCGTGTCGGCCGACTCCACCTTCGGCGCCGATGAGATCCGCGGCCGGGTTCCGCGCTTCCAGCCCGACAACCTGCGGGCCAACCAGGCCATCGTCGACGGGGTGCGCGACATCGCCGCCGCACGCGGGGCGACGCCCGGCCAGGTGGCCCTCGCGTGGCTGCTGTCGCGGCATCCGTTCGTGGTCCCGATCCCGGGCACCCGCCGGCGCGAGCGCGTCGACGAGAACGCCGGGGCCACCGGCGTGCCGCTGTCGGCCGACGACATCGCGACGCTCGATGCGCTCGCCGCCGTCGTGGCCGGCAACCGCTACGACGACGGCGGCATGGCGATGGTGGGTCTGTGACGACCGCGGAGACGGATGCCGGAGGTCAGCGCGCGGACGCGGCTGCGGCATCCGTCCCCGCGACCGTGGCGTCGTGGGCGGCGAACTCTGCCGCCTGCGTCGCCGCCCACGACGCCAGCAGCTTGAGGGCATCGGCGGACGACGAGTTCATCGGCGCGGTGTAGACGTTCAGCACGAGGCCAGGTTCGCTGGGCAGGTCCATGGACTCGTAGTTGAGATCGAGGTCGCCGACCACCGGATGGTGCAGGCGCTTCAGGCCGCTGCGGTGGAACTTCACGTCGCGCGACGCCCACCGCTCGCGGAACAGCTCGCTCTGCGTCGACAGCTCTCCGACGAGCCGGATGAGGTCGGGATCATGGGGGTTCCGACCCGCCTCCATCCGCAGCATCGCGGCGGAGTCGTGGGTGATCTGGTCGTAGTCGCGCCAGAACTCACGGGCCGCGGGATTCAGGTAGGCGAAGCGGGTGGTGTTCACCGGCCGCCGCGGGTCGTCGAACACGGGGGAGTACAGCGCGCGGGCGAGCAGGTTCGCCGCGATGATGTCGTGCCGGCCGTTGCGGACCCACGCCGGCGCCTCGGTGATCGCATCGAGCACCTGCGTGACGGCGGGGCGCACGGTCGATGCAGCGCTCCGCACCGGCCTGCGCGCCGGACCGGCGGCACGGGCGAGATCGAACAGATACTGGCGCTCCGCCTCGTCGAGCTGGAGGGTGCGGGCGATCGCATCCAGCACGCCCTCCGAGGCGCCCGCGAGGTTGCCGCGCTCGAGACGCACGTAGTAGTCCACCGAGACGCCGGCGAGCATCGCCACCTCCTCGCGGCGCAGCCCCGCGACGCGGCGGTTGCCGCCATACGCAGGCAGTCCCGCCTGCTCGGGGGTGAGCCGGGCGCGGCGCGAGCTCAGGAACTCCTTCACCTCGGCACGAATGTCAGCCATGACTCCACGCTAGGCCGCCCGGAGCGCCGGTGACAGGCTCTGCGAGTGCCCGGCACACGGCACGACACGTCGACCTGCTACGGTGTGCGCGATAGCGCCTAGGGTTCCGGAGCTTCGGCTCGCCTGGTCCGAGCGGCGCCACGATCTGCCGCCCGTGCGTCAGGTCGTCATCTGACAGGACAAAAGCCCGGAGGACCCGGTTCGTCGCGCCCGCGGCGAGCGGAAGGGTCCCGCGTGTCCACTCTCGCCATCCTGCTCGTCCTCGCCGCCGCCATCGCCCACGCGTCGTGGAACGTGATCGCGCACGGAGCCAGCCGCTCCGGACTGCCGTTCCTGTGGGCCGGATCGGTTGCGAGCACCGTCCTCTGGTTCCCGCTGGTGCCGCTGACCGGAGGGATCGGCGCCGGCGAGCTGCAGGGGTTCGCGATCGGCGTGGCGGTGTCGGCCGCGCTGCACGTGGTGTACATGCTCGTGCTGCAGCGGGGCTACGCCGTCGGCAATCTCTCCACCGTCTACGCGACGGCGCGGGGGACTGGTCCGCTGATCACCGTCGTGATCGCGGTCGCGGTGCTCGGCGAGCGTCCCTCACCGATCGCGCTCGTCGGCGTCGCCGCGATCATCACGGGCGTGATCGGCATCGGCTACATCGATCGGGGCAGCTCGACGCGCGCCGGACGATTCGATCCCGCCATCGTCTTCGGTCTCCTCACCGGTGCGGCGATCGCCGCCTACACGCTGTGGGATGCCCAGGCGTTGCGCACCTGGAGCATCTCGCCGGTCGCGTTCATGGTCGGCTGCACCGCCCTCGAGGTCCCCGTCTTCACCGCGCTTCTCGGACGCCGACTTCCTGAGGGCCTGCGGATGCTGCGACGGGACTGGCGGCGACTGCTGGTGTTCGGCATCCTGTCTCCGCTGTCGTACATTCTGGTGCTCGCAGCCGTCACGATCGCGCCGGTGTCGATCGTCGCTCCGATGCGCGAGGTGAGCGTGGTGCTCGTGAGCCTCTTCGGCGCGTTCGTGCTGCGCGAGGCGCGCCCGGGCGCGCGCCTGGTCGCGTCCGCGGTGGTGGTCGCCGGGATCGCGCTGCTCGCGGTGTGAGGCGGGGTCAGGCGCTGCCCAGCGGGCGCACATACGCGTCGCCCTGGCGCGAGCGCCCGGAGGCCGACACGGTGAACCGCACCACGTCGCTCAGATACCGGTCATCGGATGCCTCGAACGTGCGTCCGGCGGCATCCCGTGTGACGCGGCGCAGGCGCAGGACGGGGGAGCCGAGGGGCACCTCGAGCAGGCGGCTGTCGGTATCGTCCGCCGCGATCGCATCGATCTCGTGGTCCACGTCTGCCGAGCCGGTGCCGTGCTCCTCGAGGTACTCGGTGATGGACACGGTGTCGAGATCGACGCCGAACAGCACACGGCCGACGGGCTCGATGTAGGTGAGGCGCTCGAGCATGGTCAGGCGGCCGTCGAGCAGTCGCAGGCGCAGCACGTCGACGACGAGGTCGCCCTCCGCGATTCCGAGGAGCGCCGCCTTCTCGGCATCCGCCCGCCGCAGGCTCACCTCCTGGGTGCGCGCACCGGGTACCGCGCCGATGTCGCGTGCCCACCTCGTGAACGGGATCGAGACGTCGACGGCCTGATGGGCCTTGCGCGCGGTGACGCGAGCCGGTCGTCCGCGGGTGGTCTCGATGAGTCCCTCGTTGCGCAGTGTCGCGAGAGCGTTGCGGATCGGGCCGCGCGAGGTGTTCCAGCGCTGCGCGAGCTCGGCCTCGGTGGGCACATCGTCGCCGGGCGCGAGCCGCCCGCTGACGATGAGTCCGCGCAGATCGTCTGCGATCAGCTTGTACACAGTGTCTGCCACATGGGAATACTACTCAGCGCAGCAGTCTGGCGGGAACGGCGGCACCGACTGTTCGTCTGGCGTCGAGTTAGGTGAACAACCTTTGAACAATGACTACGTAGGTACATTTGTCTGCAGTCGGGGTGCGAGAGTTCTGGAGGTTCTTCATCCCTCCCCTCACCCGAAAGGCTGTCATGAACCTCCGTGCAAAGAACGCGTCGATCGCACTCGCCGGCGCCGCACTCCTCGCGCTCGGTCTGTCCGCGTGCTCCGGCACCGCCGGTGCTACCACTGACGAAGACAGCGCCACGACCGCCGGCTATGCCGTCGACGCCGGCACCCTCGTCTTCGGCGTGGTGCCCGACTCGGCCGACACCGAGACCAACTACCAGCCGCTCATGGACTACATCGCGCAGGAGACCGGCAAGACCGTGGAGTACCACGAGTCCACCGACTACGCCGCGCTCATCGAGGCGGCCATCGCCGGCAAGATCGACGTCGCCTCGTTCTCGGGCTTCACCTACGTGACCGCCACCAACAACGGTGCCGAGCTCACCCCGATCTCGTCCATCGTCACCGAGGAGGGCCAGGAGCCGGGGTACTTCTCGCAGGCGATCGTGCCGACGGCCAGCGACATCGAGTCCCTCGCCGACTTCGCCGGCAAGAAGGTCTGCTTCGTCGACCCTTCGTCGACGTCGGGATATCTGTTCCCGTCCTACAACCTGCTCGAGGAGGGCATCGACCCCGAGGCCGATGTCACGCCGGTGTTCGCGGGCAAGCACGACGTGAGCGTGCAGAAGACCGGTGAGGGCGTCGAGTGCGAGGCCGGCTTCGCCGAGGACAGCGAGGTCGAGAAGTCCGACAAGGTGCGCGTCATCGAGGAGACCATGGTGCCGGGCGCGCCGCTGGTGTACTCGAACACGCTGCCGGACGACGTGAAGGACCAGCTCGTCGACATCCTCGCCGAGGTCACGATCGACGACATCATCGCCAGCGGCGTCGACAGCGCCGACTCGGACGGGTTCCGCAGTGTCTTCTACGAGACCAAGCCGGTGGACGACGCGTACTACGACCTGATCCGCGACATCTGCGAGAAGACCGACGCCACCCAGTGCCAGGGCTGACCTCCACCCGCTGATCAGAACCGCACGCGAGGACCGAGCAGACATGAACACCACCGCATCCGAGACGGTCGTCCGACTGGACGGCGTCGTCAAGCGCTTCGGCGCCACCACCGCCCTCGACGGCGTCTCGCTCACCGTGGGTCGCGGCGAGATCGTCGTGCTGCTCGGTCTCTCGGGCTCCGGCAAGTCCACCCTGCTGCGGCACCTCGACGGGCTGGAGGTTCCGACCTCCGGTTCCGTCGAGGTGCTCGGCGAGGACGTGCCGCGCCTCTCCGGCCGGCGCCTGCGCACCCTGCGCTCCAGCGTCGGCTTCATCTTCCAGCAGTTCGAGCTCGTCCCGTCGCTGACGGTGCTCGAGAATGTGCTGACCGGGTCGCTGGCCGGCGTGCGCGGCCCGCGACTCGGGCTGTGGTCGTACTCGAAGGCGCGCCGGCTGGCCGCCCTCGGACACCTCGACCGCGTCGGGCTGCTCGATCGCGCCTACCAGCGCGCCGACACCCTGTCGGGCGGCCAGCAGCAGCGCGTGGCGATCGCCCGCGCCCTCATGCAGAATCCGAGCGTCCTCCTCGCCGACGAGCCTGTCGCCTCGCTCGACCCCGAGTCGAGCGACCAGGTGATGGCGCTGATCCGCGAGATCGCCGCCGACGAGGGGCTCACCGTGGTGTGCAGCCTGCACCAGGTCGACCTCGCGATCTCGTGGGCCGACCGGATCGTCGGCCTTCGCCACGGCCAGGTCGTCCTCGACCTGCCGACCCGCGACCTCTCCAAGACGCAGGTCATGGAGATCTACGGGCGCGTCGCGACCAGCACGGCCGAACTGCGCGCGGTGCAGGACGAGCTGCTCCTCGAGGCCGCTGCGGAGCCGGCGCGATGACCACCACCGTCGACCGGCCGCGCATCGTGCAGCCCTCGCCCTCCCTCCTCGAGCGGGCGCCGAAGCGCCGCCTCTCGCCCGAACGCATCGCCGCCGGGCTGACGCTGCTCGCCCTCCTCGCGCTCTCCGTCGCGGCCCTCGGCGAGGTGCAGATCTCGATCCCCGACATGATCGCCAGCTGGGGCAACGCGGAGCGCTTCTTCGCCCGCGTCGGCCCGCTGACGTTCCCCGAGCCCGCCGAGCTCGCGTGGCTCGTCGCCCTGACGCTCGGACTCGTGCTCACCGGCACGCTGCTGGCCGCGGCGCTGTCGGTGCCGATCGCCTACCTGGCGGCATCCAACACCACACCGGGCAACGGCTGGCGCGCCGCAGCCCGCTTCGTCGGCGTACTGACGCGGGCCCTGCCCGACGTCGTGCTCGCCATGGTGTTCGTGCTGATGTTCTCGCTCGGCGCCCTCCCCGGCATCCTCGCGATCGGCATCCACTCGATCGGCATGATCTCCAAGATGTTCGCCGACGCGATCGAGCAGATCGACGAAGGACCGCGCCTCGCCATCCGTGCGGCAGGCGGCACCCGCATGCAGGAGTTCTTCGGCGGCGTCCTGCCGCAGGTGCTCCCGTCATGGGTCGCCACGGTGCTGCACCGCAACGACATCAATCTGCGCGGTTCGGTGGTGCTCGGCTATGTCGGCGTGGCCGGCCTCGGCCTCGAGATGTCGTACGCGTTCAAGTCGCTGGACTACGGGCTGGGTCTCGGCATCGCACTCGTCATCTTCGTGCTGTGCGTCGTGATGGAGATCGTCTCGAGCGCCGTGCGCGCGGCCATGCTCGGGCGCATCGGCGACCGCGGCTCCTGGGCGGACCGGCTCGTCGGCCGGCGGCTCGTGCGCGGTCAGGATGCCGCGACCCGGCGTCCCGCCCCGCGACCGGTCGCGGGGTGGGCGAGCTCGCCCCAGATGGCGCTCCGCCGGCCGTGGACGTCGGAGCGTGTGCGCAATGTCGCGGCGGGCTGGCTGGCTGCGGCCGTCGTGATCGCCGGCGTCTGGGTGTGCCAGATCAACTGGGGCGACTTCCTGACGTTCTGGGCGAAGATCCCCGCCGTTGCCGTGCAGTTCTGGCCGCCGACCTTCGGCGTGTACGGCGCCGAGGTCATGTTCGAGGCCCTGCGCGAGACGATCGCCATCGCGCTCGCCGCCACCCTGCTCGCGCTCGGCGCCTCGCTGCTGCTCGGCTCCTTCGCCGCACGCAACGTCGCGCCGAACGGCGGAATCCGCGGCGCCGCGCGGTTCGCACTCGTCGGCATCCGCGGCATCCCCGAGATCATCCTCGCCATCGTGCTCATCGTGATCACCGGGCTCGGCATGCAAGCCGGCACGATCGCGCTCGCGGTCGGCGGTGTGGGACTGCTCGGCAAGCTCATCGCCGATTCCTTCGAAGAGGTCGACCGCGGACCCGAGCGTGCACTCTTCGCCACCGGCGCGACGAGGCTGCAGGTCTACGCGGGCGCCACCGTCCCGCAGGGCGCCCAGGCCCTCGTCGGCCACGCGTTCTACCTGCTCGACACCAACATCCGTGCGGCGACGATCCTCGGCATCGTCGGCGGTGGCGGGGTGGGCTACTACCTGCTCAACGCGAGCCAGGGCGCGAACTACGGCATGGTCACCGCGATCGTGCTGATGATCCTCGTGACGGTGCTCGCCGTCGAGGCGCTCGCGATGTGGATGAGGAAGGTGTTCCGATGACTCGTGGATTCGACGTCGCGGTCGTCGGTGCGGGAGTCGTCGGGCTGGGCGCGGCGTACGCCGCGGTGCGCCGCGGGTGCAGCGTGGTCGTCATCGAGCGTGCGGCCGAGACGCTCGGTGCCACCGTCCGCAACTTCGGGCACCTCTGCATCGGCGCGCAGACGGGACTCGCGCGCGAGTTCGCCGACGCGTCCCGCCCGCTGTGGCTGCGCCTCGCGCGCGACGCGGGATTCTGGCTGCAGGAGTCCGGCACCCTCGTCGTCGCCCGCCACGCGGACGAGCTGGCCCTGCTCGAAGCAGCCGCGGGCGCCGGCGGAATCGAGCTGCTCGACGCCGGCGAACTCGAGAAGCGGGCGTCGGTGCGACCCGGCATCGCGGTGGGGGGCGCGTGGGTCGAGCCCGACCTGCAGACCCACCCGCGCGCGGCGGCCGCCGCCATCCGCGCGCATCTCGAGACGCTCGGCGTCGAGTTCCGCACCCGCACCTCTGTGGGTGCTGTCGAGCCGGGGCGCGTCCACACCACCCGCGGTCCCCTCGACGCCGGACTCGTGGTCGTCGCCGTGAACCACGACCTCGACCAGCTCCTGCCCGATCTCGCCGAAGCGGTCGGCGTCGTGCGCTGCGGCCTCGACATGCTGCGCGTGCGCGGAGGTGCGGCATCCGTCTCCGCTCCGCTGCTGACCGGCTGGTCGCTGGTGCGGTACGGCAGATTCGCGGCGCTGCCCGAGGCGACCGCCGTGCGGGAGCGCCTGCACGCCGAGCGCCCCGACCTCGCGGCGCTCGACCTCAACCAGATGTACACGCAGCTTCCCGACGGGTCCATGATCGTCGGCGACACCCACTACAAGGGTGTGGGCATCGCCCCCTTCCAGCCCGAAGCCGCCGCCGACCTGCTGCTCGAGGAGTTCCATACCCTGTTCGGGGCACGGCCGTCCGTGCTCGAGCGGTGGCAGGGCGTGTACGCCAGCGGCCCCGACGACTTCCTCGTCGCCGAACCGGAGCCCGGCGTGCTCGCGCTCGCCGCGACGACCGGCATCGGAATGACCACCGGACTCGGCCTCGCCGACACCGTCCTCGCCCCCCGCCTCGGTGACGGCGCCGCCGCCGGCACCACCGTCCCCACCACCCCCGAAGGAATCCACCGATGACCGTCCCCGCCACCGCTCACGTCAACGCCCCCGCGATCGCTCCCGCACCCGTGACCGTTCCTGCCGAGCTGGTCGTGCTCGACATGGCCGGCACGACCGTGCGCGACGACGGCATCGTCGAGCGCGCCTTCGAGCGTGCCGCATCCGAGACGGGAGTGGCCGAGCGGATGCCGTGGCCGGAGGCCGTCGACTACGTGCGCCGCACGATGGGCCAGTCCAAGATCGACGTCTTCACGCACCTCTCGGGGGGCGACGTCGCCCGCGCCGAGCGGGCGACCGCCGCGTTCGAGCGCGCGTACGCCGCGCTCATCGCGGAGGAGGGCGTGGCGCCGATCGCCGGAGCCCAGCAGACGCTCGAGCGACTGCGGGCAGCGGGACTCTCCGTGGTGCTCACCACGGGCTTCGCCCCGGCCACCCGTGACGCGATCCTGAACGGCCTGGGCTGGCGGGCGCTGGTCGACGCGGCCCTCTCGCCCGTCGACGTCGGCCGCGGCCGACCCGCGCCCGACCTCGTGCTGGCGGCGGTGATCCGGTCGCAGGCGTCGTCGGTGGCATCCGTCGTCGTCGTCGGCGACACCACCAGCGACATCGCCTCCGGCCGCGCGGCCGGTGCCGGCCTCGTCGTCGGTGTGCTCACGGGCGCCCACGACCGGGACGCGCTCACCGCCGCCGGTGCGGATGCCGTGGTCGACGACGTGTCGGCGCTGCCGGCGCTGCTCGGAATCGACGCCTGACGTGGCGTTGCCGGCCGTCGCGCCGGTCGCCTCGCGCGACGTGCATCTCGCGCCGCCTGCCACCGCGATGGTGTGGCTCGGCCCCGGCCGCCCGCACGAGGCGATCGCCGTTCCCGGAGTGCGGCTGGCGGAGGGCGACGTGCTCGTCGAGCTGGAGCTGTCGACCGTCTGCGGCTCGGACGTGCACACCGTCTCGGGTCATCGCAAGGCGCCGACGCCGCTCGTCCTCGGGCACGAGTACGTGGGACGGATCGTCGCCCTGCTCGACGACGTCCGCAGCGTCGACGGCCGGCGACTCGCGCTCGGCGACCGCGTCGTGTGGTCGATCATGGCGTCGTGCGGGCAGTGCGACCGCTGCCGGCGCGGCCTGCCGCAGAAGTGCCGGGAGGTGCTCAAGTACGGGCACGAGCGGCTCGTCGCACGCTGGGAGCTCTCGGGCGGGTTCGCCACACACGTGCACCTGCGCGCGGGGACGGCCATCGTGCGCGTGGAGGAATCGGTCCCGGCTGCCGTGCTCGCACCCGCCGCGTGCGCCACGGCGACCGCCTGGGCCGCCGTCGACCGCGCTGCCGACGTCGTCGACGTGGACGGTGCGACCGTGCTGGTGACGGGTGCCGGGCTGATCGGTCTCACCGCCACGGCGATCGCGACGCGCGCCGGCGCCCGGGTCATCGTCGCCGATCCCGATCCGGGGCGTCGCGCGCTCGCGAAGTCCTTCGGGGCGGCCGCGATGATCGATCCTGCGGAGACGGGCGCTCTCGCGCGGGCTCTCCGACGTCTGCGTGCACCGGAGCTCGACATCGCGATCGAGGCGTCGGGAGCCTCCGCGGCGGTCTCGTCGGCGCTCGACGAGATCGGTGTCGGAGGTGTCGTCGTGCTCGTCGGCAGTGTGTCACCGGGCCCGGCGTACGCCCTCGACGCCGAGCGCACCGTCCGCAACCTGACCACCGTCCGCGGCGTCCACAACTACGATCCGCAGGATCTCGCCGGCGCGATCCGCTTCCTCGAGGAGCACGCGCACCGTTACCCGTTCGCGCAGCTCGTCGGACGGCCGCACGCTCTGTCGGAGCTCGACGACGCGCTCGCGCGGGCCGCCGCGGGCACCGACGTCCGGGTCGCGATCGATCCACGGCTCTGACCTCGTCGCCCGGCCGTCACCACCCGCCGCGGGTCGGCGTGTGTCCCTCGCGCGCGTCGTCGGGCATCGCCATCTCGGCGCGCACGCCGAGCAGGCGAATCGGGCGGCCGGGCTCGATCTTCGCGACGAGCTCGAGGGTCCGCGCCAGCACGACGGCGCGGTCGGCGGTCGAGGGGATCTTCTTCGTGAAGGTCTTGGTCAGGAACGGGGCGTAGCGCACCTTGAGTCCGAGGCCGACGACCGGGCGGTCATCGGCGGCCACCTCGTCCAGCACCTGGTCGAGCAGGCTCCGGGCGGCCGCCTCGATCTCGGCCGGATCGACGATGTCGGCCTGGAACGTGGTCTCCTTGCTGTGCCCGCGGGCGACCCAGGGCGTGTCGTCTACGACGGCCGAGCCGTCGCCGCGGCCGAGCTGCCGGTACCAGAGGCCCATGCGCGGCCCGAACTCGCCCGTCAGCGCCGTCTCGTCGGCGACGGCGAGCTCGGCGACGGTGCGGACGCCGAGCAGCGCGAGCCGCTTCGACACCTTGGACCCGACGCCCCACAGCTCGATCGTCGGACGCTCGCCCATCACCTCGAGCCAGTTGTCGGCGGTCAGCCGGAAGGTGCCGCGCGGTTTGCCGAAGCCTGTCGCGACCTTGGCGCGCACGAGCGTGTCGCCGATGCCGACCGAGCAGTGCAGCCGCGTGCGGTCGAGCACGTCCTGCTGCAGGCGGCGCGCGTACGCCTCGGGGTCGTCGGTCCCGGCGCCGACGAACGCCTCGTCCCAGCCGAGCACCTGCACCACCGCACCGGGCTGGGCGCGCAGGGTCGCCATGACCTGCTCGGACGCTGCCAGGTACAGCGGTGCGTCGACCGGAAGGATGACGGCATCCGGGATCTTCCGTGCCGCGATGCGCAGCGGCATCCCCGAGCCGACGCCGAACTCGCGCGCCTCGTACGACGCGGTCGAGACGACGGCGCGCTCCGTGGGGTCTCCGCGGCCACCGACGATGACCGGCTTGCCGGCGAGCTCCGGCCGGCGCAGCACCTCGACCGCCGCGATGAACTGGTCGAGATCGACATGCAGCACCCAGGGCTTGGCCGCGGGCGTCGGCACCGCGGCATCCGCATTCATGACCCCGCCTCTCGCGACCGGCGCATGAGACGAGACTAGGCCGCATCGCCGACACGCCGCACAGGAGGGCAAGGGATCCGGAGGGTCCATAGCCCATGGCCCCGACGGCTCCCACCGCTGCGACCGCTGCGACGGCTGCCACGGCTACCTGTTGCCTGTCGACCCGGTCGCTCAACAGGTCAACCGCGCTTCCACAGGAGGACGAGTCGATTCAACCTCCTGTGGAAGCCCGGTTGACCTGTTGTCGGGCGAACCGGAAGGGCGGGTGGGCCAGGAACGGCGGGAGGACTCTCGCCCGGCGGATCAGTCCAGGGTCGCGAAGCTGCCGCGCCCGGTGGATCAGCCCAGGGTCGCGAAGCTGCCGCGCCCGGCGGATCAGCCCAGGGGTCGCGAAGCTGCCGCGCCCCGCGGATCAGCCCAGGGGTCGCGAAGCTGCCGCGCCCCGCGGATCAGCCCAGGGTCGCGAAGGTGCTTTGCCCGGCGGATCAGCCCAGGGTCGCGAAGCTGCCGCGCCCGGCGGATCAGCCCAGGGTCGCGATGAGCCGCTCGGCCGCGGCGCGTGCGGTCGCCGTGCCGGTCGCCGCCGAGGCGATGTCGCTCAGGAAGACGTTGTGCAGCGCGATGCCGACGACGCCGTAGGCCACGGAGGCGCACGCGGCAGCTTCGGCGGCGGGATGCTCGGCGGCCAGCAGATCGCCCAGCGCATGGTGCGTGCCCTGATACGCCGATACGAGCAGACCGGCGAGCACGGGATCGGTGCGGGCGGCCTCGACGAACCCGAGCACGACGGCGTTCTCGTTGCCCGGTGCGGCGAACTCGTCGCCGAAGAGGAAGTCGAGGGCGCTCGTGACATCTCCGGTGCCGCGGGGGAGCATCGAGTCGCCGTCGGCGTCCTCGTAGTAGAACCGGCGCGCGCTCTCGCGCAGCAGTTCCTCGCGATTGCCGACGAAGTGCCGCACGTGCCCGCGCGACATGCCGGCCTCTTCGGCGATGCGCTCGAGGCTGGCTCCGGTGATGCCGTGCGCGGCGATCGTGCGGATCGTCGCGTCGACGATCTGCCGAGTGCGCTCCTCGGCGACGGACGGTCGAGCCATCGATACCTCCCTCTCGCACCCTAGTGCGCTCTGTGTGACAGTTTATTGTCTAGTCAGACTTGACTAACAACAAAGGAATCCCTACCGTTGCTGTCACCCCGCTCGAAGAGGAGTCATCTGTGCCGCAGATCGTTCATGTCGGACCCGCGCCCGTCAGTCCCGCCGCCCGCGAAGAGCGCGTGCGCATGCGCGACGGCGTGCGCCTCGCGACGGACGTGTACCTCCCGGGTGCCCCGGCCGATCGCGACGCGACACCCGGCGACACGATCCTGATCCGGCTGCCCTACGACAAGAGCGGCGAGTACACGTTCATCCCGCTGATCGCCGAGTACTTCACCGACCGCGGCTACCGCGTCGTGGCGCAGGACGTCCGGGGCAAGTTCCGCTCCGAGGGTGACGCGCTGCTGTTCGTGAACGAGGCGGACGACGGCTACGACACGATCGAGTGGATCGTGCGGCAGGCGTGGTCCAACGGCCGCGTCGCGATGTGGGGCGACAGCTACTACGGCTACACGCAGTGGGCGGCGGTGGCATCGCAGCACCCGGCCCTGAAGGCGATCGCCCCGCGGGTGACGGGAACGATGCTCGGCGAACCGGTCCGCGCGGTCGCTGGGGAGCGCACGCGGGCGGTCGAGTGGGCGATCACGTATCTCTACCCGCTCACCTACTTCCACTCGCAGGATGCCTACTTCTGGGAGCTAGACCCGGCACGGCGCCCCTTCAGCGCACAGGCCGAGGATGTCGTCGCGGAACTCGGCTCGCGCTCGCTCTCGTACGACCAGTGGTACCCGCGTGCCGTGCACCTGCCCCGGTTCCCGCTCGCGAGCCCGTTCGACGCGCGCCCGGTTCCGACGCTCCACACCATCGGCTGGTGGGACAACTGCGCGCCGCTGTCGTGGGCCGACGTCGCCGAGATCGAGAAGCGGCCCGCCTGGGCGCTCAGCCACTTCCTGCGCATCGAGTCCATGGACCACGAGTCGTACTACCTCGACGACCCGCCCGCGGTACGCGTCGAAGAGCGTGGCGACGAGCAGATCCGCGCGGAGCTGCCACGGATGCTGCAGCCCGCCGTGGACTTCTTCGAGGTGTTCGTGCGGGGCCGGGGCCGGGCCGCCGACATCCCGCGGGTCAGCTGGAACCTGGCGGGCACCTCCGACATGCGCGTGGCGGACGCGTGGCCACCGCCGCAGGCCGTCGCGCGCACGCTGTACGCCCACGCGGGCGGTGGGCTGTCTTCCGATGCTCCGGACGCTGCGACCCGGCTCGAGTGGCTGCACGACCCCGACGACCTCGTGCCCTCCAGCGTGCCGAATGCGTTCGCCTTCCTGCTCTTCCAGCCCGACGAGGCCGCGCTGGGAGCGCGAGCCGATGTGCTGTCGTTCACCACCGACGTGTTCGCACGCGACATCGACCTGGCGGGGCCGGTGCGGGTCGCGGCATCCGTCTCGTCCGATGGCCCGGCGATGGACGTGTTCGCGCGCCTGCTCGACCTGGCGCCCGACGGCACGGCGCTGCGCATCGCGCGCGGCCAGGTGCACGTGACCGACGCCGGGGATCGCGCGATCGTCGACATCGACATGGGGCAGGTGGGCTACCGGGTGCGTGCGGGCCATCGCCTGCGCCTGCACGTGCACTCGAGCGACTTCCCCGAGTTCCTGCCGCAGCCGGGCACCGGCGAAGAGCCGTGGGGCGCCGTGGCGACCGCGATCAACCGGCAGCGCGTCGTGCTCGGCGGCGATGAGCCGCTGTGCGTCACCCTGACCGTTCTGCCCGACACCCGAGCCGAGGAGGCCCGTCCATGAACGAACCCGTGCTGGAGTTCGCGTTCGAGATCCGCGTCGACATCGACCCCCACCTGCGCATCGGGCGCAGCGCCGACGAGGAGCTGTCGTTCACGCCGATCGCCGGCGGGACCGTCGCCGGCCCGCTGCTCAACGGCGAGGTGCTGCCGGGAGGCGGCGACTGGGCGGTCGAGCGATCGGGCACGGCCCAGCTCGAGGCGCGGTACCTGCTGCGCGCGGACGACGGCGCCGTCATCGACATCCTCAACCGCGGCTACTACCGCGCATCGGCGGACGTGATCGAACGCGTCGAGGCGGGGGAGAACGTCCCCGAGACGGAGTACTACTTCCGCACCGCGCCCGTGTTCCAGACGGATGCCGCGCCGCACCGCTGGCTCGCCGAGCACCAGTTCATCGGGCTCGCGCGCGACGAGGACGGCCAGGTATGCGTCCGGGTCTACGTGGTGCGCTGATGCGACGCGGGCCCGGGCGTGGAGGCCGATGGATGGTCGGCCGTGCGCGGCTGCGCCGCAGCGCCCTCCGCTCTGCGCGGCTGCGCCGCGAGCGTCGCGTGGATGACCTGGCGCAGCTGCGGCTCGTCCCACCGCGCCGGGTCTTCGGAGCTCGCGACGTACGACCCGCGCACGAGCAGATACGCCAGCCCGGCGACGTGCTCGGGGTCGGCGAAACCGGCGGTGCGCGCCTCTTCGAGCAGCAGCCGCTGGAACTCGCCGGTCTCGCGGTGAAGGGCCGTTCGCAGGGCCGGCTCGCGGTCGGCGTTGGCGACGATCTCGAGGATCAGCGCGCGCAGCACCGGCTCGTCGGGGCCGGTCGTCAGCGACCACTCGATGACGGCCGCGAACCGATCCTCCGGCGCCGCGGCGGCCAGCGTCTCGTCGAGCGCCGCCTGCCAGCGGTCCCGCCCGTGATCGAGCGCATTGAGGATGAGGCCGGCGCGCGAGGGCAGGTAGTTCGTGACGAGCGTCGTCGAGCCGCCGAGCTCCCTGGCGACCGAGCGGATCGTGACGGCGTGCGAGCCGGCGGATCGCGCGACGCGGATCGTCGCGGCGGCGATGTCTGCGAGCCGCTGATCGGCGTCAACCTCACGGGGCATGACACCCACCCTATTCACGCCCGTAACACAAATGCAACATTGATGTACAACAGTGTTGTACTACCCTGAGGGCTATCGCGGCGACGGCGCCGCGATCTGTGATCTCCCTCGACCGACCCGAAAGGAAACGAGATGAGAAACCGAGGCAAGGCCGCCACGGTCGTCGCAGCCGCTGCAGCCCTGGTGCTGCTCGCGGGGTGCACGCCCCGGGACGTCGAGACGTCCCCGACCGGCGACGAGACGTCGGCCCCTGTAGAACTCGTCGACGCGCTGCCCGCGGGCTCGACCGAGGTCGACGAGGTGACGTGGGCCCTCGTGGAAGGCGAGCCGCGCTCGCTCGTACCGGGCGCCGACTACAACTTCGTCCAGCCCAACCTGTGCGACAGCCTGCTGCGCGTGCAGCCCGACTTCACGGTGGACGCGGGCATCGCCGAGGCCGCCGACTGGGTCGACCCGGTGACGTTCGTCATCGACATCCGCCCGGACGTGACGTTCTGGGACGGGACGCCGGTCACGCCGGAGGACGTCGTGTACAGCCTCGAGCGTCACCACACCGACGTGACCTCGGCGTTCTACGGCGCGTTCGTGCTCGTCGCGCCCGAAGGCGGCATCGAGGTCACCGGCGAGAACCAGGTGACGGTGCACTTCGTCGCTCCGGACTCCACGTTCCGCGACGCCGTTGCGGGTGGCGCCGGCGCGGTGCTGAGCAAGGCCGTGAGCGAGGCCCAGGGCCCGGCGCTCGGCACCTCTGGCGGCGAGCTGATGTGCGCGGGACCCTACGAGCTCGAGAGCTGGACCCCCGGACGCGAGATCGTCACGGTCGCCAACGAGGACTACTGGGACGGCGCACCGCTGGTGAAGAAGCTCACGTACCGGTTCATCCCCGACGGCACGACCCTCACCAACGCCCTCCTGGAGGGCGAGGTCGACGGAGCCTTCAACGTGGCGCCCGCCAGCCGCAGTGCGTTCGAATCGTCCGACACGGGCCGGCTCGTCATCGGCCCGTCGACGGCGTCATTCTCGTTCGGCCCCACGCGCGACACCGGAGCCGGCGCCGACCCGATGATCCGTCAGGCGCTGAGCCTCGCCATCGACCGGGAGCAGTACATCTCGACGGTGCTGCACGGGCTGGGTCAGACGCAGAGCACGTTCGTCGCGCCGTTCTCGTGGTCGGGCTCGTCCGCGGCCGACGTGTACCAGGCGGGCTACGACGCCCTCGCGGCGCCGGAGGTCGACCTCGACGCCGCGAAGAAGCTCGTCGAGGAATCGGGCGAGGACACCTCGGTGCCGCTGCGCATCGCGATCCCGGCGGGCAACAAGGAACTGTCGCAGACAGCGGCGATCGTGCAGAGCGCCGCCGAGCAGATCGGCCTGACGATCGAGATCGACGAGCGTCAGGCGGCCGACTTCGCCGCGATCTTCCTGCCCGATCCCGGACCCCGCGAGAACATCGACTTCGTCGCGACGACCGGCTACACCGAGACGCCGGGGGTGCTCGCCTACCCCCAGCTGTTCCTCCTGCCGGCCGAGCAGGGCGGCATCTTCAACTGGACCGGCTACGCGAACCCGGAGGTGACCGCCGGGCTCGAGGCCGCGCGCACCACGCCGGACGCGGACGGTGCGGCCCAGGCGTACGTCGGCGCGCAGGAGATCTTCGCGCCCGACCTGCTCCAGGTGACGCTCGCGGGCTCGTATCACACGACATTCCTGAGCGACGGGCTGAGCGGCGTCGTCACATCGGTGGCGGCGTACTCCAGCCCGTGGGCGCTGCACCTCGGCGGCAAGTGATCGACGCGGCACCGCGCACCGGAGAGGGGCGACGATGAACGCCAGCGTGGCCCGGCAGCTGCTGGGCAAGCTCGGAGGGCTGCTGCTGACCCTGTTCCTGTCGAGCATCGTCATCTTCTCTGCCGTCCTGCTCACCCCCGGCGACCCGGTCGTCGCGCTCGCCGGGGGTCTGCGGCCGACGCCGGAGATGATCGCGGCCATCAAGGCGGAGTACCACCTGGATCAGCCCGTGTGGGTGCAGTACTTCTTCTGGATCACCGGTGTGCTCAGCGGCGACCTCGGCACGTCGTTCGTGTACAAGACACCGGTGGTCGAGCTCATCGGGCCGCGCTTCGGGATCACGCTGCTGCTCGTGCTGTACACGCTCGTGCTGATCGCCGTCTTCGGCATCGGCTCCGGCATCCTGGCGGCCACGCGGGGGCGAGGAACCGACCGGGCCGTGCTCGTCGCCACCTCGTTCGGCGTCGCACTGCCGACCTTCGTCGTGGCGATCCTGCTCATCTGGGTCTTCGGCCGCGTGCTCGGCTGGTTCCCGGTGTACGGCGCCGGCGAAGGGTTCCTCGACAACCTCTACCACCTGACCCTGCCGGCGATCTCCCTCGCGGTGCTGTACATCGCCTACCTCAGCAGGATCACACGCGGGGCCGTGGTCGGGCAGCTGCACTCCGAGCACGTCGACACGGCCCGCGTGCGCGGGATCCCCCGCGGCAGGATCTTCCGCCATCACGTGTTCCTCAACGCGTCGCCGCAGATCCTCGCGATCTCCGGCGCCACCGTCGCAGGGCTCTTCGCCGCCTCCGCCATCGCCGAGCAGGCGTTCGGCCTCGGCGGGCTCGGCTCGCTGCTGACAGAGGCGGCCGCCCGCAAGGACCTGCCGGTCGTGCAGACGATCTCGCTGCTGCTCGTGATCCTGTTCGTCGTCTTCAACGCGGCGGCCGATATCGCGATCGCCCTGATCGACCCCGATTCCGTCAAGCCGAGGAGGAACGCATGAGCGTCGCCCAGCTCGCCGGCGGCCGCGTCCCGACCTTCGCCCGTCGCCTGGCCGTGCGCGACCCGCTGCTGATCGCGGCCGGCATCGTGATGATCGGCATCCTGGCCATGGCGCTGTTCGGTCCGCTGCTCGCCCCGTACGACCCGAACCAGCTCTACGTCGGCCCGGTGTCGGGACCGCCCTCTCCCGCGCACTGGATGGGCACCGACGACCTCGGCCGCGACATCCTGTCCCGAGTCCTCGTCGGCGCCCGCCCGAGCGTCGTCGGACCGATCCTCGTCGTGCTGGCATCCTCTCTGCTCGGCACACTGATCGCCATCGTGTCGGCGTGGTTCGGCGGATGGGTGGACGGCGTGAGCTCGCGGCTCATCGAGGTCATCTTCGCCATCCCGGGCCTCGTGCTCGCCGTGCTCGCGGTGTCGATGTTCGGCAAGGGCCTCATCGCGCCCATCGTGGCGCTGTCGATCGCATACATCCCGATCGTGTCGCGGCTGGTGCGCGCGTCGGCTCGGCAGGAGCTCTCGAAGCCGTACATCTCGGCGCTGCGCATCCAGGGCGTCGGATCGTTCGCGATCTGCTTCCGCCACCTGGTCCCCGCGCTCCTGCCGGCCATTCTGGCGCAGTCGACGGTGGGCTTCGGCTACGCGATGCTCGACCTCGCGGCGATCTCGTTCCTCGGGCTCGGCGCCCAGCCGCCGGCATCCGATTGGGGCGTGATGATCGCCGCCGGACAGCCGTCGCTGCTCGTCGGCGCGCCCGAGCAGTCGATGTTCCCCGCGGCGCTCGTGGTCGTCACGGTGCTCGCCGTGAACATCCTCGGGGCGCGCGTGACCACCTGGGCGGAAGGCGCCGACCGATGACCGCTCTCGTCCTCGAACTCGATCAGGTGTCGATCGCCGCGCCGGGACCCGACGGCCCGCGCACCCTCGTCCACGACTGCACGCTGCAGGTGCGAGCCGGCGAGGCACTGGGTCTCGTCGGGGAGTCGGGGTCGGGCAAGACGCTGTCGGTGCGTGCCGTCGCCGGGCTCCTTCCCGAGGGCTTCACCGTGGGCGGAACGATCCGCATCGACGGCGAGGACATCTCGACGCTCCCGCCGCGGCGCCTGCGCGACATCCGTGCGCGGCGCCTGGGCATGGTGTTCCAGACCCCGCGGGCGCACCTCAACCCGCTGCGCACGATCGGCGACTTCATGACGGAGGCGCTCGTCTCCGTCGCCGGGGAGAAGCCGGATGCCGCCGACCGGCGCGCGCAGGACCTCCTCGCCGAGGTCGGCATCCCGGATCCGGCGCGGCGTATGCGCCAGCGACCGGGCGACCTGTCGGGCGGTCTGCTGCAGCGCGTGATGATCGCGGCGACCCTCGCGATGGACCCGCCGATCCTCCTCGCCGACGAGATCACGACGGCGCTCGACGTCACCACGCAGGAGGAGGTGATGGCGGTGATCGCCGACCTCCGCCGCCACCGCGACCTCGCGCTGCTGTTCATCACGCACGACCTGGCGCTGGCCGGTGCGGTCTGCGACCGCGTCGCGGTCATGCAGCACGGGCGCACTGTCGAGACGCTCCGTGCGGCGACGATGCGGACGGATGCCTCGGATCCGTACACGCAGCGCCTGCTGTCCGCCACCCTGCCCGCCGACGTGACCCCGGACCGCATCGCAGCCGACGAGCCCGTGCTCACCGTCGGAGGGCTCCGCAAGACCTTCCAGGTGCGCTCGCCGCGTGGAGGCCGCGAGGAGTTCGTGGCGGTCGACGACGTCGCCTTCACGCTGGCGCGCGGCGGATCGCTCGGCATCGTCGGCGAGTCGGGGTCGGGCAAGTCGACGACCGCTCGGATCATCTGCGGGCTCGATACGGCGGATGCCGGCTCGGTCACCGTCAAGGGCGCCGACTGGACCCGGCCGGCCCGGCGTGCAGCCGACCGGCGAGGCCGGGCGCGGATCGCGCAGATGGTGTTCCAGGACCCCTACCAGTCCCTCGACCCCCGTCAGAGCGTGCGGCAGTGCCTGTCCGAGGCGGTCGCGGTGCATCGGCGCGGCATCGGCCGCGCCGAGCTCGACGCCCGCGTCGACGAGCTGATGGGCGCCGTGATGCTCGCGCCCGCGCTCGCGGCGCAGCGGCCGCGTTCGCTGTCCGGCGGTCAGCGGCAGCGTGTCGCGATCGCGCGGGCGCTCGCGGCCGAGCCCGAGATCCTGGTGCTCGACGAGGCGGTCTCGGCGCTGGACGTCACGACCCAGGTCGAGATCCTGACGCTGCTCGACGGCATCCGTCGCACCACCGGTGTCGCGCTGCTGATGATCTCGCACGATCTGACCACTGTCCGGCGCCTCTGCGACCACGTCGTCGTCATGAAGTCCGGCGCGGTCGTCGAGCAGGGGCCGATCGCCGACGTCCTCGACCGCCCGCACGCCGAGTACACGCGGACGCTGCTCGACTCGATCCCGCGGACCGGGTGGGTGCCTCGACGCCGGCTCCCCGCACGCACGTCCGCCCTGCCCACCGTGGCGACCGCGACCACCAAGATCCCTACGTCCCGAGGAGAGAGATGACCGACCGAGACCCGTGGCAGCTCAGCATGCGTGAGATCGCGGATGCCGTGCGCTCGCGTTCGATCACCGCACGTGAGGTGATCGTCGCCCACCTGGACCGCATCGATGCGGTGAACCCGGTGGTGAACGCGCTCACCGTCGTCTTCCACGACCGGGCACGCGCCCTCGCCGATGCCGTCGACAAGGCGCTCGACGCGGGCGAAGCCGTCGGACCGCTCGCCGGCGTGCCCTTCACGGTCAAGGAGAACATCGACCTGACGTGGTCGGCGAGCACCAGCGGCTGGCCGTTCATGGCAGAAGCGGTACCCGCCAAGGACGCCACGATGGTCCGCCGCCTGCTCGAGGCGGGCGCGATCCCCATCGGGCGCGGCAATATGCCCGACTGGGGCCTGCGCTGGGACACCGACAACGACCTGTTCGGCCGCACGCTCAACCCCTGGGACCCGTTCCGGGTGCCCGGCGGGTCGAGCGGTGGCGACGCGGTCGCCGTGGCGACCGGCATGACACCGCTCGGTCTCGGCAATGATTACGGCGGGTCGCTGCGGCTGCCCGCCTACGCCGCGGGCGTGTGCGCGCTGCGGCCGTCGGCCGGCCGCATCCCCGCGCCGATGGCCGAAATCACCGAGCCGGTGTCGCTGTCGCTGCAGTTCTTCGCCGTGAACGGGCCGATCGCCCGGCGCGTCGATGACCTCGACGCCGCGTTCGCGATCATGCACGGCGCCGACGGCAGCGACCCGGCGGCACTCACGCTGCCGCATCCGGCTTCGTACGACGGCCCCCGGCGGGTCGCCGTCGTGCGCGACCCGCTCGGCTGGGGCGTGGCTCCGCAGGTGGCCGCCGCCGTCGACCGCGCGGCCGCGGCGCTCACCGCAGCAGGATGGGCCGTCGACGACGTCGAGCCGCCTCTGATCGAGGAGGCCGCGACGCTGTGGCGCCGCATCTCGACCACCGAGATGGTCGGCGCCTTCCTGCCCGGCGCGCTCCCCGTGCCGCTGTCGCACGGCTCCACCCGGTACTTCCTCGACAACGCCGAGGAGACGGAGGTGCTCGCATCGGGCGAGGCCTACGGCGGCGCCTGGGCGCAGCGGGCGGTCATCGCGGCCGCGTGGGAGAGGTTCCAGGCCGAGTACCCGATCGTGCTCGGCCCGGTCTCGGCGCGGCGCATGCCCGAGATCGGCTACGACCTGTCGGGCCCGGCGGCGACCACCGAGCTCTGGCGCGACCACCGGCTCCTCGTCACGGTCAACTTCCTCGGGCTGCCCTCGGTGGCCGTGCCGACCGGGCTGGACGAGGACGGTCTGCCGACGGGGGTGCAGCTCATCGGGCCGCGCAACGCCGACCACATCTCACTCGCGGCGGCTCGGGATGTCGAGGCCGCCCTCGGCGGGCTGACCCCCGTCGAGGCACGCGTCGCCGGAGCGGTCGCGTGACCGCCGGAGAGCCGGGGCTCGAGTTCGTGTTCGAGCTGAAGGTGGCGGTGTCCGAGCCGATCCGGGTCGGACGCACGGCATCCGAGGATCTCAACGTGACGCCCATCGTGGGCGGCACGATCTCGGGGCCGCGGCTGAACGGACGCGTCCTGGGGGTCGGCGCCGACTGGTGGGTGACGCGGGGTGCGACGACCCAGCTCGACGCGCGCTACCTGATCGAGGCGGACGACGGCGCGGCGATCGACGTCGTCAACCGCGGCTACTGGCACGCCGGCGAAGACGTCGAGCGGCGCCTGCACGCCGGCGAGGACGTGGGCGAGGACGAGCTGTACTACCGCACCGCCTTCGTGTTCCAGACCGGCGCGGAAGCGCACCGCTGGCTCACCGAGGCGCAGTTCGTCGGCTACGCGAGGCCCGAGCCGGGGCACGTCTGCATCCGGGTGTTCAGGGTGCGCTGACGCGCCGGCGCGCGATCGCGGTCACCGAGGCGGGTGTTACCCGCGGCCTTTCGTGGAGTCAACCCCGTGGCTCGGCACCGCCCGGTTTCGTACGGTGGCTGTTCCAGTGAGAGGAGCCGTCATGGCAACCAGCATTGTGACAGCAGAGATCGACGTGGACGCCCCGATCCGGGCCGTGTACGACCAGTGGACGCAGTTCGAGGAGTTCCCGCGCTTCATGTCCGCGGTGGAGCGCATCGACCAGCTCGACGATCAGCGCACCCACTGGATCGTGAACATCGGGGGAGTCGAGCGCGAGTTCGACGCCACCATCACCGATCAGGTGCCCGACGACCACATCTCGTGGGCGAGCCACGGTGAGAAGCTCCACACCGGCCGTGTCGGCTTCGTGCCGGCGGGGGACGGCACTCGGGTCTCCCTCGAGATGACGTGGGTGCCCGAGTCCTTCACCGAGAAGGCCGGCGCCGCGCTCGGCATCGACGAGCGGGCCGCGAAGAAGGACCTTGAGCGCTTCAAGGAGTTCATCGAGGAGCGCGGCCGCGAGGCGGGCGGCTGGCGCGGTGAGATCCACGGCACGCCGACGCGCGACGTCTGAACCGAGCTCGAGAAGAGGAGAACCACGATGTCCGACAGCCTTCCCGCAGACATCCCCGCGGCGCCCGACGGTCAGCTCGGGACGGAGCAGGCGGGAGTGCAGCCGCTCCGCGATCGCGACACGTCGATCGAACCGGACCCCACCCGCGACCCGGCGCAGGCCGAGTGGGATCGCACGACCGCGCTCGAGGTGGGCGAGGATCCGGACATCGAGACGGCCACCGGCGACGATCCGGCGCACCTGCCCTCTGATGACGAGGAGGTGCCGCGCGAGGATGTGCCGTCCGCGGCGATGCAGCCCGACACCCAGGGGTTCAGCCCGGAGATCGCCGAGCTCGGCGACACGGGCCAGGGCGACCTCGCACCCGAGGACTATTAGACAGCCGACCTGCCGATCCTCCGCGTGGTCTATGCGAACGCGAACAGCGGCGGGAACGCCACGACGACGATCGCCGCCCAGGCGAGGTAGACCGGCAGGAAGCCCGTCTGCCACCGCTCCAGGCGCTCGAACGGCGCGCGGCGCATCGCGAACCGGAGCTGCAGCCACGCGGCGCCGACGAGGTTCGCGAGCAGGATGACGTTGAGCCCGAGCGAGGCGAGCTTGTTGGGACTCGCGCCCCACTCGGCGATCCGGCCGATCATCGCGACGAGCACCATGATGTCGACGACGAGCGCCGCCCCCACCATGAGCAATTGCAGCCGGTCGAACCACGACGGCGGCGCGAGCGGCTCGCGGGCCGATAGCGCGTAGAGGAGCAGGCCTACGACGACCACCAGCACGATGTCGAAGAGGATCAGCAGGTCGCGCTGGCCGAAGGCCTCGATCTCGCCTCCGTCGACGAGGTTCCCCTGCAGGAGTCCCGCGACGATGAAGGCGAGCAGCAGCAGTGTGAACAGCGGCGTGAACAGCTTGGTCAGCACCGGGGCGATGTTCTCGATGACGCTCTGCTTCGCCTCGACCAGCAATGCGGCGACGACGACCGCTCCGGCGACGCCGCACGGCACCATGAACTGCTCGACGAACCACTCGGCGTCGAGGCCGATCGCCGAGAACACGCCCATGGTGAGCGCGACGAGCACGCCGCCGCCGAGCGCGATGAGAGCGAGGTAGACCACCCATTCGCCGGTGAACCGGATGAAGTCCATGCGGGCGCGGGTCGATCTCACGCGCCCGTCGATGTACGCGATCCCGGTCACGATCCACAGCGCCACGGCGACATGCGTCGCGGCGAGCACGAGCGTCGCGCCGTCCGGTGCGAAAGGGTAGACCGCCATCACGACGGCCGCGAGAAGGAACGGGACTGCCACCACCGCGAGGGTGGGCACGGACGCCCGGCGGCGCACCAGGAAGTACGTCGCGAGGAACGGCAGCACGAGCAGCGCCGCGAAGCGCGCGTAGAAGGCGCCGTCGTCGCCGAAGCGGATGCCGAACAGCGCCGGGATCTGGATCGCCAGGCCCGCACCTATCGAGAGCTCGACGGCGAGCGGAAGGCCGCCGCCGCTGCGCGGCGCGCGCGGCTCGCCCGGGACCATCAGCTGCTTCCAGAGGCGCTCGGAGTGCTCGCGCGCGAACTCGCGAGAGAGGTCGTCGAGTCCGCCGAGCCGCTTCACGGCGACGAGGAACGCCTCGTCGCCGTCGAGGCCGGAGGCCTCGAGCCGATCGATCTGGCCGCGCAGGTGGTCTTCGAGCTCGTCGACGTCGCGGCCGTCGATCGCCTCGGGGCGCGAGACGTACGCTCGCCACGCCGAGATCTGGTCTTCGATGCGGGGCTCGAGGTGGTCCGCCATGTCACGCACCCCCGAACGCCGGGGCGCCGGCGAAGTCGGTGCCGCCGTCGCGATCCGACCACACCCGCTGCAGCGCCCGGCTCACCACCGCCCACTGCTGCCGCTGTTCGGCGAACGCCGCGCGACCGCTGGCGCTGAGACGGTAGTGCTTGCGCGGACGACCACTGGGGGAGGCCCCCCAGGACGACTCCACATGCCCGACCCGCTCCAGCCGATGCAGCAGGGGGTAGAGCATGCCGTCGCTCCACTCCAGCTCGCCGCCCGAGAGCTCGCCCACGCGCTGCAGGATGGCGTAGCCGTACGACTCGCCGTCGGCGAGGATGCCGAGCACCATCGGCGTCGCTGCCGCGGCGACCAGGTCTTTGCCGATCTTCACATCGTCCTCCATGCGTAGAAGCCCTATGTACATAGAAGTACAAGTTACCTAGAACTGCAAGGTAAAACGCATGACGCCGCGTGACAGTCGCGCGCGGCGCGCGGGAATGCGTTCGCCCGCGGCGTGTTGGGATGGGGAGGGCGAATCGCCGCCCACTCCGGACGAAGGACCCGCATGACCCTCCCCACGAGTACCCCCGACACCGTGACCGACGCCCGCTGGCACGCCGTGTCGTCCACGCACGGCGTCGCCGCGCTGCGCCACACGCACTGGCTGGATGCCGAGCCCCGCGCGTACGACGGCGCACCGGGCCTCTGGCGCGCGGTGCACGACCGGGTGGTCGGCACGGGTCTGCGCGCACAGGCGGCGGACGCCCCACGCGACGAGATCGTGTTGGCACCTGGAGAGCACCTTGACGTCGGACGCCTGCGGCTGAAGGCGATCAGCCGCGAGGGCGCACCGGCGCTGCGCGTGTTCGACCCCGAGGTTCCCGGGCGCACGCGGCTGCGCGGCATCCTGTCGTTCCCTCATGACGACGCGTGGGCGCTCACCGGTGTGTTCCACCCCGCGCCCGAAGGACAGATCAACGTCATCCGCAGCGTCGACGGGTACGAGCGGGAAGAGCCCGCGGTCGGCACGATCGCCCTCGAGGTGGGCGGCGCGCCCGTGGAGCTGACGGTCACCGGCGATCCGTCGTCCGGTCTGAGCGCCGTGATCGCGGATGCCACGAGCAACGTCGACGCCTACCGCTTCCGGTTCCTCGAGATCGACGCGCCGGCCGCCGACGGGTCGGTCACCGTCGACTTCAACAACGCCTACCTGCCGCCGTGCGCGTTCAGCGACCACTACGTGTGCCCGCTGCCGCCGGCAGGCAACCGTCTCGCCGTCCGGGTCGAGGCGGGGGAGCGCGCGACAGTCCTGGACTGAGCACGGTCGACCTCGCGCGACCGCGACGAGCCGGTCGCGCGGCGGGGATCGGTACGAGGACAATGGGGCCTCAGCCGGAGGGTGTCCGGCATGGCCCGATCCGAGGAGCCGACATGGCCCGTTCCCTCTCCGAGATCCGCGAACGCTCTCGTGAGCGCGCCCGGCTGCGCGCCGCGGCGCGCTCCGAGCTGAAGAACACCGCGTACGAGATCTTCATCGGCGCGCTTTCGATCCTGTCGATCGTCAACCTGGTGCTCGTCTACGTGATCGCGGGCGACAACGCGGTCGAACTCGTGCTGTCGGTGATGAACGCCCTGTTCAGCGCGATCTTCCTGGGCGACTTCATCTACCGGATCTCGACCGCGCCGTCGGCGGGGCGCTACTTCTTCCGCGGCTTCGGCTGGGCCGATCTGCTGGCGAGCCTGCCATTCCCGCAGTTCAAGATCCTCCGCCTGTTCCGTCTGCTGCGCGTCTTCCGGCTCCTGCGCGACCTCGGTCCGCGGACGGTCTGGGCGACGCTCATCCATGACCGCGCCAACAGCGCGCTGATGACGCTGCTGCTGATGGGCGTGCTCGTGCTGCAATTCGGGAGCATCACGATCCTGGCGGTCGAGGAGCACGCGGACGGAGCCAATATCACGACGGCCTCCGACGCGCTCTGGTACACCCTCGTCACGATCTCGACCGTCGGCTACGGCGATCAGTACCCGGTCACCAATGCCGGCCGGCTCATCGGCACACTCATCATCGTGGTCGGCGTCGGCATCTTCGGCACCTTCACCGGTTACCTGGCCAACCTGTTCCTCGGGCCGGGCAGGGGCGGAGCCGAGGCTGCGGAGACGGATGCCGCGCTCGCCGATCCGGGCGACGAGGAGTCCGACGCAGCCACCGCGGGGGCGCCGGCTGCGGAGACCGCGCAGCCGTCGATCGCGCGCCACGCGGCGAAGGGGGTCGCCGCCGGTGCCGCGGCGGGTGCCGTGAACGCCGGTGTCTCGGCCGCCGCCGCTACGGCGGAAGGCGGCGCGGACGTTCCACCGGTCGCGGCCGCCGACGAGATGCCCACCGACCCGGGCGAGACTGCCGAGCGGCTTCGCGCCCTCCTGGCGCAGTCCGAGGAGGCGATGGCCGAGATGCGGCGGCTGCTCGCCGGCGCCACGCCGTAGCGCCCGGCGGGCGGGCCTCCACGAAGGGGAGAGGCGCTCAGCCGCCGACGGTGCGGGGGCCCTGCGGCCGGGTCGAGTTGCGCACGATCAGATGCGTGGGCAGCGGCGTGTCCTCGGTGACGCTGTCGGGCTCCTCCACCGCGATGAGCACCTTCTGCATCATGAGCTCGCCGAGGCTCGCGAAGTCCTGGCGCACGGTGGTGAGCGCCGGGTAGAGGTAGCCCGCCTCGGGCACGTCGTCGAAGCCGACCACGCTGACGTCCTCGGGGACGCGCAGCCCGCGCTCGCGCAGCGCTGACAGCAGACCGATCGACATGTGGTCGTTCGATGCGAACACCGCCGCCCCGGGGCCGATGTCGAGATCGGCGCCCAGCCGGTACCCGCTCGCGGCGGACCAGTCGCCGTGCCGCGGCTCGACGACCTCGAGGCGGCGCGACCCCAGCTCGTCGCGCCAGCCGCGGATGCGCTCCACGGCATCCGGAGCGCGCTGCGGCCCGGCGAGGTGGAGGATGCGCGTATGGCCGAGCTCGGCGAGGTGTCGGACAGCCGAGCGGGCGCCGCGGTACTGATCGATCGAGACGATGAGGGGGCTCCGGCGCGCGGTCGCGGCGGCGGCGACCACCGGGATGCTGAGATCGAGGCCCCGCACGACCTCGAGCACGCCGATGTCGACGACGATGAGCACGATCGCGTCGACGCGCTGGCGGAGCAGAGACTCGATCACCTCTCGCACGGCGGCAGGGTCGGGATCGAGAGCACTCACCGTCTCGACGCTGTAGCGCTCCGCCCGGGCCGCGAAGTTGAAGGCCGTGGCCACCGACGTCGGGCCGTAGTCCGAGACCCCTGGCGCGACGAGCCCGATCGTTCGGGTGCGGCGGGTGACGAGGGCGCGGGCGGCGGGGGAGGGGCTGTACCGCAGCTGCGCGATCGCCTGCTCCACCCGTGCGCGTGTGGCGGGGCGGACGTTGGGCAGGTCGTTGAGCACCCGCGAGACCGTCTGGTGCGAGACGCCCGCGAGCCGGGCCACGTCGAAGATGTTCGCGGAGCGCGCCTGCTTCTCGTCGGTCACCGCACTCCCTCCTCATCGGCATCGTCGGCCTGTGCGACGAGCGCCATGAGGGACTCGACGGTGAGCGAGTCGGACGGCAGCGTGTCGACCACGCGGCCGCCGCGCAGGATCGCGACGCGGCTGGCGACGCGCAGCACCTCCTCGAGCTCCGCCGAGATGAACATCACCGACAGCCCGTTGTCGGCGAGCTCGCCCACGAGGTTCTGGATCTCGACCTTGGCGCCGACGTCGATGCCGCGCGTCGGCTCGTCGAGGACGAGCACGCGCGGTGAGAGCGCGAGCAGTCGTGCCAGCAGCACCTTCTGCTGGTTGCCGCCGGATAGCGTGCCCGCGGGGCGGTCCGGGTCGGCCGGCCGGATGTCGAGCGCCTCGATCCAGCTCATCGCGAGTTCCCGGCGGCGCTGATCCCGCATGCGCCGGAACACGCCTCGCTCCGCCTGCAGCGCGAGGGTGATGTTGTCCTGCACGCTGAGCTCGCTGATGATGCCCTCGGTGCGGCGGTTCTCCGACGAGTAGACGATGCCGAACGCGATCGCCTCGCGAGGGCTTCTCGGCTCCACGCGGCCGCCGCTGATCGTGATGATCCCCGCGTCCAGCCGGTCGGCTCCGGTGATCGCGCGCGCCAGCTCGGTCCGCCCTGAGCCGAGGAGTCCCGCCAGCCCGAGCACCTCGCCCTCATGCAGCGCGACGTCGGCGTCGGCGATGCCGGGAGAGACCGTCACGCCGTGAGCGTTGAGCAGAGCGGATGCCGCCTCCGGGGCGGCGTCGACGCGATCGCGTGTGCCGAGGTCCGAGAGGCTGCGCCCCAGCATCTTCTCGACGAGGTCTATGCGCAGCAGCTCCGTCGGCAGGTACTCGCCGACGAGCCGGCCACCCCGGAGGACGGTGATGCGGTCGGCGATCTCGTAGACCTGGTCGAGGAAGTGGGAGATGAAGATGATCGCGACGCCGCGCTCCTTGAGGTCGCGCATGACGCGGAAGAGCTCGGCCACCTCGTCGATGTCGAGGCTCGAGGTGGGCTCGTCCAGCACGAGCACCCGCACGTCGATCGAGATCGCCCGCGCGATGGCGACGAGCTGCTGGACGGCGAGCGAGTGGCTGCCGAGCATCGACGCCGGATCGATCGTCAGCCCGAGTCCCGAGAGCACCTCGGCAGCGCGCTCGCGCATCGCCGACCAGTGGATCGTGCCGAAGCGGCGCGGCTCGCGGCCGAGGCAGATGTTCTCGGCCACGGTGAGATTCGGCAGCAGGTCGATCTCCTGGTAGACCGTGCTGATCCCCGCGCGCAGCGCGTCGGCCGGTGTTCCGAACCGGACGGGGTGCCCGTCGAGCTCGATGCGTCCGATGTCGAGGTGCAGCGCCCCGGTGAGGGCCTTGATGAGCGTCGACTTGCCGGCGCCGTTCTCTCCCATGAGCGAGTGCACCTCGCCGGGGAAGACGCGGAAGCGCACGTCGTCGAGCGCGGTCTCCGCGCCGAACCTTACCGTCGCCCCGGTGAGTTCCATGAGCGGACGCCGCTCGTCCATCACGCCATTATGTCGTGCGACGCGAACGGGTCCTCTCATGGCACTCGGGTCATCGGCGACGGTCGGACCGGGTGACGATGAACCGCTGCACGACGATGAACACCAGCAGCAGCCCGCCGATGATGATGCGGGTCCACGACTGCTCCGCGCCCATGAACGCGATGATGGTCTTGATCACGCCGTACACGAGCACGCCGATCATCGAGCCGATCACATAGCCGGACCCGCCCGTGAGGAGCGTGCCGCCGATGACCACCGCGGCGATCGCGTCGAGCTCGGTGCCGACGCCGTTGAGCGGGTAGCCGGCGCCGGAGTAGGCCGTGAGGACGAGGCCCGCGAGGCCGCCGCAGACGCCGCTGATCACGTAGACGAGGATCTTCGTCCGCGCCACCGGAAGGCCCATCAGCCGAGCCGACTGCTCGTTGCCGCCGATGGCGTAGATCGTGCGGCCGAAGCGCGTCCACTGCGTGACGAAGACGCCGATTGCGACGATGAGGAGGGCGAGGATGCCGGTGGGCGTCAGGTACCAGTCGCCCACCGTGAGCCGAGTGCGCTGCAGCCACAGCACCGCGGGGTCCTCGACGCGGATCGACGACAGGCTGACGACGAACGCGAGGCCGCGAGCCAGGAACAGGCCGGCGAGTGAGGCGATGAACGGCTGCACGTCGAAGTAGTGCACGAGCACGCCTATCAGCAGGCCGATCGCGGCGCCGCCGAGCAGCATGAGCGGAATCGCCACGATCGCGGGGAGCCCCTCGGCCAGCAGCTTCGCGCACAGGATGCCGGTGAACGCCATCACGGACCCGACCGACAGGTCGATGCCGCCCGTCAGGATCACGAACGTCAGGCCGACGGCGAGGATCAGCAGGTAGGCGTTGTTCAGCAGCAGCGCCGAGAGGTTCCGAGGCGTGATGAAGTTGCCGAACGCGAACTGCGCGCCCACGAGGAGCACGATCAGGATCACGATGGCCGCGAACGTCGGCATGAGCGACGAGTGACGGCTCAGGAAGGTCGCATAGCGGGCGCCGAGCGTCGGGCGCCCGGCCTCGGTCTGAGTCGTCGTGGTCATCGGACCGCCTCCGCCTTCGTCGGCTCCGTCGTGGTCGAGGGTGTGGGTGCGGGCGTGCTCGGACCGCCGCCGCCGGAGCGGCGCGAGGCGATCAGCCCGCGGGCGAACCGGTGCAGCCGCGGCGACTGGACGAGGACGACCACGATGACGACCGCTGCGAAGAACACGGGCGCCTGCGCCGACGGCACGCCGAGGAACAGGATGGTGGACTCGAGCGTCTGGATCGTGAGGACGCCGACGACCGTGCCCGCGATGGTGAACTTGCCTCCCATGAGCGATGTGCCGCCCAGCACGACGGCGAGGATCGCATAGAGCTCGATGTACAGCCCCGCGGCATTCGCGTCGGCAGCCATGATGTTCGAGCTGTAGAGGACACCCGCCATGCCGGCCAGCACGCCGCTCGCGGCGTAGGCGCCGAAGACGATCCCGCGGGCGCGGACGCCCGCCAGCCGGCTCGCCTCGGGGTTGATGCCGACGGACTCCGTGAGCACGCCGAGCGCGGTGCGCCGCTCGAGCAGTGCGATGACCGCGATCGCCGCGATGGAGATGAACAGGGCGAACGGGAGTCCGATGACGTAGCCCGTCGCGATGAACTTGTAGGGCGCGCTGGTGACCGTGGTGATGAACCCGTCGGTGATGAGCAGAGCCACGCCGCGGCCCGCGAGCATGAGCACGAGGGTCGCGATGATCGGCTGGATGCCCAGCACCGCGATGAGGAAGCCGTTCCACACGCCCAGGACGAGGGCCACCAGGATGCCGACCAGGAGCGCGACGGCGACGGTGGCGCCGCTGCCCGGATCGCCGGAGGTGTCGATGATCGTCAGCGCCACCGCGCCTGAGACGGCCATGATGGCGCCGACCGAGAGGTCGATGCCCCGGGTGGCGATGACGATCGTCATGCCGAGGGCCACGAGCATGAGCGGCGCGCTGTTGCGGAGGATGTCGATGAGCGCTCCGTACAGCTGGCCGTCGCGCACGGTGATGCTGATGAACTGCGGCCGCGCGATCGTGTTGACCACGATCAGTGCGAGCAGGGCCGCGACCGGCCAGAACAGCCGGTGTGTGACGAGCTTCTTCACGCTGCGCTCCCCTCGCCCTCGTTGGCGATGTAGTCGATGAGCAGATCGAGGTCGACGGTGCTGGAGTCCAGCTCGCCGATGCGGCGTCGATCGCGCATGACGACGACTCGCTGTGCCAATCGAAGCACTTCTTCGAGCTCCGATGAGATGAAGATGACCGAGAGCCCCTGCGCCGAGAGCTCGGCGACCTTGCGCTGGATGTCGGCCTTCGCCCCGACGTCGATGCCGCGGGTGGGCTCGTCGAGGATGATCAGCTGCGGCGCGGTCGCCAGCCATCGGGCGAGCAGCACCTTCTGCTGGTTGCCGCCCGACAGATTGCGCACCAGCATGTCCGGGTCGGCCGGCCGGACTCCGAGTGCCGAGATGTACTCCGAGACCACCTGGTCGCGCTCCGCGCGGCGCACCGGGCGCATCCATCCCCGCTTCGCCTGGATGCCGAGCACGATGTTCTCGGCGACCGTCAGGTCGGCGATGACCCCTTCGGCGCGGCGGTCCTCGGAGGAGAACGCGATGCGATGGTCGATCGCGTGGCGGGGCGAGGTGAGACGTGCGGGCCGACCGCCCATCTCGACGGTTCCCGAGTCGGCCTTGTCGGCGCCGTACAGCAGTCGCACGAGCTCGGTGCGGCCCGAGCCGAGGAGCCCGGCGAGGCCGACGACCTCGCCCTCGTAGATGTCGAGGTCGCTGGGCTCCAGCATCCCTCTGCGTCCGACTCCGGTGGCGCGCAGCACCGGCGCCGCAGAGCGGTCGATGACGCGGTCGGCGGTGCGCGAGATGGCGGCGAGCTCGTCGAGCTCGCGCCCGATCATCTGGCTCACGAGGCTGTCGCGCGGCAGATCCGTCGCGATGTGCTCTCCGACGAGCCGGCCGTTGCGCAGCACCGTGATGCGGTCGGAGATCTCGTAGACCTGGTCGAGGAAGTGGCTGACGAACAGGATCGCGACGCCGTGGTCGCGGAGCTCTCGGATGACCGCGAACAGGCGCTCGACCTCGCCGCGGTCGAGGCTCGAGGTCGGCTCGTCGAGGATGAGCACCCTGGCGTCGAGCACCATGGCGCGGCTGATCGCGACGAGCTGCTGGATGGCGATGGAATGGCTCGAGAGGATCGAGCGCGTGTCGATCGTGAGGCCGAGGCCCGCGAGGTGCTGGGCGGCGAGCCGGTGGACGGCCTTCCAGTCGATGCCCGCGCGGCCTCTCGGCTCGTGCCCGAGCATCACGTTCTCGCCGACCGAGAGGTTGGCGCAGAGGTTGACCTCCTGGTAGACGGTGGAGATCCCCGCTGCCTGCGCGTCCGCGGTCGCCGAGAACACCCGCTCCTCGCCGTCGACGGCGATCGTGCCGCTGTCGATCTGGTACACCCCGGTCAGGGCCTTGATGAGAGTCGACTTCCCGGCGCCGTTCTCGCCCATGAGGGAGTGGATCTCACCGCGGCGCAGCGTGAAGTCGACGTGATCGAGGGCGAGGACGCCGGGGAAGCTGATGGTGATGCCCCGCATCGCGACGGCGGGGGTGTCTTCGTTGACGGTCATGCGCATCCGTGCTTTCGTGTCGAGTCCGACGTCCGTCGGGGATCGGCCTCAGCCGATCCCCGACGGACGCGGGGACGGGGATCAGTACGCGCGGGAGTCGATGACCTCGGCGGCCTGCTCCTGCGTGAAGGACTGGTCCTCGACGTAGACCTCCTTCTCGACGTCCTTGCCGTCGAGGACGTCGGTCACGAGGCCCGCGGCGAGCTCGCCGAGCAGCGGGTTGCACTCCACGATGAAGTTGATCTTGCCGTCGACGAGGGCCTGCATGCCGTCATGCACCGCGTCGATCGAGATGATCTTGATGTCCTCGCCGGGTACGCCGCCTGCCGCTTCGATCGCTTCGATCGCGCCCAGCGCCATGTCGTCGTTGTGCGCGTACAGAAGGTCGATGCCGTCCACGCCGTACTTCTGAAGGAAGCCCTCCATGACCGTCTTGCCGCCGTCGCGCGTGAAGTCGCCGGTCTGCGAGTCGATCGTCTCGATGGCCGTGCCCTCGATCGCCTCGTTGAATCCCTCGGCGCGGTCGTTCGCAGGCGCGGAGCCCGTGGTGCCCTCGAGCACGACCATCTTCGTCGGAGTGTCGGCGAAGTTCTCGGCCGCCCACTCGCCGGCGGTCACGCCCTCCTTCTTGAAGTCGAGGCCGACCCAGCTGGCGAAGAGATCGTCGGATGAGGTGACCGTGCGGTCTTCCAGCACGACCGGGATGCCGGCATCCGACGCCTCCTGGAGCACGTCGTCCCACCCGTCCTCCACGATCGGGGCGATGACGATCGCGTCGACGCCCCGGCTGATGAAATCGCGGACCGCCGCGATCTGCGCCGCCGGGTCGTTGTCGGCGGCGTTGAAGATGAGCTCGAAGCCGTTGTCCTCGGAGAACGCCTCCTTCATCGACTCGGTGTTGGCGCTCCGCCAGCCCGACTCGGAACCGGTCTGCGCGAAGCCGACCGTCACGAGCTCGTCGCCACCGGCGCCGGCGCCGTTGCCCGAGCTCGCGCAGCCTGTGGCCACCAGTGCCATCGCTCCCAGAAGCGCTGCACCGGCGAGAATCCTGTTCTTCATTCCCAAAACCTCCTCGTTCGGGTCCGGCATCGACGCCGGTATCACTGTGCACCGGGCCGCACCCATGCCGCCCGTCCGCCTGAATGTTAGCCTTCACATTCGGGGGTAGCACAAGATGTGAGCGGTAACATTTGCGTAACGCGGGAGTTTGTGCGGGTCCTGAGATCGCGAAATCTCGCGCAACTTCGCGAAAGTGAGGGATCACATCCGTCGCGCAGCGTCAGCCGACGCCGTCGTGGTCTCTGTCGGAGCACATGAGCGCGTTCACAACGCGCCCCGCGGAGGACACCTGTCGGCCGGGACGCCTCGGCGTCAGTGTCGCGAAGCGACCGCGTTCCATACGCCCGCCCCGAGGACCACGGCGGCGGCGACCAGCGGAGCGACGAGGGCAGTCGCCGCCCCCGAGGTGTCGGCCACGAGACCGGTGACGGCCGATGCGGCGGACTGCCCGACGACGACGGCCGAGCCGAGCATCGTCATGACGGTCGCCGAGCGTCCGCGGGGGCTGAAGGCGGCCGCGAGGCTGTACTGGGTCACGAGCGTCGGCCCGATGCCCACACCGATCACGAGCAGGCAGATCGCCATCGCGCCGACCGTGCCGACGAAGGGCAGCAGGGCGGCTCCGGCAACGAGGATCGCCGCGAACGTCAGCCACCGTGCCCGCAGGCTGAAGCGGGCTGGGAAGAGCGCGACGCCGAGGGCGAGCGCCGCGGATCCGATGCCCATCGCCCCGTAGACGAGGCCGGCCTGCTCGGGCACGCCGCGCTCGGCCATGAACGCCGTGAGCGAGGTCAGCATGGCGCCGAAGAACAGACCCATGCCGAGTGCGCCCACGACGGGCGCGAAGACGCGAGCGCGGAAGAGCTCACCGAGCGGCGCCTGCGCGGGGCGGACGCCTCCTGCGGATGCCGTCGCCTTCGCGGCGGTCGGATGCAGCGCGAACGCGGTCACGAAGACCAGGCCCAGCACGGCGGCGCCGATCACCGGTGCCGCAGGGTTCAGTGTCGTCGCGAGCAGGCCGACGATGACCGGGCCGAAGACGAACACGATCTCGTCCGCCGCGGACTCGTATGCCATCGCGCCGTTCACGACGGGCGTGCGGCGCTCCTTCGGGTACGCCCGCCCGATGATGCCGACCAGGCGGCTCCGCGAGAGGGGTGCGACCTGCGGCATCGACGCGCCGATGAAGAAGGCGACCGCGAGCAGCGCGGCATCCGGCACCGGTGCGAAGGCCAGCCACGCGAAGGTCGCGAGCATGACGCTGTTGGCTGCGCCGGCGATCAGCAGCACGCGGCGCTGGCCGAAGCGGTCGGCCGCGGCACCCAAGAGGGGCCCCACGAGCGCGGTGCCGAGGCCGGTCATCGCGCTCGTGGCACCGCCGAGGGCGAGCGATCCGCGCGCCGATACGACGAGCGTCAGGATGCCGACCACCATCATCGCGAACGGCAGGCGCGCGATCAGCGCGATGGGGAAGTACGCGTAGCCGGCCTCGCGGATGAGGCTCGGGCGCGGGGCGGTGCGCGCAGGGCGCTGTCGCGCATCGGTGAGTGTCGTGTGCATCGTGGTTCGGGGCTTTCCGGCCGCAGATGGCGGCATTGCGTGCCGCCTTGTCCGCAGCGGAGAGGGCCGCAGACAGGTAGATGCACATCGAGGATGGCCCGGCCAGTCTACCGATGCCACCTGAGCGGGGCCTGGCTGCCGGTCTCGCCGGGGGCGGGGCGTCAGCGGCCGGTGGTGTGCCGGCGGCCGGTGGTGCTCGTCAGAGCACTGCGCCGACCATCGCCTCGCCGAGGGGCGTGCGGCGGTGCAGCACGCGTGCGCCTTCGCGCGTGCTCGCCAGGAGGCCCGCATCGCGCAGCACGGTCAGGTGGTGCGACGCGGTGGAGACCGCGAGGGCGGTGTCGCGCGCGACCTGGGAGGTCGTCCTCGGCTCGTGCGCGTCGAGCAGGATGCGGGCGCGCGCCGGCCCCAGCAGGGCGCCGAGGGCCGTGGTCGCGTCGGCGGAGTCGCGTGCCCACGTCGCCGTCACTCCCTGGGCCGGGTAGAACAGGGTCGGCTGCGCGGGCGGCTCGGTGAGCACGTTGCACCCCGAGGTGCCCATCACCGAAGGCACCAGAACCAGTCCGCTGCCGCGGCAGTCGACGACCTCGCTCCAGATCCGCATCGTGACGCGCACCGCCCCGTCGGTCCACGCGACGCGATCGTGCAGCGTCTGGATCATGGCGCCGATGCCGCTCTCGGCGATGCGCCGCGACCGCACCGCGATGTCGGCGCGGAGCAGCCGCTCCAGCTGCGTCCACACCGGGGCGACGCCGGCGTTCCAGACCGACAGCCACGCCTCCGCGATCACGGCCCGGGCGCGGTCGGGCTGGTCCAGCATGCGCTGCACGGCGGCCTGACGGGCGCCCTCGGTGCGCACGAGCACTTTGGTCATGTCGACGCGGAAGCGCTCGTCGTCGATGTCATGCAGCCGCTCCGCCTCCGCCTCGGGCGTGAGCTCCCACGTCGGAGTGGTCGTGAAGAAGTCGGGGAAGTAGCCCTCGTCGCGGATCAGCAGCGCGAGCACCTCGAAGTCCTCGCGCGGGATCGCGCTGCGGGTGGCCCGCATCCATCCCCACTGCAGCGGGTACTCGTCGGGCCGGAGCAGCGCGCGCACCGCGTGACACAGTTCGTGGCCGGGCGAGACGCCGAACCGGATCGCGGTGAGGTCGTCCGGCGCGAGCTGGAAGTCGACGAACTTTCGATCCACATCGAAACTATAGGCCGACTCGTGGACGGCGAGGAGGCTGAAGCCACACCAACAGCTAGCGGACGGAGCACCTCATGACCACCACCATTCCGGCCATCGTCCCCGCCGCCGACCTCGTCGTCGGCACGGGCAGCCTGCGCCGTTTCATCGGCGCCGAGCACGGCGCTGCCGTGTCGTACTTCTTCGTCGACACCGAGCCCGGGCAGGGTCCCGACATCCATCGCCACCCCTACGCCGAGACCTGGGTGCTGCTCGAGGGCGAGGCCCGCATCACGATCGACGGCGAGACATTGGATGCCGTCGCCGGCGATACGGCCACGGCCCCTGCCGGCGCCTGGCACCAATTCAAGAACTCGGGCAGCGGCCGCCTGCGCATGCTGTGCATCCACGCATCGGACCGCATCATCCAGGAGTGGCAGGACGAACCCGGCGTGATCGACATTCCCACCAGCGACTGATTGGATCCGGTTCATGACATTCCAGGCATACCTCGACAACATCGAGGCGAAGACCGGCCTCACGCCGCGCCAGTTCGTCGATCTCGCGCACGAGAATGGCTTCGACGAGAGCACGAAGGCCACGCCGATCGTCGAGTGGCTCGCCGCCGACTACGGCCTCGGCCGCGGGCACGCGATGGCCCTCGTCCACGTCATCACCAAGGGTCCGCAGATCAGCGACAAGCACGTCGGCACCGGCACCGCCCACTCGGATCCGTCGAACATGCTGTGGCTCGACGGCAAGGCGACGAACCCCCACCCCTGACCGCCTCCGTCCGGTTCGGGGCGCGCCGCGTACAGCTGGGGCGCACCGCGCGCGCCCCGCACGCTCACGACGCGCCCCGAACCGGCAGAGAACGCGTACCGCGGCTACCCGCGCCGCGGCGCTGGCGCTACCCGCGCCCGCGGCGCCGCCACCAGGGGTGACGACGCCGCGCCGCGGCATCCTCCGCATCCGCCTGCGCCTGCGCTGCGACGCGTGCGCTGCGTCGCTCGCGCCACGCCGCCACTTCGGCGTCGACGTCGCGGGTGGGCGTCACGACCGGCGGGCCGCCCTGCAGCTGCCGCCGGGCCTCGATGATGCGACGGTTGAAGTCCTCGATGGCCTCCCGCACCTCGTCCTCGCGCGACAGCGCGTCGAGCCGGGCGTCGAGTTCGGCGTCCTCCACCCGAAGTCTCAGAGCCGGCGGGCCGAGCCCGGTGAGCTTCTCGGTCTCGATCTTCCGGCGGATCCACCAGTCCGGATCATGCGTGGCGCCGAGTCCGGGGATCGGCTTGCCCGCACCGGGCAGGTCGTCGAACTCTCCCCGCCGGATCGCCTGCTGGATCGAGTTCTCGACGACCGCAGCCCGCTCGGCCGCCGAGAAGCCCCGTGCCGGCGGTGCGGCGGCATCCGCGGCATCCTCTTCGTCCGATGTGTAGCCCTGCTCGCGCTGCCACTTCTCGAAGCGGTAGCGCTCGGCGGCTTCGCGCGGCCCCTCGGTCATGAGCCCGAGATGTGATCCCGCCACGAGTGCTGCGGGTCGTACCCGAGCAGACGCCGGGCCTTGTCGATCGAGAGCAGGGTGTCGTGCTCGCCGAACTCGCGGGTCGGCACGCCGGGGAAGACCTCGGCGACGAGCTCGGCGTTGGGCCGCGACATCACGGTGTCGGCGGCGGCGATGATGTACGTCTCGAAGCCGGGACGGGCGACCTCGAGCGCGCGCTCTACGGCCTGGGCGCCGTCGCGGGCGTCGATGTAGCCCCACAGGTTCCATTTGCGCTGGCGCGCGTCGGCGTCGTACGAGGGGAAGGCCTCGTAGTCCTCCGGCACCATCACGTTCGAGAACCGCAGGCCGGTGATCGACAGCTCGGGGTGCCACCGCACGAGTTCGACGGCCATGCGCTCCTCGAGCGTCTTCACGAGCGAGTACACCGACTCGGGTCGGGGCGGGTACTCCTCGTCTACGGGGATGTACGGCGGCGGCACGTCGAACGGCAGGCCGAGGACGGTCTCGCTCGACGCGTAGACGATGCGACGGATGCCGAGCCTCACGGCCGCCCAGAACACGTTGAACGTCGCGTTCATGTTGTTGTGGAAGGTCGCGACGTCGGAGCGGATGCCGGGGGCCGGGATGGCACCGAGGTGCACGACCGCGTCGAACCCGTCGTGGCGATCGCCCACCGCGGTCAGGGCGTCGACGACCTGGCCGTAGTCGGTGAGGTCGACCTGGACGAAATCGGGGCCGCGGGTGCCGACGACGTCGATGCCGAGGACGTCGTGGCCGGCCGCGCGCAGTTCGCGGGCGACCACGGTGCCGAGCTTTCCGGATGAGCCGGTGAGTGCGATGCGCATGACACCAGCCTGCCACTGCGCCGGGCTGCCGGGGCGGCCGGGGCCGCCGGAGTGGCCGGGGCAGCCGGGCGGCGGGGTAGCCGGGCGGCGGGGTAGCCGGAGCGCCGAGGCGGCCGGGGTGCGGGGCAGCTGGGCAGCTGGGCGGCGGGGCGGCCGGGCGGCGGGGTAGCCGGGCGGCGGGGTAGCCCGGGCGGCCGGGGCGCGGCATGACGTCAGTGCGCGGCGGTCGCACCGGGGGTCGCCGACGGGGTGCCGCTGAGCCGGCGGAGCCGCTGCCGGGCGAAATCCTGCGCGCGCGGGCCTTCCTCGAGCGCCTTCGCCGACACCGCGAGCACGATCCTCGTGAGGGTCACCACGGGAAGCGGAGACCGGCGCAGTCCGAGCAGGCGCCGGTAGCTGCGCGGCAGGCTGGCGACGGCCGCCGCGAACAGCACCCGGTAGGCGATGCGCATGACGCCCGTGAAGGGCGCCGCGCGGAGGAACCGCACCACGTCGTCCACGCGCTCGTCGCGGCGGAGCTCGCCGCGGGCGAAGAACCCGTCCATCCGCGCGAGCAGCTCGGCCTCGGTCAGCGGGGGGTTCTCCAGGCGCATGAGGCGCCCGGCCTGCGCCCACTCCCGGACGTACGCGTCGGGACCGCCCGGGATCGGTCCGCCCCACCGCTGGTGCGCACCGAGGAACGCCTCCGTGAAGGCGAGGTGCACCCACTCGACGAGGTCGGCGTCGGCCGCCGAATAGGCGCGCTCGCCCGCGGCGGACTCGTACGAGCCCTCCACCCGCTCGTGCAGCCGCGCAACGCGCTGTGTCTCTCGCGCGGCCTGTGCGGTCGAGCCGTAGGTGACGCAGATGATCCACCGGACGGTGCCCGTGAGGCGCCCGATCGGATCGTCCCGGTAGCGCGAGAAGTCGTGGACGCCCGCCATCGCGCCCGGGTGCAGCGCCTGGATGAGCAGCGCCCGGATGCCGGCGACGAACGTTCCCGTGCCCGCGTGCACCGTCCATACGGCGCCGCCGTCGGCGAAGTACCCGGCGTCGTCGCCCTCGGCGAGGGCCCGCACCCAGGGCGGCGTGCCATCGGGGTCGCCGGCGAGGGCGGTCAGCAGCCGCGCGCGCAGCGTCGGCCGGCGCGTCTTCGGAGAGCGTGCACCCATGACTCCAGCGTGCCACCGACACGGCGAACCGCGGCGGGTTCGTCGGTGCGCGGGTCGGCGCATTGACTGCGACTCGGCTGCCCGCACGAGCCGAGTCGCTGAGGATCGCCCGAGTCCGCAGGGGTGCCGCTGCGCGGATAGGGTGTGCGCCATGGACGACACGAGGCCGCTGCCCGCCGATCCCACCCGCGTGGGCGTGCGCGACGTGGCGCGGGTCGCCGGCGTGTCGACGCAGACGGTGTCGCGCGTCATCAACGAGCATCCGAACATCCGGCCGGAGACCCGCGACCGCGTGCTGCAGGCGATCGCCGCGCTCGGCTACCGGGTCAACAACGCCGCACGCACCCTGGGCACCCGCACGACCCGCACCCTGGGAGTCATCGCCTCCGATGCGACGCTGTACGGGCCCGCGGTCGGCATCGCCGCGCTCGAGGCGGCCGCCCGCCACGCCGGACGCTGGATCGCGACGGCGTACTCGGATGCCTCGGACGAGGCATCCGTCCGCGATGCGGCCGATCGGCTGCTCGGCCAGGGCGTGGACGGGCTCATCGTGCTCGCACCGCACGCAGCGACGCTGACGGCCCTCACCGGTGCGCACCCGGGGGTCGCCATCGCCGCGCTGCACACCGGGCCGGGCGCCGAGCAGCAGGAGGCCGGCGCCGCCCTCGCCATCTCGCACCTCATCGAGTTCGGCCATCGCCGCATCGGCCGGGTCGCCGGGCCCGAGGAATGGCTCGAGGCGCGCTCGCGCGAAGCGGGCATGCGACGCGCGCTCGAGGGCGCGGGCCTGGAGGCCGAGCCGCACTGGAGCGGCGACTGGACCGCCGCCGCCGGTGCTGGGCTCGCCGGGCGCGTCGCCGCGGCGGTCCGGGCGCCGGGCGGGCCCACCGCGGTGGCGGCGGCCAACGACCAGATGGCGCTGGGCCTCATCGCGGGGCTGCGCGAAGCGGGAGTCGACGTCCCGGGCGACGTGAGCATCGTGGGGTTCGACGACAATCCGGATGCCGCGTTCTACCGCCCGGCGCTCACCACGGTGGGCCTCGACCTGGCGGGGGAGGCGCGCCGAGCCGTCGCGGCCGTCCTCGGCGAGCGGCCCTCGGCCGCCGGCGCACCCCGGCTCGTCGTGCGCGCCTCCACCGCGCCGCCGCGCTGAGCACTGCGCCGCCGCGCTGAGCATGGCGCCGCCGCGCTGAGCATGGCGCCGCTGCGCTGAGCACCGCGCCGCCGCGCTGAGCATGGCGCCGCCGCGCTGAGCACCGCGCCGCCGCGCTGAGCACCGCGCCGCCGCGCTGAGCATGGCGCCGCCGCGCTGAGCACCGCGCTGGCCTGATCCCGCCGCGTCGCGGCACCCGACGCCGCGGCGGATGCTCGGCAGTGTGCGGCATTCGCACCCGTACCGTTCTCAGGAGCACAAGCAGTAGCGCGCGGCGTCACCCGCGTGATTCCGGGGCGGGGTGGCGCGCCGGGCCGGTTGATCCTGAGTTGGGTACGCGCGACCACTTGCGCCATCTGTTGTTACCGGTAACATCGATGCGCGCGACCGAGCGAGCCGCGCGACCCGCACGAGACCCGACGGAGGACCCCGTGACCAGCCCCGAGCCGACGACGCAGGCACCCGCGTTCACACCCGAGGTCGAGGCATCCATCGCCGCCATCCGCGTCGATGTCGCGAAACTCCACGGCGAACTCGTGCGCTACGGACTCGTGGTCTGGACCGGGGGCAACGTGTCGGGGCGCGTTCCCGGCGCCGACCTCTTCGTCATCAAGCCGTCGGGCGTCTCATACGACGACCTCGCCCCCGAGAACATGATCCTGTGCGATCTCGACGGCAACGTCGTCCCCGGCACGCCGGGCAGCGACCGCAGCCCCTCCAGCGACACGGCGGCGCATGCCTACGTGTACCGCCACATGCCCGACGTCGGCGGCGTGGTGCACACGCACTCGACGTTCGCCGTCGCCTGGGCCGCGCGCGGCGAAGAGATCCCGTGCGTCATCACGGCCATGGCCGACGAGTTCGGCGGGCCGATCCCCATCGGTCCGTTCGCGATCATCGGAGACGACTCGATCGGCCGCGGAGTCGTCGAGACGTTGACGGGCCATCGCTCCCGCGCCGTGCTCATGCAGAACCACGGCCCCTTCACGATCGGGGTGTCGGCGAAGGACGCCGTCAAGGCCGCGGTCATGGTCGAGGACGTCGCCCGCACCGTGCACTACGCGCGTGAGGCCGGCCCCCTGATCCCCATTCCGCAGGACGCGATCGACCGCCTCTTCGACCGCTACCAGAACGTCTACGGCCAGTCGTCCGACGAGCGTCGTGACGGCGCCGACGAGCGCGCGGAAGAGGCGGGCCGATGAGCGCCGACGCGATCCTGGCAGGGCGCACGGCGCTCGGCATCGAACTGGGCTCGACCCGCATCAAGGCATGCCTTGTGGACGCCGACGATCCGGCGAACGTGCTCGCCGTGGGCTCGCACGCGTGGGAGAACCGCTACGAGTCGGGTCTGTGGACCTACTCGCTCGACGACGTGTGGTCGGGGCTCCAGGCCGCGTACGCCGATCTCGTCTCCGACGCGCACCAGCGCCACGGCGTCGCGCCCGAGACGTTCGGCGCGATCGGCGTCTCGGCGATGATGCACGGCTACCTCGCCTTCGACGAGGCGGGCACACTGCTCGTGCCGTTCCGCACGTGGCGCAACACGAACACCGGACCCGCGGCGGCGGAGCTCACCGATGCGTTCGGCGTGAACATCCCGCTGCGCTGGTCGATCGCCCACCTGCATCAGGCGGTGGTGGATGCCGAGACGCACGTCCCCGACATCCGCTTCGTCACGACGCTCGCCGGCTTCGTCCACCAGCGCCTGACGGGGGAGAAGGTGCTCGGCGTCGGCGACGCGTCGGGGATGTTCCCGATCGACTCCGCCACGGGCGACTACGACGCCGGGATGCTCGCGCGCTACGACGCCCTTCGACAGGCTCAGGGACCGGCTGCCGGAAGGCTCACCGTCGGCCATGTCGCCGACCTGCTGCCCCGCGTGCTCGCCGCCGGTGCTCCCGCCGGCGCGTTGACGGAGGAGGGCGCCGCGCTCCTCGACCCGACCGGCGCGCTGCGCCCCGGCATCCCGTTCTGTGCTCCCGAAGGTGACGCGGGCACGGGCATGGTCGCGACCAACGCCGTCGCACCGCGGACCGGCAACGTCAGCGCAGGCACGAGCATCTTCGCGATGGTCGTCCTCGAGCGGCCGCTCGAACGCGTCCACCACGAGCTCGACCTCGTCGCGACACCGTCCGGCGACGCGGTGGCGATGGTCCACTGCAACAACGGCGCGAGCGAGCTCGCCGCCTGGGCGGGCATGTTCGCCCGGTTCGCCGCCGCGTCGGGGACGCCGCTCGCCGACGACGCCGTATACGAGACCCTGTTCCGCGAGGCGCTCGAGGGCGAGGCGGATGCCGGTGGGCTGCTCGCCTACAACCACCTGGCCGGCGAGCCGATCGCCGGCCTCTCGGAGGGTCGCCCACTGTTCGTGCGCACGCCCGACAGCCGCTTCACGCTCGCGAACGCCATGCGCGCCCAGCTCTATGGCGTCTTCGGCACGCTCGCGCTCGGCATGCGCGTGCTCGACGACGAAGGGGTCGGCCTCGACCGCATGTTCGCCCATGGCGGCATGTTCCGCACCGCCGGGGTCGCGCAGCGCTTCCTCGCCGGTGCGCTCGGCGCTCCGGTGTCGGTCGGCGACACGGCCTCGGAGGGCGGGGCGTGGGGCATCGCCGTGCTCGCCGCCTACCTCCCGCACGCCGGCGAGCTGAGCCTCGCCGCGTATCTCGACGACCGGGTCTTCGCGAACACGGCGATCGCGACCGCTGAACCCGACCCCGCCGATGTCGCGGGCTTCGCCGCCTATCTCGACCGCTACCGCGCGGGCCTGGCCGTCGAGGCCGCCGCCGTCACGTCACTCACCGGTCGTTGAGCGAGCGAAGCGAGACGAAACGCTCCGAGCCTCTCACTGCGTTTCGTCTCGCTCGTTCCTCGCTCGCTCAACGACCGGTTCTCGCGAAAGGAAAATCTCATGACCCGCACGCCCCTGTCCACCTCGCTCGACGCCTATGAGATCTGGTTCGTCACCGGCAGCCAGAACCTCTACGGCGAGGAGACGCTGCGCCAGGTCGCGGCGCAGTCGCAGGCCGTCGCGGAGGGCCTCGCGGGCCTTCCGGTCAAGGTCGTGTGGAAGCCGGTGCTCAAGGACTCCGACTCGATCCGCCGGCTCGCCCTCGACGTCAACGCGCGCGACGACGTCATCGGCGTCGTGGCGTGGATGCACACCTTCAGCCCCGCGAAGATGTGGATCGCGGGGCTCGACGCACTGCAGAAGCCGCTGCTGCACCTGCACACGCAGGCCAACGTCGAGCTGCCCTGGGCCGAGATCGACTTCGACTTCATGAACCTGAACCAGGCCGCGCACGGCGACCGGGAGTTCGGGTACATCCAGACCCGCCTCGGCGTCGCCCGCAAGACCGTGGTAGGTCACGTCTCGAACCCGGCGGTGCGCCAGCAGGTCGAGGACTGGCAGCGCGCGGCAGCCGGCTGGGCCGCCTCCCGCTCGCTGAAGCTCGCCCGCTTCGGCGACAACATGCGCTACGTCGCGGTCACCGAGGGTGACAAGACCGAGGCCGAGCTGCGCTTCGGCGTGCAGGTGAACACGTGGGGCGTGAACGAGCTGGTGGAGGCGGTGGATGCCGCCTCCGACGCCGAAGTCGACGCGCTGGTCGCCGAGTACCTCGAGCTGTACGACGTCGCGCCCGAGCTGCGGCCGGACGGCGACCGCCACCAGTCGCTGCGCGACGGCGCGGCGATCGAGCTGGGCCTGCGGAGCTTCCTCGAGGAGGGCGGCTTCGGCGCCTTCACGACCTCGTTCGAGGACCTCGGCGCGCTGAAGCAGCTGCCTGGTCTCGCCGTGCAGCGCCTCATGGCCGAGGGCTACGGCTTCGGCGCCGAGGGCGACTGGAAGACCGCCATCCTGGTGCGCGTCGCGAACGTCATGGGCGCGGGCCGCCCCGGCGGCGCGAGCCTGATGGAGGACTACACCTACGACCTGGTCGCCGGTGACGAGAAGATCCTCGGCGCCCACATGCTCGAGGTCTCGCCGTCGCTGACCACGGCGAAGCCGCGCCTCGAGGTGCATCCGCTCGGCATCGGCGGCAAGGACGACCCGGTGCGTCTCGTCTTCACGGCCGACCCCGGACCGGCGCTGGTCGTCGCCATGAGCGACATGCGCGACCGCTTCCGCCTTGTTGCCAACATCGTCGAGAACGTGGATGCGCCCGACCTGCCGAAGCTCCCCGTCGGACGCGCGGTCTGGAAGCCCGCGCCGGACTTCGCCACCAGCGCCGCCTGCTGGCTCGCCGCCGGCGCCGCGCACCACACGGTCATGACCACCGCGGTGGGCATCGAGGTGTTCCGGGACTTCGCCGAGATCGCGGCGACCGAGCTCGTCGTCATCGACGAGGACACCACGGCGCGCGGCTTCCAGCGCGAGCTGCGCTGGAACCAGGCCTACTACCGTCTCGCGCAGGGTCTCTGATCCCTGGGACCCAGTCATCCGGGGTTGGGGCGCATGGCGTCCGTTCGGGGCGCACGCGGTGCGCTCCGAACGAGCGGGGTGCGCCCCAAACCGCGTCGCCACGCGCCACGTGCCACGGGCGACTGGGCTGCCCCCCAAGCCGGCAGGGACCATGCCTGGGAGCGATCCCGGTACTGTGATCTGCGGCGAACTTCCCTGCATCTGAAGAGGATTCGAAACTCATGGCACGACCCCCCGCATCAGGAACCCAGCACGCGCTCCGCGCCGGCGACTACGAAGCCGTCGTCGCGAGCGTCGGCGCGACGCTCCGCTCGCTCACGTATCGCGGCCGCGACCTCGTCGTGCCGTTCGAGGCCGACGAGGTGCGTCCCGCGCACCGCGGTGCGACCCTCGCGCCGTGGCCGAACCGCGTGGTCGACGGGCGCTACTCGTTCGGCGGGCGCGACTTCCAGCTGGCGCTCACGGAGCCCGCGCGCTCGCACGCGCTGCACGGCCTGGCGACGTGGCTCGACTTCGAGGCGATCGACAAGGGACCGGACCACGTGACCCTGGCCGCCGTCATCCAGCCGCAGACGGCCTACCCGTGGCGCCTCGTCGTCACGACGACCTTCGCGCTCGGGCCGGACGGGCTCACCCAGTCCGTCACTGCCCACAACGAGAGCGACGAGCCGGCGCCGTGGGGGACCGGGCCGCACCCGTACCTCGTCGCCGGCGACGGCCGCGTCGACGGGTGGACGCTCGAGCTGCCCGCGACGCAGGTGCTCGCCGTCACGCCCGACCGCCTCATCCCGACCGGTCTCGTCGCGGTCGACGCCGAGGATCCGGAGCGTTTCGACTACCGCTCGGCGCGGCCGATCGGCTCCGCCGAGATCGATCACGCGTACTCCGGCCTCACCCGTGACGCCGACGGCACGGCCACGGTGCGGGTGACGGATGCGGGTGGCTCGGGTGTCCAGATGTCGTGGGATGCCGCGTGCCCATGGGTGCAGGTCCACACCGCCGACAAGCCCGACACCGCGCAGAGCCGGCTGGGTCTCGCGGTCGAGCCGATGACCTGCGCACCCGACGCCTTCAACGCCGGGTCGTACGACTACGACGCGGGGCTCCTCGTCGTCGAGCCCGACGCCTCCGTCACCGCGTCGTGGCGGATCGGCGCCATCGGCTGATCGAAGTCTTGCGATCAGCGCCCTTGCTGATCGCGCGATCGCGGTAGCTCCCGCGATCGCTGCCGCACACGACGAAGGCGGAGCCGGCCCCCCGGTCGGCTCCGCCTTCATCGTGAGCGGGGGTTCAGGTGCTGTCCCGCAGGTCTTCCTTGATGTCGTTGCGCGTCTTCACCGAATCGCGCTCGGCTTCGGCCTTCTTGACGTCGGCATCAGCCTTCATCTCGTCGACCTTGTCTCCGACTCGATCGGTGGTGTCTTCCCACGCGTCCTTGATCTTCTCGCCGACGGCCTCGGCCGTCTCTTTCGCGTCGTCCATGAATCCCATCGATCTCTCCTCTCATGAGGGATGACATCGACGTTACGCCGGGGCCTTCGGCCGGATCAGGGGGTTGCACAGACGCGGGGCTCTTGATACACGGAGGGTCGCCGCCGCCGCCGCCGCCGCCGCCGGCGACAGCAGCCGCAGGGCGCAGCGCAGCCGCAGGGCGCAAGCACGGGGCGCAGGGCGCAGCCGCAGGGCGCAAGCGCGGGCCGCAAGGCGCAAGCGCGGCCGCAGAGCGCAAGCGCAGCCGCAGGGCGCAAGCGCGGGCCGCAGGGCGCAAGCGCGGCCGCAGAGCGCAAGCGCAGCCGCAGGGCGCAAGCGCGGCCGCAGCACGCAAGCGCAGCGGCAGAACGCAAGCGCGGCCGTAGCCGCCGCCGTCAGCGGAGCGGCGTCGTGGTGTCGATCGCGTCGCGCAGCGGCCGCCGCATCGGCGCCCAGTAGCGGGTCGGCATGACGCGCGCGAGCACGTCGACGAGCCGCGCCTCGCGCCCGATCATGGTGCGGGGGCGCCGGCGGATCGTCGCCTCGACGATGCGCGCCGCGGCATCCGCGGGTTCGGTGTGGTACATCGCGGCCTGGGCCGAGGCTGCGCGCTGGGCGACCGCGGGATCGATCGCCGCGGCATACCGGCCGTGCAGGATGATGCCGGTCTTCACCCCGGCCGGGTAGACCGCGCCGACGGTGATCGTGGAGCGCTCCAGTTCGTGCCGCAGCGACTCGGTAAACCCCCGCACTGCGAACTTGCTCATCGCGTACGGGATGCGCCCGGCGGGGGCGGCGAGTCCGTAGATCGACACCAGGTGCGTGATGTGGGCGGCCGGCTCGCGACGAAGCGCCGGCAGGAGCGCCTTGGTGACGTTGACCGTGCCCCAGAGGTTGACGTCCATCAGCCAGCGCATCTCGGCCATCGTCAGCTGATCGATGTCGCCCAGCATCGACGACCCGGCGCACGTCACGAGGGACTGTACGTGAGGATGGGATGCCTCGACCGCGGCGACGACGGCTGCCACTGCGTCGTCATCGGTGAGGTCGACGACGTGCGCCGTGTGGCCCGCGCCTTCGAGGCCCGCGGCGACGGCGGCGAGCCCGTCGGCGTTGCGGTCGAGCAGTGCGATGCGGGCACCGCGCGAGGCGAGCTGGCGAGCGACCTCGGCGCCCATCCCCGCGGCGCCGCCGGTGATGACGGTGGTGCGTCCGCGCACGTTCAGGGGTGGCGTCTTCGTCATCTGCTGCCTCTCGCTGCGCTCGTCGCCGTCGACGAGCCGTGCCTACGATTCTCGCTGACTCGCGACGACGCTTCGGACGCTAGCCTTCTGAGGGGAGGTGCGATGGGCAAGACCGCAGAGGCGATCGCCGAAGGGGTGTCCATCGCGTCCGCCGCAGCACGGCTGGCGATCCGCAACCGCATCCTGGTGGAGACGATCGCGCATGACGAGCAGTTCGACGTGGTGGCCTTCACCCCGTTCGCCCGCGAGACGCTGACGGCGTTGGCCGACGAGCAGGACGAGGCGGCGGCACTCGTGAGGCGCCAGCGCAAGAAGGCATGGGGCAAGTTCACCGATCCCGACGGCACGCACGACTACCGCGATCGCGACACCCGCAATCTCCGCCGGCGCGGCCGGCAGTACGCCGGGGTGGCGCAGGCGCTCCGGCGCATGGCCGACGACCCGCACGTCGTGCGGTCCCTCATCGAGCAGTCTCGTGATGCCGCGTGGGGCGACGTCGAGGCCAACCTCCAGCGTCGCCTGCGCGTCGAGGGCATGCGGCCCGATCTCGATCCGGACTACGACCGCATGCGCGCCGCCCGCATGCAGTCCATCCGTCTGGTCGACATCCCGCGTCTGGCCGCGCACAAGCGCCACCGCGACGAGGAAGACACAGATGCCGCGCCCGCCGCCGAGCCCGCCGCGGCGTCGCCGCGTGTCTCGGGCATCGACGTCAGCGAGCTCGACTCCTGACCATCCGTGCGGCGTAGGCGTACCCTCGAGCCGTGTCCGTCGACGTTCCACCGCATCCCATGCGCTTCCCGCCGGAGCACCCGTTGACCGGGCGCGTGCGCCGGCTGTGCATGGCGTACCCCGAGGCAGCCGAGGTGCTCGCCCACGGCCGTTCGACGTTCCGCGCCGGCAGACGTCAGTTCGCCATCGTAGGTGCCGCCCACGATGACACGGGTGCGGTGGAGTTCATCCCCGACGACGTCGAGCGTCCGGCGATGCTCGAGCGAGACGACGTCTTCGTGCCGCCTTACGAGGGTGCGTACGGCTGGCTCGCCATCCGTGTGGAGGCGGATGCCGGCGACTGGGAGCTGCTCGCGGAGCTCCTCGACACCTCGTACCGTCGTGTCGCCCTGCAGCGTCAGCTGCGCGCACTCGACGCCCAGGACCTGTGAAGAACGGTCCGGGAGTGCGTGAACACGCCCGGGAATCCGGCATCCTCCCGCCGATTCGCGCCGCAGGTGGCCGTGAGGTATTCTTGACGACGTTGTGCGCTGCTGCGAACGACATGCGCCCGTAGCTCAATGGATAGAGCATCTGACTACGGATCAGAAGGTTAGGGGTTCGAGTCCCTTCGGGCGCGCACTGTGTTGAGACAGTAATCATCGAAAACCCGCGGATTTCCGCGGGTTTTCGTGTATCTAGAGTACGTGTCGGCGTTTGAAGGGCACCACGGTGCCTACGCGAGTGCACACATGCGTATGGCGTGCTGTGGCGCGAGGACGGGCATAAAGCGTCCGCGCCATGCGTGGCCGTCTGATTGGGCTCGCGTGCGGGCTCGACCGCCTCCGGATCGCGCGGCCGACGTCAAAGATCCCTCCGTCTCCGCCATAGAGATCCCCGATCGAAGCCTCCTCGGTTTGACTCTGACAACGAACGCCCAGATTCGACCGCCATCCCATGCGACAGAGCTTGAGGGCTATTGGGATCTGAGTCGCGAGGGGAAGCAGGCTTGTACGATGACCAACAGAGATCGGGTGGTCCATCTCAGGAACGGGGGCATCCGATGGCACGGCGGCGGGATCTTGCGGAGGTCCTCGACACGGCATCCGCTCTCCTGGCGGAGGAGGGCCTGGACGGGTTGACCCTGCGGGCGATCGCCCGTCGCATGGACGCCCACTTGAACTCCGTCTCGTTCCAGGTCAAGACGAAGGGGCGACTGCTTGAGCTGCTCTCCGATCGGATGCTTGCCGATGTGCGGCTGGATGGGCTTCCCGCTGCTCCTCGCGCCCGTGCCTCCGAGATCGCGGCGCGATATCGGCGCGTGTTGCTCTCGCGGCGCGACGGGGCTCGGCTGATGGCGGGCACATCAGCGATCGAGCAGCACACCCTCGCGATCGGCGAGGCGCTGATCGGTGCGCTTCTCGATGGTGGTGCCGACCCCGTCACCGCCACGCGGACGTTCTGGTCCATGTCGTACCTCATCCTCGGGGCGGTGCAGGAGGAGCAGGGCGCGGATCCGTCCGCAGGCGAGCGATTGGAAGCCGCGTTGGCTGCCGGGTCGTTCCCCGTGCTGACGCGAGTGGAAGGATCCCTCGTCGACGACTCCTTCGACGCGCGGTTCACTTTCGCGATGGATGCGCTTCTCGACGCGGCTGGACTGTCCGTCGCTTGATCGGTCAGCGGGGCACGGCGATCACCACGTCAACCTCGATCAGGGCACCGGGGATGCCGAGAGCGGCGACACCGATCAGGGTGCTCGCTGGCACGGGCGAGGTCCCGTCACGAAGGTTGTCGAACACGACGGAGAGCATGCTCGGCTCCCAGTCGACGATGTAAAGCGTCTCTTTGACGATGGCCGACCGCTGGACGCCGAGGGAGGCCAGAAGTACGTCGATGTTCGCGGCCACTTGCCGGGTTTGAGCGCCGAGGTCATCGCCGACGAGTTCCAGGCTCGCGTTCCATGCGACCTGGCCCGAGCAGAATACGAGGTCGACGTCCTTCGGTGCGACGACCTGCGAGATGAGGTGCGGGATCGACGGAGCGCCGTCGGGGTCGATGCGGGTGATATTCATGTCTTCCTCGATTCGATGGATGGACGGTTCAGGTGGACGCGACGACGTCGAACGTGGGAGTCGTGCGGAAGGAGCGCACGGCGGCGATGATCTCCGCCTCGGTGGGGTATTCGGCGGCCCAGGCGACGTATCCATCCGGACGCACAAGGACCGTGGGTCCGTCGGAGTGCGACGCCGTGACGATGCCAACGGCCGCCGCATCCGCGGCCAGCGTCGCACCGATCTCGCTCGAGACGATCAAGAGTGCGGCGCCGGCGCGTGTCGCAGCATCCAACTCTTCGGTGATGATGCGGTGCCCCACGAGCGAATGCGCGCCGTCCTTCGCCGGATACGCGACCGCCAGGCCCGACAACCGCTGGGCGAGTAGGCGGGACAGCTGCGGGTCGGCGGCGATGAGTTCGTTCATCAGGCCGCGCAGTTCGCGGGCGTCAGGCAGGAAGGCCGCCAGCAGAACTGTCTGCGCCTGAGTGTCGCGCAAGAGGTCGGCGCCGACTGCGCGACGCTCGCTCGCGTAGTCGTCGAGGACCCTGTCATCTGCCCAGCCCGCCACAACGTCGGCGAGGCGCCAGCCCAGTGCATGCGCATCCTGGATGCCGACATTCATCCCCACGCCGCCGGCGGGAAAATGCATGTGCGCGGCATCACCCGCCAGCTGCACCCGACCGAGCCGATATCGTTCGGCCAGTCGTGCGGCATTGCCGAACCGGGAGATCCACTGCGGCGAGTGCATGGCGTAGTCCGAGCCCACGACGGCGACGACGCTCTCGCGAAACTCTTCGAACGTGAGATCGCGATCCATCGGTGCGCTTCGCGCCGGGTCGATCCCGACGATGCGATGGATGCCGCCTGCCATCGGCACGATCATCAGTTGTCCCGTCGGCCCCGAATGGGTAACCACACCCTGCGGGGGTGCGTCCAGGATGACGTCGCCCAGCATGCCGTAGAGCGTGGCCGAGGTGCCCGGGAATCCGATGCCTGCGGCCTTTCGCACCGTGCTGCGCGACCCATCGCAGCCGACGAGATAGGCGGTCTCGATGGCGTAGGAGTCATCCACGGTCTCGACGTGCACCGAGACGCCATCGACGCGGATGTCGATGGTGGCGACGCGATGTCCACGACGCAGGTCAACCCCGAGCGAGAGCGCGTGGTCCTCGAGCAGCTGCTCTGTGCGCGCCTGGGGCTGCAGGAGGGTGAAGGGGAATGCCGTGTCGAGAACCGAGAAGTCGAGCCGCTGCTCGAGTCCCCCGAAGTGCCCGGTGGGCACGCGCGGGCCGCCGGCGAGGACACGCTCGGCAAGTCCGCGCTGCGCGAAAATCTCGATCGTGCGGGGGTGGATGGTCAGTGCCTTCGAGTGCGGCGAGATCGACTCGCGTTGCTCGAGGACGATGACGGGAATGGCGCGCAGGCGTAGTTCGGCCGCGAGCCAGAGGCCCACGGGTCCCGCGCCCACGATGACGACAGGATGCATTGCTTACCGGCTTTCTTGATCGTTGACCAAGTCAGTTGGTCAGTGATCAAGATAGGCATCGGCGGGGCGTTTCAGAACATGCGCAATGGGATCGTTACATCCGGAAACCAGCCCGTCATGAACTGGAGGTCGCATCCTGTCGTCGCCCGGGGTGGTTAGCCCCTGCGGTGATGACCGCTCCCGGCGATTGAGGTGACCATGAGGAAAACCGCCGATGCGGCTCCGACACGACCTAGCCGGTGTGGGATCTCTGCATCGAAGTGAATTGAGTCGCCGGCGCCCAGTCGCTCAGTCGATCCGCCGATCTCGACATCGAGCACTCCGGACTCGACGTGCACCCACTCCTCACCGTTATGCACTTGAGGGTCGCCAGACACCGCCTCGGTCAGAGTCACGCGCATCGGCTGCAGGAGCGCGTGCGGCGAGTGGGAGCCGAGCATGTCGAACGAACGCTCCGCGCCCGCGAGCCGCTCGTCAGGCATGCGTCGACGCACGGTGACGCCTCGCGGGTCCGCCTCGTCAGCCTCCCCGACGAGCACGCCGAGGGGCACGTCGTAGGCGCGGGCCAATCGCATGAGCAGGGTCACGGCCGGCACGCGGTCACCCGACTCGATGCGGGAGAGGTGTGGTGCCGAAATGCCGCTCAGCCGCGACGCCGCGGCGAGCGATAGCCCTAGCATCAGGCGACGCGCGCGCACGGCTCGGGCAATAACCGTCTCGTCGCCGTCGAGCGTTTCGCGCGCCGCATCATCCGGAGGAGTCATGTTGCAACAATGTTAATGTTTGCCAAATGACATGGCAACGTGCCGATCGGCACGCTACGGTCGCCTCGTCAGCTGCCAGCTGGGCTGCTACGAAAGGACCCCTATGTCGACGATCCTGCTCATCCACGGCACCTGGCTCGGCGGCTGGGTGTGGGATCGCGTCGTCCCGCTGCTGCGGGATTCCGGCCATACGATCATCGCGCCCGACTTGCCGGGGCTTGCAGGCGATTCTGCGGCGGCGAGCGCGGGTATCGATCCGTCCGTCCATGCGGCCGCGATCGTGGACCTGCTCGAGCGGAGCGATTTGCAGGATGTCGTCCTCGTCGGACATAGCTACGGCGGCATCGTCGCGCGCGAGGCTGCGACGTCGACCCGCGTCGGCCGGATCATTTATCTCGACGCGTTCCTCCCTGAGGCGGGCGAATCGGCCTTCGACCTGATCCCATGGCTAGCGGACGCGTTCGTCCCCGTCGATGATGAGCGACCGTGGCTGATCGCCCCCCTGCCGCCCCAGGCGCTCGGGATCGAGGATGTGGACGACGTCGCGTGGCTCGCCGCGAACATGACCCCGATGCCGCTGGCCACTCATTCGACAGCCGCTGCTGCCGTCGCGCGGGTGGTTCCCTCGACCTACGTGTGGTGCGAGGTGCAGCCCCTCATGGTCGAGATGGCTGAGCGGGCACGCGCACGCGGCTATGACGTCGTGGGCATCCCGACCGCACATCTCCCGATGGTCACGCATCCCGAGCTGTTGGCCGCTGCGGTGGATGCCGCAGCGAAAGGCCGGAATCGATGACGACGTCGCCGCGCTGGAGGGGGCGCCTGGAGGGTATCTGGATTGCAGAGGTTGCCGGTGTGGAGATGCACGAGCTCGCCACCGCGACGGCGATTGCGGGCATCGGTCTCGAGGGGGACCGCTATGCCACCCGCCAAGGCCACTACTCTCACATGTGGCACGAGGATCGCCAGGTGACGATCATCGCCGACGAGGTGCTGCAGGCGATCGAGAACGAGCTCGACATCCGGCTGGAACGAAGCGAGACCCGTCGCAATCTCGTTACGACGGGCGTACCCCTCAATGATCTAGTGGGCGAGCGATTCACGATCGGGGAGGTGGAGCTCTACGGCGGGCGGCTGAACGTGCCTTGCCGCTACTTCGAGCGCCTCATCGATAAGCCGGTGTTCGAGCCGTTGATCGGTCGTGCAGGCCTGAACTGTCGGATCATCCGCGGCGGGACGCTCCGCGCGGGTGACGCTGTGCTTCCCGGCCCGGCAACGGCATGACCACACGACTCCTCATGGCCGCGCAGGTCACAGCGGTCCGCGACTTGTCACCACGGGTCCGCGCCATCCGCGTCGCCCCCATTCACCGGCGCGCGTTTCCGCTGGCCGCGGGCGGCGATCACGTGCACGTCCAGCACCCGACGGGAGTGCGGCGCGACTACTCCTTGGTGTCCTCTCGGGGCGGCGACTACGAGATCGCGGTGCAGCGCCAGGATGCCGGACGCGGCGGCTCGGCGCTGTTCCACGCCTCACAGCCGGGTGATCCGGTGTTCATCTCCTACCCCCAGCCGGGGATGTCGCTCGACGCGACGGCATCGCGTCACGTCTTCGTCGCGGGCGGCATCGGCGTGACCGCGATCATCGGCCTTCTCCACGACGTCTCACCCGCGCTGGACGGTGAGGTGCACTACGCCGTGAACCGCCGCGCCGACGCGGTACTGCTCGACCGCCTCGAGGCGAGCGGACTGGAGGTGCACCTGCATGTGTCCGCGGAGGGGACACGTCTCGACGTTTCGTCACTCGTCGCCGGACTCACCCCAGACACCGCGCTGTACCACTGCGGTCCTCCCTCCCTCATGGCCGCCCTCGACGCCGCCGGCCATCCACCCCAGCGAACGCGCTCGGAAGCGTTCGCTGTCACCGCCCGGCCCGGCGAGCGGCTCGGTGAACCCTTCACCGCGCGCCTGCTCGGCACCGGGAGGAGTGTGTCGGTCGCGGCCGACGAGACATTGCTGACCGCGCTCCTGCGCGACGGCATCCCAGTCGACTACTCCTGCGAGGGCGGGGTGTGTGGGTCATGCGTCATCGAAGCGCCATCCGGCGACCTCGACCATCGCGACCGATGTCTCAGCGACGCCGACCGCGGGCAGCGCCTGCTCGCAACGTGCGTCAGCCGAGGTCGAGACGACATCGCTCTGCTCATCTGACACCGCCATCTCATCTGGAACCAGCCGCCCTCATCCACTGCTGACCGACTCATCCGACACCCGTCTGCGAGGACCCATGACCATCGAACGCATACGTATCCCCAACCTGTTCGCCAACCCACTGATGCCGCACGCCGTCGTCCACGGCGGAGTGGCCTACCTCTCGGGCGTCCTGGGCACGGTCGATGGAGCCGGCGCCATCCCTGAAGACATCGAAGAGGAGATAGAGGCGTGCCTGCGCAACGTCATCACCGAGGCCGAGGGGGCCGGGTCCGCCGCTGGTCGCCTCCTGTCAGTCACCGTTTACCTTGCGGATCTCTCGCACGGGCCACTCATGAATTCTGTGTGGGACCGCGTGCTGCCGCGCGACGCGCGCCCCGCGCGGGCGACGATCGGGTCACTCCTGCCCGCCGGACTGCGTATCGAGATCACCGCCGTCGCAGCCGTGGGCTAGCGTCGAACGCGCGGTGGCGCTCGCGTCCGCCGTTGCCTTCGGCAGATCCATCGGAGCGGGACACCCTACGAGTCCGCGAGCGCACCGGCCGCGGGCCACGCTTCTCAGTTGCTCGCCGCTAACGCGAGGTGCGACGGAGCTGCCCGTTGCATTGCGCGACGATGCGGGTGAACTGGTTATACGTGCCGATAGCCGATTCCGAGCAGCGACGCCGCGGCCTGATAGTCGGCTGCGCGGTGACCTACCGACAGGGACCAGTGGTGACCGACGCCGGTCGCGGACCACTCGTCCACCCACTCACCCGGGTCGCGGCCGAAGTCGACGCGGCTGGTCGTGTTCCCGATCTCCAGGAGCGGGCCGTCCACGACTTCTCCTTCGGAGGTGATGAAGGTCAGGGAGCCGTCGGCGTCTTGGCCGAGTCCGAGCAGTGTGACCGGCCCGTGCTGCACGTCGAACTCGACGGAGACACCCCATCCGCGCTTGCCGTGGTAGACGCCGAGGCCGCGCAGCAAGGGATCGCGGCTGGAGACCGCCAGGTGGGCGGGTCCGTCGTGACCCATCTCGACGACGCCGTCTACGAAGTTCAGTGCCTGGATCTCGCAGAAGGAACCCCCGGCGCCGATGACCTGGGTAGCCAGTTGCGCCAGCGTGGTCCGCAGCTCGAACTCACCGGTTGCCGGGACGCCGCGTGCCGTGAGCAGCGAGGCACCGAGGATCATGCCGGCCCCGAGTCGCTCATGCTGTTCCCCGTCGAGGCCGCGGTGATAGTAGGCGAGCGTGTCCAACTCGAAGTCGTCGACCAGGCGATCCAGCGCAACGGACACTCGCGCACCCCACGCGAAGTCATCGTCAGCCACGGACTCGTCGATGGTGAAGAGCTCTCGCGCCAGAGCCATCCGTTCGGCGACCTCCCTCTCGGAGACCGTATCCGCACGCACCCTCAGATCGTCGAACTCCAGCACCTCGACGTGGGAGCCGAAGGTCGCAGGTAGGAGCGTCAGATCCGTCGACACATCCAGCATGCCCGGATAAAGGTGTCCCATCAGCCCGTGGCGCGCATGCCGCAATGCCGCTCGGACGTGGGCGGCGCTGATCCAGCGGGAGATGCGCTCCCACGCCGGTTCCTGCCGCAGGTATCCCGACACCGACCGGAATGGGATACCCGCTCGACGGAACACGTTCCCGACCTCCGGCACCGGGCACTGCCCGCAGTATGCGAGCCACGCACCGGTGTCGAAGCTCGCGTGATCCATTTTCTCGGTGGGCTGCAGGTCGATGACCAGGACGGGCGCATGCGATCGCTGGGCTATCGGCAGCACCATCGAGCTAGTGAGGTAGGTGGTCAGAAACAGCACGATGAGGTCGCAGTCCGCTTGGCGCAGTTTCTCGGCGGCAGCCGCGCCCTCGTGCGCGTCGGAGATGAATCCGACGTCGGTGACCTCGGCATCCATCTGCTGGAACCGCTGGGAGACGTAGGCCGCGGACTCTTGCAGCTGCGGCAAGAGGCCTGGAAACTGTGGCCAGTAAGTGCCCAGTCCGCCTGCGACGAGGCCGATGCGCGGCTTGCGACGGGTCCTCGGCTCTAACAGTGCGTTCACCAGTGTGGGCATCGTCGACCTTCAGATGGAGTTGATTGGGGTGGGTGTGAATCGATTCACACCCACCCCAATCCTATGGGCGAAGCATCCTGGCCCGCAACGTCGTCGCTACGGGACGATCTGGATATTGGATGCGTCAGTGACGTTCGTCACGTTCATCTGCTGCAAGGTTGTCGCCGTCGTCGTGCTACCCGGCATGCGAATCGCCTCAAACTTGACGTCCGTGATAGGTGCCCCGCTGACGCCAGTGATCCTCGCGGGCGTCGTGCCGGCGTCGCGCACCCGGATACGAGTGAGGTCGACATCAGTGACAGGCCCGATACCCTCGGCGGTCGCGCCGGTCCACAGTGCCATCCATGTTCGGTTGCCATCACCGCAGGCGCTGTGTTGCACACGCTCGATGTCGATGTCCTCGAATTGAATGCTGACTGCGCCCGCCGCGCCGTACTTATGGTGGATCCCGACACCTACGGAGGCATCGTAGATCGTGGCGTTGCGGAAGGTCACATTGAGCTGCTGCTGGAACACGCCCTGACCGACCTTCAACCCGTAACAGTGGGTCCAGCTCACCAGATCGTCGAAGGTGACGTTCTCGAGCGGGCGAGGCGAACCGGGAACGTTCTTGAACAGGTCGATGTGGTTGGCCCACGTCTTGGTGCTGAACGGGTCGTCCAGGCCGATGCCCATCGCATTGGTCACGGTGACGTTGGTGGACTCCATCACGTCGATCCCGTCGTTCTCGCCCATGTCGAATCTGTTGAACATCTTGATGTTACGGAAGGTCATGTTGCTCGAGCGGGTGGGCATGATGGCCCAGCTGCTGGACTCCCGAAAAGTGATCCCGTCCACCGTGAACTGGTCGGTATAGATCGGCACCAGCAGGTTCACACCGAGGTTGCCCGGCTGCAGCGAGGCCATCCCGTTCCCGTCGATGATCCCGCGACCGGTGATGGAGATGTTGGTCGTGGAGTACCTCGTCGACAGGAACCACGTCACGTCCCGGTTCTGTGACAGCTTCTTCCAATGCACGTCGTAGTGGGCGCGGTCGCCGGTGTATTTGAGGACCGCCCCAGGGGCGAGGTAGAGGCGCAGATTCGACCGGAGGTACAGCGTCCCAAGAGTCCACACCCCGGCCGGCACGTAGACGGTACCCTGACTGGCGTTGGCTGACCCCCACGCCGCAGCGTCGTTGAGGGCGTTCTGGAAGGCGGATGTGGAGTACTGGGCACCGGGGGAGGCGGAGTAAGGCGCCGCCGTGACATTGAAGATCCCCGTGCCGCTGGACGCCGGCCGGCCCGTTTCGAGCGGGTCGATGGCGATAACCAGGTCGGGGCGACCATCGATCTTCACGATGAGGTACTCGTCTTTGGTGACCGTGAAGTTCAGCGTCGGCCCCGAGACCGAACCAGTCAGTCCGAGCTTGAGGGGGCTGATGGAGTAGGAGCCGATGTTGGTGTTGTTGACCTTGCGGATAGAGATGGCCGCTTCTCCGGCGCCCATCGCGAACTGGGCGATGTCGTACCCGGCGTAATCCTGCACCGGAACGTTCTGCCCGTTGACGGTGAGGGCGAAGTCTGGAGAGGCGGGGTACGTCGACTGCAGTGGGTAGATGTCCAGTGGTGCGGGCGCCGCGAGCGCCGCCGGGGCGGGCAGGGCGACGAGCAATGCCGCCGCGAGTACGCCCACCACAGCCGTGGACAGCCGGATCAGTGGCCTCATTGTCACTTCCTTCTTGGACCGCGATTCGACGGCGCAAGGCGTGGGTCCTCAACATCGAGCCCGTGTGTGAATCGATTCACAACTCTGTGAGCCTACAGGGGAGGCTCATGGCGGGTCAACAACTGCTTCGCGCAAGAGCAGGTCGTGCAATATCGGGCACACGAACGGGAGGCGCCGGAACGAATCTCGTCCGGCGCCTCCCGATCCCCGGCCTGGTCAGTTGGTCTGTCGCACTCGGACGTTGTCGAAATCCACTGCCGCACGCCCGGTGATCAGTTGCACAAATCCCGCTGCCGTGACCGGGTTGGGGTCGGTGACAGTGGCGCGCGGTGCGGCTTCTTCGCCGACGAACACCCGCAATGTCGCCCCGTCCGCCTCCACTCGTAGGCGGGTGCCACCGCTCAGCGGCGTCCCGGTCCCGCTGGAGATGACGCCCTGGCCGGCGCGGAAGATGTCCACCGACCCGTTCTGACGCACATAGACCAGGTAACCGCTGGTGGTATACGCGTCGCCGGGAGTCGTGGTGCGCAGCTGGACGCCCGCGAACGCGGTCGAGGTGGCGGTGCTCCGGAAGGTGAGGTCCACCTCCACGGACCCGTTCGCGACCCGCAGCCCGTCCACGACCGAACGCCACCCGGTTCGAGTTGTGTCGCTCTGCCGGAACACACCCTCGGTGGCAGACCACACGCCGTCCACGTTGGTCCACGCTGACTCTGTCGCCGCCGGCGACGAGAAGGTGTCCGTGAACACGGTGCCGTCGGCGGCGGGAACGATAGTCAACAGCACTTCGTCTTGTTCGACTGTCCCGGACGTCAGTTCGCTGCGGATGGCGAGCGCGCAGTCTCCGGGCAGGAACGTCTCCCGGATGGTCACTGTCACCTCACTGGCACCTGTGACAGAAGCAGGCGCTACCAGGCACGGTCCGTCTACGGTGAATGCGCCGACGCGATTGCCTGACAGGGTGAGGACGAGCTCGCTACCCGCGGTCGCGGACTCCGAGGCGGGCGTCACGATGACTCGGTCCTTTCCGACGTCGGACTGGGCGGCCGCGCGCACGACACGGGACTTGTCCTTCGACGTCAGGCGTCCCTGCGTCGCGAGAGGATCGAGCACCTGGGTGACGTGGGCGACGAAGTCGCCGTGGCTCGCCCACTGCTCCTCGACTCGGAGCAGGTCATTGATGGTGCATCCGTTGCCGTCGTCGATGTTGGCCACGCCCGTGTCTGTCGTCCCGATGAGCACGGTGGCAGCCGGGTTCGAGGCCGGGCACCGGTCGTCGGCAACCCGCAGGGAGTAGTCCAGCGTGTCCGTGGCGTTGATGTCGAGCACGTGCAGGGTCCGCTCTCCGCCCGCAACAGGGAAGGAGGTGGGGCGGATGGTCGCCGAGTCGCCGCCGTTCCACGTGATCTCGAGGCTTCGACCGTCGCGATGGAGGATGAGGCCCTGCGCATCTTCGGGGGAAGGGGCAGCGCTCCCGAGGGCGAGCGGTGTGCCGTCGTCCCAGAGGAGTTCATCGTCCGCGCCGACGATGAGGGGGATGCGCTCGAAGAACGCCCCAGTCGTCGCCACCGAGACTCCCAGCTCCTCACCCAAAGTGACCTTCTTCGTGACGGTGCCATCCGAAGGTGCGTAGCTCACCTCGAGCGTGTCGGTTGCGCTGACATCGGCGGGATCAGCCACCGCTCCGGCAAGCGAGTAGCTGGGCACCGGCTGGTCGTACGCGTCCATTCGGAAGACCCCGCCGACCACGCGCCCCGTGCCCCACGACAACTCCGCGCTTGCCGGTCGTGTGCGAGGCGCTCCGACCGCCGGCGCGTTCTGGCTCTGAATCACGACGCCCATCTGTGGGTCGTAGAGATAGTTGAGGCCAAACCGCTGGTTGTCCCAGAAGCCGTACTGGGTGTTCACATGCTTCCCGAACGACAGGGCCGTGACGTACTGGTCTCGCTTGGCGAACACGAACTCCTGGCCGAGAAGCGAGTCTGCACGGTACTCCGTGTATTCGCCTGCGGCGAAGGGGTGCAGGGTGTCAATCGCGGCCAACCGCTCAGCCGCTGAGGGGTAATGCTCCTCCCCGAGGATGACATCTCGCACCAGTGCTGGATCCATGTACGACCACGCAGCGGCAATCCTCGGGGCGACGGTGGTCTCCCACGTTCCCGCCGCGAAGGCGGCCCGTTCTTCAGCGACGTCCTCGGCGGTGCGACCATAGGCGTTCGCCTGCGGCACGATGGCCGACCAGAGGTGGTTTGCGCCGATGGGGATCTGGTCGGCGTAGTTCCAGCCGCGGTGACGGGAGTCGGTGGCGGTATTGATGAAGAAGCCATCGAGTTCCTGGTCGTAGAGGAGGTGGTACTGCGCCCAGTCCATGTAGGCGGTCTGCATCTCGTCGATGACTCCACGGGTGGCGTCATCGCCCCAACCGGCGAGGTCTTCGGATTCGACCTCCAGGCTGTAGCGGTGGGCGACCGTTCCGTCCCGGTAGAAGCCTGCTTCGCTCTGCGACACTGTGCGGTGTTCGGCGAGGCGCTCTTCGAACCGTGCTCGCAGTGCCGGGTCGTCGAAACGCTCGAGCAGGTTCGAGATTCCGACCAGCCCGCTGGCGACCTGATTGGCGAACTGGTCGCCGTGCGGACCCCACACCTCGGCGTCTTCGAGGAACCACCATGCCGCCCGCTCCAGGGACCCGGTGAGCGTCTCCGGCAGCAGAGGGTCGATGGTGGCATCGTGTTCGAGCAGGTCGAGAAGCTCCGCGTAGAGTTCGAGGGCGAACCCGGTGGCCGCTCGCGAATTCACGTCGCCACCGCCCTGGGGGAAGGAGCCGTCAGAGTTCTGCCGGGTGAGCAGGAACTGCACGGCTGCGTTGAACCGCAGCCCGAGTGCCTCGTCGTGGAAGTACGGATTCCACGGTGTGTCGGTGGTGTAGAAGTAGCCCAGGGTGAGCACGTTCTCCATCACGCGCGCGTCGTTCGGGCCTTGCCCGGCTCGCCAGCATCCGCATGTGATGAAACCGTAGTTGGTGGCGGAGTCGTCGTGGACCGAGTTGGCCAGTCGTGCCACGTTTCCGAGATAGGGAGCAACGTCCTGCTCCACTCCGTCGAACGACGCCAGTTCAATCGTGTGGCCCTGAACAGACGCGACCTCCGGCAGCGGACCCGACACCGGCCACGCGAGCGTCGATTGCGGGACAGATTGGCTGGCGAACACCGTCGCAGGCAGTGGTGTAACCGCGAGAGCGGCGACGACTGCGGCCGCGACAACTCGACCGGCACGCGGGAGGAACGACATGACACACCTCTTTGTGGAATCAGCTGGTGAATGGATGGGTGGATGGGGGTGGGCTCAGACCGACTAGCGGGTTCCTGCGCTGGCGCAGTTGGTGACTCGGTCGCGCAGCGGGTGGTCGGCGGGGAGTGCGGGCAGCGCCTGGACGCCATCCAGGCCAGAGCCCCGCGGCACGGCGACGACGACGTTCGGCCACGACGCTCGCAGCAGGCGCTCGAACGGGTGCCGAATCACGTCGGCGCCGAAGATGCCACCGATGGCGGCAACCTCGGGTCCGTCGGGCCACGCCTCCGGTCCGCCCCGCACCCGGCGCAGCCCGGCGCCCACGGACACGGACAGTTCACGAGCCGCAGCACGACAGATCGTGGCGGCGGTGGAGTCGACCGTGGCGAGTTCGACGACCTGCTGGGCGAAGGACGCGATGACCCGAACCCGATCCGGATCGCTCTGCAGCTCGATGTACGCGGTTTCAGGGTCGGGCCAGCGCTCGGAGAGCATCTCCAAGAGACGTGTCGGCGTCGCTCGGCCGTCGTACGCGCGCATGGCCGCCTCCAAGCCGGCCCGGCCGATCCAGTGCCCGCTGCCGGCGTCGCCCATGATGTTGCCCCAGCCGTCGACGCGGGCCACCGTGCGGGGACCGACGGCGAGGGTGACCACACCGGTCCCAGCGGCGATGACCGCGCCCGTGCCGGCGCCGAGCGCCCCGAGGTAGGACGTCACAGAGTCGTGGGCTATCACCACCCGCCCCACTCCGGCGGGCTCCAGGCGTGCCAGGAGCTCACGTCCTTCGCGGGCGTCGTCGGTAAGTCCGGACACTCCGGCGGCGACGGTGTCGATGGGGCGGTCCCACTGCTGGGCCGCGCGGTGAACCGCGTCGGCCAGCTGGTCGGCGAGCGGGCTGTGCGTGCGAACACCGGGGGCCGTCAGCTGGAAGACGTGGAGGCCATCCCGCAGCCGCAGCTTGATGCCGGTCTGTCCGGCGTCGACGCACAACGTGCCTGCGGGGGCGGTCACGACCGCACCTCACCCGCGGTGGCAGGCTCGAGCACTCCATCGACGCGTCGAGGAATCCCGAGCGGGTTGTGCTCTCGGAGGGCAGGCGGGAGGAGCTCTTCTGGCGCACTCTGGTACGCAATCGGGCGCAGGAACCGCCGCACCGCGGTGGCGCCCACGGAGGTGAACTGCGATGTCGTCGCCGGCCATGGCCCGCCATGATGCTGAGACCAGGTCACGGCCACACCGGTCGGCCATCCGTCGAACAGCACACGCCCGGCCAGATGCTCCAGCTTTGTCACGATGTCGCGGACGTCGTCAGCGGACTCTGCGTGGACGGTGGCGGTCAGGCTCGCCTCCAGGCATTCCAGGGCGCCGGTCAGTGAGGCGTCGTCGTACCGCACGAGCAGCGTGACCGCGCCGAACACCTCCGTGCGCAGGAGCAACGGGTTGGCGATGACAGTCGCCGCGTCCGCAGCGAGCACCAACGGGGCGCCGCGGCCGCCGGCGATGAGGTCGACCCCGGGTGTGGCGAGCAGCTCGTCCACGCCGCGGTCGAAGGCAGCCCGGATAGCGGGGGTGAGCATCGGAGGTGCTGTGGCCTCGACGTCAATGGCGGTCTCGGTGTTGGAGTCTCGCGGCACGAAGACGACACCCGGCTTGGTGCAAAACTGGCCGGCACCCAGGCTCAGCGACGCCACCAGCCCGGCGGCCAGCTCCGCCCCCCGCGCCTCATCGGCTGCGGGGAAGATCACGACCGGGTTGATGCTTCCCAGCTCGCCGTGGAAGGGGATGGGGTCTGGCCTTCCCACGGCAAGATCGAACAGCGCGCGGCCCCCGGCGGTCGAACCGGTGAAAGCCACCGCTGTTGTTGCCCGGTGCTGCACCAGCGCGGGACCGGAGTCGAAGCCTTCGACCATCCCGAAGACCCCCGAGGGTGCACCGGCGCCCTGCAGTGCCCGCTCGACGATCGCGGCGGTCCGGCGTGACAGTTTCGGGTGAGCCGGATGCGCCTTCACGACAACAGGGCAGCCGACCGCGAGGGCGGAGGCGGTGTCTCCTCCTGCTACCGAGAAGGCGAACGGGAAGTTCGACGCGGCGAAGACGGCCACAGGCCCCAGCGGCCGAAGCAACCGACGAAGGTCGGGCAGCGGTGGCGTCGCCTCGGGGCGGGCGTGGTCGATGACGGCCTCGATGTAGGAACCTTCGGTGACCACCTCCGCGAACAGTCGGAGCTGGCTGGTGGTGCGCGTTACTTCGCCGAACAGCCGAGCTTCCCCCAGCTGCGTTTCCTCATCCGCCAGCGTGACCAGATCCACCGCGTTCGCGTCCAAGGCGTCGGCGACCGTCCGCAGCCAGTCCGCACGCTCGCGGTCGGTCGCGGCCGCGGCCGCGACCGTTGCGCCCGCAGCTTCCGTCATCGCGCTGTCGACGCTCATCGAACCAGGTCCTCTCCGGCGGCGAGGATCCGTTCGAGCTCGAGCTGGTCGGACGGCGACGGATCGGTGAGCGGTGGCCTGACGCCTCCGACATCCAGTCCGCGCGCACGAAGTCCGGCTTTAATGAGCGACACGCCGTATCCGGGCACACGGTCTCGCAACGTCACCAGCGGCTCGTAGAACCCGGCGAGGATTTCATCCACGCGGCCCTGATCTCCGTCTTGGTACGCGTGGAAGAACGCTGTGGCGACCGCTGGCGCCATCGCGAAAGCCGCGGACGAGTAGTGCGGCACGCCGATGGCCTGATAAGCACGCTGGCTCAGTTCGGCTGTGAGCAGCCCATTGAAGAAGAGCACGTCGTCGCGCCCAACCTGCTGCGCAGCCAGGGTAAACCGCTGCGTGGCGGCGATGTCGCCCACGCCATCCTTCACCCCGATGACGCGAGGGTCGCCGAGCAGCTCCGCGATGGACTCGGGCGTGAACGCACCGAGTCCGCGGTGATAAACGACGACCGGAAGGTCCGTCGCGTCAGCAACCGAACGGACGTAGGCGACGAGCCCTGCCTGGGGTGCGGCGACGAGGTATGGCGGCAGCACCAGCAGCGCGTCTGCTCCCGCCTCCTGCGCCCCACGCGCCACAGCGCGCGCGTGACCGAGCGGCCCGCCCGCACCGGCGATGACCGGAACGGAGCCGTCCACGACGTCGACCGTGGCGCCCACGACGGTGTCGTACTCCGACGCGTCCAGGGCATGGAACTCCCCCGTCCCGCACGCAGGAAACACCGCTCCGGGCCCGAAGGGGAGCGCGTCGGACAGATGACGCTCGAGAACAGGCACGGCGACTTCGCCGGACGAGTCGAAAGGTGTCACAGGAAAGAACAGCACTCCGTGCAGTTGCACAGGGAGACCTCGTTTCGACATATGCCGCCGCTCGGCGGCTAATTGGTGGATCGATTCACAGCGCTGCAGAATTTCGCTTGCGCGATCCGGGGCGGCTGTGTATAGAGTGTCTTGTGAATCGATCCACGTGTCAAGCGGATCGCAGACGGAAGTAGACAAAGTGGTCTGGATGACTAGCGAGGCGCCCCCCGCCGAACTCCCGAGCGCACCCCCTCGTTCCAGGGACTCGACCTCGCGTCGAGCGCGTCGCGCGGGGGTCAGCGTGCCGTGGTGGTTCGTGGTGCCGGCACTGGCGATCTACCTGTTCATCGTGGTGGTGCCGAGTTTCCGAGGCGGCTTCTTCTCATTCACCGACTGGAACGGGCTCGGCGACGACTGGAGCTTCGTCGGGTTCGAGAACTTCGCCGACGTGTTCACCGACCGCGCCGCGCAGGCCGCGCTCATCAACACCATCATCCTGGCGGTGGTGGCCACCGTCGTGCAGAACGCCATCGGACTCGCGCTCGCGCTCGGCGTGAACACGATGGTCAAGTCGCGCTACGTGCTGCGCGTCATCTTCTTCGCCCCGGTCGTTCTTACGCCGCTGGTCGCCGGGTACGTGTGGAGCTACCTGCTCTCACCCAGCGGCGCCGTCAACGAAGCGTTGCGCGCGGTCGGGCTGGGGGCCCTCGCCCAAGACTGGCTCGGCGACCCGCGGTTCGCGCTGGGCTCCATCATCGTGGCCATCGTCTGGCAGTTCTCCGGGTACTCGATGGTGATCTTCCTCGCCGGGCTTCAGGCCATCCCGGACGAGATCATGGAGGCCGCAGTCATCGACGGGGCAGGGCCCTGGCGGCGCTTCCGCAGCGTGATCTTTCCTCTGCTCAACGGCGCCATCGTCATCAACGTGATGCTGTCCCTCATCGGCGGTCTCAAGCAGTTCGACCAGGTGGTCGCAATGACCGGCGGCGGGCCGGGGACTGCAACGGAGACCATCTCCACACTCATCTACAAGAACGCGTTCGCCTTCGGTGAGTATCCGTTCTCGACAGCGCTGGCTGTGGTGATGACCGTGCTCATTGCGGGGCTGGCTGCCGTCCAGTACCGGCTCACGCTGAGGAAGGCCAACTGATGTACCGTCGCTACACGGCCACGACCCTGGTGCGCGAAATCGCGCTGATTCTCGCTGCCATCATCTTCGCCATCCCGCTGGTCGCGCTGGTGAACGTCTCCCTCAAGCCGATGAACAGCGGTACCGGCGCCCTTTCCTTCGCCTGGCCGCCGACCCTGGATAACTACGTCCAGGCGTGGAACCAGGCCGCCCTCGGCAGTGCGCTGGCCAACAGCACCTTCATCGCGGTCATCAGCGTCGCCCTGATCGTCGTTGTGTCGGCGCTTGCTGCGTACCCGCTGGCGCGAGTGACACGGTCGTGGTCGCGATTGACGTTCTACCTCTTCATCGGCGGTCTCATCGTCCCGGCGCAGCTGGCGCTGCTGCCGCTGTACACGACGCTGCGTGACCTCGGGCTCATCGGGTCGCTCTGGGCGGTCATCCTGATCAACGTCGGCACCGGCATGCCCTTCTCCATCTTCCTGTACACGACGTTCCTGCGAGAGCTGCCGATGGACTACGAGGAGGCGGCGCTTCTGGACGGCTGCGGGCCGACCCGCGCATTCGTCAGCGTCGTGTTCCCGTTGGTGCGGCCCGTCACAGGGACCGTCATCATCTTGAACCTGGTGGGTATCTGGAACGAGTTCTTCGTGCCGCTGCTGTACCTGTCCGGAAGCGGCAACACTACCGCTCCCGTGGCCATTTACAGCTTCGTCAGCCAGTACGTCACCGTGTGGCCCCTGATCTTCGCGGGGCTGGTCATAACCGTCATCCCGATCCTTGTCGTCTACTTCTCGCTGCAGAAGTACGTCATCAAGGGTTTTGCGGGAGGGCTCAAGGGATAGTGTCCCGACACCTTCCCAGCGGCGCGCATCACATGCACCCGGGCACCTGCCCACTTCCAAAGGAGGAAAGATGAGTTCTACAACGGCACAGCGGCGCACTGTTGCGCTAGCTTCGGCCGCAGTCGTTGCGCTGGCGCTGGCTGGCTGCTCGACCAACACCACCACTGGAGCGGAGGGAGGGGGCAAGGTGCTCACCTTCACTGCGGCCGGTGAGGCGCCTGCGCAGGCTGTCATCGATGCGTTCGAGGAAGCCAACCCCGGCGTCACGGTGAAGGCGACGTTCGCCAACGACGATGCCGCCTACCAGCAGACGCTGCGCACGCAGTTGTCCGCGGGCACGGCGCCTGACGTGTTCCGGATCTGGCCCGGTGGGGGCAACGCCACCGCGGTGCGCACCCTCGGAGACGACGACCTGCTGATGTCGCTGGAGGACGAGTCGTGGGCCGGCGAGCTCAGCGACTCGCAGCGTTCGGTATCGGTCAACAGCGACGGCACCCTGGTGGGCATTCCGGTCACCGTCGTCGGAATCGGCGCGGTGTGGAACGACCAGGCGCTCGAGGAGGCGGGGCTCACGCCTCCGAGCACGTGGAGCGAGGTCCTCGAGTTCTGCACGGCGGCGAAGGAGAAGGGTAAGGTCGCCTTTGCGCTCGGCCTGAAGTCGGCGTGGACCACGCAACTCGTGCCGTATGCGCTCACTTCCACGCTGGTCTACGGTCCGGACGCTGACTTCACCGAGCAGCAGCTGGACGGTTCGGCCACGTTCGTGGACTCGGAGTGGCAGACCGCCATGGACCAGTACGCCGAGATGCGTGACGGTGGCTGCTTCAACGACGACCCCAACGGTGTGGGCTACGACGAGCAGATGACGAGCCTGGGCGAGGGCACCGCGCTGGGTGCCATCCAGGTCACCTCTGCCGCCGCGAACGCGGCGCAGTACGCCGCGGAGGGAACGACGTTCTCGATGACGCCGGTGCCCGCTACCGACGACCCGGCTGACACCTACCTGCCGGTGTCCGTCGGTATCGAGTACGCGATCAACGCCGATGCCAAGGAGCCGGAGCTGGCGAAGAAGTTCGTCGAGTTCCTCGCCTCCAGCGAGGGCCAGGCGATCTACGCCACCGAGTCCGGCGCAGCGCCGGCGCTGCCGTCGGAGGACTTCGAGACGGGCCCGGTGCTCGCGGCGGTCGCGGAGTACCAGGCCGATGGGCGCGACCGTCCCTTCCCGGACGTGTTCTGGCCGAACCCGAAGGTGCAGAGCGAGCACCTGACTTCGATCCAGGAGCTGTTCAACGGCACCATCAGTACCACCGAGGTGCTCGAGCGCATGGACGCGGCGTTCGCCGAGGGATGACCATCATCGGGGCAGGCCGGCTCGCGGGCCGGCCTGCCCACCCCATCAGGAGACATCATGACCCCCGAGATCACCCGACAGACCGTGACGGTGAGCGACGTCGCCAAGCACGCCGGTGTGTCCCGAGCCACAGTCTCCTACGCCCTCACTCAGCCCACCCGGCTCTCCGATGAGATGCTCGCCCGAGTGCAGGCGTCCATCGCCGAACTGGGCTACGTTCGCAACGACGCGGCCCGGCGACTTCGCGTCGGCCGCAGCCAGGCGCTGGGTCTTGTTGTCGCCAACAGCCGCAACCCCGTCTTCGCAGAACTGGCTTCTGGCGCTGAGGAGGAAGCGGCCCGACACGGCATGTTCATTCTGCTCGCCAACGCCGACGACAACGCGGAGCGTGAACGGCAGTACGTGCGATTCTTCGAATCTCAGCAGGTCAACGGCGTCCTCATCGCACCCGTGGGCTCAGTACCCGAGGAACTGGTCGAACTCCGCCAGAAGGGGACTCCCTTTGTCGTGCTGGGCAAGCCGCAGGCCGAGATGGTGTACCCCTCCATCAGCGGTGATGGACGCCGCGGCGGACGACTGGCGACCGAGCACCTCATCGCGCAGGGACGCCGTCGGCTGTTGTTCGTCGGGGGCCCTCACCCGCAGGTCGCCGACCGCCGCGACGGAGCGCGGGACGCCATCGCATCCGCGCCCCAGCCGGTTCAGCTGGAGACCATCTCGGTACCGCTGCAGACGGTCCGGGCCGGTGAGGAGATCGGCGAGCAGCTGCTCCAGCGCGGACAGCTGCCGGACGGCATCTTCGCCGGGAACGACCTGCTCGCTCTCGGCCTCATGCACAAACTGATCGCCGCAGGAGTCCGCATCCCGGAGCAGGTCTCCCTTGTCGGCTACGACGACATAGAGTTCGCCGAGTACGCCATCGTCCCGCTGACCAGCATCCGTCACGCCGGCAACAAGATGGGCGCTGCCGCCGTCCGGCAGGTGCTCAACCTCGACCCCGTCGGCGACTCAGCCGCCGAGTTGTACGCCCCGCAGCTGATGGTGCGTGCCACGTCCCTGCAGGAGGGATGACCCGAGTGCACACCGTCTCCCCGGACGCGCTCGAGGCCGCCATCTTCGGCGCGGTAGACATCGAGCGCCGCGACGACCTCCATCCGAACCAGGACGGACACGACCTGATGGCTGGGCGGTTGACCGACCTCGCCCGCAACCCCGACCAGCCGCTGGGGCGGACCTTCACGTCCGTTCTGACGGGAACCTCCGTCCGGGAGGGGGAGGGGGCGCGCCGCCTTCCTGCCCCTCTCGGGCTCGACACGGTGGTGCCGCGATGAGCCGCATCACCGCAGTCGAAGTCATTCCGCTGGCATTCTCCGATCCTCCGCTTCTGAACACGTGGGGCGTGCATGAACCGCTGGCGCTGCGCAGCCTCGTGGTGCTCACCACCGAAGACGGGACGACCGGCCTCGGCGAAGCGGGCGGAGATCTGACACTGCTCAACCGGCTTCGAGCCATCGCTCCGCACCTCATCGGCACGCGGGTGGATTCTCCGGAGGACATCACCGAAGTGGTGCTGTCTGTGCTCGGCCCCGACACGCCGCTCGTAGAGCGCAACATCGCGCGGTCACCGTTCGACGTTGCTGCGGTTGACGCCTGGGCCCGTCTGGAAGGGGTCCGGGTCGTGGACCTGTTGGGCGGAGCGGTACGGGAACGCGTTGACTACGCCGGCTACCTCTTTTACAAATGGCCGGGCCACCCGGGTCGCCCCACCGACGATTGGGGCGGCGTCCTCAGCGCGGACGACGTCGTCAAGCTCGCGCGCACCATGGTGAACGAGTACGGGTTCGGGTCCCTCAAGCTCAAGGCGGGCGTCTTCGGGCCTGAACAGGAGGTCGCCGCGATCCAGGCGCTGCAGGCGGCGTTCCCGGACGTGCCCTTGCGCATCGATCCGAACGGCGCGTGGACCGAACCCACCGCCCTCCGGGCGGCGGCCGCGCTCGAAGGCGTCCTCGATTACCTGGAGGATCCGGTGCTGTCGATCCCGGCGATGGCGCGCGTGCGCGAGTCGACCTCTCTGCCGCTGGCCAGCAACATGATCGTCAATACGCTGGAAGACCTCGACGAAGTCGTCGCCGCGACGGCGTTGGACATCGTCCTGGCCGACCATCACTATTGGGGTGGTCTGTCCAGCGCACTGGACCTTGCCCGCGAGTGCGCTGCGGCTGGGCTGGGCGTATCCATGCACTCCAACTCCCACCTCGGGGTGTCTTTGGCTGCGATGACACACGTGGCCGCCGCATCTGAGGCCCTCACATACGCCAGCGACACCCACTATCCGTGGAACGTGCGTGATGACATCGTCCACGACGGCACGTTCTCATTCCGGGACGGTGCTCTCGCCGTGCCCGACGGACCCGGCCTGGGCGTCGAGCTGCGCCGCGACGCCGTGGAACGGCTCCATCGCGCCTACGTCGAGTCCGGACGAACGGTCCGTGATGACACCGGGTACATGCGGTCGGTCGACCCCGGCTACGACGCAGGACTGCCGCGATTCTGATGCGCGTCACCTTCAGCCTGTTCCCGTGGGACATCGACGGGGATCCCGCCGCCGGCTGGCTGGCCGGCCGAGGTATCGAAGACGTCGCCCAGTTGCGCGCCGCCGCCGCACACGTCACCATCCTCAACGATCCGGCACCCACCGCCACCGAGCTCACCGACGCGTGGGCGGCACTTCAGGCGGGCGCCAACGAACTTCTCGTGTACCGCGCGGGCCTCGCCTCGACTTCTCGACTCGACGCGGCACTGACCGCAGTGAAAGGAATCTCATGACCGTCCCCCACGAAGTCTGCCTGTGGGTCACCCCCAAGATCTTCGACGATCTGCGCGAACCCAGCACCGGCGTCGCAGCGTTCTTCGACCACCATGCGGACTGGATCGACGGAAACGACCTGACGATCGTCTTTTGTGCCGGCAACGGCGACCACGTGTTGGACTGGCGGGGACCGGACGGACTGGACGACGCCTTCGACTGGGCACGGTACAACGCGTACGCATGGGACCCCGACACGGGGCAGACGTTCGAGACGGCGATACGCAACCACAACGCCAACTGGCTGGACCGGGTGCGCGAGGGTGGTGAGCGATCCGCGAACCCGTACTCGGCGGGACCGATGATGGTGCTGTCCGAACAGCTGATGGACTACCGCTCGCTCGCTCACATCTACGCGACCATTCGTGAGGAAGCCGCCCGACGCGGTGTGCAACTGCGACTGCTGGAATACCTCGAGCCCGGCCCCGAGTTCTGCCGCAGCGAATGGAAGACCGTCCGGCATCCGGAGGTAGCAGCCGCTCGCGCCGACGCCGGCGGTCACGAAATTCCCGGGCTCATCGACGTCACCCTCCCGCTCAACGCCGACTCCCGGGCTTACGCCGGTTGGCCCGCAGGTATCCCGGTGGGCACCCTCGCCGGCGAGTTCGTCGCGCGTCAGACGGCAGCGTTCGTCTCCGACTTCGAATTGGACGGAGTACTCCTCGGCAATCAGTTCGGGCTGCTGGGCTTCTGGAATCCGAAGAACGCGCCGGAGCTGACCGCGGAACGGCAGGAGGGGATCCGGGCGTTCTTCCTCGGGTTGCGTGCAGCGATGGGCGACCGCCAGATCTACTGGATGGACAGCTATTGGCGCGCGGAGGTCGAACGCGATGTGTGGGGCATGACCGACGAGTGCTATGACGCGCTGGACGCGATCGTCGTCTCCACCTTCGCCGTCCTCGTGGAGCGGACCGAGATCATCCCGAACCTGCAGAGCAAGGCCCGGATGCGTGCGCGCACGCTCTACGCGGTCGACTTCGTAGACCCCTGGTACGCGTACCGCACCCACCTGGACGACATCCGCAGCTACCAATACCAGCGCGAAGTGCTCCGCTCACACCGCCACCTCACCGACGGGGTGACCTTCTTCGCCAACGACACCTTCGGCCAGTTCGTCCCGCGTGAGCGCCTCGACGAAACCCGCCGGCTCCTCACCGCCTGATGGCGACCGTCGTCGTCACCGGCGCAGCCGGCGTCATGGGACGGGCCGTCACCCCTCTGCTCGCCGGCCGCCACCGGCTGCGGCTGGTGGACATTGACGTGCCCGAGCACGCCGACGGCACCTGGACCAGATGCTCGGTCACCGATGCGGAGACCTTCGCCGGGGTGCTGGAAGGCGCGGACGCGCTGGTGCACTTCGCCGGGATTTCCACCGAAGCGCCGTGGGATGACCTTCTCCAGGTGAACGTCGACGGGACGAAGCGCGTTCTGGAAGCCGCCCACAACGCGGGGGTCCGGCGCGTGCTGCTCGCGAGCTCCATCCATGCCGGCGGGTATTTGACCGGTGCTGATGCCGACGTGCGTGCGTCTCGTCCTGACTCGTATTACGGGGTCAGCAAGGTGGCGATGGAGGCACTGGGAAGTCTCTTCGCCGACCGGTATGGGATGTGTGTCGTCTCGGCACGCATCTGCACGTTCGGGCGGGAGCCGTCCGCCGGCCGGACGGTCGCCACGTGGCTGTCGGTCGCCGACACGGCACGGCTTATTGAGGCTGTGGTCGCGCTTGACACACCGGGGCATCACCTCGTGTGGGGTGTCTCAGCGAACAGCCCCGCCTGGTTCCCGCTCGAAGCGGGGAAGCGTATCGGCTATCAGCCCGAAGACGACGCCGTCCAACGACTCGCTGAGATCCACGGCGGGATGCTGAAGCCGCCCGACCCACGGTCACCCCTCGGCGGGCCATTCCTTGACCTGCCGCTCGGCGGGGTGCCCAGCCGCTGACGGTCGGGGCCGACGGACGAGGACCCGCCGACGGCTTGCGGTGAGGCGCATAGGCGTGCGGCCCTACAGAGCCCGGCGACCGATGAGCTGGCGAGTCGGCCGCGCCCGAAGATCTCGTGCCCACATCGTGCGTACGTATGATCTGGATCGGGAGCGATTCGAGGGAACGGCAACAGCTAACCGCCCGTCGCAAGCAGCGGGATTCCGGGGATCTCGGCCAACACGGACGGCGATGGATCGAGTCTCCGTGGGGCCAAATCCCACGGCATGTCGGCGTAGGTCTCGTAGTAACAGGCAGCGCGCCGATGTGTGCACCAATGTGTGAACCGGGCCCCTTGCTCCGCGTCATCATGCGGATCCTGGCGGAGAAGCCCTTGACTACGGATCAGAAGGTTAGGGGTTCGAGTCCCTTCGGGCGCGCACTGTGTTGAGACAGTAACCGGAAGAAGCCCCCCTGAGGGGCTTTTTCTGTATCCAGGCCGCAGTTCTGATTGCCTCGAGCCTGAGTTCGTTGTGCTCGACGAGGCGTTCTCGGCGCTCGACGTGCTCGTCCCAGCTCGCTCGCCGATGGCCGATGACTGGTCCAATTCAACGACGACGCCTGCACGAGGACGTTGCTAGATCAGACTGTCCCGATTGTTCGCGCGTGAATTCGCGTCACCTGTCGGTTTGACTACTGGCTGCGCTGTTGAGCCGCCAGAGGCGCAACGCGACGTGAGTGTCCAGGCGGTGTGGTCCACGCCGCCAGGTCGGGTTGAGCTCGGTGTCGATCCGTTCGATCCGCTGTCGCACGGTGTTCGGGTGGATACGCAGGAGCTCGGCGGTGTCGTTGATCGATCCATGCGCGTCGAGGTAGGCAAGCGCGGTTCCCAGCAGAATCTCTCCTCGTGGTTGGTCGAGAAGCGGACCGAGATGCGCGGTGAGGTAGCGGTGGGCAGTTGCCGGGTCCCCGTCCCTCAGCAGGAGTCCGGCGACTCCCGCCTCCGCGGCGCCCGCGATGGCGCCGGGGGCGCCCATAGCTCGCATGGCTGAGGCGATTGCGGCCGCCTCGGCGTAGGCGCCCGGCACTTTTGCCAGTTCCGGTGAGCTGGCGATGCCCCCGAAGCACGGGAGGTCCTGGATGAGTGCGGTGACCCTGATCCTGAGGGCGGCTTCCGGGCTCCGCGCCACGATCACGACGCGGCCAAGGTACCCGGCCACGATGGTGTGTCCGCTTCTGGTGAGTTGGCGGACGCGCCCGAGAAGGCGGCGTCGGCTTGCGTCGTCCGGATCAGAAGGCACCAGGACCGCGATGCTGGTTTCGCGGTCCGTGCCGAGTGCGCGCTGCACCATCGTCGAGGAGAGTGTCGGTCGCTCCGGATCGAGCGGGGAGACGAGTGCGCTCACGAGTTCGTTCTCGTGGAAGTGGCGCACGTCATCGATCGTCCTGTCGTAGAGCAGGGCGATGCTCGCGTAGCGTGCGACGGTTGCGGCGACCACATCGGGTATCTCGGGTGGTGCTGCGCGAGTGACGATGATGAAGCCGGGTCCGGCGTCGCCGATGAGGGGCGCTTGTTCTTCATGCAGGCCGTCCCCTCGATCTGTGCCGGCAGCGGCCTCATCGTCACCGGTCTGAGATGAGTGGGCGAGCTCACGACCTGTGGAATCCACGACGCGCAGCTGCGTCCCCGTCAAGGATCCGGCGACGGCGAGGAGCTCGTCGAGGCCGCGATGCTCGGCGAGCTCCCCGGCAAGTCGGACCTCCAGCTCACTGCGCACACGTTCGGCGGCCAATGCCTCACTGAGCTCATCGGTCGCCTTCTGGGCGATCAGCTGGGCCGTTCTCTCGTTCTCTTTCGCGCCGACGAGTTCAACCGCCGCTGCGGCGAGGCTCGCAATCCGCTCCAGGTGTTCGCGCTGCGCCGGTGTGAATGCGCCGGGTGTCCGGTTCGCGGTCATGAGCGCACCGACCACCTTGCCGGCGATGCGAAGCGGCGCACCGAGGATCGCGCGGACTCCCTCTTCGACGACGACGTGGTCGATGTCGGGCAAGTGCGTCTTGCCCTCGTCAGGCAGGTAGTCAGGTGTCTCCGCGATCACTCCGCCGGCCGCCAGGCCCAGCACGCCCGTGCCCAAGGGCATGCGGATCGCGGCGTAGGACTCGGTGCGTACCCCGTCTGTCGTCCGGATGAATGTCTCGGCGCGCTCGGAATCGTTGAGGCTGAGATACGCGATGTCTGTGTTGAGCAACAGGCGTGCTCGGCGCACGATCGAGGACAGAAGCAGCTCTGGATCGCGAAGAGTCGAGATGTCTCGGGCGATGTCGGTAAGAGTTGCCGCGATGGTCGATTGCGCCGGGGTCATATCGGCATTCTCGCGCTCAAGTGTGTCGAATGCACATCTTCTGTCGAAGGAATGGCTGGTTTACACATCCCGCTTCTTGATGACGCAGGCCAAACTCAATGCGACGCGAGGAAGCGAAACGCGAGGGAAGGACGCTGCGACGACCTTCCGTGAGCCAGGGCGAGGCGCTTCCTTCACACAGTCGGGGAGATCAGCCCGACACCGGTGTCGGCGTGGGCCTTTCGTTGTGTTCGTCTGCATGCGGACCTCGTGCGGCGTCCGGCGCCGACAAACAAGCGAAGGCAGGATCGATGAAGATACTTGGCGGACGACGGTCACGGGACCGGCCCCGTGATGGCCAGCAAGGAGCGCAGCCCCGGCTGGCGGTCAGCGGGCTGACCGTACGATTCGGCGGCCTGACTGCTGTGGACGACGTCTCCTTCGACGTCCATCCTGGCGAAGTGGTGGCACTTATCGGGCCGAACGGCGCAGGCAAGACCACGGTGTTCAACGCCGTGTGCGGACTGGTCAGTCGACAGGGACGCATCGCCATCGACGGCCTCGCAGCGCCGAGACGAACCGCTGATCTGACCGGTCGCGGCTTGGCAAGAACATTGCAGGGGCTGGGTCTGTTCGCCGGGTTGACCGTCTGGGAGAACGTGCTGGCGCCGATCGCGACCGTTCGAGCCGCGGACATCCGCGTGGCAGCGCAGCTCGACTCGCTCGACCTGACCGGCATGGCGGACGTCCCGGTTTCAGCGCTTTCCTATCCGGATCGAAAGCGTGTCGCGCTGGCACGCGCGCTGGTGACGGATCCGCGTCTGCTCCTGCTGGACGAACCCGCCGGCGGACTCGGCGCCGACGACATCGCCGATCTCGCCGGCATCATTCAGGCGGTCGCTGCTGGAGGATGCTCGATCCTGCTGGTGGAGCATCATGTCGACTTCGTGATGAACGCGGCCGACCAGATCGTCGTGCTGGACTTCGGTCGGTGCATCGCGCGTGGCACGCCGGACCAGATCCGGGTCGATCCGCGGGTCGAGGAAGCCTACCTCGGCGTGAAGGCTGTCGCATGAGTGGCGGGCCAGCGGGAACGCGAACCGTCGCCGGTGCGCTGTCGATCGAGGCGCTGACCGCCGGATACGGAGGCACACCCGTGCTGCATGACGTCAGCTTCGCCCTGCAGCCTGGTGAGATCGTCGCGCTGCTGGGCGCCAATGGAGCGGGAAAAACCACTCTGCTGCGCACTCTCGCGGGTCTGATGCCGTCACGTTCCGGGAGCATCCGCCTGGACGGCACGAACCTCACGGACCTGGTCACCGAGGAACGTGCTCGACGAGGAGTGGCCCTCGTGCCGGAGGGGCAGAGCGTCGTGGCAGAGCTCACCGTCGAGGAGAATCTCCGGCTGGGTTCCTTGTGGCGGCACCGAGGATCGGCGAGAGAGCGTGCGATCGAGGCCATCTACGAGCTGTTCGAGCCGCTCGCGCGTCGACGCAGCAGCGCCGGTCACCAGCTCTCCGGCGGTGAGCGCCAGATGCTGGCACTGGGCCGCGCCCTGATCACCGAACCTCTGGTGCTCGCGTTGGACGAGCCATCGCTCGGACTCGCCCCGCTCACGATCGCCAAGATCTTCGGAGCCCTGCGGGACATCGCCGCTGATCGCGGCCTCACCGTCCTCCTCGCGGAGCAGAACGTGACCAGCGCGCTCTCGATTGCCGATCGGGGAGTTCTCCTCGATCTCGGCCGGGTCGTGGCCGACGCGCCATCACCGGAACTTCTACGCGATTCCACCCTTCGACACGCCTACCTCGGATTCTGATGGACCAGCTGATCTTCCTCCTCGCCACCGGGCTCGCCCGGGGCGCCGTCTTCTCACTCTTCGCACTCTCGCTCGTGCTCATCTGGCGAGCTGCGCGGATCATCAACTTCGCTCAGGGAGCGCAGGCGCTCGTCGCCTCTTACGTCGCTTTCACCGTCACTGCCGCGACGGGATCGTACTGGGCGGGGCTCGTCGCGGCGCTGGTCGCCGGCGCGCTGATCGGAGTCGGCGTCGAACGCGGGGTGATGAGACTCGTTCCCGCTCATGATCACCTCGCCGGGATCATCGTCGCGATCGGGATCGTGATGGTGCTGCAGTCGCTGCTCGGGATCCTCTTCGGGCCTCAGTATCGGCCGATGCAGGCACCGTTCGACGACAGTCCTCTGATGATCGGCGAAACGCCGCTCCTCTCTCCGTATGACATCTTCGTCCTCACCGTCGCTGCTGTCACGATGGTCGCGCTCGCCCTCCTCTTCCGGTTCACGTCTATCGGATTACAGCTGCGGGCTGCCGCATTCGCGCCCGAGGTGTCGCGCCTGCTGGGAGTGCGGGTACCGCGCATGGTGACCATCGGCTGGATGCTCTCCTCGGCAGTCGCATCGCTCGCAGCCTTCTTGCTGGTGCCGACCGAACTGGGCTTGAATCCCCACGCGACAGACATGCTGCTCGTGTACGGCTTCGCCGTCGCCGTGATCGGCGGCCTGGATTCCCCCTTGGGAGCGCTTGCCGCAGGCTTGACCGTCGGAGTCGTGATCACGCTCGTCAGCGGCTACCTCGCCGCGACGCTGGCGCCGATCGGCTTGCTCGTTCTCCTGTTGGCCGTGCTGCTGGTGCGGCCCGGTGGAATCTTCTCGATGCGAGAGGTGCGCAGCGCATGACCCGTCGACCCCGATCCTCCAGGGCCACCGCCGCGTCCGGTCGAATCATCCTCTGGGGGGCCTTGCTCACCATCCTCGCGATAGGCGTGACGTTCCTGCTCGACCCCTACCGAAACTTCCAGCTCGCGACCATCGCCGCCACGTTCTGCGCCGTCGCAGGCCTCACGGTGCTCGTCGGCAGCAGCGGACAGCTTTCACTGGGACAGGCCGCGATGATGGCCGTCGGCGGATACGGCTACGCACTGACTGCGAATGCACTCACTGACGTGGGAGTCGACGGCCTGGCCAGATTCCTCCTCGCGATGATGGGCGGCATCGTCACCTCAGGCCTTCTCGGGCTGCTGCTGGGACTGGCGGCCGCTCGTCTGCGCGGGCCCTACCTGGCAGGGCTGACGCTGGCGATCACCATCGCGATCGCACCCGTGACGACGTTTTTCTCCGAGGTGTTCAACGGGGATGCCGGCCTTCAGATCGCGTACGACAGCGTGCCGCCGATGCTCGCGACGCTCATCGCGATGGAACAGTGGCAGGCGTGGGTCGCGATCCTGGTCGCCGGAGTGGTCGTGACCGCACTGGCATCCCTGGCCCAGAGCGGCGTCGGGCTGCATATGCGTGCCACTCGGGACGATGAGACAGCCGCTCGGCTCTCGGGAATCCGCACCGGTCGCATCAAGGTGATCGCTTTCGTCGCGTCTTCCGTCACGGCCGGCGCCGGCGGTGCACTGGCGTGCTTCATCACGCAAGCGGTCAGCCCCGGTGCGTACACCCTGGCATTCTCGCTGCTCCTGGTCGTCGCCGCCGTCATCGGCGGACTCGGCAGCATCGGCGGTGCGGCGATCGGATCCGCGCTCATCGTCCTGCTGCCATGGGCGGTCACCCTGACAACCGAGGCATTGCCCGCGGAACTCGCCCAGCGGCTCTCCGGAAATCTGCCGGTCCTGCTCTTCGGCCTTCTCCTCATCATCGTGATGGCAACAGCACCGCGCGGTCTGGCCGGCATCCGCTTCCGCAAGGGATCCCGACTTGATGGTCGAGCAGCCAAACCAGCGCGCCCCCAGCCGGATTCCACCGCAGCGGGTGGGTCGTCGGATGCCCCCGAGCCGGTGCTTGAACTCGCCACCCCGAACGTCCCGTCCGCACACCAAGAGAGAAAGCAATGACTATGAAACATCGATCACACCTCCACCGCATCACAGCCGCAGCCGGCGCTGCTGCGCTACTCGTCACGCTGGCGGCGTGCAGCACCCCCGCCGCCGCACCATCGGAGGGTGCTGATGTCCCCGGTGTCACAGAAGACACCGTGACGATCGGCACCCACACTCCGCTCACAGGCCCCGCCGCAGCCGGCTACGCCGGAATCTCGGCCGCCGCAACCGCGTACTTCGAGTACCTCAACGACAACGGCGGAGTTCATGGGCGGTCCATCGACTACATCGTCAAGGACGACGGCTACAACCCGTCCAACACGCAGACCGTCGTGCGAGAGCTCGTTCAAGAGGACAACGTCTTCGCCATCGTCAACGGGCTCGGGACTCCGACGCACCTGTCCGTCCTCGAATTCCTGAACCAGAACAAGGTGCCCGACCTGTTCGTCGCGTCCGGCGCCTCCGACTGGAACCAGCCCGAGAAGTACCCGTACACGTTCTCGTTCAACGCCAGCTACATCGTCGAGGGCGCCGCGCTCGCGCAGTACGCCACCGATGAGCACCCTGGCAAGAAGGTCTGCCTGTTCGGTCAGGACGACGACTTCGGCACCGAATTCATCGAGGGGGCGGAACACGTACTCGGGGATGACGGGCTCGTCGCGGTCGAACGCTACGCCGTGTCCAATCCCGATGTGTCGGCGCAGATCGGTGCTCTCAAGACAGCAGGCTGCGAGATCGTGATGCTCGGTACGATCCCCGGGTTCTCGGCCCTCGCCATCGGCACCGCCGCACAGCTGGGTTGGTCGCCGATGTGGTTCGCCACGTCCGTCGGTGCCGACTACGTCACCCTGTCGGGTCTGCTCAAGGATGCCGCTCCACAGCTTCTGGACGGCTTCGTCAGCGCCAACTACATGCCCGGCATCACCTCTGACTGGGTCGAGCTGTTCAGCACGATCAACGACGAGTACAACAATGGAGCCGTCTTCGACGGCAACACCATCTACGGCATGAGCATGGCGTACCTGTTCGCCGAAGCGTTGGAGGCGGCGGGGGAGAACCCCACACGTGAGTCGCTGCTGGAGGCACTGACGTCAGGTGACCTCACCGGCAACGGTATCGTCCCACTGGCGTTCTCGAAGGACTCCCACGAGGCCTATCCGGCGGCCGGTATCCAAGTAGTCGAAGACGGTGTACAGGACTACGTCGGCGCGACCTATCGCGTCATGGATGGCGACGTTGAGGCGATCGACGCCGACTTCCCGCCCGTGGCAGAGGGAGGAACTCCGGCGAACTGAATGGACCGGGGCAGCTGAACCTGAGGGGTCAGCTGCCCCGGCACACCTGTCCACGTAGCAGGTCGCTGAACAGCGCGCACCCGTCTACGACATGCCCTGGTCCCGCGCCAGCGATCCACCTCACAGCTGAGCAGCGCAGCGGGCAACTGCACGCTTCTCGCCCAAGACAACGTCGTCGAAGGAGAATCTCATGAAGTCAGCAACCACCGGTGCGTTGCACCACTCGATTGGCCGCACCGCGCTGATCGCTGCGCTCACCATCGCAGTCGTCCTCGCCTGCATGTGGCTGGCGCCACCGGCACGCGCCGCGTCCGGAGCATGGACGACCGAGACGATCGCGGGCATGTCGGTTCGCGTCTACACTCCCGCCACGCCGCCTGCCCTCGAAAGCGGACGGGCCCTGATGATCTCACTGCACGGCTGTCAGCAGAAGGCGCAGGACCTGCAGCAGGACGGGAACTGGACCGACGTCGCCGACGAGTACGGAATGGTCGTGGCGCTGCCCGACGCACCCAACGGAGGCGTGTACCTCGGCTGCTGGGACTACTACGACACCAGCCACAGCTCGACGAACCCGTCACGCCATGATGACAATGTGCTCGCGCTCGCTCAGACGCTGCAGTCCCGCGGGTCACTTGCAATCGACCCCGACCAGACATATGTCAGCGGGCTGTCATCCGGAGGCGCGGAGTCGATGGTCGTCGGGTGCCTGTTCCCGCAGGTGTTCGCCGGCGTCGGAATCAACGCCGGTCCCACCATCGGCACCACCGCAAGCGGGTATTCGTGGGTCAGCACCAGCAAGACGACCGCAACGGACACCTGTCAGCGCTTCGCCGGTGACAACTCGGCCGCGTTCCAGACGCAACTCACCTCCGTGGTCTACGGAAGCAACGATGCGACGGTGGCGGCCGGGTACAACACCCTGAACGCACAGATCATGGCCGGTATCTACGGCGCAGAGACCTCGTCGACGTTCTCGCTCAGCGGCCTCGCAGGCACGAATACGGCCGGCAGTGGCACGCTTTACAGCGATGGGACCGGGCCACGAGTATCTGTCATCCAGAACACGGGTCTCGGCCACAACTGGCCTGCCGGCACGGGCACGAACGGCACCTACATCGCAGGCAATAGCATCGACTACCCCGCCTATGTGACGAAGTTCTTCTTCGAGAACAACCGCCGCGTCGGCGGGGCCTCGACGCCCGGCCCGACTCCCGTTCCAACGCCGACCCCGACGCCGACGCCGACCCCGACGCCGACGGAATCGTCTTGCATCGCCGCGTCTAACGCAGCGCATCAGGCGGCCGGCCGGGCGCTGAGCTACGGCTTCGCCCCGTACACGACGTACTACGCGAAGGGTTCGTTGGCGTACATGGGGCTGGGGGACTCCACGGTGACCACCCTTCGACAGCAGTCGTCCGGATCATGGACGGTGGTCTACAGCTGTAACTAGATCGACACTCGTCCGCTTGCGAAGCGGTCGAGCCGGTCTCCACACATGAGGGCCGGGGTTCACTGGGCCGGTCGATATCCGTCCGGACCGTGAACCCCGGCCCTCAGCCGCGCGACGGTGCAAACGCATGCGGGCTGCCAGTCCAGCCAGCGCGTTCGGCACGAAAGCCCCAGCTTCCTGGAGACGAAATCGCACGTGGCATCCGCCGAGCGGTGCCGGGAATCCGTCGTTGCCTGATCCGCCAGGGAAAGCGAGGAGCGATAGACGCGGCGCAGCAGACCGGCGCGGACTCATCCGACAGCTTGCCGTGCCGGCAGGTCTGCCCTTCGCTTGAGTCATATGGCGCGGTCGCCGACAGCGCGGATGCTGGCGCGCCGGACGCCGGCGAATCTGCTGCCCGGACGCCCGGCCCGGTGACGCTCCGGCACGGTCACCGGGCGAACGCAGGAACGCCCCGCCACACGTGGCGGGGCGTTCCGTATGTCGCCGGGTCAGGCGCCAGTGGTCACTCGATCGGCGGCCCGCTTCTCCTGGTCGACGCGGTCGAGCTCGTGCAGCGATGAGCCCTTGGTCTCACGCAGCGAGACCACCGCGACGAGCGAGACTCCGGCGGCGATCGTCAGGTAGATCGCGACCGGCACATAGGAGTCGAACTGCGAGAGCAGCGCCACTGCGATGATCGGAGCGAGCGAGCCGGCCACGATCGAGGTCACCTGGTAGCCGAGTGAGACGCCCGAGTACCGCATCCGGGTCGGGAACATCTCGGACATGATCGCCGGCTGCGGCGCGTACATGAAGGCGTGGATGAACAGGCCCAGCGAGATCGCGCACACGATGACCAACGGGTTCTTCGTGTCGAAGAGCGGGAAGGCGATGAACCCCCACGCCGCCGCGCCGAGCACCCCGATCAGGTAGGTGGGCTTGCGGCCGATGCGATCGGCCAGTCCGCCGATCAGCGGGATGACGATCATGTGCACGACGTGGGCCAGGGCCAGAAGCCCCAGGATCTCTGCCGTGTTCACCTCGACTGCGACGCTCAGATACGTGATTGAGAACGTCACCACCAGGTAGTACATGATGTTCTCGGCGAAGCGCAGGCCCATCGCGGTGAAGACGCCGCGGGGGTAGCGCTTCAGCACTTCGAGCACGCCGTACCGGGTCTGCTTGGAGTCCTCGATCTCCTTCTGCACCTCGAGGAAGATCGGCGCGTCGGTGATCTTCGTGCGGATGTAGTAGCCGACGGCGACGATCACGACCGACAGCCAGAACCCGATCCGCCAGCCCCACGCGAGGAACTGCTCCTCGGTGAGGGTGCGGCTGAGGACCAGCAGGACGAGTGTGGCGACCAGGTTTCCGATCGGGACGGCGGCCTGCGGGAATGACGCCCAGAAGCCGCGCGTCTTGTCGGGCGAGTGCTCGGCGACCAGCAGTACGGCGCCGCCCCACTCGCCGCCGACGGCGAAGCCCTGGGCGAAGCGCAGGACGAGCAGGAGCCCGACGGCCCAATAGCCGATCTGGTCGTACGTGGGAAGGCATCCCATCAGGAACGTGGCGACGCCGACCAGGATGATGGCGAGCTGCAGGAGCTTCTTGCGTCCGTACTTGTCGCCGAAATGGCCGAACACGATGCCGCCGAGCGGGCGGGCGATGAACCCGACCGCGTAGGTCCCCAGCGCCGCGATGATCGGCGCATACGGGTCGTCCGACGGCGGGAACATGATCTTGTTGAAGACGAGCGTCGCCGCGGTGGCGTAGAGGAAGAACTCGTACCACTCGACGACGGTGCCGGCCATCGAAGCCGTGACGACCCGGCGCAGGCCGCTGCGGGCGGGAGGCGACCCCGGAGCTTGCGGGGACGCGGTGTTCCCCAGCGATCTGGAAGGCGAATTGTTGGTTGTCATGGCGACTACCTCCTTGTAGTTGTGGGCGATCCGTCAGAGATCGCGTTCGTGTCTGTTTCCGCCGGCGCTCGCGGATGCGTTCGGCGCTGGATGGGCTCGCAGCGTCAGACCGCGATGTTCTGCGAGGCTCCGAGGGATGAGGCGGGCGCCCACCCTTCGATGACGTCGACGAGCGCCGCGTTCCATTCCGCCCGGTTCTCGATGAAGGCGACGTGACCGCTGTTCTCGAAGTACGTCAATGAGGCGTTCGGAAGAAGTCGGGATGCGTACTCGGACCATCGCGGGTCCCAGATCAGGTCATGTCGTCCGGTGAAGATGGCGACGGGTAGTTCGATGGCAGGCAGGTGCGGTCGCATGTCCACATCGATGAGTGATTGGAAGCTGGTGACGCCGACGAACGCGGGCACCTTCAAGCCGATCTGGATGAAGAGGTCTTCGGTTGCTTTCAGGTCTGTTCGGTGGAAGTTGTTGGCGTACAGCCCGGCAATGGTCTCCGTCCGCGCCAATCGGATGGCGTCGATGAGGCCTTCCACTTGGTCCGGCGGCGTTCCGAAGGGGGCATCGGGCGCCTGCCAGAAGCGAGGTCCGCTTCCGGTGATCACGAGCCGTCCGACGCGCTGCGGGTGCATGTGGGCATACTTCAGGGCAATATGGCCGCCCATCGACCAGCCGACGATCGTGACGTCGGTCAGGTCAAGCCCGACGATGAGGGCGTCGAGGTCGCGGACGAACAGATCGTAGTCATAGTCCCCCCACGGTTTGTCCGAGGCGCCGTGTCCACGCAGGTCGACGGTGATGCATCGGTAGGACGGCGCAAGGTCGAGAACCTGATAGTCCCAGACATCCCCGCTGCCAGCCCATCCGTGTACGAACACGATCGGCTTGCCTGATCCGCGATCCTCGTAGGCGAGGTTCACACCGGGTTCCACTTCGAGGTTGGGCATGGTTACTCCTTTGTATTGCCGTGGCTGTGAACGGGAGGTGAGACGAAGCGGCGGACCTCTGCTGCGACGGTGTCCGGCTCTTCGAGGTGAAGCAGGTGCCCGGCACCCGGCAGTTCTCGGTACCGCGCTACAGGGAGCATGCGGGCGATCGCGCGACCGTTCGCAGGCGGCAGCACCCGGTCCGCGCCGCCGTGGATCACCAGCGTCGGGACGGAGAGTTCCGCCGTCCGAGCCCCCGTTTGCAGGAACCGTTCGCACGCCTGGTACTGCTCGCGCCAGATCTCTCTCGACGTCGGGTAGGTCAGACGAGCCTGAATGACGGCCTCGTACTCGTCGGGGTGCGACTGTGGCCACCCATCTCTGAACGACAGCGGCATCGTACGCCGGGCATACTGCTCGGGTGTCTGGTCGGCCGCGTCCAGCCAGACCTTGAGAGTCTGGGCGGGAACGGGCACAGCCCTCGGGCCACCAGGGCTCGTGCCGAGCAGTACGAGTTGTGTGACGAGGTCCGGCCGTGAAAGGGCGAGCAGCTGTGCGATGTACCCACCCATCGAGTAACCCACCACGATGGACGGACGACCCAGCGCTTCGATCGCCAAGGCTGCATCCTGGGCGAGCAGCTCGATCGAAAAGTCCTCCCGGCCACGGGTGGAGCGGCCGGTACCGCGGTTATCGAGAGACCACAGTGCGAGTTCGTCGTCGAAGGCTAGTCGCAACTGTTGGGCGGCCCACGACGCATAGCCGAGACCATGGAGGAGCAGCACGGCCCGGCCGGTCCGTGACCCCTCGAGGTGCAACACGGCATCGTCAGGCGTGCGAACGCGGATCTGTGTCAGCTCACGCACGCTCATCGCGGGAACTCGATCAGCTGTCGGATGGCGTGCCCACTGGCGAGCTCGTCCATTGCGTGGTTGACGTCGTCGAGACCGATGCGGGCCGAGATCAGCTGCTGCAGCGGCAGCCGCCCGTCGCGCCACAGCTGCTCGAAGCGCGGGATGTCCCGTGAAGGCACCGCGGAGCCGAGGTAGCTGCCGACGATCTCTCTCGCTTCCGCGACCAGCGCGAGCGGAGAGATCGCAGCTCGGGCATCGCTCGCAGGCAGGCCCACGGAGACCGTGCGCCCTCCGATCGCCGTGATCGACACTGCCGTCTCGAAGGCCGCCGCGGACCCGGCCGCCTCGATCACTGCGTCGGCCTTCACCGAACCGACGGCTTCTGTGGGGTCGAAGACCTCGTCCGCTCCGAGCTCGGACGCTTTGAGGCGCTTCTCGTGGACCGGGTCGACGCCGATCACTCGGACGTCCGGGATACAGCGTGCCACGAGCAGCGCGGCCATTCCCACGCCGCCCAGGCCCACGACGGCAACCGTCTGCCCGGCCTCGGGTCGAGCGGCGTTCAACACCGCACCGCCGCCGGTCAGCACGGCACACCCCAGCAATGCGGCGATGTCGGGCGGTACGTCGTCACCGACAGGGACGAGCGATCGGCGATCGACTACCGCGTGCGTTGCGAAGCCGGACACTCCGAGGTGATGTGCGACCTCACGGCCATCGAGTGAGATCCTCCGGGCGCCTGAAAGAAGGCTGCCGGCACCGTTCGTGGCTGAGCCACGCTCGCAGGGCAGTCGTCCCTCCGTGGCACAGGCACGGCACTCGCCGCACCTCGGAAGGAACGCCATGACGACACGGCGTCCGATCAGATCATTTCCTTCATCATCTCCCGAGGCCAGAACCCGCCCAGCCGCCTCATGCCCGAGCAGCATCGGGAGTGGCCGGGGGCGACTGCCGTTGACTACTGAAAGGTCCGAATGGCAGACGCCCGCCGCCTCGATCTGCACGAGCACTTCACAGGGACCCGGACGGTCGAGCTCGAGCTCTTCCACCACGATCGGCATCGATTCCCTATAGGGTGCTGTGCTGGACGATGTGGTCAACACCGCTCCACGTATCCTCATTGACTTCCGCCTCCTTGCGCTGAAATGAGTCTGCACGGACCGCGACACCTGCGGAATGTAGATCGCAACCACCTATTCGTGGATTTATGTGCACCGACCACACTGCGGGAACGGAAGAAAGGCATCAGTCTGGCTCAGGACGCGAGCTCTGCATCGCGTCTGTGCGCCGCTTCGGCGGCGGCGGGCAGAGTTCGCCCGGTAGACATCGACAGAACGGATGCCGTGAGCTGCGGCGTCCGTGAGACGACAAGGGAGTCCCCGTGACCACGACGATCACCGAAACCCGTGAGTCCGAGCTGCTGGCGTCCGTGCCCGACGGGCTGTTCATCGGCGGGCAGTGGCGCGCGGCCTCCGGCGACAGGACGCTGAAGGTCTACGACCCCGCCAGCGGCGAGGTCGTGAAGGAGATCGCCAACGCGTCGCCCGAGGACGGCAAGGCCGCGCTCGATGCGGCGGTCGAGGCGTTCCCCGGGTGGGCGGCGACGCCGGCGCGCGAGCGGGCTGAGATCCTGCGTCGTGCGTTCGATCTGCTGCAGGAGCGCAAGGAGGACTTCGCGCTGCTGATGACGATCGAGATGGGCAAGCCGTTGGCGGAGGCGCGCGGCGAGGTCGCGTATGGCGGTGAGTTCCTGCGCTGGTTCAGCGAGGAGACGGCGCGGGTGCAGGGCCGCTATGGCGCGAACCCCGAGGGCACCGGTCGCATGATCGTGTCGCAGCATCCGGTGGGTCCGTGCTTCCTGATCACGCCGTGGAACTTCCCGCTGGCGATGGCGACCCGCAAGATCGCGCCGGCGCTCGCCGCCGGCTGCACCGTGGTGATCAAGCCCGCGGCGCTCACGCCGCTGACGACCCTGTACTTCGCAAGGTTGCTCGAGGACGCGGGAGTGCCCGCGGGCGTGGTGAACGTCGTCGCGACCACATCGTCCTCCGCCGTGTCGGAGCCGATCATCCGCGATCCGCGCCTGCGCAAGCTCTCGTTCACCGGGTCGACGCAGGTCGGTCAGCGGCTGCTCGAGCAGGCCGCCCAGGGCGTGCTGCGCACGTCGATGGAGCTCGGCGGCAATGCGCCGTTCGTGGTTTTCGACGACGCCGATCTCGACAAGGCGGTGGACGGCGCGATGCTTGCGAAGTTCCGCAACATCGGCCAGGCCTGCACCGCGGCGAACCGGTTCATCGTGCACCGCTCGGTCGCCGACGAGTTCGCGCGGCGGGTGACCGAGCGGGTGAATGGCTTCACGATCGGCCGCGGCACTGAGGAGGGCGTGACCATCGGCCCGCTGATCGATGACCGTGCGGTCGCCAAGGCGTCGCAGCTGGTGCAGGATGCCGTCTCGCGCGGTGCGAAGGTCGCCACCGGCGGCAACGAGATCGACGGGCCGGGGACGTTCTACGAGCCGACCGTCGTCACCGACGTGCAGCCGGGATCCGACATCCTCCGCGAGGAGATCTTCGGACCGGTGCTCGCCATCATCCCGTTCGACACCGAGGACGACGCCGTGCGCCTCGCGAACGACACCGAGTACGGTCTCGTCTCGTACGTCTTCACCGAGAGCCTCGCCCGCGGGCAGCGCATGATCGAGCGCCTCGAGACCGGCATGATGGGCCTGAACATGGGCGTCGTCTCCAACGCCGCCGCGCCGTTCGGCGGCTGGAAGATGTCGGGCCTGGGCCGCGAGGGTGGCGCCGAGGGCATCCACGAGTACCTGCAGACGAAGTACACCCTCACACCCAACCCGTTCTGACGCGATATCCGTGCCAAGAACTCCGTGCGGGACATGCCGGGGCCGCTCGATTCGCGGTCGCCGCTGACAGCGCCAGAAGAAGGCCCCGCGGGCCGGCACGGGGTCGCCGTGCCGGCCCGCGGGCCGTTGCCGAGCAGATCTCCGCGGTTAGCTGCCGCCGCCCGACATCGGGGCAAGCTTGTTCGACTCCGCGATCACGCTGCGCCAGGCGAATTCGTTGTTGTCGCTGAAAACGTAGTAGCTCGAGCCGTTCGGCATGAGTGCGACCGTGATCCCGCCGAAACCGGACATGAACGGCACCGAGAACGATGATGTGAATGACGGGTTGTCTGCGCTGCTGAAGTCCTGGGCCCAGAACCCGTTGTTGTAGTGGAACGGGATCGCACCGCTGGTCGTGACGCCACGATCCTCGGGGTCTTCCTGCAACGTCGCGCTGAGAAGCCCAGGGTGGAGGACTTGGTTGCCACCCGCGGCGCCGCCGTCGACGGTGAGGAGTGTTGCGACCTTGGCGATGTCGTCCTGCGTCCAGAACATGCCGTAGCCACCCCAGGGAGCCCCGGCCGGATCGTTGCCGGTGCGCAGCGTGGTGAGCGAGTCGGGCCCCACCTTCGCCGGCTTCAGCACCTCGTCGCGCAGCATCGCGAAGATCTCAGCGCTGGCCCCGGCGCGGTCCTTCAGCACGTCATCCATCGCCCGGGTCGCCAAGAAGGTATCGGACGTGTGGTACGTCCAGACGGTGCCGGGTGCCGCCTGATGGGGGAACGAAAGCGCCGCTGTCATCTTGTCGACGTACGTCTCGGCGCCAAGGAACGCGGACATCGTCGGGCCACCCTCGTCAGCCTGGTAGGCGGCCGAGGCGTAGTTGCCGGTCGCCATATCCAGCGTGTGGTCGATAGTGACGCCGTCCCAGGCCGAACCGGATGCCTCGGCGACATGATCCTTCACCAGTTCGTCGGCGACCTCGGGACCGTACTTCTGGGCGAGACGCAGGAGGGCCATTCCGCCGAATGCCGACTTCGCGGTGGAGTACGAGGGCAGCAGCATCTGCTCGCAGAAGGGGTATTCGCCTTGCCTGGTGGGACAACTGCCCACATAGTTCACACCGCTGTAGACGAACCCAAGGGTGCTGAGCGCGCTCGGTGTCATCCCGCGGCCGAACGCCGACAGATCGAGGCCGGAGCCCGGGTGGTCCGTGGCGAGGGCCGAGATCGGCTTCGTCGGCAAACGGTCGGCGACCTCGGCCGCGTACGCGTTGCGGATCTCTTTCGCCCCTGCGATGCCGCCGGGCGTGTAGCTGGCGTTCACCTGCCCCCATAGGTCGAACTGGAAGTACTGGCACGTCTCGCTCGTGATCTGGTATCGAACGTTCGAGACGGTCTTGTTCTTGAAAAGGAAGGTGAGGACGCCGTTGTGCACGCAGTTCGCGTTGCGTTCGATCAGCGCGAAGGGGAGGGCAGCGCGAGTCTGGCCGCGGTCGCCCTTCTCGCTCCAGACTCGGCCGGCTCCGACCGCGAGGTTCCAGTAAGGGCTATCGGTGTACTGCACGCCCCGCACGACCGGCACGAGGTGGCTGCCGTTCTGCACCAGCTGCACCGAGAACGGCGGCAGGTGCTTGAGTGCGGCGATCGACGCGTAGCCGTACGGGTCCTTGACTGTTGTGAAGCCTCCCGGGGTGGCAACCCCGTTCAAGGTCAGGGTGCCCTCGAAGATGTGGTGCGGCCTCGCCGCCGCGGCGGGCAGCGCGAATGCATCGTTCGCGACGGTCGCCGTCGGCGCTGTGTTCGAGGCGAGCTGGTCGGCGGTGAGGGCCGAGCGGGTCACCGAACCGGAGCCAGCGAGGGGGTCACCGGGCACGGTGGCGATCGGTTTCGACGCCGGTGCCGCGGTGGCGGTCGACGCCGGTGCGGCGCCGAGAGCGGTGAGCGCGGCTGCCGCGAGGGCACCGCACAGCAAGAGCGAGAGGGAACGACGCACGGAATCTCCTTTGACCCGTTGAGATGGGTGAACGCCAGTGTGAACGTCCCCGCGACGATCGGTCCACGACCCGTTCGGTCCCTCCGCGATGCTCGGCAGGTATTGCCGGGCGCGGCCTACGCCCGGTCAGCCGACCGAACCGTCAACTCCGAACTTGATCGTCTGCGGGTAGAGCTCGGCGTTGAATTCGCTTAGTTCGTCGAGGCAGGCGGCGATGTGCGCGCTCGCGTAGTGCAGCTCGTCCCACACGCCGAACAGGGTGATGATCAGCTCTCCACCCGGAGTCGAGATGGGCACGGCGACGAGGTCGTAGTGCGGATCGTCGGAGAGCACGCAAATGCCGCGACCTGCCGCGGCGAGTGCCTGGGCCAACACTGGGGAGGTGGTCTCGACGGACGCCGTGAACGCGAGTCCGGCTCGCGCGGCGGCTGAGTCCAACATCTGACGCACCCCGTGTGCGCGGCTCATCACGATGAGCGGTTCCTTGACGAGCTCGGCGATGGAGACGGTCGGGCGGCTCGCGAACGGATGCCACGCCGGCATCTGTGCCCAAAGATAGGCATGCCCGAGCACCATCGAACGCAGCTCGGCGGGCGGGATGCGGGTACCGACGGCGAAGTCGGCATCACCGTGCTCGATAGCGCTGTAGACGTGCTCAGGCATCACCTCGATCGCATTGCCGATGATCCCCTCGGCGCCGGCATGCACGATGAATGGAGAGATCACGTCGGCCACGGTGGTCGGCGCGGCCACCACCGTGAGATCCGACACCGTCCCGCGCGCGATCGAGCGGGCGGTGGCGGTCGCCTGGGTCGCGCGCCTGAGGAGATCCTCGGCGACCGGGAGGAACGCCCGGCCGGCGGCGGTCAGCGAGAGCCCGCGAGCCGAGCGATCGAAGAGAGCGAAGCCGAGATCCTGCTCGAGGCGCCGGATCTGCCGGCTCAGCGATGGCTGGGCGACGTGGACAACGGCGGCCGCGCCGTGCAGGGTGCCCGTCGCGCAGACGGCGAGGAAATAGCGCAGTAGACGAAGATCCATTGATGCCTCCGGGGTATCGGACTGACCGAAACTAAGTATTGGCGTGTTATCGCTTGACGTCCATAGACTGGCCCAACTTCGTCGCTGAAGATCCCGATGGCGGCGATCCCACAGCAGGAGGCAGACATGGCAGTCACCCGAGCGCGAGCACCTCGCGCACTCTCAGTTCTCGCCGTCGGCGCCGTCGGCGCACTCGGCCTCGCCGGCTGCACCGCCGGCGGCGCGGACGGCGACGCATCGAGCGCCTCCGTGCTCAGCGTGGCCGCGTCGGCGGCGGTCACCACGTGGGATCCGGTGCGCTCCTTCTCGACCGAGGCGCTCTACCTCGGCAACGTCTACGAGCCTCTTCTGTGGAAGAACGCTGAGGGTGCCGACGAGGAGTTCACGCCGGGCATCGCCGAGTCCTGGGAGACAAGCGCGGATGGTCTCACCTGGACGTTCACGATCCGCGAAGGCGCCACGTTCCATGACGGCGAGCCCGTCGACGCAGAAGCCGTCAAGGCGAGCATCGAAGCCGCGCAGGACCACTCCGGGGCATCCTTCATCTGGGCACCCCTCGAGTCCATCGAAGCGCCCGATGACACGACCGTGGTCATGCGCCTGGCCTACTCGGCGCCGATGGACCTCGTCGCCGCCTCCACCTACGGCGCCTGGATCGTCTCGCCGAAGGCGCTCGAGGCATCCGCCGACGACGAGCAGTACTTCGAGGCGGGCATCGACGCCGGCACCGGGCCCTACACCGTCAAGTCGTACACCCCCGGCGAGAAGGTCGTGCTCGAAGCCTACGACGACTACTGGAATGACGAGGCGGCACCGACCTACGACATCGTCGACATCGCGATCACGCCCGACGCGGTCACCGCACAGCAGATGCTGACCTCGGGCGAGGTCGACCTCGCGACCAACCTGCCTTTCGAGAACGTCGACACGGTCGCGTCAGATCTCGGCACCGAAGTGACGACGGCGAACTCGCCGTTCAACTTCCTCGCGTTCTTCAACACCACCCGGCCGCCCCTCGATGACCCGAAGGTGCGGCAGGCGCTCAGCTACGCCGTGCCCTACGAGGACATCATCGAGGTCGGCGGCGCCGGATACGGCACACAGGCGCACGGTCCGGTGCCGAAGGGCATCTTCCCTTACTCCGAGGACGTGCCGCAGTACAGCCAGGACCTCGACAAGGCCGAGGCGCTGCTCGCCGAGGCCGGCCATGCCGACGGGATCAACCTCACTCTCACCTACGCCTCCGAGAATCCGGCCGAGGCGCGATTCGTGCCGCTCATCAAGGACGCGTTCGCCAAGATCGGCGTGACCCTCGATGTGCGCGCCGAACTGTTCAACCAGCAGTGGGAGAACGCGAAGGCCGACCCGGCCACCGCGCAGGACATCTTCGTCGTCTACTACTGGCCGACCTACAGCGATGCCGGTGCCGACAACCTCTACTCACTGTTCCACTCGAGCGAGACGCCCTTCTTCAACCTCAGCTACTGGAACAACCCAGAATACGACGCCCTCGTCGAGGAGGCGGGCACCCTCACCGGCAGCGACCGCGAAGCGGCCCAGGCCAAGTACGAGGAGGCGATGGACTTGCTCGTCGACCAGGCGCCGGGTGTCTTCCTCTACGACGCGCAGGCGGTTAGCGTCGTGCCGAAGGGGCTCGAAGTGGCGGATTTCAACGAGAACTACCCGTTCACGACATTCTTCGCTCCCATCCGCCCGGCCAGCTGACCGTCTGCCGCACCCGCTCAGGTCGGGTGGTCCGCACAGCGGGCCACCCGACGCCCCCTCCGATCCAGGAGTTACCCATGTTGCGTTTCCTCGCCAGTCGGCTCGGAACCGCGGTGATCGTGCTGTTCGTGCTCACTCTCGTCGTGTTCGTCCTCTCACGCGTCATCCCCGCAGACCCGGCCGTCGTCTACGCCGGGCCGAAGGCGCCGCCCGAGGAGCTCGCCCGCATCCGCGAAAAGCTCGGCTTCGACCAGCCGCTCATCCTGCAGTACCTCGGCTACCTCGGCGGGCTCGTCACCGGCGATTGGGGCAACTCACTTGCCACGAAGCGCCCCGTGCTCGACGAACTCGCCACCCGACTGCCGGCCACCCTCGAGCTGATCTTCGCAGCCATGCTGATCGCGGTCATCTTCGGCATCATCCTCGGTGTGGTCGCCGCCAAACGGCCGGGCAAGGCGCTGGACGGGCTGATCCGATTCCTCGCCATCGGCGGCGTCTCGATGCCGGCGTTCTGGCTCGGACTCCTCCTGCAGGTGCTCTTCGTCGGCCAGCTGAAGCTGCTGCCTGCAACGGGACAGTTCAGTACCGAGGTCGAGTACGTCGCGCCGATCACCACCGTCACCGGATTCCCGCTCTTCGACAGCTTCATCACCGGCAACTGGGTCGCATACAGCGATGGCCTTGCCCACTTAGTGCTGCCCGCGATCACCCTCGCCGCCTACCCGCTGGGTCTCATCGCCCGCATGACCCGGGCCTCCATGCTCGAGGTGCTCGGCCAGGACTACGTCTTCACCGCAAACGCCTACGGACTGCGCGACGGCCTCATCCGGTGGAAGATCGCGCTGAAGAACGCGCTGCCGCCGACGATGACGATCATCGGGCTCGCCGCCGCCTACACGCTCACCGGTACCTTCTTCGTCGAAGTCGTCTTCAACTGGCCCGGCATCGGCCAATTCGCCGCCGGGGCGATGCTCGCCGTCGACTATCCGGCCATCATGGCGATCACCCTCCTCGGCGCCGCCGGCTACCTCATCGCCAACCTCGTCGTGGACCTCGTGCAGGCCCGGCTCGACCCGAGAGTGACGCTGTCGTGACCGCCACCACCGCACTTCCCGCTTTCGTCCCGATCGGCACCCGCCCACTGGGCCGCATCGGCCGCGTGCTCCGCAAAGACCGGCTCGCCGCGCTCGGCCTCGCCCTCATCGTCCTGGTCGTCATCCTTGCGATCTTCGGTCCGTGGATCGCGCCATTCCCCGCGCAGGGCTACGGCGCGACGAGCGTCCCCGATCGGATGCTGCCGCCCAGCACGGTGCACTGGTTCGGTACCGACCAGCTCGGCCGCGACATCCTCAGCCGGGTCATCATCGGCGCCCGCCCCGCCCTCACGGTCTCCCTGCTGGTCGTGGCGATCGCCGCGCTCGTAGGCATCCCGCTCGGTGCCATCGCCGGCTACCGCGGCGGCTGGCTCGATCAGGTGCTGATGCGCGTGACCGAGATCTTCCAAGCGTTCCCCCCCTTGCTCCTCGCGATGGTGACCGTCGCCATCCTCGGCCCCAGCCTCTTGAATGCCGGTCTCGCGCTCGCCATCTGCTGGTGGCCCTGGTACGCGAGGCTCGTCCGCGCCGAGGCTCGCGCACTGCGCGACCGTCCGTTCGTCGAGGCGGCCCGCGCGATCGGCGTCCCGGCCTGGCGGATCCTGCCGCGGCACATCCTGCGAAACTGCCTCACCCCGGTGCTCGTCCAGGCGACGGTCGACATCGGCAGCGTCGTCTTGGCCGCCGGTTCCCTGGCCTTCATCGGCCTCGGCGCGCAGCCGCCATCGCCCGACTGGGGCCTCATGGTCGCCGAGGGGCGCGGGCAGATCTTCACCGCGTGGTGGATCTCCACCTTCCCGGGCCTGGCCATCTTCGTGACCGTCCTCGGCTTCAACCTGCTCGGCGACGCGCTGCGCGACTTCTTCGACCCCCGGCAGGTGAAGCGATGACTACGACTGACCTCCTCCGCATCGACGATCTCGAAGTCGCGTTCGAGGAGCGCGGCGCGCTCACGAACCGCCCCGTCCGCGGCATCACCCTCTCCGTCGCCCCCCGCGAGGTCGTCGGCATCGTCGGCGAGACCGGTTGCGGCAAGAGCCTCACCGGGCTGGCCGTGCTCGGCCTGCTGCCCAAGGGCGCGGTGCCGAGCGGCCGCGTCCTGCTCGACGGGATCGAGCAGCCCTTCGACGGTCGCGGATCGGCGCGGGGGGATGCCATCTCGATCGTGTTCCAGAACCCGGGAACGGCATTCAATCCGGTCTTCACGCTCGGCCAGCAGATGCGCGACGTCGTCGACCGCCACCGTCGAGTCGACGGACGGCCGCTGCGTCGTGCGGCGGCGAAGGCGCATATCCTTCATTACCTCGAACAGGTCGGCCTGCCTGATCCCGAACGGATCTACCGCAGCTACCCACATGAGCTGTCGGGTGGGATGCTGCAACGCGCGATGATCGCGATGGCGCTGGTCTGCGAACCGAAGCTGCTGATCCTCGACGAGCCGACGACCGCACTCGACGTGACGATCGCGAAGCAGATCCTCGAGCTCATCCTGTCGCTGCGTGACCGCTTCGGCTTCGGAGTGCTTCTCATCACGCACAACCTCGGCGTGGTGCGCGAGGTCTGCGACCGCATCGCTGTGCTCTACGCGGGGCGGGTCGTCGAGACCGGCCCGACCGACGTCGTGTTGCGCGCACCCGCCCACCCGTACACCCGCGGCCTGCTCGGCGCGCTGCCCGGGCGGCATCGGCCAGGCCAGCCGCTCGACGCGATCCGAGGCTCAGTGCCGGGAAACCTGCTCAACCTCACAGGCTGCTCCTTCCGCGACCGCTGTCCGATCGCCGTCGCTGCCTGCGCTGACATCGACCCCGGCCTGGAGCCCGTCTCGCCGTTGCACGAAGCGGCCTGCATCCTGGCCGCCAGCGTGGAACGGAGCCGCCCATGAGCGCCATGTTGACGGTGGAGAACATCGTGAAGGTCTATCGGGCGCACGGCAGCGAGGTGCGTGCCGTCGACGGCGTCTCCTTCGAAGTCGAGGCAGGCACCACGTTCGGTTTGGTCGGCGAGTCCGGATCCGGAAAGAGCACGGTTGCCCGCTGCGCGCTACGACTGATCGAGCCGACGTCGGGCAGTTCGAGCATCGACGGCGAGCCCATCGGCGGGCTCCGCGACCAGACGCTGCGCCGCCTTCGCGCGAGCACCGGCATGGTCTTCCAGAACCCGGTCGCCGCGTTGAACCCGCGTCTCACGATCGAGCAATCGATCGGGGAACCGTTGCGCACGCACACACCGCTACGCGGGCGCGCCCTCGCAGCGCGAACGCGCGAACTCCTCGATGAGGTCGGCCTGGCTCAGGCCCACGCGGAGCGGCTGCCCCACCAGCTCTCCGGTGGCCAGTGCCAGCGCGTCGGCATCGCCCGCGCCCTAGCGACCCGCCCGAAGCTGCTCGTGCTCGACGAGCCGACCAGCGCACTCGACGTGTCGGTGCAGGCGCAGGTACTGAATCTGCTGCAGGAACTGCGCCGCGAGTACTCGCTCAGCTACCTGCTCATCTCCCACGACCTCGACGTCGTGCGCTACATGAGCGACGCAGCCGGGGTGATGCGGAAGGGCAGCCTCGTGGAGGTCGGCCCGGCGTCGGAGGTGCTTGTGAATCCCCAGCACGAGTACACGCAGCGATTGCTCGCCGCGATGCCCGAAACCCCAGGCGCAGTACCGGTTCCGCCCCCGCCCCGCATCCGGGGCAAGGAAGCCCGGGGCGGCCCACCCGGGACTCCGATCGAGACATCGCGCATTAACCCGTCACTCAACGAGAACAGGATCCCGTCGTGACCTCTTTGCTGCCCCCGCACATCACCCGCGGCGCGCACCCATCACGCGTCCCCGGCGGTTCAGCCGCCGAGCCGACCCTCGAGAACTGGCAGGATGCGCCGCACAACCGCTGGGCGTTCGGGCACGTCGCGGAGTTTGTGCCGACGGCGCCGATCGCGCATCGGCCCGCCGAGGAATCCGCCCGCCCGGTGCTCGGGCTCGGAAGGCTGGCCGCGCTGCCCCGACTGGTCGAGCGGCTCGAACAGAGCTACACCGACGCCCTCGTCGTCGTGCGCGACGGCGAGATCGCGGCCGAGTACTATCGCGACGGCGTCGATCCCGACGGTGTGCACCTGCTGATGAGCGTCTCCAAGTCGATCTGCGGGCTGACGGTCGGCACCCTGGTCGACGACGGGCTCCTCGACCCCGAGCTTCGCGTCGACCACTACATCTCGGAACTCGCCGGCAGCGCGTATGGCGACGCGACCGTGCAGCAGGTCCTCGACATGACCGTCGACGTCGACTACGACGAGGATTACCGCAACCCCGCTTCGGAGGTGCAGGCGCAGGACCGGGTCGCCGGCTGGCGTCCGCGCCTGCCCGAGGATCCGCCCGACACCTACGCGTTCCTTGCGGCGCTGCGCGGCGGTGGCCGGCACGGCGAGCGGTTCAGGTACTGCTCGGCCGGCACGGACGTGCTCGCGTGGATCGTCGAGAACATCACGGGGCTGCGGTACCCCGACGCGGTCTCGCGGCGTCTGTGGTCGAAGCTCGGCTGCGAGCACGACGCCCAGATCACAGTCGATGCCCGGGGGTTCGGGTTCGCGAACGGCGGCATCTCCTGCACCGCGCGGGACCTGACCCGCGTCGGCCGACTCATGCTCGATGAAGGCGTCATCGACGGCACGCGGGTGGTCTCGGCGGAGTGGGTCCGGCGCACGATCCAGGGCGGCAACCCGCAAGCCGCCTCGGGCACCGTGTTCCAGCGGGTGCACCCGGGCGGGGCCTATTCAAACCAGTGGTGGATCACGGGCAGCCCGCGCGCCGACTACTACGCGGTCGGAATCCACGGCCAGTTCATCTGGGTCGACCCACGCACCCGGACGGTCGTAGTGAAGCTTTCGTCGTGGCCGGAGCCAGTGACGGAGGAGTGGAACCGGCTGCATGCCCGGCTGTTCCGCGATCTCTGCGACGCGATCGGCTCTTGACGTGCTGAACGACCCAACGGAGGTGCCGTGATGAGCGGAACACAAGCCGCGACACGACCCGTCCTCGAGGACGCCGGAACTCAAGCGCTGGCCGACGCACGCTGGCAACTTGACGAGGCGATCGCCTTCCATGGCTACGACGAGGGCACTCACGCCATGCTCAAGTCGAGCCGGCGCGAGCTCACCGTCAGCATCCCTCTACGGCGAGATGACGGAACCGTCGAGGTGCTCAGCGGCTACCGAATACAGCACAACATCTCACGCGGACCAGCCAAGGGCGGCCTGCGCTATAGCGCGTCAGTGAATGTCGACGAAGTGCGCGCCCTGGCGATGTGGATGACCTGGAAATGCGCCCTGCTCGACGTGCCCTACGGCGGCGCAAAAGGTGGTGTCGCCATCGACCCCCGCCTCTACTCCAGCGCTGAGCTCGAACGCGTGACGCGGCGCTACACCACCGAGATCCTCCCGATGATCGGGCCGCAGCACGACATCCCAGCGCCCGACATAGGCACTGACGAGAAAGTCATGGCATGGATGATGGATACCTACTCCGTCAGCCAGGGCCACACCGTCGCCGGTGTCGTGACGGGCAAACCTCTCAGCCTCGGCGGCTCACTCGGCCGCTCCAGCGCCACCTCGCGCGGCGTTGTCCACGTCGCCCTCGCGGCCCTCAGGGCCGTCGGACTCGATCCGGTCAGAACCACCGCGGTCGTCCAGGGATTCGGCAAGGTCGGTCGTGACGCAGCTCGGTTCCTGGACCAAGTCGGTGTCGCCGTCGTAGCCGTATCGGACCAGTACGGGGCGGTGTTCAACCAGCGTGGGATCGATGTGGAAGCACTTGGTCGACACGTCGATGCTGGAGGCACCGTCGTAGGCTTCCCCGGCGCGGAAGCGCTCGACGGCGCTGAGGCGCTCGAGCTGGAAGTCGACCTCCTCGTACCTGCCGCGGTGGAGGGCGTCATCCACGCCGACAATGCCCACCGCGTGCAGGCCCGCATCGTCGTCGAGGGCGCGAACGGGCCCACCACGCGCGAAGCCGACCGAATTCTCGCCGATGCTGGCGTCCTCGTCGTGCCCGACATCCTCGCCAACGCGGGTGGAGTGATCGTCTCGTACTTCGAGTGGGTCCAGTCGAACCAGGCTTACCGATGGAGCCTTGATGAGGTGGAATCCCGCCTCGCCGAGCGGATGCGGTCGGGTTGGGACGACGTCAACGGCTTCGCGTCACTACACGGTCTCACCCTGCGTGCAGCGGCCACCGCTCTCGCCGTCAAACGCGTCACCGAAGCCCATCGGCTGCGCGGCCTCTACCCCTGAGCATGGCACCCCTTCTGAAAGCATGGGGCTGCGACGAAGCAGGATGCCCCTTCTGTGGCGGACCTGAAACCGATTGACGAGTGCCCCCTCGACTCCTCGCTGGCGAAGGCGCGGTGGTGTGGCCGTCTGCTCGACAACTACGAGTGCGGTCGCTGGGACCCGACGTTCGGTGTCGTCGCCGTCAACCGCGACGTCGGCCGGCGCCGAGCCTCGGCTGGATCGGTCCGCGTCACTTCGGCGAACGCGCTCTGATCCGACCTCGGTCGGCCGTCGCGGTCAGTCGAGGGCGTCGGGTCCGAGCAGTGCGCGGATGTGGGCTTCGATGAGTGCCCGGATGTCGAAGGGTGGGCCCTGCATCCACTGCAGCTGAAGCCCTTCCCACGCAGCGAGCAGCAGATGCGCCGCGTCGTTCGCGTCCACGTCGGCGGGTACGCGGCCGGACTCCTGCAGGCGGCGGATGTCGGTTGCCACGACGCCCACCGACCGCGCCCACCGCTGCCGGAAGAACTCGTTGGCGGGATGCGTCGGGTCGGCGGCGGCGCCGGCGAGCTCGTTGTAGAGCCGGGCGTAGTTGGTGCGCTGTACACCCGCCTCTGCCCGACTTCCCATCTCGGCGATCGCTCCGGCCTCATGCCCGCGTGCACGGGCGTTCTCCTCGTCGTGCTGTTGCAGCGCCGCGATGAGGAGGCTCTCCTTGGTGGGGAAGTGGTAATAGACGGTCGGCTCGCTGGTGTTCGCCAGCTGCGCGATCTCCGCAATGGCGACGTTGCGGTGACCCTTCTGCCGGACCAGTTCGAGAGCTGCCGCGCTCAGCGACCGGCGACGCACGTCGGATTTCGCGTAAGGGCCGCGCTTGCTGGTCATCCGGGCTCCGTTCCCGCGCTCCCGAAGGGGAGCGCGCCTGCAATGTTATGCTCGGACTCAAATTGATAGGTGACTCAGAATTCAATTCAGAACGCGAGGCTCTTGTGACCATCGATCGACGCCGGCTGGTGCGAACGCATAACCCCGTGTACACCGCCGCCCATCCGACCGCGGTTCTCACCGTCGGCAACGGTGACATCGCGATGTCTGTCGACGTCTCCGGCCTGCAGACGTTCCCCGGCTTCCACGAGATCGTGCCTGACCCCCGGCGTCTCGTGACCGACGGCGTGGGCGGGCTGCCCGAGCAGGAGGTGAGGCCGTTCGATGCCGACGACTTCCAGATCCCGCTGCGGACGCAGTCCACCTGGGGCTGGTATCGGACGCGGACGACGCGGCGCTTCCGCTTCGAAGACACCGAGTCGGTGTACGAGACGAGCCGCGGACCGGTGTCCTATCCCGACCGGATGGGGCTCCAGCGAGCGAGCGACCCGATCGCGCCTGAGTACGAGGCAGGCGCCTGGTTCCATTACAACCCGCGGCGGGCGCACCTCGGGCGTCTCGCGCTGGTGGACCCCCGTGGTCAGGAGATTCGGCATCCGTCCCTCCTCACCGACGTGCGGACGGAGCTGGATCTGTGGTCTGCGAGCGTGCACGCCGACTACACCCTCGACGGAGAACGGGTGTCGGTCGTGTCCCTCGCCGACCCGACCGCAGACTCCTTCGCGGTGCGCGTCGAGTCCGAGCTCCTCGCCCGTGGATGGGGCGTCGCATGGGTGTTCGACGCGCAGGCGGACGAGCTGGCCTCCTTCGAGGTCCCGCTCGAGGAATCGACGATCTGGACGGCCGAGGGCCGCGGGCAGGGGACGGCGGAGCGTTGCGTCGAATCCACGACGTATGTCGTGAGGATGAAGACCTCCGGCTCTCTCGCGTACCGCGCGGACCGCATCATCGCGAGCGCGGACGACACGCCTGCCCTGGAAGTGGTCGTCGCGCTGGCCCCGGCGGCATCCGAACAGTCCGCGGAGCTATCGTCCTTCGAGCAGGTCAGGGCACGCGCGGAGAACTGGTGGGAGTCCTACTGGTGCGACGGCGGCGCCATCAGCTTCAGCGGCAGCTCGGACCAGCGGGCGCATGAACTCGAGCGTCGTATCGTCCTGTCGCAGTACGTGCTCGCGGTCAACTGCGCGGGGTCGACGCCGCCGGCGGAATCCGGTCTCACCTACAACACGTGGACGGGCAAGTTCCATCTCGAGATGCACTGGTGGCATGCGGCCCAGTTCCCGCTGTGGAGCCGCGGTCACCTCCTCGAACGCAGCCTCGGCTGGTACCACGGCGCCCTCCAACGCGCCCGCGAGACGGCTGCTCGTCAGGGCTACCGCGGGGCGCGGTGGCCAAAACAGACGGACCCCTCGGCCGAAGAGTCGCCCAGTAACATCGGCGTCTTCCTGATCTGGCAGCAGCCGCACCTGATCCACCTCCTGGAGCTGCTGCTCGCCGAGGGACGCGACGAAGGATTTCTGCTCCAGCACTACCCGCTCATCGAGGCGACAGCCGACTTCATGGCCGACTTCGCGGAGGAACGAGACGGAACCTTCGTGCTTCCCGCCCCGCTCATTCCCGCCCAGGAGAGCTACCTGGCCGACCGTGCCACGACCGAGAACCCGACGTTCGAGCTCGCGTACTGGTCGTGGGCTCTGGGACGGGCGAGCGAATGGCGGGAGCGCCTCGGGATGCCGCCACGTGAGGACTGGCAGCGAGTGGCGGCGAACATGCACCCGCCGCACGTGCTCGCCGACGGCACGTACGCCGCCGTGGCCACGTGGCCGCACCTCATCCGCAAGGATCACCCGTCCATGCTCATGGCGGCCGGGTGGCTGCCCGATACCGACCTCATCGACCTGGGCGTCATGAGTGCGACACTCGACGCGGTCTGGAGGGACTGGGAGCTGCAGTCCAGCTGGGGCTGGGACTACTCGGTGATGGCGATGACCGCGACGCGCCTCGGCGACATCCCGCGCGCACTGGACGCGCTGCTGCATCCGTCGCCGAAGAACGTCTTCCTGGCCAACGGCCACAACCCGCAGATGCCCGGGTTCCTCACGATCTACCTGCCGGCGAACGGCGGCATCCTCGCGGCAGCTGCTCACGTGGTCGCGGCTGTGCAAGGCGGCGCTGCGATGCCCGAGGGTTGGGACCTCCAGGTCGAGGGGCTGGACACCTGGACACGCTTCACGAATTCGAGAGTCGTCTATTGATTTTGGAACTGCCATGGTGAACAATGGGCCTGGCAACCGATTGACAGATCAGCTGTCGCCAGCCGATCACAACCACACAGCGGAGGCGCCCCGCGGCAGCCGTCCCTCTCCCGATGGCGGCGACGCGGACCGCGTTCTTCACGGCTTTCAAAGACGAGGACCAATTCCCATGAACACACCCATGACCCGGCGACGCCGCGGCGCGATCCTCGCCGGCTCGCTGACCATCGCGACGGCGCTCGTGCTCACCGGCTGCTCGCAGCCCGCGCCGGAAGCTGATTCGACCGCGGCGGAGGACATCGAGCTGACGTTTCTGAATCAGTCCCGCGGCCAAGAGGCAGCGCTCACCCAGCTCGCCGAGCAGTACACCGAGGAGACGGGTGTGAAGGTCACCATCGACTCTCCCGGACCCGCCGACTATCTCCCCAAGCTGCAGGCGCGCGCTCAGTCGGGCGACATGCCCGACATCTACTCCTCGTTCGCCGCCACCGACATGGCGCCGTTCTACAAGGCCGGCTGGGCGATGGATCTGACCGAGGAGCTCGAGAGCGGCTGGAGCGAGGACTTCAGCCCCGAGGTCATCGAGATGTCGACGTTCGAGGACGGCAACAACCTCGACGTGCCGGCGGGCATCTACAGCGTGCATTGGGAGACGCAGACCTACGGCATGATGGTCAACCCGGCGCTGGCCGAGATGACGGCGGACGACGCCCCGGCGACGATCGAGGACTTCATCGACGCCAACGAGGGCGACGGCAACTTCTCGATCGCCGCGTCGCTGACCCCGCAGCTGATGCAGGGACTCGCGTCCAACTGGCTGACCGACGAGGAGATCGCCGCCACCTTCAACGGTGAGGAGAGCTGGGACAGCGAAGGCTGGCGCAATGCCTTCCAGTTCCTGGTCGACCTGAAGGATGCCGGCGTCATCGCGAACGGCACGCTCCCGGGGGGTCAGGACGACAACCCGAGCGTGGAGACGGCGTTCTTCACGCAGACGCTCGGCTCGATCTTCGACGCGTCGCCCGGCGTGTCGGTCGGCTTCCGCACGAACCCGGAGTTCACCGACTACTTCTCGATCGGCATCCTGGGCGCCGAGGACGCGCCGCTGGAGCCGCGCTCGCCCGGCATCCCCGGAAAGGGCGCCGTCATCAACCCGAAGGGCGAGCACCCCGAGGCCGCGCTCGACTTCGTCAAGTGGCTCACCGAGCCGGAGCAGCAGCAGGTGTTCGCGGAGGTGGGTCTCATCCTCCCGACCAACCCGGAGCTGCTCGCGAGCGGCGATGTACCCGAGCAGCTCGTCGGCTTCGCGGCGGGCGTCGAGTCGCTGCAGGTGATGTCCACCACGTTCACCACCGACGTCAAGACGGCGATCGTCGCCGAGGCTCAGCGCCTCGTGCTGGGGGAGACCACTGTGGACGACGCGCTGGCCGCCATCCAGGCCGCTCAGGATCGGTCGTCGTGACTTCACCGCTCCTGATCCCCGTGCGGCGCCCTCTGCGGGCGCCGCACGGGCGGCGGGGCGTCCGGCGCAACGTCGTCGGCTGGCTGTTCCTCGCGCCGGCCATCGTCCTCATCGGCGTGTTCACCATCACGCCCTTCGCCCAGGCGATCCTGTTGAGCTTCCAGTCGTGGGACGGTGTCAGCCCCGACACTCCGTGGGTGGGCCTGGCGAACTACGAGTTCGTCATGAGCGACCCGATCTTCTGGGCCTCCATGCGGAATGTCCTCTTCTTCGGCATCATCGGCTTCTTCGTGGGCAATGGACTGGCTCTGGGCCTCGCGCTCGCCGTCAACAGAATCACGCGTGGCACGACCTTCTTCCGCACGGTCTTCTACCTGCCCGGCGTGCTCTCCGTGGTGGTCGTCGGTCTCCTGTTCGGCTTCATCCTCGCGCCGGGCTCGGGAGTGCTGAACCGGCTCCTCGAAATCGTCGGTCTCGGCTCGTTGACGCAGAACTGGCTCGGCGACCCGGCATTCGCCCTGCTCTCCGTCGCCGCCGTCTTCGTCTGGTACCACTGGGGTTTCGCATTCCTGTTGTTCCTCGCCGGCCTCCAGGACGTTCCCAAGGAGCTGTACGAGGCGGCGGAGCTCGACGGAGCGAATCGATGGACCACCTTCCGGTACGTCACCTGGCCGCAGTTGGCGCCGGTGACCTCCATCGTGAGTCTGCTCACCCTGCTCGCCGCCCTGCAGATCTTCGGAACAGTGCAGGTGCTCACCAACGGCGGCCCTGGCTACCACACGATGGTGCCGACCCTCGCGATCTACAACGAAGCCTTCGTCAATTGGCGCTACGGCAGCGCCGCAGCGATGTCCGTGATCTTCGGCGGCGCGCTCGTGCTGCTCTCGCTGGTCCAGCTGGCGATCACGGGACGGAGGTCCCGCGCATGACCCTCACCAACGACAAGGCGGACGCGGGCACCCCGACTCCGGCATCGCGCCCCCACGACGAGAGCACCGCGACGTCCGCGGCCCGTCGCCGCCGCATGCCCGTCCACAAGATCGGCCTCTACGGGCTGCTCGGCATCGCGGCGCTGACTGCCCTGTTCCCCCTTCTGTGGATGGTGTCGGGATCCTTGCAGTCGCTCACCGAGCTGCTGACGAACCAGAGCTTCCTGCCCAGTGATCCGCAATGGGGAAACTACGTCACAGCCTGGGTGGAGGGCGACCTCGGCACGTACCTGCGCAACAGCGTGATCTATACCGGTGCGGCCGTGCTCGGCATCCTTCTGGTGTCGAGCCTTGCCGGCTACGCACTCGCGCGGCTCGAGTTCGCCGGCAAGGGCGTGTTCACCTTCGTGATCCTCGCGGTGATGATCATTCCTGCGCCCGCGATGTTCCTCGCGCAGTACAAACTGCTCATCTCGCTGGGACTCACCAACAACCCGGTGGGCTACGTGCTGATCCTCATCACGTCGGGCATCCCGATGTCGACGCTCATCATGCGGAGCTTCTTCGTGAGCCAGCCGCGCGACCTCGAGGAGGCCGCCGCACTCGACGGCGCGGGACCGCTTCGCGTCTTCTGGAGCGTCATCCTGCCTCTCGCGCGACCGGGGCTCGCGGCGGTCGCGGTGATCCAGGGACTCGGTGCCTGGAACGAGTACCTGATGGCGCTCGTGCTGTTCGACGACAACGAGCTCATGCCCATCCAGCGCGGCCTCACCGCGTTCACATCTGCCGAAACGCCCCAGCAGCAGGTGCTGCTGGCCGCCACGACGATCTCGATCGTGCCCGTCATCGTGTTCTACCTGATGGCGCAGCGGCACATCGTGAAGGGCATCGGCGCCGGAGCCTTGAAGTAGCGGAACCTCGGCGACCGCGATGCGGACGAGACGGGCCCGCAGGCGTCTGCCTGCGGGCCCGTCGTGCCGGTTGCGGCTCACACGGGGTGCTCGCCGTCTTGGGCGGGGAGGGCCGTCACGACTGCCACGGCGTTCCCGAGCCCATCCGTCGACGCGGTGATCCGTATCTCACCCCGGCCGGTCGGCCGTATGACGGCGAGCGCCCTGCCGTCGAAGGTGGTGTGCCGCGCGGTGTCGTAGCGCTCGAGGGTCGAAGGTCGCGCGCTGCCCAGCGCGATGAGCGTGCCGGCGCCGTCGACGGCAACCGTCACCTCGCGGTCGGCCGCCGTGTGGAGCACACCCTGCTCATCACGAAGCTCGAGTTCGACGAAGACGAGGTCGCCGTGGTCGGCGATCACCGTCGCTCGATCGGTCGAGGCGACGAGTCGGGGCTCTCCCGCGGTGACGAGTGAGGTGCGGCCGGTTTCTCTTCCGCCCCGGTACGCCACCGCCGTCAGTGTGCCCGGCTGGTACTCGGTCTCGAAATGCGCGATGAGCGGCAGGTCATTGCCCGGCGCAGCCCGATCGATGGCCGCGCCGTTCAGCAGCAGTTCGACCTCGTCCGCGTCCGCGTACACCTCGACGCGGATCGGTGAGCCGGGTTCCGCATCCCAAGTCCAGCTCGCGATCGAATCGCTCCACGACCAGCGTCCGCGCACGGCGGTGCGTGGGTGATTCTCGGGGCGCTGGACGGCGATGTACGGCGAGGTGCGCAGGCCGAACACGATCTCGCGGTAATACGAGGCCGGGCGGCGGAAGCCCGTGATGTCGAGGTCGCCGCACCAGGCCGTGATCCACGGGTACGACGCTTCGAACGAGTACGGCTCGTCGTCGTATTGCAGACGACCGATGCCGACCTCGCCGAGGTAGTCCAGCCCGGTCCACGTGAAGTCACCGATGAGATGCGGGTGGCCGGTGACGAGGTTCCAGTTCGAGGCGATGGCGTTCGGGAACGTCTCGGTGCCCACGACGATGCGGTCCGGGAAGGCGTCCACGTCCTGGAGGTACCGGACGTCGGCGTAGTTCCACCCGGCGATGTCGAGAACCGAGAAGGACTCGGCGGTGGCCGCGGCGACCGCCTCGGATCTGACGACCTCGTCCATGATGCGAGGCTGGCCGGCCATGACGGCGTTCACGCCTCCGTCCGACGCCCGATGCTCCGCGCGCTGGGCGAGCAGCGCCGGCATGACCGACACCAGGGCATTGATGCCGTTCGTGAGGAAACGGGTGGGGTCGAGTGCCCGGACCTTCTCTGCGAGGGTGCGGCTGATGGCGGCGCCGTGCGGGTTGCCGACCTCTAGGATCTCGTTCCCGAGCGAGTACATGATGACGCTCGGATGGTTGCGGTCCTTCGCGACCATCGCCTCGAGGTCGCGCTCCCACCACTCGGGGAACGCCAGCGAGTAGTCCAACGATGTCTTCGAATCCGTCCACACATCGAACGCCTCGTCCATCACCAGCATGCCGAGCCGATCGCAGGCGTCGAGGAACGACTCGGCGAACGGACTGTGGGCTGCCCGCACCGCGTTGAACCCCGCCGCCTTGAGCAGCTCGACCTTGCGCTCCTCAGCTCGCGCGAATGAGGCGGCACCGAGGATGCCGTTGTCGTGATGCACGCAGGTGCCGCGGAGCTTCACGGTCTCGCCGTTGATGCGCAGGCCGTGTCGCGGATCCAACTGGAGAGTGCGGATGCCGAACGGGAAACGGCGGTCGTCATCACTGTCGTCGCCGTCAAGAAGGCGGACCTCAGCGGTGTACAGATGGGGATCGTCAACGCTCCAGCGCAACGGAACCTCGATGTAGGAGCGCACGCGCGCGGTGACGGTCTCGCCCGGGCGCACGGTGACGGGAGAGCGCCCGCCGGCGGCCGTGCTCCCGTCGGGCGCGACGATATGGACGCCCACAGTGCGGGTCGCGGTGGAGCGTCCGGCGTTGCTGACCCGCACCACCGTCTCGACCACCGCGCGCTCGTCATCGACGTCGGGGGTCGTCACCGTCACTCCACGCGGGGCGATGTGCGTCGGCGCGGTCACCAGCAGACGTACGTCGCGATACAGGCCCGCGCCCGTGTACCAGCGGGAGTCGTCCCATGCCCGTGTCTCGACACGCACCGTGTTGGTCGTGCCGTAGCGCAGGTACGCGTCGAGTTCGACGAAGAATTCGGAGTACCCGGACGGGCGCTGGGCCACGAACGCGTCGTTCACGAAGACCATCGCGTCCCGGTATGCCGCGTGGAAGTGCAACGCGACACGCTTGTTGCGCCACTCTTCCGGCGCCTCGAACTGCTTCAGATACTCGAATGTCCCGCCTCGGAAGAACGCCTGTGCCCCCGCGGCATCGGGCGAGCGTTCCTCGGTGATGACGGCGTCGTGAGGCAGGGTGATCGGCTGGTCGGACCCGGCTCCTGCTCGCAGCTGCGCGAAGATGCTCGTTTTCGGGCGCACGATCCAGCCGTCGTTGAAAGTCGTTTCGAACATGCCAAAACTATAGGCCCCTCAGAATTCGTGTTACCGTTGCAAGTCGACGCGAGCGGACGGCGGCTCCGCCGATCGCCGACCCGATGTCGAGCGGTCCCGGATGAGAAAAGCGTCGGTTCACCGGCGCTTTTCTTGTTTCTGCGGTCTCAATCACGAGATATCGGCGACGCCACATGGGATGCGGCATCACCGACGTGGGCCTCAGCCTCGTCGACCATGCAGCACCCGATGAGGCAGGTCCGCCGCTCGGGATCGTGCACGCGCCGCTGCGATCGCCTGAACGCTTCTGATCGTTTCTCGCCTGTCCGCACGAACGGCGACCCATCATGGTCCCGGCATCCGAAGGCGGCTGCCGTGCCGGCGTCACGCCGGACCGTTTCGAGGAGGAGATGGATGAAGAGTCGCATGTCGCGTGCCAGAGCGCGAAACCTTGCCATCGTGTCGGCCTGCGTCGTCGGTGCTGCCCTGGTCGTGGCGCCTTCGGCTGCCGCGGAAGAGGACGGCACACCGGCGTCGGCCGCCACCGCGGGTGAAGGCCGCATCATGGAGCGGCTCGATCGCGGCGTCGTTGCCGTGCGATCAGGCGACGCCGAGGTGCATGTCAGCTGGAGGCTGCTCGGCCTTGACGACCCGAGTATCGGCTTCCACGTAGAGCGGTCGGCCGACTCCGGTGACTACGTCCGCCTCACCGAGCAACCCCTGACTGGTGGCACCAGCTTCATCGATACGACCGCAGATCTGAGCGTTTCGAACAGCTACCGGGTAAGAGCGGTGAACGGCGACACCAAGGCGCCGAGCAAGGCGTTCACGCTGTCGGCGAACCACGCCGTGGAGCCTGTCGTCAGGGTACCGCTGCGCGAAGGCGGGCCGATCAAGTTCGTCTGGGTCGGCGACCTCGACGGCGACGGCGCGTACGACTATGTGATCGATCGCCAGACCGCTCCGCAGTCGATCGAGGCCTACCGGAGTGACGGGACGTTCCTGTGGTCGGCCGATCTCGGTCCGAACAGCCTCGACCAGAACAACATCGAGGGCGGGTCATCAACGATCGACGTCGGCCACAATGACGGCGTCACGGTCTACGACCTCGACAGCGACGGCAAGGCCGAGGTCGCTATCCGTATCGCCGACGGCGTGACGTTCGGCGACGGGACCGTCTTCGACCAGCACGCCGACGAGCTCGGCCAGTCCGTCGCGATCCTCGATGGGATGACGGGGGCTCTGCGCGCGCACGCTCCCGTGCCCGACGACTACATCGCGGACGGGCCGATGTACGCGCGGTTCGGCGTCGGGTATCTCGACGGAATCAACCCAAGCCTTGTCGGCTACCTGAAGAACCGGGTCGGGTCGAGCGGCGGCAGCGGCTACGGCTTCAACCTCATGTACCTGGCATGGCGGTTCGACGGCAAAGCCCTGACGCAGGAGTGGAAGTTCCTCCGCGGCGACCAGGACCTTCCGGACGGGCACAACACGCGCATCGTCGACGTCGACGGCGACGGGCGCGACGAGATCGGCGAGATCGGGTTCGTGCTCAACGGCGACGGGTCCCTGCGGTACAGCCTCGCAGCGCAGGACATCATCCACGGCGATCGCTGGTTCATCGCCGACATCGATCCTTCCCGTCCGGGGCTCGAGGGCTACGGCATCCAGCAGGATCACCCCAACGGTCTGCTCGACTACTACTACGACGCGGCGATCGGCGAGGTGCTGTGGAAGCACACGGCCGAGCTGCCGGCCGATGCCGGTCGCGGAATGGTGGCCGACATCGACCCGCGCTTCCCCGGCATGGAGACCTGGTCGATCAACGGTGAGGTGAACTACGAGCAGAGTGCGGCCGTTGGGCTCTACAACGCGCCGACGAATGAGCTGGCGGAACCGGACACCACCAAGCAGCCCTGGCCGCATATGGGCGTCTGGTGGGATGGCGATCCCCTCCGGGAGCTGTTCACGAATGACCCGTTCCCGACCGCACGCGATGCGCGCATCGCGAAGTGGGATTGGGAGAACCCGACGGACAGGCAGTCCGTGCCGCGCATACTCACCTTCGCCGACTTTGGGGCCGCGACGGCGCTCGGAAACTCGGTGTATCCGACTCTCATCGCGGACATCCTCGGCGATTGGCGCGAGGAGGTCGTGCTGCCGAGCCCGGAGTTCGACGAGCTCGTCATCTTCACGACCGACCGGCCGAGCGAGATGCGCCTGTACACGCTGGCGCACAACCCGGCTTACCGCAACGGCATGACGCTCAAGGGGTATCTGCAGTCGAGCAATGTGGACTACTTCCTGGGAGACGGCATGACGGCGCCTACGGCTCCGGATATCCGCTACGCCGGGCACGGACCCGAACGACCGCGACGGTGAAGGAGGGTGCCGACTTCACCGTGCAGACAGGAGGTCCTATTCCGTGATCGCCGGTTCGACCCTGGTCGCGGCGAGGCCGCCGAGGAGCCGGAGGCGCCACGCTCCTCCTTGAGTTATCCGGCTCATTCCTCCGGGATGTCGCGCCCGAATGCCTCGAGGGTGATGGCCTCGGGCGCCGGCCCGCCGCGGACGCCCGTGTCGAGGGCGTCGATGCGAGCGATCTCATCGTCGGTGAGCTCGAAGTCGAACACGTCGAAGTTCTCAGCGATCCGCTGGGGCTTGACCGACTTCGGGATGGCTTGGACACCGTTCTGGATGTGCCAGCGGAGCATGACCTGGGCGGCAGTCTTGCCGTGTGCCGCGGCGATCTCGAGGATGACCGGGTCGTTGAAGGTGCTCTTGGCGTCGTCGCCGCGGTAAGAGGTGATGCCGCCGATCGGCGACCACGCCTGCGTGAGGATGCCGTGCTCGGCGCCGAAGGCCTGCAATTCCTTCTGCGGGAAGTAGGGGTGGACTTCGATCTGGTTCACGGACGGCACGATCGTCGTCTCCGCGAGCAGCCGTTCGAGGTTCTCGATCATGAAGTTGCTGACGCCGATGGCGCGCACCTTGCCGTCGGCGAGCAGCTGCTCCAGCGCCTTGTACGCCGCGATCGTCTTGTCGAACTCGCCGGGGAGGGCCTGGTGCAGGATGAACAGGTCGATGACGTCGACCTGCAGCTTCCGGGCGCTCTTCTCGTAGGCGTGGAGGGTCTCGTCGTATCCGTAATCGGAGATCCACACCTTCGACTCGAGGAAGACGTCGTCACGGTCGATGCCGGACGCGCGGAGGGCGTCGCCGACGCCCCGCTCGTTCGCGTACGCGGCGGCGGTGTCGATGAGCCGGTATCCGGTCTCGAGGGCGGATGCCACGGCCTCGGCGGTCTCGGCGGGCGGGGTCTGGAAGACGCCGAAGCCCAGGGCGGGGATCTCGACGCCGTTGTTCAGGGTCAGGTGGTTCGTCATGTCATCGACGCTAGAACGGCGCGCCGCAGAGAGGGAGTGACTGCCATTACACGGATCGGCGGTACCCGGCCGCCGCCGCAGATGCTCATCGTCGGGCTGGCGATCTTCTCCGCCGCATCCTTCTCACCGGCATGGCGCCGACCGCGGAGTGGGGCGCGGGGGAAGCCCGCCCTTCTCAGGGCCGGGCACCGTCTGGTAGCCATGAGCATGACATTCACGGCAGACGAGTCGCCGACAGATGCCGCGCGCCGCATCATCGACGAGAACTCCTACGCAACACTCGCCACTGCCGACGTGGACGGTCGCCCGTGGGTGACGCCGATCTGGTTCGCGGAGCGCGGTCTGCGCCAGTATGTCTGGGTGTTCCGAACCACGCGGCGGCACTCGCTGAACGTCGCACAGCGCGCCGAGATCGCGCTCGTCGTGTTCGACTCGACTGTCGAAGGAGGCTCCGCGAGCGCGGTCTACGTCGAAGCGGCCGCGGCGCAGGTGCCGGACCACGAACTCGCGGCTGCGCTTGCGATATTCAACGCGAAGTGCGAGGCATCCGGACTGTCGACGTGGGACATGTCGGCGGTCTCGGCAGACGCTCCCCACCGGCTGTACCTGGCGACGGCGTTGCAGGTATGGGTGCTCGACGAGCACGAGAACCGGGTGCCCGTGCTGTAGCCCGGTGCGTGCGCACGGTCTTGACAGCCAGGTCCGGAGGCGAGGACGATAACGCGCAGATATGCGCCTTCCTCGAACCCGCGGTCGTCCGGTGCGACGATCTCCGGGCCTCGCTCCGGTGGTATGGGGCTCCACCGGGCTCTGATCAGTTCTGAGCGCAGGGACACGCGGTGGACGATACCGCTCGAAAGCTGCTTGCAGCCGCGCTGCGCTACGCGGCGGCCCGGCTCGCCACCCTCGACACGGCGCAGAAGCTCGCGGAACTGGTCGAGAAGCCGCTCGCGGATGCGGTGCAGGTGCAGGGCCATCTGACCACTGCCGGCACGCAGCTCGCCACCGCGGTCACGGCGCTGGACGCCGGTGACCTGGCGAATGGGACGCGGCACCTGTGGGATGCGCTGGGCGAAGTCGACGCGGCCGCGACCATTCTCGGGGTGAAGCTCGATGTGGTCGCGCAGAAGGCGATCGAAGAGGCCCCGCCGCGAGCGCTCCTCCAGGGCCTCGGCCTGCGCTCGCCCGTCGCCGCCATGAAGGCCGACGACAACGGCTCACCGCTCCTCGAGGTGACCTGGAAGGGAACCAGCGCATCGGCTCCGCCGTTCCAGGTCGACGCGGTCGAGCTCACGGTGCGGTTCGGTGCGCCGGGCCTCAGCATGACCGTCGCGGGCAGCGGTGCGAGCATCGATCTCGGCCGCGGCACCGACGGACTCATCCGCAAGCTCATCGGCGCTGCAGGGTCGGCATCGACCGACCTCGCTTTCACCGTCGACGCGCGCGGCGTCACGACGCGGGGCGCCGTGGGGCCGATCGCACTGCCCGCCCGGCTCGATGCGCAGGTGGTCGAGCTGCAGGGACTCGATCTGGCGCTGAATGCCGAGGGCGGCGACCTGCGTATCGATCTCCGCAGTCGGCTGCTCACCGAGCTGCTGGGCGTCCTCAAAGCCCGAGTCGACGGCGCCGGACTCCGGCTGCCCATCGACCCCGCCCGCATCCTCGCCGGCCAGCAGCCGTTCGGCGACCCGTCATTCCTCGTGCCCGAGGCGATCGGCATCTCGCTCGACGCCGGACCGGTCTCCGGCGGCGGCTATCTCAGAGTGGTTCAGGGCGGGTTCGGGGGCGCGCTCGCCCTCACGATCGGACCCGTCAAGGTCGATGCCTTCGGGCTCTTCCGCGAAGTCGACGGCGCGATGTCGTTCGTCGTCGTCATGTCGATGCGGTTCCCGGTGCCGATCGAACTGGGGCTCCTCTTCACGCTGAACGCGGTGGGCGGCATCGTGGGCCTCGGGGTCGACGTGATGCCCGACGCGATCGCCGCCGGCATCAAGGACGGCGTGCTGGAGCAGCTCATGTTCCCGCCCGACGTCGTCGCCGCTGCCCCGACGATCCTTCAGACGCTGGGCCGGGTGTTTCCGGCGAAGGCCGGAAGCTTCGTCGTCGGTCCCATGGTGCAGCTCGCGTGGGGTCGCCCGATCAGCCTCTTCACGCTCGACGTGGGGGTCGTGCTCGCCGTCCCCGACCCGGTGATCGTGATCGTCGGCCTTGCCAGGGCGGCGCTCCCCACCGAAGAGGCCCCGATCATCGACTTGCGCGCGGGGGTGATGGCGCAGTTCGGCCGCGGAAAGGTGCTGCTGCGTGCCGAGCTCTACAACTCGCGCATCGCACTGTTCTCCGTCTACGGCAGCCTCGGACTGCTCATCCGGTTCGACGACCCCGGCGTCTACCTCAGCGCCGGCGGGTTCCACCCGAAGTTCACGGCGATCCCCGGGGAGCTCACCGGGATGCGGCGCATCGGCGCAGAGATGTCTCCGCCCGTCGGCCTGCAACTCCGGCTGGAGGGCTACGTCGCCGTCACGCCGAACACGGTGCAGTTCGGCGGATCGATCGAGATCGGCTACTCCGTGGCGGTCGCCGCCGTGCGGGGGAGCCTCACCCTGGACGCCCTCATCCAGCTCGACCCGTTCGGGTTCGAGGTCGCGATCAGCGCCGGCGTGCACGTGGAGGCCTTCGGCATCGCGCTCCTCGGCGTGCAGCTGTCCGGTCGCCTGACCGGCCCGAGCCCCTGGACCATCGAGGGGCGCGGGCGCTTCTCGCTGCCGTGGCCGCTGCCCGACCCGAGCATCGACGTCGGACCCATCACCTTCGGCCCCTCGCGCCCGGCGTCACCCGCGCTCGAGGCCGTCGCGCCGCTCGCCAAGGTCGCGGAGGCCCTCAACCTTCCCGAGGCGTGGCAGCGCGCGGAACGCGCGGGTCAGTACGTGCCGGTCCGCATGACACCCGTCCCTGGTGTGCCCGCGGGTGGCGGCGACAGCCCCACTGTCGTCGCGCCGTGGGAGCTCGTCCGGTGCTCACAGCGGCGCTTCCCGTGGCAGATGACCATCGAACGCGTCGGAGCAGCGCCCGTCGCCCCCGCCGAATGCCGGCTCGCCGTCCCCGGCGGCGTCCGTGTCGGTGCTGTCGGCGGAGCGCCCGGCGCCGCCGTCGATTCCTCTTCGGTGACGGAGTCGTTCGCGATCGGCCAGCTCCTCCAGCTCTCGGCGGACGAGCAGCTCGGCGCACCCGACTTCGAGGACCGCCAAGGCGGGCTCACCATCGACCTCTCCACGGCGGAGACGGATGCCGCAGCCCTCCTGCCATTCGCGCACTCCGTCGAGCTCGAATACGAGGACTCCTGGCCCGGCCGGCCCGAGGAACCCATCGAGCCCATGCGCCTGCTCATCTCGGATGCGATGCTCCGGCTCCTACTGGACGCGGGTCCCGCCGGCAGCTCGGCTCTGCGCAGCGCGGAGGACTGGCGCCCCCAGCTGGCCGAGCGACGCATCGAGGTGCGCCCGGTGTCGGAGGTGCGCGTGACGGATGTCGCCTCCGGCGCCCTGCGCGCGGACTTCGCGCCCTGGAGCGATGCGCTCTTCAGCGCCCGGGGTGTCCAGGGCGGACTCGCCGCGATGACGAGGGTGGGTGCGTGATGGGCATGGTCGACGTCGCGGCACGGCTTCAGGCCGTGATCGCCGAACCTGCGCACGGCGAGAGCTTCACCTTCGTGCCCTACTTCCGCACCGGCGCCGCAGCCGGCATCCGTCATCCGCAGTTCTCCACCGATGCCTCGGCGACCGCGCGCATCGACGTGTCGTTCGACCTGTCCGACGGACACGGCGGCCTCGCACGGGTGCAGCAGGCGGTTGAGGTGCGCGGTCCCGGGGCCGTGCTCGGCATCGACCCGGCGCAGATCATCCGGCGCTACCCGGCACCCGGCACGGCGGATGCGACGACGGGCGACCTCGCCCACATCGAATTCGACCAGCCCGACCTTCCCTGGCTGTTCACACCGACCGCACCGAGCGGAGACGGCAGGCTCCCGCCGTGGCTGCGGCTGGTCGTCGTGCCGGCCGAGAACGCCTTACGCAAGCCGCCGCTGCGGCCGGAGCTGCCGGAGACCTTCGAACTGAGGATCGGTGACCTTCCGCGGCCCGACGAGGCATGGGGATGGGCGCACGCGCAGGTGCTCGGAACACACAGGACGGATGCCGGACTCCTCGCCCGCAGCCTCGGTTCGGGGTCGCCACGGCTGAATCTGTCGCGACTGCTCGCACCGCGCCGGCTGGCACCCGACCGGCAGTGGCGTGCGATCGTGGTGCCGACCTTCCAGGCGGGAGTCGACGCGGCTCTCGGGCGTGCTCCCACGGCCACGCTGGCCTGGTCGTGGAGTCCTGCGGCGGGGCCGGACTCGAAGGTCATTCTTCCGGGGTACGACACGTGGGAGTTCGCGACCGCGGGGCTGCTCGGATTCGAAGAGCTCGCCGAACGGATCGAGGGCGTCCCCACTCCCGAAGGTCTCGGCCGGCGGCTCGTCGACACCTCCGATGCCGGGATGGGAGTCACCGGCGCCGTCGGTCCGCGCGACGTCTTCGGAGCGCTCGTGGCGCCCGGTGCAGAGACGGCACCGGCGCCCGGCGACCCTGGGCAGCTGACCGCCGCCTCAGAGGACAGGCTGCGCGACCTCGTCGACGCGCCCGCCTCGACCGACGCCGATCCGGAGGTCGGTCCTCCGCTCTACGGGGGAGCGCACATGCTCGCGACGGCGCTGCCTGCTGAGGGAGAGAACCCGCCCTGGCTCGCCGAGTTGAATCTCGACCCGGCCGAGCGGATCGCGGCCGGGCTCGGGACATCCGTGGTCCGGATGGACCAGGAGCCGCTGATGGCCGGTGCATGGTCGCAGCTGCAGAATGTGCTCGAGGCCAACCGCGTGCTGAACCGCGCCCGGTTCGCGGAACTGGCGTCGACCGCGCTGCACCGCCGCACGATCGCGCGCATGAGCGCCGGCGACACGCTCGGCGTGACGCAGCGCGCCCTGGCCCACATTCCGGTCGGCGACGAGCTCACCGCGCGCGGCGCCGTTTCGGCCAGTGCTCTGCCGTTCGCGGCTGCGGGCGCCACCTTGCGACGGATCGCCCGGCCCTTCGGGCGCGTCGCGCGGTTCACGGCGGCGGACGAGAGGACGCTCGCGGCGACCGCGCTCCTCGCGGACGACGATGGCAACGGGGCCGATTGGGTGCTTCCCGTACCCGGACCCGGCGTGTTGACCCATACCGAGCCCATGCGTCTGCTCGAACAAGGAGAGGGGCTCGAGGACGTCTTCCACGTCGACGGCGAGCGCGAGGCGGCAGCGATCCTTGCGGACCTGCTGGACGCCCTTCCGCTCCCGGAGGAGATCGACGCCTGGCAGCGTGACTCGGCGCTCGCCGGTCGGCTCGACGATGCGGCCGCCGACGTGGCCCTCGCGTGGGGGATCGCGCGCAGTCGCCAGGAGTGGGAGTTGCCGATGGCCTGCGTGGCGCGGTTCCCGGCGAGCGGTCTGCCGCCGGAACCGGGGCATCGCTCCTTCGCTCAAGACGAGTTGCGAGCCTGGGTCTTCGATCCGATCGGTGAGGAGGTCCGGCGGATCTGCGAGGGAGAGGGGATCGAGGGCGTCGCGCTCGACTGGGAGGAGTTCGGGCCCGACGAAGGAGAGATCCGCCCGCTGTTCGAGGGGCCGAGCGGCGTCGTCCTCGAGACGTTCAACGAGGCGGTGGTTCGCGACCCCGAGCCCGTCGAGGCGCCGCGCCCGAGGCTCGACCTGACGGTGCTGGATCTGTCGGGGCGGCTGCTGCCCGCTCTCACGGTGCCGCGACGACTGCGCACGCGCCTCCCGGGTCTGGCGGAGATGTTCGGGCGCGCTCCCGACGACCTCGACACCGTGATGGCGGCGCCGGAGTTCCGCCGGCCGCTCATCGAGGCGCTCAACCGGTACGACCAGGAGTGGATCATGCCGGGGGTGGCGGCCATCCAGCCCCACGACATGGTGACGGCGATGGAGACCAACGGACGCTTCGTGTCCTCGTTCCTCATCGGCGCCAACCACGAGTTCGCGCGGGAGCTGGTCTGGCGCGAGTACCCCACAGACGGCCGCGCGTCGAGCTTGCGACGCTTCTGGACGACGGAGCCTGACATCGCGCCGATCCACACCCTCCGCGGACCGGCAGGGCTCGGGGCTCTGGCCGATCCGGAACGAGCCGGCAAGCTCGTGTTCGTCGTGCGCGGCGAGCTCATCCGGCGCTTCCCCCATGTGATCGCGACGGTCGTCCGTTCGACCGCGCCGGACTACCCCGTGAAGTACGCGGCGCAGCCGGTGGAGCCGATCTTCCGCATCCCGCTGACGCCGGACCTGCTTCTCGCCGGATTCGACCTCACCGATGAGGTCGCGAAGGCGCAGGACCCCACAACCGATCCGGTCCATCCCGCGTCGGGTGCCAACTGGTTCACGCTGGCCGAGCACATCGGCGCTCCGCGCTTCGGGCTCGACATCAATGAGCCGGAGGACCCGATCGAACCTCAGCCGGTTCGGGACGAGCTGACGTGGGAGCACTGGAAGAAGGAGGGCGAGCATCTCAACGCGTTCGTCCCCAGGATCTGGCCGCCGCGACCGCCGGGCAACCCGCCGGGCGTGCCCGAACCTGAGGGGACTTACACGAGCGCTCGTATCGCGTGGGCGCTCTTCCAGAAACCGGCGCGGGTCGGCTGGCGCGTGCAGGAACTCATCGGCGAGGGATGACGCATGGACATGGACCCATGGCTCGACGCCGCTTCCGAGCTCCCGCTGCTGCTCGTGCCGGTCCGCGTCGAGACGAAGTCGTATTGGCGCGACGCGCCGGGGGGCGACGTCGACCTCCGCGTGCGGATCTGGCCTGACGACATCGCGACCGATCCCGCCGGGGCGCTGCGCCTGCTGCCCGACGCGTTCCGTGTCATCGTCACGCAGGATGGGATCGAGTCCATCGCCGAGGGCGCGCCGATCGATTCGGCGGCGCTCGGCATCCCACTCGGGAAGATCGATCAGCCGCCCGCTGAAGGTGAGACCGACGCCTTCGACGAGGGCATCGCGTCGCTGCGATCGCTCGCCGAAGGGACGGGCGGAACCGCCATCTGGCTGCGCGACTACGAGGCCGCGGTCGGCGCGGGCCTGGCGATCACCGTGCCGCTGAGCGCGGGAACAGCCACGATTCAGCGCCTGGTGGTCATCGGCTTGCGCCGATCCGACCCACTCGATCCGGCCGCCGCGGCACGTGAGGTGCTCGCCGCTCTGCAGGCCCACCCCGACCGCGCCCTCGTCGCGGCGGGCACACCCACGAACAACACGGATGCCGCTCGCTCCGGCTGGGGAACCGCCACCGCGGGCGACGCAGGCCTGACGACCGGCGACGGTGCGGGCACGCTCGCCCGAGCCCTCGGCCTCGAAGCGGGAAGCTTCGCGGACTGGCCCGGCGCGACCGCCGTGGACGCCCGGGCCTCCTGGATGGCCGATGCGCTGTGGCCCGTGACATGGGGTCCGTGGCTGAGCCGGGCCATCCGCCCGCGGGCGATCGGCCCGTTCGATCGCCTCGACGTGGCCGACCACGTGCGGACGTTCGTGCGGCCCGCGGGACCGTACCCGGCGGTGCGGGTCGGACGCCAGCCCTACGGCATCCTGCCCGTGACGCTCACGAGTGCCCTCGCGTCCGGCGTCCGGGGGCACGCGCTGGTGCAACGGGCGGTACGCGCCGCGTGGCCGATGTGGGCGACTGCGCAGCCCCGCACGGTGCGGGTCGGTGATCTCGCGGAGACGCTCCCGTGGATCCTGGGGCTCGCGCCGGCGAGCCGGAACGTGCGCGTGCGACGGATGCTGCCCACCAGCGGCCCGCTGGGCGCGGCGCTCTCGGCCGGTCGCTTCGCCGCCGACGAGGCCGACCGTGATGACGTCACGCGCAAGCTCGAGGACGGCATGGGCCTCAGGCCGTTCACGCTGCAGCGCGTGCCGCATCTCGGAGGTCCTCGGATGCTCGCTCTGCCGCTCGTCGCCGACGACGACGTGCCCGCGATCGAGGCTCTCGCGCAATCTCCCGACGCCGTGTGCGAGGGAAGCGTCCTTCAGCTGCTGCTGAGCTCGGCGTGGGCGGCAGCCGAAGCCGATGCGCGATTCCAGCTGCGACAGCTGCTCGACTCCGTCGGGCACGGCGAGCCCGGTGAGCTCGCTCCGGCGCTGCGCGAGACGCTGGAGCCCCTCCGGGAGCTCGTCGCGGATCAGGGCGCGTTCGACGAGCTGCTCGACGCGATCTTCGATCCCGCCCTCTTCGACGTTCCCGCGGCCCTGGATGCCGACAGCGGCGCTCGGGTGATCGATCTGTTGAGGTCTCGCCTCGGGGAGCTCGCGACGAGCCTTGCCGCCCGCACGAGGGTGACCGCGCGGTTGCGCGGCGTCCGGCAACGGTTCGGGGCGTACACGCGGGCGCTGCGTGCGCTCGCGCAGCTGGTCGAGTACGTCGTCGCCCTCGCGTTCGCCGGCCGCACCCGCGACGGCCTCCGCAACCTCGCGATGGTCGACGACTCGCAGGTGCGCGAGCAGCTGCTCGCGGGCGCCCTGGATGCCGCCTCCCACCGCCTCGACGCGTGGGTGACGTCGCTGGCGACCCGGCGCCTCTCCGAGGTGCGTCAGGGCGCGCCCGACGGTGTGACGATCGGCGCGTTCGCATGGCTCGAAGACATCGCGCTGACGCCCCGCGCCGCCGACGACGTCGCCGCCGCCAGCGGGGTCGGCTGGATTCAGGCCCCCACCACGGCGCATGCCGCGGCGGCCGCCGTGCTGCGTGGTGCCCGGCTGACGCATGCCCCGATGGACGGGCCGGATTCGCCGCTCGAGCTCGACGTCAGCAGCACCCGCATGCGGCAGGCCGTCGACATCGTGCGCGGCATGCGCGCCGGGCAGGACCTGGGTGCGCTCCTGGGCTACCGCTTCGAACGCCGGCTGCATGAGACGGATGCCTCCCTCAACAGGTTCCTCCTGGTTCTCCGCGCGTTCGCGCCGCTGGTCGTCGGGCGCGAGACGCCGGCGGACGGTGCGACGCCGATGTCGCACACCGGCGCGGTCGTCGACGGGCTGGGGCTGCTGAAGAGGCTGGATGATCCCGCACGTCGTCGGGAGATCCTCGAGCCCGTGCTCACCGCGCCACAGACGTACGAGGGCTGGCGCGCGCCGACGCTCCGAGCTCCGGGCGCACCGGGAGTCGACGATCTCGACAAGGTCGTGGCGTGCGTCGACCGTCTCGACCAGCTCGCCGACGCGGTGTCGGACCTGCTGCTCGCCGAGGGCGTCCACCAGCTCGTCTCGGGCAACCCCGCGCGCGCCGCCGCCGCCATGAATGCGGTCTCCGGTGACACGATCCCGGAAGAGCCCCAGATCCCCTTCGCCGCGCCGGAACAGGACGGCGCGACGTACCGCCTGGCGGTCGTCGGCGGGGCGACCAGGGTGGCGGACGACGACGACAGTGGCTGGGTGTCCGGAATCCGCAGCGGCGCGCATCCCTTCCTCGAGCTCTGGTGCCGAGGCGTCCTCGGACCGGCCACCCGGATCGCGATCTCTGTCACCGGACCCGCAGCGCAGCGGACGCTCGCCCGAGCCCGGGTGTCCGCCCTCGAGTTCGTCATGGCCTCCGACGGCAGCCTGCAAGGGCTCGAGCGGTTCTGGGCGCGATGCCGTCGGGGCTCCGCAGGACTGCCGGAGAAGCCGCTGACCGTCCGGCCGGCGGGGCCGGCCGCATCCCGCATCACGATCGCGGAGGCCTGGCAACTGGCCGCCGCCGCCCGCGCCGTGCTGTCGTCGGCCCGCGGCCTGGCACCCGACGACCTGGTGGGCAACGGCTCGGCCGACCCCCGGCACGTCGTCGACGGCGCCGACCTCGGTGCCCGGCTGGAGACGGCCCGCCGGGGCATCGAGGGCATCGCCGACGTTCCGCCGGGTGCGAGCACCTCCGCACTGCTGCGGCGCGCTGACGAACTCGCCGCGATCGGCATCGGCGACGATGTGGATGCGGCCACGATCGATCCGGAGCTGCTGGCCGGCTACGTGGGAGGCCTCGCCGCGGTCGCCCAGGGTCGTCTCGCGGCGGCGGATGCCGCCGGCGCCGGCGCGGGCGCTGCGCTGGGCGACATCGTGGGGCGCCTGCCGGTCGTCCAGGTTCTCGATCCCCCCGCCGCCCCCGATGCCCCGGCGATCGTGGCCGCGCTGCGTCCGGCGGCGACGGACGCAGCGGTCGTCCGCCGCTGGCTCGCCCGCATGTCGACGGTGCGGCCGCCGGTCGCCGCATGGGCGACGCTCGCCGCCCTGCGACGCGCGTCCGGGAGCCCCGCAGCACTGCGCATCGCGCTGTTCGGCGCCCAGCACTGGGCGGGGGATGCCGAACTTCCCGACCCGAATCATGCGGTGACCTCGGTCGTCGTCGAGTTGCTCGGACCGACCTCGCCGCCGCGGGAATTCTCGCCGGGCGGCGCTCTTTCCGGCCTCGTCGTCGATCAGTGGGCCGAGAAGCGGCCGGCGCTGCGCCGCATGGAGGACGACACGCGTACCGCGCTCGTGACGACAGGTCTGGCCGTGCACGCGCAGGCGCCGTCGGCACGAGCGCCCCAAGCGCTCCTGCTCGCCGTTCCGCCGGATGAGCAGGGGTGGTCGCAGGCGCGGTTGCTGGACCTGCTCGACGAGGTCAGCAGTCTCATGCGAATGCGCGTCGCGACCCCGGCGGACATCGCCGGGATGGGGGAGATCCTGCCGGCGATCAGCATCGACCACTGGTCCCGGGTCGACGCGCACACGGTCGATCCGAGGGCCCTGCTCGCTGTCGCGCTCTCGGTTCCGGCCTTCCTGAAGAACGAATGAGACCCGTGCCAAGGGGAGGAGTGTGACATGGCGAGTGTGTTCCGGCCCGCGACGGCCGTCAGCGCGGTGACGGGCATCGTGCCCTTCGCGACCCGGATCGAGCCGAACCCGGTCAGCGGTGACCCCGAGGTCGGCCTCATGGCTCAGGTCTGGGATCCGCTGTGGATGCTGGGCCGGCAATGGCAGTTCGGCGAGTTCGCCGGCGAAGACACCGGGACCCCGCTGGCGGTGACAGTCTCAGCCGAGTTCGATCCGATCACAGCCTGGCACCCGGGACCGCTTCCCGAAGAAGGGGAATCCCGCGATTGGCAGGCATGGCGCGCCGGCGACCTGCTCGAGCCGCACGTCGAGGCCGAGGCATCCGATCCTCCACCCGATGGCTCGGGGCACACGCGGTTCGCGGTGGTTGCGGCGTGGGCGCTGCAGGACGTCCTCGCCGAGCTCGGCGAGGCCACCGCAGTCGCGAGGATCGTGCAGCGGTTCCCCGTGACGACCGTCGGCGACGACGCGAGCGACTGGGCGCAGACGCAGCGCATGCTCGTGGGTCGCACCTTCGATGCCCAAGCGTTCGCCACGGCGATCGCGCGGAGTCATCCGGCCTGGCTCACCGCCGCTCTCAGGCGCGAAGGCCGCGAGGCCGCGCGCGCCGCGATCGACGAGTGGCGCGCGTGGTTCGCCGAAGAGAGTGGAGCCGAAGCCGCCCCGTCCAGCTGGGTGGACCGACGCCTGGAGTACGGGTTCAGCGTGGCGACGACGGCGCAAGTGCTCAGCGCCCCCGAGTACGGCGGCGGCACTGTGGGCTGGTCGAGCTTCGATCTGCTCCCACGAGAGAACGCACCGGATGCCGCGGGCCACGCGCCCGAGCCGATCACCCGCAACGTGCTCGCGTCACGCCTCGAGTTCCCGGGATCGCCCGTCTCGAGATTCTGGGAGTTCGAGGATGCGGCGGTGTCGCTCGGCGCCGTCTACGCCGACCCGGACGAGCTCGCTCGCGTGCTCGTCGTCGAAGCCGCGATCGTCACTGGCGACGACTGGCTCGTGCTGCCCGTCGACACGCCGCCCGGCGGTGTGCTGCGCATGCACGGTGTGCGGTGGGTCGACACCTTCGGATCTCTGTGGGAACTCACCGAGCAGCCGACCCCGGTGCCCGCCGGCGCCGCCGCCGCGCCGTGGCGGATGTTCACGACGACGGAGGCCGCCCCCGAACCTGGCGCGCCCCGCGGCGAGCTCGAAGGGCTGTTCGTGCCGCCCGCGGCCGCGGCGGTGTTCGAGGGTCCGCCGATCGAGGACGTGCGCTTCCTGCGCGACGAGACCGCGAACCTCGTTTGGGCCATCGAGCAGACCGTGCCGGCGGTGTCGGGCGATCCCGCCCCCGTGAAGGCGGGGGCGATGCCGCCTCCGCGCCCGATCAACCCCGGCGACGCGCCGGCCGAGAAGGTGCTGGGATACGAGCTGCAGACCTTCGTGCCCGACAACTGGCACCCCTACGTCGCCCAGGTCAGCGAGGATGGCGTCCTGCTGCGCCGCGCCCGCATGGCGGACGCCGTGGATGGTGCGGCGAAGGGCCGGCTCCTCGCCGAGGACGCGCAGGAAGTGCTCATCGCGGCGGAGGTTCCGCGGCAGGGAGTCCGCATCCAGCGGATCCCGCGTGCCGCGCGGAGGGCGGACGGCACCTGGAGCGTCTGGATCGGCCGCCTGGTCACCCCCGCCTTCGGCGAGGGTGAGAGCGGCCTGCAGTTCGACCGCACCAGGCGCCCGACGGGCTGACCGGCTCCTGAGCCATGATCGCGCTCTCGTCTCAGGCTGGCGCGGGTGATCGTCGATGACGGCCGGCCACCAGGGCGAGCGTCGAAGAGGGCCGCGCTTCAGGCAGGATTCAGCAGGCGAGGGCCAGACTGGGGCCGATGCGGATTCTCGTGGTGGATGATGAGGTGCGCCTCGCCGACGGCATCCGTCGCGGACTCGAGGCGGAGGGGTTCGGGGTGGACGTCGCCCACAACGGCGTGGACGGACTGTGGCGTGCCAGGGAGACCGCGTACGACGCCATCGTGCTCGACCTGATGATGCCGGGCATGAGCGGATGGAGGGTCTGCGAGGCGCTGCGGGCGGAGGAGAACTGGACGCCGGTCCTCATGCTCACCGCAAAGGACGGCGAGTGGGACCAGATCGAGGCGCTCGAGACCGGCGCCGACGACTACGTGACCAAGCCCTTCTCGTTCGCCGTGCTCGTCGCCCGCCTGCGTGCGCTGATCCGCCGGGGCGGTGTCGAGCGGCCGACGGTGCTCGAGGCGGGCGATCTTCGGCTCGACCCCGGTGCCCGCACTGTGCGGCGCGGCGATACCGATGTCGAGCTCACGTCGCGGGAGTTCTCCGTGCTCGAGCACCTCATGCGTCACCGCGGGCAGGTGATCTCCAAGCGCGACCTCATCGCCGGCGTCTGGAACGACGACTTCGAGGGCGACCCGAACATCGTCGAGGTCTACGTCGGTCACCTGCGGCGCAAGGTCGACCGGCCGTTCGGCCGAGCAGCGATCGAGACCATCCGCGGCGCGGGCTACCGTCTGGCGGCCGACGGTGGCTGAGCGGCGTCGCCGTTCGCTGCGGACCCGCATCACCGCGGCCTCGACGCTGGTCGTCGCCGCCGCGCTGGTGGGAGGGGCGCTGGCGTTCTACGGCATCCTGTCCGTCAGCATCCGTGAGGCCACCGTGCGTGCTGCCGAGACGCGCGCCGAGCAGCTCGCGGCCCGGATCGACGCCGAAGGGCCGGCCGTGGTGACCGGGTTGGACGACGACATCGCGCAGGTGCTCGACGAGGGCGGGCGTGTCGTCGCCACGTCGGAGGAAGCCGACAGCGGCGACCTGCCCGACATCGACGGAGCCCCCGCGATCACGTACGACGACGAACCGATGGTCGTCGTGCGGGAAGACCTCGACGACGGCGGCGCGCTGCTCCTGGCCGTGTCTGTGGAGGACGATCAGAGCACCCTCGCCACGGTCGCGGTGCTGCTCGTCGTCGCCGTCGCCGGGGTCGTCGCGCTGGTCGCCGCGATCACGTGGTGGGTGGTCGGGCGTGCTCTCCGCCCAGTGGAGCGCATCCGCCTAGAGGTCGATGACATCTCCGCCGATCGCCTCGACCGGCGCGTCGCCGTGCCGGCCTCGGGCGACGAGATCGCCGCGCTCGCCGGCACGATGAATCGAATGCTGGATCGGTTGGATGCCGCAGCCGCTGCGCAGCGCCGGTTCGTATCCGATGCCTCGCACGAGCTGCGATCCCCGCTCGCGACGATCCGCCAGCACGCAGAGCTGGCGCAGCTGCACCCGGAAGCGACATCGATCGACGATCTTGCCGGGGTGGTCCACGACGAAGGACTGCGGATGCAGGATCTCGTCGACGCGCTCCTGCTGCTGACGCGGCTCGACGAGAGTCCCGCGATCCAACACGAGGCCGTCGACCTCGACGACCTCGCCTTCGCGGAGATCACACGGCTCCGCGCCGGGGGTGCGGTGGTCGATGGGTCCGGCATCCATGCCGCACGGGTGCGCGGTGACGTCCGCTTGCTGGGCCGGCTCGTGCGCAATCTCGCCGACAACGCGGCGCGGCACGCACGGTCGGCTGTCGCGATCGGGGTGCTCGAACGTGACGGGCAGGTGCTGCTGACAGTCGATGACGACGGCCCGGGCGTTCCGGCGGCGGAGCGCGAGCGCATCTTCGAGCGCTTCGTGCGCCTCGACGAGGCACGTGCACGCGACGCCGGAGGCAGTGGGCTGGGCCTTGCGATCGTCCGTGCGATCGCGGAGGCCGAGGGCGGCAGCGTGGGCGTCGAGGACTCTCAGCTGGGCGGCGCGCGGTTCTCGGTCGTGCTTCCCGCGGCATCCTGAACACGGCTTCAGGATGCTTCAGGCCTGCTTCAGCGACCGGTCGGCACCATCGGAGCATGGATGAAAAGAACAGCACCCCCGAGACTTCCCCCGCCCGCCCCGCCGACGCCGAGCAGACCGAGGTGGTCGCCGCGACTCCCGCCCCGGGCGGGCGAGCCGACGCGGGCGCGCCCGCGGCCGGTCCCGCACCGAAGCGCCGCCGTACCCGCGGTCTGCTGATCGCCGGAGGCGCAGTGCTCGCGGCGGCCGTCCTCGCCGGGGGCGGCATCGCGGTCGGCGCGGCGATCGCGGACGAAGTCGACGATGACGACACCACGTCGTCGGTGTCGGGCGAGCGGGATGAGGACTCCCGTGACGACGACTCGCGCGACGACAGCACCGGCGACGACAGCACCAGCGGCGACAGCACCGGCGACGACAGCGCCGGCGGCGACCTGTCGACTCTCGGCACCTCCTCCGCCGACGACCTGGTTGCGATGATCGACGCCGCATCCGCCGCCGGCGAGGGCGAACCGGTGTCGATCGATCTGAAGCGGGATGGCGGCGCCGAGGTGACGCTCGAGACCGACGGTGGCGCCGAGACCGAGGTGCGCGTCGACGCATCGGGCGAGGCATCCGTCACGTCCACCGAGTCCGCCGACTCCGACGACACCGCGCCCCAGAACGTCCTCGACGCAGACGCGATCGCGGCGATCGTGGATGCGGCGCTCGCCGAGGCCGACGGGCGCGTCGTCGAGATCGAGGCCGACGACGACAGCACCTCGCCGTGGGACGTCACGGTTCTGACCGCCGCCGGCGAGGTCGTCGAGATCGACCTCGACGCCGAGTTCTCGGTGATCGCCGCCGGGGTCGAGAGCGACGACTGAGGCCGGCGCGCGGAACGGCGGCCACCTGACCACATCGGTCGGGCGGCCGCCGTTCGTCGTTCCGAGTCAGCTGCCGTCGCGCAGGTCGCCGAGGGTCGTCTGCGCGAAGCTCACTCGGTCGAACCACACGGCGCATCCGTCACCCGTCGGGCTCTGACCCTCGAACCCGAGCCGCACGTCGCCGATGTCGTCTCCGAGCGCGAATGCGCGGACGAAGTGCCACCAATCGCCGTCGGTGGAGGCGTGCAGCGCGAATACCCGCCCGATCCGCGAGACGCGGAGCCAGACCGCGTCGCCGTCGACGGTGAACGAGTTGGCGTCATCCGACACCCCGCGGGTGACGACCGACACCACCATCGCCTGTCCGGCCGGCGACCGCTCGAAGCACAGCTTCGCCCAGTGCCGCTCATCGGCCCAGATGAGGAGGACGGCGGCGTCGAACATCGCCCGGAAGTCCGCGCCCACGCGTGCCGAGAAGACGAAGTCGCCCGCGCCGGGAGCGCCGAGCAGTGTGACCGCGTTGAGCATCGTCTCGGCCGCGGTCCCGCTCTTGCCGCTCGGATCGACGAAGAGGTCACTGTGCGCGGGGGCGAGCACTTCCACCCGGTCGGGGGCGACGGTCCAGTCCGAGCCGTCCGAGGGCGTCAGCTCGAACGGGACGCCGGGAACGGCGAGGGATGTCGACATCGAAGTGCTCCTGTGTAGGGGTGGGGAATGGTCTGGTGAGGGAAACGACCGCCTGGCCGTCAGCCGATCATGAACACGTGAGTCGAACCTTCTCGAAATCCGAGCCCGGCGTAGAAACCGAACGCGGGCATCTCGCGGTCGGTGATCAGTGTGAGAGCCGCCGCACCTTCCGCAGCCGCTCGATCGCGGACGGCCGCCATGAGCGCGTGGCCGATTCCTTGGCGCTGCGACGCGGGAAAGACGAAGAACTCATCGATGAAGATCTCGGACGCGTCCTGCCACGTGCGGGCATGAAAGTACACGGCGCCGACCACGCGGTCCGCCGCGACGGCGACGAGGGTGGTTGAGCGCGGCATGGCTCGGAACTCCCCGAGGTACTGGGCGGCGGACTCGACAGTCCATGAGTCGTTCCATGGCTCGCCGTTGTACGTCGCGACGAAACCCTCCAATACCGAGATGTCATCGGTGGGTCTCCACGGTCGTACCGTGACGCTCGACGCCGTGTCCATGTCGCTCCGCATCTATCGATTCTCCGGTGGTGATCTCGACGCGTCGACCATACCCGTGGAGTCCTCCGAAGGGAGGCTGGAATGCGTCTGGCCGACGCACGGCTTCCGCGTGCACCACTTTCCCGGACCCACCCGCGGGCGGGCGCGACGGTATGGTGACGGCATCCGATTCTGCCCACCGGCGGACGAAGGGGGTCGCGGTGACGGAAGCGATCCGGTCACGAGACGGACGGCGGTCCGCCCAGCAGGCGGAACGCGGCGCGCTGTGGATCAGTATCTGGGCGACGGTGGTGATCGCGGTCGGTGCGCTCGTGCTCGGTGTTGTGACGGGAACCCGGATCATCGTGTTCGATGGGGCGTACATGAGCATCGGACTGGTGCTGTCCGTGGCATCGTTGCGGGCCGCGGCGATGGTAGGCGCGGGCCCGGACAGGCGGTACCCCTTCGGTCGGGACGCCCTCACGCCGATGGTGGTGACCATCCAGGGGCTCGCCATTGCGGGCACGTTGATCTACGCCGTGGGCGACGCCATCGTCCTCATCGGCTCGGGCGGGTCGCCGGTCGACCCGATCGTGATCGCCGGGTACGGGGCCGTCACCGCGCTGGCGGGCTTCGCGGTGGCGATTCTCCTCAGACGTCGGGCACCCGCATCGGACTTGGTGGCCGCCGAATGCGCCCAATGGCGCGCGGGAGCGGTGCTGAGTGCGGTGATGCTCGTTGGAGCCGTCATCGCTGCGGCCCTGGTCGCTGCCGGGCTGGAATCCGTCGCAGATTATGTGGATCCGGTCCTGGTTCTCGTCGCGTGCGTCGTACTGGCTTACATTCCCGTACAGCTGATCGCGGCAGGCGTGAATGAACTGCTCGAAGGCGCGCCATCGCGCGATCTGACCGAGCGAATCCACGAGGCCGTCGGCGTCGTGCGCGCGGACTTCGGCCTCGGTGAACCGCTGGTTCGGGCCGGCAAGGTGGGGCGCAAGCTCTACGTCGAGGTCGACTTCACCGTGGATGGGGCGGCTTGGGATGTCGCGGCGGAGGACGAGGTGCGGCGCGCGATCGAACGTGCGCTGAGCACTCTCGGGATGGATGTCTGGGCGTACGTCTCGCTGACGGCCGACCCGAGCCTGTACGAGTAGCGCCGGCGGCGGCGCGTGTGCGCCCGCTTCGTCAGCGAGCGTCGCGTTTCGCCTGCCGCCGCGCCCCCTGGGCCTGACTCGACGCGTCGCGCTTCGTGCCGCCCGTGGTCTTCTGGTGCTCCTTCATCCGTCCGGACGACACCCCTTCCGGGCTGGGGGCGATGGACTCCGGGCCCGACCACTTTCCGGCGCGAGCGCGCTCGAGACGCTCATCCTTGAGTGCTTCGGCCTCCTCGTGCGCGACACGCGCCAACTCCGCGCTGACGATGGCGAGCGCCTCCTCGAACACATACGCGCGGGCCCTTGCCTTGTCGGATCCGGCGGCCGCCGTGCCGCGCCCGCCCGCCATGGCGACCCGCTCGGCGGCACCGCGACGGTAGTTGGTGGTGTGCTTGTTGCGCGCACGACGAACCCGCTTATGCAGCGAGAGAAGACCGTCTTCATCCAGCCGAGAGATGCGGTCCGGCTCCAGTTCACGGATGAGGCCGAGCTCCTTGTCCTTGAGGACCCACAAGTACTGTTCCATGGGGTCATCCTGCACCAGCAGCCGCGAAATCGCCCGCGTTCGCGCCGAGATCGACGCCCGCTATCGGGGTGACGGTGCCGGGCCCTGGGGGATCTGCTGCGCAAGAAGGCGCCTTTTGCTCCGGCTGAATCGACGCATGCGGATGTTGGCATCTGTTGGCGACGAGGCTCTACGCTGACTGCATGCGGGCGAGTGAGCTGGGCATCAACGACATCGGCATTGCCGTGGACACCGGGCCCGTGCCGCCGGACGATCGCATCGACGCGTTGACGGAGGCGGCATATCGACGGGCGCTCGAACACGCCGAGGGGTCGGTGGCGGACTACATCCCCATCCTCGCCGCGGTTGACCCAGAGGGATTCGGGATCTGCGTCGCCGATGTGAACGGTGGCGTCCACGAGGTCGGCGACACCCGGCTGACGTTCTCGATCCAGTCGATCTCGAAAGCGTTCGTCTACGCGCTGCTCTGTGACACGGTCGGGCACGAGGCGGTCTTCGACATGGTGGGCGTGAACAACACCGGTCTCGCGTTCAACTCTGTGGTTGCGATCGAGCTGAACGACGGGCACCCGATGAACCCGATGGTCAACGCGGGCGCGTTGGCCACCACCGCGCTGATGCCCGGCGGCGGCGCCGCGGAGAAATGGGATGCGGTCCGCACCGGCCTGTCGAGATTCGCGGGCCGTGAGCTTCGGGTCGACGAGGAGGTGTACCGGTCCGAGGCGGCCACGAATCATCGCAATCGGGCGATCGCGCAGCTCCTTGAGAGCTACGGACGGATCCAGACCGACCCGCTGGATGTCGTCGACGTGTACACGAAGCAGTGCGCGTTGCTTGTCGATGCGCATGACCTGGCGGTCATGGCCTCAACGTTGGCGGATGGCGGTGTGAACCCGGTGACGGGGGAGAAGGTGGTCTCGGCCGAGGTCTGCCGCGACACACTGGCCGTCATGGCGGCGAGCGGACTGTACGAACGGTCGGGGGAGTGGCTGTTCGAGATCGGTCTGCCCGGCAAGTCCGGTGTCGCCGGCGGACTCATCACTGTCGCTCCGGGAAAAGTGGGGATCGGGGCGTATGCGCCTCGGCTCGACTCCGCGGGCAACAGCGTCCGGGGGCAGGTCGCGACCGCCTATCTCTCCCGCGCGCTCGGCCTGAACATCTTCGCGTCCGACTCGCACTTCTCTGGAAGGACAAACGAATGACCGCTCCGACGACCGAAGCCACCGGCATCCGACGGGCCTCCTGGGTGCCGATGATCGGGCTGTTCCTCGCGCAGATCCTCATGTCGTACAACGTGTCTGCGCTGCCGGTGTCGCTGGGTGGCATGGTGGACACGTTCGGAGTGCCTCCCACCGATGTGAGCACCGCGATCGTCACCTACGGGCTCGTTGTCGCCGCCCTCGTGATGGTCGGTGCGAAGATCGGGCAGCGGGTCGGCTGGGTGCTGATGTTCCGCGTCGTGATCGCGCTGTTCGCCGTCTCGGCGGTGCTGATGATCACCGCCCCGACGGTCGGGTTCGTGATCCTCGCGCAAGCACTGGCTGGGGCATCCGCGGCCATCATCGTCCCCTCGCTCGTCGCCCTCATCGCCGAGAACTACCACGGCGCCCAGCAGGCGACCGCGATCGGCTCGCTCGGCTCCGCTCGTGCGCTCGCCGGCGTCAGCGCGTTCCTGATAGGCGGCACGCTGGCGACCCTTGTGGGATGGCGCCAGGTGTTCGTCGTCGTGCTGCTGCTCGCCGTCGCGGTGTTCGTGCTCAGCTTCCGGCTGCGCGGCGAACCAGGCAATCCCGGGATCAAGATCGACCTCGTCGCCGCCGCGCTCATCGGCTTGGGCATCGTGGCGCTCACGCTCGGCGTGAACAACCTGAACCGCTGGGGCATAGTGATGGCGCGCCCCGATGCGCCCTTCGACATCCTCGGCCTGTCACCTGCACCGCTCCTCCTCCTCATCGGCCTCGTACTGGTACAGCTTTTCTTCCTGTGGACCCGGCGCCGCACCAAGGCGGGCAAGGTCCCCCTCGTCAGCCTGTCGGTGTTCGGTTCATCCGGGGAGCGCGCCGCTGTCTACGCGATGTTCATCGTCGTCGGGATGGAGGCGGCGCTGAACTTCACGATCCCGCTCTACATCCAGATCGTGCAGGGGCGCACCCCGTTCGACACCTCGCTCGCGATGCTGCCGTTCAATCTCACCGTGTTCTTCACCGCGATGCTGGTCGTTCGGTTCTACCGCCGATTCCCGCCCCGCACGATCGGGATGTTCTCCTTCGGGCTGACGACCATCGCGCTGGTCTGGCTGGCCTTCGTCGTCACGAACAATTGGGAGACGCTGCCGACGATCCTGGGACTCTTCGTCTTCGGCGTCGGTCAGGGGGCGCTCGTGACGCTGGTGTTCAACGTGCTCGTGACCGCGTCGCCGAAAGAGCTCGCCGGCGATGTCGGCTCGGTACGTGGCACGACGCAGAACCTTGCCTCGGCCGTCGGAACCGCAGTGGCCGGAGCGCTCCTGGTCGGCATCCTCAGCGTCAACGTCATCTCCTCACTCGCCGAGCACCCCGAACTCTCGCCCGAGCTCGTGTCGCAGATCGATCTCGACCGCGTCAACTTCGTCAGCAACGACCAGCTGAAGAACGTGCTCGACGAGCAGACGGATGCCTCGCCCGCACAGGTCGACGCGGCCGTCGCACTCAACGAGGAAGCCCGCCTGAGCGCCCTGAAGCTGGGACTGCTGATCCTCGCCGGCGTGAGCGCGATCGCGATCGTGCCCGCGAGCAGGCTTCCCCGCTACATCCCCGGCGAGATTCCCGAATCCGTGGCGACCGGCCGTGAGCCGACGACATAGGTGTTGCGATGAATCCGGGAAGGTGGGAGACATCTGCGCTCCGATTGTGACTCATCACCGCCGAAGCCCCCGTCAGCCGAGGACGTCTCGCCGCGCGAGTCCCACGGTGGCGAGCGTGATCAGCACCGCCGCGCCGCCCCAGAGGAGCGCCAGCCCGGTCCAATCCATGCCGTTGGCAAGCGGTGCCTCACCGAACGCCCAGTCGAACGGCGAGAACGCCCGCAGCCAGTCGAGATCCTCGCTGTTGTTCGCGATCGCCTGCAGCACGTACCCCCCGACGGCGATCGCCGATCCGACCCCGACTCCCCAGATGCGACGCCCGGTGAGTGCCCCGCCGGCGAGTGCAGCTGTGGCCGACAGCATGCCGACGCCGACCAGCGCCTTCGTCACCGCGAGCAGGTTGACAGGGTCCAGCTCGAGCTCTGCGGGACCGTTCACCGCTCCCACGACGAAGAGGGCCACGAGCCCGAGCGCGAGCAGCTTCACGGTCAGGGCGGCAGCGCTCTCAAGCGCATACTGCACGCGCCCGACGCTGTGCGCCAACGTCAGCTCCAGTCGTCCCGACTCCTCCGCGCCGGCGATGAACGAAGCGCCCCAGCCGATCCCGGCGATCGTCACCAGCACGAAGCCGATCAAGCCGAAGAACGTCGCCTGCGCGTAGCCCGCACCCGAGGTGATGTCCTCGTACCCGAGCGTGCGAACCAGCTCCGGCGGCAGCGTCTCGATCAGCCCCGACAGTTCCGGAGACTGCATCGTCGGGAACAGCGGCAGGTAGACGAGTGCGACAGCGACCAGTCCCACCGCCCAGCCCAGCAGCCCGCGCCACCCTTCGGCCAGCCAACCCCGGAACACCGGCAGCGGCGCGCGCATCGAACGGCCGCTCGACACTGCGACGGCAGTCATGATGCCGCCTCCGTCCGGGTATACAGATCTAGCACGGACTCCTCCAGGTCGGGTTCCTCGACGGTGAGGTCTCGGATCGTCGCTCTCGCGAGAGCGCGGATGACCGGATCGATCTCGCCGCGTGCGGTTGCAGACACCCGTACCAGGTCGCCCGGTGCCGCCGTGACGTCCACGTCGTCGAGGTCAGGCAGTGCCATCAGCAGGGGATGCACCGAATCGACGGTCGTCCCGGTGAGCGTGGCCCGGACGCGGCGGACGCCGGCGAGCCGCAGTTCCGCCACCGCGCCCTCTGCGACGACCCGGCCGCCGGCGAGGACGACGACGTCGTCGGCTGCCTGCTGGACTTCGCTGAGCACATGCGAACTCAGCAGCACTGTCTGCCCCGCGTGCCGTGCTTCGCGGAGCATCGCGAGAAACTCCCGCTGCACCAGCGGATCGAGTCCACTCGTCGGCTCGTCCAGCACCAGCAGCTCCGGTCCGTGCATGAATGCCTGCACCAGACCGAGCTTCTGCCTGTTGCCCTTCGAGAGCATCCGGACGGGACGCGCGAGGTCCAGGTCGAGCCGCTCCGCGAGAAGCTCGATCGATCCGGGCGGGACGGGGCCGCTGATCTCGGCGAGCTGCTTCAGGAGTGCGCCCCCCTTCAGCCGACCCTCCAGACGGAGCTCCCCGGGGATGTAGCCGATCCGTCGGCGGAGCTTCGCCCCCGCCGCTCGAGGATTCTCGCCGAGCACGCTGATCTCGCCGCCGGTCGGGCGGATGATGTCGAGCAGCAGGCGCAGGGTCGTCGTCTTGCCGGCCCCGTTGGGGCCGATGAGCCCGAACACGCTGCCCGACTCGACCCGCAGATCGAGTCCGTGCAGCGCGGTGTGCGAGCCGTAGCGCTTCGTGAGCGCACGAGTCTCAATCGCGAAAGGCATGGCGGGGTTCCTCTCATATCGAGGTCGTGCGCGGGTCGACGATCGGCCGAGGTGCCTGAGTGTCGGATGCCTGCACGGTCTGGCCTTTCGTCGGCAACGTCGATGTTGCGCCCACCAGGCTTCCCGGCTCTCCACGACTGACTCTAGCCCTCGGCCTTCACCGTCGGGGGCACTTCGATGCCGACCTCGGCGATCGTCGAGCGACCCGAGAACGGAGGCGGTTCACCCACGAGGAGATGTCTGGGAGAGCCCGTTGACGCGTTGTGGTGGCATGCGCAATAGTTAGGCATATGCCTAACTATTCCGCGGAGCTGGACGCGGTGCTCCGTGCTCTCGCGGATCCGACTCGGCGGATGGTCGTCGAGCGGCTCGCGAACTCCCCGGCGGTCGTGTCCGACCTCCTGGGGCTGGTCTCGATGACGCTGCCGTCGCTGCTTCAGCACCTGCGCATCCTCGAGGACGCGCGACTCGTCACGTCGAACAAACAGGGACGCGTCCGCACGGTGAGCCTGCGACCCGGCGCGCTCGACGTCCTGCATATCTGGCTGGGCGAGCAGCGCACACCCGCCGAGCGACAGGCAGACCGCCTCGGCATCCACCTGACCCGCATCACTGACAAGGAGACCTCGCAATGACCCGAGTTCGCATCGACCTGTTCTCGTCGCTCGACGGATACACCGCGGCGCCCGATCCCCTGGCGGACAACCCCATGGGTGAGGACTGGGGACCCCTCACGGCGGCATACGCGGCCACCCGCACCTTCCGGCAGAGGGTCTTCGGCGACACGAGCGGCGCGGGCACGACCGGCGTAGACGAGTCGTACGCCGCAGCGTTCTTCACCGGCGTCGGCGCCGAGATCATGGGCGCAGCCATGTTCGGTCTGCACGCGAATCCCGACGACGCGGACTGGAAGGGGTGGTGGGGCGAAGAGCCGCCGTTCGGATGCCCGGTCTACGTGCTCACGCACTCCGCACCCCGCTCGTCGATCGCGATGGGCAACGGCACGACCTTCCACTTCCGAACCGGCGCGATCGAGGACGTGCTCGCGGAGGCCACCGCCGCCGCCGGCGGGCTCGACGTCCGGGTCGGCGGCGGCGTGCGCACCGCGCAGGAATTCTTGCGGGCCGGTCTCGTCGACGATCTGCACGTAGGGATCGCACCGATCGTGCTCTCCCGGGGCAACCGCGTGTGGGATGACCTTCGCGGTCTCGAGCACACGCACCGCGTGACCACGGAGGTCGCCGAAAGCGGCACCATCCACGTCACCTTCACCCGACAGGAGCAGCGATGACGGTCGAGCGCCGACTCGCCCACGCCGGGTTCACGCTCACCCGCGACTATCCCGTGCCCGTCGAGGACGTGTGGCAGGCGTTCGCCGACGAGACGCAGAAGCGCAGCTGGTTCGGCGACAGCGATGCTTTCGACTCGCGCGAGTGGGCATTCGACTTCCGTGTCGGCGGGCGTGACGTCGACGAGGCGCAGTTCCACGGCGGACCGCTGTCACGGTACGAGGCCGTCTACACCGACATCGTCGAGCACGTGCGCATCGTCACGACCTACGACATGTGGCTCGACGCCATCCACATGTCCACGTCGGTGGCATCCCTCGAGTTCGAGCGGATCCCCGAGGGCACACGCTTCACGCATGCCGAGCACGGCGTCTTCTTCGACCGGTTCTGGGCAGACGGGGTCAACCGCGAAGAAGGAACGCGAGGCATCCTCGAAGCTCTGGCCCGCCACCTCGGATAGACGCTGTCGCCGACGGTTCGCGTCAGGCGAGGTACGGGTCGACGAGCAGTGGTCCGCGGATGTCTCGGAGAGTGTCGATGAGGCGCTCGAGGCCCTTCGTGTTCCAGGCCGACATCTGCAGGTCGAACGGGCCCAGCGGCTCGAGCCTGCCGGTGCGGATGCGGACGACCTCCCACCGCGCAGAGCGCAGCGCGCGGTCTTTGCGCAGGTCTGCGTCCTCGCGCTTGCCGACGTGTTCGAGACCGTGCCGGCCGGTGCTGTCGTACTCGATGGCGACGCGCAGCTCGGGAAGCAGGATGTCGGGCCACACCTCCACGTGGTCGAAGAACGGGCGCGCGACGCGCACGGCGTTCGAGCCGGGTGTGACCGACAGGCGGGCGAACAGGTCGGCGCGCAGCTGCGCCTCGACCGCGGATGCCGGCTTCGGCGCGCATTCCGAGCGGAACGGCTCGCCGACGGGCAGGTCAGGCGTCTTCGCGCACACCTGCAGCCTGTGTCTCGGCGTGCGCGGCCGCAGAACCGCGCGACCGGTGGGATTGGCGACGGCGGCCGGGACCGGGGAGTCGGGAGGGGTCACCGTGTCGCGCATCGGCAGTCCGCGGGCGGGCCGGGCGAGGTCGGCGCAGTCGGGGCACCAGGCGGAGCGCCGGCGTTCACGTCCGGGTCGGTTGCGCTGCTCGTCGGGAGTGGCCGCGAACTTGTGGCCGGCCTCGCACTGCCACAGCAGCAGCACGTCGGCCGCCGGTGGGACCTGGCTCAAGACGATGCCGGCGTTGAGCTCGGGATGGTACTGGCGGATGAGCGCGGGGAACGGCGCCCAGGCCTCGCGGTAGCTCCCCACGGGGTAGGGGACTTCCGACCCCTTTGAGAACTGGCGGCGGGCCCACCACAGTTCGACACGCTCCGCCATGGGAGCAGGGTAAGCCGGGCCGGCGACATCCCTGCCGTGGGCGCTCGGACGCGGTTCTCGCGGTCACTCGTGTTCCGGCAGCAGCGGCGTCGACCAGCCCGGATCGCGACCGAGTTGCGCGGCGCGTGCCACCGACGCCGCGCCGAAGCGGTCGCGAACCGCATCGAGCACCCCGTCGAGGCGAGACCCGTCGTCCCAGTCGATGGGCAGTTCCGGCGGGACGCTGTCGGCGCGGCCCAGCTGCGACAGTGACACCCCGATGAGGGTGATGCCGCGCTGCTCGATCTCGGGCTGTGCGGCGGCGAGCAGCCCCCGCGCGACCTCGAGCAGCAGGGCGGTGCGGTCGGTCGCGAAGCGGAACGTGCGGGATCTGGTGGCCTTCGCGTAGTCGCCGTAGCGCAGGCGCAGCACGACCGTGCGGCACACCCGGTCCCGCTCGCGCAGGCGGCGGGCGAGCCGGTCGACGATCTGCGTCAAGAAGAGATCGAGCTCTTCCGCCGAGCGCGGATGGTTGCCGAGCGCACGCTGAGAGCCGATCGACCCGCGGCGCCGCGTGGTGTCGACAGGGCGCGGGTCGCGCAGGCGAGCGAGCGCGTGGAGGTGTGCACCGGCAGCCCTGCCCAGCAGCCTCTCGGCGGTGGCGGCTTCGAGTTCGGCCAGCTGCCCGACGGTATGGATGCCGAGCCGGTGCAGCTTCTCCGCGGTCACGGCCCCGACACCCCACAGCCGTTCGACCGGCAGCGGGAGCAGGAACGCCTCCTCGTGATCGGGCTCGACGACGAGCAGGCCGTCGGGCTTGCTGACCGCGCTGGCGACCTTGGCGAGGAACTTCGTCCGCGCGACCCCGACAGAGATGGCGAGTCCGACCTCCGTGCGAACCCGCTCACGCAGGCGCACGGCGACCTGCTCGGGCGTGCCCGCGATGCGTCGCAGACCGCCGACCTCGAGGAAGGCTTCGTCGATCGAGAGCCCCTCCACGAGCGGTGTCGTATCGCGGAAGATCGCGAACACCTCACGGCTGGCCGTGGAGTATGCGTCCATCCGTGGGGGGACGACCACCGCATCCGGGCAGAGCTCGCGGGCCTGCCGGCCGCCCATCGCAGTGCGCACGCCACGGGCCTTCGCCTCGTAACTCGCCGCCAGCACCACGCCACCGCCGACGATGACGGGTCGTCCGCGCAGTGCGGGCGCGTCGCGCTGCTCGACCGAGGCGTAGAAGGCGTCGAGGTCGGCGTGCAGCACGGTCGCCTCGCCCCGCATCCCGCCCTCCCGCCGATCATCCCCATGCGGATCATCGCACCTACCGGGGACACCACACCTCGGGCGCCAGGTCAAGCCCCAAGACGCCGTGGCGCCCCACGGGATATCCCTGTTCCACAGACAAACCCCCACTGCTTGAGGTGAGCAGCCATGATCACAATCGGATCAGCTCTCCGCTCCGTCGGAGACTCCCTGAGGAGGCTCTTCGACCGTCGGCGCCCGCGGCGGAGCACTTGGAAGGCGACGCTCGCCGACGTCCGCCGTGCCGAGGACCACCACTTCCCGGATACGTGAACGCTCGCGCGGCACTGCGTGAGCGCGGGATGCCTCATCCGTCGTCAGTGGATCGGGCAGCGTGACGGCGCCCCGCCCGCCCGCACGCGTGCTCCCGATCTCGGCATCGTCGGAAGCCGGCGGCGGTTCACGGAGAGCCCGGAGTCGAGGACTGTCAGCCGGGGATCGCTCAGCACGGCTATCGCGGCCGCGAGGCCGGCGATCGCGAGCTTCTCACCCGGGCAGCGGTGGCCGGTCGCCACTTCGGCGCCGCCGTGCGGGATGAAGGCTGTCAGCGCCTCGTAGTCCTCGACGCCACGGAACCGCTCGGGGTCGAAGGCGGCGGGGTTCTCCCACGAACCGGCGTCCATGTCGGTGCCGAGGATGTCGAGCACCACCCGACCGCCGGCGGCGAGGTGCTGACCGTCGAGCTCGACGTCCTGCTTCGCCCATCCGGGCAGCATCGGCACGAAGGGCGCGGTGCGCCGGACCTCTTGAGCGAACATGATCGCGAGGGGACCGCCCACCAGCGTCGCCCGCTCCGCCGTCTCGGCGGCGATGCGAGCCCTCCACTCGGGCCGGTCGTGCAGCTCCTTGGCGGCGAAGGCGACGAAGCGCGCGACGGCGATCATCGGACGCATCGAGTTCTGCAGCTCCACCCCTGCGAGCTGTGCGGGCAGCAGCTCACCGGCGGGATCCCTGTGCCAGGCCCAGGAGTGGAGCGCCGTCCCCTCCGCCGCGGCGAGGTCGCCCGCGCGCACGGCCTTGATGAGGCGTCGCGCATGCCGGTCGGACCAGCGTCGGTTCACCGCAGCGGCGACGTAGGCAGGGGAGTAGGACGCACCGAATCCGTCCACGATCTGCGCGAGACGCGCCGCCCAGCGGGTCTTCGCGGCGGGGGTGCCCGGCAGTCCGGCCCACACCATGATCGCCCGGCCCAGTGCACCGACTGCCGCATCGTAGGCGGTGCGCTCGCCGCCTTTGAGCCAGGCGTCGAGCTCGTGGCGCCATTCGCGCTCGAGCAGCGGCTGCAGGCGCTCGACCTCGGCATCCTCGTACGCCACGTCGACGAACGTCGCTTTGCGATGGCGGTGCTCGTCGCCGTCGAGGCTGTGCACGGATCCGTGTCCGAACAGCGTGTTCTGCACGATCGCGGGCATCGCACCGTGCCGGGCGATGCGCGCCTGGTCGTAGAACACCGCCACGCCCGCTGAGCCGCGCACGAGGAGCGCGTCGCGGCCCAGCAATCGCATCGGGGCGGACCGCGCACCGTCGCGGACCCGTCGCCAGATCCGCTCGCCGAAGTCATAGCCCTGGACGAGGACGGACAGCGAGTCGTCGGCGAGCGGCGGCCTCATCGCGGCGGCCGCATCAGCAGCGCTCGGGCTTCACCGGCGGACGATGCGGGATCGGTATGGGCCGGGTGGTCCCAGAGCTCCGGCGACCGTGGCGGATCAGGTCGCGCAGCACCGCGTCGGCGGTGCGGTAGTGGGTGGGCAGGCCGACCGGGTGCAGCCAGAGCACATCGACGCCGTCCCAGGCGGCCTCGCTGACGCAGGCGACGACGCTTCTCGCGTCGGTCGTGGGGACGTGCGCGTCGCGGATGATCCACGTCGACTGATCCACGCGCTGCAGGTCGTACTGCCGCCCTGTCGGACGAACCTGTGGTTCGAGCATCACCATCGTTCGCTCACCTCTCCTGTCCGGTGCCGGACCACGGCGATGCGGATGTCGCTGTTCTCATTTCGGTGCCTCCACGCTGATGCAGCGAGTCGATTCTGGTCGACAACAGGCCGGGTGTTCTCGGGGTTGACAAACCCCGCTCGGGGACTGCGAGCCGGCTATTTCCGGGGGCCGCTGTCGATCCGCTGCGCCGCAATGGGCAGTGCCACCGCCAGCGAGATGCAGAGGACTCCGGCGACGAACACCAGCGCCGGCAGGAACGGGGCCGCGAAGGCCGAGCCGACCAGGTACATGCCGCCCAGGAGCAGGATGAGGTAAAGGACGAAGAGCATCGCGGACCCTCTCTCGAACCGCCTCCGTCGCGTGCGCGCGGGGCTGGTACCTGCCTATCGCAACGCCGCACGATTCACCAGAGGCAACGGTGCGCCGTCGGCGTCGCACGGCAGTCATCACACTGCATGCGCTGGCCGCCCGAGTCGAGGCATCCTGCCTCTCACGACTCGGTAACGGCGTGCAGTTCGCATCGACTGCGGCGTTAGCCTGGTGGCGATGAGCGCCTATGTCTCGGCGTTCGAGCTGTTCTCCATCGGCGTAGGACCCTCGAGCTCCCACACGGTCGGCCCCATGCGGGCCGCCCATGACTTCGTCGTCCGCCTGCGCGAGGCCGGCGTGCTGCCGCAGGTCGGCCGGGTGACCTGCACGCTGTACGGCTCGCTCGGTGCGACCGGCATCGGCCACGGGACACCCGACGCGGTCGTCGCCGGGCTGCGGGGACTCGAACCCGAGACGGTGGATCCGGATGCCGTGCGCTCGGCGTGGGGCGCCTGGCCCGACGGGCAGCCGCTCGAGCTCGCCGGCATCCAGCCCGTGCGCTTCGAACGCGGCGACGTCGTGTTCGCACCGCGCACGCGGCTGCCCGGTCACCCGAATGCCATGACGCTCGAAGCGTGGACCTCGGCCGACGACGGGCCGGCGCGCGCGGTGGCCGCGGCGGGCGTGCGCGAGACCGGATCGTCGTCGGTGACGGCTGTCGCTCCCGCCACGGATGCCGGACTCCTCGTCCGCGAGACCTACTACTCCGTCGGCGGCGGGTTCATCCGTCGTGAGGGCGATCCGCCGACGAGCGCGGGGCCCGCGGGCTCGGGTGCGGGCGTGTTCCCCCTGGACTTCGCGAGCGCCGAGGAGCTGCTGGCGCTGTGCGATGAGCGCGGCATCACGATCGCCGAGGCGGCACGCCTCAACGAGGAGGCCCGGCGACCCGACGAGGAGATCGCCGCGGGCCTGGATGCCATCTGGGATGCGATGGCCGCCTGCGTCGAGGCGGGCCTCGGAACCGGCGGCGTGCTGCCGGGGATGCTGGGTGTCAAGCGACGTGCGGCGTCGATCCGCGAGCAGCTCGAGGCTGCCGAGGCCGACGGCCGTCGTGAGCTGCCGGGGGAGTGGCTGGGCGCCTTCGCGCTCGCCGTCAACGAAGAGAACGCGGCGGGCGGAAGGGTCGTCACGGCGCCCACGAACGGCGCCGCCGGCATCGTGCCCGCGGTGGCGATGTACTGGTGGCGCTTCCTCGCCGATTCCGGGCTCGGCGCGGGCAACGCGGTCACCCCGTACGGCGAGCTCGTGGGCAGCGCCCTGCTCGGGTATCCCGGCCAGGCCCCTGGCTCTCCCGAGCCGGCGCAGTGGAGCGAGGAGCAGAGGGCTGAGGCGAACCGTCGCCGCGGCATCCGTCGGTTCCTCCTCACCGCCACCGCGCTGGGTTCGCTGTTCAAGGCCAACGCCTCGATCTCGGGTGCCGAGGGCGGCTGTCAGGCCGAGGTGGGATCGGCCTGCGCGATGGCGGCCGGTGGGCTGACGGCCGTCATGGGTGGAACCAACCGGCAGATCGAGAACGCGGCCGAGATCGCGATGGAGCACCACCTCGGTCTGACGTGCGACCCTGTCGGCGGTCTCGTGCAGATCCCCTGCATCGAGCGCAACGCCATCGCCGCGTCGACGGCCGTGACGGCGGCGCGTCTCGCGCTGCGCGGTGACGGCTCGCACTACGTCTCGCTCGACGCCGTCGTCGAGACCATGCGGCAGACGGGCATCGACATGTCGCACAAGTACAAGGAGACGAGCGAGGGCGGCCTCGCGGTCAACGTCATCGAGTGCTGACGAACTGTCTGGGCGTTTCGTCTCGCTTCGCTCGCTCAACGACCGGTCGTTGAGCGAGCTTGCGAGTCGAAACGCAGAGACGAACCGCGCCCGTGTTCGTTCACGGCGAACGCGGACCCATCTAGCACTCGCATGGTGAGAGTGCTAATCTGAACGTAGTTGAGCCAAGTGGGCTCAACTTCTGGACAGAGAGGAGATTCCCATGGCAACCTACGACCCGTTCCGTGACCTCGACCGTCTTGCGTCGAGTCTCTTCGACACGCGCCGCGGTCCGCGCCGCATGCCGATGGACCTCTACCGCGACGGCGACCACTACGTCCTGACCGCCGACCTGCCGGGCATCGACCCGGGCTCGGTCGACATCGATGTCGACGGCCAGCTGCTGACGATCCGCGCCGAGCGCACGCTCACCAGCGGCGACGACGTCAAGTGGATCACCCGCGAGCGCGAGGCGGCGAGCTTCCTGCGCCAGCTCAACCTCGGCCAGGGCATCGACACCGAGCGCATCTCGGCCAGCTATGACAACGGCGTGCTGAGCGTGACGATCCCGGTGAGCGAGAAGGCCAAGCCGCGCAAGATCGAGGTGACGTCCGAGGGTGGCACGCCGACGATCCAGGCGCACGAGTCCAACGACGCGCCGCAGCCGATCGAGCAGTAAGCGCTCTGACAGTGGATGCCTCGTCCCGGCCGGGACGAGGCATCCGTCGTTCCCGGCGCCTACGTTCGCGCCGCGCCCGTGAAGTGGCGGCGGCATCGCGCCTGGTACGACTCGATGCCTCCCACCTGGTCGCTCGTCGGAGTGAGCGGATCGCCGGCGCCGCCGGCCGACAGTCGCTGATGGAACGCCGCGTCCTCACCGCACACCGCGCACACCGCCGTGAGCTTCAGGACGTCCTCGGCGATCGCCATGAGCGCCGGCAGCGGCTCGAACGGCCGGCCGTCGAAGGTGACGCAGAGGCCCGAGACGACGACGTCGACGCCTTCCGTCACCAGCGCATTCACGGCGTCGATGAGGTCCGGCCCGAAGAACTGCGCCTCGTCGATCGCGACCATGTCGAGCGCGCGGCCCTCGACCGAGGCGACGAGCGCTTCGACGTCGGGCACCGAGCGTGACGGCACGCTGAGCCCGGAGTGGGAGCTGACCTGCCCCTCGCCGCGACGATCGTCGAGGGCGTGGCTCACGACATCGACCGACAGGCCGGCGATGCGGGCGCGGCGGACGCGACGCATGAGCTCCTCGGACTTGCCGGCGAACATGGGACCTGCGACGACCTGCAGCCTCGCCTGAGTGCGCGTGTGCATGGCGCCCAGACTACGTCCGACCGGAATCGGATCACGTGGCCGCCAGTCGACTGCCGACGTAGGCTGACCCCGTGGTGGAGTACGTCGTGCCGGCGCCGAAGCGACGTCGCGGCCGCCCGCGCGCCGGGCAGTCCGACGCGCGCGAGCGGATCCTCGCCGCTGCCATGGACGAGTTCGGCGAACTCGGGTACGACGGCGCGACGATGCGCGGCATCGCCGGCAGGGCCGGCGTCGACTCGGCCCTCGTGCACCACTACTTCGGCACCAAGGCCGATCTCTTCGGCGAGACGGTGGGCGCGCCGATGCGGCCCGACCTCGCCATCCCCGAGATCCTCGCAGGGCCCCGCGACGAGGTGGGCGAGCGCATCGTGCGGTACCTGCTGGAGACCTGGGAGGACGCCGATGTGCGCCGTCGCGGCGTGGCCCTCCTGCGCACGACCATCGGAAACAAGCTCACGACGCCCCTCTTGGCGGGGTTCATCTCGCGCGAGCTGCTCTCGCGCATCGTCCGGGCGCTCGACGTCGAAGACGCCGAGCTGCGAGCGGCGCTCGTGGCCTCGCAGGTCGCGGGTCTGCTGATCGCCCGCTACGTCCTGCGACTGCCGGCGCTGGGAGAGGCATCCGTCGACGAACTGATCCGGCGCGTGGGGCCCACGGTGCAGGGCTACCTCTACGGCTCGTGACGCCAGGGAGTCACCGCCGGACCCCTTGACCCGGGGGCACGGCGGGCCCATTATTCATCACGTGATGAATAGCCTGAGGACGGATGCCGTCAGCGTGCGCGATCTGCACGTCCGACGCGGCAAGACCGAGGTCTTCACGTCTCTCGATCTCGACATCCCACGCGGCCAGATCACCGGCTTGATGGGTCCGTCGGGGTGCGGCAAGACGACGCTCATGCGCTCGATCGTGGGCGTGCAGAAGATCGCCGGCGGCTCGGTCACCGTGCTGGGCGAGCCGGGCGGATCACGCGCACTGCGACGGCGGGTGGCGTACGATACGCAGGCGGCGTCGGTGTACGGCGACCTCACCATCCGGCAGAACCTCCGCTATTTCGCCCGGCTGGTCGGAGCGCCCGGTCGCGATGTCGATCGGGTGATCGAGCAGGTCGGCCTCGCCGACCAGCGCGACCAGACGATCGACTCGCTCAGCGGCGGGCAGGAGAGTCGCGTCTCGCTCGCGGTGGCGATGCTCGGCGATCCCGAGCTGCTAGTGCTCGACGAGCCCACGGTGGGCCTCGATCCGCTGCTCCGGGCCGAGCTGTGGGACCTCTTCCGTGGTCTGGCCGACGCCGGGGCGACGCTCGTCGTCTCGAGCCACGTGATGGACGAGGCGGTGCGGTGCGACCGCCTCGTGCTGATGCGGGCGGGGCGGATCATCGCCGACACGACGCCGGACGGCCTGCTCGCCGATACCGGAACGACGGATCCGGATGCCGCCTTCCTCACGCTGATCGAACGCGACGCCGTCCGGCAGGCGCAAGCTCAGGGGCCGCGCGCGGGCGATTCGCCCATCGAACCGCACCCGCTCACGCGCCGCGAGCTTCGAGAAGGGCACCCGCACGAGTCGCAGACGAATCCCACGGACGACGGGCGGGCATCGTGAACGGCGTGCTCACCCTCGCGACCGCCGGGCGGGTGCTCCGCCAGCTCAGCCATGACCCGCGGTCGATCGCGCTCATGCTCGTCGCACCGAGCCTGCTCGTCGGCTTGTTCGCCTGGCTGTTCAGCGACCAGGAGGGCGTGTTCGACCAGTTCGGCGGACCGATCCTGGCGCTGTTCCCGTTCATCGTGATGTTCCTCATCACCTCGATCACGACGCTCCGCGAGCGCCGGTCGGGAACCCTCGAGCGCCTGATGACCACCCCGATCGCCAAGGCCGACTTCATCGTCGGATACGGCCTCGCGTTCGGGCTGATGGCGACGCTGCAGGCGGTCATCACCGTCACCTTCGCCGTGTGGGTGTGCGGCCTCGACGTCGACGGACCGCTGTGGCAGCTGGGACTGGTGGCCGTCGTCGACGCGATCCTCGGCAGCGCGCTCGGGCTGCTCGCCAGTGCGTTCGCCCGCACCGAGTTCCAGGCCGTGCAGTTCATGCCGCTGATCGTGTTCCCGCAGATCATCCTCGGCGGCCTGTTCATGCCGCGCGAGGACATGCCCGAGGCGCTCTACCAGATCTCGAAGGTGCTGCCTTTGAGCTACGCCATCGACACGATCAACGCCGTGACGGCCGGCGACGAGGGCTGGGACGTGTTCGGTCCGCTTCTGGTCGTGGTGGCATTCGCGGTGGGAGCGCTGATCCTCGCCTCCCTCACGCTCCGGCGCCGCACCCCGTGAGGCAGCCGGATACCACCTGTCGTTGAGCGAGCGAGGAACGAGCGAGACGAAACGCAGTGGGCCGACGTGCGACGCCGGCCGGGGCGTTTCGACTCGCTGCGCTCGCTCAACGACCGAGCTGGGAGCCCGGTCGTTGAGCGAGCGAGGAACGAGCGAGACGAAACGCAGTGGGCCGACGTGCGACGCCGGCCGGGGCGTTTCGACTCGCTGCGATCGCTCAACGACCGAGCCGGGAGTCAGCAGCTGGGCTGGGTCTTGCGCAGCTTGGCGGTGAGGTCGCGCAGCTGGCTGAGCTCGGCGTCCGAGAGCAGCGACATCCGCTCGGCGATGGCCTTGCCGTGCGCGCTCGCGATGCGGCGGAACAGCGACGCACCGGCATCCGTCGCGTGGACGAGCGCCCCGCGCCCGTCGTCGGGATCGGCGCACTTCGTGAGCAGTCCGCGCGCCACCATGCGGTCGACGAGCCGCGAGACGCTGGGCTGGCTGATGAGCATGTTCGCGGTGACGTCGCGCAGCCGCGCGGTGAGGTCGTCGGAGCGAGTGACGGTGAGGAGCACGTCGTACTCGGCCTGACTCAGCATCTCTTCGTCGAAGTCGCCGTTGATGTCGCCGAACACCTCGTGCTGGGCCCGGAAGAGGCTCTCCCAGGCGTCGATGGCGAGACGGCGGTCGGTCATATCGTCAAGAGTAGGGCAGGCGGTGGACCCTAGGCTGGCCCCATGGCGTCTTCTGCAATCGCGTCGTGGCGCGCGCGCCGTCTCGTGGTCATGGGGCTGCTGCTCGCCGTCTTCGCGGGCCTGCTCCTCGCGGGCGTGGGCGCCGCTCCCGCTCGTGCGGACGTCGAGGACTTCTCCTTCGAGAGCCTTGATGTCGAGTACCAGCTCGGTCGCGCCGAGGACGGCACCAGCGCGCTCACCGTCGTCGAGACGTTCGTCGCGCTCTTCCCCGAGTCCGACCAGAACCGCGGCATGCGGCGGGTGATCCCCGACAACTACCAGGGGGCGCCGCTGAACCCGCAGCTCGTCTCCATCACGGACGAGAACGGTGCGGCGCGAGAGGCGGAGACCGAGGCGGAAGACGGCCTCTTCTCGATGACCTCGCGTGCCGGCGAGTTCGTCCACGGTCGCCAGACCTATATCTTCACGTACACGCTCGAGAACGTCACGCGGTACTTCGCCGACACCGGCTCGGACGAGTTCTACTGGGACGTGAACGGCACCGCCTGGCCCCAGTCGTTCGGCCGCGTCACCGCGCGTGTGACCATGCCGGACGACGTGGATGCCGCGCGCACGGGCAGGCAGTCCTGCTATGTCGGCTACCAGGACGACACTCGGACGTGCCCCATCGGCGACTCCGACGGCGCCGTTGTGGCAACCGTCGAAGGGGTCCAGCCGTATCAGACGATGACGATCGCGATCGGGTTCGAGCCCGACACCTTCACCGAGTTCGACACCTCCTACCTGGCGTCGCCCTGGGGCTGGCTGCAGGCAGCGGTCGCTCTCCTCGGACTCGGCACGGCGGTGGTCTTCGCGGGCGTCACGCGTGCGCGGCACCTGCGCGACGAGGCCGGCCGGCCGGTCATCATCGCGGAGTACACGCCGCCTCGCGGAATCGATGCGCTCGAGAGCGCCGTGCTCCTCGGTCACACGTCCAAGGCGATCCCGGCCGAGGTGCTCGAGCAGGCGGTGGTGGGCAGCATCCGCATCGAAGAGGGCCCGCAGAAGTGGTTCGGCGGGACCCGGCTGAAGGCCGTGCTCCAGAACCCGTCGCTCGCAGACGGAGATGGACGGATGCTGCTTCCCGGCCTCTTCCCCTCCGGCATGCCGGGCGAGGAGTTCGAGTTCGGTCGCACCGACACCAGGTTCTCGTCGACGGCGCAGAAGGTGCTGAAGGCGGCGACGTCCGAGCTGACCACGCGGGGGCTCCGTCGCAGAGTGCCGATCGGCCCCCGGGCGTGGCCGGTCGTGATCGCGATCATCTCCGCCGTGCTCGTCCTGCTCTTCGGCATCGGCGCCCTCGTCGCTTACGTGACGCCGTGGGTTCCGGTGGTGCTCATCATCGGGGCCGTGATCGTCGTACTGGTGGTGGCGGGCATGGTGTCGCACAAGCCGCTCACCGCCGCCGGGGCGGAGGCCCGCGACCACCTGCGGGGGCTGAAGCAGTTCATCGAGTGGGCGGAGGCCGACCGCATCCGGATGCTGCAGTCGCCGCAGGGCGCCGAACGGGTGCACGTCGACGTCTCCGATCCGCGGGTGAAGCTGAAGCTGTACGAGACCCTCCTTCCGTACGCCGTCGTGTTCGGACAGGAGAAGCGGTGGGCGGAAGAGCTCGCCGTCCTCTACGGCGAGGGGAACTCGCCGACTTGGTACGCCGGATCGTCGGGCTTCCACGCGGCGGCCTTCTCCGCAGGGATCTCGACGCTGTCGTCGTCGGCGTCCGCATCGTCGTCCTCGGGCGGGTCGTCGGGCGGCGGTTCTGCCGGCGGCGGCGGTGGCGGGGGAGGCGGCGGCGGCGTGTGAGGTCGGGTCCTGAGGACTGCCCGGGCTCCGCGGATCGCGGCGCGGTCAGCCGTCGGGTCCGAGGCGTCGGGACCCCTCCGGCGCGTGCAGCCGGGCGAGGAACAGATCAGTGCCGCGCGGGATGCCGCGGCGGTCGCTGCGTGAGACGATCACGATCACGACCACCGCGATCGGCACCGTCCAGGCCGCCGGCTGCTCGAGGAACGGGCGCAGCGCGGGCAGCCACGCCGAGACGATCCCGCCGCCGAGGATCGCGACGCCCGACAGCACCGCGCCGGTGAGCATGCCGGCGATCGCCCCTCGCGCCGTGAGACCGCGCCACCAGATGCCGAGCAGGAGCACCGGGCACAGCGTCGACGCGGTGAACGCGAAGACGAGCCCCACGCTGCCGGCCAGCCCCGCCGACTCCGTGGCGAGCGCCACGACAAGCGGGACGAACGACGAGAGCACGGCCGCGATGCGGAACCCCCGGACGCTGCCGCCGAGAAGGTCCTGGCTGATCACGCCGGCCAGCGAGACGACGAGACCCGACGACGTGGAGAGGAATGCCGCGAACGCGCCGGCGATGACGAGCGCCGTGAGCACGTCGCCCAGCGGCCCGGCGACCAGCCGGCCCGGCAGCAGCAGGACGAGGGCGTCGGCGTCGCCCGAGGCGGCGAGGTCGGGGGCGAAGGCCCGCCCCAGCAGCCCGAACGCCGTGGGGAACAGGTAGAAGACCGAGAGCATCACGAGCACGATGACGGTCGTGCGTCGTGCCGCCACCCCGTCGGGGTTGGTGTAGAAGCGCACCAGTACGTGGGGGAGCCCCAACGTGCCCAGCAGCAGCGCGACCATGAGTGAGATCGTCCGGTACACCTCGAGTTCGCCGGGACCGGCGCTCGCCGGGAACGCCTCGACGGGCGTCAGCGCCGGCGGCACGTCGCCGACGAGAAGCAGGATCGCGACCACCGGGATCGCGAGTGCCGTGAGCTTCAGCCAGAACTGGAACGCCTGCACGAACGTGATCGACCGCATGCCGCCGGCCGCGACGACGACGGCGACGATCACCGCGACGGCGAGCGAGCCGACCCAGGCGGGGAGGCCGGTGGTGATCCGCACGGTCAGCGCCGCGCCCTGCAGCTGCGGCACGATGTAGAACCAGCCGATGACGATGACGAGGGTGCTCGTCACCCGGCGTGCCCAGACCGAGTCGAGCCGCGCCTCGGTGAAGTCGGGGATCGTGTACGCGCCCGAGCGGCGGAGCGGCGCGGCGACGAACAGCAGCAGCATGAGGTATCCGGCCGTGTAGCCGATCGGGAACCAGAGCGCCGCCGATCCCGTGAGCAGGATGAGGCCGGCGATGCCGAGGAACGACGCTGCCGACAGGTACTCCCCGCCGATGGCGGACGCGTTCCACCACGGCCGCACCGTGCGGCTCGCCACGTAGAAGTCGCTCGTCGTGCGTGAGACCCGCAGGCCGTAGAACCCGATGAGCGCCGACACGATCGCGACGGCCGCGATCGCGATGTAGCCGATGGCGGCGTTCACTCGTCCTCCGTCAGCGACCGGTAGCGCGCCTCATTCCGGGAAGCCGCGCGCAGATAGAGTCCGGCGACGGTGATGGCCAGCGGGTAGACGCCCACGCCGAGCAGCAGCCACGACAGGGGCACACCGGCTACGAACGTGGTGTCCAGCTCGGGTGCGAACGCGATCGCGAGCACGAACAGCGCCGTCGCCGCGGCGAATCCGACCGCGAACACGACCCCGAGTCGCAGCTGCGAGCGGATCAGCGAACGCACATACACTCCGGCGATATCGCTCGTCGGCGCATCGGCCGCGTTGTGCGACACCGGCCGGGCCGAGGCTGCGGGCGACCCTGCGCGCGGCGCGGTCACCCGCACGCGCTGGAGTGGTGCTGCATCCCGAGGCGCGGGGTCGTCGGCGGCGTCGTCGCCGGAGTCTCCGTCGGCGCTGCTGTTCGAGGGGCGCGACGTCATGACCGTGGCCGGATCGTCGTCGACTCGAGTCGATCCCGCAGCGCCGGCAGGAGGCGCCGGCTCACCGGCAGTTCGGCGCCGCCGACGACGACGCTCGGGTGGTCGCCGACGAGCCGGAGGCGCGCGAGGTGCGGGATCGCGACGAGGTACGAGCGGTGGATGCGCACGAACGTGTCGGCCCACTGCCGTTCGAGGTCCGACATCGGCACGCGCACGAGGTAGCTGGCCTCCTCGGTGTGCAGCCGGGCGTAGTCGCCCTGCGCCTGCACGTACCGCACCTCGTCGCGGCGGATCATGCGCGTCGTGCCGCCCAGCGTGACGGCGATCATCTCGGGCTGAGCGGATGCCGCGGCATCCGTCGCCGGCGCAGCCTGAGCCTTCATGGCCTCGACGATGCGGGTGACCGAGCGGTGCAGGCGCTCGGTGCGCACCGGCTTCAGCAGATAGTCGACGGCGGCGAGGTCGAATGCCTCGAGTGCGCTCTCTTCGTCGGCGGTCACGAAGACGAGCGCGGGCCGGCGCTCGAAGCGCTGCAGTGCGCGGGCGAGGTCGAAGCCGTTGAGGCCGGGCATGTGGATGTCGAGGAACGCGGCGTCGACGGGCTCGCGTGTGAGCAGCCGGATCGCTTCGGCGCCCGACGCCGCCTGGTGGATGACGCCGATGCGTGGGTCCTGCCCGAGCAGGAAGGCGAGCTCGTCGATCGCAGGCTGCTCGTCGTCGGCGATGAGCACGGAGATCACCGTTCCCGCCTCCCTTCCGCGGCGGCCGGAGCCGGGGATGCCGCCGTCCGGCCCGCAGCGGAGGAGGATGCCGCGACGCGGCCCGGCTGCGACTTCGGCACGCGCATCCGCACCAGGGTACCGGCGCCCACATTCGTCTCGACGACCAGCCCGTGCTCGTCGCCGTACACCTGCCGCAGTCGCGCGTCCACGTTGCGCAGGCCCACGTGCTGGCCGGTCGCGACGCCGGCGAGCGCGCTTTCGAGTGCGGCAGGATCGATGCCGACGCCGTCGTCCTCGACGCTGATCTCGGCGAACGCGCCCTGGTCGGATGCCTCGATCGTGATGCGTCCACCGCCCTCCTTGCCTTCGAGCCCGTGCCTCACCGCGTTCTCGACGAGTGGCTGGATCGAGAGGAACGGCACGACCGTCGAGAGGACCTCCGGGGCGATCTGCAACGTCACCTTCAGTCGGTCGCCGAACCGTGCGCGCTCGAGCTTCAGATAGCTGTCGATCGAGCGGAGCTCCTCGGCCACCGTGGTGAAGTCCCCGTGCCGACGGAACGAGTAGCGGGTGAAGTCGGCGAACTCGAGCACCAGCTCCCGTGCTTTGGCCGGGTCGGTGTTGATGAACGAGGCGATGGCGTTCAGCGAGTTGTAGATGAAGTGCGGGCTGATCTGCGCGCGCAGCGCGCGCACCTCGGCCTCGGCGAGCGCGGCCCTCGAGGCGTCGAGCTCGCCGAGCTCGACCTGAGCTGCGACCCAATCCGCCACCTCGCCGGTCGCGCGCACGAGACCGGCCCGCACACGCGGGGCGAAGGCGACGATTGCTCCGGCGGGCACGCCGCCCGCGAGGATCGGCGCGGCGACGACATCCGTCTCCCGGTCGCCGATCCGGATCCGCCGCTGCAGCTGCGGACGGTTCGACGCGCGCGCCTCAGCGGCGAGCCGTCCCGCGACCTCACGGACGGCGTCGTCCCCCTCGACCGTCACATGGCCCGCCGGGTCGACGAGCGCAAGCGTCTCGCACCCGAGGAGCGCCCGCAGATGCCGCCCGGCTCGCGTGGTGTCGCCCTCGGCGATGCCGCCGCGGAGGTGTTGGGCGGCGCGGCTCGCGAGGTGAAGCGTCTGATACGTCGCCTGTTCGACGTCGGTGCCGAGATCCTTCGATGCGACGATGCGCCGCAGCAGGATGACCACTCCGACCGCCAGCGCCCCGGCGACGACGCCGGCGGCAGCGGCGAGCAGCATCGACTCGGGCATGCGGCCAGCGTAGCCGTCGTTCGTCGTCGCCGATCCGCCGTTCGTCGCACCGTGGATGCCGTTCACCGACGACGAGCGGCGGCCACCCCCGGCCCGCCCGGCCGCGCGCGAGCATGGTCGCACTGTCAACGCAGCGGCGCGGCCGACGGCCCGCCGACCCCCCCTCGAAGGAGAGACGTCATGGGCAACGAAGCCCCGCGCGCCGCCATAGATCTCGCAGAGGTCGACTACGGCGCGGTCCAATCATCATCCGAGTTCCAACGGCTCCGGCGCACGCATCGGAGCTTCGTCTTCCCCGTTCTGGGCGCATGCCTCGCCTGGTACTTCGCCTACGTGCTGCTCGCCACCTATGCGCACGACTTCATGTCCACCCGAGTGTTCGGAAGCGTCAACATCGCGATGGTGCTCGGCATGGCCCAGGTGGTCACCACCTTCGCCGTGACGACCTGGTACGTGCACTACGCCAACCGTCGCCTCGACCCGCTCGCGGAAGAGATCCGCGACGAGATCGAGACCGGCACCTTCGAGTCCGGCGCTCTGGAGAACGAGGAGGCACGCTGATGCTGCACTTCGAAGCGGCGAGCACCTCGCCCGGCGAGCCCTGGCTCAACATCGCCATCTTCGGCGCGTTCGTCGCGGTGACGATGGTCATCGTGTTCCGCGCCAGCCGGAACAACAAGACGGCCGCCGATTACTACGCCGCAGGGCGGTCGTTCACCGGCGGCCAGAACGGCGCAGCCATCGCCGGCGACTACCTGTCTGCGGCGTCGTTCCTGGGCATCGTCGGCGCGATCGCGATGACAGGGTACGACGGGTTCCTCTACTCGATCGGGTTCCTGGTGGCCTGGCTGGTGGCGCTCCTCCTCGTCGCGGAGCTCCTGCGCAACACGGGCAAGTTCACGATGGCCGACGTGCTGTCGTTCCGCCTCAAGCAGCGTCCGGTGCGCATCGCCGCGGCCACGACGACGCTCGTCGTCTGCTTCTTCTATCTGCTCGCGCAGATGGCGGGTGCCGGTGGTCTGGTCTCGCTGCTGCTCGGCATCGGCGACCAGCTCGGTCAGGCTCTCGTCATCACGGTGGTGGGCGCGCTGATGATCCTCTACGTGCTCATCGGCGGCATGAAGGGCACCACGTGGGTGCAGATCATCAAGGCGGTGCTGCTCATCGTCGGCGCCGGCGTGATGACCGTGTGGGTGCTGGCGATCAACGGGTTCGACTTCTCCGCGCTTCTCGACAAGGCCGTCGCCGTCGCCGAGAACCCGGCGATCCTCGACCCGGGTCTGAAGTACGGCGTATCGGAGGTCGCGAAGATCGACTTCCTCTCGCTCGGCCTCGCCCTCGTGCTGGGCACCGCCGCACTGCCCCACGTGCTCATGCGGTTCTACACCGTGCCCACGGCCAAGGAGGCCCGCAAGTCGGTGGTCTGGGCCATCTGGCTGATCGGCATCTTCTACGTGTTCACGCTGGTGCTCGGCTATGGCGCGGCGGCCCTCGTCGGCCCGGCGGTCATCGCGGCCGCCCCCGGCGGCCCGAACTCGGCGGCACCGCTGCTCGCGTTCTCGCTCGGCGGACCGCTGCTGCTCGGCCTCATCTCGGCGATCGCGTTCGCGACGATCCTCGCGGTGGTCGCCGGTCTCACCATCACGGCAGCGGCTTCGTTCGCGCACGACATCTATGCGTCGGTCGTGAAGAAGGGCAAGCCCGAGCCGGGCGCCGAGGTCAAGGTCGCGCGCCGCACGGTGGTCATCATCGGCATCGTCGCGATCGTGGGCGGGATCGGCGCGAACGGCCAGAATGTGGCGTTCCTGGTCGCGCTCGCCTTCGCCGTCGCGGCGTCGGCCAACCTGCCCACCATCGTGTACTCGCTCTTCTGGAAGCGCTTCACGACGAAGGGCGCCCTGTGGAGCATGTACGGCGGTCTCGCCTCGGCGATCCTGCTCATCGTGTTCTCGCCGGTGGTCTCGGGCTCGGAGACGTCGATGCTCAAGACCGAGGCGATCAACTTCGCCTGGTTCCCGCTGTCGAACCCCGGCATCATCTCGATTCCGCTCGCATTCCTGCTGGGTTGGATCGTGAGCGTGCTCGACAAGACGCCCGAGGACGCGGCCAAGCAGTCCGAGATGGAGGTGCGCTCGCTCACCGGCATCGGTGCCGAGAAGGCGGTCAACCACTAGAAGTCCCCGCGGATGCGAGGGCCGGTCGGGAGCTTCCCGACCGGCCCTTGTTCTTGCGGCCATGTCGGCGCGTTCGGGCTTCGGGTCTCACGGCGCCCGCTATGCCGATCTCACTCGCAGGTCGTTGTGGAGCACCCGGTTGGCGGATCGCCAGGGTCTTCGCGGATCCACCCACGTCGGCGGCCGCACCTGGGGGACGCCGTCGAGCATGCGGATCTCCCACCCGCTGGTCTCGATGGTCCGGTGGTGATGCCAGCAGAGCATCACGCCGTTGTCGACCTGGGTCGGTCCGCCCCTCGCGTACTCGACGACGTGGTGGATCTCGCACCACGCGGCGCGGACCCTGCATCCGGGGATCACGCAGCCGCCGTCGCGAGCGGCGATGGCCTTGCGCTGCCAATGCGTGAACACCCGGTCGGTGACCGCAAGGGCCCTGATCCGGCCGTTGGCGCCGAGCGCGACACGATGGATGGTGCCGTGGCACCCGATGTGACGCGCGACGGTCGCGGATACCGGCACCTCGCCGTCCGGCCCGTCGACGAAGGCGACGCCGTCTGCGCGCTCCAGCTGATCTGCGGCCACGGTGACCACGAGAGTGGGCGGAGCACCGCCCAGCGTTGGGCTGTCGGCGGACGCCGCCGCCGCGGCGAGGAGTCCGGCGAACGCGTCGTGCCGCTTCTGGTCGGCGGTCCGCGGATCGCGGACGTGCTCGTCCGCGGCCGACTCGCCGGCGCCCGACGGCTCGACGTCGACGAACCGCGGAGCGCGGTCCTGGACGCGGGGATTGAGCTGGGCGTCGAGCAGCCGTTGCAGGGCGGCAGCGACGTCGGCGGTCACGTTGCCGCGCACGGGGAAGAGGCTGTTGCGTTCGCGTCCGAGCCGAAAGGTGCGCATGCGTTCGCTGTCTTCGTCGGGCAGCGTCCCGTCGGGATCGAGGAACAGCGCCCACGTTTGGGCCATGATCCGCAGTTCGTAGATGCTGCACGGCGGGGCGCCGGATTCGCCGACGGCAGCCTGCACGAGCTCGGCCTCAGCGGCGGCGAGGTCGTCGGCGCTGCACCTCCGCTGAAGGGGCCGCAGCGCATCCATGATCGTGGTGACGGCATCGAGGCTGAGCCGCCCCGTTGCGAGCTCGCGCCGCGCGTGGTCGAGCGGCGCCGGCCGATCCTGTCCGGTGAGCGTGGGTCGTGTCGTGACAGCACGAGCGGTGCGCAGGCGCGCGCGAGCCGTCGCGTTCGAGACGTGAGCGGCACGCTCCAGCAGCTCGATCGGGCTGTCGCAGCCGAACGCCGCCGTCAGCGTGACGTCGGCGGCACCCGGTTCGCTGCGTCGCCCCACCTCTCCGGCGATGCCGAGGCGTGCGGCATCCGCCCATCGGCCGATCTCTTCGACCACCTTCAGTGTCTCGACGAGATCGTGGTCGGAGAGCGCGCGATGCCCTTCGCGATCAAGCGGCTCCCTCAGAGCGTCGCCGAGCACCGCTGCGATGTCGCGGAGGTCGGCGAGTGGGAAGGTCATACCCCCATCATGCCGAGGGGTTCCGACATCCCTGTGGGAGAAATCGCAGGTCAAGCGCAATTTCTGTGGATAACTCACGAGGACGAGCGAACCGCGTCTGCTGTGGAGGAGGCGCCGCCGCCGAGGGCAAGAGTAAGGGCCGGTCGGAGAGGCTACCGACCGGCCCTTGTCCCTTGCACCAAGAGTGTCCTGCAATCACATGTCGGTAGCTGCCACAGCAAAACAACTACCGTGCATGCACTCTATAACGGCGAGGTAACGAAGGGAAGGGTTCGTCGTTATCTTTTTGTGATTCATTTCCTGGGAGTCCGCCCGGACCCTCATCCGGCTCTTTCATCCGCTCGCCGACCCCTCGCGTCGCCCACAATGGTCAGACCGGGAGGAGCCGCTGTGATCAGCATCCGAGATCGTGTTGCCCGGAGCGAGCCGCTCGGCACCGCTCCTGATCGCTTCGCCGTGGTGGAGCTGTTCCGGCCTGCGGAGGATGGCGCGTCGTTCAGCCGGAGCGCCTGGCCGGCTCACGTGACGCTGTGCTCGAATAGGAGGGCAGGCTGCGTCGCAGTGGTGCGGCTGACGGGAGACGACGCGACGATCGTCGCGGCGTTCGCATTGCCGGACGAAGGGATCGGCGTCAACGCGGACATCCCTGGCCCCGCCGCACCCGGAGTGCCGAGGCTCGCACGCCGCGACGTCGGGCCGGCGCAGCCCGACGTCACGCCGCCGAACGCGCTCGGAGACGCATGAACGCCGGCCGGCGCATCCTCGTCGCAACGGATCTCGACGGAACCCTCGTGCCCAATGACACCGTCGTCCTACCGCCGTACACGGCGAGCGTGCTGCGGCGTCTCGACGATTCGGGTGTGCCCGTCGTCTTCGTCACGGGCCGGCCACTGCGATGGATGACGGGGTTCTGGCCGCACGTCGGGAGCCACGGCCTCGCCGTCGTCTCGAACGGCGCCATGACGTTCGACGCCCACGCCGGCGCGATCATCGCGCTGGCCGGCATCGAGCCCGCCGCGGGCGTGGCGATCTGCGCAGCCATCGAGGCGGAGTTGCCCGGCGCGTGGTTCGCCATCGAGTGTGCGGACGGCATCCGCTTCGCCCCCGATTATGTCGAGCCGTACCCGTCGCCCGGCGCGCCGCGGGGCACGCTGGCCGAGATCTGGACCGACCCGGCGCTCAAGCTGCTGGTGCGGCATCCGGACGTGCCGCCAGAGGAGCTGCACGACCGGGTCGAGGCGATCGTGGGGGACCGGGCGACCGTGACGTGGTCAGTGTCCGGACTGGTCGAGATCAGCTCCGCGGGCACCACCAAGGCGAGCGCGCTCCAGCACCTGTGCGGCCGCCTCGGGATCGATGCCGCGGACGTCATCGCCTTCGGCGACATGCCTAACGACATCCCCCTGCTCGCTTGGGCCGGCACCTCCTACGCGGTCGCGAACGCGCATGACTCGGTGATCCGTGCCGCCGATCACATCGCGCCGCCCTGTGCCGAGGAGGGCGTTGCGCAGGTCCTCGATCGGCTCGCTGACGAGCTCGCCGCGGCCCACGGCACGGCCGGACCCTGAGCGCTCCCGAACGTCCGCCCGGGGTGAGGGGCGGTCGACGGCACCCGCCGCCGACCGGCCGCCCGCTCAGCTACGGATAGGCGACGTCTGTCCGGGCGCCGCCGCGGTGTGCGGGATGATTCGTCACGCCAGGGTGAACCTGACGGCGATCCACTGCTTGCCCGGCAGAGAGATCGCGGGACGAGCCGGATCTTGAGCGCCCCGGGGGACCTTCGCCATGTTGAACACGCCGGCCGGCGTGATCGTCATGTTCCAGGTGTCGATGATGTCGACGTTGTACGACCGCCCGGCACCGCTCGGCAGCACGGCATCCCACTCGGTCGGCGCGCTCTCACCGAAGTAGCGCACGTAGTACTGGCTGTCGACTCCGGCGATGTCGTAGTCCCAGTCGGGCTGCAGCGCGTCGATGCCGGGAGCCGGGCCGTCCTCCATGATCTGCTTGAGGAAGGCCAGTCGCGGGGCGCTGGTGCCGTTCAGCGTGCCGCCCTGTCCGAGCCAGGAGATGCTGGGCTTCTGCTCGGGGTTGAGGGTCTCGCCATGCCCGCAGTAGGTGCCGCCGACGAAGGTGTTCCAGAACCGGTGCGTCATCTGCTCGCCGGAGAGCTGACCCCAGCGCTCGCTGATGTTGCCCTCGTAGGCGACCTCGTCGAAGATCACGGGCTTCAGGGCGAACTGACGGTGGAAGTGCGCGCGCAGGCCGTCCAGTGCGGCGCCCGAGCTCTGAATGCTCGCGTGCGTGATCCACGGCTTGCGTGCGTCGTAGTAGATGTTCTTGTTGTGGATCGAGCGCAGTCTGCTGTGCGGATCCGCTGTCTGGAGGACCTGGAGCAGATGGTCCCAGTCCTCGAGCGTCTTGGTCTCGTTGTCGTCGTACTCATTCGCCATCGACCACCACACGTTGCGGTACGCGCCGAAACGGGCGGCCACGTAGCGCACGTACCGCTCGTCGTCGGCGCGCTTCATGTCGGAGTAGCCGCGACCGGGGTCGTATGGCTGGAACAAGACGACGTCGGCCTGGATCCCTAGTTCGAGCAGCCGCTGGATGCGGGTCTCATAGCGACGGAAGTAGGCGGGATCGATGCGGGTCGGGTCCCAGTCCCTGGGTCCGGTGCCCGTGCGCACGAAGGGATCGGTCGCGACCGCGGGCACGTTGGGGAACACGAGCATGCGGACCTTGTTGAACGGCGACGTGCTGAGGGTGTTCAGGGTCACCTCGCACTTCTCGTCCGATTGGAGCGCCCACGAGTACGACGTCGTGCCGATCTGGCGGAAGGGTGACCCGTCGGCGTAGACGAAGTGGTACCCGCCTGGCACGACCTGCACCGGACCGTGGTTGCCCGCGGACGGTTCCACGACGGTGAGGCGCCCCGAGTTTCGCAGCGCCGGCAGATTGCTGTCGACCGTCCACGTCCATTCGCCCGCCTGTGGCGGTGAGAATCGCACGCGGAACGTCCCGTCGCCGTCGTAGAACCCCGGCACCGTGATCGTCTGACCCGCCCCTTGGTACACGGCGGCGAGCGTGACGTCGACGTACGGGTTCCCCTTGTCGGGGCCGCGCAGCACGATCTCGTGCAGTCCCCAGCGCTCGACCGCTTTGGGGTTCGCCGACGTCTCGCCCTGCGTCACCGGCATGGTCGCGGCCGTTGCGGGACCGGCGCCGCCGATCGCTGCGGCGGCTCCCAGGATCGCGGCGCCCGTCAGGACCGTTCGTCGTGTGATCTCCATCGATCATCCTCCAGATGACTTTCGAGGTGGATTGCTTTCCGGTCCAGCCTAGGAACGAAGTGAGTATTCTCGCTACCTCGTATAAACATGCACCGCTGGAACCGGGCACACCGGACGGTCACGCAGGTCGCGAATACACGCCATCCGACGTGCGTGGTTGGCTTGTCGCGTGGAGCTGCAGCGGGTTCGGACGGAGCACGTGCCGGCGCTCGCCGTGTTCCTGCGGACCGTCGACCTGACCGTGAGCGGCCTCGACGCGCCCACCGTGCGCCTCTGGGTGATGCGCGCCGCGGACGGCGATGTCGTCGGCAGCACCGGATACGAGATCAGCGACGACGGGCGGCACGCGCTCATCCGCAGCGTCGCGGTGAGTCCGGACGACCGCGCCGCAGGCACCGGAACGCGGCTCGCCCGGTTCGCGTTCGACCGCGCCGCCGATGAGGGCGCCCGGCAGGCGTGGCTGTTCAGTCGACGCTCGGGCCCGTTCTGGCAGCGCCTGGGCTTCACTCCCGCCGACCGCGGCGAGATGGCGCGGGTGCTCGCGAGCACCCATCAGGTGCAGCTGTTCCGGCAGACCGGTCAGCTCGACCGGGAAGTGGCGTGGTCGCGCCCGCTCGATCCGCCGAACTGAGGCCGTGCGGTAGCCGGCGCTCCCGCCGGCGACCGCCTCGCTTCTCACCCGAGTCGTTCCCCGGGCCGTCCTGCTTGGTTCCCGACGCCACCCTGCGACGCACTGGCCCTTGACCTCGGCATCCAGATGTGTACAGTGTGAACATACGCACTCGCACACTCGGAGGTTCCGATGCAGAGCACGACCCAGCAAGCCCTTCCGCCCGTCGTCGATGCCGAGACGTGGCGCCGCGAGCTCGCCGAGCTCCGCGTCCGCGAGAAGGCGGCGACGCGCGAACTCGACGCGATCGCCGCGCAGCGACGCCGGCTGCCGATGGTCGAGCTGCCCGACTACACCCTCGTCGGCAAGGACGGACCCGTGCGCCTGGCCGACGTCTTCGACGGCAAGTCGCAGCTCATCGTCTACAACCACATGTGGTTCGAGGGCAAGGAATGGCACTGCCCCGGCTGCACCGGTCTCACCTCGCAGTACACGCGTCTCGACTTCCTCGAGGCGTACGATGCCCGCTTCGTGATCGTGACCCAGGGTCCGATCGACGAGGCGCTCGCGTACCGCGAGAAGACCGGCAACCGCATGGAGTGGTACTCGACAGCCGACAGCCCGTTCGGCGCCGACATGGACGCGCCCGCCGGCGGCGGGTTCGCCGTGAACGTCTTCCTCCGCGACGGCGACACGGTGTACCGCACGTGGCACACGAACGGCCGTGGCACCGAGCAGCTGAGCCACACGTTCCCGCTCATCGATCTGCTGCCGTACGGCAGGCAGGAGGTGTGGCAGGACTCGCCGGAGGGGTGGCCGAAGTCCGACACCTACGACGGCTGGTTCACGTCGCAGAAGATCGCCGAGCTGTACGGCCCGGGTTCGGCGCGCGACTGAGAGCGGGATGCCGCGCCCCGCGACTGCGGCCGGGGCGCGGCATCCTGCGTCATATCGCGCGCCGGCGCTCGCTCAGCGGCCGGCGGCGCGACGGATCAGTACCAGTCGGTGGCCTGCGAGTGACCCCACGCGGCGCAGGGAGTGCCGTACGAGCCGGCGATGTAGCCAAGGCCCCAGGCGATCTGCGTCGTGGCATTGCTCTGCCAGTCGGCGCCGGCGCTGGCCATCTTGTTGCCGGGGAGCGACTGCGGGATGCCGGTGGCACCGCTTCCGGAGTTGTAGGCCTGGTAGTTCCAGCCCGACTCCTTGTTCCACAGCGACTCGAGGCACGAGAACTCGCCGTCGCCCCAGCCGTACCGCGATGCGGCCATCTGGCGTGCGGTCGCCTTGGCGCCGTCGGGCGTGTTGGCGGCGGCGAGGGCGGCAGCTGCCGCCTCGGCCTGGCGCTGCGCCTCGGCGGCGGCTGCGGCGGCTGCGGCCGCCGCTTCCTCGGCGGCCTTCTGCGCCTTGGCGGCGTCGAGGTGCTCGCGCAGCTCGGAGATGCGCGCCGAGACCCGAGCGGTGACGCGGTTCGCGTCGGCGGTGATCCCGGGCACGAGGAGCATGGGAACGAGGTCGACCTTCGACAGGCGGTCGGCCGCGTCCTCGAGGGAGGCGGTGTCGATCGACGTGTCGGGCACGCCGATGTCGAGGCCGGATGCGGCGATCTCGGTGGTCACCGCGGCAGCCTCGGTGAGCGCGACGCGCGCGGTGAGCACCGAGCCCTGGGCGTCGACGCGGATGTCGCGGAGGGTCGCTTCGGGCGCGGTGGCCGAGGCGATGGCCGACGCGGCCAGCGGGGCGGCGTTGGCGAGGGTCGGCGAGGCCAGCGTCAGGCCCGTTGTGAGGGCGATGCCGAGGGCGGCGCCGGCGGCGACGGCGGGGACGAAGAAGCGGCCGCGGCGGCGGCGGGCAGAAGTGAGTGACGAGTCTGAGTGCATGACGAACGTACGATCCTTCGGGGGTTTCGCGCCGCGGGTATCGGCGCCGTGCGCCCTCGGGGCGGACGCACAAGTGCCCGAGTCTGCCTCATGCCGTCTGGACGAGTCCCGGTGTTTTCCTGAACGAATCGTGGGAGGCGTTTTCCCTGAAAGTCCTGATCCGGGGGACGAGAAGGTGCTCTCCACGGTCGAGAACGAAAGGGGGGAGGATGCCGGAGTCCCGGCATCCTCCCCCCTTCAGGTAAGCGATTCAGACGGTGCGATGCGCCGTGTAGTAGGCGAGCAGGGCGCGGGTCGAGGCGTCCTGCGCGGCGATCGCCGCCGCGTCTCCCTCGATGGCCGGGGCGATCTGCAGGGCGAGCTGCTTGCCGAGTTCGACACCCCACTGGTCGAACGAGTTCACTCCCCAGATCACGCCCTGGGTGAAGGTGATGTGCTCGTACAGCGCCACCAGCTGGCCGAGCACCGACGGGGTGAGCGCCGGGGCGAAGATCGACGTGGTCGGCTTGTTGCCCGCGAAGGTGCGCGCGGCGACGAGGGCGCCGGTGGTGCCCTCGGCCTCGACCTCTTCCGCCGTCTTGCCGAACGCCAGCGCCTTGGTCTGCGCGAGGAAGTTCGACAGGAACAGCCCGTGCACGTCGCGCCCGTCGTCCGACAGCGGGTAGGCGGGGTTCGCGAAGGCGATGAAGTCCGCCGGGATCAGCCGGGTGCCCTGGTGGATCAGCTGGTAGAAGGCGTGCTGGCCGTTCGTGCCCGGCTCGCCCCAGAACACCTCGCCGGTATCGGTCGTCACGGGGGAGCCGTCCCAGCGCACGGACTTGCCGTTCGATTCCATCGTCAGCTGCTGCAGGTACGCGGCGAAGCGGCTGAGCTGCTGGGCGTAGGGGAGCACCGCGTGCGACTGGGCGCCAAGGAAGTTCGTGTACCAGACGTTCAGGAGACCCATCAGCACGGGCACGTTGCGCTCGAGCGGGGTCGTGCGCACGTGCTCGTCGACCGCGTGGAACCCGGCGAGCAGCTCGCGGAACACGTCGGGTCCGAGCTCGATCATGAGCGACAGGCCGATGGCCGAGTCGACCGAGTAGCGGCCGCCGACCCAGTCCCAGAACCCGAAGGCGTTCGCCGTGTCGATGCCGAAGGCGGCGACCTTGTCGAGCGCCGTCGACACGGCCACGAAGTGGTGGGCGACGGCATCCGTCCTCGCCTCGTCCGAGCCGTCGATCGCGCCGGCCGCTTCGAGTCCGGCCCAGAGCCAGTCGCGGGCGAGCCGCGCGTTCGTCAGCGTCTCGAGGGTCGTGAACGTCTTCGACGCGACGATGAACAGCGTCGTCTCGGGGTCGAGCCCCTTCGTCTTCTGCGCGAGGTCGGTCGGGTCGATGTTCGAGACGAAGCGAGCCTCGATGCCGGCGGTCGCGTAGGGCTCGAGGGCCGCCGAGACCATGACGGGGCCGAGGTCGGATCCGCCGATCCCGATGTTCACGATATGGGTGACCTTCTTGCCGGTCGCGCCAGCCCACTCGCCGGAGCGCACGCGGTCGGCGAACGCCGTCATCGCGGTCAGCACCGACTGCACGTCGGCATCGATGTCCTGCCCGTCGACGACCAGCGGGGGCTGGGCGCCCTCCGGGCGGCGGAGCGCCGTATGCAGCACCGCGCGGTCCTCGGTGGTGTTGATGTGCTCGCCGGCGATCATCGCGGCGTAGCGCTCGGCGACCCCGGTCTCCCCGGCGAGGCGCACGAGGGCGGCGAGGATCTCGTCGGTCACGAGGTTCTTCGACAGGTCGACGTGCAGGTCGGCGAGCTCGAAGCTCAGCCGTTCGGCGCGGCGCGGGTCGATCGCGAACCAATCGCGCAGATCGGGGGCGAACGAATCGCGGAGGGAGCTGAGCTCGGCCCAGGCGGACGTGGTGGTGGCATCGACGGGAGCGGTCACGCCCCCTAAAGTACCCGCGCCGATGCGCGCGTTGGTTACGCGTTACTCACCGGCGGTCGGTGTCCGTTGTGAGCGCGCCTACCCTTGAGAAGGAGGTGCCATGCCCTATCCCTCGCCCGACCTGCGCCTGATCGCCGTCGACATGGACGGCACGCTGCTCGACGGCGACGGCCGGATCCCTGACGCCCTGTGGCCGTTGCTCGACCGTCTGCACGCCCGCGGCATCCGCTTCGCTCCGGCGAGCGGGCGCCAGCTCGCGACGCTCCAGCACGCCTTCGCCGAGCACCTCGACCACATGGTGTTCATCGCCGAGAACGGCGCCTACGTGGTCGAAGGCGACTCCGAGATCAGCTCGGACGCGATGGATGCCGCTTTCACGGCATCCCTCGTCGCCCGCCTGCGCGCGCTCGCCGCGGCGGGCCGCGACCTCGGCGTCGTCGTGTGCGGCAAGCGGTCCGCCTACATCGAGCGCGCGGATGCGCCGTTCCTCGCGGAGGTGCAGAAGTACTACGCGCGCCTGCAGGTCGTCGATGACCTGCTCGAGGTCGACGACCAGATCCTCAAGGTGGCGATCTTCGATTTCGCGGCGGCGGCGACCACGGCCCCCGCGCTCGACGACCTGCGCGCGACGCACCAGGTGGTCGTCTCGGGGCACCACTGGATCGACGTCATGAACCTCGGCGTCAACAAGGGCGTGGCCTTGCGCCGGCTGCAGGCGGCGACAGGGATCACGCACGAGCAGACGGCCGTGTTCGGCGACTACCTCAACGACCTCGAGATGATGGATGCCGCGGCACTGTCGTTCGCGATGGCCAATGCGCACCCGGATATCGCGGCCCGGGCGCGGTTCCGCGCTCCCTCGAACCTCGACCACGGTGTCATCACCACGATCGAGAAGCTCCTCGACGGCGTGCCTGACGCCGTCGCGTGACTCCACACGTCTCGTTCGTGAGCCGTCAGCGCGGGAGCGGCATTCATCCGGCGCGCGTCCGGCCGCGTCGGCCCCGCGTCGACCGCCGCGCTCGGTAGCGTGACCTGCATGGCGGTGAGTCAGACCAGGCGGGCGCGCGCGGCGCGGCGCCGTGCGCGACACGTGGCCGCCGCGGACAACGACCTCACCCTCGACGAGTGGGAGGCGCTGCTCGAGGCGTGGGCCTCGTGCGCGTACTGCGGCACCGCGGTGGGCCCGTTCCAGAAGGACTGCGTGCTGCCCATCTCGCGCGGCGGCAGGTACACGTTCGAGAACGTCGTCCCTGCGTGCCGCTCGTGCAACGCGAGCAAGAGCAACGACGAGGTCACCGGGTGGCTGCGCCGCAAGCGTCTCGACGAGCGCGCCTTCCTGCTTCGGCACATCGAGGTGCTCCGCGCCTGGCGCGGCACGGCGGAGGTGTTCGCAGAGGAGGCCGAGGAGGAGGTGGGCGCGCCGTGACGGTCGATATCCGTCCGTACGAGTCCCGCGACTGGGACGACATCTGCCGCATCCACGATGCCGCCCGCCTCGACGAGCTGAGGGGTGCCGGCCTCCTCGACGCGTACCTCAGCCTCGCCGACACGTACGAGAACGAGGGCCTGTTCGACGATCAGGTGTGGGTCGCCGAGTACGAGGGGCGCGTCGCCGGCTTCATCGCGGGCAGTGTCGACCAGGAGGGCGGCGAGATCACCTGGATCTACGTCGACCCCGCCCGCTATCGCCGGGGCATCGGCCGTGCGCTCGTCGAGCACTTCATCGCGCGTGCGGGCGGGCCCGTCGAGCTCGAGGTGCTCGACGGCAACGCGGCCCGCGCGTTCTACGAGTCGCTCGGCTTCGTGCGCACGGCGACCACGAGCGGCAAGCTCGCCGGCAACGAGGCCTTCACCGCCACCGGCCACACGCTGGTGTGGACCCCGCCGCAGCCGTGATCGCCTGCACGAATGGGAAGCGGCCCGCGCGATTCGGGTTCGCGCGGGCCGCTGGTTCGGGGAACGGATGCTACTGAGCCGCGTAGCCGCCGTCGACGAGGTGGTAGCTGCCGCTGACGAAGGTGGCGGCATCCGATGCGAGGAACGCGACGAGGTTCGCGACCTCCTGCGAGTCGCCTAGGCGGCCGAGGGCGTGCTTGGCGGCCAGCGCCGCCTGCGCGTCGGCGTCGAGGTTGGCGTCGACCAGCGGGGTCCGGATGAAGCCGGGGCCGACCGCGTTGACGCGGACGCCCTGCGCGCCGTACTCCAGCGCGGCGTTCTTGGTGAGGCCGACGACGCCGTGCTTCGCCGTGACATACGCCGACGACATGGGGATGCCGACCGAGCCCAGCACCGACGAGATGTTGACGATGGAGCCGCCGCCGTTGCGGGCGATCGCGGGCGCCTGCGCGCGCGTGCCGTAGAACACCGCGTTCAGATTGATCTCGATGACCTTCTGCCACGAGTCGATCGGGTACTCGCCGATCGGCGCGGCGGCGCCCCCGATGCCGGCGTTGTTGACCGCGATGCGCAGGGGCGCGAGCGCCTCCGCGGCGTCGACGGCCGCCTGTCCGACCGCCGGGTCGGAGACGTCGCCGACGAACGCGACAGCGGTACCGCCTGCGCCCGTGATCTCGGCGACGACCGCATCCGCGGGATCCTGCCGCACGTCCGCGACGACCACCGCCGCACCGTTCGCGGCGAGAGTGAGGGCGACCGCCCGGCCGATGCCGGATCCGGCGCCCGTGACGATGGCGGAACGCCCCGCGACATCGTACGTAGCCATGATGTACCTCCGTAGACGGCGTCAGCGCGTGGCGCCTGGTTGTTTCTCCGACATATGTCGGTTACCTATGAGTTAACCTACACCTGTCGAAAAGATTCCCGGAGGTGGAATGGATCCCCGCAAGCAGCGCAGTCGCGACCGTCTGCACGCCGCCGCTCTCGCGCTCGCCACCGAGCGACCGATCTCGAGCCTCACCGTCACGCAGCTCGCCGACGCGGCGGATGTGCACCGGTCGACGTTCTACGAGCATGCCGAGTCTCCCGCGGGTCTCGTCGAGGCCGCGCTGACCGCCGAGCTCGACGTCCTGCGCGACGAGCTGATGAAGGACCGATCGGATGCCGCCGCCGCCGTCGCCACGGTGACCGAGGGTGTCCTCCGCCACATCCTGCGCCACATCGACATCTACCGCCGCGAGCTGGCGGACGGGGGAGGGACGCTGCACGCGATGCTGAGTCGGCACTTCCGCGGCACGACCGAGATCCTGCTGGAACGCGGGCGCATACGGCTCCCGCTGACCGCCGACGGCGTCGCGGACTCGGCCGTCGCGGACGCCGCCGCACGCTTCCTCGCCGACGGCACGGTGGGCGTCATCGACGGATGGCTGCGGCATCCCCGTCCCCGTGTCGAGGACTTCCTGCGCGTCTATCTCGCACTGCTGCCGGAATGGTGGCCGCACCGCCCCGCGGTCTGACGGCCGGCCGGCGCTCACGCCCGGTCGGACCGCCCGAGCAGCGCGATGCCGTCGAGCACCGCACGGTGCGTCGCGGGTGAGGCCAGCACCCGGAAGTGCCCGGCCGCAGGCACCGTGATGTTGGTGGCGCCGTCCAGGGCGCTGCCCTCGGGGATGTGCGGGTCGAACGGGCCGAAGATCGAGACGATGCGCCCGTTGATCGAGGTCTCGCGCCCGAGCTTGACGATCGTCTCGTCGTCGGGGAGGAACGCCCGGATGCTCGGATCGACGAAGATGCGTGCCCGCCGGGCGCCGGCGAAGGGGGTCGCGACGGCCACCAGTCCGAGGAGGCCGAGCGGACGTGTGCCGGTGCGCGGCGTCGCCGCGGCGGCGGCATCCGACGGGTCCTCGCCCGAAGTGGCGGCCTTCGCCGCCTCGACCGCGGCGCCGGAGGTCACCAGTACGTGCTTGCCGATGAGCCCGCCCTTGCTGTGTGCCACGAGCACCACACCGGCCCGAGGCGCCGCAGCGTCGGCGAGCACGCGCTCGAGGCGGTCGGCGGTGTCGGGGATGCTGCGGCGGTTCACGCCGAGTCCGTGGACCACCCGCACCCGGTGCCCCGCGGCTGCCAGGGCATCTCCGAGGGGGCGGAGGAAGGTCCAGTGCTCGTACACCCCGGGGACGAGGTACACCTCGGGAAGCGCGGGGTCGCCCTGGCGCCAGGATGCCGGAATGGGACGCGGCCGGCCGATCGACCAGGGGAGCGAGAGCACGGCGAACTGGCGTCGCGCCGCATAGAGGTAGTCGGCCGCCCACCACAGGGCATGCCGTACCGGCGAGGAGCGCGGGGCTGCGCCGGACGCGGCACGGTCGACCATGGTGCGCAGTCTACGAGGGGGGCGGCAGGGCCGTGCCGCGCACGCCCGTGATCGCCGCTTCCACGACGGATGCCGCGAGCGCGTCGACGACGGGTGCCGGCTGCCAGCGCACGGGGCCGTGTACCGCGATCTCGGCGAAGCCGTGGACCGCCGACCAGCACGCCCACTCGGCGTAGGGTCGTCGATCGGCGGCGAGGGCCCCGGCATCCACCATCGCGTCGAGCGTGTCCATGAGCAGGCTGAACGGGGCGACGATCTCGTCGTCGAGAGTGACGATGGCGTCGCTGGCGTGGGTGTCCTGCGTGAAGAAGGCGGTCTCGAACCAGCCGGGTTCCGCGCGGGCGAAGTCGATGTACGCCAGCCCGACGCGGCGCAGGCGCTCGATGGTGGCCGCTGCGGGCGCGAGGCCGCCGGGGGTCGCGGCCACGCGAGCGGTGATCGCGGCGGCGAGTGCGAGCTGCGCCTCGCCGGCGACGGCCCGCACGAGAGCATCGCGGTCGGCGAAGTGCCGGTACGCCGCGTTGGGCGAGACGCCGGCGGCGCGGGTCGCCTCTCGGAGCGTGACCGCGCCGGGACCGCCGGTGCGCGCGAGCTGCAGTCCTTGCCCGATGAGGGCCTGTCGGAGGTCACCGTGATGATAGGTGCGCACGGGTGAAGTCATTGCGTCCTCCCGCCCGGGTGTGTACGGTGTGAACATTGCATGTGAACAGTGTCCACATCGAGCTTAGACCCTCGCTCTTCCCTCCCCGATCGAGAACACGCCTAAGGAATCGACATGAGTCAGACGAGCCCCGCAGGGCCCGCCGCATCCGACGAAGAGCTTCACGCGCAGCCCGGTCCACGGACGCTGCGCGCGTTCTACCAGGTGCTCGTCAACACGGCGCTCGCGAATGTGACCAGCAGTTTCCTGTGGTTCGCCCTGACTTTCTGGGTGTACCTCGAAACGCAGTCGGTGCTCGCCACGGCCATCATCGGCGGCTCCTACATGCTGCTCGTCGCGGTGTTCGGCGTGGTGTTCGGCGTGATCGTCGACCGCATGAAGAAGAAGGCCGTCATGCTGCTGTCGAGCATCGTGACCACGGTCGCCTATCTGCTCGCGGGCGTGATCTTCCTGACCACCCCCGAGAGCGCGCTGCTCGACTGGACCGGACCCTGGTTCTGGGCGTTCGCCGGCGTCATCCTCGTGGGCGGGGTCGTCGAGAACCTCCGCAACATCGCGCTGTCGACGACGGTCACCCTGCTCGTTCCCGCGGAGCGCCGCGATCGCGCGAATGGCCTGGTGGGCGCGGTGCAGGGCATCGCGTTCATGGTGACGAGCGTCTTCTCCGGGCTGTCGATCGGTCTCCTCGGCATGGGGTGGACGGTCGCCATCGCCATCGCCGCCACCGGCGTCGCGCTGGTGCACCTGCTGTTCGTGCCGATCCCCGAGCGGGGCGTCGTCCACGTGGAGGGCGTGGCGCCTGCGGGCTTCAGCTTCCGCGGTGTGATCCCCGCGGTGATGGCGGTGCCGGGGCTGCTCGCGCTCATCCTGTTCGCGACGTTCAACAACCTCGTCGGCGGCGTCTTCATGGCCCTCATGGACCCGTACGGGCTGACACTGTTCTCGGTCGAGGCGTGGGGCATCGTCCTCGGTGTGACCAGCTTCGGCTTCATCATCGGCGGGGCGCTCGTGGCCAAGTTCGGACTCGGCAAGAACCCGGTGCGCACCTTGCTGCTGGTCAACATCGGGATCGCGCTGCTCGGCATGACCTTCGCCATCCGGGAGTGGTGGTGGCTGTACGCCCTCGGCATCCTGATCTTCATGGCCCTCATGCCGATCGCCGAGGCCTCCGAGCAGACGATCGTGCAGCGCGTCGTGCCGTATGAGAAGCAGGGACGGGTCTTCGGTTTCGCCGCGAGCGTGGAGTCCGCCGCCGCGCCGGTCTCGGCATTCCTCATCGGTCCGATCGCGCAGTTCTGGCTCATCCCGTACATGGAGTCGCCGCAGGGACAGGACACCTTCGGCTGGCTGCTCGGCGACGGCGAGGCTCGGGGCATGGCGCTGGCGTTCGTCGGGGCGAGCCTCGTGCTGCTCCTGGTCGTGCTGCTCGCGTTCGTCTCGAAGCCCTACCGCGAGCTGTCGGATGCGTACGCCGCAGCGCCCCCGTCACTGCACACGGATGATGACGAGGGCACGGATGCCGTAGCCGCGGGCGTCCGCCCAGCGGCAGACGATCTGCGCTCAGGGCTGCGCTGACGCCCGGACGGGTCGGGCGCGGCCGCTGTGATCGGCCAGGCCGGGGGCGATCTGCGCTCCGGCCTGCGCTGACCCCCGCCCGCCTGGCGCGGTGTCCCTGCGGCCTGCGGCGTTCGGCGTTGGGGTGGTACGAGTTGTGGCTACGTGCGGGGTGAAGCGACACCTCGTGACCCCGGAACTGCGGCGTTCGGCGTTGGGGTGGCACGAGTTGTGGCTACGTGCGGGGTGAAGCGACACTTCGTGACCCCTGGACTCGAGGTCAGAATCGCGTGAATCCTGCGGCCGCGGCTTCGTCGGGGCGGCCCGGATACACGTCGAGCGCGAAGCCGGCCGTGTCGACGGCGATCGTGAGCAGGGTCGCCCACCGGTCGATACGCGGCAAGGCAGGGTCGGGCGTCATGCAGATGTCCGCGTCGGCCCCCTGCCCGCCGCAGGCGGCGAGGGCGCGCGCGGTGGGGCTCAGCCCGGCGAGCCCACTGCGCACCGCGTCCAGGTGCGCGAAGCGCTCCCTCGTCGTGGAGTCGGCCGGCATCGTGTCGCCGGCGAACAGCCCGGCGTCGAGGAAGTGGTTGGTGTGCAGCAGCCACCCGTCGGCGGCGGGCTCGACGACGCCGAGGCCCGAGGGCGACAGCTCCAGCGAGGCGGCGGCGGAACCCGAAGCATCTGACTCGAACACCGTCAGCACCGTCGACGCGCTCACCGTCGCGCTCGCCGCGATGCGACGCGCATCGGCGATCGTGCGCGCTTCGTCGAGGATGCGTCGCGCGATCGCGTGCACGGGCACCCCGCCCGCGTCGGAGTCGGATGCGTGCGACAGGATGTTGAAGTGGAGGCCGAGGCCCGCGCTGTTGACGCCGATCTTGGCGGGCGTGCCGAATTCGGTGAACAGCTTCACGTCGAGTCCCGCGCCCGAGGTGAACGCGAACAGCAGACCTTCCGGCACGAGGAAGTCGTGCCAGTCCCACGTCTGGATCGTCTGAGCAGCCTGGCCGGCGCCGACGTGGACCGCCGTCGAGCATTCGCCTTCCGCGCGCGGCGGCGCGGCGGCGAGGATCTCCGTGCGTGCCCCGACGGCGGCGACGTGCCACCGCTCGACCCACGCTGCATCGGCGATCGCGTCTGCCTCCGCGGCGAGTCCCGGCGCCCAGGACGCGAGCGCGGCGCTGCTGCGCTCGGCGATCCCGCGGACCTCGTCGGCCGAGACGCCGAGCTCGTCGAAATGAGCCAGGTACAACGCCGCGGTGCGACGGAACTGCGGCGCGAACGCTGCGCCCAGCTCGCGACCGCGAGCCACCGGATCCTGGTGCGCGGATGTGGCGGTGCGAAGCTGCATGGGTCTTCCTTCGGGTCATCGTGGACGGCTGGCAAGCACGCTAGAGACGTAAAACGTTTTATGCAATCCTGGTCGTCTCGAAGCCGAGGGAAGGGGTGCGATGGTGTCACGTGCGGGGGTCACGATCCGCGACGTCGCGCGGCGCGCAGGCGTGTCGATCACGGCGGTCTCGCACGCCCTCAACGACAAGGGCACGATCAGCGAGAGCACGCGGGAGCGCGTGCGACAGGCGGCGGCCGAGCTGGACTATCAGGCGGATGCCTTCGCCCGCGGCATGCGCCAGGGGCGGATCGGAGTGATCGGACTCGTGATGCGTTCGCTCGATGCGCTCGGCGACTACACGCCCGACGGCGTCGACGTGTTCGTGCGCTTCGCGGGGATCCTCTCGGCGAAGGCGCTCGGCCGCGGGTGGAGCCTCACCCTCCTGCCGGACCTCACGCGCCGTCCTGTGCCCTCGATGGCGTTCGCGATGGACGGCTACGTGGTCATGAGCCCGCTCGAGGGTGACCCGGTGACCGAGTTGCTCGACGCGCGGGGGATCGCCTACGTGACCTATGGACGGGAGCCGACACGGATGGGCTTCGACAGCTGGGCGGCGGAGGACGATCGGGATGCCGCGCAACAGCTCCTGCGCCACCTCGAGGCGGCGGGGGCCGAGGAGGTCGCGCTCGTCCGCGGCACCGATCGCAACGCGTGGAACCTCGACTACACGGAGGTGTATCTGCGGTGGTGCGCGGAGCGCGCACGGGCGCCGCGGCTGTACGAGCAGCCGGAGGGCTCCGGCGTCGTCGGGGGAGAGCAGGTGGCCGATCGCATCCTCGTCGACGGACTGCCCGATGCGGTGCTGTGCCTCACCGGCCGGCACGCCGCGGGTGTGCAGCGGCACCTGCAGGACCGCGGCTTCGTGGTGCCGCGGGACGTCATGGTGGCGACCGGGTCCGACTCCGAGCACTCCCGGGCGAGCCGCCCGGCGATCACCGCGATCCAGATGAGCCCCGCCGACACCGCCGACGCGCTCCTGGACCTGCTTCAGGCGAAGCTCGACCGCGGGGGTTCGCCGGGCCCACGTCTGACGCGGTCGCGGCTGCGCCCTCGCGCCTCGACCCGATCCTGAGAGCCGGACGGCCGCGACGTCGCAGCCGGGCGGATCCCCGGGCACCAGCTGTGCGGCGGGATCCGTCGCGGTCGGAGCGGCTCAGCGCGGATCGGTCGCGATCACCGGGACGCGGAACCGCCGGCGATAGGCGCCGGGCGGCAGGCCGGTGACCCGCTTGAACAGGCGGCGGAAGAACGCGGGGTCCTCGTACCCCACATGCCAGCCGACCGCCTCGACCGAGTCCTCGGTCTGCTCCAGGCGCCGCTTCGCCTCCTCCACGCGGAGCCGCTGGACGTAGGCGAGCGGACTGACGCCCGTGGCCTCCGTGAAGCGCCGCTTGAACGTGCGCTCCGCGAGCCCCGACCGCACCACCAGCTGCTCGACCGGGGTGGCGATCGAGAAGTGGGTGCGTAGCCAGTCCTGGGCGTCGGCGACGACGGCATCGCCGTGGTCGGTCCGTCCTTCGAACACCATGTACGGCGCGAGACCGTCCTGGTGCCACTGCAGCGCGAACATGCGCGCGGTCTCCTGCGCGACACCGGCACCGGCGAAGCGGCCGGTGAGGTAGAGCACGAGGTCGTGCCACGTCGTGGATGCGCCGGACGTCACGAGCTCGTCGCGCGCGCCGGTCACCATGAGCGCCCCCTCCGGATGCACACGCATGTCGGGGTGCACCGCCCGCAATTGCGAGGCGTAGTCGTAGTGCACCGTGACGTCGTGGTCGTCGAAGCGGCCGGTCTCGGCGAGCAGGAAGATCCCCGAGCAGGCCGAGCAGAGCATCGCGCCCTGCTCGTGCATGCGCGACGCCCACTCGACGAGCTCGGGGTAGCGGCCGGTCTCCCAGCCGTCCGGTCCGAGCACGATCGAGGGGACGATCACGATGTCCGTCGCGGCGATGTCGCCGACGGCCGCCGAGACCGGGACCGGCACGCCGCTCACGCCCATCAGCGGCCCCGCCTCCGCGCCGACGATCCGGGCACGGAAGGGAGCGGGCGCCGACGGGTCTCCGATCCTCATGACGGCGAACGCGTTGAGCACGTCGAGTACGCCGAACATCGTCGCGACCCCCGTGTCGGGCAGTGCGACGACGCTCACATCGAGCGTGCGTGCGGTCATCTCGGCTCCCTGGAACCACATCGTGGCACGAATGGACCGAACGAGGGTCGGGATGCCTCTGAACACAGCGGCGCGGCATCCCGAGCATGGAAGCAGAAGGTCGATCGAACAGAAAGGACCGACACAATGACGACGAACACCGTCGACGAAACCGCGCTGAACGCGTTCGTGCTCCGTGCCGTGGACCACCTCGGCGCCGGCTACCTCGGGGTGATGGTGAGCCTGGGCGCACGCCTGGGGCTCTACCGGACACTCGCCGAGGCGGGCCCGCTCACCTCGCAGCAACTGGCCAATCAGACAGGCTGCGCCGAGCGCTACGTGCGCGACTGGGCGTCCTCGCAGGCCGCCGCCGGCTACGTCGGCTACGACGCGGAAGCAGGCACGTTCTCGCTCACGCCCGAGCAGGCGCTCGTGCTGGCCGACGAGGACAGCCCCGTCTATCTGCCGCCCGCGTGGAACACGCCCGCGGCGATGTGGAGCGACGAGGCCCGGGCGCTGCACGCGTTCCGCACCGGCGAGGGCATCGCGTGGGGCGACCACGACCCCCGGCTCGCGCATGGCACGGCCGCGTTCTATCGCAACGGGTATCGCGCGAGCCTGGTGTCGCAGTGGCTGCCCGCGCTCGACGGCGTCGTGGCGGCCCTCGAGCGCGGCATCGCCGTCGCCGACGTCGGAGTGGGCCACGGTCACACCACCGTGCTCATGGCGGAGGCCTTTCCGTACTCGCGGTTCCACGGGTTCGACACGCACGGTCCGTCGATCTCGGAGGCGCGCCGCAACGCGCGAGAGGCGGGCGTGGAGGAGCGCACCGAGTTCGAGCAGGTGAGTGCGAAGGACTACGACACCCGCGGGTTCGGGCTGATCTGCTTCTTCGATGCGCTGCACGACATGGGCGACCCGGTCGGGGTGCTGCGTCACGCGGCGGACGCCCTGACGGCCGACGGCACGCTGCTGCTGGTCGAGCCGAACGCCGCCGATCGGCTGGAGGACAACTTCCACGTCGTCGGGCAGACGTACTACGCGGCCTCGAGCATGATCTGCACCGCCCATTCGATCGCGGACGGCGGGGAACTCGTGCTCGGAGCGCAGGCCGGTCCAGCCCGCCTGACGGCGGTTCTGAACGAGGCGGGATTCTCGCGCGTGCGCGTGGTCGCCGAGACGCCGTTCAACCTCATCATCGAGGCGAGACGCTGACACCGGCCTCGCACCGGACTCTCTCAGACGCAGGCGGCGGCTCCCCGATGGGAGCCGCCGCCATCGTCGTCAGTCGAGCTCGGGCGTGCGCGGGGGAGCGGTCCGCCGGGGGCGGAGCGCCTCGAACGCGGCGGCCCAGGCGAGCAGCTCGGGGTCGCTGTACGCGCGCCCGGCGATCGTCAGCCCGACCGGCATGCCGATGTCGTCCATCGTGCCCATCGGAACGGTGACAGTCGGGACGCCGAGGTGGCGGATCGCGAGGTTGCCGTTGGCGACCCAGACGCCGTTGCGCCAGCCGAGATCGGCGGACGCCTCGTTCACGTCCATGTCGGCGGGGCCGACGTCGGCGACCGCGGGGAAGACCACGGCGTCGAGGCCGAGGTCCGACATCCACTCCTCCAGGTCCCGGCGGCGGGTCTCCTCGAGGCCGCGCACGCCGTACTCGATCTCGGGAATGTCGGTGAACGACGCGTACGGGTGCTCGCGCACCTGTGCGGGGTAGGTCGCGATGTCGTCGTCGAACCCGGTGTAGCGGTCGGGAAGTGCGCCGGGCGGATGTGGGAAGATCGCAGCCGGGTCGACGTCGTCGAGCCGGTCGAGTGCCGGGTCTCCGTTCGCCCGCAGGAAGTCGTCCCACGCCCAGGCCGAGAGATCGACGATCTCGCGGTGCAGGAACTCCGGGCTCACGAGTCCGCGCGTCATGACGGTCGGCGCCCCCGGGCGGTCGCCCTCGTAGTTCGTCACGACGGGGAAGTCGACCTCCACGATCTCGGCGCCGGCGGACTCCAGATCGCGGCGGGCCGTCTCCCAGAGCGCGATCACCGACGCGCGGGTCTCGACGCGCGTGCCCGTCGGTCCGCCGATGCCGCCGTCGGGGTTCGTGCCGGCCTCGGCGTCGGCGTTGATGTACATCCGCGGCACGCCGAAGCGGCGGCCGGCGAGCGTCGCGCGGGCCGTGTCGGGGTCGGCCGAGCCGAGCGCCGGGTACGAACCCGGGCGTGTGGCGGCGGTATCCGGAAGCGGGATCCACGGCTGAGTGCGCCAGAAGTCACCGCGGGTCTCGGGGTCGCGGGCGACGAGCACGTCGAGGATCTCGAGCATGTCGGCCATCGTGCGCGTGTGCGGCACGACCACGTCCATGGTGGGCACGAGCGGCCAGTTGCCGCGCACCGAGATCACACCGCGCGAGGGCGTGTACGCGCACAGCGCGTTGTTCGACGCCGGCGCCCGGCCACTCGACCAGGTCTCCTCGCCGAGCCCGAAGGCGGCGAACGACGCGGCGGTCGCGGTGCCCGAGCCGTTGGACGATCCCGATCCGAACGCCGAGGTCAGGTAGTCCGCGTTGTACGGGCTCTCGGCGCGGCCGTACACGCCGCGCTGCATGCCGCCGTTGGCCATCGGGGGCATGTTGGTGAGGCCGATCAGCACGCAGCCGGCCGCGCGCAGCCGCTCGATCGAGAACGCGTCGCGCTGTGCGACGAGGTCGGCGAACGCGGGAGAGCCCGCCGCCACCGTGAGTCCCTTCGCCAGGAACGAGTCCTTCGCCGTGTACGGGATGCCGTCGAGCTGCCCGAGCGCACGGCCCTCGGCGCGCCGGACATCGGATGCCGCAGCCTCGGCCCGCGCATCGGGATTGCGCACGACCACGGCGTTGAGCGCGGTGCCGGTGCCGGGCGCGTCGAACGCCTCGATGCGGGCGAGGTACGCGTCGAGGAGCTCGACGGCGGTGACGGCGCCGGACTGCAGCGCCGAGCGGAGCTGGGCGATCGTCGCCTCGACGACCGGGAAGTGGCGGGTCACCGGGTCACCGCCGGCTGCTGCTGCGTGATGCAGTGGATGCCGCCGCCGCCGGCGAAGATCTGGCAGGCGTCGACGGTCACCGCGCGGCGCCCGGGGTAGGCGGCCTCGAGGATCTCCCGCGCCTGCGCGTCCGCGCGCTCCTCGCCGAAGCCGCAGACGATCACGCCGCCGTTGACGACGAGGTGGTTGACGTAGCTGTAGTCGACGAAGCCCTCGCCATCGCGCAGCGTCTCGGGTGCGGGCAGATCGATGATGTCGAAGCTGCGGCCCGCGGCATCCGTCTGCTCCGACAGGAACGCGCGCAGCGCGCGCGAGACCTCGAAGTCGGGGTGGTCGGGGTTCTGCTGTGCGTGCAGCAGCAGGCGGCCGGGAGTCGGGATCGTCGCGACGATGTCGACGTGACCGTTGGTGCCGAAGTCGTCGTAGTCGCGGGTGAGGCCACGGGGGAGCCACACCGCCTTCGTCGCGCCGATCGTGCGGTGAAGCTCCGCCTCGACGCGCGCCTTGTCGGCGAAGCGGTTGCGGCGCGGGTCGAGCTGCACGGTCTCGGTGACGAGGACGGTGCCCTCACCGTCGACGTGGATGCCGCCGCCCTCGTTCACGAGCAGCGAGCTGACCACCTCGGCTCCCACCAACCCTGCGGTGAAGCGGGCGTGCTCGGCGGCCTCGGCCCACGACGCCCACTCGGGAGCGCCCCAGCCGTTGAAGACCCAGTCGACGGCGCCGAGGATGCCGGGGCGATCGTCGTCGACGACGAATGTGGGGCCGTGGTCGCGGAACCAGAACTCGTCGACGGGCGTCTCGACGATCTCGATGCCCGAGTCGAGCATGCGCCGCGCGCGATCGGACTTCGACGGATCGACGAGGATCGTCACCGGCTCGAAGTCTGCGACGGCGTTGGCGACGGCGCTCCACGCCGCGTAGAAGCGCTCCTGCTCGGCCGGGTCGTCGCCGAGCGTCGGCCCCTCGTTGGGGAACGCCATCCACGTGCGCTCGTGCGGATCGCCTTCGTGCGGCATCCTCCAGGCCATCGTCGCCCTCATCTCTGCTCGGCTCGCGGGGAGGTCCGGCTTCGGGTGGTCGTAATTGATCTATCGATCAATAGAGAAGATATCTATGCTGGCGAGAACATGTCAAGCACATCCTCGCGACCGCGCACCCGCAAGGCTCCCGCTGAACGCGCCGCCGAGATCGTCGCCGCGGCGACCGCGATCGCGCGCGAGCACGGTCTCAGCGCTCTCACCCTCCGCGCCGTCGCCGAGCGGGCCGGCGTCGCCTCCGGGCTCGTCGCCCACTACCAGCCGTCGATGGACGACCTCGTGGCGCGTGTGTACGCCGACCTCGTCGAGGAGGAGGTGCGCGACGTCGAGCAGGTCGTCGGCGCCATCGCCGACCCTGCGGCGCGGCTCGGCGCGCTCATCGACACCCTGATGGACGGCGCACGCGAAGAGCTCACCGTCGTCTGGGTCGAAGGGTGGGCGATGGCGCGCCGCAACGACGCGCTCGCAGTCGCGGTCCGCGCGCAGATGCAGCGGTGGCAGACGCTCGTCGAGGCGATCGTGGCGGACGGATGCCGCACCGGCGCGTTCTCGACGACCGAGCCCGGCGAGGTGGCGTGGGAGCTCATCGGCATGATCGACGGGCTCAACGCCCAGTCGCTGGCGCGCGGCACCGACACCACGCGCTTCGCCCTGCGCACCGCCCGCGCCGCCGAGGCGCTCGTGGGGGCGCGGCCCGGATCGGTTCCGGTCAGCGCATGAGCCGTATCCGATGGGATGAGATCCCGCCGGCACTCAGGGCCGCGATCGAAGACGTGCTGGGCGAGCCGGTCGTGGCGGCGCACTCGCAGCCCGGCGGCTACTCGCCCGGGTCGGCCGACCGCGTCGTCACAGCGTCCGGCCGTCGCGCGTTCGTCAAGAGCGCGGGGCTGTCGGTGAATCCCGAGACGCCCGGCATCCATCGCGCCGAAGCTGCGGTGACGGCATCCCTTCCCGAAGCCGTTCCCGCGCCGGCGCTCATCGGTTTCGTCGAGCACGAGGACTGGGTCGCGCTCGTGCTCGAAGACGTCGAGGCGCGGCATCCGTCCACCCCCTGGCAGCCGCGCGAGCTGCAGGCCGTCCTCGACGCGCTGCACGCGATGGGATCGGCGCCGCTGCCGGCTGAGGTCGCCGTCACGGAGCTGCCCGACGCGATCGCCGGCGACGCCGGGCACTGGCGGAGCATCGACATGTCGGCGATGCCGGCGCTGCCGCGCGGTCTCGACGACTTCGTCCGCGAGCACCACGGGGAGCTGACGGATGCCGCGGCCCGCGCTGTCGAGGACGTGCGAGGCGACCGGCTCGTGCACTTCGACACGCGCGCCGACAACATCCTGCTGCGCGACGACGGCACCGTCCTCCTCGTGGACTGGCCGTGGGGTGCGCGAGGCGTGCCGTGGTTCGACGCGCTGTCGCTGCTCATCAACGTCCGCTACTACGACCCCGGCGCCGACATCGAGAGACTGGTCACGGCGCATCCCGTCTTCGAGGGGATGCCGGCGGATGCCGCCACGCGCGTGCTCGCCGGGTTCGCCGGCCTGTTCCTCGGCTCGTCGCTGCGGCCTGCGCCCCCGCGGATGCCGACCCTGCGCCGGTTCCAGCGCGACCAGGCCGTGGTGACGCTGGACTGGGTGCGCGAACGCTGGGAGGGTTGAGACCCGTGGGCGAGCTCGACGATCCGGTGGTGGTGCAGTTCCCGCTCCGCGGAGAGGGCTGGATGGCCGTCACGACTCCCGCCGCCCGCGTCCCGAGCCACGGTGTCGACATCCTCGGGCAGCGTTTCGCCTTCGATTTCGTGCGCGTCGACGACCGGCCGGGCGTTCACGTGCACCCGGCCTCGACCTTCACCGCCTCCACCGTGGGCGGACGCACGGACGAGTGCTACGCGTGGAACGCGCAGATCCATGCGCCGTTCGATGCGGAGGTGGTGGCGGCATCCGACGGCGTCGCCGAGCGCCGGTGGATCAATCCCGTCCGCGAGGCGGCGCGGATGGTGTGGAACGCCATCACATTCCGTCCCGACAGGATCCCGGCGATCCTCGGCAACCACGTGATCCTCCGCGCCGGAGACGTCTACGCGGGCTTCGCGCACCTCCGGCCCGGCACCGTGCGGGTGCGCGTCGGTGACGGCGTCGCTGCCGGCGACGTCATCGGCAACGTCGGCCACACCGGCAACTCGACATCGCCGCACCTGCACTTCCAGCTGATGGACTCCGCCGACCTCATGAGCGCGAAGGGCATCGCGTGCGCGTTCGCCGCCTACGACGTGCGCGCGGACGACGGCTCGTGGCGCCGCGTGGAGCGCGGCATCCCCGGCTCGCGCGAACGCATCCGCGCGATGGACGGCGGCCCGGCGGCGTAGCGATACCGCCTCCGGCTTCGCGCCGCAAGCCCCCTCCGCGGGAGCTCGCAGCGCCGTACTTTCGGGGCATCGAAGGGAGAACGCCATGACCACCCAGAACCCGTACCCCGGACCGATCCGCGACGACGACGACCCGATGCTCGACGACGGCACGGCCGGCGATGCCGACGGCATCCTCGACCCGATCCTCGACGCCGACGACGACCGGCCGCTCGATCCCGACCTGGACGACGACCAGCTCGACAGCGCTGCGGCCGATGAGCGCGCGGCCACCGCGGGCACCCTCGACGTCGACGATCGCCCGTGAGACCGGGTGCCCGCAACGGTGCCCGCGCGGCGGAACAGGGCCAGGATGGAGGAATGAACGCGATCCCGACCGTGATCCTGAACGACGGCGCCTGGTTCCCCGAGCTGGGCCTGGGCACCTACAACCTGCGCGGCGAGGAGGGGATCGAGGCGATGGTCGCCGCGATCGACTCCGGGTACCGCCTGCTCGACACCGCCGTCAACTACGAGAACGAGCGCGAGGTGGGCGAGGCCGTCCGTCGCAGCGGAGTGGATCGCGAGAAGCTCCTCGTCACCTCGAAGATCCCGGGGCGCCATCACGGCCGCCAGGAGGCCATCGACAGCATCAAGGGATCCCTCGACCTGCTGGGCCTGGACCGCATCGATCTGCACCTGATCCACTGGCCAAACCCCAGCGTCGGCCGGTACGTCGAGACGTGGCGCGGCATGATCGAGGCCCGCGACCAGGGTCTCGTGCGGTCGATCGGCGTCTCGAACTTCACCGAGGACCAGCTCACCGAGCTGATCGAAGAGACCGGCGTCGCACCCGCCGTGAACCAGGTGGAGCTGCATCCGTACTTCCCGCAGGAAGCACTGCGTGCGTTCCACCGGACGCACGGCATCCGCACCGAGAGCTGGAGTCCCCTCGCACGCCGCAGCGAGCTGCTGACGGAGCAGCTCATCCATGAGCTCGCCACGGTCCACGACGTGACGCCGACGCAGGTCGTGCTGCGCTGGCACACGCAGCTCGGCAGCACGCCGATCCCGAAGTCCGCCGACCCCGACCGCCAGCGCGAGAACGCCGACGTGTTCGGCTTCACGCTCACCGACGACCAGGTCGCCGTGATCAGCGCGCTCGAGCGCGGACGCCTCTGGGACGGCGACCCCCTCACCCACGAGGAGATGTAGCCGCCCGTTCAGGCGTCGGGAAGCGCGTCGAGCCACTCGGTGAAGGTCTGGGTGCCGCGGAGGGCGTCGGCGCCAGGCAGGAGCGCACCCGAGCGGAATGCCCGGCCGAGCGTGCCCGGCGTGTTCACGACCGGCAACGGGGCGCGATAGCCGATCGCGTGCGCGTAGCGGTGCACCATGTCGGCGAGGCTCTCCTCGCGCGGACCGCCGAGGTCGGTCGTCCGTCCTGCCGGACCCCGTTCGGCGAGGTCGACGAGGTGCTCCGCCACCTCCCGGACGGCCACGGGCTGGATACGGCCCGTCGACGCGACGTGGGCGCCGGCGTGGGTGCGATGGAACATCATCGCGGCGTACTCGTGGAACTGCGTGGTGCGCAGAATCGTCCAGGGTACGACTCCGCCGGCCACCAGTCGCTCCTGCGCGAGCTTGCCGGCGTAGTAGCCGTCGGGCGCGGCTTCGGCGCCGACGATGGTCAGCACGAGGTGATGCGGCACGCCGGCGGCCCGCTCTGCGGCGAGGAGGTTCCTGGTCGCGCCGGCGAAGAACATCACCGACACGTCGGGCTTCGCCGTCACCACGTTCGTGACGTCGATCATCGCGTCGATGCCGTCGAGCGCACCCGCCAGACCGGCGCCGCTGAGCAGCTCCACGCCGGTGCGCCGCGACAGGACGACGACGTCGTGGCCGCGCCCGCGCGCGATCGCGGCGACGTGTTCGCCTGTCATCCCAGTGCCGCCGGCGATGGCGAGTCTCACGGATCCTCCTGCGCACGTGAGCACGGCGCCCCGGAGCCGACTCCCACCCAGGGTATCCGCCGCGCGCAGCCGATACGAGGGCGGGGCACGAGCGGCCCGGGTCCGCTCGGGGGAGAGTATGCGCCCGAGCCGCTCACGGCTGCGGCACGACGAGCGCACCGCCTCCGCTCGGGGCGAGGGGGGCGGCGGGGCGCGCAGATACGCGCGCTTCCGTTCACGTCGCGCAGCTGCGCGCGCTTCAGTTCACGTCGCGCAGCCAGTCCGCGAACGTCTGCGTGGTCAGCACCGCATCGCCCCCTGGCAGGGCGAGGCCGGCGCGCATCGCCTTCATCTGCGCTCCCGGCAGACTCACCGAAGGGATCCATCCGCGATGGCCGGTGCGTCGCGCGTATGCCTGCACCATCTCATCCAGGGCCTCCTCACGCGGCCCGGCCAGATCGGCGGCGCGGCCCTGCGGCGCGCCGGTCGCGAGCACCGCAAGATGCGCCCCGACGTCCCGCGCCGCGACCGGCTGTACGCGCGCCCGCGGGGCGAGGTGCAGCGGTCCGAGCCGGGCCCGGTCGAACAGCTGCCCTGCGAACTCGTGGAACTGGGTCGCCCGCAGGATCGTCCACGGTACGGCTGCCACCTCGACCACCCGCTCCTGCGCGAGCTTTCCGGCGTAGTAGTCGTGCGGCATCCGATCGATCCCCACGATCGACAGCAGCAGCAGATGACGCACGCCCGCGCGCCCGGCCGCGGCGACGAGGTTGCCGGTGGCGGTCTGGAAGAACCGGATGGCCGCATCCGCCGACAGCGTCGAGATGTTCGCGGTGTCGATCACCGCGTCGACACCGTCGAGCGCGGCGTCCAGACCCGCCCCGGTGGTGAGATCGACTCCCGTGCCCCGGCTGAGCACGACGGGGTCGTGTCCGTCCGCGCGCACCGCGTCCACGACGTGGCTCCCGACGACGCCCGTTCCTCCGGCGACCGCGATCCTCATGACATCACTCCTTCCGTCCCGCCCGCTGCGGGATGCTCTCGAGATTCCGACGACGCAGCGCGCGAGAATGTGAGCGCCGGCCTCACATTCGCCTCGTGTGGGTCGTCGGATCTGTGAGAGGGGAGCCGGATGCCGCCCACCGATGAGGTCGAGAGCGAACGTCGTGCGCTGCTGGGCCTGTGCTACCGCATGCTCGGCACGGTCGCCGACGCCGAGGACGCCGTACAGGAGACCTACGTGCGCTGGCTGCGACTGTCGGACGCGGAGCGCGCCGCGATCCGCAGTCCGGGGGCATGGCTCGCGCGGGTCGCCGGTCGCGTGTGCCTCGACATGCTCGGATCGGCGCGCGCCCGCCGCGAGCGGTACGTGGGGGAATGGCTGCCTGAGCCGGTGCCGGACGACTCGCCGCTCGCGGCATCCGTGTCGGTCGATCCCATCGACAGCGTCACGCTCGACGACTCGGTGTCGATGGCGCTCCTGGTGCTGCTCGAATCGCTCACCCCCGCCGAGCGGGTCGCCTTCGTGCTGCACGACGTCTTCGGCGTGCCTTTCGCCGAGGTCGCCGAGACGGTGGGACGCAGTCCCGATGCCGTACGTCAGCTCGCCTCGCAAGCGCGGCGCCGCGTCCGGGAGCACCGCGCCGGCGCCGCCTCGCGGGAGCAGCACGACGCCGTGGCGCGCGCGTTCGCGGCGGCGACGTCGACGGGCGACCTCGAGGCGCTCGTGTCGGTGCTCGATCCCGACGTCGTGCTGCGCTCCGACGGCGGCGGACGCGTATCGGCCGCCCTGCGACCGGTTCGCGGCGCCGACCGCGTGGCGCGGTTCCTGCTGGGACTGCCGCGCCTGGAGCCCGAGGCGGTGGTCGGCCCGATCGGGACCCCGGACGGGCTCGGATTCCTCGCGACGCTCGACGACGAGCCCAGCGCCCTCGTCTCGCTGCGCGTGCGCGACGGCCGCATCGCCGACGTATACATCATGCGAAACCCCGACAAGCTGACCCAGTGGCGCTGAGGATCCGCCGTTCCGAGGTCTGAGACCGGTCGGTTAGCGTGGAGCCATGGCGACGACCCCCACCGACTCCACTCCCTTCGACTCGCTGGACGACTACATCGCACTGCCCCGGGTGGAGGCCCTCGCCCTCTCGCCCGACGGGCAGACCGCCGTGCTCACGGTGGCGGCGCTCAAGAAGGACGGCACGGGCTACGAGCGCGCGCTCTGGGCCGTGCCGGCCGACGGCGGGGGCGCGCCGCGACGGCTGACGCGTTCGGCCAAGGGCGAGGCGGGCGCCGCGTTCACCGCGAGCGGCGACATCCTGTTCGTGTCCGCGCGTCCCGACGCAGAAGGCGACGCCGACGACGAGTCCGGTCAGCTGTGGCTGCTGCCGGCCGCCGGCGGCGAAGCACGCCCCGTGACGCGGCTCGCGGGCGGTGTCGACGGCATCGCCGCGACCGCCGAGGCATCCGACCGCCTCGTGATCTCGGCATCCCTCCTTCCGGGGGCCGACACGCTCGAGAGCGAGGCGTCCCTGCGCGGCAAGCGCAAGGAGAAGAAGGTGTCGGCCATCCTGCACGACACCTATCCGGTGCGCTTCTGGGACCACGACCTCGGCCCCGCGGAGCCGCATCTGCTGGCGATCGACGTCGACGCGCTCGAAGACACGATCGCCGCCGAGGTCGCGGAGGCCGCAGCCGAGGATGAGCGGGCGGCCGAGGCAGTGAAGCATGCCGTGCCGGGCGCGGATGCCGACCCGTCGGCATCCGATGCGGAAGTGAAGCCGTACCCCGCCACACTGCCCCGCCCGCGCGACCTGACGCCCAGGCCCGGGCGCTCGGCCGACCACGCCGACGCGGCCCTCACCCCGGACGGGACCATCCTCATCGCCTCGATCGAGCGCCGCGAGCAGCGCGCCGGCCGCCGCGTGATCGTCGCCATCGACACCGAGAGCGGCGAGCGCACGACGCTGTTCGACGAGGTCGACGTCGACTACGAGATGCCCGCCGTCAGCCACGACGGCACGCGCCTCGCGTATCTCCGCACCGTCAAGAGCACGCCGGCCGGTCCCACCGACTACGAGGTGTGGGTCGCGGCCGTCGACGGCTCCGGCGCCCGGCGCATCGCCGCCGACTGGGACCGCTGGGTGTCATCGTTCGCCTTCGCCGCCGACGACTCCGCGCTCATCGCCACCGCGGACCACGACGGCCGAGGACCGGTGTTCCGCCTCCCGCTGGACGGCAGTGCGCCCGAACGGCTCACCGACGACGACTTCGCGTATGCCAACGTGCTGGTCGACCGCAGCACGGGCGACCTCGTCGCCCTGCGCTCCTCGTGGGTCGTGCCCCCGCATCCGGTCCGCATCTCGGGCGACGGCACGGTCACCCCGCTCGCGACGCCGGCGGCCACTCCTCGCGCACCGGGCTCGATCACCGAGGTCGAGACCACGGCCGAGGACGGCGCTCGCGTGCGCGGCTGGCTGCTGCTGCCCGACGGCGCGTCGGCCGAGGCCCCGGCTCCGCTGCTGCTGTGGATCCACGGCGGTCCGCTCAACAGCTGGAACGCCTGGAGCTGGCGCTGGGCGCCGCTGCTCGCTGTGGCGCGTGGCTACGCGGTGCTCCTGCCCGACCCGGCGCTGTCGACCGGCTACGGCCTCGACTTCATCGCCCGCGGCTGGAACAGCTGGGGTCACAAGCCCTACACCGACCTGCTCGCCATCACCGACGCCGTCGAGGCCCGCGACGACATCGACCAGACGCGCACGGCAGCGATGGGCGGCTCGTTCGGCGGCTACATGGCCAACTGGGTCGCCGGTCACACCGACCGCTTCCGTGCGATAGTGACGCATGCCAGCCTGTGGGCGCTCGATCAGTTCGCCGGCACGACCGACAGCTCGGAGTACTGGCAGCGGATCTTCACGCCTGAGGCGATGGTCGAGCACTCGCCGCACCAGTTCGTGCGCGACATCCGCACGCCGCTCCTCGTCGTGCACGGCGATAAGGACTACCGCGTGCCGATCGGCGAGGGACTGCGGCTGTGGTCGGAGCTCGCCGAGCACCACGCCGACGCGGACGGCCGGATGCCGCACCGCTTCCTGTACTTCCCCGACGAGAACCACTGGGTGCTCAAGCCGCAGCACGCCGTGATCTGGTACGAGACCGTGTTCGCCTTCCTCGCCGAGCACGTGCAGGGCGAGGAGTTCCAGCGGCCCGAGCTGCTCGGCTGAACCTCGCCGTCGACTGCCGGAGCCCGGGACGCGATTCAGGACGCGTGCCGGACTTCGCAGTCGCTTCCCGGCGACAGGATCGCCTCGTGGCCGTCGTCGAAGCGCACCACCAGCAGCGGATTCTCGCCGCTGCCGCGGACCTCGATGACCTCCCCCGCGCGTTCCGCCGCTCCCACGATGCGGCCGTGGATGACCACGCGATCGCCGACGCTCGCCTGCATGGGGACCACCTCCTGGCGCTCACCATACGACGCCCCGGACGCCAGGGGTAGAGGCATCCGCGACGGCGCGGCGGTCGGCCTAGAGCTGTGCGCCGTCGTCGTCGCGGTTCTCGAGCCCGACGCTGCGCCCGCGCCACGACTCGTAGGCCATGAGCCAGCCGATCGACACGGCGGCGGCGAGAACGACGCCCAGCAGCACGCTGCCCCAGATCAGTCCGAAGACGATCCCCAGTGTGAACAGGAGCGCCGTGCCGAGCGCCCAGCCCGAGTGCCCGCGCGTCCAGCCCTTGCGTGTCGTGGTCATGCCGAAAGCCTAGGGGCGCGACAGGCGACACGGGCGCTGGGATCGTCGTGGCTCTGGGTAGGTTGGAGGTCGACGACCACGCACACGGAACGGATGTCATGACCCTCAACGTCAGCCCGCTCACCCTCGGCACCTCCGGCCTCGGACGGGACACCGTCCCGGGCTCACCCGAGGAGGAGACCGCCGTCGCTTTCGCGGAGCAGCTCTTCGCGAGCACGCACGCGTTCCTCGACACCTCGAACAACTATGCGGGCGGACGCTCGGAGGCGGTGCTGGGCCTCGCCATCGCCCGCATCGGGACGGATGCCGCGACCCGCGTCATCTCGAAGGTCGACTGCGATCCCGAGACGGGCGCGTTCGATCGGGAGCGAGTGCTGCGGTCGTTCGACGAAACCGTGGCGCGCCTCGGCGTCGACCGCCTGCCGCTGCTGCACCTCCACGACCCGTACACGGTGACCTTCGACGAGGCGATGGCGCAGGGCGGCGTCGTGGAGGGACTCATCGAGCTGCGAGAGTCGGGCCGGGTCGACGCCATCGGTGTCGCCGCCGGGCCTGTCGGCCTCATGGCCCGCTATGTCGGCACCGGCGTCTTCGACGCGGTGCTCGTGCACAATCGGTTCACGGTGGTCGACAGCTCGGCCGAACCGGTGTTCGCCGACGCGCACGAGCGCGGGATGACGGTGTTCAACGCAGCGCCGTTCGGCGCCGGCATCCTCGCCACGGGCACGAAGGAGGGGGCGATGTACGGCTACCGCCCCGCGACGCCCGAGCTGCAGGAGTGGGTCTCGCGACTGGAACGCGTCTGCGCGTCGTTCGGCGTGAGCCTGCCCGCCGTGGCGCTGCAGTACTCCCTGCGGTCGCCGCTCGTCGACTCGACCGTGGTGGGCTTGTCGTCGGCGCAGCGCCTCACGCAACTCGATGCCCTCGCCGCGACGCCCGTGCCGGACGACCTGTGGACCGAGCTCGAGTCGCTCGGCCCCGCGCCGTCGAACATCGACGACAGCGCCTACGCCTGACGCGGGGCCGGCGAGCGGGCCGGGCGGGGGGAGTGCTCCGAACCGAGACCGGGCTCACGTGCCGGGCGGCCGTCCGGGCTGCGCTCCGAACCTGAGCCTGGCCCCCGGCGACGCGCCGGGGGCCGGTCTCCCGCTCAGGACTGCTGCGCGTTGACCGCGACCATCCAGTCGATGCCGTAGCGGTCGGTGAGCATGCCGAACCGGCCGCCCCACGGCGGTGTGTCGTACGGCATGGTGATCGATCCGCCGTCGGCGAGCTTGTCCCAGAACCCCTGCAGCGCTGCCTCGTCGTCGCCGCTCACCGAGACCGAGATGCCGGCCGGCTTCTCGTAGGGCATGCCGGTGGGCGTGTCGGCGCCCATCAGGACGAAGCCGTCGGGGCTGGTGAGCTGCGCGTGCATCACGAGGTCGTTCTCGGCGGGATCCTGCACCATGCCCTCGTACTGGCCGAACGTGTCGATCGTGAGATCGCCGCCGAACACGGACTGGTAGAAGGTCATGGCCTCGCGGGCTTCGTTGCGGAAGGACAGATACGGGTTGAGGCTGGGCATGTCGAACTCCTGAAGTGGATGGTGGATGCCGCGCCCGGCCGCGTGGCGGGTCCCAGTGTGGCCGGGGCCTCCGACATCCACAAGGACCCCCTACGCGGCTCAAGGGGCGGCAGCAAGCTTGCGGTTCAGGCAGGCAAGCAGGCCTCGCGGCTCAGCGGGCGCGGTGGTCCTCGGGGTGCAGGCGCGGTCCGCGGCGGGGCTCGCGCACGCCGCTCGCGCCGATCAGCCGGATCACGCGCTGGCGCTGACCGGGCCAGGCGGCGAGGAGCCGCAGCATCCCGTCATCGTCGACGCGGTGTCCGGTGAGGGCGAAGCCGACCTCGTGGGCGAGGTGGTAGTCGCCGACGCTGACGGCGTCGGGGTCGCCGAGGGCCCGGATGCGGGTCTCGGCCGAAGTCCAGGGGCCGATGCCGTGCTGGCTGACGAGCACACGGTCGACGGCCTCGCCGTCCTCGGCGGCGAGCACGGTGCGCACGATGGCATCGCCGCGTCGAGCGGCTCGCACCACGGTCTTGGACTGGGGCGGCTCGAGCCCGGCGCGATGCCAGACCCACGACGGGACGTGCTGCCAGCCGTCGACGGTCGGCGGTGCGAACATCGGCGCCGGCGTCGGACCGGGCGCGCGCTCGCCGCACCAGGTGACCACGCGCCGCCAGGCGGCGAACGCCTGCATGCCCGTGACCTTCTGCTCGAAGATCGCCGCCACGAGCGCATCGAACACGAGACCCGTGCGCGACAGGCGGAGTCCGGGGTTGCGGTGGTGCGCGGCGGCGATGAGCGGATGCCGGCTCGCATCGAAGTCTGCGGCGTCGTCGTCTGCGCCGCACAGCGCGGGCAGCTGCGACAGCGCCCATTCGCGACCGGGGCCCCACGCGGCGCCGCGGATCACGCCGGGGTGGGTCTCGCGGATCGCGAGGGTGGCGATCCCCGCGGGAGTGCGGCTCACGCGCCAGATGACTGCTCCGAAGACCGACATCGTCGGGTCGCCGGCACCGCGCCGCTGGTACAGCACGGTGCGACGAAGGTCGAGCGGATGGCGTGGCCGGTACTCGGTCTCGAGCGGCCGGCCCGGATCAGGGCGGGGGTCGCGGGCTGTCGCGGCTCGCCCCTCGAAGCGCTCGGCATCCCTCGTCCGAGGGATGCGCGAGAGCGAGGTGGTCATGCCGCCCACCCTACGCCCCGGCCTCCGACATCCATGCCGGGGGCGCGACGCTCAGAAGCGGTCGGGCGACGGGGTGCCGTGGCCGTAGCGGATGACGACGTCGGCGTGGCGGTCGAACCGGTAGCCGACACCGCGCACCGTGCGCACGATGTCCTCGTACCGGCCGAGCTTGGCCCGTAGGCGCCGCACGTGCACGTCGATGGTGCGCTCGCCGGGAGCGTCGTCGTCGGTCGTGCCCTGCCAGAGCGAGGTGACCAGCTCGGTGCGCTCGATCGTGCGGCCCTCGCGGAGGACGAGGTACTGCAGCAGCTCGAACTCCTTGAAGGTGAAGGCCGCGGACTCGCCGTCGATGAGCACCCGCTTGCGCGAGATGTCGACGACCACGCCGCCGGTCGACGGGTCCTCCTCTTCCGGCTCCTCCTGCTTGGTGCGGGCCACGGCCGACGGCTCGTGAAGGGCGAGACGCACGACGTCGACGTCGCGGCCGCCGGCGCCGACCGGCGCGAGGGCGACGGTCGCGTAGGTCTCGGCGGAGGGCGCGAGCTCGGCGATCGTGCGACGCAGGGCATCGACGAGCACGCCCAGGTTGACGCCCGATGCGGCGGCCTTGGCCTCGTCGAGGCCGACGTAGAGGGCGAAGCCTCGCGGTGCGGTGCCGGCCGGCAGAGCACGAGAGGCCGCCTGCGTGGCTTCGGCAGCCGGCGTGGCGGGTGCCTCGACAGCGGCCGGGGTGTTGACGGCGCGGAGGTGGCGGACGGGAGCGGTGGTGGGACGGTCGAGGAGAGCGGTGGTCGACATGATGATGGTCCTTGCGGGAGGAACCCGGAGAGCGGAACCGGGTTGGATGTGCTGCGGCCCGGATCGTCGGAGGCGATGAGGCCGTCGGCCGGTGGAGGCCGGTGCCCGACGTTGGGCGGTGTGCGAAGCGGATCCGGGTGCGCGTGATCGACGCACGAAACCGGTGCTTCGGGGGACTCCGTGCGATCCGTTTTCAGAAGCGGAGGAGGAGTCCGACGGGGGTCACCGTGCTAGTGGCACATTCGACAACACATGGCAACGCGACCGGCCATCATCATGCCGGCAGTCCTGTTCGCCTCCCGGGCGGACAGATACAGCGCGTTGTCAGTCATGTGGCCGATTATGACCGACTTTGTCGGAATACGTCAAATCGCACGGATGCCGAGCCCCGATCGTTTCGGAATGTGACAGATTGCTCAATCCCCACCGCGGCGGTGCGCGCGGGTCGTCGCGGAGCCGTCTCCGGGCGCGCCGGACGCTTCCTGCGTGCACGCTGAGCGATCGCCGGAACGTCGGTCGAGATGCGTCCCAGCGGCCCCTGCTGGGCGTAGCCTGTGCGGGTGAATGAGCTGCGTTTCCAGAAAGAGACGGATGCCTCGAGGTACACACTGCACCGCGGCGACCACCTGGTCAGCGTGCTCGATTACCGGGACGACGGCCGCACTGTCGCGATGACGCGCGCCTACACCGTGCCGACCTTCCGCGGCCACGGCTACGCCGGCGAGCTGGTCGAGCGGGCTGTCGAAGAACTCGAGCGGAGCGGCGACCGCAAAGTCGTGCCGGTGTGCTGGTACGTCGCGGACTGGTTCGAGGCGAACCCGTCGCGCCGCGGCATCCTGAATCAGCGCCCGTAGCGGCCCCGGGATCGCCGACAGCGGCGGATCCTCTTGTCAAGCCCATGTCGTCGAGCCCCGCGCTGACGGAGGCTGGGGGTGGACGAGAGGAGTACCCGATGGAACATGATCGGTCTACGCAGAACGACCTGCCCGAGGGTGTCATCAACGCCGACCCCGGTGGCGGCTGGGACGAAGTGGGCGACGGCGAGTCCCGCGAGCGCAGCGCCGCGGTGACGGAAGCCGACCTGCTGACGGATGCCGCGCTGCAGCCCGACGACCCCGTCGAGGGCGAGGCGGCCCGGCAGGGTGCCGATCCCGATCTGGTGGCCGACAGCACCGAAAGCGAGGAGCCGTGATGAGCACGACGGGCAACGAGTACGAGCAGACAGGCGTGAACTACCCCGACCGCGGGGACGCCGGAGGGGCGCAGGACACCCCGGCGGCCGGCGAGCCGGTCCGCGACGAGGCTCCCGCCGCGCCGCCGACCATGAGCGAGCCCGCGGACGACGCAGGCAACGCTCCCGCAGCGAATGAAGCGCCGGCGGAGTCGCGCCCCGAGCCCGCGGCGGCACCGGCCGGTGAGCCGAGCCACGAGGCCGTCGGCATCGGCGTCGTGGACGGCTCGGACCACCACGGCCACGACGAAGGCCGCGACACGCTGACGGCGAGCCAGGCGCAGCAGACGCCCGGCGGCCTCGGCGCCGAGCAGGAGCAGCGCCTGCCGGCCATGTCGCAGAACAACGCCTCCGACGTCGACAAGGTCGCGGGCATCGTCGCTCAGACGCGCTCCGATGTCGGCACCGAGCCCTTGGAGCGGATCGCGGAGGTGCTGCGCCAGCGCCTCAGCCAATCGGGGGTCGACCTTCCCGACAACGACATCGAGGAGCTCGCACGCCAGGTGTCGACCGGCGACGCCGACAGTCCGGCGGCACCGGGACGCGACGCCGTGGGGTGACACCGCGATTCACCACCCGTCGTGCACGCGCCCGGCCCTAGGCTGGGCGCGTGCACATGGAGGCGTTGTTCACCGCCGTCGCCGTCGGTTTCGAGGCGGTCGGCGCCGCCGCGATGATCGTCGGCTTCGTGATCGCCCTCGTGCTCGGAGCCCGTTCGCTTTCGCGCCACGAAGGCGGGCAGGCCGCGTTCACGGTGCTGCGCACCACGCTCGGCGCCGCGATCCTGCTGGGGCTCGAGGTTCTGGTGGCCGCGGACCTGATCCGCACCATCACCTCGAAGCCGTCCCTCGAGGACGCAGCGATCCTGGGTCTGATCGTGCTGATCCGTACGATCCTGTCGATCTCGATCCAGATCGAGATCGAGGGCACCCTTCCGTGGCGTCGCGCGCTGCTACGCAGCGGCGGTCAGATGATCGGCGATGCCGTCGCGCGTGACCGCACGGCGGAGCAGCAGGCGTCAGCCGCGCGGGGATCCGCAACTGCGGACCCGCGCGCCGGCTGACAGACTAGGCGACCGCGCACACGGTGGTGCATTCTTCGGTCGCGTGCAGGCCGATCGGCCGCGGCCAGGCGACGCGCGCGGGGCGCGCGGCGACAGGGGCCGACGGCGTCCGGTGCGTGGCGGTCATCTTCCGCTCGCGAATCGTGGCGAGGATCGCGTGCTCGCGTTCCCGCGTCCAGGTGTCGTGGCGGTACTGCTGTTCGGCGGCGTATACAGCGAACATGGTTTCCTCCGTTGGTTCCGACAGAGTCAACCTACGCGGGGGCTCCGACATTGCCGGGTCGCGGCCGGATGGCAGGAATCCGTCGCAGTGCGGCGGTCCGGCGACAGCGCTCAGGCCTCTCCCGCGAACGTCCGGATGAGGCGGGCGGCGGGCGCGGCATCCCGGATCATCGTCTCGTGACCGTGGTCGGGCACCTCCGCCAGGCGCCCGTCGGGAAGCGTCGCCGCGACGCGGGCGCACCAGTCCGGCGGGGCCACCAGGTCGTCCTCGCCGCGCAGGACGAGCACCGGCGCGTGCGCGCGGGCGAGGACGTCCTCGGGGCGGTGAGCGAGCATGGCGCGGAACTTCGCGCGGATCCGCGGGCCCGCGTGGACGTACTCGCGCGCGCCGGCAGCGATCACGCGGGGACTCTCGACGGCGATGTCGCGGAGCAGCCGCCACAGCTGTCTCGGCGCCGTGCGGGCCGCGGGATCCACGGTGGGGCCGACGAGAACGATGCGGTCGACGACCCCGGGATGGCGCACCGCGACCTCGAGCGCGATCTGCGCGCCCATCGAATGCCCCACCACGACGGCGGGCACGCCGACCCGCTCGCGGAGATAGGCCGCCACGAGATCGGCCATGCGCTCTATGGTGAGCACGCGTGCGGGCTCGGGTGCATCGCCGTAGCCGGGCAGGTCCAGGGCGATGACCTCGCCGTCGCCCAGGTGGCGGGCGAGGTCCGCGAAGACGGCGCGTCCCATGCCGATGCCGTGGACGAGCAGGTACACGCGCTCGCCGTGACCGCGGCGCTCGGCGATCAACGTCGCGCCGGCGTGCGAGAACTCCTCGACCCTGGGCACGTCAGGCGGTGCCCGGCTGATCGCGCAGTCCGACGCGGTCGGGGATGTCGAAGTGCACGCGCGGGAGCCACGCCGACGGCTCCGGCCACGGACGGGACGCCGGGAGGGACCGCAGACGCGCCCGCAGCGCCGTGCCGGAGGCCTCGACCGGCAGCACCCGGGAAGGCGCGTGATGAGCCAGTGCGCCGAGCCACCAGTGCCGCCAAGTGCCCTCGATCGCCTCGGGCCCGGCCACCACGTAGTAGTCCGGCATGACCGCCTCACCCGACTCGAACAGCGACAGCAGCACGTCGACCTCGGTCTCGAGCGAGCCGAGGGTGCAGCGCTCCTCGTACAGCTCCACCCATGCAGCGGCGACGTGCTCGAGCGGATCGGCGTCGTGCACCACGTAGGGGGTGGACACCGAGGCGACCAGGTGCGCCGCGACGGCGGGCTGAGCCTCGCGCAGCGACAGCGCGACGAGGGCGGGAACGTCGGCCAGGCCCGTCAACAGTTCGTCGCTGTCGGCACCGACGAGCGCCACGACGGTGGACCGGGGTGCGGTGTCTGCGTTGTGCGCCATGTCTCACGATACGTCGAACACGGCCTCGGTGGGTGGGTGCCCCGCCGACGTGCGGCCGGCACGTGAGCGCAGCGGCCCGCGCTGCGCCGCGGCGCCCCGTATCGGGCACCCGCTGGTCCTCACTCCGCGCTCAGCACCACGGTCGACAGGTCGGCGCCGAAGGTGAAGCGGGCGTCGACCGCACCGCCGCGCAGCACGCCCGGCAGCCACCGCGATGCATCGTCCCACATGCGCCGATACGGCACCGCGTCCAGCGCGTACCAGCGCGGCGTGATCTCGTCGGTCTCGACGGGGTCGCCGACCCACCGCCGGCACACGAACACCGTCGAGCGCTGCGACCAGGCGGGCCGGGTCGGGAAGTGGTAGTCGATCGTGCCGGCGAGGTGCAGATCGGATGCCGCCACCCGCACGCCGACCTCTTCCATGACCTCGCGCACGGCGGCCTCCTCGGCGGACTCACCCGGGTCGAGCTTGCCGCCGATGCCGACGATCCTGCCCTGACCGAGCCCGGTGCGCTTGTCGCCCAGGAGCACCTCGGCGCCCGCCGGACCGCGTCGCAGCAGGTAGACGACGCAGACCTCGGGCAAGGACATGGATCGAGGGTACGCGCACGCCGGCCGGGCGATCGGGAACGCTGCGGTTCGCCGCCGCGCGGCCTGCCTCGCCGCGGATGTCAGGGGCCGAACGTACCGTGTGAGCATGCGGATCCTGCACACCTCGGACTGGCACATCGGGCGGTCGTTCCACGGCCACGCCACGCTCGATGCGCTGCGCAGTGTGCTCGATGCCCTCGTCCAGCAGGTGCGCGAGCATCGGGTCGACCTCGTGATCGTCGCGGGCGACGTGTTCGACTCCGCGACCCCGGCCGCGGGGGCCTACACGCTCCTCTCCGAAACGCTGCGGGGCCTCGCCGACGCGGGCGCGACGGTCGTCGTCACGAGCGGCAACCACGACTCCGCCGCGCGACTGGGATTCCAGTCCGGGCTGCTGCGCGACGGTGTGCACGTGATCACGGAACCCGCGACCGTGGGGACGCCGGTGACCGTCACGGACGAGCACGGACCCGTCCACGTGTACGGCATCCCCTATCTCGAGCCGGTGCTGCTGCGCACCGTCTGGCCGGGGGTGCGCACCCAGGCCGACGTGCTGACGCACGCGATGGACCTCGTGCGCGCGGACGTGGCACGCCGCGGGGGGCGGTCGATCGCGGTCGCGCACTGCTTTGCCGCCGGCGTGGAGCCGACGCCGCACCTCGAGCGCGACATCCAGCAGGGCGGGCTCGACATCGTGCCGCTGTCGGCCTTCGACGGCGTCGACTACATGGCGCTCGGTCACATCCACGGCCGCCAGCAGCTCTCGCCGCGCGTCCGGTACGCCGGCGCACCCCTGCACTACAGCTTCGACGAGGGGCACAAGCCCCGCGGATCATGGCTCATCGAGCTCGACGCCGACGGTCTCGCCGCCGACGGGGCCGCTGTGGAGTGGCTGCCGCTGCCGGTGCCCCGCGCCCTCGTGACACTGACGGCGACGCTCGACGAGCTGCTCGCCGACGAGCGCTTCGCCGGTCATGCCGGGGACTGGGTGCGCGCCGAGTACACAGACCCGCTGCCGCAGCGCGACCCGATGCGCCGGCTGCTCGCACGGTTCCCGCACTGCGCCGAGGTCCGCCACGCGCCGGTGGCAGCCCGCACCGCCGACGCGCGCACCTACGCCCAGCGCGTGCGGACCGCGCGCAACGAAGCCGAGCTCGTCGACGCCTTCCTCGCCCACGTCCGGGACGGGGAGGGTGCCTCGGCGCGGGAGGCGGAGCTCGTCGGCGAGCTGCTGGACGAGCGCACCCGCGTGGAGGCCACGGCGTGAGGCTGCACCACCTCGAGCTCACCGGCTTCGGGCCGTTCCGTGAACGGCAGAGCGTCGACTTCGAGGCGTTCCAGCGCGACGGCATCTTCCTGATCGCCGGCCGCACGGGGGCCGGCAAGTCGAGCATCCTGGACGGCGTCTGCTTCGCGCTGTACGGCAGTGTTCCCCGCTACGAGTCGGGCGACAAGCGGCTGCGCAGCGACCACTGCGATCCGGAGGACCCGACCGAGGTGCGTCTGGAGTTCACCGTCGGCGACCGTCGCTGGCGGGTGACCCGAGCCCCGGAGTACCAGCGGCCGTCGCGCCGCGGCGGGGGACTCACGACCGAGCCCACGCGCGCCGAGCTGGAAGAGCTCGTCGACGGCGTCTGGGTCGGCCGAGCCGGCAAACCCCGCGACGTCGGCCTGCTGCTCGACGAGGTGCTGGGGCTCAACGCCCAGCAGTTCCAGCAGGTCATCCTGCTCGCCCAGAACCGGTTCTCGCGCTTCCTGCTCGCCTCCGGCGCCGAGCGCCAGTCGCTGCTGCGGGCGCTCTTCGGGACCCGGCGCTACGAGGAGTACGCGCGCGAGCTGGGGGAGCGCAGCAAAGCTGCGCAGCACGAGCTCGACGCGCTCGGCGAACGGGCGCGCACCCTGCTCGACCAGGCGGAGCGCCTCATCGCGGCGCAGGAGCCTGTCGCAGCGGAGCAGGGCGAGGCGCCGCCGGTCGACCTGACGGCCCGCCGTGCCGCGGTCGAGCTCGGCGAGCAGCGCGCCCTGTACCGCCTCGACACGCTCGCGCGCGAGCGTGCGGCCGCCGACGACACCCGTGCAGTCGCCGAGGCCGCGCACGCCGAGCGGCTCGCCCTGGCGAAGGGGCAGCACGAGCTCGGCCGCGCACACGAACGCCTCACGGTGCTCGAGGAGGCCGGGGTGCAGATCGCCGTAGACCGTCGTCGGCTGCAGCATGCCCGAGCGGCCGAGGTGCTGCGGGCGCCGCTCGAAGCCGCGCTGGCAGCGGACGACGCTGCCGCGACGAGCGATGCCGCCGTCGCCTCGGCCGAGGCTGCGTGGCAGCGTGTCGCCGCCGGCAGCGGGGAGGAGGTCGTCGCCGACCTCGCCGAGCTGGTGGAGCGCCTCACCGGCGACCTCGCGGTGTGGACCGCGGCGCTCACGCACGAGGCCGCCCTTGTCCAGGGCGAGGCGCAGGTGAGGGATGCCTCGACCGAGGCGACGCGGCTCGAGACCGACATCGTCGCCCTCGACGCGCAGCGTGCCCAGGTGCCCGCCGAGCTGGCCCGGCTGGACGCGGAGCTCGAGGCGGAGCGCGAAGCCGCGGCGCGGCGCGACCCCGCGCGGTCGCGACAGGAGGAGACGGCGAGCCGGCTCGCCGCGGCCGAGGAGGCGGCGCGGCTCGCCGCAGCGCAGCGGGAGGCCGAGATCTCGCACCGAGACGCGGCCGCTGCCGCCGCGACGGCAGCGGCGGCCGTCGCCCGGCTGCTGCAGCGTCGGCTGGATGGGTACGCCGGCGAGCTCGCGACGACGCTGGTCGACGGCGAGCCGTGCGCGGTCTGCGGCTCGACCGCGCATCCCTCGCCCGCCGAGCCGGCCGACGAACCGGTCACCGACGAGATGCTCGCCGCAGCCGAGGTCGAGCGCGACGCGACGGCACGTGACGAGCGCCGCGCGTCGGATGCCGCGAAGGCGGCGCGAGAGCGCCATGCCGAGGCCGCGGCGCGCGCCGGTGGACAGACCGTCGAGGTGCTGCGCACGCAGCTCGCCGCGGCGACCGAGGAGTTCGCCGATGCCGAGCGCGCGGTGGCGCGACGTGATGCCCTCGCCGCGCGTCATGCCGAGCTCGCAGCGCTCGACGCCGACGCCGAGGCCTCGCGCACCGGCCTCGTCGATCTTCTCGTCGCGGCGCGCACCCGCATTGCGGCGCTCACCGCGACGGTCGACGCCGCGCGTCAGGCAGCGGGTGCCGCGCGCGGCGAGTACGCCAGCGTCGCCGAGCGGGTGGCGCACGTGACCGCCCTCCGCGACGCGGCAAGAGCCGCCGCCGACGCGCGCGCCGACGCCGAGCGGGCGGCGACCCGGGCCGTCCAGGCGCGAACCGATGCGGACGAACGGATCGCGGCATCCGTCTTCGCCGACGCGGCGGAAGCGACCGCCGCCCTTCTGAAGCCCGCCGACATGGAGGCGCTGGCCGAACGGATCTCGTCGCACGACACCCAGCTCGCCGCGACGCGTGCGCGGGTGCTCGAGCTCGAGCTGGAGCTCGCCGGTGCGCCCGCCGAGCCCGTCGACACCGCGGCGTCGCGTGCCGCGCTCGACGCCGCCGACGCCGCACGCACCGCGGCGCTCCGCGCCGAGCGCGATGCGCACACCGCCGTCGAACGCCTGCGCGACCTGGCGCTGCAGATCGACGACGCGTATGCCGGTGTGGCCGCCCGCGCCGCCGACGCCGCCGCGATCGCCCGGCTCGCGGACACCGTGGCGGGGCGGGCGCCCAACACGATGAAGATGGACCTCGAGACCTTCGTGCTCGCCGCCGAGCTCGAAGAGATCGTCGGCGCGGCGAACCTGCGGCTGAGCGACATGTCGTCGGGCCGGTATCGGCTGCAGCACACCGACGCCCGCGCTGCGCGCGGCGCAGCGTCGGGGCTCGGCCTCGAGATCATGGACGCCTTCACCGGTCAGGCGCGTCCGGCCCAGTCGCTGTCGGGCGGCGAGACGTTCCTCGCATCGCTCGCCCTGGCGCTCGGTCTCGCCGAGGTCGTCACAGCCCGCGCCGGCGGGGTGCGGCTCGACACGCTGTTCGTCGACGAGGGGTTCGGCTCGCTCGACGAGGAGACCCTCGACCTGGCCATGCGCACCCTGGACGAGCTGCGGCAGGGTGGCCGCATGGTCGGGGTCATCAGCCACGTCGCGGCGATGAAGGAGCAGCTGCCCGCACAGCTCGCCGTCGAGGCGACGCCCCACGGCCCGAGCATCATCAGGCAGGACGACGTCGCCCGCGTCTGATCCCTTCCAGGGGGAGCGGGATCAGACCTCGTAATCGGCGCGGATCCGATCGCGCAGCTGGTGGCTGCACGCGGCGACCGCGGCATGCCAGTCGGTGATCGCACCGTCCTGCGCGCGATCCGACACCGCCTTGAGCACGCGGATCGGCACCCCGAACTGCTGCGCGACCCAGATGTACGCGTACGTCTCCATGTCGACCAGACCGGCGCCGAGCGGCCGGATCACCGCGACCGCCTCGGCGTCGTCGACGAAGTGATCGCCCGTGGCGATGGTGACGCCCTCCGTCTCGAGTTCGACGAGCGGCGGCAGCGACACGTGCTGTCCGACGATGCCGTCGATGTCGGTCACGTCGTGCTGCAGTGCCGCGCTGATCTCGTAGACGGCTGCGTCGAGCCGCGCGTCGATCGCCCCGGCGGTGCCGACGACCACGATCTCGTCGTACACGGTGGCGTCGAGCGCCCGGGTGAGGGCGTAGGTGGCCTGGAGCTTGCCGGGGCCGGTGACGAGGCGGTCGAAGCCGGGAAGGTCGTCGGGAAAGGCGACGAGCTCAGAGGCGAGGGCGGCGACGAGGAGTCTCACACCCCCATCATGTCCCGCTTTCGCGGGCGCCGGATCCAGCGGGACACGGATGCCCCGCTCTACCCGCCGGGAACGGGAGCGGGGCTAGCCTGGGCACGATGCCTGAGTCCGAGTCGAGAACCACGAAGACCACGAGCACGGCCCGCGCCGTGCCGCCCACCACCGCCGTCATCCCGCTCTCGCCAGCCGCCCGCTGGCGCGCGTTCTGGGTGTGCGTCTCGGTGGCGGCGATCACGATCCTCGACATGACGAAGGTGAACGTCGCGCTGCCGTCGATCGGCGAGGTCCTCGGCGCTACCTCGACGCAGCTGCAGCTGATCGTGTCGGGGTTCGTGCTCACCTTCGGCCTGGTGCTGGTCCCGATGGGCCGCCTCGGCGACCAGCGCTCGCGCCGCACGCTGTTCATCGTCGGGCTCTCGCTGTACACGGTCACGAGCGTGATGTGCGCCCTCGCGCCGACCGCGGAGGTGCTGCTCGTCGGGCGGCTGCTGCAGGGCGTGGCCGCCGGCATCCAGATGCCCCAGGTCCTGGGTATGGCGCAGGAGCTGTTCCAGGGCAGGGAGCGCGCTCGGGCCTTCGGGCTGTTCGGCGCGACGATCGGCGTCGCGACGGCGTTCGGCCCGACGCTCGGCGGGCTGCTCATCGCGCTGGGCGGGCTGACCGACGGCTGGCGGCTCATCTTCTGGATGAACGTCCCGCTCTGCCTGGCCGCCATCGCGCTCGCGCTGTGGCTGCTGCCCGACACGCGTACGAGATCGCACCGCCGCGTGCAGCTCGATCCCGTCGGCGTCCTCCTGTTCGGCGCGAGCGTCGTCTCGCTGATGTGGCCGTTCCTCTTCACGACGGGCGCGCCGACCGACAATCCGGCGCGCTGGTGGCTGCTCGTGGCGTTCGCCCTGTTCGTCTCGGCGTTCATCGCCTGGGAGCGTCACTATGCGGCGCGCGGCCGCAATCCGCTCATCCCGCTCAAGCTGTTCCGCATCGCGTCGTATCGCAACGGCACGCTGCTGCAGACGGCGTACTTCACCGCGGCGCCGGCGATGTTCCTCGTGACGACCCTGTTCCTGCAGATCGGTCTGGGGCTCGAACCCGTCTACGCGGGAATGGTCTCCATCGGCTTCGCGCTCGCGAGCGCCGTGACCTCGTGGGTCGGCGGCAACCTGGTGAGCAGCCACGGCCGCGTCGTGGTGGTGTGGGGGCTCGTCGCCATGCTCGCCTGCGTCGGCGGCCTCATGCTCACGGCGCTGTATGCCCCGCCCGCGTGGACCCCCTACATCATGGCCGCGATCATGACCGTCGGCGGCGCCGGCGGCGGCCTCGTGATCGCCCCGAACCAGACCCTCACGCTCGCCGAGATCCCGGTCAAGCAAGGCGGCGTCGCCGGCTCAGTCGGCCAGCTCGGCCAGCGCATCGGCGCGGCCGTGGGCACCGCGGTCGCACTGTCGCTGTTCTACGCAGCCATCTATCGCGAGTCCGGCACGCACGACGAGCTGGTCGTCTACCACGACGCGTACGCGTTCGGGATGCTGTCCGTCGCGCTCTTCCTCGCACTCGCGTTCATCGTGTCGATCGTCGACCTGACGGCGCGCCGCAAAGTCGGCTCTCGGTCGTCGGCCACCGACGCCCCGGTGCCCTGATCGTCACTTCAGGTGGCGCGACACGCGGTCACGTCGCGCGCGATGCCGCGTGTCGTGACCCCCGAACGCCGCGGCTCGGGGCCGCGCTCAACGGCGGAGCGACACCGGTCCCATGACCGGCCGCCGGCGGTCGCGCACCCACCGGGCGTGCGTCCGGCGGAACTCCTCGCGCGTCGTGAACCGGTAACGATACGACACCGCGCGCACCCACCGCGGGCGCTCGCCCGCGAACGGGTCGTTCGCGAGCAGGCGCAGGGTCGCGGCATCCGCTTCCAGCAGCCGCACCAGGAACGCGGTGAACCAGTCCTCGAGCGAGCGACCGAGCGGCAGGAACCACATCAGCCAGTCCAGGCGCAGATGGTACGGCGCGAACTGGCGGGGGATGCGGCGCACGTCGCCCGGCTTGCCCTTGAAGGCGTACTCGCGCCAGGTCGCGGCATCCGGATCCTCATCGGTCGTCCCCTCGACGACGATCTCGATGCGCTGCTTCGTCACCGTGCCGAAGGCGCCGTACGCGTTGGCGAGCTGCCAGCGGTTGAACGAGGCGTTCATGAGCTGCCGGTGGGCGAACAGGTTCTGCAGCGGCGACCAGCTGAGCACGAGATACAGCACGCCGACGGCGCACGTGACGACGAGCCAGTACACCGGGAGCCCGTCGAGGGTCCACGGGGGATCGGATGCCGCAGGCGCGTGCTCGGCGCCGATGCCCGGCAGCCCGATCGCCGAGAAGGCGAGCACGATCGTCATCCAGTTGAGCCAGGCGAAGTTGCCGGTCAGGACGAGCCATGTCTGCGTCGCGATCACGATCGCAGCGGCCACCGCGCCGATCATCGCGGGGACGGGGCCGGGGACGAACAGCCCGAGGAGCGGTGCGAACAGGAACCACGGCACGACGAGCTGCGAGAAGTGGTTGCCGAGCACCTCGCCACGATGGAACCAGGCCGGGAGCAGGTGCGCCTGGCGGCTCAGCGGGCCGGGCATCGGCTGGGTCTCGTGGTGGTACATCAGGGCCGTGAGGTCGCGCCACTCGCGGCCGCCGCGGATCTTGATCATGCCCGCGCCGAACTCGAGCCGGAACACCAGCCACCAGAACAGGACGATGACCACGGTGGGCGGCGGCTGCCGATCCGACCCGAGGAAGGCCGCGAGGAACCCGGCCTCGAGGAGCAGCATCTCCCACCCGAAGCCGTAGAAGGTCTGACCGATGCTCGTGATCGACATGTAGCCGAACCACAGACCGAGGAAGCAGAGCATCGGCACCCACGGGGGACCGAGCTGCGGGATGCCGATCACCAGAGCGGCCGCGACGACGACGCCCGTCACGCACAGCGCGACGAGCCGTCGGTCGCTGTAGCTCAGCCAGAGGAACAGCGTCGGACGCAGCAGTCGCCGTCCGCGCGTCGACGAACGCGCCCAGTCGAGGAGCTCGGGCGCGGGCAGCAGCCCGTGCTCGCCCAGCAGCGGGCGGAACTGGTTCAGCGTCGACACGAATGCGACGACGAACAGCGCGGCGACTCCCCGCTGCAGCACCTGGCGCGCGAACTCGAAGTCGACCGCGGCGAAGCCGTTCACGGCGCCGGCTCACCTCGCTCGACGACGTACCCGCAACCTGCGGGACCGAGCACAGCGGCGGGAGGTCCGTCGGGACCGCTGTCGACCACCACCGTGCGCCGGGCCATGGCCTCATCCTTTCCGCCGGCCGCCGGGATCGACAGGGGCTTGACGGCCGTTCGGAGCTTTTCGCACGGAGAGCAGCGCTGGGCGCGTGGCGATCTTCCTCGTCGCGCGCGACGGGGACAGGATGGAGGTGCGGACGGTCCGCGGAGAATGAGGTGGATCATGCAATCGGTGCTTCTCGAGACTCCGGCGGGTATCACGGCTCGGCTCGGCTGGGATCCGAAGCTGCCCGACCACGACCGCAAGCGCCTTCTCGCCAAGGAGATCGTCGCCGCCCGGCTCGGGGTCGATCCGAAGGACGTGCGCGTCGAGCGCGAAGCACCCCGCACGTTCGGGTTCCACACTCAGCTGTTCGCCGAGGTCGGCGGGGCGGAGCTGCCGCTGAAGATCCGCAACGTCAACTTCCGCGCCGCCACGGTCGTCGCCGTCACCGACCCCGAGGTGTCACTGGGGCTGGACCTGCGCGACGCGCATCCGGACGACGCCGAGATGCACCTGATGAAGCGCCACTCCCACCTGCTCGACGAGAACGACATGGGCAAGCTGATCGCGCACTGGACGCGCGTGCAGGCAGTTCGAGATGCCGACGGCCGCGGCGCGCGCGTCGCCGCCGACCACGTGCGGCTCGACAGCCCGCTGACGAAGGGCTGGATCCCCGACCGGAAGGTCTTCTACCGGCTGGCGGATCTCTCGCGCGACAGCTGGATCATCACGCTCGCCTACGCGCAGCCACCCGCCTGAGCGCACGACGGCGGATCGCGCCGTCGCGGTCGGAGATGCCGCCCGGTCAGTCCTCGACGAGCTCGGGGAGAGCCGCCCTGAGCTCGGCGAGCCACACGCGGGCGTTGCCGTCCGACGGTGCACGCCAGTCGCCGCGGGGCGACAGCGAGCCCGCCGGCGACACCTTCGGACCGTTGGGGATCGCGGAGCGCTTGAACTGCGCGAACGCGAAGTAGCGCTGGAGGAACACCTGAAGCCACTTCGCGACCGTGGGCAGGTCGTACGCGTAGCGGTCTTCGTCGGGGAAGCCGGGAGGCCAGGCGCCGGCATCCTTGTCGCCCCACGCGTGCGCGGCGAGGTACGCGATCTTCGACGGCCGGAAGCCGAATCGCAGCACGTGGTACAGCGTGAAGTCGTGCAGCGCGTAGGGGCCGATCCGGTCCTCGGTCGACTGCATCTTGCCGTCCTGGCCCGCGGGGACGAGCTCGGGCGAGATCTCGGTGTCGAGAACCGACTGCAGCACCTCCCGGGCGCGGTCGCTCAGCTCGGTGGAGCCGCCCTCGTCGCCTCGGTGCGAGATCACCCAGCGGATGATGTGCTGGATCAGCGTCTTCGGCACGCCGGTGTTGACGGCGTAGTGGCTCATGTGGTCGCCGACGCCGTACGTCGCCCAGCCGAGCGAGAGCTCCGACAGGTCGGACGTGCCGATGACCATGCCGCCGTGATGGTTCGCGAGGCGGAAGAGGTAGTCGGTGCGCAGGCCTGCCTGCACGTTCTCGAACGTGATGTCGTGCACCGGCTCGCCGTCGGCGAACGGGTGGTCCAGGCGCTCGAGCATCTCGATCGCGAGCGGGCGGATGTCGATGGTCTCGATCGACGCGCCGACCGACTCCGCGAGGGCGATGGCGTTCGACTTGGTGTGGTCGCTCGTCGCGAACCCCGGCATCGTGTAGGCGAGGATGTCGCCGCGCGGGCGGCCCATGAGGTCCATGGCCCGCGCCACCACGAGCAGGGCGTGGGTGGAGTCGAGCCCACCGCTGACGCCGATCACGGGCTTCGGGCCGCCGATCGCCCGCATGCGCTGGGCGAGGCCCGAGACCTGGATGTTGAACGCCTCGTAGCAGTCCTGTGCGAGGCGCGCGGGGTCGTCGGGCACGAACGGGAACCGGTCGAGGGTGCGGCGCAGCCCGACGTCGGTCTGCGGCGGGTCGAGCTGGAAGTGCACGGTGCGGAAGGCGGCATCCGCCTGCGTCGCCCGGCGGTTGTCGTCGAACGTGCCCTGGCGCAGGCGGTCCTGGCGCAGCCGGTCGAGGTCGACGTCGGCCACCGAGCGGCGCGGCCCGTCGGGGAAGCGCTCCGTCTCGACGAGCAGGTTGCCGCCCTCGTAGATCATCGTCTGGCCGTCCCACGAGACGTCGTTCGTCGATTCGCCGCTTCCGGCGGCCGCGTATGCGTAGGCGGCCAGGCAGCGCAGGGACTGCGACTGCACGAGGTCCTTGCGGTCCTCGGCGCGGGCGATGGTGATCGGGCTGCCGCTGAGGTTGAGCAGCACGGTCGCGCCGGCCAGCGCGGCGCTCGACGACGGCGGGATCGGCACCCAGACGTCTTCGCACACCTCGGCGTGCACGATGAGCCCGGGGACGTCGAGTGCCTCGAACAGCAGGTCGGGGCCGAACGGGGCCTCGAGCGCGCCGACGCGGATGTCCTGATCGCCCTGGTCGTCGCCCGGCGCGTACCAGCGCCGCTCGTAGAACTCGCGGTAGGTGGGCAGGTACGACTTCGGCGCGACGCCCAGCAGCTCGCCGCGGTGGATGACGACGGCGCAGTTGTAGAGGCGGTTGCGGTGGCGCAGCGGTGCACCCACGACGAGCACGGGGAGCAGATCCGCGGATGCCTCGACCAGCCGCTCGATCGCGGCGACCACGGCGTCGATCACCGGGTCCTGCATCACCAGGTCGTCGATGGCATAGCCGGTGAGGCAGAGCTCCGGGAAGACCGCGACGGCGACGGCGTCCGCGTCGCACTCGCGTGCTGTCTCGAGGACCGCGTCGGCATTGGCCGCGGGATCGGCGATCGAGACCGGGATCGTGCAGGCCGCGACGCGGGCGAACCCGTGTCGGTACGCGCTCTCGAAGGGCAGGCTCATGCGTTCCAGTCTGGCAGGTGGCCGCCCGATGGCCCGAGAACCAGCGGGGTGGTATGCGGCTCGCCTGTCACGATCGGTGGGGTCGGGCCGCCATTCGCGACAGCGGAGCGGGAGGTGTCGGATGCCGCGGCTAGGGTCGTGTGAGAAGGGCGGGGCATGCGATACATCGAGGACGAAGGCCGGATCGTCTGGAGTGCGAGTGATCTGAAGGCGGCCGCCGAATGCGAGTTCGCCTGGCTGCGCGCGATCGACGCGCGGCTCGGACGCGTCGCGGCGGTCGAAGAGCCCGAAGACCTCACTCTCGAGCGCGCAGGGCGTCTCGGCACCGTGCACGAGCGCCGTGTGCTCGACGAGTACGTCGCGCGGTACGGCGACCGGGTGGCCGTGATCCCCGAGACGAGATCGTCGGATGCCGCGGCCCTGGCCGATGCGGTCGCCCGCACGAACGCGGCGCTGGCCTCTGATGCCGAGGTCGTCTACCAGGCGGCGTTCGCCACCGATTCGTTCGTGGGGTTCGCCGACTTCCTGGTGCGCGACGACGCTGCCGGCAGCGGATCCGGCCGGCCATGGATCGTGCAGGACACGAAGCTCGCGCGGCACGCCCGCGTCACCGCACTGATGCAGCTCGCGGCCTACGTCGACCAGCTCGACCGCCTCGGGGTGCCCCGGTCCGGCCGTGTGCAGCTGCTGCTCGGCGACGGCAGCGTCAGCGAACACGAGGTCGACGACCTTCTCCCCGTCTTCGCACTGCGCCGCGAGCGCCTGGCCGCGTTGATCGCCGACCGGCGCCTCGAGCTCGGAGCGGCGGGGGAGCCGATCGCATGGGGCGACCCGCGCGGCGAGCTCGGCGTCGTCGCCTGCGGACGCTGCGCGACGTGCGACGCCGAGGTCGTGGCATCCCGTGACCTGCTCCTCGTCGCCGGCATGCGGCCGGTCCAGCGCGAACGGCTGCGCGCCGCCGGCATCCACACGATCGAGCAGCTCGCCGCCGCGCCGGCGGGGCCGACGGGGATGAATCCCGACGTGTTCGCCTCGCTGCGCACCCAGGCGCGCCTGCAGCTCGAGAGCCCGGCGGGAACGCCGCCGCTCGTGGCGCCGAAGGCCCACGTCGCGCGGCGCGACGTGACGGTGGTCGAGGCCGTGACGGTGGTCGACGCCGCGACCGTGGGCGACGCCGCGACGACCGCGCACGGCGCGGTGGGCGACGCCGCGACGACCGCGCACGGCGCGGCGGTCCACGGTGCGGTGGCCCAGATCACGGTCGCGACTCTCCTCGAAGAGCCCGGCGTCCGTGAGGCCCCGCTTCCGGTCGAGGCGCCGCCGATCCCGGTGTTCGAGGTGGTGGCGCCGCAGGCGCTGGGCGCGCTGCCGCGTCCCGACCACGGCGACCTCTTCTTCGACTTCGAGGGCGACCCGCTGCACACCGAGCCGCCGATGCCGGGGGAGCCCACCCAGTGGGGAATCGACTACCTGTTCGGCTGGGTCGACACCCGCGAGCAGTACACCGCGCTGTGGGCGCACTCCTTCGCCGACGAGAAGCGCGCGCTCGAGACGTTCCTCGACATCGTGAACCTGCGGCGGCAGCAGTTCCCGGGCATGCACATCTACCACTACGCGCCGTACGAGCCGACGCACCTGCTGGCTATGGCCGCACGGCACGGCGTGCGCGAGGCCGACGTCGACCGGCTGCTGCGCGACGGCGTCTTCGTCGACCTCTACCCGATCGTGCGCCGCGCGCTGCGCGTCGGATCGCGGTCGTACTCGATCAAGAAGCTCGAACCGCTCTACATGGGCGACGAGGTGCGCACGAGCGACGTGCAGAAGGGCGACGACTCCATCGTCCGCTACGTCGAGGCCCGTGCGCTGCAGGCCGACGGCGCAGCGGCCGAAGCCGCCCTCGTCTTCAACGACCTCGCCGACTACAACCGCTACGACTGCGTGTCGACGCGGCGCCTGCGCGACTGGCTCGTCGACCGCGCGCGCGAGGCCGCCCTCGTGCCGTCGCCCAACCCCGAGCCGGACGAGCGCGCGTACGAGCCGTCGGCCCGGGCGACCGTGCTCGACGCACTCGCGCGGGAGCACGCCGAGGACTCCGTCGCGGGCCGCACGCTGCGCCTGGCCGCGGCCGCGATCGACTACTACCCGCGCGAGGCGAAGTCGTTCTGGGCGACGCACTTCCTGCGTCTGCGCGAGCCGGTGTCGTTGTGGGACGAGACCCGCGATGTGGTCGCGATCGACCCCGCGCGCAGTCGCGTGCGCGAGGACTGGCATTTCCTCGAGAGCGGCCGAGGCGGGGAGCGGCGCGTCGTCGAGCTGCGCGGCGACCTTGCACCGGGCACCCGCCTCAGCGAGGGGACGAACCCGTTCGCCCTGTACGAGCTGCCCGCGCCGTACCCGTTCGACGCCTCGCCGCGGTGGATCCACTCCTACCGTTCGGTCACCGTCCTCGAGGTCCTCGACGACGGTGCCGTGATCGAGGAGACGGCGGTCGACGGCGTGACCTGGAACGAGCTGCCTCTCGCGCTCACACCTCAGGCGCCGCCCGCGGCGGGCAACCAGCAGGCCGCCATAGACGCGTGGGCGGATGCCGTCATCGACGCCGCGCCCGAGCTCCCGGCCGATCCTGCGACCGACATCCTGTGTCGCCGCCCGCCGCGCATGCTGCAGCCGCTGCTCGGAGCCGGGGTCGCACCGCGACCAGAGGGGAGCCCGCTCCCCGTCGCGGGCGAGGACGCCGTCGACGCGATCGCCCGCGCGGTGCGTGCGCTCGACCGCAGCTACCTCGCCGTGCAGGGCCCTCCCGGCACCGGCAAGACCTACGTCGGATCCCACGTCATCGCACGGCTCGTGCGGGACCACGGCTACAAGGTCGGCGTCGTCGCGCAGGGGCACGCGACGATCGAGCACCTGCTCGAGCGCGTGATCGCTGCCGGTGTGCCGGCCGCGCAGGTGGGCAAGGCCCCGAAGGATCCGGCTGCCGCGCACGGCTTCACCGTGCTGCCGAAGAACGGCGTCGCCGCGTTCACGGCCGAGCACGAGGCATCGGGGTTCGTCATCGGCGGCACGGCGTGGGACTTCAGTCACGAGGGCCGTGTTCCGCGCGGCAGCCTCGACCTGCTCGTCGTCGACGAGGCCGGGCAGTTCTCGCTCGCGTCGACGATCGCCGTGTCGCTCGCGGCGCCGCGACTGCTGCTGCTGGGCGACCCGCAGCAGCTGCCGCAGGTGAGTCAGGGCACCCACCCCGCACCCGTCGACACGTCGGCGCTCGGGTGGGTCATGGACGGCGCCGACGTCATCCCGACCGAGTACGGCTACTTCCTCGCAGAGACCCGGCGCATGCGACCGGAGGTCGCCGCGCCGGTCTCGACGCTGTCGTACCGTGGCGAGCTCGCGGCGCATCCGTCGACGGCGCTGCGCCGGATCGACGGCATCCGTCCCGGGCTGGTGCCGATCCCACTGCGCCATCACGGCAACGCGACGCAGTCCCTCGAAGAGGCCGCCGAGGTCGCCCGGCTGGTGACGGACCTCATCGGGCGGGAGTGGACGGATGCCGCCACCGACGACAGCGACGGCACATCGGCGCCGCTGCCGCCGCGACCGCTGGAACAGGGCGACCTCATCGTCGTCACCCCCTACAACGCCCAGCAGGTGGCCGTCGAGGCGGCCCTCGCCGCCGCGGGGTTCCCCGACGTGCCTGTCGGCACGGTGGACAAGTTCCAGGGCAAGGAGGCAGCTGTCGCCATCGTCTCCCTCGCGGCGTCGAGCGGCCGCGACGCGCCGCGCGGGCTCGAGTTCCTGCTGCTGCGCAACCGCCTGAACGTCGCGATCTCACGGGCGATGCACACCGCGTTCCTGGTGTACTCGCCCGGGCTCCTGGATGACCTGCCGTACACGCCGGAGGGGGTGGCCAGGCTCAGCGGGTTCGCGCGGCTCGTCGGTCGCGGCTGAGCGCCGCGTAGACTCGCGCACACGTCGCACACGACAGCCCGAGACTCTCACGCGGGCGACCGCGCGAGACGCCGCCCGAACAGGAGCCCGCATGGCCGACGACGCATCGCAGCAGTTCGAGATCGACCTCCCGCCGGAGCTCATCGGCGGCGCGTACGCCGACTTCGCCAACGTCTGGCATACGCCGACGGTGTTCGTGATGGACTTCCTCACCCTCGCACAGCCCCCGCGCGAGCAGGTGGACGCCGAGACCGGCCAGCGTCACACCGTCGTGCCGGCGCGCGTGGTGAGCCGCATCCGCATCCCGCCGGACCAGGTGTTCGAGCTGGCGAAGGCCCTCACCCAGCAGCTGGAGTTCTGGGAGCGCGAGACCGGACGCCGCAATCCGCAGGACCCGCCGCTGGGAGACTGAGTCCGAGTCCGGGTCCGAGTCCGGGTCCGAGTCCTGGTCAGAACCCGGGTTAGCGGCGGTCTCGGGCGCGAGTAGTCCGCCGCGCGCGGCATGTCAACCCCTTTGGGGTCTGAATCCGACCCCACGTAGCCTTGCCAGGCGCCAGAAGGCGTGCAGGCGCGACATCCGTTCGGCGAGGGGCGGGTGTCGCGCCGTCTCCACGTGCGGCGCCCTCGCGACCGCCCGGCCCGTATCATCGCCGACGCTTCCTCCTCTGTCAGACGGAGGGGGACGCCATGACCACGATCGACCGGCCGGCCGCGACGGCGGCGATCGCACCCGCGCGCACGGCGACCGATCCGGCAACGGCAGCCGGCGCGCCGCAGCCCCGTCGCGGGCTCCTGTTCTGGATCGTCCGCTACCTGCCCGCCGAGATCACCGGCACGGCGGTGATGGCGATCGCGGGCCTGCTCGCCACGCAGTGGACCGATGCGGCCCCGGTCATCGCCTTGGCCGCCCTTCTGGGCGAGATCGCCGGCTTCTATGCGGTGCTCGCGGCCACGATCTACCTCGAGCTCGTGCCGGTCACCGGGACGCGCCGCAAGGCCCTCGGCCAGACCGGCGTGCTCCTGATCGCCGAGTTCGGCGCGGCCGAGGTGCTCGACACCCTGCTCGTGCGACCGGCGGCACTCCTGCTGGGCGTCTGGCTCTTCCCCGATCCGCTGTGGGGCATGCTGGCCGGCAAGGTCGCCGCCGACATCGTCTTCTATGCGGTCGCCGCGGGCGCGTTCACCGTCACCGCCCGCACCGGACTGCGCGACGGGGGCCGGAATCGGCGCACGGAAGGGGCGGCGACATGAACCTCGACGCGCTGCGCCGGGAGCCGCGGACGGCTCCCGCCTTCGCCGACCGGCGGCGCGCGGAGGCATCCGCCGTGATGTCGTCGGTGGCGGCGCGGGCCGCCATCGCCCTGCACGGGACCCCGCTGCTGCTGCTGGATCCGCAGCGCGTCCGCACGCAGTATCGCCGACTTCGCGCCGCGCTCCCGTTCGTCGGCTTCCACTACGCGGTCAAGGCGCTCGCGCATGACGCAGTGCTCGACGTGCTCGACGACGCGGGCTGCGGATTCGACATCGCCACCGGCGAGGAGCTCGCGATGCTCACGCGCCGCGGCGTCGACGCCTCGCGGATGATCCACACGCATCCGATCAAGAAGCCCGCCGAGATCGCCGGCGCCCTGGCCGCGGGGGTGCGCACGTTCGTGGTCGACAACGAGGTCGAGATCGGCAAGTTCCGGGGCGCGCCCGCGGACACACGGCTGCTCGTCCGGCTGGCGTACCGCAGCCCGCATGCCAAGAGCGACCTGTCGAGCAAGTTCGGGGTCGGACCGTTCGAGGCCGCCCACCTGGTCGAGAGCGCCCTCGCCGCCGGGGTCACGGTCGCCGGCTTCAGCTATCACGTCGGCAGCCAGCTCGACGATCCCGCTCGGTTCGCGTCCGCCGCTGCCGACACCCTCGAGCTCATGGGCATCCTGGAGCGGCGCTGCAACGTGCAGTTCGACACGCTCGACATCGGTGGTGGGTTCCCGGCCTCGTACGACTCCGAGTCGGCAGCGATCGACGACATCGCGGCGCAGCTGCGACCGGTGCTCGCCCCGTACGCACGCCGACTCGACATCATCGCAGAGCCCGGCCGAGTGATGGTCGCCGATGCGATGACCCTCGTGACGAGCGTCGTCGGCATCGCCGAGCGCGGCGACGGGCGGTGGTACTACCTGGACGACGGCGTGTACGGGTCGTACTCGAACGTGCTGACGGAGGACGTGCATCCGCTGGTATTCGCCGCACGCGACCTCACGGCGACCGACCCCTGGAGCGGCCGGCTCTCCGCCGGCGCGAGCGCCGGTGACCACCGCTGGGCGACGCTGGCCGGACCCACCTGCGACTCTTCGGACGTCATCGCACGAGAGGTCCTGCTGCCCGAGCTGCGCGTCGGTGATCTGCTCGTGAGCCCCACAATGGGGGCGTACACCACCGTGACGGCGACGCGCTTCAACGGCCGCCCCTTCACTCCGGTGGCCGTGATGGGCAGGGGTGCGCCGAGAGTCGAGGCCGGCGAGACCGCCGACCTCCGCCGCGTGCCGATCGTCTGACGCGACGGACTCGCGGCTCAGACCGTGCCGTACAGCCGATCGCCGGCGTCGCCGAGTCCGGGCACGATGTAGCCCTTCTCGTTGAGGCGCTCGTCGAGCGCGCCGAGCACGAGGGTGACGTCGCGTCCTTCGACCTGCTTCTCGATGGCGGCGACGCCCTCGGGAGCCCCGAGGATGCAGATCGCCGTCACGTCCTGCGCGCCGCGCTGGAACAGGAACTCGATCGCGGCGCCGAGCGAGCCGCCGGTCGCCAGCATGGGATCGAGCACGAAGCACTGGCGGTCGCTCAGGTCGTCGGGCAGTCGCTCGGCGTAGGTCGACGGCTCGAGGGTCTCGTGGTCCCGGACCATGCCGAGGAAGCCCACCTCGGCGGTCGGGATGAGCTTGACCATGCCCTCGAGCATGCCGAGGCCGGCGCGCAGGATGGGCACGACGAGGGGTCGCGGCTCGTCGATGCGGACGCCGGTCGTCGTGGTGACGGGCGTCTGGATCTCGATGGGCGCCACGCGGACGTTACGCGTCGCCTCGTACGCGAGGAGGGTGACGAGCTCCTCGGTGAGCTGACGGAACACGGGGGACGAGGTGCGCTGGTCGCGCAGCACCGTGAGCTTGTGGGTGATGAGCGGGTGGTCGGCGACGTGCAGGCGCATAGAGACAGGTTAGTGCGTCGCCGCCCTCGAACCCGGGGCCGGTTCGATGCGGACGGCTACGCTCGTGCTGTGCAGCCCGCTTCCGCCGACCTCGCAGCGATGGATCGCGCGCTCGCGCTCGCCGCCGCGGCAGGCGAAGCGGGTGACGTGCCCGTCGGCGCGGTGGTGACGGATGCCGAGGGCAGAGTGATCGCCGAGGGCCGCAATCTCCGCGAGCTCGACCACGATCCGACCGCGCACGCCGAGGTGGTGGCGCTGCGCGCGGCGGCTGCGGCGCGCGGCTCGTGGAACCTCGAGGGCTGCACGCTCGTGGTCACCCTGGAGCCCTGCGTGATGTGCGCGGGCGCCGTGCTGCAGTCGCGCATCTCGCGACTGGTCTTCGGCGCGTGGGACGCGAAGGCCGGCGCCGCGGGCTCGGTGTACGACGTCGTCCGCGACCGGCGTCTGCCGTATCGTGCCGAGGTCGTCGCCGGGGTGCGCGAGGATGCGGCATCCGCTCTCCTGCGGGCCTTCTTCGACGTGCGCCGCTGAGTCGTCCTCGGGACCCTTCCGTGCATCAGAGAACCGGGGGTCAGCCCCCGTGGATCGGGGGGACAGCACCCTGCTGCGGCTCTCCCGCCCGGGCCTAGCGTGACGCACGTGACCCGCCTCATCGAACCCGTCCGCACCGGTACCGCCATCGCGCGGCCGGGCGGCATCCGTTCCCGGGTCGGCTGGACGTTCGTCCTGCTGACAGCGATCGCGATCGTCGCCTACGCCGCTGTGCCGTACTTCACCGCCTCGCTCGAGACGCTCGCCGCGAGCCCCGGGCTCGCCGCGGACTACGTCGGGAAGCCGCCGCTCATCCAGGCGGCGCTCTACGTGCACATCGCCGGCGGCGCGACGGCGCTCGCACTGGGGGCGCTGCAGTTCTGGCGCGGTCTGCGTGCCCGTGCACCGCGCGTGCACCGGTGGATCGGGCGCGTCTACCTCGTCGGCGTCGCCGTCGGCAGTCTCGGCGGTCTCGTGATCGCCCCGACGAGCAGCGCCGGCTTCGTCGGGTTCTTCGGCTTCACCACGCTGGCCGTGCTGTGGCTCGTCACCGGGTGGCGGGCGTACCGCGCGATCCGGCGCGGCGATGTGCCCACTCACCGGGCGTGGATGATCCGCAACTACGCCCTGACGTACTCTGCCGTGACGCTGCGGATCTGGCTGCCGCTGCTGGTGTTCGCCCCGCTGCTGTTCGGCCAGACGCCCGACTTCGAGAACGCCTACGCCGCAGTGCCGTTCATCGCCTGGCTGCCGAATCTCCTCGTCGCGGAGTGGCTCATCCGCCGCCGTGGGCTGCCGTCGTACCGCCTGCCCGTCTGAGGCTGCGAAGTGCCCCGCCCGGGCCGCCGGCATCCGTCGCCGATCCCATCTCGTTCACTTGCGCTATACGTACGTGAAATGGCGGTTTGCGTGTACGAACAGCGCAAGTGAACCGATTCAGCACGGCGGCGGAGCGCGCGTGACGTCGTTGGTGAGGCGCAGAGGGTCAGCGGGGCAGATCGGGCAGTATCTCGCCCAGATACTCGACGTGCGAGACGTCCTGCAGATCCAGCAGCTGGAAGTACACGCGCTCGATGCCGAACGACCGGTAGAACGCGATGCGCTCGCCGATCTCGGCGGCGTCGCCCACGATGTTCGTGCCGTCCCGCACATCGGTGAGCGTCTTTCCGATCCGCCCGGCGCGGCGGGCGACCTCGGCATCGTCGCGACCGGCGAAGGTCGACATCGCGATCGAGAGCCGCACGGTCGCAGGGTCGCGGCCGATCCGGTCGCAGGCGGCGCGCAGGTTGTCGATGCGCTCCTGGATCTGATGGTCCTCCGGGAAGCCGATGTTGTACTCGCGTGCGAAGCGGGCGACGAGGTCGGGGGTGCGCCGCGGACCGCCGCCGCCGATGATCACGGGGACGGACTGCTGCAGCGGTTTCGGCAGGCCGGGCGCCTCGACCAGCTCGTAGTTCGTTCCGCTGAAGCTGTAGGTCTCGCCGTCGCGCGTTGCCCACAGGCCGGTCACGATCTCGAGCTGCTCCTCGAGGAGGTCGAACCGCTTGGCCGGGAACGGGATGCCGTAGGCCCGGTGCTCGCGCTCGAACCACCCGGCTCCGAGTCCGAGCTCGACGCGTCCGCCCGACATCGCGTCGACCTGGGCGACCTGGATCGCCAGTGAGCCGGGGTGACGGAAAGTGACGGGGGAGACCAGGGTGCCGATGCGGATCCGGGACGTCTCGCGGGACAGCCCCGCCAGCGTCGTCCAGGCGTCGGTCGGTCCCGGCAGGCCGTCGCCCATCCCGCTCAGGTAGTGGTCCGACCGGAAGTATCCGGTGAAGCCGAGGCGCTCGGCGGTCTGGGCGTAGGCGAGCTCGTCGTCGTAGGTGGCACCGAGGTGGGGCTCGGTGAAGATGCAGTATTCGATGATCGTTCCCTGTGTGTGTCTCGCGGTCGCACGTCAGGTCGACGCGGTCCGACGACCTCTGGGGGCTGAGGCTGAAGGAGCGCCGGAGACTCAGTCGGCCGACTTGATGACGAACTCGGATGTCGGCGGCGCGGGGTCCTCGCCGGGGCGATAGATGTCGGGCTCCACGTAGATCACCCGCGCCGCGGGCACGGCGGCGCGCACACGCACCTCGACGCGGTCGATGTCGGCGGCGACGTGCGCGAGCGGCGCGTCGGCGGCGACCCCGATCTTCGCGGCGACGAGGAGCTCGTCGGGGCCGAGGTAGAGCGTCTTGAGGTGGATGAGCTTCTCGACCTCGGGTCCGGCGGTGATGGCGGCGACGATGCGCTGGTGATCCGCCTCCGTGGCGCCCTCGCCGACGAGCAGGCTCTTCGTCTCGATGCCGAGGACGATCGCGATCACGATGAGCAGCGTGCCGATCATGAGCGTGCCGAGGGCGTCGAAGACCGGGTTGCCGGTGATCACGGTGAGGCCGACGCCGAAGAGCGCGAACACCAGGCCGATGAGCGCGCCGACGTCTTCGAGCAGGACGACGGGGAGCTCCGGCGCCTTCGCGTGGCGGACGAACGACACCCACGACTGACCGCGGCCGCGCACGTGGTTGCTCTCACGGACGGCGGTGCGCAGCGAGAACGACTCGAGGCCGATCGCGACGACCAGCACGACGATGGGCAGCCACCACCACTGCTCGTCCAGCCCGTGCGGGTGGGTGAGCTTCTCGACGCCCTCGTAGATCGCGAACAGACCGCCGACCGAGAACAGGATGATCGACACGACGAACGCGTAGACGTATCGCTCGCGTCCGTAGCCGAAGGGGTGATCGCGGTCGGCCATCTTCTTGGCCTTGCGCCCGCCGAGCATCAGCAGCAGCTGGTTGCCCGAGTCGGCGACCGAGTGGATCGCCTCGGCGAGCATCGAGGCGGAGCCCGAAAGGAACCAGGCGATGAACTTCGCCAGGGCGATGCCCATGTTCGCCAGGAACGCCGCGAGGATCGCCTTGCCGCCGCCGGAAGCACTCATGCCGACGAGTCTACGGATGCCGGGCCCGCGGCTCGCGCGCCGGACGCGCGTCCGGCGCGGTCAGTCGGACGAGCGCAGGATGATGGCCTCGGTCGGGGGCGCGGGATCGTGACGGTGTCCGACGTAGCCGATGATCTCGAGCAGTGCGTGACGGAACTCCGCCAGCTGCTCGAGGTGGGGCGTGTGGCCGACGCCCTCGAGATTCCGCTCGGTCACCTGGCCGCCGGCATCCGCGTACCGCGTGAGCACGTCGCGCGTCTGCGAGACCATCGGCTGCGGCGGAGCGACCTCGTCGCCGGGCCAGTCCGGCACGATGCCGAGCTTGCCGAGGTTGTTGTAGTCGTAGAGCGAGGCGTCCGAGATGATCGGGTCGAGCACGCCGTGGATCCACAGGATCGCCGGCTTCACAGGCATGTCGACGATGGCCGACACATCGAAATGCCCCGGCGTCATCGTGTTGACCACGCCGATACCGCCCGCGGCGAAGCCCGGCCAGCTGGGGCTCGTCACGGAATCGCCCGGGTAGTTGCCTGTGGCGGTCGACGTCGTGAGCATCGAATCGACCCACACGTCCTCATGGGGGCTCTCGTACCCCGCCGCGACGAAGCCGGATCGGAAGACGCTGCGCGGCGAGGTCGCTGCGTCGTCCGTCGTGTCGTGGTCGATCAGGCGCTGCACGAAGTCGGGGTTCACCGTCCCTCCACCGCAGCCCGCGTCGTCGTCGGTGAGACGCGTCCCATCGCGACGGGTTCCTCCGAAGCCGTATGGCGAGATCGGAGCTTCCAGGGTGAGGCTCAGCACGGGGTGCTCGAGCGCGTACTGCATGATGACGCCGGCGCCCATGGACCAGCCGACGAGATGGGCGGTAGGGATGCCGAGCGCACTCAGCGTCGCGGCCACATCGTCGCTGAAGTCGCGCACCCCGCGCGTCGCGTCGATCGGCGCGTGCTCGGTGCCGCCGAACCCCCGCAGGTCGATCGCGATCACCCGCAGGTCCGTGGGGAGGTCGAGCATCAGCTCCTGCCAGAACAGTGCCGACGAGAGGTTGCCGTGGATCAGCACCACGGTGCGCTCCGGCGGCGTGGCGGGATCGTCGCCCTCGCGCTCGAGCACGTTGACGGTGAGTCCGGGCGTCTCCACGCTGCGCGCGGTGATGCCGTCGAAGAGCGTCATGTCGGAAGCCTCCCACGTCGTGCGGGGGCTCCTGCGTCCCCGCACTTCCGAGGATAGACCGGCCCGAGAGGCTGTGAACCGACTCTCGCGTCGGCGGCGGCGGAGGCGGCGGCGGCGTCATCCGTCCGCCCCCCGGCGTACGGATGACGCTCGGCGCTCACTCCTCGGCTGCGGCGGTGGTCGGCTCCCCGGTGTAGAACGCGTACGTGTTGTCGGCGGCCCGTGCGGCGACCGCGGGGTCGGCGCCGTCGGCTGCGTGAGCGGCTCCCCAGGCGTCTGCGGCGCCGCGGTAGAACGCCCTGCCCTCGTCGGTGAACGCCCATGCCTCGGCTTCTTCGGGCGAGGGGCCGTCGCCTGCGGTCAGGTGCAGGCCGAGGCCCAGCAGGCCGCCGTCCCAGCCGACGCCCGTCGCACCGGGGCCGTAGACGTCCCAGAACTCCGCGGGCACATCGTCGGTGCGGGCGACGTGCTCGAGTTCGAACCTTGTCTCGGCGTCGCCCTCGGCCGTCAACCGCACGGTGAGCCAGGTCACGCCGCCGCCGTACTCCCAGGTCGCCGTGAAACGGGCCGAGCCGTCTGCAGGAGGCGCGCACTCCTGGATCTCGCCGCCGGCGTTGCCCTCGATCTGATACCGGCCGCCGAGCCGGAGATCGCCCGTGATCGGCTGGAACCATCGCGCGATCCGCGCCGCGCTGGTGACGGCGTCCCACACATCGTCGATGGGGGACGGATACGTCTGCGCGAGCGTCTGGACGCGCGCCGGGTAGCCGTCGATCTCTGCGCTCGCGATCTCGCGGGTCACCGCGTCGAGCTGGTTCTGTACGTCGACCATGTCATTCCTCCTGGGGGTCGGTCGTGTCGGATTCGTCGCTCGCGGCATCCGGTTCCTGCTCGGCGGCGAGCCGGCGCTGGCGGCGTCCTCGGGCGAGCTCGGTGCCGAGGGCGTCGAGGTGCGGCTGCCAGAAGCGCCGGAACGGGTCGAACCACGCGGCGGCGTTCTCGAGCGGCTCGGGAGCGATGGCGTACAGCCTCCGCACGCCGTCGGGACGCACCGTCGCGAATCCCGACTCCCGCAGCACGCGCAGGTGCTGCGAGACGGCGGGCTGCGAGATGCCGAACTCGCGCTGCACGTCCTCGCCGATCTCGCCGGCGCTGCGCTCGCCCTCCGCCAGGAGTTCGAGGATGCGCCGGCGAACCGGATCGCCGAGGATGTCGAGCGCGTGCACGATGTCCATACTTGCTCGTGCGCTTATATAAGTCAAGTGTTAAGTCCGAGAGCGCTGTGCTCAGCGCTCGTAGGATGACGCCATGCCTGCTGACCTCACCGCCCTTCCGCCCATCGCGATCCTCGGCGCCGGCTCGATGGGCGGCGCGATCGCGCGCGGCCTCTCTCGCTCCGGCCTCGCCGGCGGGGGAGTGACGACCACGAACCGTTCGCGCGCGAAGGCCGCCGAGCTCGACGGGCTCGACGGCGTGACCAGCGTCGCGCTGGAGGCGCACCCGACCGCGAACACGGATGCCGCAGCCGCCGCCGACGTCGTGCTCGTGGGAGTGAAGCCCCCGATGGTCCCCGATCTGCTGCGGGAGATCGCCCCGTCGCTGCGGCCGGGCGCCATCGTCGTGAGCCTCGCCGCGGGGGTCACGATCGCGACGTTCGAGCAGCTCCTCGGCGGCGTCGCAGTGCTGCGCTCGATGCCGAACACGCCCGCCCTCGTGGGGCGCGGCGTCACCGGGCTCGCGGCAGGGTCGCAGGCAGACGCCGATGCGGTCGCCACGGTCCGGCGGCTCTTCGAGACCGTCGGCGCCGTCGTCGAGGTGCCCGAGGCGCAGATCGACGCGCTGTCGACGATCTCGGGTTCGGGTCCCGCCTACTTCTTCCTCCTCGTGGAGGAGTTCACCAAGGCCGCAGTCGGCAAGGGTTTCTCGCCGGCGGAGTCGCAGCTGCTGGCGGAGCAGACGTTCATCGGCGCCGCCGCGCTGCTCGAGGCCTCCGAAGACGACCCGGCGGAGCTCCGCCGACGCGTCACGAGCCCGAAGGGCACCACGGAGCGGGCCGTCGCCGTGCTGCAGGACGCGAAGCTCGACGAGGTGTTCGCCCGGGCGACGGACGCGGCGCTCGCGCGCGCGAAGGAACTCGCCCAGGGCGGTTGAGCGTGCACCGGGCACGCGATCCGCGGCGGGTCAGTCTCGAGGCTGCTTCATGTACCACTCGGTGAACGCGCGGGCCCGCCCTTCCTCGTCGAGGTCGATCACCCACAGGTTGCGGTAGACGCGGCCGTCGGGCAGCTCGTCGTCAGGGGCGTAGACCGTGCGGCCGTCCACGAACACGCGGTCGCCGTCGACGCCCGCGATCTCCCACTCGAACTCGTACGTGCCGGGCTCGTCGCGCGCCTCGAGCCAGCCGGCGATGATGGCGTCGGCCCCGGCCCACGGTTCACCCCAGGGCTGGGTGAAGTACACGGCATCGTCGGTGAAGAGGGCCCGGATGTCGTCGGGCTCATTCGTCTTCCATGCGTTCTCGTACGCGTCGACCCATCGCCGGGCCGCGGCATCCGTCGTGTTCCGCTCTGTCATGCCGCGAGTATGCCGCGGGGCGGGGACATCCGACAGAGGGCCGCGTCAGCGCTCGAGCGAGGCGAAGCGCTCGATGTCGGAGTTGGTGCCCGAGACGATGATCAGGTCGTGGTTGGTGACCACGGTGTTCGCCTCGGCGTAGCGGAAGGGCTTGCCCGGGCTCTTCACGCCCACCACGGTGACGTTGTACTTGGTGCGCACGCCGGACTCGTTGAGGCCGACGCCGCGGATGAACTTCGGCGGGTACAGCTTGGCGAGGGCGAAGTCGTCGTCGAAGCGGATGAAGTCGAGCATGCGGCCGCTGACCAGATGGGCGACGCGCTCACCGGCCTCGCGCTCGGGGTAGATGACGTGGTTCGCCCCGACGCGGGCGAGGATCTTGCCGTGCGACTGCGACACCGCCTTCGCCCAGATCTGCGGCACCTTGAGGTCGACCAGGTTCGCGGTGATGAGCACCGACGCCTCGATCGACGAGCCGACGGCGACGACGGCGACCTGGAAGTCCTGCGCACCGATCTGCTTGAGCGCGTCGATGTTGCGGGCGTCGGCCTGCACCGTGTGCGTGACGCGCTCCGACCACTTCTGCACGAGATCGAGACTGTCGTCGATCGCGAGCACCTCGCGATCGAGCCGATCGAGCTCACCCGCGCACGCGGCGCCGAAGCGCCCCAGTCCGATCACGAGAACGGGCGCGTCGCCCCTCATCCGCTCAACCAACGATGGGCCTTTCCACGGGCAGCGAGTAGAGCTGCGAACGGGATGTCGCGGCCACGGCCGCGGCGAGAGTCACTGTACCAATGCGGCCCATGAAGATCGTCAGGGCCATCACATAGACGGCCGGATCCGACAGCTCGGCCGTCAGGCCGGTGGAGAGGCCCACGGTCCCGAAGGCCGAGATGACGTCGAACAGGACGTCCGACACCTGCTCCTGCGAGATCTGGGAGATCACGATCGTGGAGAGTGCGACGATCGTCGCCCCCCACGCGACCACGGAGAGGGCGACGCGCTGCACGTCGCTCGGGATGCGCCGGCCGAACGCCTGAACCGACGGGCGACCCTTGGCCTCGGAGAACACGGCCAGTGCGAGCACGGCGAGCGTCGTCACCTTGATGCCGCCCGCCGTCGAAGCCGAGCCGCCGCCGACGAACATGAGCATGCAGCCGACGATGAGTGACGAGCCGTGGAGCTCGCCGATGTCGACGACGGCGAAGCCGCCGGACCTGGTCATCGCCGACAGGAAGAATGCCTGGAACGTGGTGTCCCAGGCATCCATCGACCCGAAGGTCTTCGGGTTGTTGTACTCGAGCGCGAGGAAGGCCGCCGCGCCGGCGAAGAACAAGAGCACCGTGGTGATCATCGTGAGCTTCGTGTGCAGCGGCCAGCGGCGGACGTCCCACACGTGCTTCCACAGGGCGTAGATGACGGGGAAGCCGATGCTGCCGAGGAACACGCCGACCATCAGCACCGTCAGCAGGAAGTAGTCGTCGGCGAACGGCTCCAGTCCGCCCGGATTGGGCGTGAAGCCCGTGTTGGTGAACGCCATCGCCGCGTAGAACGGGGCCTCCCAGAGGGCCTCCAGCGGCCGGATGCCGGCGAGCAGGAGCGACGGATACAGGGCGATCGCGACGAGCGCCTCGATGAGGAGGGTCGAGAGTGCGACCGTGCGCAGCAGCTGGCCGACCTCGCCGAGGCGGACCGTCTGGCTCTCGTTGACGGGTCCGGCGTGGGCGCGCATGGGATTGGTGTCGCTCGCGGCGATGAGCTTCGCCCGCAGCCCGAGGCGCTTCGAGATCACGAGGCCGAGGATCGACGCCAGGGTGAGGACGCCCATCCCGCCGATGTTCACGCCGATGAAGATGATGACCTTGCCCAGTGGCGAGAACGTGGATGCGATGTCGACCGTGGACAGGCCGGTGACGCAGATGGTCGAGACCGCGGTGAACACCGCGTCGGCGAGCGGCAGCCGGCGGCCGTCCGCGGACGCGGCGGGCAGAGACAGCAGCGCCGTGAAGACCAGGATCAGCGACACGAACACCAGCACCGCGAATCGCGCGGGCGAGGTGGTGGTCAGATTGCGCAGCTGATCCCACAGCCGTCGCAGCATCGACGGGATGCGCCGCACGAGCGACCCGGCCGGGTCCGTCGTCATGCGTCGCCCCCTTCTCCAAGACCCCAGTCATGGTACTCCGCGGGGCTCCCGACTAATCTGAGCACATGGCGGACATCTTCGACGTGATCGCGGACGGAACACGTCGCGACATCCTGCGACTGCTGCTCGATCGATCATCCGCCGGAGAGCGCGGCACCAGCGTGTCGCACATCGTCACAGAGCTCGGCGCCAGCCAGCCGACGGTCTCGAAGCACCTCAAGGTGCTGCGCGAGGCGCACCTGGTCTCGGTGCGCGAGGAGGGGCAGCATCGCTACTACAGCCTCTCGGCCGCACCGCTGGACGAGGTCGACGACTGGCTCGTGCCGTTCCTCGACGGCGACGGCGGCGAGGCCGGCGAAGGGGTGGCCGTGGCGCTGCCCGACTCGGCCGCCCATGCGGCCGAAGTCGTCGGACGAGCCGCCGCCTCGGCCAAGCACGCTCTCGAGAACGCCTTCAAGCGCCTCCCCGGCCGCTGAGTCGTCGTCCGGTCGTTGAGCGAGGAGCGCAGCGACGAGACGAAACGCGCCGAGTCGACCTCTGTCGTCTGCTCGGGCGTTTCGTCATCTGCGTTTCGACTCGCAAGCTCGCTCAACGACCGGACCCGGGGGAGGATGACCCCGCGCAGCGGGACGGGCTCTACCGGCGCCCGGCCTTGCGGCGGAACAGCCAGGCACCCCAGACGAACGAGACGACGAGGATCCCGAGGCACCAGGCGATCGCCCACCCGACGGTGTCGTCGACGGGCGCTCCCATCAGGAGGCCGCGGATCGTCTCGATGATCGGAGTCACCGGCTGGTACTCCGCGACGCCCTGGAGCCACTCGGGCATCGTGTCGACCGGCACGTACGCGCTCGAGAGATACGGCAGGAACAGGATGATGAACCCGTAGCCGTTGGCGCCCTCGGGGCTGCCGGAGGCGAGCCCGATCGCCGCGAACAGGTACGTGATCGCGAGGATCCAGAGCGCGATCACCGCGACCGCGCCGAGCCAGCCCCACAAGCCCGCCGTCGGACGGAACCCCACGAGCAGTGCGACGCCGATCACGATCGCGGTCGCGAACAGGTTGCGCAGCAGACTCGCGACGACGTGTCCGGTGAGCACGGCGCTCGCGCGCACGGGCATCGTCCGGAACCGGTCGATGATGCCGGCCTTCATGTCGCCCGCGACGTAGACGGCGGTCGATGCGGCGCCGAAGCCGGCGCACGTGAGGATCACACCCGGCACGACGTAGTTGACGTAGTCGCCGGTGGGGTCGATCGCCCCGCCGAAGACCCACGTGAACATCAGCATGAGCATCACCGGCAGCAGGATCGCCATCAGCAGCGATTCGCCGTCGCGCAGCGAGTGCAGAAGGCTGCGCCCGACGAAGACACCCTCGGCGGTGAGGCCGGTCACCCGCGGACGCAGCGCGGGGAGGTTCGGCGAGGCGGTCACGGTGGTCATGCGATCTCCTTCATGGTGTCGGCCCGGCGGGCGTCGGCGCGCTCGCCGCGGCCGTCGGGGGTGGTGAGTGCGAGGAACACGTCGTCGAGGCTCGGTCGCCGCAGCGTGACGACGCCCTCGGCGCCCGACTCGTCGAGCACGTCGAGCGCGCGGCGCAGCCCGGTCACCGAGCCGTCGGTGGCGACTTCGCGGACGAGCTCGCCGTGCGCGTCGTGCAGCTCGACCGTGTCGCCGCCGATGCGGGACTTCAGCTGCGCGGCGGTTCCGGTGGCGACCACGCGGCCGCCGTCGAGCACGGCGATGCGGTCGGCCAGCTGGTCTGCCTCCTCGAGATACTGCGTGGTGAGGAAGACCGTGGTCCCCGCGTCGGCGAGCGAGCGGATGACGTCCCACAGTTCACGGCGGCTGCGGGTGTCGAGCCCCGTCGTCGGCTCGTCGAGGAACAGCACCTCGGGCGTGACGACGAAGCTGAGCGCCAGGTCGAGCCGTCGGCGCATGCCCCCCGAGTAGGTGCCGACGCGGCGGGATGCGGCATCCGTCAGTCCGAAGCGCTCGAGCAGCTCCGCGGCGCGTCTGCGGGCCGAGCGCCGGGAGAGCCCCGACAGGCGGCCCATCATGACGACGTTCTCGGTGCCGGTGAGGACGTCGTCCACGGCGGCGGCCTGGCCGGTCAGGCTGATGCGGCGCTTGACCTGCTCGGGAGCACGCGCCACATCGACGCCCGCGACCGTGGCGGTGCCGGCGTCGGGGTGGACGAGCGTCGTGAGGATGTTGATGGTCGTGGTCTTGCCGGCGCCGTTCGGGCCCAGGAGCGCGAAGACCTCGCCACGGGCGACGTGGAGGTCGAGACCGTCGAGCACGTGCTGGCGGCCGAACGTCTTTCGCAGGCCCTCGACGACGATGACCGGCGGAGCGGTGCGGTCGGGCATGGGACTTCCTCTCAGAGATCTGTGTATGGGCGAAACTGTGTACAGCATTAACTGTTTATGACGGTAACACACTGTTTACCTCATAAACAGTCTTAGACTGAGGGGATGACCGACGCCGTCGAGCCCGAGCTTCCGCGGGGCATCGCCCTCGCATGGGGCGTCGCCGCCAGTCCGCAGCGGGGTCCCAAGCGCGAGATGAGCGTCGAGCGCATCGTCGAGGCGGCGATGGAGATCGCGGATGCCGAGGGCCTGGGCGCCGTGTCGATGGCGGCGGTCGCGGCGAAACTCGGGTTCACGCCCATGTCGCTGTACCGGTACGTCACCGCGAAGGAAGACCTCGTGCTGCTCATGCAGGAGGAGGCCACCGGGTCGCCTTCGGAGGCGACGCGGGAGGCGGGTGGCTGGCGTGAGCGCCTGGAGGTGCTGTTCGGCGAGCAGCTGCAGCATTACCTGCGGCACCCCTGGGTCCTCGACATCCCGATCTCGGGCGTTCCGGCCACTCCCAACAGCGCAGCGTGGATGGATGCCGGGATCAGCGCGCTCGACGAGACGCCGCTGACCTACGAGGAGCGGTTGGCCGTGATGCTCCTGGTCACGGGCACGGCGCACTGGGCGGGCACGGTGCTCGCCGGGTATGCGCGCGTGGAACGCGAGCAGGGTGTCGGCAGCGACACGATCGCCCGCAACGAGGATGCGATGTTCCGGGCGCTCATCACCGCCGAGGCGTATCCCTCACTGCGGGCCGCGATCGAGGCGGGTGCGTTCCTGGACGACTCGGACCCGTTCTCCTTCGCGCTGGAGCGCGGCCTCGACGGGGTCGCCGCCTACATCGCCGCGGCAGCCGACGGCCGGCGGGGCGAGCGCAAGCAGTGGGTCACGCTCGACGATGCCGACATCGCCGACGACAAGAAGTTCCGCGAGGCCCAGAAGGCGGTGCGCCAGGCCGAGAAGGCGCTGCGCGACGCTCGCAAGCTCGAACGTCTGGCCGCGCGCGAAGCGCACGACCGCAAGACGCGCCAGCGGACCGATGCGTGAACCGGCATCATCCGCCACAGAAGTCACAGCCGTTCACACAGGCACCGTGTTTACACGCCGGTCCCGCGCGTTCTAGAGTGTGTGCAGCACTCCTGGGGAAGGAACGACATGGCTGAACTGTCCGATGTGCGCTTCCTCACGGTCGCCGAGGTCGCCGAGCTCATGCGCGTGTCGAAGATGACGGTGTACCGCCTGGTGCACTCCGGCGAGCTGCCCGCTGTCCGCTTCGGACGCAGCTACCGGGTCCCCGAGTCCGCCGTCACCGAGGCCCTGCAACGGCCGATCGCCGACGTCGGCTAGACTGATCCGAGGCATTTTCCGTAACTGCCCGTTCCCGGGCGCCGCACACGCCGCGCCCAGACCCCGACATAGTGAGGTTTTCCGTGGGTTCTGTCATCAAGAAGCGCCGCAAGCGCATGGCGAAGAAGAAGCACCGCAAGCTGCTTCGCAAGACTCGCCACCAGCGCCGCAACAAGAAGTAAGCGGCATCCGCACCAAGCGCCTGTCTTCGGACGGGCGCTTCGTGTATGCCTGCTCCGCCCGGCGGAGTCCGCGACCCGAGAGGCCGACATGAAGTCCATCACCGTTCAGCAGCTGCGTGAGCGCGCCGACACCCCGCTCATCGACGTGCGCGAGGTCGACGAGTTCGCCGCCGGGCATGTGCCCGGGGCGGTCAACATCCCGATGTCCGCGATCGGCGGCCGGCTCGACGAACTGCCCGACGGCGCGTTCGACGTCATCTGCGCGATCGGAGGCCGTTCGGGCCGCGTTGTCGAGGCCCTCGAGGCGCGTGGCTACGACGCCACCAACGTCGACGGCGGCACGAACGAGTGGATCGCCGCCGGCTACCCGGTCGAGGCGTGACGGCAGAGTCCGCGTGACCACGATCACCCTCATCGGCAAGCCGGACTGCCACCTGTGCGACGTCGCCCGCGAGGTCGTCGAGACGGTCGTGGCCGAGCTGCCCGAGGACGCCGTCGACGTCGAGGAGCTCTCGATCGCCGAAGACCCCGCGCTCTACGCGCAGTGGTGGGAGAAGATCCCGGTGGTGCTCATCGACGGAGAGCTGCACGGCCACTGGCGCGTGTCGCCCGACCGCCTGCGTGCCGCGCTCAGCACCGCGCGCTGATCTCGATTCTCCGCTCCGGCGCCCCCGCGCGACGCCCACGGCGCCATCCGAACCCGCTCGGCATACTCGACGAGAGCGGTCACGCGGTCAGCCGCGCGCGGAGCGCGTCGAGCTCCGCGTCGGAGAGACCACCCGACTGGAGGTAAGCGGCGGCGCCACCCTCGCCGTCGACCCATGTCAGCGCCTGTTCGATCGCTGCGGGAGGAGTCGCCGTCACCAGAGTGCGCAGGGAGTCGGTGATCGGCACGCCCATGGCGGTGATCGTGCCGAGCATGCTTTCGGCCCACGGTCCGGCCAGGTTCGCCTGAGAGGACGCGTAGTCGGCGACGATGGCGTCCCGCTCAGCGCCTGCGGCATCGAGCATGAGCGCGACCGCGACCCCGGTGCGGTCCTTGCCCGCGGTGCAGTGCACAAGCACCGCGGTCGGCTCGTCGTCGGTGGATGCGCCGACGAGGCGCGCGAGTCCTGCGAACGTCTCGGCGCCCTGGGCGAGCATCGACAGGTACAGCTCGCCGAGCGTGGGAAGCTGAGCCAGCACGGTCGCGAACGACTCCGGCGTCGCCGTCACCTCGTGGCCGACGCCGGGCTGGGGGAGCGCGCCCTCCAGGAGGGCCAGCGATTCGACCCGGAAGGAGCGCGACACGGGCAGTCGGTCGGGCGCCATCTGCTGCTCCATCGGGGTTCGGAAGTCGGCGATCACCCCGACCGCCGAGTCTGCGAGCTGCGCGAGCCCGTCGTCGGTGAGCGCGTTGAGAGCAGCCGACCGGTAGAGAACGCCGCTGCGGCTGACACCGCCTGAGGTCAGAGGCATCCCGCCCGTGTCGCGGAAGTTGAGCAGTCCCTCTATCGCCATGAGCTTCACCCTAGCCGCGCCGCGACGGAGTCTTCCGCATCGGGCGAAAGGCGCGCGAACGCGCGTTCCATCGTGCACGGGCAGCCGTCTGCTGCGCACGCGCGGCGCCCGGCCCGAGACGGGGTCCCGAACCGGGCGCTGGTCCTCAGCTGTGAGGGGACCTCAGCGCAGGTCGACCGCCAGCACCTCGCCGGCGCCGGCCGCGATGGAGCCGGTGCTGACATACGCCGTCGTGCCGTGTATCGCCACGCCGTACGGGGCGAACAGGCCGTCCAGCACCGCCGGGTGCTGCTCCGACCCCGGCACCACCTGGCGGAGCGAGCCGATCGGGTTCCCCTCGAGGAAGCTGCTGTCGCTCAGCTGCACGGCGTAGAGGGTCTGGTGCTGCCACGCAAGGCTCGTGACGTTGCTCAGGCCCGTCGCGTAGACGGTCGGCGACTGACCGGGGACGACGCGCCAGATCCGGGACTCGCCGACGGGGAAGGGGAAGCCGAGAAGCTCCGACACGTAGTACGCGCCGTCGGGTCCGGTGACGACGTTCGTCGGAACCGATTCGGCGGGAATCGGGTCGCCGCCCCACGGCGGGACTCCCATCGCCGGCGGGAGGACGGCGACCGTCTGGTCGGGGAGGTTCCCGCCCATCGTCACGATCGCGTTCGCGCCCGCGTCGGCGATGGTCCAGCGCTTGCTGTTCACGTCGGTGAAGCCGTTGGGATTGGAGTCGACCAGCCCGCCGTCGGGATTCACGGCGGCTTCGTAGGCGGTGACGTCCTCGGCGACGGTCAGGTCCTGTCCGATGCGACCGGTGAGCATCGTGCCCAGCTCGGCTCCGGCGGGTCCGAGCAGTGCGCGGGTCTCGAGGTTGCCGCCGAGGCCCATGAGCACCGAGATGTTGCTGCCGCGGACGCTCACTGCGGAGGGACCCGACGCAGCGGAGCCGTCGGCCCCGGCGAGCGACGGGAGGCCGGTGACGACGCGCGTCTGGGTGCCTCGCCGGATCTCGGTGACAGCGCCCGTGTCGCCGAGGCACACCGTCGCTTCCGGATCCTCCGGATTAGGAAGGCAGGCACCGTCTCCGCCCGTGCCGGCCTCGGCGACGTAGACGGTGCCCCCGGCGCCGATGGACAGCTGCCGGGGGTTGTCGAGGCCGGTGGCCACCACCGACGACTGACCGGCCGCGACGGCGGGCGCCCCGGCGGAGACGACCGCGATGGCGGCCGCCGTGGCGGTGACGAGAGCGAGCACGGCTCGCTTCTGTCGAGAACTCGAAATACGCATGCAAGGACTCCCAGCAGATGGATCGGCGAGGTGACGATGAGCCGTCACCGCGCACAGCATCCTCGGCTGGGAGGCCTGCCACAAGGGGGAAATCCCCGAAGGGATCCCCAAATCTGTTACGGGGCGAGGCGCGTCGGGCCGCGGAACAGGTACGTGACCTCGCGGATCGACGACTCGCCGAGCAGCAGCATCATGACGCGGGCGAGACCCATGCCGAACCCGCCGTGGGGCGGGGCGCCGTAGCGGAAGAAGTCGAAGTAGAAGTCGAGGTGCTCGGGCTCGAGACCCTTCTCCTTCGCCTGCTCGATCAGCACATCGACACGGTGCTCGCGCTGCGCGCCCGTGGTGATCTCGACGCCCTTGAAGAGCAGGTCGTACGACTTGGTGAGCCCGGTCTCCTCGTCGCGCATGTGGTAGAACGCGCGGATCTCGGGGTGGTAGTCGGTGATGAAGACGAACTGGTGGCCGTAGGTCTCCTCGACATACGCCGAGATCTGGCGCTCGCCCTCGGGGTCGAGGTCGCCGTCGGTGCGGGGGATCTCGTAGCCCCGGCTCTTCACGATCTCGCGCGCCTCGGCGAGCGGGATGCGCGGGAACGGGATGGCGGGCACCTGCACCTCGAGGCCGAACAGCTCCTCGATCTCGGCGCCGTGCTTGTCCTTGACCACCTGGAACGCCGTCTGCAGAAGCTCCTCCTGCATGCGGGCGACGTCTTCGTGCGAGTCGATCCAGCTGATCTCGGCGTCGATCGACGTGAACTCGGTCGCATGGCGCGAGGTGAACGAGGGGTCGGCGCGGAACGCGGGGGCGATCTCGAAGATCTTGCCGAAGCCGGCGACCTGCGCCATCTGCTTGAAGAACTGCGGCGACTGCGCGAGGTAGGCGGTCTGGTCGCCGAAGTACTCCAGCGAGAACAGCTCCGCGTTCGACTCGGATGCCGAGGCCATCAGCTTCGGCGAGTGCACCTCGATGTAGTCGCGCTCGATCCAGTACGAGCGGAAAGCGTGCTCGAGCGTGGTCTGCACCCGGAAGATGAGGTTGTTGCGCCGCTGGCGGAGGTCGAGGAATCGCCAGTCCATGCGCTTGTCCATGCCGCTGTCGGCGGCGATGGGCGTCTCGGGGAGGGCGGCGGCCGCGACGTCCAGCGCGCCGATCTTGATCTCGACGCCGCCGAGCTTGACGCGCTCGTCGTGCTTGAGCTCACCCGTGACCGTCAGGAAGGTGCCCGTGGCGAGGTTCGAGATGAGGTCGGTGAGGGCCAGTGCACCGGCATCCTGTTCCGAACCGTCCTCGGAGGGCCGGGTCGCCGGATTGAGCAGCTGCACCGCCCCGGTCTCGTCGCGAAGGATGGCGAACTGCACCTTCTTCTGGTCGCGGACGGTCTCGACCCATCCGGAGACGGAGACGGGGCCGTCGGCGAGGCCCTTGAGCTGGTTGACGAGAACGCGTTCAGTCACGAGGGACAAGTGTACGTGGGGCTGCGCACCCCGCCTGTCGGTGCCGTCCGAAGCATCGACGGCGTGGCAGATGCACAGTGGTGCGGGTGAGCATCACGCTCAGAGCGACTCCCGGCGCACGATCGACGTCGGCAGCACCTGGACCTTCTCTGCGGGCAGGCCCCGGATGGTGGCGATCAGCGTGTCGGCCGCAGCCCGCCCCATCTCCTCGAGCGGCTGGCGCACGGTGGTCAGCGGCGGATCGGATGTGCTCGCGATGAGGACGTCGTCGAATCCGACCACCGAGACGTCGGTCGGCACGCGGCGTCCCGCGGCCTGGAGCACCCGGATCGCACCGGCGGCCATCAGGTCGGATGAGGCGAAGATCCCATCGAGATCGGGCGCCCGCTGCAGCAGCCGCGCCATGGCGGCCGTGCCGCTGTCGAGCGTGAAATCGCCATGCACGATGGGTCCGGGCGTCAGGCCGTGCCGCGCGAGCTCGTCGGTCCATCCGCGTGTGCGCTCACGTGCCTGCTCCAGATCGAGGGGGCCTGTGATGATGCCGATCGAGCGACGGCCCGCCTCGACGAGAGCGCGCGCTGCCAGCACGCCGCCGCCGTAGTTGTCGGAATCGATGACGATCGGATCCGGGCCGATGTCGGCGTGAGGGCGACCCACCCACGCGATGGGCACGGGGGAGTCGGCGAGTCGCTCGACCAGGTGCGTGATCTCGTGCTGCAGGATCACGATCGCCCCGTCGAGGGCGCCGGAGCGCAGGAAGCGGGGGATCCGGTCGAGGTCCTCATGGTCGGCGGGCAGGAGGACGGGCTGCACCTCGCCCGCCGACAGTCCCTTGGCCGCGCCCTTCAGCACGGCGGTGAAGAAGGTGCCGCTCAGGCTTCCGAGCTCGTCGAAGGCGATCACGAGGCCGATCGCCCCGGCGCGTCCGCCCCGCAGCACTCGCGCGGCGAAGTTCGTCTCGTAGCCCAGACGCCGGGCCTCGCGCTCGACCGCCGCCGCCATCGCGGTGTCCACATTCGTCGCGCCGGCGAGCACGCGGGCGGCGGTCGCGCGGGAGACCCCCGCGGCCTGCGCGACGTCGACGATGGTGGGTCTGACCATGGCTCCCCCCGTGAGCGTGGGCATGGCGGAGAAGATCGTTCTCTCGTCGTCTCCATCATTGCATGGGTGGGGGTCGTTCCGCGGGTCGGACGCGCGGAAATCAGCCCGATGTGGAGGCTGAGTGCGACCAGGGCGCCACTGGGAATTCGTTCCAGGGTTGCCGCCGGCCCGGTAGGGCGGCTACTGTGGCCATCGCTGAGAGATCGATCTCTCAGCATCGGAGCCAAACCTCCCGCAGCCACATGTCCCCGAAGAAGAGGAGCTGTTGTGAATCGTCGCAAACTGGCCCTGCCCATCGCAGCAGTCGGTGCACTCGCGCTGGTGCTGTCCGGATGCTCGGGAGGATCGGGCTCCGGCTCCGACGATCCCGACGCCGAATTCGAGTTCTGGTCGTTCACCGGCATCGGCCAGAAGGACTCGGTCGATCGCTACCTCGAGGAGATGCCCGACGCCAAGGTGAAGCTGTCGGAGGTCGGCAGCACGACCGAGACCGCCACCGCGCTGACCGCGGCCCTCGCCGGTGGCCGCGTCCCCGACCTCGTGATGATCCAGAACGACGATCTGCCCAAGTTCGTGGAGAACCCGGGCAACTTCGTCGACCTGCGCACGCTCGGCGGCGACGATGTCGGCGACGACTACCTGGACTGGGCGGTCGACGCCGCCACCGCCGATGACGGCTCGCTGATCGGCATCCCCACCGATGTGGGCGGCCTGAGCTTCGCCTACCGTGCCGATCTCTTCGAAGCGGCCGGCCTGCCGACGGATCCGGCAGAGGTCGCGCAGATGTGGTCGTCGTGGGACGACTTCATCGCCATGGGCGAGCAGTACACGGCTGCCACGGGCCAGCCGTTCGTGGACAACGTCGAGACGTCGGTGTTCTTCTCCACCGTCAACCAGGTCACGGAGAAGTACTACTCCCCGGACGGCGAGCTCATCTTCGACACCAACCCGCAGGTCGAGGAGGCGTTCGACGTCGCCGTGCGCGCGTACGACGCCGGCATCAGCGCCAACATCCCGGCATGGTCGTCGGGCTGGGCGCCGGGCAAGGCCAACGGCGCCTTCGCGGTGACCACGGCGCCGTCATGGATCCTGTCCGGGCTCAAGAACGACGCCCCCGACACGGAAGGCGACTGGCGGATCGCGTCCATCCCGGGTGTCGGCGGCAACTGGGGCGGCAGCGTCATCGCCATCCCCGCCCGTGCCGACAACAAGGCGGCGGCGTGGCAGTACATCGAGACGATGCTGTCGCCGGAAGGTCAGACGGAGCACTTCGCGCAGACCGGAACCTTCCCCGCGGCCGAAGCGGCGCTCGAGAGCGACGAGGTGAAGGGCTACACGGACCCGTTCTTCGGCGACTCGGCCATCGGCACCACCATCAGCGAGTCCGTGCTGCAGTTCAACTCGTTCTACAACGGCCCCGACACCAGCGCGATCGGCGGAGCCCTGCTCAACGCGCTCGTCGACATGCAGGCCGGCAACGTCGACCCGGCCGACGCCTGGGAGACCGGCGTGGCCAGCGCGAAGGCCGCCATCGGGGGCTGAGCCCCACCCGACCAGCGGTGGCCCGGCCATGGGCCGGGCCACCGCCCCGACCGAGGCAGGAAGATGACCGCCACCGCCACCGCCATCCCCGTCCAGAAGATCCGCCGGGGAGACCGGCCACCCTCCCGGAAGATCCGGCACCCGCTCGCGGAGCGGATCGCGCCCTACGTCTACATCGCGCCGTTCTTCGTGCTGTTCGCGATCTTCGGCCTCTTCCCGCTGCTCTTCACGTTCTATGTCGCGCTCTTCGACTGGAACCCGATCGGCGAGCAGACGTTCGTCGGGCTGGCGAACTTCGAGCGGCTCGTCCAGGACCCCCGGTTCTGGAACGCGTTCGTCAACACCTTCGGCATCTTCCTCATCTCGACGATTCCGCAGCTGCTCCTGGCGCTCGGCCTCGCGCACCTGCTGAACCACGCGATGCTGAAGTTCGCGAACTTCTTCCGCATGGCGCTGCTGGTGCCCTACATCACCTCGGTCGCCGCGACGGCGCTGGTGTTCGCGCAGATCTTCGACAAGAACTTCGGGCTGATCAACTGGGTGCTCGGGTGGTTCGGGATCGGCGAAGTCAACTTCCTCGCCTCGCAGGTCGGCTCGTGGATCGTGATCTCGTCGATGGTGATGTGGCGGTGGTTCGGCTACAACACCCTCCTGTACCTCGCCGGTCTCCAGGCGCTGCCGCGGGAGATGTACGAGGCGGCCTCGGTGGACGGGGCATCGAACTGGCAGCAGTTCATCCACCTGACGATCCCGTCGCTGCGCCCGATCATCATCTTCACGGTCATCATGTCGACCATCGGCGGGCTGCAGATCTTCACCGAACCGCTGCTGGTCGCCCCCGAGTCGGGTCTCACCTGCGGCGGCGGGCGGCAGTGTCAGACGCTCGCCCTCTTCCTTTACGAGCAGGGCTTCGGACAGTTCGAGTTCGGCTACGGCTCCGCCATCGGCGTCGCACTGTTCGTGATCGTCGTCGTGGTCTCGCTCATCAACTTCTTCCTGACCACCCGCACCCGGAGGGCACGCTGATGTCCGATGTCATCGACCAGGCCATTCCGCAGACGCCGGAAGAGGCGCTCGCGCAGCCCGAGAAGACACCGTCGCGTCGCGGCGGACGCCTGGGCCGCGTGCCCTGGCCCGTGTACGCCATGCTCATCGTCGCGGTCGTCATCAGCGTCTTCCCGCTGTACTACATGTTCGTGATCGCATCGGTGGGAGCCTCCGCGGTCACCTCGATCCCGCCGCGGCTCTACCCGGGATTCAACTTCTTCGAGATCGCCGCCAAGGTGTTCGAGACCGTGCCGTTCTTCCAGTCGCTGCTCAACAGCGTGATCGTGTCGCTGGCCATCGCGGTGATCGCCTCGCTGCTCTGCGCGCTCGCCGGATTCGCCTTCGCGAAGATGCACTTCCCCGGCCGCAACGCGCTGTTCCTGATCGTGCTGCTGACGATGACGGTGCCGGCGCAGCTCAGCGTCATTCCGCAGTACCTGATCATCTCGTGGCTCGACTGGGTCGACACCCTGCAGGCGATCATCGTCCCCGGGCTCGCCAGCGCGTTCGGCATCTTCTGGATGCGTCAGCACATGGCCACGACGCTGAGCGACGAACTCATGCAGGCGGCGCGGATCGACGGGGCGAACAGCTGGCAGATCTTCTGGCGCATCGGCTTCCCCGTGGTGCGGCCGGCTGCGTTCGTGCTGGGCCTCATCACCTTCACCGCGGTGTGGAACGACTTCATGTGGCCGTTCATCGTGCTCAAGTCGCCGGAGCTGTTCACGGTGCAGATCGCACTGAAGCAGCTGCAGGCCAACCGCACCATCGACCTGGCGCTGACGATGGGCGGCTCCTTCATGGCGACGCTGCCGCTGCTCATCGTCTTCTTCTTCGTCGGGCGGCGAATGGTCGCCGGCATCATGGATGGGGCGTTCAAGGGCTGATGAGCGCGCACGCCGATGTCATCGATCAGGGTCGATGGCGGGACACGACGCTGAGCGCGCGTGAGCGCGCGCAGGCACTCGTCGACGAACTGACCCTCGAGGAGAAGGTCGCCCAACTCGGTTCCGTCTGGCTGACGGATGCCGCGGACGACTTCGCCCCGACCCTGGAGGGCGGTCTAGCGACCGAGGGCACCGATCCCTTCGCCCACGGGCTCGGTCAGCTGACGCGCGTGTTCGGCACCGCGCCGGTGAGCGTGCGCGAGGGCGTGACGCGACTGCGCGAGCTGCAGTATCGCGTCGTGGCGAACCAGCGGCTCGGCATCCCGGCCCTCGTCCACGAGGAGTGCCTCACCGGCCTCGCGGCGTTCGGAGCCACGGCCTTCCCGACGCCACTGGCGTGGGCGGCGACATTCGACGAGGAGCTCGTGCGCGACATGGCCCGGGCGATCGGCGACGACATGCGCGCGATCGGCGTGCATCAAGGCCTCGCCCCCGTCCTGGACGTCGTGCGCGACTACCGGTGGGGTCGGGTCGAGGAGACCTTGGGAGAAGACCCCTACGTGGTCGGGCAGCTGGGTGCGGCGTACGTCGCCGGTCTGGAGGGCGCGGGCGTCGTCGCCACCCTGAAGCACTTCGCCGGATACGCGGCGTCGCGGGCCGCGCGCAATCACGGACCGGTGAGCATGGGACCGCGGGAGTTCGCCGACACCGTGCTGCCGCCGTTCGAGACGGCGCTGCGCCAGGGCGGTGCGCGCAGCGTGATGACCTCGTACACCGATGTCGACGGTATCCCGAGCACCGCGAACCGGCAGCTGCTCGACGGCGTGCTGCGCACCGAGTGGGGTTTCGATGGGACCGTGGTCGCCGACTACTGGGCCGTGCCGTTCCTGGTGTCGATGCACCGGGTCGCCGCCGACGGACCCGCGGCCGGTGCCCTCGCGCTCCGTGCCGGCGTCGACGTGGAGCTGCCCTCGACCGTCGCGTACGCCGCCCTGTCGCGCCTCGTGCGCGAAGGTGTCGTGGACGAGAGCGACATCGACCGCGCAGCGGTGCGCCACCTGCGCCACAAGATCGAAGCCGGCCTGCTCGATCGCGGGCCCGTCGTGCCCGACGGAGCGGAGGATGTGCTGCTGGACACCCCGCGCAACCGCGCCATCTCTGCGGCGCTCGCCGAGGAGTCGATCATCCTGCTGAGGGACGATGGGATGCTGCCGCTCGCCGAAGCGCGACGGATCGCGCTGATCGGCCCCGCCGCCACGGAGTACCGCAGTCTGCTCGGCTGCTACGCGTTCCCCAATCACGTGCTCACCAAGTACCCCGGCCACGCCCCGGGCATCGACATCCCGACGATCGAGGACGCCGTGCGCGCTGAGTGGGGAGACGCCCGGGTCCGCTCCGAGCGTGGCTGCGAGATCGTCGGCGACGAGGAGGTGCGGATCGACGAAGCGGTCGCGCTCGCCCGCGACAGCGACGTCGCCGTACTCGTCGTCGGCGATGTCGCCGGCCTGTTCGGGGCCGGGACGTCCGGCGAGGGGTGCGACGCGCCCCACCTGCGGCTGCCGGGCCGCCAGGACGACCTGGTCCGTGCGGTGCTGGCGACCGGGACGCCGACAGTGCTCGTCGTCGTCTCGGGGCGCCCGTACGCGCTCGGCGATTACACCGAGGCGGGAGCGATCGTGCAGGCATTCTTCCCGGGTGCGGACGGTGCGGCGGCCGTCGCCGGCGTGCTCTCCGGCCGCATCGCGCCCAGCGGGCGGCTCCCCGTCCAGATCCCGCGTTCTCCCGAGGCGACCGGCACGTACTTGCAGCCGCCTCTCGGTCGCCACAACCGCGGCATCACCGTCGCCGACCCCACGCCGCTGTTCCCGTTCGGCTTCGGGATGACGCCTGGCCGGATCGTCTACGAGAGCATCGAGACGCCGGCAGTGCTGCCGACCGGCGGCGCCGCGGAGGTGGCGGTTGTCGTGCGCAACGACGGTGCGGATGCCATCGAGGTCGTGCAGCTGTATGCGTCCTTCCCCTCCGGTCCGATCGTCCGCCCGGATGTCCAGCTGGTGGGCTTCGCGCGCATCCCGGTCCCCGCCGGCGCGCGACGCACCGTGCGGTTCACCCTCGAGGCCGCCCGGCTCGCGGCGACGGGCACTGACAACAGGCTCGCCGTCGAGCCCGGCGTCGCGGTACTCTCGGCCGGCCCTTCGGCGGCGGAGCGTCCGATCGAGACACGCGTGCGTCTGGCGGGGCCCCGGCGCGTCCTGCTGGCGCGGGCCGGCCGGACGGCATGGGATGTAGACGCGACCGAAGCGAAGGAGACAGCATGACGCAGACGCGGGGCATCCGGGTCCTGGTGTGGGGCGAGAACCACCATGAGAAGCACGATGAGGTGCCACGCCGCCTGTACCCAGACAGCATGCACGAGACGATCGCCGCCGGACTGCGCTCGCTCCTCGGCCCCGACAGCGTCGTCGACACGGCGACGCTCGACGATCCGGAGCACGGCCTGAGCGCCGACCGCCTGGAGCAGACCGATGTGCTCTTCTGGTGGGGGCACGTGCGACACGACGCCGTCGACGACGCCGTGGTGGAGCGGGTTCATCGCGCCGTCCTCGGCGGCATGGGGCTGGTGGTGCTCCACTCCGGGCACTTCTCCAAGATCTTCATCCGCCTGATGGGGACGACGTGCAGCCTCCGATGGCGGCAGGGGGATGACCGCGAACTGGTGTGGACGGTATCGCCGAACCATCCGATCGCCGCCGGCGTGCCGCATCCGATCGTCATTCCCGCCCAGGAGATGTACGGCGAGTTCTTCGACGTGCCCGCCCCCGACGAGCTCGTGTTCGTCTCCAGCTTCAGCGGGGGAGAGGTGTTCCGGTCCGGGATGACCTTCTCCCGCGGACGCGGGCGCATCTTCTACTTCTCTCCGGGCGATCAGGATTACCCCGTCTACCACCAGCCGGAGATCCAGCGGGTCCTCGCCAACGCGGCCGGATGGGCGTTCCAGGACCGGCCGCGGGACCTTCCGCACCTGACGATGCACCGCACGGGCGAGTTCGACACGCCTCGCGAGTGGAACGGCGAGGTGCTGACATGAGAGAGGTCGTCCTCGTCGGTGCGGGAGGGATGGGCCGCGCGTGGATGGACGTGATCGAGCGACGCCCTGATCTGCGCGTGAGCGCGTTGGTGGACGTCTCGGTCGCCGCCGCGCAGGCGGCGGCGCGCGAGCGGGGCTGGGACGTCCCGTGCGTCGCCACGGTCGCCGAGGCGTTCGCCGCCGTGGAGCCGCCGAGCATGCTGCTCAACGTCACGATCCCCGAGGCCCACCGGGCGGTCAGTGAAGCGGCGCTGCGCGCCGGTGTGCCGCTGCTCAGCGAGAAGCCGGTGACCCCGACGGTCGCGGACGCCCTCGCCCTCGCCGCCGTGAGCGAACAGCAGGGAGTCCTCCTCGCGACCAGCCAGTCGCGGCGACACCTGGCGGGTCTGCGCGCGTTCCGCGACGCCGTGGCGGCGTACGGCGGCGCGGGCCAGCTCGACGCCGCGTTCTTCCAGAACCCGCGTTTCGGCGGCTTCCGCGATGAGATGGACTCGCCGCTGCTCATCGACATGGCGATCCACACGTTCGATCAGGCGCGATACGTGCTCGGCAGTGAGCCGGCGTCCGTCTACTGCGAGGAGTTCTCGCCGCCGTGGAGCTGGTATCGCGGGGGTGCCGCTGCCCAAGCGGTCTTCCGCTTCACCGATGGGGCGAGGTTCGCGTACTCCGGAAGCTGGTGCGCCGACGGCCTCACCACGTCGTGGAACGGCGCCTGGCGCGCGAGCGCGGCGGGCGGCTCGGTCGAGTGGGACGGCGAGCAGGCGGTCCGTGCGCAGGACGCCCACGACGTCCCGCAGACGCTGCAGCCCGTCGAGCAGGTGGAAGGGCTCGATGCCGCCCTCGCCGAGTTCCTGCAGGCGCTGGACGGCGGGCCGCTGCCGTCGGGTGAGATCCACGCGAACATCTGGAGCCTTGCGATGGTGGAGGCAGCCGTCGCGTCGGCGCGGTCCGGCGCCCCGGTGCTCCTCGACGAGGTGTTCGCGCGGGCAGCGGCGGCGTGCGTGGCCGAGGCGCGCAGCAGCGGTGACGACGACACCGCCGACCTCGTGGCGTCGTGGGGCGGTGCCCCGCCGCGGTGACGTCGGCTCGGCGGTGCGCGCCGCCGCCGTGACCCTCAGTCGGCCGCCTGCAGGTGCACCACGGCGGCGCGCTCGGGGTGGAACGTGGGGAACTCCAGGCCGACTCGGCTGAGCAGGGCGCCGCTCAGGACGGGGGCAGGACCGTGTTCGTCGAGACCCGGCGCCCCCAGCCATCCCGGCACCTGCCACGGGGGTCCGAGCGACTCCGGCGCGTCCACCGCGATCCGGTAGTGGCGCTCGGGAGCGAGGCCGGTGAGTCTCACGCGCGCCAGGGCGTCCGGGCTCGTCGCCGGCGTCACGATGGTGTACAACGCCTCCGTCCCCTCCGGCGAGACGACTCCTCGTACCGCGGGCGCGGAGTGGTCGGCAGGCCCGCCGACGGCGCGCCCCGTCGAGATGAGGCGTCGGTGCCTGCGGTAGAGCGAGATCCAGGACGAGAGCGTCTCGCGGTCGGCGTCCTCGAGGCCTCGGATGTCCCATTCGATCCCGAAGTGGCCGAGCAGCGCGACCGCGCACCGGTAGTGCAGGCTGGAGGTGCGTCCCGTCGTGCTGGAGACCGCCGAAGCAACGTGCGAGCCCATCATCTCGGGCGGCACCAGGAGCCCGGTCCATCGCAGGATGTGGAACCGGTCGATCGGGTCGTGGCTGTCCGAGGGATGGATGCGGTCGGTGCGCTCGAGGATGCCGAGATCGACGCGTCCGCCGCCCGAGGCGCAGCTCTCGATCTCGAGGTCGGGGTGGCGAGCCCGCAGCTCGTCGATGAGCCGGTAGACGGCAAGCGTCTGCTCGTGCACGGCAGGAGCGCCGCTCACGGGGTGACCGGCCTCGACGAGATCTCGATTGTGGTCCCACTTCAGATAGCTCACGCCGATCGAGGTGACGAGATCGTCGAGCCGTTCCAGGATGTGGGAGTAGGCCTCGGGGTGCGTCAGATCGAGCACCTGCTGGAACCGGTAGCGCGGCGGAAGCTCCGGTCGCGCGCGGAGGATCCAGTCGGGATGCGCGCGGGCGAGGTCGGAGTCCTCGTTGATCATCTCGGGTTCCACCCAGAGCCCGAACTCCATGCCGAGCTGTCGGACGCGGTCGGCCAACGGCCGCAGGCCGTCGGGCCAGCCCACCGGATCGGGCGTCCAGTCGCCCAGCCCCGAGCGGTCATCCCGGCGGCCGCGGAACCAGCCGTCGTCGAGCACGTACCGCTCCACGCCGAGTTCGGCGCCGCGTTCGGCGAGATCGATGAGCGTTGCCGGATCCTGGTCGAAGTACACCGCCTCCCAGACGTTCAGCGTGACCGGGCGCTCCCGTCGCGACGACCGCGACCTGGCGCGCAGGTGGTCGTGATAGCGCGACGCCGCACTGTCCAGTCCGTCGCCGTAGCTGCCGTAGACCCAAGGTGTGACGTACTCCTCGCCCGTCGAGAGCCGGATCTCTCCCGGCAGCAGCAGTTCGCCGCCCCGGAAGGCGAGGAAGCCGTCACCGCGCTCGATGGCGTGCTCGTGATTCCCGCTGAAGCCGACGTGGCAGACCCACACCTCGCCGGCATCCGACGCGAACCCTGGAACGCCGGCGGCGATCACCGTCGTGGCGTCCAGGCCCGTGCGCCCACGGCGGGAGGGGCGGGAGTGGATGCCGCGGACGATGGGATGCCGCTGCGGGATCCGCTCGTGAGCCCAGCGTCCGGAGAAGTCGAGGACCTCGCCGGCACGCAGCGGAAGGGGCAGCGACAGCATCACCTCGGCGATCTCGAGCGGGGCTTCGTCCTCGCCGGTGTTGCGGATGATAGCACGTGTTCGCAGCAGTCCACTCGCGCTGAGATCGATCTCCAGATAGAACTCGATCTGTGCCCAGTCGTCGCGTGCGTCGACGACGACGCTGCCCGCGCCGACGGTGGCCACACCCGTCTCGACGGGCATGCCGGCGACTCGGATCGGCGCGGCGTGGAAGCGGGGAGCCCAGGCGGCACCCGCTCGATGCGCGCTCAGCCCGGGTCGGCCGAACCAGCCGCGGCTGTGCTCCGGCAGGATCGTCGCGTGGTACGGAACATCGGAATCGGTGGAAAGACCGGGCCTTTCCTCCGCCATGACGAAGCCTTGAAGATCATCGGCACTCACATCGATGCGAGCGCCCCAGTGGACGATTCTGGGCAGGCTCGCTGCCTGCTGGGCCACCACGAGCGAGACGTCGCCGGCCGACAGGTGGGCGATGCGCACATCATTCATAAGACCCATTGTGCAGGGTCGGCGATCGCGAGGTACAGTCAGAGATCGATCTCACAGGAGAGAACCATGCCCCTCGAAACCTCCACCGCCGTCGCTCTCGCTCCCGGCGCGGTGCGCCTGACGAGCGGCGACGTCGACCGGCGCCGGCGACGCAACCGCGAATATCTGGTCTCGCTCACCGAGCGCAACCTGGTGCAGAACCACCTCATCGAGGCGGGGATCGGCGACCAGCTGTGGCATCTGCATCCGTCGCGAGAGGGGCATGCCGATCGTGGACTCGACCGTCACTGGGGGTGGGAGACGCCTGGGTCTCTCCTGCGCGGCCACTTTCTCGGGCACTGGATGTCGGCGGCGGCACGCGAGGTGGCGGCGACGGGCGATGCCGTCCTCCGGGGCAAGCTCGACAACGTCATCCGGCTCCTGGCCGAGTGCCAGGAGGAGAACGGCGGCGCCTGGGTCTTCGCCACACCGCGGTCGTTCCTGCGCCGACTGGGCGAGGGGCGGGAGACCTGGGCGCCGCAGTATGCGATCCACAAGACCTTCATGGGTCTCATCGACGTCTACCGCGACCTGGGCGACGAGAGGGCTCTGACGATCGCGCATCGCGCGGCGGGAACGATCGCAGAGTGGGCACGTGGCTTCGGCACGGCGCGGTTCCAGGAGATCCTGGACGTCGAGACGGGCGGGATGCTCGAGGTCTGGGCGGATCTGCTCGAGGCGACAGGCGACGGCCTCTACCGGGAGCTGCTCGACCGCTACTGGCATGCGTCGCTGTTCGATCCACTGCTGGACGGCCAGGACGTTCTGACCAACATGCACGCCAACACGACCATCCCCGAGGTGCTCGGCGCCGCGCGCGCCTACGAAGTGACGCGAGATGAGCGGTGGCGTCGGGTCGTGGAGGCCTACTGGGAGTGGGCGGTGATCCGCCGGGGAACCTTCTGCACGGGCGGCCAGACGTCGGGCGAGATCTGGACACCGCCGTTCGAGTTCGCAGCGCGACGCGGATCGAAGACCCAGGAACACTGCGTCGTGTACAACATGATTCGCCTCGCCGACGTTCTGTTCCGCTGGAGCGGTGCCGCCGGGCCGCTGGACTACATCGAGACCAATCTCTACAACGGGCTGCTCGCTCAGCAGAACCCCGAGACGGGGATGGTGACCTACTTCCTCCCGCTTGAGGGTGGGGGACACAAGGCATGGGGCACTCCCACCGAAGACTTCTGGTGCTGCCACGGAACTCTCGTGCAGGCGCACACCCGTCTCGCCCAGCTCGCCGTATACGCCGGCGCGGACGACGTCGTGACCGTGGCGCAGTACCTGCCGGTCCGCGCCGAGGCGGCCGTCGCCGGGCGCGCCGTCGGCGTCGAGATCCGGCTTCTCGATGACGCCGGGTACGTCGGTCCGGACGCGAACGCCGGCCCCGGTGGTGACCGTCACCGCCCACGTGCGCTGCGGGCACGCGTCACCGTGACATCCGGCGGAACCGACGCGGTGCGCCTGAGGCTCCGTGTGCCGGCATGGACCGACCGTGAGCCCGTCGTGCGCACGTCCGCCCGATGGCACCGAGCGGGCGCTTGGCTGGAAGTCGACCACCCGGGCGGGGAAACCAGCATCGACCTCGAGTTCCCGCTGACGCTGCGCGCGGTGCCGATCCCCGATGAGCCTTCGACGATCGCCTTCGTCGAGGGCCCGGTCGTCCTCGCTGGTCTGGTCGACCGCGAAGTCGCCCTTCGCGGGGATGCCGGCGATCCCACCACGATGCTCGCGCCCGACGACGAGCGCCAATGGACCCAATGGCTCGTGCGGTATCGCTCGATCGGCCAGGATGCCGCCATCCGGTTCCTGCCGTTGCACGAAGTGATCGACCAGCGGTTCTCGATCTACTTCCCGGTGCGCTCGACGGTCAGTCGCTGAGCGTCAGGCGCGTGGACCCGCGCTCCACGAGCTCCGTCGGCATGACCACAGCTTCGGTCTCCACCGACTCGCCCGCCGCGGCGCGGGCCAGGATGTGCACCGCGGCGGCTGCCATCTCGCGGATCGGCTGGCGGATGGTGGTAAGCGGGGGGTGCAGCCAGCGGGCGCCGCGCACATCGTCGAAGCCGATGACGAGGACGTCTCGGGGGATGCTTCGTCCGCTGTCGGAGATCGCGCGGTAGGCGCCGGCCGCCATCTCGTCGGAACAGGCGAACACGCCGACCGGCCCCTCGCCGCCGAGCTCGGAGAGTGCGCGCGCGCATGCCCGTCGGGCGTCCCATGCGCTCCAGTCGGCGCTCGTCCGCACGAACTCGGCGTCCGGGGCGATCTTCTGGAGCGCGCTCGCGAAGCCCTCGACGCGCGCGCGTCCGTAGCGGTAGGAAGGGGCGCCGCCGATGACGATGAATCGGCGCGCGCCGCGCTCGACGAGGTGCTCGGCGGCGGCCTCGCCGCCGGCGCGATCGGTGGTCCGCACGCTGGGAAGCGGGCGGGACGCCTCGGAGGGGGGCTCCATCAGCACGAGCGGGATGCCGGCGCGGCGCATCGCGGCGATCTGAGTGCTGGTCGGCACGATGAGTCCCACGATGACCCCCGCGGAGCCGCGCGACCGGATCCGCGCGGGCCAGTCCTCGGCGGGATCCTCCCGCTCGGCCGTGAGCACGAGGTCGAAGCCGAGCTGCGACGCGGTCGTGCGCGCGCCCGCGGTGATCTCCTCGGTGTACGGGTCGTGGAAGTGACCGAGCACCAGATCGAACATCAGGGACGTGCCGCGCCGCGGGCGCCCGCGCACCTGCCCGGCGGGCCGGTATCCGAGCTCGGTCGCCGAGCGCAGCACGCGTGCGCGGGTCTCGGCGGCCATCTCCCCGCGTGCGCGGAGAGCTCGCGAGGCCGTGGCGATGCTCACCCCGGCCCGCTCGGCTACGGCGGTCAGAGTGACGCGATCTGCGGGTGGCATGGGTCCCATTTTGCGCAAATTGCGTTCGCCCGGCAATGCGTCGGTGGCATCGTTTGTCGACGTTGCACCTGCCCGTCGATGTGGAGGGATCAAGTCGATGATGACGACACCGCGAACCGGACCGGCCGCAGCCCGCTGCACGGGCCGCCGACCTGGCGTCGCACGCACCGAGGTCCGGCCGTGAGCGCGCGGCGCGCCCTCATCGTCCGCGGGGGCGGCGACGGATATCGAATCGTCGAGGCGACGGAGATGTTCCGGTCGTTCCTGGACGACCACGGCTTCGACGTGAGGGTGGAGGAGTCCCACGCGATCTACGCCGACCGCGAGGAGATGGCGCGGATCGATCTCGTCGTGCAGTGCGTGACCGGCTGCGAGATCTCCGACGAGGCGCTGCGAGGACTCCGCGAGGCGGTCGAGCGGGGCACCGGGCTCGCCGGCTGGCACCGTGGCATCGCCGACTCCTACCGCAACAGCTCCGACTACCTGCAGCTGATCGGCGGCCAGCTCGCCACGCATCCGGCTGCCGGCGCCGATGGCCAGGAGCAGGACCGCCCGGACGAGACGGTCTGCTACACGGTCGATGTGACTGACATCGGCCGCTCGCACGAGATCATGTCGGGACTCGAGGACTTCACGCTGCGTACCGAGCAGTACTGGGTGCTCACGGACGACCTCAACGAGGTGCTCGCGACCAGCACGCTTCCCGTGCGGCCGCACCGTCCGTGGCACCGGCCCGTCACCACGCCCGCGGTGTGGACGCGTGAGTGGGGTCAGGGCCGGGTCTTCGTCGCCGCACCGGGCCACAATCTCCGGGTCCTGCGCGACGTCAGCGTGCGCACGATCATCGAGAGAGGGATGCTCTGGGCGAGCCGAGGCGGAGCGCTCTAGGCATCCGGTCGCCGGCGCCCCGCTGAGCGTCCGGGTCTCAGGAGACTCCGGCAGACCCCATCGGCTTCGGGGGGTCTGCACCCGGGTTCCGTTCATCCTTCTTCCGTAGCGTGGACCCGTCGCGCCGAACGGTCGCGGCCGCCGCCACCAGGTGCCGACCGACGGACGGGGATCCGACGAATGACGACTGCGACGACGACCGACGGCTCGTGGCTGAGCACGCTCGCCGATTGGGCGGTCTCGCTCATGGACGTGATCGGACCGGCCGGCGCCGGCATCGCGATCGCCATGGAGAACCTGTTCCCACCCCTGCCGAGCGAGGTGATCCTGCCGATGGCGGGGCTCGCCGCGAGCCGTGGCTCCTTCACCGTCGTCGAGGCCCTGGTGTGGACGACCGCCGGATCGGTGATCGGGGCGCTGCTGCTGTACGGCCTCGGTGCCTGGCTCGGCGTCGCCCGGCTGCGTGCGATCGCGGCGAAGGTGCCGCTGCTGAAGCCCGAGGACATCGATCGCACGGTCGCCTGGTTCGAACGGCACGGCGGCAAGGCGGTGTTCTTCGGGCGCATGATCCCGATCTTCCGCAGCCTCATCTCGATCCCCGCCGGCATCACGCGCATGCCGTTGTGGCGATTCGCCCTCCTGACGGCGGCGGGCAGCCTGCTGTGGAACTCGATCTTCGTGCTGTCCGGATACTTCCTCGGTGAGTCCTGGCACATCGTCGAGCGGTACGCGGACATCCTGCAGTACGCCGTCATCGCCGTCGCCGCGGCAGCCGTCCTGTGGTTCGTCGCGGCGCGCGTGCGCGAGGCGCTCGCCGCGCGCGATTCCCGCGGTGAGCCCGAGCTCGACTGAATCCGACTCCGCCCGAGGCGCCGCGCGTGCCGCGAACCTGGGAGCACGCTCAGCCGGCCCATAGATGAGGCCCACGTAGACTGGGGCGGTGCCCGCAGCTCGCCTCCATCTCGTGCGCCACGGGGAGGTTCACAACCCCGCCCGCGTGCTCTACGGGCGACTCCCGGGCTATGGCCTGAGCGCAGAAGGCCGCCGCATGGCCCGGCAGGCGGCGGAGTACGTGAAGTCGCTGGACCGGCCCGTCTCGGCGCTGGTGTGCTCGCCGCTGCAGCGGACGCAGGAATCGGCCGAGCCGTTCGCCGAGATCTTCGGCATGGCGCCGGTCATCGACGAGCGCGTCATCGAGCCGACCAACGTCTTCGAGGGCAAGCGCATGGCGATCGCCATGGTCAACCCGTGGAACTGGCGCCACCTCCGCAAGCCGGCGCTCCCCAGCTGGGGCGAGCCGTACGCGGACGTCGTGGGGCGCATGAACGCGGCGATGACGCACGCGTGGGATGCCGCGGACTCCGGTGACGTCGTCATCGTGTCGCACCAGCTCCCGATCTGGATCACCCACCTCGCGGTCGCCGGGCTGCCGCTGCGGCACGACCCCCGCGCGCGCCGCTGCGCGCTGTCGAGCGTGACGAGCTTCGAGATGGTCGACAAGAAGTGGACCGAGACCGCCTACGCCGAGCCGGCGTCGACGGCCGGCGCGGTGGATGTGGGGGCGGTATGACCGGTCGGCGGTCGCTGAGGGAGCGGAGCGGGACGCGGCGCAGGACGCAGGCGGCGGCATCCGCCCTCCTCGTCGTCGGCCTGATCGCCGGTCTCGCCGCGTGCACGAGCGACCCTCTCGCCGACCAGTACCGGTCCGGTGACAACAAGGGCTTCGTCGCCGCCGACGGCTTCCGCGTCGTCGAGATCTCGGCAGACCAGCGCAGCGAGCCGGTCGACTTCGAAGGCGTGCTCGACACCGGCGGCACGACCTCCAGCGCCGACTACGCCGGCGACGTGCTCGTCGTGAACTTCTGGTACGCCGGCTGCGCGCCCTGCCGTGTCGAAGCGCCCGAGCTCGCGGCGGCCGACGCCGCATTCGAGGGACAGGATGTCGCGTTCCTCGGCGTGAACCTCTACGACGGCGCCGAGGCGTCGCGCGCGTTCGCCGACACGTACGGCGTCTCGTACCCCAGTGCCCTGGCGACCGAGGACGGGTCGATCAAGCTCGCGTTCGCGGGGGAGAGCCCGCTCAACGCGGTCCCCGTCACGCTCGTGCTGGACAAGGAGGGCCGCGTCGCCGCGCGCCTGGTGGGGCAGATCGAGGACGCGTCGATCCTCGAGACCATCGTGCGCGAGACCCTGGAGGAGTCGTGAACCTGGGCGCGCTGGTCGCCGACGGCTCGCTGCTCATCGCGATCCCGATCGCGATCCTTGCCGGCGCCATCTCGTTCCTCTCGCCCTGCGTGCTTCCGCTGGTCCCCGGCTACCTCGGCTTCATCGGCGGTGCCGTGAGCCCGCGTCCGGCGCGGGTCGCGGTCGGCGCTTCGCCAGGCACGGCGACCGGAGACGGCTCGGCGACCGGCGACCCCCGGTCGTTGAGCGAGCGAAGCGAGACGAAACGCGCCGAACCCGCGGACGTCATCGAACCCGGTCGCGGGCGCCTCGTCCTCGGCGTGCTGCTGTTCATCGCCGGCTTCACCGTGGTCTTCGTCAGCGTGGCGATGCTCGGCGGCACGCTCGGGCGCTTCCTCCTCGAGTACGCCGACCTCATCACCCGCGTGCTCGGCGTCGTCATCATCGCGATGGGCCTCGTCTTCATCGGCTGGTTCGGCAGGGCGCAGCGCATCACGAGGCCGCAGGTGCGCAGCAGTCTCGGGCTGATCGGCGCGCCGCTGCTGGGGGTCGCGCTCGGCATCGGCTGGGCGCCGTGCATCGGACCCACGCTCGCCGTCATCCTCACCATGGCGTTCGACTCCGGGTCGGCGGCGCGAGCGGCGCTGCTCGGCGTGGCGTACTCGCTGGGGCTCGGCATCCCGTTCCTCCTCCTCACGCTCGGCTTCGGGTGGGCGACCCGCTCCGTGTCGTTCGTGCGCCGCCACATCCGCGTGGTGAACCTCATCGGCGGTGCGCTGCTCATCGTGCTCGGCCTCCTCATGGTGACCGGCGTGTGGACCGCCGTCATGGCCCAGCTCCAGGGGGTGTTCTCCAGTGTCCCGGCCCCGCTCTGACGCTCCGGAAGGCTCGGCGACCGAGGGGGCGGACGCCTCCGCCCCGGTCGAAGGGATGCTGCGTCCCGCCGATCACGCCGACTCCGCCGACTCGGCGGACTCCGCGGCTGCTCAGGACGGCATCACCCAGCCCGCCCTCGGCGTCGTCGGCTGGCTCCGCTGGGGCTGGCGCCAGCTCACGTCGATGCGCACCGCGCTGGTGCTCCTGCTGCTCCTCGCGATCGCGGCGGTGCCCGGGTCGCTCGTGCCGCAGCGCAGCGCCGACCCCAACGGCGTGCGCCAGTACTTCGTCGACAACGCCGACCTCGCACCGGTGCTCGACAAGCTGAGCCTGTTCGACGTCTACACCTCGCCGTGGTTCTCGGCGATCTACATCCTGCTGTTCATCTCGCTCGTCGGCTGCGTCATCCCGCGCACGAAGCATCACTACAAGGCGATGCGCGCACAGCCGCCTCGCACGCCCGCGCGACTGTCGCGGCTGGAGGTGCACCGGTCCGAGATCCTCGAATGCCAGGACGACGCGGATGCCGCAGCCGCCGCCGCGACGGCCGTCGAGGCCGCGCAGCAGCAGCTGCGCAAGGCCGGCTACCGCGTGGCGAGATACGACGGCGCCCGGGCATTCTCGGTCTCGGCCGAGCGCGGCTACCTCCGCGAGACCGGCAACCTCGTCTTCCACGCGTCGCTCGTCGGCGTCCTGCTGGCCGTCGGCATCGGCGGGGGATTCACCTATACCGGGCAGACCGTCATCATCGAGGGCCGCACGTGGGTCAACACGATGCTCGACTACACCTCGTTCAACCCCGGCCGGTTCGTGGACGAGGACGCCCTCACCCCCTACGCGCTCACACTCGACGACTTCTCGCTGTCGTACGTGACCCCCGGCCAGCAGGGCGCCGGGCAGGCCGGCGACTTCGTCGCCCACCTCACCACGCAGTTCCCCGACGCCGACCCCGGAGCCGGCGAGGTGCGCGTCAACCACCCGCTGCAGATCGCCGGCGACAAGGTGTACCTGATGGGCAACGGATACGCGCCGACCATCACGATCCGCGACGACGCTGGCGATGTCGTGTTCTCCGAGCCGGTGCCCTTCCTGCCCCAGGACAACAACATGACGTCGCAGGGCGTCGTGAAGGTGCCGGACGGGCTGCGCGAGCAGGTGGGCCTGGTGGGCTTCTTCTATCCGACCGCGCAGGAGCTCTCCAACGGCGCCTTCACCTCGGTCTACGGCGACCTCGAGTACCCGATGCTCACGTTCTGGGTGTACGCCGGCGACCTCGGCATCGACGGCGGCATCCCGCGGTCGGTGTATACCCTCGACCCGGAGGGGATGACGCAGCTCGCCGGCGGCGAGTCCGGCACGCAGTCCCTCGCGCTGAAGCCCGGAGAGACCGTCGACCTGCCCGACGGGCTCGGGACGGTGACCTTCGAGAACGAGGCCCCCGAAGGCGCGGCAGGGTTCGAGGACTCGGTCAAGCGCTACGTGTCGCTGTCGGTCCACCGCGATGCCGCCGCCACCTGGGTGCTGGTGTTCGCGATCCTCGCGACGGCAGGACTCCTCGCCGCGCTGTTCGTCCCGCGTCGGCGGATGTGGGTGAGGGCGACGCCGCAGGGGCATACCGTGCAGCTCGAGTACGCCGGGCTCGCTCGCGGAGAGGACCCCGCCCTCGAGGGCGCCGTCTCGCAGTTCGCGCAGCGGCACCTCGCGTTGCTCGCCGGCCGGGAATCGGCCGGCGACCGCCCCCTCCAGCCCGATTCGACCCCCGACGTAGACTGAGGATCATGCCCGACGCCTCCCCCCTCACCCTCGACTCCGTCTCGGTGCTGCTGGTCTGGACGGCCATCGCGATCTACGCGCTCGCGTTCATCGCCTACGCGGTCGATCTGGCGCGTCGAGGCGCCGTCGCCGTGGAGGCGAAGGATGCCGCCGCCCACACCGCCCGCGACCGCGAGCTCGTGGCGGCCGGTGCCGGCGGCGGCTCTGGGCGCACCGGGATCATCGAGCAGATGCGTGCGCAGGAGACGGCATCCGAACAGGCGCTCAACGCCCCCGTCGGCAGCCGCCAGCGCCTCGTGTGGGCCCGGATCGGCACGTCGCTGACGGTCCTCGGCTTCCTCTTCCATCTCGGCGGGGACGTGACCCGCGGCATCGCCGCCGGCCGCGTGCCGTGGTCGAACATGTACGAGTTCGCCCTCACCGGGACGCTCCTGATCGTCGCCGTGTACCTGGGCGTTCTCTTCCGCTACGACCTGCGGTTCCTCGGAACCTTCATCACCGGTCTCGTCGTCGTGCTGCTGGGCGGCACGGCGATCTGGTTCTACACCGACATCGTGCCGCTGATGGACCCGCTGAAGTCGGTGTGGCTCGTCATCCACGTGTTCGTCGCGTCGCTCGCGACCGCCCTGTTCGCGCTCGCCTTCGGCCTGTCGGTGCTGCAGCTGATGCAGGCGCGGCGAGAGGCGAGGATCGCCGCCGCTGCTCGTGTCCAGGACGCCGACACCTCCGCGGCGTCGACCGCCAAGACCGGGCCGGGATTCCTGCGGACGCTGCCGGGTGCCGAGGCGCTCGAGTCGCTGGCGTACCGCTTCGCGATCCTCGGCTTCATCTTCTGGACGTTCACCCTCATCGCCGGCTCCATCTGGGCCAACGACGCGTGGGGCCGGTACTGGGGCTTCGACACGAAGGAAGTGTGGACCTTCGTGATCTGGGTGCTCTACGCCGGCTATATCCACGCGCGCGCGACCCGCGGATGGCGCGGTTCGCGTTCGGCCTGGCTGTCGATCATCGGCTTCACCGCCGTGATCTTCAACTTCACGATCGTCAACATGTTCTTCAAGGGTCTGCACGCCTACTCCGGCCTGAGCTGACCAGGTCACGGCCGGTCACGGCCGAGGCCCGGTCCACACCGTATGCCGCGGACGGAATGCCTGCGGCTCAGCGCGTCCCCGGGGCGGGTTCCAGGATGACGAGAGGCGTCTCGCGGCTGCGCCGAGAGGCAAGGGCGTCCAGGTCGTCGCCGCCCTCGAGCGAGCGGAACACTTCCCAGAGGCGCTCACGTTCCGCACCCTGCGCTTCGCGTGCGATCACGTCGCGTCGCTCGCCGGGGAGATCGACGGATGCCGTCGGCCGCGCCTGCAGGTTCAGCCACCACGCCGGCGGCGGGTCGCCCCAGCCGTTCATCGCCATCGTGACGAGATTCGGGCCGTCCTCGACGTAGGCGACGATCGCGGCGCGCGGGGCACCCGAGCGGCGGCCGATGGTGTGCAGGCGCATCATGCCCCAGACCTTCGAGCTCGGCGGCCGCAGCCCCAGGCGGCCGCCCGTGACGTTGTAGATGGCGCGGTGCACGACCCACGCGGTGCGGATGAACCAGCGCGGAGGCAAGCGCGCGGAACCCGCCGGCGAGGATGCCGGAGGCTCAGACGATGCGGTGCTCACACGCCGATCATGACGGCGGCTGCGTGAAGAGCGCATCGGCCGATCGGCCGATATTCTCCACTCGCGGCCCTGGCGGGTGAGGCGTGCGGCCGCGCCGCACGCCGCGGGCTGCCGTGCCGCTCGGCCGCCGCGTGCGCGCGTTGCGCAGGAGAAATCCGCTTCCACAGGACGTTCCGGGGGGATCCGTCCTGTGGAGCGCGACTTCTCCTGTGGAAGGCCTACGCGGTGGCGCGTCGCGTTCAGCAGCGCACGCCGCGGGCTGCCGTGCCGCTCGGCCGCCGCGTGCGCGCGTTCCGCAGGAGAATTCCGCTTCCACAGGACGTTTCCGGGGGGATCCGTCCTGTGGAGCGCGAATTCTCCTGCGGACGGCCTACGCGGTGGCGGGCGTCGCCCTCAGCAGGGCGCGCGCCGAGGTGCTGCGCCGGCGGGCGACGACGATCATCGTGGCGACGAGCGCGAGGAACGTCCAGATGATCAGCCCGGCGAACGCCGCCCCGAGCCCCGAAGCCGAGGTGAGGGCCGCGAGCATGCCGTTGTAGGCCGGGGCCGTCGGCATGAGCCCCGCGATGCTCGACAGTGCACCCGGCACGGTGGAGACCACGCCGGTCGCGACCGTGAGCACGCCGATGAGCGCCGAGATCCAGCGGCCGGCGCCGCCGAAGACAGCGACGAGCGCCTGGTTCACGGCGGCGAACGCGATGCCCGCGACGACGCAGACGCCGGCGAGCGCCCACCACTCGGCCCAGCCGTACGACGCGGCGAGCTGGACGACGCCGGCGACGAGCGCGCCCTGCAGCGCGCCGAGGCCGGCCGCCGGGGCGAACGACCGCAGTGCGAGCACCGCAGACGGCTGGCGCGACGTGAGGGCGCGGCGCTACACGGCCTGCAGCGCGATGAACGTGCCGAGCCCGCCGAACCACAGCGCGAGGGTCGCCAGCAGGGGGACCGCCGACGCACCGAAGAGCGAGGTGCCCACGCCGTCGGCCTCGACCGGGTCGGCGACGACGGAGGCGAGATCGGTCGCCTCCTGGTCGGTGTAAGACGGGAGGGACTCGGATGCCGTGGTCAGGCCGCTCGCGAGCTCGGACGTGCCGGTCGCCAGCTGGGCCACCCCGTCGGCGAGGCTCGTCGCACCGTCGGCGGCCTGCGTCGCGCCCGAGGCGAGCTGCGTCGAGCCGTCGGCGAGACCGCTGGCGCCGTTCTGGATGCCGGTCATGCCGGTGGCGAGTTGGCCAGCGCCCGCGGCCGACTGGTCGATACCGCCCGCGAGCTGGGTGATCCCGCCTGCCAGCGTCGAGACACCGGTGCCGGTTTGCCGGAACTGAGCCGCAAACTTCGCGGTACCCGCGGTGTCGAAGGCGTCGAGTGCCGAGACCGTCCCCGATGCGGCGGCATCCGCGCCGGTCGCCGCTTCGAGCAACGTGTCGCAGTACGCCGTCGGCGCGCCGCTGGCGGCGCAGTTCTCCGCAACGGCGAGCACGCCGGCAGCTGCCTGGGCGGACATATCGGCGACGTCTGCGACCTCTGTGGGCACGAGGCCGGTCGCCTCGAGCTGTGCCGCACCGCCGTTCAAGCCATCGGCGATCTGCTGGGCTCCGCCGGCCGCTTCGCGCGTCTTGCCGGCGATCGTCGTCAGACCCGACTGCAGCGACGTGGCACCTCCGGAGAGCTGGCCCGCACCGTCGGCCAGCTGCGAGGCTCCGTCCGCCAGCTGCGTGTTGCCATCGGCGAGCTGCGAGATGCCGTCCGGCAGCTGTGCGGCGCCGTCGGCGGCCTGGGTCGCGCCGTCGGCGAGCTGCGTGGCGCCGTCGGCCGCCGTGCCGAGCTGGTCGCCCAGCGTCGTGAAACCGAGGAACACGTTCTCGAGGTACACGCTCGACAGCTGCGTGCCCATGGTCGAGGCTGCGGCTGTCGCCACCTGCGCGGTGATGGCGTCATCGACGATGAGGCTGTCGGGCGGGGTCGTGACCTCGATGGTCGCCTGCTCGGGCGTCGATCCCGGAGCCGTCGACGTCGCGGCGGCCGAGAAGTTCTCGGGGATCGTGATGACCGCGGCATAGGTGCCGTCCGCGAGGCCCGCCTCGGCATCCTCTTCGTTCGAGATCGTCCAGGTGAGGTTGCTGTCGAGCTCGTCCGATCCCTCGACGAGGCCGGCGGTGAGCTGACGGCCGAGCGGCACGGTCTGCCCGTCGATGGTGACGGGCTCGTCCTCGTTCACGATCGCGGCAGTGAGGCTGTCCAGCCGCTCGACGGGGTTGTACAGCGCGGCGACCAGGATGCCGCCGATCACGACTGGCAGCAGCAGCACGCCGACGAGCGTCAGCCACGTGACGGGCCGGCGGGAGCGCGCGCGCTCGACGGCCGTGGTGATCCAGTTCGGGGTCATGCGTTCACCTCTGCGGTGGGGGTGGTCAGGGGAGCGCCCGAGCGCAGCGTCAGCGAGGACACCTCGGGGCGGTGCGCGTCGGCGAGCAGGGCGAGCGCGGAACTCTCTGTGCGAGAGGTCACGACGAGCGTGAGCACGCCGTCGCCACCGCCGCGGCGCAGTGCGCTCGCGGCATCCCGCAGCAGCGCGCCCGCCTGGTCGCGCTCGGCGGCGTCGAGCGCGTCCACACCCTCGACGACGACGAGCGTCGCCTTGCCGGCGAGTGCGCGGCGCAGGGCCGGCAGCCGCTCGTCGGTGTCGCCCAGCAGTGCGAGCCCGACGTGGGCGCGCACCCAGGCGGCGCGCTCGGGGAGCAGGTGGCCGGCGACGCGCAGCTTGCCGTCGGTCGGCGCGAGCCGCCCGGCCAGGGTGAGCGCGAATGCTCGGGCGGCACGCGGGTCGCCGGTCGCGATGAGGGTGCCGCCGGGCTCGACCCGGAAGGCGGCGTCCTCGAACAGCACGACCTCGCCGGCGGAGCCACCGGCATCGGCGCGGACGCCGACGCCCTCGCCCACGACCGCGGCGGTCGTGTTCGGCTCGGGCCAGGTCTCGAGTGCGAGCTCGCGCTCGACGGCTTCGCCTTCGATATCGAAGTGGGGGAGGATCCGGTCGAGCCAGCGCGGGATCCACCAGGCCTTGTCGCCGAGCAGCGCCATCACCGCCGGCACGAGCGTCATACGCACGAGGAAGGCGTCGACGGCGATGCCGACGGCCAGGCCCAGCGCGATGGGCTTGATCGACGAGTCGCCCTCGGGCACGAAGGCCGCGAACACGGCGAACATGATGATCGCCGCCGCCGTCACGACCCGTGCCGAGGCGGTGAAGCCCGAGCGGACGGCGCCCAGCGCGATGTCGCGACGGCTGCGCGTCGAGTGGCCGGCCGCACCGCGGCGGGCGTGCACATAGTCTTCGCGCATGCGGCTGACCAGGAACACCTGGTAGTCCATCGCGAGCCCGAACAGCACGCCCATCAGGATGATCGGCATGAAGCTGATGACCGGACCCGTACGCGTCACGTGCAGCAGGTCGGCGCCCCAGCCCCACTCGAAGACGGCCGCGACGACGCCGAACGACGCGGCGACCGACAGCAGGTAGCCGAGCGCGGCCTTGATGGGCACCCAGATCGAGCGGAACACGATCATCAGCAGCACCAGCGACAGACCGACGACGAAGACGCCGAACGGCAACAGGGCGGCGCCCAGACGGTCCGAGATGTCGATGCCCACGGCCGTGAAACCGGTCACCTTCAGGTCGACGCCGTACTCGTCCTCCAGCTCGGGGGCGAGATCCCGCAGCGCCCGAACGAGCTCGGCGGTGGCCGGGTCGTCCGGAGCCGTCTCGGGCACGATCTGGATCAGTCCGGTGTCGGCGGTCTCGTTCGGCGTCGCGAGCGCGACCTCCTTGACGCCGGGAACCTTCTCGATCTCATCGGCGAGGTCGGCCATCAGCCCGAGCGGGTCGGTCGACGTGACGATCGTGCCCGTCATGATGAGCGGGCCGTTGGCGCCCGGCCCGAAGTGCTCGGCGGTGAGGTCGTACGCTTGGCGTGCCTGGCTCGACTCGGGCTGCTGGCCCGCGTTCGGGAGGGCCAGGGCGAGGCTCGCCGCCGGGATCGCCATGACACCGAGGGTCAGCACGACCGCGATGGTGGTCACCACGGGGTGGTTGGTGACCCACAGGACCCAGCGGTTGGTCTTCTTGACCGGAGCGGGGACTGCTTCCGTCGGGAGCGGGGTGGCGATCGTGCCCCGTTCGCGCGTCTCCGCAGCCTCGGTGGCCGTTCGCACGCGCACCTGAGCCTGCTCCGACGCGGGTCCGTTCAGCGCTTCCGAGATCTCTGAGCCAGCCTCCGGGCGTTTCGTCTCGCTTCGCTCGCTCAACGAACGGGAGTCCTCTTCGGTCGTCGAGCGAGCGAGCGAACGAGACGAAACGCCCTCGGCCTCGCGGGAGACTCGGGGGAGCAGCATGCCCCGCCGCTTCTTGCCGTGACCCCAGCCCGCGACCCGGCCCTTCGCGAAGCCCAGGAGGGCGGGCGTCAGAGTGATGGCAACGACCACGGCGATCGCGACGGCCACGGCCGCGGCGATGCCCATTGTCGTCAGGAACGGGATGCCGGCGAAGCCCAGGCCGATGAGGGCGATGAGCACGGTGACACCCGCGAACACGACGGCGGAGCCGGCGGTGCCGGTCGCCCGCGCGGCCGACTCCTCGGGCTCGACGCCGGCACGCACCTGGTCCTGATGTCGGGCGACGATGAACAGGGCGTAGTCGATGCCGACGGCGAGCCCCAGCATGATCGCGAGCATCGGAGTCGTGGACGAGATCGACGCGAACGCCGTGGAGACGTAGATGAGGGCGATCGCGAGGCCGACGCCGATGAGCGCCGATACCAGCGGGAACCAGGCGACGGCGAACGAGCGGAACGTCACGATCAGCACGAACAGCGCGATGAGCACGCCGACGGCCTCGATCAGCGAGAGGGCCGGCACGGAGGTCGAGAACAGGTCGCCGCCCATGGCGACCTCCGAGCCGTCGGGGAGCGTCTCGCGCAGATCGTCGGCGACCTCCTCGAGGCCCGCCTTGGTCTCGTCCGACACATCGGTCGCCTGCCCGTCGAACTGCAGTCGGATGATCGCGGCCGACTCGTCGTCCGAGACCATCCCCGTGACCATCTCGTTGAAGGGGTCCGTCACGGCGATCACGCCGTCGAGATCCTCGAGATGCGAGACGGTGTCGTCGATCGCAGACGCGTAGGGCTCGTCGTCGACCTGATCGCCGTCGGCGGCGACGATCACGAGCTGCGCACTCGTGCCGCTGGCCTGCGGAAAGCTGCGGTCCAGCAGGGCGATGCCCTCCTGGGCCTCGGTGCCCGGGATCGAGAACGAGTTGTCGGTGCCCTTCATGAACAGCGCCGCGCCGCCGCCGGCGAGCGCGAGCAGCAGCAGCCACGAGACCAGCACCCGCCAGGGGTGGCGGTACGTCCAGCGGCCGAGCGCATACAGAAGAGTCGACACAGCGCCTCCGGTTCACGGATGAGGGGTTCGGGAAGTGTCGATACAGCGCTGTATCGGATACATGAGTGTATCGTAAGGCGCGTTGGCCGCCCGAACCTGTGTAGTCCGTGTGAGACTGGCGGCAAGGAGGATCGATGATCGACACCCCCGTGGTCGAAGTGGCCGGCACGTCACGCCGCCGCGAAGCGACCCGGCAGAAGCTGCTGGATGCCGCCGCCCTGGTCTTCGCCGAAGTCGGCCTGGATGCGGCATCCGTCGAGGCGATCTGCGAGCGCGCGGGCTTCACCCGTGGCGCGTTCTACTCGAACTTCGAGACCAAGGACGAGCTGATGCTCGCGCTGACGGAGCGCGTCGCCGGCGAGAAGATCGACGAGGTCGCCGAGCGTGTCGCCGTGCTGCAGGAGCGCGGTGAGGACCTCGAGCCCGGTGCGCTGGTGCGCCAGCTGCTCGATGTCGCCTTCGACAAGAAGCAGGGCATCCTGCTGACGAGCGAGATCCGCACCCGCGCGATGCGCGACCCGCGGCTGGCCGAGACCTACCTCGCCTGGCAGGCGGGGATGGTGGAGCGGGTCGGCTCGTTCATCGAGGAGCTCGCGGGCACCTACGGGTTCCGGCTGCGGCTGCCCGCGTCGGAGTTCGCCGGCATCATCCTGCAGACCTGGGAAGACACGTCCGCCTTCGCCATCATGACGGGCCGTACTACCGCCGAGATGCACCAGCTGGTGAACGACCGCACCGCGCGCCTCGCGACTGCTCTGGTCGATCCCGCCTGACTCCGCGCGTCGCCACCCCGCGGTCGTTGAGCGCGCGAAACGCGACACGTCGGGGCAGGGGCGTTTCGTCTCGCTCGCTGGCGCTCCCTCGCTCGACGACCGGAGGCTTCTTCCCGGTCGTTGAGCGAGCCAGGCGCCGCCCGTCAGCACAGGGGCGTTTCGTCTCGCTCGCTGGCGCTCCCTCGCGCAACGACCGAAGGCTTCTTCCCGGTCGCTGGCGCTTCCTCGCTCGATGACCGGAGGTTTCTTCCCGGTCGTTGAGCGAGCCAGGCGCCGCCCGTCGGCACAGGGGCGTTTCGTCTCGCTCGCTGGCGCTCCCTCGCTCAACGACCGGAGGCTTCTTTCCGCTCGCTGGCGCTCTCTCGCTCAACGACCGGAGGTTTCTTCCCGGTCGCTGGCGCTCTCTCGCTCAACGATCGGAGGTTTCTTCCCGGTCGTTGAGCGAGCGAGGAACGAGCGAGACGAAACGCGCCGAGCCGCCTCTGGACGTCGACCCGCCCTCTGCTCAGAGTGCGGCGTCGAGCACCGCGTAGCACCGTGCCAGGCGGTCGAGCCACCAGGCGCGGCGGTCGGCGGAGGCCGCGTGCGCGTCGAGCAGTGCGGGGTCGGGCGTGACCCGGCCCACCGCGAGGAAGCCGCCGCGCGGCACCAGTGGCGGGTCCGCCACGTCGGCGGTGAACAGCGACGCCGTCCCGAGTCCGCAGTCGTAGTCGAGCTCGGGGAGCGCGGCAGCCAGTGCCACGCCCATCGACAGCCCGACGGACGTGTCCAGGGCGCTGGAGACGACAGCCGGGAGCCCCGCCTCCGCCACGATCTCGAGCGCCCGGCGCACGCCGCCGAGGGGCTGCGCCTTGACGACCAGCAGATCGGCCGCCCCCGCGCGAGCCACCGCCAGCGGGTCGGCGGCCCTGCGCACGCTCTCGTCGGCGGCGATCGGGATGCCCATGTACTTCACGCGCCGCCGCAGCTCGGAGAGTTCGTCGACGGTCGCGCACGGCTGCTCGGCGTATTCGAGGTCGAACTCCGCGAGGGCGTGCAGTGCGCGCTCGGCCTCGTCGACGTTCCAGGCGCCATTCGCGTCGATGCGCACGCGCCCCTCCGGTCCCATCGCCTCGCGGACGGCCCGGACGCGGGCGACGTCGTCGGCGAGCACCTGACCGGCCTCGGCGACCTTGACCTTCGCCGTCCGGCAGCCGTCGAAACGCGCCAGCACCGCGGGGACGGCTGCGGCGGCGACCGCCGGAACGGTGGCGTTGACGCCGACGAGCTCGCGGCGGGCGGCGGGCCGCGGCATCCGTGAGTCCTCGATGGCCGCAGAGAGCCACGTCGATGCCTCAGCGTCGTCGTACTCCGCGAACGGCGAGAACTCCGCCCAGCCTTCGGGCCCCTCGAAGAGGAGTGCTTCGCGCACGTCGATGCCGCGGAATCTGGTCGCCAGCGGCAGCGCGACGACGCGCGCCGTCGCGAGCACGTCATCGAGCGGGGGGAGAGAGCGTCGGGTGGTCACGGCTTCATCCTGCCCCGTCGGCGGATCAGAACCCGACATGGAAGCGCTGGTGACGAACCTCTGACTGAGCGATCACGCGAGCGTCGGAGAAGTGGGACGCCTGCGCGTTGCAGCGCTCCTCGTAGGTGACGGGCTTTCCGAGGATGGCCCACTTCAGGCGGATCCAGCGGCTGGGCTTCTCTGACATGGCCGGCTCTCTCTCGCGTTCCGGTCAGCATGACAGGTCGGCCTCTGACTTTAAAGTGTGATTGACGATAGTGTGTGAGACACAGTATGGTGTGAGACATGAGCGAAACCGAGATCCTCGAGACGCACCTGCAGGAGCTGCGGCGCGGCACCGTCGTGCTCGCGTGCCTCCGCCTGCTCGTCCACCCCGGATACGGCTACGGGCTGCTCGAAGAGCTGGGCGAGCGCGGCTTCCCCACCGACGCGAACACGCTCTACCCGCTGCTGCGGCGCCTCGAGAAGCAGGGGTTCCTCACCAGCGAGTGGAACACCGACGAGTCGCGTCCGCGCAAGTTCTACCGCACCAGCGCCGCGGGCTCGCGGCTCGCGGCATCCCTCACCGACGACTTCCGCGCGATCGCCGCGGCGATCGACGACCTTCCGACCCCCGACGTTCAGCACTGACCCACGATCAGCAACTGAGGAGAACCGACATGACAACCGCGACGCTCACCGACCGTTACGTCGACGCCGCGATGCGCACCGTGCCCGAGGCGCAGCGCGAGGACCTGGCCGCCGAGCTGCGTGGCTCGATCGACGACCAGATCGAGGCGCGTCTCGCCGACGGGGAGGACCACACGTCTGCCGAACGCGCCGTCCTGACCGACCTCGGCGACCCCGACAAGCTCGCCGCCCAATACACCGACCGGCCGCTGTGGCTCGTCGGGCCGCGCTACTTCCTCGACTGGTGGCGGCTGCTGAAGCTGCTGCTCTGGATCGTCCCGGTGTGCGCCGCCTTCGGCGTCTCGCTCGCGATGGTGCTCGACGGTGCGACGTTCGGCGAGATCGTCGGCGCCGTCGTGCCGCTGCTCATCTCGGTGGTCGTGCACATCGCGTTCTGGACCACCCTGGTCTTCGTCATCCTCGAGCGCACCGGGCACGACACGATGACGAGCGGACCCTGGACCCCCGATCAGCTGCCCGAACCGCGCCAGCGCGGCGCCGGACTCGGCGACATGATCACCTCGCTCGCGTTCCTCGCGATCATGGCCGGCGTCGTGCTGTGGGACCACTTCGTCGGACTGGTGCCGACGCAACCCGGGCTGCCGTTCCTCGACCCGGGGCTGTGGCCCTGGTGGATCATCGGGCTGTTCCTGCTGATGGCCCTCGAAGCGGTGCTCGCGATCGTCGTCTACGCCGTCGGACGCTGGACTCCCGCGCTCGCCGTGGCCAACGGCATCCTGAATCTCGTCGTGGCGGTGCCGGCGCTGTGGCTGCTGTTCGAGGGGCGGCTCATCAACCCCGAGTTCTTCCCGACGATCATCGCCGACGACGGCGCGGAGGTCGGCGCGATCGTCAATGTCGTGATCGGCTTCGTGATCGCCGGCATCGCGATCTGGGACACGGTGGATGCCGCGATGAAGGCCGCGCGGGCCCGCCGAGGCTGACGCCGGTGTCCTCGACTGAGGACATGCGCCGAGATGAGGGTGCGCGGGCGACTGCGCGTCCTCATCTCGGCAATCCTCCTCGAACGAGGATCGCCCCCTCGCAGCGGCCCTAGTCTTTTTTCCATGCCCCTCCTCGATACTCCTGTGCGCCTCGGCGTGCAGCTGCAGCCTCAGCACGCCCCGTACTCCGCGTTCCGCGACGCCGTCCTGCGTCTCGAGGAGATGGGCGTCGACATCCTCTTCAACTGGGACCACTTCTTCCCGCTGTCGGGCGACCCCGACGGCCTGCACTTCGAGTCGTGGACCATGCTCGCCGCCTGGGCCGAGCAGACCGAGCGCGTCGAGTTCGGAGCGCTGGTCAACTGCAACAGCTACCGCAACCCCGACCTGCAGGCCGACATGGCCCGCACCGTCGACCACATCTCGGCGAAGGACGGCGTCGGCCGCTTCATCTTCGCGACCGGCTCGGGCTGGTTCGCCCGCGACTATGAGGAGTACGGCTACGAGTTCGGCACCGCCGGCTCGCGCCTCGACGACCTCGCCGCCGGGCTCGAGCGCATCGAGGCCCGCTGGCAGAAGCTCAACCCGGCGCCCACGCGCGAGATCCCGGTCATGATCGGCGGCAAGGGCGAGCAGAAGACGCTGCGCCTCGTCGCCCGGCACGCCGACATCTGGCACAGCTTCGTGCGCCCCGACGAGCTGCCGCACAAGCTCGACGTCATCCAGCGCTGGGCGGAGCGCGAGGAGCGCGACACGTCGAACCTCGTCATCTCGAACGAGCTGCACCAGCGCGGCGAGGGCATCGCCGATGAGCTGTACGACGCCGGTGTGCGCCTCTTCACGCTCGCCTTCCAGGGCCCCGACTGGGACTACGACCTCATCCGGTCGTGGCTGCGCTGGCGCGACTCGAAGAACGCCTGAGTCCCGCTCGCCGCGCCCGGTCGCAGTCCGTCTCTCCGTGAGACGACAGCGGGTGGACGAGACCCTGGGTGAACCCCACGGTCTCGTCCACCCGCTGTTGTCTCGCTGAGGCGCGAGCGGGAGGACACAGGAGCCGGAGGACACGGGAGCGGGAGGATACAGGAGCGGGAGGACACGGGACCGGGACGGATGCCGCGGCCGGAGGACCGCGGCACGTCACACGGGGGCCGCACCAACACGCGGAGACTAAAATCGCGGGGTGACCGCAGCCCCGCCAGCACCCCGCTTCGCCCTCGACATCGACGGGGTGCCGCGACCCGAGCGGTCGCAGCAGCTGCTCGACGGCGTGCGGGAGCGAGTCGTGATCGCCGACGGGGCGATGGGCACGATGCTGCAGCGCTACGACCTCTCGATCGATGGCGACTTCGAGGGCCTCGAGGGCTGCAACGAGATCCTCAACGTCTCGCGCCCGGACATCGTGGCGGCGATCCATGACGCCTACCTCGAGGTCGGCGTGGACGCGGTCGAGACGAACACGTTCGGCGCGAACTGGTCGAACCTCGGCGACTACGGAATCGACGACCGGATCACCGAGCTCGCCGCCGCAGGGGCGCGCATCGCGCGCGAGCGCGTGGAGGCGGCAGAGGCCGTCGACGGGCGCGTGCGCTGGGTGCTCGGCTCGATGGGGCCGGGTACGAAGCTTCCGAGCCTCGGTCACACGACGTACGACAACCTGAAGCAGACGTTCGCGCTGCAGGCGGAGGGACTCATCGACGGCGGCGCCGACGCGTTCCTCGTCGAGACCTCGCAGGATCTGCTGCAGACGAAGGCCGCCATCAACGGCTGCCGTCAGGCGATCGTGAGCCGCGGCATCCGGCTGCCGATCTTCGTCGAGGTGACGGTCGAGACCACCGGCACCATGCTCATGGGGTCCGAGATCGGGGCGGCGCTCACCGCGATCGAGCCGCTCGGCGTCGACGCCATCGGCCTGAACTGCGCCACCGGCCCCACCGAGATGAGCGAGCACCTGCGGCACCTGTCGAAGCACGCCACCGTGCCCGTCGCGTGCATGCCGAACGCCGGGCTTCCGGTGCTCGGCGCGAACGGCGCGCACTACCCGCTATCGCCCGCCGAGCTCGCGACGGCGCACGAGCAGTTCGTGCGCGAGTTCGGGCTGGGCCTCGTCGGCGGATGCTGCGGCACGACGCCCGAGCACCTCGCCGCGGTCGTCGAGCGCTTGGCGCCCTTCCGCGTCGCCCCGCGGTCGTTGAGCGAGTCCGCGAGTCGAAACGCGGAGACGAAACGCGTCGACGCTTCCGCGGGCGCCGCGGGCGTTTCGTCTCGCTCGTTCGTCGCTCGCGCAACGACCGAAGACCCCGGGGTCGCGTCGCTGTACCAGCACGTGTCGTTCCAGCAGGATGCCTCGTACCTCGCGATCGGCGAGCGGACGAACGCGAACGGCTCGAAGGCGTTCCGCGAGGCCATGCTCGAGGAGCGGTGGGACGACTGCGTCGAGATCGCGCGGGACCAGATCCGCGTCGGCGCCCATCTGCTCGACGTCTGCACGGACTACGTCGGACGCGACGGTGCCGCGGACATGCGCGAGGTCGTGTCGCGCCTCGCGAGCGCCTCGACGCTGCCGCTCGTCGTGGACTCGACCGAGCCGGCGGTCATCGCGGCGGGGCTCGAGCTGATCGGCGGACGCCCGGTCGTGAACTCCGTGAACTACGAGGACGGCGACGGCCCGACCTCGCGCTTCGGCCGCATCATGCCGCTCGTGAAGGAGCACGGCACCGCCGTCGTGGCGCTGACGATCGACGAGCACGGTCAGGCCCGCACCACCGAAGGCAAGGTGCAGATCGCCACGCGCCTCATCGACGAGCTCGTCGATGAGTGGGGCCTGCGTGTCAGCGACATCATCGTCGACTGTCTGACGTTCCCGATCGCGACCGGCCAGGAGGAGACGCGCCGCGACGCCATCGAGACGATCGAGGCGATCCGGCAGATCACGGCGAAGTACCCCGGCATCAACACCACCCTCGGCGTCTCGAACGTGTCGTTCGGGCTCAACCCGGCCGCGCGCAGCGTGTTGAACTCGGCGTTCCTCCACGAGGCCGTCGAGGCCGGGCTCACCTCGGGCATCATCGACGCGGCGAAGATCGTGCCGCTCGCCTCGATCTCCGACGAGCAGCGCAAGGTCGCCCTCGACCTGGTGTGGGATCGCCGCGAATACGACGCCGACGGCAACGTCACATACGACCCGCTGGCACGGATGCTGGACCTCTTCGCCGGCGTCGACACCGCCGCGCTGCGCAACCAGCGTGCCGCCGAGCTCGCTGCGCTGCCGGTCGGCGAGCGGCTCGAGCGCCGCATCATCGACGGCGAGGGGAAGGGCCTCGAGGCCGATCTCGACCTGGCGCGCGAGGGCGGGCTGGCACCGCTGCAGATCATCAACGACCACCTGCTCGAGGGCATGAAGATCGTCGGCGAGCGGTTCGGCGCGGGCGAGATGCAGCTGCCGTTCGTGCTGCAGTCGGCCGAGGTGATGAAGACCGCGGTGGCGCTGCTCGAACCGCACATGGAGAAGTCGGATGCCTCGGGCAAGGGCCGCATCGTGCTCGCCACCGTGCGCGGTGACGTGCACGACATCGGCAAGAACCTCGTGGACATCATCCTCACCAACAACGGGTACGACGTCGTGAACCTCGGCATCAAGCAGCCGATCGCCGACATCATCGCCGCCGCTGAGGAGCACGACGCCGACGTCATCGGCATGTCGGGCCTGCTCGTGAAGTCGACGGTCGTCATGAAGGAGAACCTCGAAGAGCTCCGCTCCCGGGGCCTCGGCACGAAGTGGCCGGTGATCCTCGGCGGTGCGGCGCTCACCCGCGCCTACGTCGAGGACGACCTGGCGAGCCTCTTCGACGGCGAGGTGCGCTACGCCCGTGACGCGTTCGAGGGCCTCGCGCTCATGGAGCCGCTCGTGAAGATCGCGCGCGGCGCCGACCCGGCATCGGTCGGGTTGCCGGCATTGAAGAAGCGCCGCCATGCGGCCGGCTCGAAGCTCACGCTCACCGAACCCGAAGCGATGCCGACGCGCTCGGACGCGGCATCCGACAATCCCGTGCCCGCGCCGCCGTTCTGGGGCACGCGTATCGTGCGCGGCATCGCCCTGCACGACTACGCCGCCTTCCTCGACGAGCGCGCGACGTTCATGGGGCAGTGGGGCCTGAAGCCGGGCCGTGGAGACGACGGCGCGTCGTACGAGCAGCTCGTCGACACCGAGGGGCGGCCGCGGCTGCGCTACTGGCTCGACCGCATCCTCGGCGAGGGCATGCTCGACGCGTCGGTCGCGTACGGCTACTTCCCGGTCGTGTCGGAGGGCAACGACGTCGTCGTGCTGCACCACGGCGACGATGCGTCCGGGCGGCTCGGAAGGGCCGGCCTCCTGGCGCCCGACGGCGGCTCCGGCGGCGAGATCGGCACCGACCGCCTGCGGTTCCACTTCCCGCGCCAGCGCCGCGACCGCCACCTGTGCCTCGCCGATTTCGTCCGCTCGCGCGAGTCGGGCGCCGTCGACGTGCTGCCCGTGCAGCTCGTGACGGCAGGCGCCAACATCGACTCGGTGACCGCGAAGCTGTTCGCCGAGGACAGGTACCGCGACTACTACGAGCTCAACGGCCTCGTGATGCAGCTGACCGAGGCGCTCGCCGAGTTCTGGCACGCCCGCATCCGCTCCGAGCTCGGCTTCTCGGGCGAGGACCCGACCGAGACCGCGGGGCTGTTCAAGCTCGAGTACCGCGGCGCCCGGTTCTCACTCGGCTACCCTGCGTGCCCCGACATGGAGGACCGCCGCAAGGTCGTCGAGCTGCTGCGCCCCGAGCGCATGGGCGTCGAGCTCAGCGAGGAGCTGCAACTGCACCCCGAGCAGTCCACCGACGCCTTCGTCTTCCACCACCCCGAGGCGAAGTACTTCTCGGTCTGACCCGGCTGCGCTGCGGTTGCGAGATCAGGTGATTTCACGGGGGTAGGACGTTTTTCCGGGGATCTTCCTGCGCTCGTGACATCACCTGATGCGGTGACGGATGCCGCGGCCCGCGGCATCCGTCATGTTATTGCGTGGTGATCTCGACGCTGACGTTCGGAGGCGGCGTGGTGTGCACCCAGGCGGCCGGATCGGCGGCGAAGAACGCCACGAGGCCGATCACCGCCGCGAGGAGCGGGAGGGCCCACATCGCGGTGGCGGCCCGCCGGAGCACGCGTGTGACGACGGCGGTCTCGGTGGCCCGGAAGGCACGGCTCAGCGAGATGATGAAGACGATGGCCATCGCGAGCCACACCACCGGCGACGGCTCGAGTGTCGCGGTGTAGCAGGTCGCCGCAGCGTCGGTGGCGGTGACGCAGCCACCCTGCGAGCCGCGCGCGAACAGCCCGTAGAGGACCGCCCAGAACAGTCCCCGCTTCGCGAGCGAGATGATCTCGGGCACGTAGGCGCCGACGGGATTCGTCGACGTCGGCGTCGGGATTGAGGTCGGGGTTGGGGGGATCGCTGTGGTCACGTGGGCTCCTCCTGGCACGTGACCTTCACGATAGGGCAGATGCTCGCTCTCGCGGAGCGGGTGCGTGCTGCCGGTGCGGCGCCAGCGGCTTGGCGCGGCGCAGGGCGGCGAGGATCGGCCGGCCCACCACGATCAGCCCGACAACGGTCGTGATCGCGCGGAGGGTGTCCCAGCTGAGCGTCGACGTCACCAGCGAGTACAGCAGGAAGCTCGACAGGTTCACCTCCAGCGGCGCGGTGCCGTCGTACGAGATGCCGGTGCCGTAGCCCACGGCGAACGGCCAGAACCACAGGTTCATCAGCAGGCCGAAGACGTACGAGGCGACGACGCCGTACACGCAGAGCATGGCGATCTCGGCGGTCGGTGCGAGCCGGCGCGGCAGCGGTGCCTGGAGGGGGCGTGCGGCCCGGCGCGGCAGCGGTGCGTGGAGGGGGCGTGGGGGGCGTGGGGACCGGTGCGGCAGCAGCCCGGCGACGGCCCCGACCCATGCGCATGCGAACATCTGGAAGGGCGTCCACGGCCCGAACGTGCCGGTGATGACCGTGGACAGCGCGATGGTCGCCATGCCGAGGAGCATGCCGAAGCGCGCCCCGTACGCCCGTCCGGCGAGGACCAGCAGGATGAAGACGGCCTCGACCCCGCCGACGCCGGTGCCGGCGATGCGCACCGCCGCCCCGATCGCGGCCAGTGTGCCGAGCAGCGCGAGCATGTGGGCCGAGCGCACCGTGCCGTCGAGCGTGGACACCACCACGAGCATCGCGAGCGGCGCCAGCGCGAGTGCGGCAATCGGCACCGCGGCGTACGCCTGCTGCGGCACGGCGGTCGCGACGAGCGGCCAGCAGAACGCCCCGAGCGCGACGAGGTTCGCGGCGAGGAGGGCGATCAGCGGAAGCCGGGCTGACACCCGTCCTGCGGCCTCGTGGGCCGCGGAATGCGTACCGTACTCAGGAACGCCGGCGGCCGGGAGCCCGGAGAGGCCGGTTTCGGGGGCTGGTCCGGGGCGGCGGTCCTGAGAACGGTACGGCGAGGTGGCCGGAGCGGTCGCGGGGGCGTCGCGAACGATGGCGGCTTCGTGGGCGGCGGCCTCGTGGGTGGCGGCTTCGTGGGTGGCGGCTTCGTGGGCCGCGGAATGCGTACCGTACTCAGGAACGCCGGCGGCCGGGAACCCGGAAAGGCCGGTTTCGTGGGCCGGTCCGGGGCGGCGGTCCTGAGAACGGTACGGCGAGGTGGCCGGTGCGGTCGCGGGGGCGTCGGCGGCGGCTTCGTGGGTGGGGGCCTCGTGGGCGGCGGATTGCGTACCGTACTCAGGACCGGTGGTGGCCGGGAGCGCGGAAGGGCCGGTTTCGTGGGCCGGCTCCGGGCGGCGGTCCTGAGAACGGTACGGCGAGGTGGCCGGAGCGGTCGAGGGGCGCCGACGGGGAGGGTCGGCGTCGAGGACGCCCGCACGCATCGACAGCACGCGATCGGCGCCAGTCGCGACCTCGGGCTCGTGCGAGCCGACGGCGATCGCGGCCCCGGCCTCGGCGAGCGACAGGAGCGCCGCCCACAGGACATCACGTGCGGCGGGATCGAGGCCGCGGGTCGGCTCGTCGACGAGCAGCACGGCGGGCTCGCCGGCCACCTGGATGGCGAGGGCGAGGCAGCGGCGCTCGCCGACGGAGAGATCTTGCGGATGCCGCGCGAGAAGCGCGGCGAACGCAGGGTCTTCGGGGTCGCATCCGAGGAACCCGGCGAACCGATCAGCGGTATCGCCGATCGCGTGCCGGCCGCTGCGTCCGCGCCGGTGAGACGGAGGCAGGTCCGCGGACGCCGGCTCCGACCCGCGTCGACGTCCGGGCTCTCGCCGCGACCGTGTCGCTCGACGATCCGCGCGGGCGCATTCCCCGCCGACCGTGTCGAAGACGAAGAGGTCGTCCGAGGCATCCGGAATCAACGCCACGCGGCCGGCCGCTTCGATCTGCGCGCCGCGCTCGGGCACGGCGAGCGCGGCGAGCAGGCTCGACTTGCCCGCACCGTTGGGTCCGACGAGCGCCACGATCTCGCCCGCGTCGAGCATGAGGTCGGCGGAATCGACGGCGATGACGGCCCCGTGCCGCACGGTGATCCCGCGTGCGCTCAGCGCCGGCGCGCGGCCGTCGTGTCCCGGCGCGCGGCCGTCGTGTCCCGGCGCGCGGCCGTCGTGTCCCGTCGCGCGGCCGTCGTGTCCCGGCGCGCGGCCGTCGTGTCCCGGCGCGGGGCCACCGCGTGCCGACGCGCGGCCGCCGTGTCCCGTCGCGCCGACGCCGCGGACGCCAGCGCGCCCTGCCGCCGGATCCTCTTGCGGCGTGGCTCGCATCGCCCAGGCCGGCGCCGCGACCGACCCAGCCCGAACGACCCGGGTGCGTCCCGAACCCGGGTGAAGCCCGGCAGCAGATGCCACGCTGACCACGCCGCCGTCGATGCGGAGCACGGTGTCGGTGATCTCTGACAGCGTCGCCACACGGTGCTCGGCCACGACGACGCACATGCCCGCCTCGTGCGCGAGGGCGTCGAGCAGCCCCGCGATACGCACGCGGGCGTCGGCGTCGAGGTCGGCCAGCGGCTCGTCGACCAGGAGCAGGATCGGGTGCTCGATGATCGCGGCGGCGATCGCGACGAGCGTCGCCTCACCGGCCGACAGCCTTCGCGTGGGGCGGTCGAGGAGCGCTGTCACGCCCACCCGCGCCGCCACCTCGGCCACTCGGGCGCCCACGATCACCGGCGCGACGCCGCGGAGTTCGAGCGCGAGCCCGATCTCGTCGCGTACGAGCTCGGTCGCGAACGCCTCGCGCGGATGCTGCAGCACGACGCCCACGCGCTGCGCGAGGTCGCGCGGGGGCACCCGGTCGCGCTCGTGTCCGACGACCCGCAGCGAGCCGGCGATCCAGCCGCCGTCGGTGTGGGTATGAAGGCCGGCGATGGCTCGCAGCAACGTGGACTTTCCCGACCCGGTCGCACCCGACACCAGAGTCAGCGTGCCGGCGGAAAGGACGAGGTCGGCGGGGAGACGGATGCCGGAGCTCGCCGCATCCGCCATCACCGAAGCGCTGCGCGGGGCTTCGGGGCGCGAGACGACATCTGCCGCGGAATCCGGTCTGCCCCGGCCCGAGCGGGTCACCGGCCCGAAGCCGATCTCCACGTCGCGAGCCTCGACGGGCGCGAGGCAGTCGCCGTCGAGGCCGCGCCCCGCGAAGCCGCGAAGCTCGAGGGCCGCGGCGACGTTTCCGGCGCGCTCGAGGGTGCGCTCGAGCAGGGGCAGCAGCATCCGTGGTCCGCCGCGCTCGCCGCGCAGCCGCTGCGCGAACCGCACCGCCCGGGCGCCGTCGGCGAGCGCGGGGAGCGTCGCCCCGGCGATGGCCAGGGCGCGGGCGATGCCGCGGAGCGGACCACGGCGCGACGCCCGCGCGAACACGCGATTGAGGTCGACGACGGCGTTCAGGACGCCGAAGGCGAGGATCGCCAGCGCGATCGGAAGGGCGCTGGCGGCGGCATCCCACAGTCCGTCGATGGTGACCGGGCCCAGCAGCACGACGTGCGCGAACGGCGACGGCAGCCGCACCGCCGGAAGATCCAGCAGCACGAAGCCGTCGCCGTCGGCCCCGTGGAAGAGGATGCGGTAGACGACCCGGGCCGCTACGAATCCTGCGGCGAGGATCGCCGCGGCGCGCAGAGGACCGGGTCGGAACGTCATGTCAGGTCGTCGGCGCGGCCGGCTCGCCGTTCAGCGTGAAGAGCAGCTCGAGCGACTCGCCCGGCTCGAGCTGGAGGGTCGAGAGTCCCTCCTCGGCATACGCCCACTCGCCGTCCGCGGGCTTGATCCAGAGCGACCAGTACGCGAAAGCGGCGGGCATCGACTCGCACGTCTCGAAGTAGTCCGACCCGTCCGCAGCGGGGATCGCGACGTCTTCGGCAGGGACGCCGTTGACGCGGCACACGACCTCGTCGCCGTACTCGTCGGTGCCCTCGGTCGTCACGTTCACGAGGGTGAGGGCGTCGGCCGCGGCGAGCGTCTCGTCGGTGCCGATGCACCACGCCTTGCTGTCGCCGTCCTCGAGGCTCGACGCGTCCACGGCGACGGTGATGCCGTCGTCGTCCCCGCAGGCGCTGTCGAGGATCGCGACAGTCTTGGTCTCGGCGGGCGTGGGGGTCGCGTCGGGCGAGCCCGTGCAGGCCACGAGGGTGAAGAGCAGGGCAGCGGATGCCGCGGCAGCGGCCACGGTGCGAAGAGTCGAGGTCACCGATCCAGGCTAGTTGGCGGGCAGTGGTGTCCGGTGGCGGATGACGCCCGCCGACGCGCCGCCGTAGGCTGGCCGGGTGAGCGTTTCGGAACTGTTCGACGAGGACGAGTGGATGCCGGCATCCGGCCAGACGGAGGGCGGTTACAGCGACATCACGTCCCACGTCTCGCGCGACGGCCGCATCGCCCGCATCGCGTTCCACCGCCCGGAGGTGCGCAACGCGTTTCGCCCGCACACGGTTGACGAGCTGTACCGGGCGCTCGACATCGCGCGTCAGGACCCGCGTATCGGGGTGGTGCTGCTCACCGGCAACGGACCGAGCCCCAAGGACGGCGGCTGGGCGTTCTGCTCCGGCGGCGACCAGCGCATCCGCGGGCGCGACGGCTACAAGTACTCCGACTCCGATGCCGTCACCGACCCGACCCGCGCCGGGCGGCTGCACATCCTCGAGGTGCAGCGGCTGATCCGCTTCATGCCCAAGGTCGTCATCGCCGTGATCCCCGGCTGGGCCGCGGGCGGTGGGCACTCGCTGCACGTCGTGTGCGACCTGTCGATCGCCTCGGCCGAGCACGGCCGGTTCAAGCAGACCGACGCGGATGTCGGATCCTTCGACGCGGGCTACGGCTCCGCCTACTTCGCGCGCCAGATCGGACAGAAGTTCGCGCGCGAGGTGTTCTTCCTCGCCGAGGAGTACTCGGCGCAGCGCGCATATGAGATGGGCGCGGTCAACCGGGTGGTGCCGCACGCCGACCTCGAGCGCGAGGCGCTCGCCATGTCGCGCACCATCCTCACCAAGTCGCCGACCGCGATCCGCATGCTGAAGTTCGCATTCAACGCCGTCGACGATGGCATGGTCGGCCAGCAGGTGTTCGCCGGCGAGGCGACCCGCCTGGCGTACGGCACCGACGAGGCCGTCGAGGGCCGCGACGCCTTCCTCGAGAAGCGCGACCCCGACTGGTCGCCGTACCCCTGGCACTTCTGAGGACCCGCCGTGCACGAACTCCTCGACAGCGCGCGACAGGGCTATGAGCCCGGCCAGTCCCGTCCGTGGCGCGCGCGTGGGGAGTCGATGTCCGCATGAAGCTCGAACCCGTCGTCGGCGACGATCCCCGCGAGATCCTCCGAGCCCTGCGCGGGGCGCTCCACGGCGCGGGTCCCGCGCTGGGCCTGGGGCTCGTGAGCGGGCTCCCGGGCGAGGTCCGGCCCGGAACGGCCGTCGTCGTGACGACATCGGGGTCCACCGGCATCCCCAAGAGTGTCGTGCTCAGTCGCGACGCCCTCACCGCGAGCGCGCTGGCGACCGCCGACCGCATCGGCGACGGCGCGTGGCTCCTGGCGCTGCCGGCGAGCTACGTCGCCGGGCTCCAGGTGCTGGTCCGCTCGCTCGTCGCCGACCGCGAGCCGGCGATCCTGTCCGGCGCTTTCACGCCCCAGTCCTTCGCCGCCGCCGCCCTGCTGATGGTGTCGACCGATCGAGGCGAGCGCGTCCCGACCTACACGTCGCTGGTGCCGGCCCAGCTGTCGAGACTGCTCGACGCCGCGGAGCACGACAGCTCGGTGCTCGCCGCCGTGCGCTCGTTCGAGACGATCCTCGTGGGCGGCCAGGCGCTGCCGGCCGCGACGCTCGAGCGCGCCGAGGCGGCGGGGGCGCGCATCGTCCGCACCTACGGCTCCACCGAGACCAGCGGCGGCTGCGTCTACGACGGCGTGCCGCTCGCGAACGTGCGGCTGCGCATCGAGCGCGGCGAGGTGCAGGTGTCGGGCCCGACCCTGGCCGAGGGCTACCTGGGCGATCACGTGCGGACGGATACCGTATTCCTCCGCGAGCGCGACGGCACGCGATGGTACCGCACCGGCGACGCCGGCCTGTTCGACGACGGCGTGCTGCGGGTGCGCGGGCGCATCGACAACGTCATCGTGTCGGGCGGCGTCAACGTCTCGCTCGACCGCGTCGAACGGATCGTGCGGGGGATACCCGGACTCCACACGGCCGTCGTCGTCGGGATCCCCGACGAGCGCTGGGGCGAGGCATCCGTCGTCGTCGCCTCCCGCGGCGAGGCGCTGCGCCGCAGCGAAGCGGTCCAGCTGCAGGAGGCGCGCACGGCTGTGCAGGCCGAGATCGGCGCGCACGCGCGTCCGTCGCGCCTCGTGCTCGTCGACGAACTGGCGACGCTGCCGTCAGGTAAGCCCGACCGCGAGGCCATCCGCCGCGCGGTCCTCGCCCTGCACTGATCAGCCTGCCCTCCGCTCGAGGCGCTGCCTCGTCCTCGCTGCCGGCCACGTCGTCACTGCGCTGGTCCTCAACTGAGGACGAGTGCCGAGACGAGGTCGATTTCGGCCGCTTCGATCCTCGTTTCGGCTCCGTTCCTCATCTGAGGAGCGCACTCCGCTCGTTCGATGAACCGCTTGTCCTCGTTCGAGGAGGCCCTTGGTGAATCCTGGCCTCATTTGAGGAACTCCGGTCCTCGTTTGAGGAACGCGCGGCTGTCCCACAGCCAGCCCGCCGCCCACCGAGCCCGGGGCGCGCGTCAGCTCTTCGGGTAAGGGCCCGTCTGCACCACGCAGAACCTGTTGCCCTCGGTGTCTTCGAGCACGACCCAGTCGGCGTCGTCGGGGTAGCCGTCCCAGTCGACCTCGCGGGCGCCGAGATCGAGGAGCCGCCGGATCTCGGCCGCCTGGTCTTCGGCGTAGAGGTCGAGGTGGATGCGCGGCGGGTAGTGCTGGGGATATCCGGTGACCGACAGGGCGAGGCTCGCGCCGGGCGCCGCCCAGTGGGCCTTGCCGGGCGGGTCGAGGATCACCCAGTCGTCGCTGGGCTCGCTGCGACTCTCGTAGCCGAGGGCGGAGCGCCAGAAGTCGCCGGCGCGGCCGATGTCTTCCACGGTGAGGACCGTGGATCCGATGCTCAACATGGCCTCCATGATCCGCGCGGCTCCCGACATGCGGCGAGGGGGTTGACGGCCGCGCCGGTCTTCATCGGCCGGACCCCTAAGATGTGCATTCGTGGCAGCAACCTCCAGCAAGAAGCGCGGCACCGCGGGCGCGAAGAAGCAGCAGTCTCGCGGGAACCCGCAGAAGTCGAACGTCTCGCGTGATCCCGCGCGCGTCGCGAAGCCCACCATCGGCGACTGGATCGGCGCGGCACGGCTGCGCACCCTGCCGCTGGCGATCACGCCGATCCTGGTCGGCACGGGCGCGGCGATCCTCGTGACCGACGTCTTCCACTGGGTGATCGCGCTGTTCTGCCTCATCGTCTCGGTGTCGCTGCAGATCGGCGTCAACTACGCCAACGACTACAGCGACGGCATCCGCGGCACCGACGACCACCGCGTCGGGCCTGCGCGCCTCACGGCGTCGCGCAAGGTCAAGCCACGCACCGTGCTGCTGGTGGCGCTGGCGTTCTTCGCGATCGCCGCGATCGCCGGTCTCGCCATCACGATCCGCACGCAGCAGTGGTGGCTCCTCGCGGTCGGCGCGGTCTGCCTCATCGCCGCATGGTTCTACACCGGAGGCAAGCGCCCCTACGGGTACTACGGCCTCGGCGAGCTCTTCGTCTTCGTGTTCTTCGGCCTCGTCGCCACCCTCGGCACGACCTGGGTGCAGGCGCTCGCACTTCCGCAGGAGGCCCGGTTCGGCGCCGTCGGCGTGGGACTCCTCGCGTGTGCGGTGCTCCTGGCCAACAACCTCCGCGACATCGACCAGGACCGCGTCGCAGGCAAGAAGACGCTCACCGTGCTCATCGGCCGCACCGCCACGCGCTGGCTGTTCACGGTGTTCGTGCTGGTCGCATTCCTGATCGCCGCCTTCCTCGCATGGATCGGCTACCCGATCGCGTGGCTCACGCTCCTCGCCCTGCTGGCGGGGCTGCCCGCGATCCTCATCGTCTGGACCTACCGCGATCCCCGCGAGCTGGTGGTCGCCCTCGGGCTCACCTCGCTCACCTCGGTCGCGTACGGCGCCTTCCTGATGTGGGCCTTCATCGGCTGAGACCGGATGCCGCGCCCCGCCCGGCGTCGCTGCTGGGAGCGAGCGTTTCGTCTCGCTCGTTCCTCGCTCGCTCAGCGACCGGGGCCAAGGTGCCGGTCGTTGAGCGGAGGGCGCTCTGGCGCCCGAAGTCGAAACGCCTCGAGCCCGCGGTTCGTCAGGCCCGGGAGTCCGGTGTCTTGTTGTCGGGAGCGCGGGGGTCTGTGGTGGCGTCCGCCGCGGCATCCTCCGCCTGCTCGTCGGTGACCGCGCTGCGCGACCGGGCACGGCGCTCGGCGAGACCCGACGTCGCGTCCTCGAGCGGCTTGCGCAGGAAGAGCACCGACAGGCTCAGGCCGATGAGCGCGGCGAAGATGGCGGCGAGCCAGTAGTACTCCTGCATGATCGGGAACAGCATCAGGATGCCGAACGGCACGAGGAACGCCAGCAGCCGCAGCACCGAGTAGACGATGGCCGAGCGCGCTTTCACCCGTCCATCCTACGTTCGACCCACGGGCGGGTTCGGCGACGGTTGCGTCACGGCACGCCCACGCCGGGCCGCGCCCGCCTAGGATGGGAAGATGCCTCGGGTGCTGTTGATACTGGCCCTGGTGGCGACCGCGTTCTGGGTCTTCACCATCGTCGATTGCGCGGTCCAGCCCCCGAGCCGCCACCGTGGTGTGAGCAAGCCGGTCTGGATCCTCATCGTCGTCCTACTGCCCGTCCTCGGCGGCCTGCTCTGGCTCATCGTCGGACGCGTGCGGGCCTCGTCCGTCGCCGCCCGCCGCGCGCCGGATGACGACCCCGAGTTCCTCGGCCGCATCGGCACGATCAGCGATCAGGACGAGCGCATCCGCCGCCTCGAGGAGGAGCTGGCGCAGCTCGACGCCGAGAGCGACGACCCCCGCTGGAGCCAGCCTCTCGGCCCGGCGGAATCCGACGACACCGCTGCTCCGGGTGGCACCGCCCCCGGAACGGCCGCCGCAGGCGGCACCGCCGCGCCGGGCACCCCGCCGCAGCCGAAGCCGCCGACCCGCCCCGCCGAGGGCGATGACGACGCCCGCGGCCAGCGCGGGGCCATCGGCTGACGTGACCGATACCCGCCGCGCCGCGGGCGCGCTCGACTCCGCGCCCGCGACCGACGCTGCCGTGGCGCTCCTGTGCCGGCTCGTGGAGCTCGGCCTGCGCCACGTCGTGCTCAGTCCCGGCTCGCGCTCGCAGTCGCTGGCGCTCGTCGCCGCCGAGCTCGAGCGGCGGGGCGCCATCCGCCTGCACGTGCGCATCGACGAGCGTGTCGCCGGCTTCACGGCGCTCGGCATCGGGCGGGAGACACGGATGCCGGCGGCCGTGGTCTGCACCTCCGGCACAGCGGTCGCCAACCTGCTGCCCGCCGCGCTCGAAGCCCACCACGCCGGTGTGCCGCTCCTGCTGCTCACGGCTGACCGCCCGCCCGAGCTGCGCGGCGTCGGCGCCAACCAGACCACGCGCCAGCCCGGGATGTTCGCACCCAGCGTGCGGCTCGAGGCCGACGTGCCGGTGCCGGAGGCGGTCGACCCGGACGGCACGCACGAGCAGAGCGCGATGCTGCGGGCGCTCGCCGACGAGGCCGTCGCCGCCGCCCTCGGCGCCGGAACGCGCGCGCCGGGCCCGGTCCACTTGAACCTGCCGTACCGCGAGCCGCTGGCCGGAGCGCTCCCCACGTGGATGGGCGTCCCCGCGGCGGAGCTCGACACCGCCGTCGACGACGACCCCGATGGGCCGCCCGTGGACGCCGAGGCCGAGGACGAGGCATCCGGAGCGCTCTACCAGGGCGGCGGCGGGATCGGCGAGTCCGACGTCCCTACCGAGCCGGAGGATGCGCCGCTCGTCCTCCAGCGCGGACCGCGCACGATCGTGCTCGCAGGAGCAGATGCCGGCGCCGAGGCCGAGGAGCTCGCGCACGTGGGCGGGTGGCCCCTCGTCGCCGAGATCGTGAGCGGTGCCCGCTTCGGGCGCCATCTCGTGCACGGATACCGGGAGCTGCTGCGCGAGCCCGAGCTCGGCGGTCGCATCGAGCGCGTGGTCGTGCTCGGGCACCCGACGCTCAGCCGCGAGGCCGCGGCGCTCCTCTCCGACGCGGATGTCGAGGTCGTGGCCGTGCGCGGCCCCGGCGAACCCCTCAACCTCAACGGCGTCACGTTCGCGGCCGACCGCATCGCCGTCGCGACGGGTGACCCCGACCGCGCCTGGCTCGGGGAATGGCTGCAGGCCTCGCGCGCGGCATCCGTCGATCTCACTCCTCCTGCCCCTGACGCCGACGGCCTCTCGTCGGCGGTCCCGGGGGAGCGGCTGGGTGCGATCGCCGCAGAGCTCGAGGTCATCCGCGCGCCGATCGATCGCGCCGCCCTCGTCGACGCCGTCTGGCGGGCCTCCTGGCCTCACGACCGCCTCGTGTTCGGCTCGTCGCGGCTGGTGCGGGTGGCCGATCAGGTGCTGGCGGGCAAGAAGGTGCCGGTGCATGCGAATCGCGGGCTCGCGGGCATCGACGGCACGATCGCCACCGCGACCGGCATCGCGGTGGCGAGCCAGTCGGCCGGCGTCGCGGGCGTCACGCGCGTGCTGCTGGGCGACCTCGCACTGCTGCACGACGTCGGCGCCCTGCTGCTGCCGCCGCACGAGGAGCAGCCGCGCATCCAGCTCGTGGTCGGCAACGACGGCGGCGGCACCATCTTCGACGGACTGGAGGTGGCCGCCGTGGCAGGCTCCGAGGTCATGGATCGAGTGCTGTACACGCCGCACGAGGTGAACCTCGAACAGCTCGCGCTCGCGTACGGCTGGGAGTACCGGCGGGTCACGACCCGGTCCGCGCTCGATCAGGCGCTCACGACGGCGGTCGAGGGTCGCCAGCTCATCGAAGTGCCGCTGGAGCGCTGACCGACGCGCCCGATCGTCGCGCACAGATCCGGCGCGCGCGGTGGGTCGATCCTGGTCGCCGCCGGCCGAAGCACGCCATGATGGCTCCATGATCGCCTCGAGTCAGAAGCACTGGATCGGCGACGTCGCCGATCTCCTCCGGGTCGGCGAGGGGTTCCGCCTCGCCGACGTCGACACCCGTTCGACGCCGGGTTATGCGAAGGACAAGGTCCAGGCCGCGGAGGACCTGGAGGCGGGCGCGGCCGAACTCGACGAGTATCAGGAGCGGCTCTACGCGCGCAGCCGCGTGGACGCGACGGATGCCGCCGTGCTGCTGGTGCTGCAGGCCATGGACTCGGCCGGCAAGGGCGGGATCATCCGGCACGTGGTCGGCTCGGTCGACCCGCAGGGCGTCGTGCTCTCGGCGTTCAAGAAGCCGACCCCTGAAGAGCTCGAGCACGACTTCCTGTGGCGGGTCGAGCGGCGTCTTCCGGTGTCGGGGCTCATCGGCGTCTTCGACCGCTCGCATTACGAGGACGTGCTGATCGGCCGCGTGCGACAGCTCGCGCCTGCCGAAGAGATCGAGCGCCGCTACGGCGCCATCAACGAGTTCGAGAAGCGCCTCACCGACACCGGGACCCGGGTCGTCAAGGTGATGCTGCACATCTCGCCCGAGGAGCAGAAGTCGCGGCTCATGGAGCGGCTCGAGCGGCCCGACAAGCACTGGAAGTACAACCCCGGCGACGTCGACGAGCGGGAGCTCTGGCCGTCGTACATGGCGGCGTACCAGACCGTCTTCGAGCGCACCTCGACCGATCACGCTCCGTGGCATGTCGTGCCCGCCGACCGCAAGTGGTACGCGCGCCTGGCGGTGCAGCACCTGCTCCTCGAGGCTCTGGAGGAGATCGACCCGCACTGGCCGGTGGCGACCTTCGACGTCGAGGCCGAGAAGGCGCGGCTCGCCGCGAGCTGACGTCGCCTCCGCGCGCTGCCGTCGCCTCCGCGCGCTGACGTCGCCTCCGCGCGCTGCGTTCGCGCGAGACGACAGTGCGCGGACGAGACGGTGGGGTTCACCCACCGTCTCGTCCGTGCCTTGTGGTCTCGCCAGGATGCACGCTCCACCCCCGGGGCGACGCTCAGGCGAGGGCGTCGACGATGGGGCGGAACTTCACGCGGGTCTCGAGCAGCTCCGTCTCGGGGTTGCTCTGTGCGACGATTCCAGCGCCGGCGTGGGCGACGACGGGAATGGTGTCGCTGTCGGCCGCGTCCGCCGGGGCCGGTTCCTGAGCCCGTCGAGGGGTCGCGCCGATCTGGGCGCACCGCAGGGCGATGGCCCACTCGCCGTTCCCGTCGCCGTCGACCCACCCGACCGGGCCGGCGTACCGGCGGCGGTCGAACGGCTCGAGTCGGCGGATGAGGTCGAGCGCGGCATCCCGTGGCGTCCCGGCGACGGCCGCCGTCGGATGCAGCGCCGCCACGAGGTCGAGCGCCGAGGCGTGGTCGGCGAGGTCGCCGGCGACATCGGTCGCCAGATGCCACAGGTTCGGCAGCTTGAGCGTGAAGGGCTCGGGATCGGCGCTCAGGTGGCTGACGTGCGGACCGAGCGTCGCGAGCACGCTCTGCACGGCGTAGCGGTGCTCGTCGAGGTCCTTCCCGCTGTGCGCGAGGGAGGTGGATGCCGCGGTGTCGTCGTGCGCGTCGGTGCCGCGGGGGATCGTCCCGGCGAGCACGCGTGCGGTCACGACGCCGCGCGAGGCCGTCACGAGGGTCTCGGGGCTCGCGCCGATGAGCCCGTCGACGGCGAAGGTCCAGGTGTCGGGATAGTCGTCGGCCAGGGCGCGGACGAGCCTGCGCAGGTCGGCGCCGGCCGGGATCGTGCCCACGAGGTCGCGCGCGAGCACGACCTTCTCGAGCTCGCCGCGGACGATCGCGTCCACGGCCTGCCGCACCGCGGCCTGATAGCCGGCCGGGTTGAGAGTGCCGGGGCCGAGGGTCGCCGACCAGTAGGGGCCGTACGGCGTCGGCTCGACAGCGGCGACGTGAAGCTCGGTGTCGGCCGTGCGGATGCGGGTCACCCATGACCGCCCGTGATGGCGACCGATGACGGTCTGCGGGACCACGAGACGGCTCGTGCCTGAAGAGCTGTCGTCGAAGACGAACGTGCCGAAGGCGACGAGACCCGTGCCCGGAAGGCCCACCGGGTCGTCGACCTCGGCTGCCTCGGCGATCCGGCGCCATGTGTCGGCCGGAGTCGCCAGGGTCGCAGGGGCGAGGCCGGGATCGCTCTGCGGCCCCCGCTCGTACCCGCCCACGGATCCGATGCCGACGATGCCGTCGCCGCGCCGCAGCCACGCGAGCGGCTCGTCGGGCGAGGCGTACGTGAGGAGGTCGTCGACGTGCTCGATCTCGCGGGTCTCGACCACCAGCTGGGGCGGGCGGAGCGCAGATGTCACGCCTCCAGCCTAGACTCGCGAGGTGACCGCCGACGCCGACGAGCAGCCTCATCCGCACCATCCCGACCGACCCGCAGTCGGGACCGCGCTGCAGTTCCGCTGGCGCAAGTGGGACGGCGGCGCCCACTGGGTCAACGACGAGATCTACCTCGGCAGCGATCGCTGGGGTGACTGGCTCGGGCAGCCCGCCGGCTGGAACAACGCGCGACCGGGGCGCGAGTTCGCCGCCGAGCACGACAGCGTCACGCTGATCCCGCCGAGCGGCGACTTCGCCTACACGCACAACGCCGCCCCGCACTCGACGCGCGTGTACATCGACATCGCCTGGGATGTGCGATGGGATGCCGGCCTCCCGACCGGGATCGACATGGACCTCGACGTCGTCCGGCGCGAGCCCGCGCAACCGTACCTCGACCGCGATGGCGTGCTGCGCAGCCCCGGCGACGTCTATATCGAGGACCGCGACGAGTGGGACGAGCACCGCGTCGCCTACCACTACCCGCTCGACCTGGTGGAGAGGCTCGAGTCCGTCGCCGTCGAGCTCGAAGGGCGCGTGCGCGCAGACCTCGCTCCGTTCGACGACGCGACCGCCCTGCACTGGCTCGCCCGCCTGGCCGCGCTGACGCCGGTGGCACAGCCCGCGCGGGTCACGTTCCCAGAGCACGACGCCGACGATCGTGACGCAGACACGACGGCCGCCGACCCCGCCCGCCCTGGCCCCGCTCGGCCGGGCAGCGCCGCCTAGACTCGAAGCCGTGGCATCCCACCCCTCCGATCACGAGCCGAATCGCGCCGACCTGCACAAGGATCCCTCGCGCGTGAGCGGCATGTTCGACCAGGTCGCCGCCGGCTACGACCGCACCAACACCGTGCTCAGCATGGGCAACGACCGGTTCTGGCGTGCTGCGACGACGCGCGCGGTCGACCCTCGTCCCGGCCAGCGCATCCTCGATCTCGCCGCCGGCACCGGCGCGTCCAGCGTGGCGCTCGCCGGCCGCGGCGCCGACGTGGTCGCGGCGGACTTCTCGCCCGGCATGATCGCCGAGGGCGAGCGCCGGCACGGGGCAGGTGCGCCGGGCGGCGGCATCCGGAATCTGTCGTTCGTGCAGGCGGACGCGACCGCGCTCCCGTTCGGCGACGACGAGTTCGACACCGTCACGATGTCGTTCGGGTTGCGCAACGTCAACGAGCCGAAGAAGGCGCTGCGCGAGCTGCTGCGCGTGACGAAGCCGGGCGGGCGACTCGTGATCTGCGAGTTCTCGCGCCCGCCGTCGAAGACCTTCAACGGGCTCTACCGCTTCTACAACGACCGCGTGCTGCCGGTCGTCGCGAAGACCGTGAGCTCGAACGCCGAGGCGTACGACTACCTGAACGAGTCGATCCGCGACTGGCCCGACCAGCGCACCCTGGCGGCCTGGATCCGTGAGGCGGGGTGGACGAACGTCGCCCACCGCAACCTCTCGATGGGCATCGTCGCGCTGCACCGGGCTACGAAGCCTACCGGTCGTTGAGCGAGCGATCCCTCGGTCGTTGAGCGAGCGAAGCGAGACGAAACGCCTCGAACCACTCTGATGCGCCGGGTGCAGGCGTTTCGTCTCGCTCGTTCCTCGCTCGCTCAACGACCGCGTTCCAAGCTCGCTCAACGACCGCGTTCCCAGCTCGCTCGACGACCGCGTTCCTCGCTCGCTCGACGACCGGGACCTCAGGTCCTCGCCGACCGTGGGACGAGGGCAAACGCGCCCCCGGTAGGCTGGGCATGTGACACCGACAGCGCCGGGCTCGCACATCGCGGGCAAGCTGGGCCTGACCGACCGCATCTTCGCGGGCGCGCGATCGCGCAGCCTGCTCAAGACCGTCGAGGCGGGCCTGAAGCGCGTCGACAGCGCCCTCGAGCGCGAACTGCGTGTCGCCGACACCCTGGCCGACGCCACCAGCCGCTACCTGTACGACGCCGGCGGCAAGCGTGTGCGCCCGATGCTCGCGCTGCTGACCGCCCAGCTGGGGGAGGGCGCGACCGACGAGGTCATCCAGGCCGCCACGGCGCTCGAGATGACCCACCTCGGCTCGCTCTACCACGACGACGTGATGGATGCCGCCGACAAGCGCCGCGGTGTGCCCAGCGCCCACGCGGTGTGGGGCAACAACGTCGCGATCCTCACCGGCGACCTGCTGTTCTCGCGCGCGAGCCAGATCATGGCCCGCCATGGCGACCGCGCCATCCGGCTGCAGGCTGACACGTTCGAGCGGCTCGTGCTCGGTCAGATGCATGAGACGGTGGGCCCGTCCGAGACCGACGATCGCGTCGAGTTCTATCTGAACGTCCTCTCAGACAAGACCGGCTCGCTGATCGCCGCCGCTGCGCAGTCGGGCGTGATCTTCTCGAACGGTCCTGCGGAGTTCGAAGAGCCGATGGTGACGTTCGGCGAGAAGGCCGGCGTCGCGTTCCAGCTTCTCGACGACGTCATCGATCTGTCCGCCGACCCGGTCGAGACGGGCAAGGTTCCCGGCACCGACCTGCGCGCCGGCGTGCCGACGATGCCCTACCTCGTGCTCGGCGAGCGGAAGGATGCCGCATCCGTCGAGCTGCGCGCACGCATCGACGACGGCGTCGCGCGCATCGCCGACGGCGCCGATCCCTCGATCCTCGACGAGCCGCTCGCGCAGCTGCGCGATCACGAGGCGACCGAAGCCACCCTCGACCTCGCGCACGCGTGGTCGACCCAGGCGATCGAGGCGCTCGCGCCGCTCCCGGACGGCGCCGTGCGCGAGGCCCTCACCCGTTTCGCGCAGGCTGTCGCCGACCGCTCCAGTTAGACGTTCCCGCGTTTCGTCTCGCTTCGCTCGCTCAACGACCGGGGAGTGCGACGAGCCGAGTTCCCGAAAGGACCCCCATGACCAAGCTCCGGCTGGCGATCGTCGGTGCAGGACCGGCAGGCATCTACGCCGCCGACATCCTGCTGAAGGCCGAGCGCAAGTTCGACGTGTCGATCGACCTGTTCGAGCAGCTGCCCGCTCCTTACGGGCTGGTCCGCTACGGCGTCGCCCCCGACCACCCGCGCATCAAGGGCATCATCACGGCGCTGCGCGAGGTGCTCGACCGCGGCGACATCCGCATCTTCGGCAATGTGCGCTTCGGCGAGGACATCACCCTCGACGACCTCAAGCACCACTACCACGCCGTGATCTTCGCCACCGGGGCCATCCGCGACACCGACCTCGACATCCCGGGCATCGATGCAGCCGGCTCGTACGGCGCGGCCGACTTCGTGAGCTGGTTCGACGGGCACCCGGACGTGCCGCGCGAATGGCCGCTGGATGCGGCATCCGTCGCCGTCCTCGGCAACGGCAACGTCGCCCTCGATGTGTCGCGCATGCTGGCCAAGCACGCCGAGGACCTGCTGCCCACAGAGATCCCCGACAACGTCTACGAGGGCCTCGCCGCCTCGAACGTGACCGACGTGCACGTGTTCGGCCGCCGCGGGCCCGCGAACGTCAAGTTCACACCGCTGGAGCTCCGCGAACTCGGCGAGCTGCGCGACGTCGACATGGTGGTCTACGACGAGGACTTCGACTACGACGACGCGGCGCGCGCCGCCATCGCGAGCAACAAGCAGGTCATGGTCATCGACCGCGTGCTGCAGTCGTGGCGCAAGCGCGACTCGGTCAACAACGCCGGGGGCACGGCATCCCGCCGCCTGCACCTGCACTTCTACGCGAAGCCGTTGGAGGTCAAGACGGATGCCGAGGGCCGCGTGTCGGCGCTCGTCTACGAGCGGACCCGCCCTGACGGCGAGGGCGGTGTGGTCGGCACCGGCGAGCTGCGCGAGCTGCCGATCCAGGCGCTGTACCGTGCCGTCGGCTACTTCGGCTCGCCGCTGCCCGGTGTGCCATTCGACAAACGGCACGGCGTCATTCCCAACCGCGAGGGCCAGGTGCTGAGCAAGGACTCGAACCAGCGGGTCAACGGCGTGTACGCCACCGGCTGGATCAAGCGCGGACCCGTCGGCCTCATCGGTCACACCAAGTCCGACGCGATGGAGACCATCCGCCATCTGATCAACGATCAGGGCACGTGGTGGCAGCCGGCCGACCCCTCGGAGGCGTCCATCCCTGAGCTGCTCGCCTCGCGCGGCGTGGCGTGGACCGACCTGGAGGGCTGGCACCGCCTCGACGAGCACGAGGTCGCGCTCGGCGCCCCGCACGAGCGGGCGCGCGTCAAGGTCGTGCCGCGCGACGAGATGGTGACGATCTCGCGCGGCGAGTAGCGGGCCCGGCCGTCGCGCCTGTCGGCGCGGCGGCGCACACTCCGACGGCTGAGCCGGCCCGAGCGCAGCGCCCCCGTAGGCTGAGCGCATGGCCGGGCCATCCCAGACGTGGGTCCCCGACGTCCTCGGGGAGCCGTTCGAGCAGCTGACGCTGTCCCTCGGTGTGGCGGGCGAGCACGGGGATCTCGTCGCCACCCTGGTCCGCAGCATCCCGAACCCGGTGGTGACAGCTTTCGCGCCGCTGCGGGACGTCGACGTGCTGTACGTGCACGGCTGGTCCGACTACTTCTTCCAGCGCGAGCTCGCGCGGTTCTGGACCCACCGCGGGGCGCGGTTCTTCGCCCTCGACCTGCGCCGCTACGGCCGCAGCCTGCGCGACGGTCAGTCTCCGGGCTACATCGACTCGCTCGACGACTACGACGTCGACATCGAGGCCGCTCTGCGGGCAATGGGCCACCACCCGGCGGCGACCGGCAACGGACGCGGACCCCATGCCGGGGCGAAACCGGACAGGCGGGCCGCGCGGAAGGGTCGGCGGCTCGTGCTCATGGGCCATTCGACCGGCGGTCTCACGCTCACGCTGTGGGCCGCGCGCCATCCGGGGCGCGCCGACGCGCTCGTGCTGAACAGCCCGTGGCTCGAATTGCAGCTCGGCCCGCTCGGGCGTCAGGCCCTTGCGCCCCTGGTCGACATGCGTGCACGCCTCGATCCGCGAGGCACCCAGCCTGCCGTCGACTTCGGCTTCTACACGCGCGCCCAGGATGAGATCGGCAGCCTTCCCAACGGCGAGCATCGGGCGCTCTGGCGGCCCGACCGTGGGTTTCCGACGGCGCCCGGCTGGCTGTCCGCCGTCATGGCGGGGCATCGCCGCGTCGCGTCGGGCATCGACGTCGGCTGCCCTGCGATGGTGCTGCTGTCGACGGCCTCGACGCCTCCGCTCGCATGGCGCGAATCGATGACGTCGACGGACTCGGTGCTGGTCGTCGACGACATCGCCCGAGCCTCCACCAAGGTCGGCGAACTCGTGACGATCGCCCGGATCGAAGGCGCGATCCACGACGTGTTCCTTTCACGTGACGAACCCCGCGCGCAGGCGTACGATGCTCTCGACCGTTGGGTGAAGGGGTACGTCGTACCGGACTGATGGACCCGAAAATGTCCCCCGAAGAGGGGACAGCGGACACCTAGGAGCCCGGGTTAAGCTGTACGGGAGATGTCCCCAGCATCTCAGGGAAGGCCCTCCCCAAAGAATCCTTCCCAAACCGTCGTCGAGCGCCGCTAACCGGGGGGTTGGTGAGCGAGAGCAGACGACGACAGGCCCCGGGTGTCCCCAGCACCCGGGGCCTTTATCGTTGATCGGGCCCGGCGGCGCGTCGTCCCGGCCGTGCGACCGGGTCGCCGTGCGCGGGGGAGTGGCTCAGTCGGCGTGGCGGGCGAGCACGCGGATGAGCAGCACGTAGGTCGTGAGCGACAGCACGTATCCCAGCAGGTAGACGACGAGCTCCTGCGCCAGGAAGCGGCTGTAGTCGAGCACGCCGTCGGTGAGCGCGGGTGAACTCAGACCGAGGAAATACGCAGCGGTCTGTCCGGCGGCGAAGATCCCCAGGAGCGCGAGGACCGCCAGGAGCGCGAGCCAGATGCGGGTGCGCCACACCCGGGCGGTCGCGGCCATCGCTGTCGTCGCGGTCCACGCGGGGACCTCGGGATCCAGCCAGCCGTTCACCTTGGGGATCAGGATGATCGCCGCGATGAACGCCGCGTTGAGGAGGGTGCCGCCGACGCCGCTGAATGCGGCGATGCCGGTGTCACCGCGTACCAGCGTCGGGATCAGGAGGATGACGAGCACCGGCAGCGTCGCGACGACGGCCGACATCACGGCCCGGACAAAGCGCACGGCGCGTCAGCGTTCGTCGGCGAGCCGCGCCGCGATGGCGGTGCGTCGTCGGGTGATGTGGGCAGGCACGCGATTCCGGGGTGCTCCGTCGGGGGTCACGGGCGCGGATCGCTGGTCCGGCTGAGGAGTGGCCATGGGGGCATGGTATTGCACCGAGAATTCACCTGATGGTGCATCGACCGCAGCTGTGAGGTGTGCAACGCTTGCGCGCATGGGCATGGAGCAGATCTGGCCGGGCCTCTCCGCGGAGACCCGCGACTGGCTGATCGCGAACAACGGCGACGCGGTCCCGGTCGACATCGCGGCCGAGATCGACGAACTCGTCGACGCGGCCGACGCGGAAGACGTGTGGGCGATCGAGTCGGGAGCCGCGCCCGCTGCACTCGAGCCGGAGGACGAGATTCAGGATGCCGACGAGGATCCCGGAGCCCGCTACCTCGCCGAGGACGCGATCGACTGGATCGAAGAGACCGCCAACGACGAATAGCGGATCTGCCGGGGGGTCCCTCGGACACCCGTCTCGGGCCGTGTCCGCGGCACGGATCGCGGCGATCTACGCGGCCTCACGGCTCGTCACCACGTCGTTCTTCCTCCTCGCTGCACGACTGTCGCCCCCTGAGTCCCGGTTCGGCCCCGGTGCGGACCTGGCCACCTACATCGTCGCGTGGGACGCGCAGTACTACCACCGCATCGCGTCGGAGGGGTACCCGGTCGAGCTGCCGCTCACCACCGCTGGTGAGGTCGCGCAGAACGCGTGGGCATTCATGCCGCTCTATCCGTGGGCGGCGGACGCGGCCGGATGGCTCCTCGGATCCTGGGCCGCGGGTGCGGTGGCACTGGCACTCATCGCCGGCTATCTCTGCTGCCTGGTTCTCCGCAGCATCCTGAGGCCGGCGATCGGCGAGACCGCGGCCCTGTGGGCGGTCGTGTTCTTCGCCTCGGCTCCCTTGGCAGCCATGTTCCAGGTCGGCTACGCGGAGGCGCCCTTCCTGCTGCTGATCCTGCTCGGCATCCGCAGTTTGCAGCGAAGGCAGTACGCCGTGTTGTACGCGATCATCCCGGCGATGGCGTTCACACGCCCGGGCGTGCTGGCGTTCGCGCTGTTCCTCGGCCTGTTCGGCATCCGTCGGTGGCTGAGCCGAGCGCGCGAGCCGTTCGCGCGGCGTGAGGTCGTGCACATCGTCACGCTCGCCGGCATCGCGACCGCGCTGGGACTCTCCTGGCAGGTGATCGCCGGCGTCGTGACCGGTCGCGACGACGCCTATCTCGCGACGGAACTCGCCTGGCGGCGGCTGTGGGTCGGTGACGCGGGCGGATTCGTGCCCTTCGAAGGCTGGCCGCAGGCGGCGGACTACTGGTTCCGGTTCTGGGGTCTCGATCCGGTATGGGGTCTCCTCTGCCTGGGGCTCCTTGTGCTCGCCGGCGGCGCCGTGCTGGCGTTCAGCCCGCACGTGGCCCGTCTGGGACCGGAGATCCGGCTGTGGGCGGCCAGCTATCTCATCTACCTGCTGGCGGTCTTCCTCCCGCAATCGAGCGTGTTCCGGATCCTCTTCCCGCTCTCACCGCTCTGGGGCGCTGTGGCCGCCCCGCGGAGCCTTGCCTGGCGACTCGCCGTGCTCGCCACGTGCCTCGTCGGTCAATGGTGGTGGATCTGGAACATGTACGGGCTCGGCACCGAGTTCTGGCACATCCCCTGATCGCTCGGGGCATCGGTCCCGATCCGCGGGTCCGCGGCCTGCGGCGATGACAGCGCAGCGCGGCGTCGAGGCCCTGCCATCGCCAGCTGTTCATCCGGCGTTCCATTCGCAGTCCGGCGGTCTCGTAATTCGTGGTCACCTCGCGGAGTTTGCATACCGGTGTTCTCGAAATCTCCCGAACCCCTGGAAGGAACATCCTCATGCGCCGCGTCGCACCCCCCGCCCTCGGTCTCCTCGGCATCGCCGCACTCGCTCTCACCGGATGCGCGGGCACCGCGTCCGCCTCCGACCCGGATGCCGCCACCGACGCGCCGATCACCATCGCGACACTCCCTCTGGGCGATGACCCGTCGGCCGAGAACCCGATCGAGGCTTTCGCGGCGCTGCTCGAGGCCGAGACGGGCCGCACCGTCGAGGTCACCGACGTTCCCGACTACCTCAGCGTCGTCGAGGCGATCCGCGCCGACCATGTCGACATCGGCATCATGAGCGGCTTCCCCTCGGCCCTCGCCGTCAACACCGGAGAGGTCGACGCCCTGCTCGCCTGGAAGGGCGATGACACCCCGGTCTCCACCTGTGTCGTGCTGCAGGACTCGCCCATCCGGGAGGTCGAAGACCTCGAGGGGGCGACTGTCGCGTTCGCGGACCAGGCCTCGAGCTCGGGGTACTTCATGCCGGTCTACATGCTGCACGAGGCAGGCCTCGAACAGGATGTGGACTACGAGGCGATCTTCGCCGGCGGCCACGAGGGCAGCTTCGCCGCCCTGGAGCAGGGGCAGGTGGATGCCGCCTGCACCGCGATCATGCTGACACAGCTGGGCGCGCCGTACTTCCCGTTCGCGGACGGCGAGTGGCGCGGGGTCGGCGAGAGCCCGTCGATGCCTGTCGCAGGCACGGTGCTTGCTCGCCAGTCGCTCGACGACGAGACCCGCACGCTGCTCGAAGAGGCGCTTCCGGCCGTGTTCTCGGAGGAGAACGCGGAAGCGCTCGGCGCGCTCGGCGAGGGGTTCATCGGCAGAGAGACGATCATCGCCCCTGAGTCCGAGCTCTTCGAGGGCTTCGTCGACATCGCGGCGGTCGCCGGCGTGAAGCTCGAGGACCTGCGCTGATGACGCTCACCCTCACCACGGATGCCGCGGCGGCGGCGGCATCCGTCAGCCCTGTCGTCGCAGTCCGCGGCCTGGCGGTGGCGTACGACCGCACTCCTGTCCTGCGCGGCGTCGACCTCGATCTGCACGCGGGCGAGACCGTGGCGCTGCTCGGGGCCTCCGGTTCGGGCAAGTCCACACTGATGCGCAGCCTCACCGGGTTCGCACCCATCACCGCCGGCAGTGTCCGCGTCGCTGGGGGAGAGGTGGCGTCCATGCGGCCGCGCGAGCTCCGGGCACTGCGCGCGGAGGTGGGCCAGGTGTTCCAGCAATTCAACCTGATCCCGCGCCTCAGCGTGCTCACCAACGTGCTCACCGGCTGTCTGCACGGAGCGGGCACGTTCAACCTCGTCGGCGGCTTCACGCGCGAACAGCGAACGCGCGCTCTCGACCTGCTCGACCGGGTCGGCATCGCCCACAAGGCCACCGAGCCGGCCCGCTCGCTCAGCGGCGGCCAGCAGCAGCGCGTCGCCATCGCCCGAGCGCTCATGCAGCGTCCCCGCGTGATCCTCGCCGACGAGCCGGTGGCCTCACTCGATCCGAAGCTCGCCGACTCGGTGCTCACCCTGCTGCGCGACATCGCACGGCAGGACGGCATCCCGGTGCTGGTGAGCCTGCACGTGCTGCCGCTCGCGCTGGGGCACAGCGACCGGATCGTCGGCCTGCGTCACGGCGAGGTCGTCGTGGCGGCGCCGACTGCGCAGCTCGACGCCGCGGCGCTCGCCGTGGTCTACGACGACGAGGAGGGGACGGATGAGCATCACGACTGAGCGGCCCCGCGGTGAGAAGTCGCCGGCCATGCCGCAACTCGACCCCGCCGAACGCGACCGCCTCGAACACGCCTTCCGGATCCCGCGCGCGCGATTCGGTCTCGGACTGATCGCCGCGTTCGCGGTGCTGGTGTGGTCGTTCCAGGGCGCGGAGTTCAACTTCGCCAAGCTCGCGGACGGCGCGGTCAACATGACCGAATTCCTCGGACGACTCTTCCCGCCGGACTTCTCCGACTTCGGCACCATCCTCGCCCTGCTCATCGAGACGTTGCAGATGGCGATCGTCGGCACCGTCCTCGGCGCGGTGTTCTCCCTGGTCGTCGCGTTCGGAGCGGCATCCAACATCGCCCCGAAGTGGGTGTACTACCCGTGCCGGTGGCTGATGAACATCATCCGCTCGGTGCCCGATCTCGTGTTCGCGCTCATGTTCGTCTCTGCCGTCGGCCTGGGCCCGTTCGCGGGCATCCTGGCGATGACCCTCGGCTCGATCGGATCCATCGGCAAGGTGTTCGCCGAGGCGATGGAGTCCGTCGACCGCGGTCCGCTGGTCGCGATGGAGGCCGTCGGCGCCTCGAAGCGGCAGGTCGTCCAGTACGGGGTGCTTCCGCAGGCGGCGCCGCTGCTGGTCTCGTACACGCTGCTGCTGTTCGAGGGCAACGTGCGCGGGGCGACGATCCTCGGCCTCGTCGGCGCCGGTGGCATCGGCCTTGAACTCACCACCGCGATGCGCATGTACGACTACGGACACCTCTGCGCGATCGTCATCTGCATCATCGTCCTGGTCACCGCCATCGACCAGGGCAGCGCATTCATCAGAAGGAGAATCACATGACCGCCGCCCTCATCGATCTCGAGCTGAGCGCTCCGGTCAACCTTCGCGACCTCGGCGGGATCCCCGTCGCAGGCGGCGTGCTGCGAGACGGCCTCGCGTTCCGAGCTGACGACCTCGCCGTCGTCACCGAGCGCGACGCGCGCGAGCTCGTCGACCGCGGCCTCGTCGCGGTCATCGACCTGCGCACGAACGACGAGGCTGCGCTCACCGGGCGGGGGCCACTGGCTGACCAGCCCGTCGCCTACCACCACCTGCCACTGATGGCGAGCATCGGTGCGGGGATGCCGCAGGGCAGGCGGGTGTCGTTCGATCACGTGAGCATGGGCGAGATGTACGCGCACATGGCCGAGACCTCCGCCCCGCAGCTCGCGGCGGCGCTGTCCCTGATCGCGCTGGCCCCCGGAGCGACGGCGTTCCACTGCGCCGCCGGGCGCGACCGCACGGGCGTCCTCGCCGCGATGCTCCTGCTCGCCCTGGGAGCCTCCGACGAGGCCATCGTCGCCGACTACGCCCGCACCGATGCCAACATGACGGCCATCCAGCAGCGCATGAAGCCGGTGATGGGGGTGCTGCTCGCACGTCTCGGCTTCGACCTCGACGACATGGCAGGGCTGACGACGGACACTCAGCCCATGGACGTCTCTATGCGCACCATGCTCGCCCGGCTCCGCGAACGCCACGGCGATGCCCTCGGCCCGGTGCGGGCGGCGGGACTCACGGACGACATCGTGGCGCGACTGCGCGCGCGAGCGGTGGTCGAGTGAGTCTCGTTGCCACGGCGCATCCGACCGGGGACGCGGTTCGCCGCGGCCCCGGTCGACCGCGCGACGAGGAACTCGACGGCCAGATCCTCGCCGGCGCGCTCGCGCTCATCGACGAAGGCGAATCCGTCACGGTGCGCCGGCTGGTGCAGCGCAGCGGAGCGACGCGGGCGGCGATCTATCGGCGATGGCCGTCACTCACAGCCTTGGTGGCGGCGGCGCTGGATGTCGGCCGCACCGTGCCGCCCGACATCCCCCTCGACGGCGACCTGCGCGAGTGCGTGCAGGCCGCGATGTTCGGCGGGCAGAGCGTGAGCGTCGTGGGGTACTCGGAGGAGCGATTCCGGCAGCGCATACGCCTCGCGATGGCCGATCGGGACCTGCAGAAGGCGTACTGGGCGTCGCATGTCGTGCGGCGACGAGTCGCGCTCGAGGGGGCGCTCGCGACGGGCATCGAGCGCGGCATCCTCCGTGAGGGGCTGGATCCGGCGACGTGCTTCGACCTTCTCGCGGGTGTCGTCTACTACCAGCTCGTCGTGCGCGGGGCCGAGCTGAGCGATCCCGTCGTCTGGCAGCGGTGTCAAGACGCCTTCGACATCGCATGGCGGGGCATGCTCGCCGTGGCGGATCCCCTCGACGGCGCGGAATACGGCGACCTCTACCGGTGATACAGCGCGCGGTGCCCGGCTCACCACCGGGCGCCGCCGCGCTGTCGAGTCGTGGTGCCGTGCGGACCGACCGGGTCCGGAGCGGCCTCCAGCGGGCGGCACGAAGCTGCGACGCCGCAGCGTCCGTCTGTGTCCTCGCGAGAGCGGCGCAAGGTGCCAGTTAACCCGTCCGCGCTAAGGTGCGGCTATGGCCAAGACGACGAAGGCCCAGCGCCAGGCGCTGGACGCGATGGAAGACGCCGCCATCGCGGCGAAGCAGGCGAAGAAGGCGGCCAAGGCTCTGCCGAGCAAGACCGCCAAGAAGCTGCGCGAGCTCTCCGAGGACGCCAAAGACGCCGCGGATGTCTCGAAGAAGGAGCTTCGGAAGAAGCCCGCCAAGGTCGCCAAGCGTGCCACGCGAGCGGCTGACAAGCTCGTGAAGGCGACGGTCCAGGCTGTCGCCAAGGCCGAGAAGAAGGCCCGCCTCCGGGCAGAGGCCGAGCGCGCAGCGGCCGAAGCAGAACGGGTGGCCGCCGAGGCCGAGCAGCGTGTGGCGCAGGCGAAGGAGGCCAAGAAAGAGGCCGCCAAGGCTGCGAAGGCGGCCGAGCGCGCGGACCGTGAAGCCGCGGCGGCGCAGTCGGCTCTCGACAGCGAGCTCGCTGGTCCCGCCGAAACCCAAGGACTGAAGTCGACTGCGGCATCCGGCGCGGCGCCCGCGTCGACCGAATCGGCACCGCCCGTCGCCGCCACGGCGACCAAGGCGCCCGCGCGCAAGACGGTCGCACGACCGGCATCTCGCGCGAAGACCCCCGCCGCGTCATCAACGGTCAACAACGCTGCCGCCGCACCGCGTGCGAAGTCGTCGCGCGCGGCTTCGGCCGCGAGTGGAAACGGAGCATCCGACCTCTCGTCGCTCACGGTCGCCGCGCTGCGGGACCGTGCCCGGGCGGCCGGCAAGACGGGGTACTCGCGCCTGAGCAAGGCGCAGCTCGTCGCGCTCCTGTCCTGAGGTGCAGCCGGTGGGGGAGCCGCGAGAGCAGCTCGAACTCGACAGGTCAGGGTCAGCGACCCCTGCCCGTACCCTTCTCGACATCCTCCGCGAGACGACGGCGCGGCATCCCGAAGCATCTGCCCTCGACGACGGTTCAGGCTCGCTCAGCTATCGAGATCTGATGGCCCGTGTCGGGCGCACCGCGGCGCAGCTTCACGACGCCGGTATACGCCGTGGTGACCGGGTGGGCGTCCGCGTCCCGTCCGGCTCGAAGGAGCTGTACATCGCCATCCTCGCCGTGCTCGCCGTGGGTGCGGCGTACGTTCCGGTGGACGTGGACGATCCGGACGAGCGCGCGCGCCTCGTCTTCGGCGAGGCAGGGGTCCGCGGAGTCATCACCGACGATGGCTACACGTCCGCCGAGGCGCAGGCGGAGGGCGAAGCCGAGGTGGCGGCATCCGCTGCCCTGTTCACGGGTGATGCGCCACATCCCAGTACCCATGCGGTCGTCACGGTTCCGCCGCCGGACGTGACGGACGACGCATGGATCATCTTCACGTCCGGGTCCACAGGAGTGCCGAAGGGAGTGGCGGTCACGCACCGCTCCGCAGCCGCCTTCGTCGATGCCGAGGCGCGGCTGTTCCTGCAGGATGCACCGCTCGGGCCGCGCGACCGGGTTCTCGCGGGGCTCTCCGTCGCGTTCGACGCATCGTGCGAAGAGATGTGGCTCGCATGGCGGCACGGCGCGTGCCTCGTACCGGCACCTCGCGCACTCGTCCGATCCGGCGAGGATCTCGCCCCGTGGCTCATCCGGCAGGGCATCACGGTGGTCTCGACGGTTCCGACGCTGGCCGCGATGTGGCCGGAGGCGTCCATCGAGAACGTGAGGCTGCTGATCTTCGGCGGTGAGGCCTGCCCTCCGGAACTCGCTGCCCGTCTGGCCGCTGACGGCCGCGAGGTGTGGAACACGTACGGTCCCACCGAGGCGACGGTCGTCGCCTGCGCGGCGCCGCTCGACGCCGGCCCCGTGCGCATCGGGCTTCCGCTCGACGGCTGGGCGCTCGCCGTCGTCGACGCCGAGGGCGCGCGTGTCGCCGAGGGCGACATCGGCGAGCTGATCATCGGCGGTGTCGGGTTGGCCCGCTACCTCGATCCTTCGAAGGATGCCGAGAAGTACGCGCCGATGCCGACCCTCGGCTGGGAACGCGCCTACCGTTCCGGCGACCTCGTGCGCTACGAACCCGAAGGGCTCGTCTTCATGGGTCGGGCCGATGATCAGGTGAAGGTCGGCGGGCGCCGCATCGAACTGGGCGAGGTCGAATCGGCGCTGCAGGACCTGCCGGGGATCACTGCGGCGGCCGCTGCGGTGCGATCGACCGATGCGGGCGTTCCCGTGCTCGTCGGATATCTCGTCGCGAACGAGGGAGTGGACTTCGACCGGGCGCACGCGCGTGCCCTGCTGGCGGAGCGACTGCCGGCGGCCATCGTGCCGCTGCTGGCGGTCGTCGACGAACTTCCGGTCCGCACATCCGGCAAGGTCGACCGGGCGGCGCTTCCGTGGCCGCTGCCCGGTGTCGAGGCGCCGCTGGCGGGACTGTCTCCCGCCGAGGCCTGGCTTGCGGAGCAATGGCAGACCGTGCTCGGCATGCCGGTGCCCAGCCGGTCGGCCGACTTCTTCGACCTCGGCGGCGGGTCGCTGGCGGCCGCCCAGCTGGTCTCGCGGATCCGCGTGCGCGTGCCCGAATTCTCCGTCGCCGACATCTACGATGTGCCGCGCTTGAGCTCGATGGCCAAGGCGCTCGGACCGTTGGAGGACGACGGGCCGGCGACGTTCCACCGACCCGTGCCGACGCCCCGCGCCACCCAGTGGGTGCAGACGCTCCTCGGCGTGCCGCTGTTCATCATCACGGGCATCCGCTGGCTGCTGTACCTGCTCACAGCCAGTGCGCTGCTCCAGCTCGCCCCCGGCTTCGAAGCATTGCCCAGCACTCCCTGGTGGGTGCTCTTGATCGGGCTGGCCGTGTTCGCGACGCCCTTCGGGCGCATGGCCATCGCCGTCGTCGCGGCTCGATTGCTCCTGGCGGGCCTGCGCCCAGGCGACTACCCGCGTGGCGGCAGCGTGCATATGCGCCTCTGGCTCGCCGAGCAGATCGCCGACCAGATCGATGCCGTCGGCCTCGCCGGCGCGCCGTGGGTCACCTACTACGCGCGGGCGCTGGGCGCGAAGATCGGGCGCGGCGTCGACATGCATACGCTGCCCCCCATCACGGGGATGCTCGAGTTGGGCGACGGCGCCGCCGTCGAGCCCGAGGTGGATCTCACCGGCACCTGGATCGACGGCGACGTCCTGCGCGTCGGCGAAGTGCGCATCGGCGCCGACGCGACGATCGGAGCCCGCAGCACGCTGGCGCCGGGTACCCGGGTCGGGCAGCGCGCCGACATCGCGCCCGGTTCGGCCGTGTTCGGCCGTGTGCGGGCAGACCAGTCATGGGCCGGATCTCCGGCAGAGCGCGTCGGCGGCGTCGAGTCCGACTGGCCCGCAGAACGGGCTGCGGCGCCGACGCGCTGGCTCTGGGCGTACGCGGTCTCGTCGGTTGCGCTGGCCCTGCTGCCGCTCGTGTCGTTCGCCGTCGGCGGGCTTGTGATCGCGCAGGGGATCCGGGATGCCGAGACCCTGGGCGTCGCATTCCTCGGGGCGCTGGCGTGGCTCGTGCCCGCCGTCCTCGCAGTAGGAATCGTCTTCGCGGCGTCCGTCGTGCTCGCGGTGCGCGTGCTGTCGATCGGGCTGCGCGAGGGCACCCACCCCGTGCGCAGCCGGATCGGATGGCAGGCATGGAGCATCGAGAGACTGCTCGACTCGTCGCGCACGGTGCTCTTCCCGCTGTACTCGAGCCTGTTCACCCCGGTATGGCTGCGCCTCCTCGGTGCGCGCGTCGGTCGCGAGGTCGAGGCATCCACCGTCCTGCTCATCCCCTCGATGACGCGCATCGACGACGGCGCGTTCCTCGCCGATGACACGATGGTCGGCTCGTACGAGCTGCGCGGGGGCTGGATGCGGCTCGGACCGGTCCGCATCGGCAAGCGCGCATTCCTTGGAAACTCCGGAATGGCGGCGCCCGGCCACCGCGTGCCCCGCGACGGGCTCGTCGCCGTCCTGTCGTCCGCGCCGCTGAAGGCGAAGCCGGGTTCGTCCTGGCTCGGATCGCCGGCCGTGCGGCTGCGTCGGCTGTCGGCCGAGGGCGACGAGAGCCGCACCTACCGGCCGACGGTCGGTCTTCGGATCGCGCGCACGCTCTGGGAACTCGGCCGGTTCGTGCCTGTCGTCGTCACGTGCGCGATCGGCCTCGGTGTCCTGTTCGGCCTCGCTGTGCTGTGGGAGACCGTGGGCCCCGTGTGGACGCTGCTCGTCTCCGGCATCGTGATGCTGGCCGCCGGTGCGGTGGCCGCAGGGCTGTCGACCGCGGCGAAGTGGCTCATCGTCGGCACGATCCGCGCGGGCGAGCAGCCCCTGTGGTCGAGCTTCGTCTGGCGCACCGAGGTCTCGGACACATTCACCGAGATGGTCGCCGCGCCCTGGTTCGCCCGCGCGGCCGCGGGAACGCCGGCTCTGGCCGTGTGGCTGCGATCGCTCGGATCGCGGATCGGCCGTGGCGTGTGGTGTGAGAGCTATTGGCTTCCCGAGCCCGATCTCGTCACACTGGGTGACGGTGCGGCCGTCAATCGCGGATGCGTTGTGCAGACCCACCTGTTCCATGATCGAATCATGAGCATGGACACGGTGGAACTGGAGGCTGGTGCGACGCTCGGGCCGCACAGCGTCATCCTGCCGGGGGCGACACTCGGCGCCCACGCGACGGTCGGCCCCGCCTCGCTGGTGATGCGCGGCGAGACCGTGCCCGTGGGCTCGCGCTGGAGCGGCAATCCGATCGGCCCGTGGCGCGCGGTCAAGGTCCGCGCGTACCAGTCGACATCGTGAGTGCTCACGACGCGTACGCACCGCAGAGCGGCGATCCCACCTTCGGCATCGAGTCCTACGAGCTCGATCTCTCGTACCGTGTGCGCACCAACCGCCTCGAGGGGCGCGCGGTCCTCAACGCGGTCGCGGCCGTTCCGACGTCATCGGTCGCCTTGGATCTGATCGGGCTCCGCGTATCGCGGGTGCGCGTGGATGGCGACCGCCGCACGGCCTACACCCAGGGGCCGCGAAAGGTGCGGGTCGTGCTTCCCCGGCGGATGGAGGCCGGGGAGCGATTCTCCATCGAGGTGACGTACGCCGGCGCCCCCGCTCCGCGGCGGACACGCTGGGGCACCATCGGCTTCGAGGAACTCGAGGACGGCGCCCTCGTTGCAGCTCAGCCCATCGGCGCGCCGACGTGGTTCCCCTGCAACGACCGTCCCGACGATCGCGCCCGCTATTCGATCACCGTCGCGACGGATGCCGGCTACACCGCGGTCGCCACCGGCGCCCTCGTCGGCTCGGCGCGACGCGGGCAGTTCGAAACCCGCACGTTCCGTTCCGACGTGCCGACCGCCACGTACCTCACGGCCGTGCACATCGGACGCTACGTCTCCAGCACGCTGCCAGGTTCTGCCGGCCCGGACGGGTTCCCGGTGACGGTCGTCCACCCGCCCGCGCTGCGCACCGAGGTGGCGACGGCCTTCGCACCGGTCACGCGCATGCTGCAGCTGTTCGAGTCCGCCTTCGGTCCGTACCCGCAAGACGCCTGCACCCTTGTGGTCACTCCCGACGAGCTCGAGATACCGCTCGAGGCGCAGGGGATGGCGGTCTTCGGCGCCAACCATCTCGACCCCGCATCGGAGCGCCTGGTGGCGCACGAGCTGGCGCACCAGTGGTTCGGCAACAGCGTCGGCGTCGCGCGGTGGCAGGACATCTGGCTCAACGAGGGTTTCGCCTGCTACGCCGAGTGGATGTGGTCAGAGGCAGCGGGCCGCCAGACCGTCCACGAGAAGGCGGCACGGCACCACGTCCGGCTCGCCGCGCTCGATCAGGACCTGGTGCTGGCCGATCCCGGTCCCGGGCTGATGTTCGACGATCGCGTCTACAAGCGTGGCGCGCTGACCCTCTATGCGCTGCGACGTCGCATGGGGGAGAGCGCCTTCGCGGCACTCCTGCGCGAATGGGCGAGCGCCGGCGCCGGCGATTCGGTGACGACCGCGGACTTCCGTGCCCTGGTCGTGCGGCTCGCAGGGGCAGACATCGACGCGCTGCTCACGGCGTGGCTGGATCGACCCGAGCTGCCTCCGATGCCTCGCTGAGTGCGGCACTGATGACGAGCCCCGGTGGGCCGCCGATGTCCCATCCGCCGATGACCGGTCCGCCCGGCACGACCGCCCGCCATCCGTGGCCGCCCACCGGTGCGACGGCGACGGTGCCCGGGTCGACGCGAAGCCCCCGGCCGTCCGCCTTGAGGGCAGCCTCCACCCGCACCCAGTCGCGCAATCGCACGCCCGATCGAGCGCCGAGGATTCCGTTCAGACCTGCAGCGTCCCGCACCGGGTCGGTCTCGACTTCGGCGTCGATCGCGAATGTGCCAGGACCGCGCGAGGCGACCGCCGCGACGGCGACGCCGCTCGCATAGGCGACGGCAGGCCGGGCCAAGCCATCCGTCGTCCGAACCGGACCGTGTGGTCCGCCGCAGCGCGCGCAGGGATTCGACAGCTCGGCGCCCGGCGCCAGCATCCCACGCAGAAGATCCCACGCCACGTCGCGTCGTGCAGCGCCGTTCGGCACGACCTTCCACGCGAGCTGCAGCCGCGTGGGAGGTGTGGTCGCGAGCTCGCGCTCGATGCGGCCGGTGTCCGGCACGGCGCGAGGACTGCTGCCGCTCACGAAGTGCCCTCCGTCCGCTGCCTGAAACACCGCAGGTCAGGAGCTGGCGCTACCGGTAGTTGATGAACTGCAGGTCGACCTCGAGATCGGCGGCCTTCAGCAGGCGTTGCACCTCCTGCAGGTCGTCGCGGGACTTGGACTGCACGCGCAGTTCGTCGCCCTGGATCTGCGACTTGACGCCCTTGGGCCCCTCGTCGCGGATGATCTTCGAGATCTTCTTCGCATTCTCCGACGAGATGCCGTCCTTGATCGTCGAGACGATCCGGTACTCCTTGCCGCTGGCGAAGGGCTCCCCGGACTCCAGGCTCTTCAAGGAGATGCCGCGCTTGATGAGCTTCGACTGGAAGACGTCGAGGACGGCCTTCGCGCGCTCCTCGGTGCTCGCCTTGATGAGCACCGACTCGCCGCTCCACTCGACGGAGGCGCCGGTGCCCTTGAAGTCGTAGCGCTGCTCGATCTCTTTGCGCGCCTGGTTGAGGGCGTTCTCCGCCTCCTGGTGGTCGACCTTGCTGACGATGTCGAACGAGGAATCTGCCATGCGGGGAAGTTTAGTGGCCGAGCGGATGCCGCGCCCCGGTGTCGTGGCGCGGTCCCGGCGATCCAGAGCCGGCGTGACATGGGAAAGCGCCTGCAAGCGATTTCAAATTCTTTCGCTCTATCACGGCGGGATATCGATCCCAAGCCCGTGTTGCCAGATCTCACGGCGCAAGGTAATAATGTAAGCGCTTGCATTTCGCAGCACGAGTCACAGCCGCACTGTCGCGATCGGCAACGCGGCCGAACTCACTCAGTACTCCAGAGAGGCACTGCACCGATGAAGGTGAACAAGAAGAGCTGGCTCGCTCTCGGCGGCCTGGCCGTCGCATCCATCGTCCTCGCCGGCTGCGCCGGCAGCGGCACCCCTGCCGACAGCGATGAGGGCGACGCGTCGACCGAACTGACCGTCTGGGTCGACACCGAGCGTGTCGACGCACTGAAGGGCGCTGCAGAGGCCTACACCGAGAAGACCGGTGTCGAGGTCGACCTCGTCGGCAAGGACGTCGACAACATCAAGAACGACTTCATCCAGCAGGCGCCCACCGGCCGCGGACCCGATGTCGTCATGGGCGCGCACGACTGGCTCGGCGAGCTCTCGTCGAATGGCGTCGTCGCCCCGATCGAGCTCGGCGACACCGCTGCCGACTACGCTCCCGTCGCGCTGCAGGCGTCGACCTACGAGGGTACGACCTACATGCTCCCGTATGCGGTCGAGAACATCGCGGTGCTCCGTAACGCGGACCTCATCCCCGAGGCAGCGGCGAGCTTCGACGACATGATCGCCAAGGGCACCGCGGCGGGCCTGGCCACGCCGTTCGTCGTGGAGCAGGGCGTCGAGGGCAACCCCTACCACCTGTACCCGTACCAGACGGCGTTCGGCGCTCCGGTGTTCGGCACCGACGCAGAGGGCAACTACGACCCGACCGACCTGCAGATGGGCAACGAGGGCGGCTTCGAGTTCGCCACGTGGCTCGGCGCGCAGGGTGCCGCCGGTGCGTTCAACACCGACATCGACGGTCAGATCGCGAAGGACAAGTTCCTCGCGGGTGAGGCGGCCTTCTGGCTGACCGGCCCGTGGAACGTGGGCGCGGCGGTCGACGGCGGCATCAACGTCGCGATCGACGTCATCCCCAGCCCGACCGACGCCCCGGCGCAGCCGTTCGCCGGTGTCAAGGGCTTCTTCGTGAGCTCGGAGTCCGACAACAAGGTCGCCGCGAACGACTTCCTCGTCAACTACATCGGCACCGAGGACGTCCAGCTGTCGCTGTTCGAGGCCGGCAACGTGCTGCCCGCCCTCACCGCCGCTGCCGACGCGGCCGCCTCCGACCCGATCGTCGCCGGCTTCCAGGCCGTGGGCGCCGAGGCCGTCCCGATGCCCGCCATCCCGCAGATGGGTGCGGTCTGGGAGTTCTGGGGCGTGGCCGAGGCTGCGATCATCAACGGTGCCGACCCCACCGCGACGTGGCAGAAGCTCGTCGATGACGTGACCACCGCCATCCAGTAAGCAGTCCGTCGCGGTCCCACGGACCGCAACGGTGACCGGGGTGGGTGCTCGCGCACCCGCCCCGGTCATGGCTCCACCCACGACGAGGACGAAGCATGACCGACACCCTCACGACGGCGCCCGAAGACACGGCGCCTCCGAGCCCACGGCAGCGCAGCGCCGCGCGCATGGCCGATGCCGCCGGCGGCCGCCTGCGCTGGCTGATCTTCAAGATCGCTCTGCTCGCGATCGTGGACGCCGTCGCCGTCTTCGCGGTGTTCGTGCTGTTCCTGCACAACGAGTGGCTCGTTCTCGCCCTCGTCGCCGCTGTGACGATCCTCGTGAACTGGATCTACTTCTCGCGCAAGCAGATCCCCGCCAAGTACCTGACGCCGGGCATCCTGTTGCTCATCGTCTTCCAGATCTTCACGCTCGTCTACACGGGCTACATCGGCTTCACCAACTACGGCACCGGCCACAACGGCAGCAAGGACCAGGCCGTCGCCTCGCTCATGCGGTCCTCGCTCGTGCGCGTCGAGGACTCGCCGACGTTCGATGTCACCGTGGTCGAGCGTGTCGGCGAACTCGGTCTGCTCGTGACCGACCCCACTGACGGCGATGTCTCGCTGGGCACCAACCTGCAGCCGCTCGAGCCGGTCGACGACGCCACGATGGAGGGCGGCAAGGCCGTCGCCGTCGACGGCTGGACGACCCTCCAGTTCGCCGACGTGCTCTCGCGAAGCAACGACATCGAGGCGCTCGCCGTCCCGTACAGCGACGACCCGAACGACGGCGCGATCCGCACGCAGGACGGCCAGAAGGGCTACCTGTACGTCTCGACTCTCGAGTACGACGCGACGGCCGCCACGATGACCGACACCAACACGGGCACCGTGTACACCGACAACGGCGAGGGCGCGTTCGTCTCGGACGAGGGGGAGGAGCTGCTCCCGGGCTGGCAGGTCTTCGTCGGCTTCGAGAACTTCGTCAAAGCGGTGACGGATGCCTCGATCCGGGGGCCCCTCCTCTCCGTGACCGCGTGGACCTTCGTGTTCGCCGCGGTGTCGGTGGCCTCCACCTTCTTCCTCGGTCTCCTGCTCGCACTGGTGTTCAACCACAAGGGCATGCGCTTCAAGAACACGTACCGGATCATGCTGATCCTGCCGTACGCGTTCCCCGCCTTCCTGGGGGCGCTCGTGTGGGCGGGCATGATGAACGAGAGCTTCGGATTCATCAACCAGGTGCTGCTGGGTGGGGCCGAGATCCCGTGGCTCACCGACCCGTGGCTCGCCAAGGTCTCGGTGCTCCTGGTGAATCTGTGGCTCGGCTTCCCCTACATGTTCCTGGTGTGCATGGGCGCGCTGCAGGGCATCCCGGATGAGGTCAACGAGGCCGGCGTGATGGACGGCGCGAACCCGTGGCAGATCTTCCGCCGCATCAAGCTTCCGCTGCTGCTGGTGACCGTGACGCCGCTCCTGATCGCGTCGTTCGCGTTCAACTTCAACAACTTCAACCTGATCTACATGCTCACCGGGGGCGGTCCGCGCATGGAGGACACGGCGATCCGCGTCGGGCACACCGACATCCTGATCTCGATGGTCTACAAGGTGGCGTTCACCGGCGAGAACCGCGACTACGGCCTCGCATCCGCCTTCACGATCCTCATCTTCATCGTGGTCGCCCTGATCTCGATCGTCAGCTTCCGCAAGACCAAGGCCCTCGAGGAGTTGAACTGACATGACCGAGGTCCGACTGTCACACAGTGACCAGACCGCGCAGAGCACGACCGCGGCGGCGGAGTACGAGCCGACCCAGCGCCGCCGTTCCTTCGGCCGGTGGTTCGCCGACACGGGGTGGCGTCATGTCGTCGCGATCGTGGTCTCGATCTTCGCGATCTTCCCGCTGCTGTACGTCCTGTCGGCGTCGCTGAACCCGCAGGGCACCCTGACGGGGTCGAACCAGCTGTTCTCGGCGATCGGCATCGACAGCTATGTGCGCATCCTGACCGATCCGCAGATCCCGTACCCGATGTGGTTCCTCAACACGATCGTCGTGGCCACGGTCACCGGCTTCGTCATGGTGTTCATCGGGGCGCTCGCCGCGTACGCCTTCTCGCGCATGCGCTTCGCGGGCCGCCGCGTGGGCCTGATCACGATCGTCGTGGTGCAGATGTTCCCGCAGCTGCTCGCCGTGGTCGCGATCTTCCTCATGATGAGCACCATCGGCGACTGGTTCCCGGCGATCGGCCTGAACACGCTCAGCGGTCTGATCCTGATCTATCTCGGCGGTGCGCTGGGCGTCAACACGTACCTCATGTACGGGTTCTTCAACACGATCCCCAAGGAGCTCGACGAGGCCGCGAAGATCGACGGCGCCGGCCATGCGCGCATCTTCTTCACGATCATCCTGCGTCTGGTGGCGCCGATCCTCGCGGTGGTGGGCCTGCTGTCCTTCATCGGCATCGTCAACGAGTACGTCATCGCGAGCGTCATGCTGATCGACCCGGAGAAGCAGACCCTCGTCGTCGGGTTGACGAAGCTGGTCTCCAACCCCCGCTACGCGGACTGGTCGGCGTTCTCGGCCGGTGCGGTCATGGCAGCGATCCCGGTGGTCGTGGTGTTCCTGCTCCTGCAGAAGTACATCGTGGGCGGACTGACCGCCGGCGCGACCAAGGGCTGAGACGACCTCGAACGGGCGGAGCGGATGCCGCGGCATCCGCTCCGCCTTTTGTGGCGCCCGCGCCCGGGTCGTGCCGCGGCAGGCTGTGGACTTTCCGTGACACGCGGTCGCAGGATCCTGCACACTGAGTGCCATGTCAGCGTTGACCACCATCGGGCTGCCCGTAGCCCTCGGCATCATCATGTTCGGGCTCGGCATGAGCCTCACCCCCGGCGACTTCACCCGCGTCCTCAAGCAGCCGAAGGCGGTGATCGTCGCGCTGCTGTGCCAGCTGGTCCTGCTGCCCCTGATCTGCTTCGGTCTCGTGCTGGCGTTCCAGCTGCCGCCCGTGCTGGCGGTCGGCATGATGATGCTCGCCGCATCTCCGGGCGGAACCACCGCCAATCTCTACAGTCACCTGTTCCGAGGCGATGTGGCCCTGAACATCTCGCTCACGGCGGTGAACTCCGTGATCGCCGTGTTCACGCTCCCGCTCATCACGAACCTGGCGATCCTCTACTTCAACCCGTTCGACGACCAGCTCGGACTGCAGTGGGCGAAGACCATCGAGGTCTTCGCGATCGTGCTGCTCCCGGTCGCACTCGGAATGATCGTGCGCCGCTTCTGGCCGCGGTTCGCGACGGCGATGAACAAGCCGGTGCGCATCGCATCGGTCGTCATCCTCGTCGTCGTCATCGTCGGGGCCGTCGCGCAGAACTGGGCGCTCCTCCTCGAGAACTTCGGCCGCCTGTCGCTCATCACGATCGTGTTCTGCCTCATCAGCCTCACGATCGGCTACTTCGCCCCGCGCCTGGCGAAGGTCGGCAGACGGCAGTCGATCGCATCGTCGTTCGAGATCGGCATCCACAACGCCACGCTGGCGATCGTCATCGCGCAGACGGTGCTGGGCTCGGTGGAGCTCTCGCTCCCCGCCGCCGTGTACGGCGTGCTCATGTTCTTCATCGCGTTCGCGTTCGGGTTCCTCATCCGCGACCGCAGCACGGGAGCGGATGCCGCAGCCGAGCCCACCGGCCCCGTCGACGACGCCGCCGAGTCCGCCCCGCGCTGACCGCGCAGCGGCGACGGGATCCACGCGCTGAAGTCTCGCGGTCGGGGCGGCGGCGGGAGGCGGGGTGGCGCAGGCATCCGTCATTCGTAGACTGGGCGGGCGAGGAGGTGCCATGCGCCCACTGACCGAGGAAGAAGTGCGTTCGTCGTTCGTGAACGCATCGTCGGACGAGCTGCGGCTCGTGACCCTGCCTGCCGACTTCATGCTCACCGACTGGGATCACCTCGATTTCCTGGCGTGGCGCGACCCGCGAAGCCGCGGCCGTGGCTACCTCGTCGCCGAGATCGACGGCGAGCCGGCGGGCGTCGTGCTGCGCGGCGCCGAGGGGTCGTCGCACGCCCGTGCTGCGCTGTGCAACCTGTGCCACACCATGCAGCCGGCAGACCAGGTGGTGATGTACACGGCGCGCAAGGCCGGTGAGGCGGGCGTCCACGGCGACAGCGTCGGCACGTACATCTGCGCCGACCTGTCGTGCCACGAGAACGTGCGGCTGGCCGCGCCGCTGGCCCCGAATGAGGTGCGCGCGAGCGTCGACCGCAAGATCGACGGCACCCGGCGCCGCACCGAGGCCTTCGTGGGCCGCGTGCTCGAGACCGCAGGGGTCGCGCGATGACCGTCGTGGTGGTGGGCGACGCGCTGATCGACGAGCTGCGCGACGACCACGGCGTGCGGGAGTTCGTCGGCGGAGCCGCGCTGAACGTGGCCGTCGGGCTCGCGCAGCTGGGCGTGCCCGCGACCCTCGTCGCGATGCTGGGCGACGACGAGCCCGCCTCACGCGTACGGCGTTACCTCGCCGACTTCGGCGTCGATCTCATCGCGACGCCCTCCCTCATCGGCACGGCGCGCGCCGTGAGCACACGCTCCGGCGGCGGCGAGCCCGTGTACGAGTTCAACGAGGCGGCACAGCAGCGGCGCATCAGATTCGGCGACGCCGAACGGCGGGCACTCGCGGATGCCGACCTCGTGGTCGTGAGCTGCCTCGCGTTCGACGACGCCGAGCAGGCCGCGGAGCTGGCCGACGCGATCGGGGAGGCGGGCGCCTCGGTCGCCGTCGACCCGAATCCGCGGACCGGCATGCTTCACGACAAGGCGGAGTTCGTGCGGGGCTTCGAGCAGCTGGCGGCGGGTGCCGCTCTCGTCAAGGTCGGCGAGGATGACGCCGCCCTGCTCTACGGCGATCGCCTGGATGCGCTGCGCGCCCGACTCGTCGACCTCGGCGCCCGCGCCGTGCTCGCGACGGAGGGCGCGGCCGGCGCCACGATCGAGGCAGGCGACGTCGTGGTGACGCGGCCGATCTCCAACCTCCCCGGCCGCATCGTCGACACGATGGGCGCCGGAGATGCCGCGCTGGCCGCGACCGTCGCCGCACTCGTCGAGAGCACACCCGCGGACGCAGACGCGTGGGAGGCGGTGCTGCAGTCGGCGATGGATGCCGCGGCAGCCACGTGCCGGTTCGAAGGGGCGCTGCTGCGCACCCCCAGTGCGCTCAGCGGGCTCGACATGGACCACATCGGCACCTGAATCGCTGTGATCCTCGGGCGTCGTCGGGTCGTCCGCTGTGCGGATTTCTGACCTCGCGCATCTACGCGTAAGATTGTGGATCGCGCCTCCGGTCGTCTGGAAAAGTCGGACGGGTGCGCGCCCGGCGAGTTACCCAAGCGGCCAAAGGGATCTGACTGTAAATCAGCCGTCTTAGACTTCGGGGGTTCGAATCCCTCACTCGCCACCACTTGCAAGCGCCCCCTCGTGGGGCGCTTCGTGGTTCCAGGCTCGGTAGCCTGATGGCCATGACGTGGACCGCCACCGGAACCCTCACCGCAGAGGCCGCGACGCGGCATCCCGAACTCGTGAGCCCCGCCGTCACCCACGGACTCGCGCGGCTCGCTCCCGAGATCGCCGAGACGGTGGGCGTCGCCGCCATCGATGCGGCGCTCGCCGACACCGCAGCGTTCTGCGAGCGGTACGGGGTGGCGCCGGAGGCGTCCGCCAACTGCGTCGTCGTGAAGGGCAAGCGCGGCAGCGAGGTGCGTTTCGCCGCCTGCATGGTGCTCGCCACCACACGAGCCGACGTGAACGGGGTCGTGCGCCGGCGTCTGGACGTGCGGAGCGCGTCGTTCGCTCCCATGGACGAGGCGGTCGAGCTGAGCGGCATGGAGTACGGCGGCATCACCCCGATCGGGCTTCCGGCCGGCTGGCCGATCTTCGTCGACGCGGCCGTCGCGGCTGCGCCCGAGGTGGTCATCGGCGGGGGAGTGCGCGGCAGCAAGCTGTTCCTGCCGGGCCGTGCCCTCCTCGCGCTTCCCGGCGCCGAACTGGTCGAAGGGCTCGGACGCGCCACGGGATGAGGCATCCGGCTTCGCACCTCCCGGAGGCTTCGCCTGCGCACCACGGAATCGGCATCCACGCGGTGCGGTGCGGCGTGTCAGGATGGCAGTGCAGGCAGTCCGCCCGCATCACGAGAGGAACGCCATGACCGCGCCCGACCCGTATGCGACGCCCGCCCCGGCGATGGATCAGGCCGCGCACGCCGACGGCTCCCGCTCGTCGCTGCTGCGCGCCGCCATCTGGGTGGCGATCGGCGCACTCATCGCGGCCGCCGTCGTGTGCGTGCTCTGGGTACTCCTGGGCTCTCAGAACGACATCATCGGCCGGGCGTTCCTGACGATCCTGCTGCTGGTGGGCTTCGCCGGCGTCGCGATCCTCGACGCGCACCTGGCGCCGACTCGCCCCGCGTGGTTCGCACTGGCCAGCATGGGGTCGTGGATCGTGGCGCTCCTGCTCGGCGCCATCATGATCTGGATGCCGGAGCGCTACCCCTGGCTCGGATTCTCGCGGTTCATCCAGTTCCTGCTCATCGTGCTGATCCTTCAGCTGGTGCTGCTGCACGTGCGGTTCTACCTCAAGGCCTTCCAGCGCTACGACACGCCCTTCACCCGTACCGTCGCGGTCATCACCATCTCGCTTGTCGTCGCACTGGCCGCACTGCTGATCATCCCGCTCGCCTTCGGGGAGTGGCTCCTCCTCGCCGACATCTACTGGCGCATCGTCGTGGCCGTCGCGATCCTCGCCGCGCTCGGCACCGCCCTCGTTCCGCTCGTCAACGTGCTGTTCGCCCCCAAGAAGCCGCACGCCCACGTCGCGCACGCCCCTCTCGCACCGCCGGCCCCGTACGGCGCGCTCGCCGCCCCCGCGGCACCGGCCGCGCAGGAGCTGCTCCCGTGGCCGACGTACGTCGACGCCGTCACACCGCTGCCGATGCTTCCCGACGGCTCGCCCGACTGGAACGCGTACTACACCGGGTACCCGTCGCCCGGCGCCCACGTCTTCACGGCGATCGAGCCGGTCGCGCACTCCGAGCCGCAGGCGGCCCCGGCAGCACCCACGCCGTCGCAGCCCGCGGCGCCGGCGCAGCCCACCACGGCTCCCGGATACGAGGGGTACCCGCCGCCCCCGCCGCTGCCGCCGCGCGCCTGACCGCGGGACGCGCCGACATCGCGCGGAAGCGATCTTCAGCCGGCGAGCAGCTCGAGTGCGGCCATCGCCGCGTTGTGCCCGCCGAGGCCGCTGACGGCGCCGCCCCTTCGGGCGCCCGAACCGCACACCAGCACGTTCGGGTGCTCCGTGGCGACGCCCCAGCGCTCGGCAGGCGTGACGAGCGTGTCTTCGTCGTCGGCCCACGGCCACGACAGCGCGCCGTGGAAGATGTCGCCGCCGACCATGCCCAGTGACTGCTCCAGATCGGCCGTCGTCCGCGCCTCCACGCACGCCGAGCCGTCCGGCGCCTCGTACACGCAGTCGGCGATGGGCTCGGCGAGTACCGTGTCGAGCGAGCGCTGAGCCGCCTCGAGGAGCGCCATGCGCGCGGCATCCGGATCCCGGCCTTCGAGCAGCCGATGCGGCACCTGCAGGCCGAAGAGCGTCAGCGTGTGCGCGCCCGCGGCGCGCAGTTCAGGGCCGAGGATCGACGGGTCGGTCAGCGAGTGGCAGTAGATCTCGGCCGGCAGCGGCTCGGGGATGCCGCCGGCCAGGCCCGTCGCATGCGCCCGGTCGAGCTGCGACATCGTCTCGTTGACGTGGAAGGTCCCGGCGAACGCGGCCTCGGGAGCCACCCGCTCGTCGCGGAGGCGGGGAAGGCGCCGCAGCAGCATGTTGACCTTGAGCTGCGCGCCTTCCGGCGGTGCAGTGCCGACCCCCGCCGGGCGGGCTCCGCCCGCGGCGAGCAGCCGGGCGAGCACGGCAGGGCCGACGCCGCTCAGCACCAGTCGGGCGTGCACCGTGCGGTCGTCTGCGAGGGTGATCTCGCCGTCGGGCGTCACGGCCACGACCTCCGCACCGGTGCGCAGGTCGGCACCCGCCTCGGTCGCCGCGCGCGACAGCTCGGATGTCACGCGACCCATGCCGCCGACCGGCACGTCCCAGTCGCCGGTCCCACCGCCGATGACGTGATACAGGAAGCAGCGGTTCTGCCGCAGGCTTTCGTCGTCGGCCGACGCGAACGTGCCGATGAGGCCGTCGGTGAGCGCGATGCCGCGGGCGATGTCGGTGTCGAGGGAGGAACGCAGCAGTCCACCCAGCGGCCGCTCGAACAGCTCCTCCCAGAGCCGGTCGTCGTCGAGTGCCGCGCGCATCTCACCGGCTCGGCGCAACGGCTCGGTCATCGACGGGAAGATCAACCGTGCGACCGGTCCCATCCGCGCGGACAAGGCCGCGAAGCGCGCCGCCTCACCGGTGTCGCCGGTCACGCGGGCGAAGGCGTCGGCGGTGGCCGCGGCATCCGCCGTGTCGATGAGGATGCCGCGCGCAGGGTCCTGCGGGTCCGGCGTGTACGACGAGTAGCGACGGCGGAGCAGACGGATGCCGAGCCCCAGGTCATCGATGATGCGCTGCGGCAGCAGGCTCACGAGGTAGGAGTAGCGCGACAGCCGTGCGGCGACGCCCGGCCACGGTTCCTCCGACACCGCGGCGCCGCCGACATGGTCGAGCCGCTCGAGCACCACGACCGTGCGCCCGGCGCGGGCGAGGTACGCGGCGGCGACGAGGGCGTTGTGGCCGCCACCGACGATGGCGACGTCGTGGACGGGGGAGCGGGTGGGCATGCGCACACGCTATCGAGGCGGTTCATCGTCACGCGAGCGTTGCCCCTCGTTCGCCGGCGTTGCGAGCGCCGCCGGATACCGTGGAGGCATGAGCCTCGAGCAGGACCTCGGATCCCTCGCCATCGACATCGCCCGCGAAGCCGGTGAGCTGGCCCGGCTGCGTCGTGACGCGGGTGTGGCGATCGCCGCGACGAAGTCGGCCCTCGCTGACATCGTCACCGAGGCCGATCGCGAGGTCGAGGCGCTCATCCGCGCGCGTCTGAAGGCCGCGCGCCCCGACGACGGCTTCCTCGGCGAGGAGACCGGAGCCGAGCGCGGGGCCAGTGACGTGACATGGGTCGTCGACCCCATCGACGGCACCGTCAACTATGCGTACGGCATCCCGACCTACGCGGTCAGCATCGCCGCCGTCCGTGGCGAGCCGACCCCCAACGCGTGGGAAGCGCTGGCGGGCGTCGTGTTCGCCCCGGTCAGCGGAGAGGTCTTCCATGCGGTGCGCGGCGAGGGCGCGTGGCTGGGCGTGCACCGGATCGCCGTCAACCCGGAGGTCGGACCGGCTGGCGCGCTTCTCGCAACGGGGTTCGGATACGATCCCGCGACCCGCCCAGGAGACCTCGATCTGATCGGCCGGGTGATGCCGGGCCTGGCACGCGACCTCCGCCGCGCCGGTGCCGCCTCGCTCGACCTGTCGTACGTCGCCGCGGGTCGCCTGGACGGGTACTTCGAGCGCGGCCTCTCGCCCTGGGACCTCGCCGCCGGCGCCCTGCTGGTGACCGAAGCGGGCGGCCGGTTCGGCCGTGCCGAACCCGACGGCGGTCCGCGCGGACCGCTCGTGGTCGCCGCGACGCCGGCGATCTTCGACCGCCTCGCCGAGGCGGCGGGACTGGTATGAGACAGCCGTCTCATCGAATTTTCACGAAGCGCGCGTCATGAAATCCGAGTCTTACATGGCATTCCCAGCACGCTCGGGGTAGTGTTTACCCGATCGTTACCTTCGCTGCCCGAACGGCGAAGGTGGTCATAGCCCGACCGACAGCCCTGCTGCGTGCACCCCCCCTCGCGGCACGACACGAGAGCCCGACTCCGCTTTGCCTTTCGACTCCCCTATGGCTGAGCCTGCGCCCACGCGCCGATCCAGCCGTACCTCGCCGACGCCTGTACAGGCGACGCCGGAGACCCCGGGGACGGGTCGCGCCACAGTCAGGCGGCAGGCGGCGGGAGGCGCTCCCGAGCGTCCCGCGGTCGTGTGGGGTCGTCCTGTCGAGGCCAAGCGAGCGGATGCCGCCACTCCGGCCGCCACCAAGTCCCAGGCGCCCGCTTCGGTGACGCCGGCGTCCGACATCCCCGCCCCGCGACCGATGCTGCCGGGGATCGACACTCCTCCCGCGGCGACGCCCGTCCTGCCGCCGGCCGCAGTCGCACCTGCAGCTCCCGCGCCGTCGTCGGTGGACCTCCCCGTGGCATCGAGCCCGGTCATCGAATCGGTCGCGCCTCGCGTCCGCGCTCGTGCCGGAGCATCGGCTGTTCCGCCGGTGGCCCCGGTCGAGCACGTGAGCCGCCGCACCCGGCGCGCCCAGACCGGCGAGCAGCCCGTCGTCGCCGTACCGCCGATCGCACCCGAGACTCCTGCCGCACCGGAACGCTCCGCCGCCGCCTTCGAGGCCGAGCTGCCGACGCGCGAAGAGCCGGCGCCGCTGCTGGACACCGTCCTCGTCGCCGCCGAGCCGTTCGAGCTTCTCGAGCCCGCCGTCGAGCCCGCCGCTCCCGCCGCCGTGGAGCCCGTCGCTCCCACCGCCGTCGAGCCCGCCGCTGCCGCCGCCGCGACCGAGCCCGTCGCCGACACCGCTTCCACGTGGGCGGCCGACAGCCTCGCGAAGCTCCTGGCCGCCGAAGCGGCCGCCACGATCGCGTCGGCGGCTCCGCTCGTCGAGACCGGCGCCCTCCAGCCGGCCGCTGCTCCGCGACGAGCAGAGCCGCGCGTCGCTGAGGCCCAGCCGGCCGCAGCCGAACCGCAGGCGCAGGCCGCGCCGCAGGCTGCGCGGGCACGCCGGGCAGCTGCCGCGTCGCAGACCCCGAACGTCGAGCAGGCAACCCGCGCGTCTGAGGCCACGGCCCCGCAGCCGGCCGCCGCGTCCGAGTCGGAGCCCGCCGAGACCCCGACGACCCAGGTTCACGCCGACCCCCGCCCCGAGCGTGTCGGACCCCTCACCGGTCCGATTCCGCAGCCTGCGGCATCCGATGTCGACGAGTTCGAGGCTGCCTCGCGCCTGTTCGCCTTCACCGGCGAAACCCCCGTCCAGAACGCGGCAGCCGCTGGCGAGGCCGACGCCGACGCCGAGCCCGCACGGCACACCGCCCCCCGCCGCTCGCCGGCGCGCCGCGGTGCCGCCTTCAAGCGCGTCGCGACCGCGTCGTTCTCGGTGGGCGTCTTCGGCATCGTCGGTCTCATGGCTGTCGGCATGACCACGCCGGCCGAGGCCGTCGCCGCGGTCAACGGCACCGACGCCTCGCTCTCGGTCGTCGCCATGGGCGACAACACGGTGCCGGTGATCGACGAGGCCGAGATCCAGGCGTACGTCGCCCCGGGCGACGCCCAGAACGACACGCTCCAGCGCACCGAGAACTACACGACCACGACGACTGCCCAGCTCGCGTCCGAGGCCGGGATCAAGAACTTCTCGAACCTGTTCCACAACAACCAGAACTCGAACATCCAGTGGCCCTTCGCGGTGGGCGTCACGATGTCGTACGGGTTCGGCATGCGCTCGGGTCGCATGCACGAGGGCATCGACTTCACGCCCGGCAACGGCGCGCCCGTGCAGGCCATTGCCGGCGGCACCGTCCGTGTCGCATCGGAGGCCGGCGGCGCCTACGGCGTGCACGTGATCATCGACCACATCATCGACGGTCAGCTCTTCTCGAGCCACTATGCGCACATGCAGTACGGATCGCTGGAGGTCACCCCCGGCCAGCAGATCACGGTGGGTACCGTGATCGGCCACACGGGCAACACCGGACGCTCCTACGGCGCCCACACGCACTTCGAGATCCTCAAGAACGGCACCACTGCGATCGACCCGTGGCCGTGGCTCCAGGAGTACACCGACGGCACCCACACCGTGGGCTGACCGGTTCGGAAGGATGCCGCGCCTCTGGTATTCTCTTCTAGTTGCCTGCTCGCAGGCAGCACGCCCCGATAGCTCAGTGGCAGAGCACTTCCATGGTAAGGAAGGGGTCGTCAGTTCAATCCTGACTCGGGGCTCGCAGCATCCATTTCCATTCACCACGGATGCCGTGCGGCAGGGTAGCTCAGTTGGTGAGAGCGCACGACTCATAATCGTGAGGTCGCGGGTTCAAGCCCCGCTCCTGCTACGGACAGCCCCGGAATCTCGCCGATTCTCCGGGGCTTTCTTCTTGCGCCGGTGACGTCAGGACTCGGCGAGCGCCTGCTCGAATGCCTGCCTGGCTTCCCTGACGTTCTGGCCGCTCAGCCGGCGGAAGGCGGCGAGGACCCCTTCGAAGTGGCGGCGTTCGGCCGACCCTGCGTACAGGCCGCGGGTTGCTCGTGGCTGCCCGCTCGCGAAGAAGATCGAGGACCCACGGAGGTCTGCGGAGGTGAGCACCCGAGCCCGCGATGCCAGTGTTCGCAAGGAGTCTGCAGCGGTTCCCATTTGACGACGCTTGCGGTTCCGTCGTTGTGTGGACGGTTGAAGTCCCGGTCGCGCAGACGACCGGGACTTCAAGCCATCAGGCGAGCTGCCCGGCGCGCATGGCGGCGATGACGCCACCGTCGATGAGGAGGTCGGAGCCGGTGATGAACGCGCCCTCGGGGCCGAGGAGGTAGGCGGCGATGTTGCCGATCTCGACGGGCGTGCCCATCCGTCCGGCGGCGGATGCGGTGATCATCGCGGCGTACCCGGCGGCGTTGGGGCCGGTCATCTCGTCCTGTGCGAGCGGGGTCGAGATGATGCCGGGGCTGAGGCAGTTCACGCGGGCGCCGCGCGCGGCCCACGTGACCGCAGCGGCCCGCACACGCAGCGCGTTGGCGCGCTTGGCGAGTGTGTACGCGGCCCCGGAGTCGCCAACCGCTTCCGGGTCCAGCGCCTCCAGCGCGAGAAGCTCGGCTGCGGGGGTGTAGGCGAGTGCGTTCTCGAGGTCCTTCGAGTAGCCGTCTCCCATGTGGCCGGCCATGCTCGCGATGACGACCCCGGAACCGCCTGTGGCGATGACGCGGCCGAACTCTTCGAGGACGTAGGCGGTGCCGGCGAGGTCGACCTCGAGCACCCGCTGGGTGCTGGCCTGGACCGGTGAGACACCGGCGGCGACGATCACGCGGGTGACGTCTCCGAGCGCTGCAGCGGCGTCGGCGAGAGCGGCGACGGAGTCGGGGTCGGCGATGTCGATCTGCTGAGTGGCCACGTCGTACCCTTCGCCGTGCAGCTGCGTGGCGAGGGCGGCCATCGTCTGCTCGTTGAGGTCCGCGAGGAGGAGTTTGCGGCCGACGGCGGCACGCCGGCCGATGGCGACGCCGATGCTTCCGGTACCGATGAGGACGGCAATTTCAGTCATGGTGTGTTCTCTCTGATGTGGGCCATCGAGTCTGTGTGGGTGGGTACGCGGGTGGCCAGTGGCCGAGGTTGTGTCATCTCCACTCAACTCGCGGCGCTCGCACCCAGGTAGTGACTGCTCTTACGCGTAATGCCAGTGCCTCCCTGACAGCGGAATCACGCGCGTATTCGAAGACAGCATTGGATTGTGCGGTATCGCCCAACGCGTCGCCGCGTACCGGGCACTGGAACGGCTGCTGGTCGACGGTAAGGTGCGTGCGATCGGTGTGTCGAACTCCAGCCGCAGCACCTGGCTGCGCTGGGGCCGAGACAGAGTTCCTTCCGGCGGTGAATGGGATCGAGCCGCACCCGTACTCGCAGCACGTGAGATGGACGAGCGGAACATGGGGTTCACCATCCCGGAGGCCTGACCCCCGCCTGTCGCAGAAGGCCCTTCGCCGAGCGTCGGGGGCCTCTGCGCGCACCACGGCGACGGGCTGCCGCCGGCATTCCGTGTAAAGCCAGTACCTCCCACCGGCCGAACGACCGCGCGTACCGTGGAGAGGTGACCAACAGCAAGGACGTGCAGGAGTTCCTGAAGTCACGCCGTGCTCGCATCACCCCCGAGATGGCCGGCGTGCAGACCTACGGCGGCATCCGTCGTGTGCCCGGCCTGCGCCGGGAAGAGCTCGCGACGATCTCGGGAATGAGTGTCGACTACTACAACCGCCTCGAGCGCGGAAACCTCTCCGGCGTCAGCGACAGCATCTTGGGTTCGCTGGCCCGGGCGCTGAAGCTGGATGACGCCGAGCGTGCCTATCTGTTCGATCTGGCGCGCGCAGCGAACGCGTCTCCACCGCGGCAGCGGCGCCGTGTCACCGAGAAGGTGCGCCCGAGCATTCAGCACCTGCTCGACGGGATGACCGGCGTGCCCGCGTTCGTGCAGAACGGTCGGCTCGACGTGCTCGCGATGAACGACCTCGCCCGTGCGCTCTACCACTCCGAGGACGAGGGCAGCGAACCGGTGAATTTCGCACGGTTCGTGTTCCTCGACGAACGCTCGGTCACGCAGCTGACCGCGTGGGATGCGATGGCGCAGGACACCGTCGCGATCCTCCGGCAGGAGGCCGCGCGTGACCCGCACAACCGTGATCTGTCGGATCTGATAGGTGAGCTGTCCACGAAGAGCGAGCAGTTCCGGAGGATGTGGGCCGCGCAGAACGTGCGTTTCCATCGCACCGGCACCAAAACGTTCCGTCATCCGGTCGTCGGGGAGTTCGAGCTCACCTTCCAGGCGATGCAACTACCGGGCGATGAAGGCCTGACGCTCTTCGCGTACACCGCCGAACCCGGCAGCCGTGCCGCGGATGCTCTCAAGCTCCTCGCTACCTGGAGCGCGACGGTCCGCGCGGATGCGACCGCCGACACCGCCGGCACCGCCGGCTCGTCGAGTCAGCGATGACACGATCCGCAGATGAGCCCTCGGCCGCCACTGCCGCGGCGGAGCAACAGATCCTCGCGCTCTACCGCGCACAGAATCGCGCGATGCTCGAGGCCGATGTCGCAGGACTCGACGCTATCCTCGACGACGGCTTCGTCGCCGTCCACATCGGCGGGTACCGGCAACCCAAGGGCGAGTGGCTGGCACAGATCCGCTCGGGAGAGATGACCTATCACGCCGTTCACGAGCAGGATGCCGCCGTGACCGTCAGCGGCGACAGCGCGGTTCTCGATGCGCGAGCGATCGTCGACGCGACCATCCACGGTGCGCACGCCGAATGGCCGTTGCGATCACGGACCACCTTCGAACTGCGAGCCGGCACCTGGCGTGCAGTCAGGTCGCAGGCCACCGTCTCCTCCTGAGAGCCTCTCAGCGATGAGCTGGGGCCGGGCCGGACGACTCGCGCACGACCACCTGCGGTATCTCTATGTGCACGGGCCGAGGAGCAACCCCCTCGATCTGCCCGATGAGAGAGGCGACCGCCTCGCGCCCTCGCGCCGCGTGGTCGACCCGCAGCGTCGTCAGCGGCGGATCGATGTACGCCGACTCGGGGAGATCGTCGATGCCGACGACGCTGACGTCGCCGGGAACGCGCAGGCCCCGTCGCTTCAGGGCGAGGATGGTGCCGATCGCCATCTGGTCGTTGGCGACCACATAGGCGGTGGCGTCGGAGAGAGCCTCGAGGCCCGCTATGGCTTCGAACCCGGACCGTGCGGACCAGTCACCGGCCAGCTCCCCGGCGTGGACGAGACCGAGTGCGTCGACCGCCGCTGCGAAGGCGCGCGCACGGTTGCGGCCGGCAGACCAGTTCGCCGGGCCTGCCACATGGGCGACCCGGCGGTGGCCGAGGTCGCGCAGGTAGGCGATGAGGGCGGGGATGCCGACGCGGGAGACGTCGGTCTTGGCCAGACGGGTGTCGTCGGCCTCGGTGTGCACGAAGGCAGGCGTGGTGAAGTGGGCGGCGTCGAAGGCGCGGACCATCTCATCCGTCGACGCGAGTGCGAGGACTCCGGCCAGAGAGTTCGGCCCGATCAACGCAAGCGTCTTCTCGATCGAGTCGCGGTCATGGGCGTCCAGAGAGATCAGGTCGAGCAGGTAGCCCGACTCCCGCGCCTGCATCGTCGCGCCGTGCGCGGTGAGGCTGGGGCCGGTCTCCGTCTCGTCGTGGACGAGGGCGCCGATCCGGTGGGGGCGCCCCGACTTCAGACTGCGGGCGGAGAGGTTCGGCTGGTAGTCGAGCTCGGCGAGCGCTGCCTCCACGCGGGCCCTGGTCTCGGCGCGGATGCCCGGGAAGCCGGTCAGGAATCGGCTGACCGTCTGGTGCGAGACGCCGGCTACCAGAGCGACGTCGTAGATCGTCGCTGCCCGCCCCGACGCGACGGGCGTCGGAGGTTGCGGTTCGGTCACTTCAGTCACGGTTCCTCGATTGTCGCTTGACATCGCGATGTTATCGGAAACATACTGACCCGGCACCCATGTTTCCGAAAACATGCGGCTTCCCCACGACAACGGAGTCACCCATGCAGCTCGCCCGATCCGGCATCCTCTTCGGCGCCGCGTACTACGCGGAGTACCACCAGTCGGATCGTGTCGAACTGGATCTGGACCTGATGAAGGCCGCAGGCTTCACCGTCATCCGCGTCGGTGAGTCGGTGTGGTCGACGTGGGAACCGCGTGACGGCGAGTTCGATCTGGAGTGGCTGCAGCCGGTACTCGACGGCGCGCACGCGCGCGGCATCGCGGTCGTGCTGGGCACCCCGACATACGCGATCCCGCCATGGCTGCAGAGCGCCTACCCCGAGATCGCCGCCGAGGTCGGCACCGGCAGGCCGATGCCCTGGGGGGCGCGACAGGAGGTCGACTACTCGCACCCTGCCTTCCGCTTCCATGCGGAGCGCGTCATCCGGGCCGTCGTAGGCAGGTACGCCGCACACCCCGCGGTGATCGGCTTCCAGGTCGACAACGAGCCCGGCATGGTGCTCTTCCACAACCGCGGCACGTTCCGGCGGTTCGTGCGGCGACTCGCCGCCAAGTACGGCGACGTCGACACGATCAATCGCGAGTGGGGCCTCACCTACTGGTCGCACCGGCTGTCCGACTGGTCCGATCTGTGGACGCCGGATGGCAACTCGCTGCCGCAGTACGACCTGGCCTGGCGTCGGTACCAGGCGGAACTCACGAGCGAGTTCATCGCCTGGCAGGCCGACATCGTGCGCGAGTACGCGACGCCCGAGCAATTCGTGACGACATGCATCGCCTACCCGCGTCCGGGACTGGACGACGAGAAGCTCGTCCGATCACTCGACATCACGGCGGGAAACCCCTACTACGCGATGCAGGACCACCTGGACGCGACGAAGGATCTGCCCCCGATCGCGCCGTGGACGACCAGCGGGGTCGCACCGCTGTTCCGTCAGGCGGACCGGTTGTTCTCCTCCAATCAGCGCAGATTCCTCGTCACCGAGACAGACGCGCAGTCCATCGGAGGCTCGGATTTCAATATGCCGCCCTATCCCGGCCAGCTGACCCAGGCGGCGTTCGCCTTCGTCTCACGCGGCGCGGCGATGATCGAGTACTGGCATTGGCATTCGCTTCCGTACGGCACCGAGACGTACTGGGGAGGCATCCTCCCTCACAGCCTCCAGCCTGGGCGGGTCTACCGTGAGCTCGCGGAGGTCGGTGCGGACCTCGCGGCGATCGGCGATCTGCTCGACGGATACGAACCTGACGCCGACGTCGCGATCCTCTGGTCGAACGACTCGCGTTTCGCGATGGAGTTCTTCCCGACCTTCCCCACCGGAACGGGCGAGCCGGATCGCTCCTCCTACGCCCGCATCTTCGACGCGTACCATCGCGGCGTCATCGACAGCGGCGCGCAGGCACGTGTCCTGCATCCCGATCAGGCGCTCTCGTGGGGTGCGAGGGAACTGGCCGCACGGTTCCCCGTCCTCGTCGCGGCCGGTCTGTACGTCGCCACGGATGACCATCTCGAGCTCCTGCGCGAGTATGCAGCCGCCGGAGGTCACCTGATCGTCGGCATCCGCACCGGATACGGCGACGAGGAGGCTCGCGCCCGGGTGAGTGTCGCGCCGGCGCTGTTGGCAGATGCCGCCGGCGTCAGCTACGAGGAATTCTCCAACCTTCAGGAGACGCTGCCCGTCTCGTCGGAGGCGGGCCTGACACTGTCCGAGGGTGCGACAGCGACGCTGTGGGCGGACGGCCTCCTCCCGAACGGCGCCGACACCGTCGTGCGCTACGAGCACCCCCGCTTCGGCGACTTCGCCGCGGTCACCTCGCAGGAGCATGGCGACGGACGGATCACCGTCGTCGGCACTGTCCCCTCCGCCGCTCTGGCGGCCGACATCCTGCGCTGGGCCGCGCCGACGCTCCACGCCGACGCGATCGCAACGGCGCGCGCGCTTCCCGTCACCGTGAGCTCGGGGTCGCTCCCCGACGGCCGGCGCGTGTGGTTCCTCTTCAACTGGAGCGGCGAAGCGCAAGCCTTCACTCCCCGCATCGATCTGGAGGACGCCGTCACGACGGAGCAGCTGACGGCAGCCACCGAGATCTCCCTTCCGGCGTGGTCCACACGCTGCCTCGTCGGGAAGTGAGCACCCAGGGGATCTCTGGATCCCACCGAGAAGAAAGAGCAATCATGAAGAAGGCACGCAGAACAGCAGCGACGCTGACCGTCGGCGCGGCCACGGTCGCAGTGCTCCTCACCGGGTGCGCCCCGGGCGGGAGCGATGGCGACGCGCAGGGACCGATCACACAGGACCAGATCGACGAGGCGATGAGCACTCCGACCGAGCTGACGTTCTGGACATGGGTCCCCGACATCCAGAACGAAGTCGATCTCTTCGAGGCGAAGTACCCGGACATCACGGTGAAGGTCGAGAACGTCGGCCAGGGCCTGCCGCACTATCAGAAGCTCCGCAGCGCGATCGAGGCGGGCGAAGGCGCTCCGGACGTCGCGCAGATCGAGTACCAGTACATCCCTTCGTTCGTCCTGCCCGAGTCGCTTCTGGACCTCGCGCCATACGGCGGTGACGACCTCTCGGACGAGTTCGTCGACTGGGCGTGGAATCAGGTCTCTCCCGGCGATGAGGTGTGGGCGATCCCGCAGGACGTCGGCCCGATGGGCAACCTCTACCGCGAAGACATCCTCAACGCGGCCGGGATCACCGAGCCGCCCGCCACGTGGGACGAGTACGCCGTCGCCGCGCAGGCGGTCAAGGACACGACCGGCTCGTACATCTCCAACCTCGGCGCCACGCAGGCCGGCCAGATGATCGGCTTCTTCTGGCAGGCCGGTATCAAGCCGTTCGGCTATGACGGAGAGGAGACCGTCTCCATCGACGTCAACAGTGACGAGGCGAAGAGGGTCGCCGACTACTGGACCGAGCTCATCCAGGCCGACCTGATCTCCACCGACGTGGACTTCAACGACACCTGGTACCAGGGTCTCGCCAGCGGCAAGTACGCCGGGTGGCTCACCGCGGCGTGGGGGCCGATCTTCCTCCAGGGCACGGCGGCCGACACCTCGGGCCTGTGGCGTGCGGCACCGCTGCCGCAGTGGTCGGACGGCGCTCAGGTCTCGGGCAACTGGGGCGGTTCGTCGGACGCGGTTCTCGCGTCCAGCGAGAACCCGATCGCCGCGTACGAGCTGGCCAAGTTCATCAACACCGACGCGGAGTCGTCGATGATGCTGGCGACGGAGCAGTTCCTGTTCCCGCCGCAGGTGTCGGTGCTCGAGGACCCGGCCTTCGTCGACCAGGAGTCGGAGTTCTACGGAGGGCAGAAGGTGAACGAGCTGTTCGCCGAGATCTCGCAGACGGTCGACACCGAGTTCCAGTGGCTGCCGTTCATGGACTACGTGTACTCCACGTACGAAGAGACCATGGGCACGGTGATCGCGGCCAAGGGGGACATCGGCGCCGCCCTCGACACCTGGCAGGACCAGCTCGTCTCGTACGCAGAGGACCAGGGCTTCACCGTCGAGTGAGGTCGGCGGCGCCCGCCGCGCGCGGCGGGCGCCGCCTCCGAACCGCACCGAGTCGGTGAACGGCGCGCGACGCCGGCCCGCCGCATCCATCGAAAGGAGCCCCCGTGGCCAACGCATCAGCGCTGCCTGCCGCGCGTCCCGCACGATCCGCGCCGAAGCGGCGCGTCAGCCCCGCCAAGCGGAAGCAGTACCGAGCCGCGTACCTCTTCCTCCTGCCGTTCTTCATCGTGTTCATCACGATGCTCGTGATCCCCCTCGTCTACGCGGGCTACCTCAGCCTGTTCGAGAGCAAGCTCATCGGCGGCGACGTGTTCGCCGGCCTGGCCAACTACGTCCGCGCGCTGACCGACTCGCAGTTCCTCGCGAGCCTCGGCCGGGTGGCGCTGTTCTTCGTCGTCCAGGTGCCGATCATGCTCGGCCTGTCTCTGTTCTTCGCGCTCGCGCTCGACACCGCGCGGGCGCGCGGGTCGAAGGGCATCCGGCTGCTCATCTTCATGCCCTACGCCGTTCCTGCTGTGGTGGCCACCCTGATGTGGGGCTACCTGTACGGTCCCGACTTCGGTCCGATCGCGCAGATGGCGCGCGCCGTCGGGTTCGGCACGCCCGACTTCCTCTCGCCGGAGAACATCCTCGGCTCGATGATGAACATCGTCACGTGGGAGTTCGTCGGCTACAACATGATCATCATGTACGCGGCGCTGCGGTCCATCCCCGGCGAGCTGTACGAAGCGGCCGAGATCGATGGTGCCGGCCAGTTCCGTCTCGCGTGGAGCGTCAAGATCCCCGCGATCCGCCCGGCGATCCTGCTGACCGTGATCTTCTCGGTCATCGGCACGTTCCAGCTCTTCGCCGAGCCGAGCCTGCTCAACGCCATCGCGCCCGATGCGATCACCAACTCCTTCACCCCGAACTACTACGCGTACAACCTGGCGTTCATCAATCAGGAGCTCAACTACGCCGCCGCCATCGCGTTCCTTCTCGGGCTGGTGATCGCCGTGCTCTCGTACTTCGTGCAGCTGGGCTCGGAGCGAAGCGCCCGTCGAGAGAGGAGGGGCCTCGCATGACCGCGACCGAGACCCGCACGATCATCACAGGCCGTGCGAACCGCAGCGGACGACGCGGGGGGACCCGCCACTTCGCACCGGAACGGCGACGCAGCCTTCCGCTCACCATCGTGCTGTGGCTGTGCGTGCTGTACTTCGTCCTGCCGCTGTGGTGGCTGTTCGTGTCGTCGACCAAAGACAACTCGGCACTGTTCTCCACCTTCGGTCTGTGGTTCGCGCCCGAACTGTCCCTCTGGGAGAACCTGCAGACGCTGTTCACGATCCGCGGCGGGCTGTTCGTCCGATGGCTGCTGAACACCGTGGTCTACGCCACGGTCGCGGCCTTCGGCGCCACCGTGCTTTCGGCGATGGCCGGGTACGCCTTCGCGAAATACGAGTTCCCCGGCAAGAAGGTGCTGTTCAGCTCCACGCTCGGCGCGATCATGATCCCGCTGACAGCCCTGGCGCTGCCCACCTACCTCCTGTTCTCGCAGGCGGGGCTCACGGATACGCCGTGGGCGGTGATCATCCCGTCGCTGGTGAGTCCGTTCGGGGTGTACCTCATGCGGGTCTACGCCGCTGACGCCATCCCCGACACGCTCATCGAGGCCGCGCGGGTCGACGGCGCGGGGGAGTTCCGCATCTTCTGGCAGGTGAGCCTGCGGCTCCTGGGGCCGGGACTCGTCACCGTCTTCCTGTTCTCGCTCGTCGCGACGTGGAACAACTACTTCCTCCCGCTCATCATGCTCAACACCTCCGAGCTCTACCCGATCACCGTCGGACTCGCGCAGCTGCAGGCGGCAGCCTCGGCGGGCGGAGGAACGCAGGCCCTGTTCTCCACTGTGATCACGGGGTCCTTCGTCTCCATCCTGCCCTTGATCGTCGCCTTCCTCTTCCTGCAGCGGTATTGGCAGACGGGACTCGCTACGGGGAGCGTCAAGGGGTGAACACCGCGTCCTGAAGGCGCAGTGCCCTCGGTGTCGTAACGTCGACGTGTGAGGCGCAGCGGCATCTACGTGGAGACGACGATCGCCGCCGACCTCGAGGCGGTGTGGACAGCCACGCAGGTTCCGGAGCAGCACGTCCGGTGGGACGTGCGGTTCACGCGGATCACTCCGACGGGGCTGACGGCTGCCGGTGCCACGGCGTTCGCGTACGAACGGCGTGTGCCGTTCCACCGCATCAGCGGCACCGGTGTGAGCATCGGCGAGAAGCAGCGCGCGGACGGCGCACGCACCTCCGCGCTGCGGTTCCACACGCGCGATCCGCTGTCGCCGATCCGCGAGGGGCGCGGGTACTGGCGTTACGTCCCGCAGGACGGCGGGATCGCCTTCCTCACCGGCTACGACTACACCCCCGGATTGGGAGTGCTGGACGTCGTCGTCCGCCCCGTCCTGGGCTGGGCCACGGCCTGGAGCTTCGACCGGCTGCGCATCTGGCTCGAGACCGGGGTCCCGCCGGAGCGATGGCCGCCGTGGAGCGTGCTGTGGTGGTGGCGACCGGATCGACCTCGCGCCGGCCGCTGCCGTCGCGCGCCGGCGTCGGGCCGGCGCCGCGCGGACCATCTGCAGAACGCACCGGTGACCCTGGCCGCTCTGCCCGACCCCGGAGCATCCGCATGACCTCCATCTTCGAGCGGGCGCTCGGCGACGACTACGACCGCCTGCATCCCATGATGAAGCGACGGTTCGGCATCGGTCTGGACTCCGCCGAGGCGTGCGTGGGCAGGGGAGTGATGACGACCATCCGGCGCGGGCCGTGGTGGACGATCCCGTTCCTGCAGATCGGGCGCCTGCGGAACATCCTGATCCCCGACATCGGTGCCGACGTCCCGTTCGTCATCGAGAACTACCCCTACCGCGACCCGCTCGGCCGCGAGACCGTCACCTTCGTCCGCGAATACCGCATCGGCGCGCACCGGCGCAGATTCGACGCCACGATGATCCTCGACGAGGACCGGATCGTGGACTACCTGGGCACGCACCAGCACCTCGCGGTCGATCTGCGGCTGAGCGCGGACGAGGACGGCGGGCTGCTGCTCACATCGGGCGCGCAGCGGTTCTACGAAGGCCCGATCGGCTTCCGGTTCCCGATGCTCTTCAGCGGACGCGCGCGCTTGCGCGAGTACTTCGACGACGCCGACCAGCGGTTCCACGTCGACCTCGAAGTCCACAACCGCTGGTTCGGGTTCCTGTTCGGCTACCGCGGCAGCTTCGAGTGCGAGTGGATGCCGGCCACCGACGCTCCGGAACGCCTCAAACCGCGCCGGCACGAAGCCCGGGTCTGAGACGCGCCGCCCTCGCTGCGCTGCGCCCCTGCCGCCAGCCTCGGCGTCACCCGGTCGCGCGCGATCCGCCTCGCCGTGCGGCGAGATACTCCGGCGGCATTCCGGGACCGATGCGGATGCCGATCTCGTCGGCCGGTACCGTGCCGCACGTCTCGCAGGCCGCTACCGTGTGGACGTCTCCGTCGCAGACGACATGCCGGTAGAGGATCGGCGGGTCGATCGGCGAGGCCCATTCGTCGCCCCATTCCGTGAGGGCGATGAGGGCGACGGCCAGCGCGTGGCCCTTCGGCGTGAGCACGTACTCGGATGCGCCCCGGTGGTCCATGATGCCGCTCGCCACGAAGGACTCGAGGCGCGACGTGAGCACATTGGTCGCGATCCCGAGGTTGGCCTGGAAATCGCTGAACCTCGTCACCCGCGCGAACAGGGCGTCGCGGATGATCAGGAGGCTCCAGCGCTCTCCGACGAGTTCGAGGGAGCGTGCGATGGAGCACACCTGAGAGTCGTACGTCTTGCCCAGCATGCGTCGAATCTAGCACTTGCGTGATGCAAGCGTTCGCCGCTAGGGTCGCTTGCATCACGCAAGTCGACCGACCGGTCGCGAGAGAGGAGCATGAACATGACTGCGAACTTCACGACGACGATCACGGTCGACGCCTCGCCGCAGGAGGCGTACGACGCGATCAACGACGTCTCGAGCTGGTGGGGGCGGATCACCGGCTCGACCACCGCCGTCGACGACGAATTCGTCTACGTGGTTCCCGGACTGCACTACAGCGGATTCCGGGTGACCGAGCTCGAACCGGGCCGACGGGTCTCGTGGCTGGTGACGGGCAGCCACCTCGATTTCGTCGCCGACAAGCAGGAGTGGAACGGGACCACCGTCCGCTTCGACATCGCCGACGTCGACGGGCGCACGCAGGTGATCTTCACCCACGACGGTCTCACCGCCGACGACCAGTGCTATGACGTGTGCACCAACGCGTGGGGCATGTTCGTCGACGGGAGCCTCAAGGCGCTCATCGATACCGGGGCAGGGGCGCCGTACATCTTCGGCGGCGACGAGGCGCTGACCACCGAGGATCACGACGAGCTGCATCGTGAGGTGGCGGCCGCGGCTGCGAGCAAGGCGGTCTGACCACCCGTGCCGGTCCCGCTGGTCGCATCGTCGACGTGAGTCGCCGGCGCCCGGGCGTGTATCGCCCCGGTGTCGGCGGCTCCCGTTACGGTGAGACGCGGAGGGGACATGAAGACGAAGAGACTTGCCCGCACCTCGTCGCGACTGCCGCGTCGAGGTCACGTGCTGGTGGCCATCACGGTGGTCGACGAGAACGGATTCACCTCCCAGTACGAGACGGTGGAAGCGCCTGTCGGTGCGCTCCGTGAGGGCGTGGCCGCGATCCATCTCGCTGCGGTCGAGGCAGGGGCCGACGCCGACTCCGCGTCCGCCTGACTTCGCGGCATCCGCGCTTGTGCGCTGCTTTCGTGCGTCCTAGAATCGAACATAGATTCGATGAAAGAGAGCGACATGCGTATGGCTGCCCGAGAGGATGTTCAGGTCTGGTGCGAGCGTGAGCGGCCGGTGCGCCTGGTGGTCGAGGGGGAGCGGTGGCGCATCATCGACACGCCGACGCGATGCGACGGCGGGCGGCTGTTCCAGAGCTGGCGGTTCACCGCCCGCAGTGATGTGGATCACCGGACGCGCGTCATGGATGTCGAAGAGGTGGACGGGCACTGGATGCTCGTCGCGTCCTGGGAGTGATCCGCGGAGCGTCGAACCGCTCCGCGGATCCGTGGATGAGAAGTTCCGCGGAACTTCTCACTGTGATGGCCGTCGCGCCCCTTGAAACATGAATCGTGCGTCAGGTATCGTCCCGCAGAGCGGCTTCCCCGAGCCGCTTCCGCGCTCTACAAGGAGGTACCAGCGCATGGCATCCACCCAGGAATCCCCCGCGCCGATGAGGCAATCGAGTCTGCGGCGGGTCGTCACGGCTTCGATGGCCGGCACCGTCGTCGAGTGGTACGAGTTCTTCCTCTACGCCACGGCGGCGACGCTCGTGTTCAACAAGATCATGTTCCCGCCGTCGGACGACCCGTATGCGCCGATCATCGCCGCGTTCGTGACGTACGCGGTCGGGTTCATCGCCCGCCCGCTCGGCGGCATCGTGTTCGGCCATTTCGGCGACAAGTACGGACGCAAGAAGCTCCTGCAGCTCGCCATCATCCTGGTCGGCGTCGCGACGTTCCTGATGGGGTGCCTGCCCACATTCGACATGATCGGCTACTGGGCGCCGGCGCTCCTGGTCGCGCTCCGCTTCGCGCAGGGCTTCGCGGTCGGCGGTGAGTGGGGCGGTGCGATCCTCCTCGTCGCCGAGCACTCGCCCGATAAGACGCGCGGGTTCTGGGCGTCGTGGCCGCAGGCCGCCGTCCCGATCGGCAACCTGGTCGCGACACTCGTCCTGCTGGTCCTCAGCCGCACCCTCACCGAGGAGCAGTTCCTCGCGTGGGGCTGGCGGATCGGCTTCTGGCTCTCCGTCGTGATCGTCGCCATCGGCTACTACGTCCGCACCCGTGTCACCGACGCGCCGATCTTCCTCGAGGTGCAGAAGGAGGTCGAGCAGTCGAAGGCGGTGCGCTTCGGAGTGGTCGAGGTGATCAAGCGCTACCCGCGGGGCGTGCTGACCGCCATGGGCCTGCGCTTCGCGGAGAACATCATGTACTACCTGGTCGTGACGTTCTCGATCACCTACCTGGCCGTGGCGCTCGAGGTCGACACCTCCGAGATCCTCGGGCTGCTCGTCATCGCCCATATCGTCCACATGATCGTCATCCCGCTCATCGGCGGTCTGACCGACCGGCTCGGCCGCAAGCCGGTGTACATCATCGGCACGATCGGCGCGGCGGCCTGGGGCTTCGTGGCCTTCCCGATGTTCGACACCCGCAACCCGGTGATCATCGTCGCGGCGATCAGCCTAGGCCTGTTCATCCACGCGTTCATGTACGCGCCGCAGCCCGCGATCATGTCGGAGATGTTCCCGACGCGGATGCGGTACTCGGGCGTCTCGCTCGGGTACCAGGTGACGTCGATCGTCGCCGGCTCGCTCGCACCGATCATCGCGACCGCTCTCCTGGCGAGCACCGGCTCGTACGTGCCGGTCGCCGTCTACCTGGCGATCGCGGCGGCGATCACGCTCGTCGCGGCGGTGTCGCTGCGCGAGACGAAGGGCTCGTCACTGCACGAACTCGACCGCCTCGACGAGGAGAAGCTGGCCGCCGAGAAGGTGACCGCCGACGCCTGACCGGTGCGAGACGAAGGAACGCCCCGCCACATCGTGGCGGGGCGTTCACCGTCCTCGGCTGATCGACCCGCCGAGGTTAGACGCCCTGGCGTCTCGTCGGGACTGTCGCCGGCGTGCTGCGGAACACCAGCACCGTCGTGACGGCCAGAATCACGATGCCGATGGACTCGACGATGATGGTCTCGGGGACGAGCATCATGTCCCAGGACGAGGTGATGCCGAAGAGCCCCACCGTCAGCGCGAGGATCAGGGCGAGCAGCGTGGCGATGAGGAACAGCAGGCTCAGCACCGTCGCCAGCTGCAGCAGCCGGCCGTGAAGCACCAGCATCCCGATTGCGAGCACCAGTGCGGCGATGGCATTGAGGACGAACATCACCCCCAGGATGCCGCCGGTGCCGTTGAAGACCAGGAACAGGTGGATGGCGCCTGCGGCGAGGAGGGCGATCGCGCTGAGGATGCGCATCGTCCAGAGCACGCGCCCGGCGGTTTCGGTGGATGCGGTCGTCATGGTGCTACCTGCTCTCCGGTGGAGGTGAGGTCGTCGAGGCCCTCTCGAGGGAAACGAGCGCGCGACCGCTGAGGTTCAACCGGACGAGCCACGTGACGTCGCGACCGAACGACTCGAGCATCAGCAGCAGCGCCGCGGCCGCGACGGCCAGATTCGCCTCGGGCGGCAGCACCTGCGCCGCGACGACGGTCAGGGCGATGCCGCAGACGGCGGTGACGACCTTGCGCCAGTATCGCGGCGGCAACGTGCGGCGCATCCACGGCAGCACCGCACCGGCGACCACGAACGCGTACCGCAGCAGGCCGATCGACAGCACCCACCAGCCGACGAACCTCACGTCGTACACGCACAGCACGAGCAGCAGGAACGCGTCGACCTCCATGTCGAATCGGGCGCCGAGTTCGCTCTCGCTCGCCGTCCGACGGGCGACGTACCCGTCGATACCGTCGAGCGCGAGAGCGCAGGCGACGAGTGTGACGAACAGCACGGTGGATGCCGCGCCCTCTCCCGCCGCGCCCTCGAGCGCCGCGACGGTCAGTGCGGTGACAAGACCGACGAGCATCGAGCGGGTCGCGGTGACCGCGTTCGCGGGTCCGAACCGAAGCGCGCCCCGACGGCGGAGCCCGACGGTCAGCAGCACGGTGGACACCACCAGGTAGGCGAGGCCGAGCGCCACCGCCGTCGGCGACAGCGGGACGGCGGCTCCGATCGCGACCAGTCCGCCCGCCCCGGCCGCCACCCACCACCAAGGGACCCACTGAACCTTTTCCATGTGCGCTCCGTGTACTCCCTATGGCGGTCACGGGGGACACGACGCAGGTACCTGCCGCGGTTCATCCCGATCCTGAGGATGCCGCGCACGCATGGTGGACGATCGGCCCCGGGCAGGGCGAGTTCCGGTCGGAGCCGCTCCCCGGCCCGTCCGACAGCGAGGCATCGGTCCGGACGCTCTGGACCGGCGTGAGCCGCGGGACGGAGGGGCTCGTCGCGCGCGGCGAGGTGCCGGAGTCCGAGTGGGAGCGCATGCGGGCTCCGCTCCAAGGCGGAGACTTCCCGTTCCCGGTGAAGTACGGATACCTCAACGTCGGCATGGTGGACGACGGTCCGGCGCAGCTCGTGGGGCGCACCGTGTTCGCCCTGGTCCCGCACCAGTCGCGCTACGTCGTCCCCGCCGAGGCGCTCGTCCCGGTGCCCGAGGGCGTTCCGCCCCGTCGCGCCGTGCTGGCGGGGGCGGTCGAGACGGCGGTCAACGTGCTGTGGGATGCCGCTCCGCTGATCGGCGACCGCGTCGTCGTCGTCGGCGCAGGCATGATCGGATGCGCCATCGCGCGCGTGGCGTGCGGCATCCCGGGCGTCGAGGTGACCCTCGTCGATGTCGACGCGGCGAAGGCACCGCTCGCTCGAGCGCTCGGTGCCGAGTTCGCCCTCGCCCCGGCCGACCCGCTGCCCGAGGCGGATGTCGTGATCGAGGCGAGCGGCAGCGGAGCGGGACTCGAGCTCGCCCTGCGGCTGGCGCCCACCGACGGAGAGGTGATCGTGGCCAGCTGGTACGGCAGCCGGCCGGTGCCGATCACGCTCGGCGCCGACTTCCACTCGCGGCGGCTCACGATCCGCTCCAGTCAGGTCGGCGCGGTGTCATCCCGCCGGCGGTCGACGCGCACGACCCGCGATCGCCTGGAGGTCGCCCTTCGGCTGCTGGAGGATCCGGCGTTCGACCTGCTGCTGGGCGGCACATCGTCCTGGCGGCAGCTGCCCGAGATCACGGCCGCACTCGCCGCGGGCACGGCCGGCGAACTCTGCCACACGATCGATTGGAGCACCGCATGACGTTCAGCGTCACCGTCCGCGACCACCTGATGATCGCCCACAGCCTGCGCGGCGACGTCTTCGGACCCGCGCAGCAGCTGCACGGCGCGACGTACCTCGTCGACGCCACGTTCCGCGCCGACGAGCTGGACGCCGACGGGGTGGTCGTCGACATCGGCCGCGCGGGCGACCTGGTGCGCGAGATCGTCGGCGCGCTGACGTACCGCAACCTCGATGACGAGCCGGACTTCGACGGCGTCAACACCACGACGGAGCGGCTGTGCCAGATCGTGGGCGACCGGCTGGCGGCGCGCGTGCGCGACGGGGCCGCCGGCGCAGCGCGCCTGACGGGCATCGCGGTGACCCTCCACGAATCGCACGTGGCCTGGGCGTCGTACGAGGTGGCGTTGTGACGAGCGGACCCTCGGTCCGCTTCCTCGCCCCCGAAGGGGTCGACGATCCGCGTCGCGTGAGCGGCGGCAACGTCTACGACCGGCACATCCGCGACGGGCTGCCCGCGCGCGGCTGGAGCGTCGAGGCTCTCGAGGTTGCGGACGCCGGGGAAGCGGCATCCGCTCTCCGCGGTGCAGCCGACGACGCGCTGGTGCTCGTGGACGGACTCGTGGCCGGCTGGGTGCCGGCGGCTCTCGAAGAGGAGACGTCGCGCCTGCGCCTGGTGATGCTGGCCCACATGGTGGTGGCCGCGTTCCCCGACGCGACGGCTGCCGCGGTGGATGCCGAGCGCCGCGCGCTGGCGGTCGCCCGCGCGGTGATCGTGACGAGTCGCTGGACCGCCGGTGAGCTGGTGCGGCGCGGACTGACCGATCCGTCGCGGATCACCGTCGCCGTCCCCGGTGTGCAGCACATGGATGCCGGCGCGCCGGCATCCGACAAGGCCCTGCTCTGCGTGGGTGTGCTGGCGCCGCACAAGGGGCAGGACACGCTGCTCGACGCGCTCGCACGGCTGCGAACGCCGGACTGGACCTGCGCCATCGTCGGGTCGTCCGAGCCGTTCCCGCGGTTCGCCGCAGCCATCGCCGAGCATGCGGCGGCGTTCGACGGCCGGGTGCAGCTCACCGGCGTCCTCGACGAGGACGGCCTCGCCGCGGCATACGGCCGGAGCGCGCTGCTCGTCGCGCCGTCGCGGGTCGAGAGCTGGGGCATGGCGATCGCCGATGCGCGAGCCAGGGGGATCCCGGTCGTCGGCTCGGAGGCCGGCGGCATACCCGACGCGCTCGCCGGCGGGGGCGGCCTCCTCGTCCGCCCCGACGACCCGGCCGCGCTGGCCGATGCCTTGGAGAAGTGGATGTCGGACCCGCCGCTGCGGGCACGACTCCGGCGCGAGGCGGTCGTGGCCCGCACCTCACTGCCGACGTGGTCCGACACCGTGGCAGACGTCGCCCGCGCACTGGAGGCGGCATGACCTCGATCTCGACGGCGACAGCCGGCTGGCTCGCGCTGCGGGCGCCGGCCGACGATGCTGCTCGCTCTCCGGAGCTCGCACACGAGCTCGCCCGCATGCTGGCCGCATTGTCCGCGCCTGTGGTGCTGCACGACCTCGGCGCGGGAACCGGGTCGATGACCCGCTGGCTCGCGCCGCGGCTTCCGGGGCCGCAGCAGTGGGTGCTCCGCGACGGGGACGCTGAGATCGTGGAGCACCTCGACCTCAGCGCGGTCGCCGACGCCGCCGGCCGGCCCGTCGACGCGCACATCGTCGTCGAAGACCTCGCCGAACTCCCGAGCGAGGCCTTCCGGGGGGCCGCGGCGGTGACGGCATCCGCTCTCCTCGATGTGATCACGCGGGCCGAGGCCGCCCACGTCGTCGCGGCCTGTGTCGCCGCGGGCGCTCCCGCGCTCTTCAGCCTCACCGTCACCGGGGCGGTGAGGCTGCGGCCGTCCGAGGCGCACGATGCGGTCGAGCGTGCCCTCGGCGCCGCGTTCGACGACCACCAGCGACGCGACGTCGACGGGCGGCGGATGCTGGGGCCCGACGCGGTCGCCGTGACCGCGGGTCTCTTCGCCGACGCGGGCTGGAACGTGCGCCGAGCGGCGACGCCGTGGCGCCTGAAGCGGCAGGACGGCCCCCTCGTCGCGGAGTGGCTGGACGGGTGGGTCGCTGCCGCCGTGGAATGGCGGCCGGAGCTCGCCGAGGACGCGGCGGCGTACCGCCGTCGTCGTCAGGCGCAGGCCGCAGCCGGCCGGCTGCGGGTCACCGTGTCGCACGAGGACCTGCTGGCGTGGCCCGGCTGAGAAGCATGCCCCCGCGGCTGCGGATGGCGGTGCGGATCGTGGCGGCGCTCGCGGTCGTGGTCGCGACGGCCGCCGTGGTCGGCGCCGCGCCCTTCGTGGAAGGACTCGCCTCCATCTCGCCGTGGACGATCCTCGCCGCCGTCGCGCTCGCGGCGGTCGCGACAGCCGCTGCGGCCTGGCGGTGGCGGCTGGTCTCGACGGGGTTCGGCCTGCCGCTGGCGTGGGGGGACGCGTTCACCGCGTACTACCGCTCGCAGTTCCTCAACACCGTGCTTCCCGGCGGGGTCGTAGGCGACGTGCAGCGCGCGTATCTGCACGGCAGCGACCACGACCGGCTGGATCTCGCCGCGCGCGCGGTGGCGGCCGAACGCATCGCCGGTCAGCTCGTGCAGATCGTGCTGACCCTCGCGATCCTGCTCCCGCTGGGGCTGACCTCGCCGCTGGCTCCGCTGGCGTGGCTCAGCGGAGGCGTCGTCGTGGTCGCGCTCGCCGCCGTCGCCGCCGTGGCCTTCAGTCGGCGGGGGCGCTCGCTGCTCGGCCGCGAGTACCGCCTGCTGCGGCCCGTGGTGTCCCGGCCGCTGACGCTGCTCGCGATCACCGGTGCGTCGGTCGTCGTCGTCGCTGCGCACGCGGCCACCTTCGTCGTCGCGGGTCTGGCGGCGGGGGTGCACGCCGGAGCCGCCGAACTCGCCCTCGTGGCGCTGATCGTGCTCGGCGGGGCCGCGATTCCGCTCAGCATCGGGGGCTGGGGGCCGCGCGAGGCGGTCGCTGCCGCCGCCTTCGCCCTTGCGGGGCTGGGTGCCGCCGCAGGCGTCGCCGTCTCGACGGCGTTCGGCGTGCTGACCGTCGTCGCCGTCGCCCCCGGAGCCATAGCACTGCTGGCGGACCGCTTCCGTTCCCCGCGGCAGAGGGGCATCATCGGGAGGAGGAGATCCGTATGAGCGAGCGACCCTACGTGACCCTCAGTTGCGCGATGTCGATCGACGGCTACCTCGACAGCGCCGAGCCTCACCGGCTGGCGATGTCGAACGCGGCCGACCTGGACCGTGTCGACGACGTGCGTGCCCTCCATGACGCGATCATGGTGGGCGCGTCGACGGTGCGCCGAGACAACCCCCGTCTGCTGGTGCGGGATGCCGCCCGACGCGCGCGACGCCTGGCCTCGGGCCGGAGGGAGTCCCCGGCGAAGGTCACCGTGACGGCGAGTGGCGACCTCGCCCCGGACGCCGCGTTCTTCACGACGGGGGAGGGGCCGCGCATCGTCTACTGCCCGCAGGACCGGGAAGCGCAGCTGCGGCGCCGGCTGGGGGATCGTGCGACCGTCGTCGGGATCGGCGACGACTGCGTCATGATGGCAGCGCTGCTCGATGATCTCGCCGCTCACCGGGGAGTGCGCAGCCTCATGGTGGAGGGCGGCGGCACCGTGCTGACCCAGTTCCTCGGCGCGGATCTCGTCGACGAGCTCCATCTCGTCATCGCCCCCTTCTTCGTCGGCGAGGCGCGCGCGCCGCGCGTCGTGGGGCCTGCGGCCTTTCCGTGGACCGCCTCGCGCCGCGCCCGGCTCGCAGACACGTGCCAGATCGGCGACGTCGTCCTGCTTCGCTACGCCCTCTCCGATCGGTTCGGCATGCTGGACGGCCAGGGCGCCGAAGCCGGACGGGTCGCCGCAGAGATTCCGTGAGCACCTCGCCGGGTGGCCCAGGGCCCCGGGCATGGCGGGGTCGCGTCGGGATCGCCGCATCCGTCGCCCTGCTCGTCGTCCTGCCGCTCGTGCCCGGCGTCTTCGCGACGGGGTCGGCGCTGGCTCTCGTGCGGATCCCGGTCGAGTCGATCGTGATCCTGCTCGTCCTGGCGGTGACGCCGTGGCGCATACCGCGCGTCGCGCTCGCGACGGCGTTCGGGCTGTTCGTCTGCCTGGCGGTGGTGCTCGCAGGCATCGACGTCGGCTATGAGGCGGCGCTCGGCACGCACTTCGTGCCGCTGGACTGGCCGCAGCTCGGCGACGCCTACGGCGTCGTCGCAGCGGCGATGGGCGGCGTTCCGGCAGCCGCGCTCGTCGCCGCGGCAGCGGCCGTGATCGCCGCCGCGACAGCGGCGCTGGCGTGGGCCGCGCTGCGCGTGAACGCTGTGCTCCGCCGTCACGCCGAACGCGGGCGCGCGGCCATCGCGGCGGTGACCGCCGTCTGGGTCGCCATCGCCGCGATGGCACCGCCGCTGGGACTCGCCGATCCGCCCGCGGCGGCGGCATCCGGCGGCGCCATCGGCTCAGCCGTCTCGCGCACCGTCGCCGCGCTCGAGACGAGAGCGGCCGTCGCCCGGGCGATCGCCGGCGATCCGTTCGCCGACGTGGACGAGGACGAACTCCTCACCGCGCTGCGCGGCAAGAACGTCGTCTTCGCCTTCATCGAGAGCTACGGCCGGGTCGCGCTGGACGACGACGAGATCTCGGACGGCGTCGGCGTGGTGCTCCGCCGCGGCGAGGAGGCCCTGACGGCGGAGGGGTACTCCGCCGAGAGCGCGTGGCTCACCTCGCCCACCTACGGCGGAGCGAGCTGGCTCGCGCATGCGACGCTGCAGACCGGTGTGTGGATCGACTCGCAGACGGTCTACAGCGAAGTGGTGCGCAGCGACCGGCTGACGCTGAGCGCGGCGTTCGCCGCGGCCGGCTGGCGGACGGTCAGCGACGTGCCGTCCAACACCCAGGACTGGCCGGTCGGGTGGGAGTTCTACCGCTTCGGCACACTGCTGGACGCCACGAATGTCGGCTACCGCGGGCCGTCCTTCGGCTATGCGCGGATTCCCGACCAGTACACGTGGAAGCACTTCGCTGATCACCAGCTCGTGGATCAGCAGCGGCCGGTGATGGCCGAGATCGACCTCGTGTCGTCGCACACCCCGTGGGCGCCCCTTCCCGAGCTCCTGCCGTGGTCAGAGATCGGCGACGGATCGGTCTACGACGGGCAGCCCGAGCGCAGCCGCCCCGCCGGCGCCGTCTGGGAGGACCGGCAGACCGTCCAGCGCTTCTACGGACTGTCGATCGAGTACGCGCTCGGCGCGATGTTCTCTTTCCTCGAGAACGTCGACGACCCGGATCTCGTCGTGGTCGCACTCGGCGACCACCAGCCCGCTGCGATCGTGAGCGGAGAGGATGCCGACCGCGACGTGCCGATCACCATCATCGCGAAGGATCCGGGCGTCTTGGCGGCTGTCGCCGGGTGGGGCTGGGAGCCGGGTCTGCGACCCGGTGCGGGGTCGCCGATCTGGCGGATGGATGAGTTCCGCGACCGGTTCTTCACCGCGTTCGGGACTCCGCCCTGAGTCGAGGCTGGAAGGATGGCGGGATGACGTTCATCGTGCGCGTTCCTGAGCTGAGCGAGGCAGCGGAGATCGCCGATCTCCACGTGGAGACGTGGCGCGAGACCTACACGCACCTCCTGCCCGAGGAGTTCTTCGACGAGGACTACGTGCAGGGTCGTCACCGGTTGTGGCGTCGGCTTCTCGAGAATCCGCGCGAGGAATGGCGCATCCGCGTCGCCGAGCGGGACGGGCAGATCATCGGCCTGGCGACATCCGGCCCGAGCACGGCGACCGAGGGGCAGGATGCGCCGCGCGAACGCCAGCTCTACATGCTCTACGTGCTCGCGGCGGAGCACGGCGGGGGAGTCGGGCAGGCGCTGCTCGACGAGGTCGTCGGCGACGAGCCGGCGGTGCTGTGGGTGGCGAAGGAGAACCCCAGGGCGATCGCGTTCTACCGCCGCAACGGCTTCGCGTTCGATGGCGTCGAGGAGGCCTATCCCGGCGTTCCCACTCTCGTCGACGCGCGCATGGTGCGCTGACCGAGAGCGCTGCGGGCAGGCGAGTGCTCCTCAGCCGGCGAAGTCGGAGTCGTCGGTCCACGCGGCGATGTCGACGCCGTGGTTGTCGGGAGAGGTCAGCGTCCACCACTCGGGAGCGTGGGAGTCGTCGGCCAGGCGGCCTCCGGCGGCGAGGGCCGCGGCGACGCGCGCATTCACCTGGTCGCGCGGCACCGAGATGTCGATGTGCGTGCGGCCCCGGCCGGACTTCGCCGGCTCGAGGGGATGGAACCACACGTGCGGATTCCGGCGCAGCGGGTCGACGGCATCCTCGGCGCCGAGCGGATCGTAGCCGAGCGCGGCGCTCCAGAACGGCCGCACATGGGTATCGGGCCCCTGTGCGACGGCGATGCCGACGACGGTGAGCGCGGACGGGTCGGGCTCGAGACCGAGTTCGCGGGCGGCGCGCGAGACCGCGGCCGCGAGCTCGGCATCCGCGCTGCTCAACGCGCCGTCACGGCGACTGAACGTCTTGACGAACACCCCTTCGGGACGCAGGTCGACGTCGGGGTAATGATCGAGGGCCTCGGCGATCGGGACGATCGCGGCGACCAGACGCGCGCCCTGAGCGAGCGAGTCGGCCCGGAAGAACGCGTGCGCACCCCAGTACAGGACGCGCCAGTCCTCGACCCCTTCCGAGGCGTGGAAGGCGCGCGGGCTGATCGTCTCGAGCTCGGGCTCGATGGTGCCGTCGCCGAGCGGCGGCTGCGCGAGGATGATGCGTGAGAGCGGCTGCGGGCGCGTGAGCTGCGGCCAGTGGCCCGTCGGCAGGTCGATGAAGGTGACGTCCTCGAGCGTCGTGAACTCCTGCACGGACGCCGCACCCTCGCCGATCCAGGAGCGCAGGTCGGCGACGGAGTACTCGGTGGCGACCGCCGTGACGGGGATGCTGCGCCGGCGGTCGTCGTGGAGATGCTGGATGCCGGTGACCACGCCCGCCGGCGAGGGAACTGCGTAGGCGCGGAATGCCGTCATGCCGCCCTCGCCGAGGTCGCGGAGGTCGGCCTCGTCGAAGTCGCTCCAGTCGGGAAGGGGGAGATCGGCACCCACCGGTTCGTAGCCGGAGAGGAGCGGGGCGCCGTCGGGCGTCGGGAACCCGCCGATGAGGATCAGGCGCGCGACGCGGCCCGGGCGTGCATCGGCGGCCGCGTAGACGATGCCGGCGCCGGCCGAGTGACCCACCAGCACCACCTTCTCGCCCGGCGCCGCGTCGATCGCGGCCACGACGGCCGCGACGTGGTCGTCCAAGGTGATCGCCGAGCGATCGGCGTCCGCCGATTCCATGCCCGGCAGAGTGAGGGCGACCGGCCGGTGACCGGCGCGCTCGAGGGCGGGCGCGACTTCGTACCACGCCCATCCGCCCATCCACAGACCCGCGACCAGGATGATGTCCACTTTGCGCTCCTTCGCGTGATGTCCGGTGGGGCCAGTGTGGCCCGATCCTCCGACATCCGCGACGGGGGAATACGTCGCGGTCGCAGGCGATTGACTCTCATACCCCTAGGGGGTATGAAGGAACTCGTACCGATGAGGAGAATGCCGTGACCGATCCGAATCGCGACCGCGACCTGGGCGGCGTCGCGCACGCCGACCAGCCGCACGCGGCGCACGATGATGCGCTCCACTCCGGGCACGACCACGCCGAGATGGATCACTCCGCGCACGCCGACCACGACCACGCGGCGATGGGGCATGCCGGCCATGGCGCCGACGATCACGCCGCGATGGGTCAGGCCGACCACGACCACGCCGCGATGGGCCACGGCGCGCACGGCGCGCACGGCGGCCACGCGGGCCACGGTGCGGATCACGTCGCGCGCTTCCGCCGGCTGTTCTGGATCAACCTCGTGCTCGCCGTCCCGGTGGTCGCGTTCTCGGGCATGTTCGCGATGGTGCTCGGCTACACGCTGCCCGACGCGCCTCTCGTGCGCTGGATCTCGCCCGTGCTCGGGACCGTCATGTACTTCTGGGGCGGCTGGCCGTTCCTCACCGGCGCCGTCTCAGAGCTGCGTGCCCGCCGTCCCGGCATGATGCTGCTCATCGGCCTCGCCATCACGGTCGCCTTCTTCGCCTCGTGGGGTGCGAGCCTGGGCCTGCTCCACCACGAGCTCGAGTTCTGGTGGGAGCTCGCTCTCCTCATCGTGATCATGCTGCTCGGCCATTGGATCGAGATGCGCTCGCTCGCGCAGACGACGTCGGCGCTCGACTCTCTCGCAGCGCTCCTGCCCGACGAGGCCGAGCGCGTCGAGGGCGACCGCATCGTGACGGTGGCCCCTGCCGAGCTGCGCGTCGGCGATGTCGTCGTCGTGCGCCCCGGCGGCAGCGTGCCGGCCGACGGACGCATCGTCGACGGCCGTGCCGACATGGACGAGTCCATGGTCACCGGCGAGTCCCGGGCCGTCGCGCGCGCCACGGGCGACCAGGTCACCGCCGGCACCGTGGCCACCGACTCCGGACTCCGGGTCGAGGTCACGGCGACCGGCGACGACACCACGCTCGCCGGCATCCAGCGGCTCGTCGCCGAAGCGCAGAACTCGACTTCGCGGGCGCAGCGCCTCGCCGATCGTGCAGCCGGCTGGCTGTTCTGGTTCGCCCTCGGCGCGGCCGCCCTCACCGCCGTCGTGTGGAGCGCTCTGGGGATGCCGGATGAAGCGGTCGTGCGCACCATCACGGTTCTCGTGATCGCCTGCCCGCACGCGCTGGGGCTCGCGATTCCGCTGGTGGTCTCGATCGCGACCGAGCGCGCGGCCCGGGGCGGCGTGCTCGTGAAGGACCGGCTCGCGCTCGAGAGCATGCGCACCATCGGCGCGGTCCTCTTCGACAAGACCGGCACCCTCACCAAGGGCGAGCCGACCGTGGTGGATGTCGCGACCGTCGCGAACATCGACGCCGACGCCGTGCTGGCACTGGCCGCGTCGGCCGAGGCCGACAGCGAGCACCCGCTGGCGAAGGCGGTCGTCCGGGCCGCGCAGGCGCGCGGGCTGGCGCTCGCCGCAGCCACGGGGTTCCAGTCGTCGCCGGCGGTGGGCGTGACCGCGACCGTCGACGGCCGCCGTGTCCGCGTGGGCGGTCCGCGCCTGCTCGAAGAAGTCGGCGCGAGCGCTGTCGCGGCCGCTGCCCAGTGGCGCGAGCAGGGCTCGATCGTCCTCCATGTGGTGCGCGACGGCGAGGTGGTCGGCGGGCTCGCGCTCGCCGACGAGATCCGGCCGGAGTCGCGTGAGGCCGTCGATGCCCTGCAGAAGCTCGGCGTCGAGGTCGTCATGATCACCGGGGATGCCGAGCCCGTCGCCCGCTCGGTCGCCGAAGCCCTCGGCATCCGTCGTGTGTTCGCCGGTGTCCGCCCCGAAGACAAGGAGCGGAAGGTCGCCGAGCTGCAGGACGAAGGGCTCAAGGTCGCGATGGTGGGCGACGGCGTGAACGACGCCCCTGCGCTGGCGCGAGCCGACGTCGGCATCGCGATCGGCGCCGGCACCGACGTCGCGATCGCATCGGCAGGGGTCATCCTCGCGTCGAGCGACCCGCGTTCGGTGCTGTCGGTCATCGAGCTGTCCCGCGCGAGCTACCGCAAGATGACGCAGAACCTGTGGTGGGCCGCCGGGTACAACCTCATCTCGGTGCCGCTCGCGGCGGGTGTGCTCGCCCCCATCGGGTTCGTGCTGCCGATGTCGGTCGGTGCGATCCTGATGTCGCTGTCGACCGTCGTCGTGGCCCTGAACGCCCAGCTTCTGCGGCGGCTCGACCTCAGCCCCGAGCGCAGCGCCCGCGCCGTGCTCGAGCGCTGACCGGCCGCCGTCCCGCCCCGTCTCCCCGCGGCGCCGTCGCGCTGCGGGGAGGACGCGGTGGGCGGTACGCGCACGGGCCGGCCGCGTCGGCCGCGGCATCCGCCGTCCTGGCACCCTCGCGGCGCGGCGATAGGGTTTGACAATGACGACGACTCCTCCCGGCTGGTACGACGACGGTCACGGCGCACTGCGCTGGTGGGACGGGCAGCAGTGGACGGAGCATGTCGCCCAGCCCGACGCCGAGTCGTCGCCCGCCCCGACAGAGGCCGAGATCGTCGCCGGCCAGCTCGGGTTCGGGCAGGAGGGTGCACCGGCCCAGGCCGACCCCCTCGCACAGCCCGGCGGACCTGGGCAGCCAGAGGGCGCGGCGCAGCCCGCACCGCAGTACGCGCCCGGCGACCCGGGGAACCCGCACGGCGCGTACCCCGGCGCTCCCGCGGGCGGTGCCTTCGCCGCCGCCACCGAGCCGCGCAAGAGCTCGAAGCTGTGGATCGTGTGGGTCGTGCTCGGTGTGGTGCTGCTCGGCATCGTGATCGCCGCGGCCGTGCTGATCCCCCTGCTCATGCTGTCGGCGGCGACCGCGGGAAGCACCGCCGACACCGACGATGAGCGCGCAGCGGTCTCCGCGGTCGAGCTCTACGACGACGCCTGGCAGGACGGCGACTGCGAGGCCTTCACGGCCGCGACCACCGAGAACTTCCGCGCCGAGAACGGATTCACCGACTGCCCCACCTTCGAAGCGGATGCCGAGGGCTTCGACGCGAACTTCGACGACTACGAGGTGCGGGTCACCGACGTCGAGACCCAGGCGGACGAGATCGCGGTGACGACCGAAGAGACGTACACCGCGGTCATCGATGGGAACGGCGACCCGATCGACCCGGCACCCGGCTCGACGGTGTACCACTACACGCTCGTCGCCGCCGATGGCACGTGGCTCATCGACGACCTGTACTACGACGAATGACCGCGGCAGAAACGCCCCGACCCGCTCACGACACCCGGTTCTACCTCGCCTGCGTAGGCATCGGCCTGCTCGCAGGACTGTTGTCGGGCCTGTTCGGCGTGGGCGGCGGCACGGTCATCGTGCCCTTCCTCGTCCTGCTGCTCGGCTTCGATCAGCGCCTCGCCGCCGGCACGTCCCTGGCCGCGATCGTGCCGACGGCGGCCGTGGGCGTGATCTCGTACGCGGTGCACGGCTCTGTCGCGTGGATCCCCGCGCTGCTGCTCGCGGCCGGCGCCGTCGTCGGCGCCCAGATCGGCACGTGGCTGCTGCCACGGCTCTCGCTCACCGTGCTCCGCTGGTCGTTCGTCGGCTTCCTGGCGGCGGTGATCGTGAGCCTGTTCGTCGTGATCCCCTCCCGGGATGCCGAGCTCGTCCTCACCTGGTTCAGCGGAGCGGCGCTGGTGGTGCTGGGCGTGGTCACCGGCATCCTGTCGGGACTCATCGGCGTGGGCGGCGGCATCATCGTCGTCCCGGCGCTGATGGTGCTGTTCGGCACGAGCGATCTGGTCGCCAAGGGCACCTCGCTGCTCATGATGATCCCGACGGCCGTCTCGGGCACCTTCGGCAACGTCCGCCGGCGCAACGTCGACCTCGTCGCGGCCGCGGTCGTGGGCGTCTCAGCGTGCACCACGACGGCGCTCGGCGCGTGGGCAGCGACCATCATCGACCCGTTCGTCGGCAACATGCTGTTCGCCGCGTACCTCGTGGTCATCGCGGTGCAGATGGCGCTGCGTGCGTGGCGCGGACGCCCCCGCCCGGCCGGCCCGGCGGAACCCGCTCGGTAGGATGGCCAGGTGCCAGTGAACCCCGAGCTCGTCGGCCGCGACTTCCCGCCGACGACCCCCTACCTCGTGGGTCGAGAGAAGGTGCGCGAGTTCTCGCGCGCCGTCTTCGCCGACGACCCGCAGCACAGCGACCCCGCCGCCGCGCAGGCACTCGGCTATGCCGACGTCGTCGCGCCGCCGACCTTCGCGATCGTGGTGACCGACGCGACGCTCCAGCAGCTGCTGGGCGAGTCCGACTCGGGCATCGTCCTGAAGAACGTGCTGCACGCCGAGCAGAAGTTCCGTTACTCGCGGCCCATCGTCGCGGGCGACGAGCTCACCGCGAAGCTGTCGGTCACCGGCATCCGCGCGATGGGGGCGGCAGCCATGGTGACGAGCGAGTCCGAGATCACGGATGCCGCAGGCGACCACGTCGTGACGGCGACGTCCATCCTGCTCGTGGGGGAGGGTGACGAGTGAGCGCGCTGACAGACCTCGCCGTCGGAGACGTCGTCGCCGAGCGGACTGTGCACCTCACCCGGGAGTCCCTCGTGCGCTACGCCGGGGCATCCGGCGACTTCAACCCGATCCACTACCGTGACGACGTCGCTGCCGCGGTGGGTCTTCCCGGCGTCCTCGCCCACGGCATGCTCACCATGGGCCTCGCCGTCGGCACGATCGAGTCATGGATCGGCGACACCGGCCGCATCCTCGAGTACGGCGTGCGGTTCACCAAGCCCGTCGTGGTCGATTCCGAGACCGGCGCCGACGTGACCGTCGTCGCCAAGGTCGGCGCCGTCGACGAAGAATCGGCCCGCATCGACCTCACGGTCTCGTTCAACGAGACGACCGTGCTGGTCAAGGCGCAGGTGCGCGTCCGGACCGTCTGACGCATGCCCGAGGTCACCCCCATTCCGCTGTCGCGGCTCACGACCCTCCGCACCGGCGGCGAACCCGCGCGCATGATCGACGCACCGACGACCGACGAGCTGGTCGCGGCGCTGCGCGATGTCTGGGCCTCCGGCGATGACTGGCTCGTGCTGGGCGGTGGCTCGAACCTGTTCGTCGGCGACGAGCCGTTCGACGGCACCGTGGTGCGCGTGCTCACCCAGGGCATCGAACGGTTGCCGTCGCCGCTGCCCGGACGCGCGCGCCTGCGGGTGCAGGCCGGCCACGATTGGGACGCCCTCGTCGCGTACGCCGTCGAGGCGGGCCTCGGCGGCGTCGAGGCGATGTCGGGGATCCCCGGCACCGTCGGCGCCGCGCCCGTGCAGAACATCGGCGCCTACGGCCAGGAGATCGTGCAGACGCTCACCGAGGTCGAGCTCCTCGACGAGTCCACGGGCGAGGTGTCGACGGTGCCCGCCGCCGAGCTCGGCCTCGGCTTCCGCACGTCGGTGCTCAAGCACCACTACGGCTCGGCGCCCGCCCGTCGCGCGGTGATCCTCACGGTGACCCTCGACCTTCCCGAGGTCGGCCCGGGCGCCCGCCGCATCGCCGGCGACCAGCTGCGCACGGCTCTGCGGCTCGGTCCCGACGACGAGGTGACGCTCGCCTGGGTGCGCGAGCGCATCCTCGAGACCCGCCGCAGCAAGGGCATGGTGCTCGACGCCGACGATCCCGACACCTACAGCGCAGGCTCGTTCTTCCAGAACGCGGTGGTCTCGGCATCCTTCGCGCGCACGCTTCCCGACGCGTGCCCCCGCTGGCCGGTGCATCCCGACCTCGACCCGGTGCTCGTCATCCCGCTCGCGAACTTCGACGGCTACGTGCCGCCGACGTCGACCGTCCAATCCGATGTCAAGGTGAGCGCCGGATGGCTGATCGAGCACGCCGGCGTGCGCAAGGGATTCAAGCTGCCACGCTCGCGCGCCGGCCTCTCGACCAAGCACGCGCTGGCCCTCACCAACCGCGGCAGCGCCACCGCCGCCGAGCTCGCCGAGCTCGCCCGCTTCATCCAGGGCCGCGTGCAGTCCGAGTTCGGCCTGGTGCTCCAGCCCGAGCCCGTGCTCCTGAACGTCGAGCTCTAGTCCCTCGCGCGGGAGCCGGACGCAGAACGCGGATGCCTCGAACCGAGGCATCCGCGTTCTGTGACGTCGTCGGCTACGACGCGAAGAGGCGCTGCAGGCGCTGCACGCCCTCGAGGAGCGCGTCGTCTCCGAGTGCGTACGAGAGGCGCAGGTAGCCCGACGGGCCGAAGGCCTCACCGGGCACGACGGCGACCTCGGCCTCTTCGAGGATGAGGTCGGCGAGCTCGAGCGAGGTCGTGGGCGTCTTGCCCGCCCACTCGCGGCCGAGCAGGCCGCGCACGTCGGGATAGACGTAGAACGCGCCCAGCGGGGTGGGCACCTCGACGCCGTCGATCTTCGACAGCTCGGTCACGATCGTGCGGCGACGGCGATCGAAGGCCTGACGCATCTGCTCGACCTCGTCCTGCGGGCCGGTGAGCGCCGCGAGCGCCGCGCGCTGCGCGATGTTGTTGACGTTCGAGCACAGGTGCGACTGGAGGTTGCCGGCGATCTTGATCGCCGCCTGCGGCCCGACCATCCAGCCGAGGCGCCAGCCGGTCATCGCGTAGGTCTTCGCGACGCCGTTGACGAGGATCGTCTGGGCCGCGGCATCAGGAACCGCCTCCACGATCGAGACGGCGCGGGTGCCTTCGTAGACCAGGTTCTGGTAGATCTCGTCGGAGATGATCCAGATGCCGTGCTCGACGGCCCACTCGCCGATCGCCGCGGTCTCCTCGGCCGTGTACACCGAGCCGGTCGGGTTCGACGGCGACACGAACACGAGCGCCGTCGTGCGGTCGGTGCGTGCGGCCTCGAGCTGCGCGACGGTCACCTTGTAGTCCTGGTCGGCGCCGGCGAAGACCTCGACCGGGATGCCGTCGGCCAGGGCGATCGCCTCCGGGTAGGTCGTCCAGTACGGGGCCGGCAGCAGCACTTCGTCGCCCGGGTTGACCACGGTCTGGAAGGCCTGGTAAACGGCCTGCTTGCCGCCGTTGGTGACGATGATCTGAGACGGGTCCACCTCGAGGCCGGAGTCGCGCAGCGTCTTCGCCGCGATCGCCTCGCGGAGCACCGGCAGACCCGCCGCCGGCGTGTAGCGGAAGTTCGCCGGGTTGTGCAGCGCCTCGGCTGCGGCATCCACGATGAACTGCGGCGTCGCGAAATCGGGCTCGCCGGCCGCATACGAGATGACCGGCCGTCCGGCGGCCTGCAGGGCCTTGGCCTTGGCATCGACCTTGAGGGTCGCCGACTCGGCGATGGCGCTGAGCTTGCGGGAGAGCGTGGGCGTACGGGTGAGCGGTGCGCGTTCTGTCACGCTTCGAGCGTAGTCCGCGCGCGCGTCGCGGTCAGCGGCCAATCGCCCTCGACCGGCCCGTGACTGTGCGCGATGCCGGGCGGGCGCGACGGAACGTCCGACGGCGGGCTACCGGGCGCCACCAGCGCACGGTACCCTGTGCCTCGTGGACGCCTGGATCTGGGGAGCCGTCGTGCTCGCCATCGTGCTCGTCGCCGCGGGCGGAATCGCCTGGTGGCTCGCGCGCGGGTGCATGCTCACGAGGATCGGCGCCACCGGTGCGATCGTCGGCGGCGTGCTGTCGCTCATCGCCCTGGTCGTCCTGCTCGATCCCGACGCGGGATTGCGCGCCGCCGCCGTCATCACGGTGGGCTCCGGCGTCTGGCTGCTCGCATGGGCGCTGGCGGGCGGCATCCGCGGGCAGCGACTGCTCCGCGCCGAGGAGCGAGCGGATGCCGCAGCCGCCACGGTCGCGCCCGTGGTCGTCGCCTCCCGACAGCTTCCGGCCGGCTGAGACCTGCGGCGACCCCTGACCTCGACGGGCGCCGCATCCACCGAATGGGGGATGCCTCCTCCAGCGGATGACGGCTGGGCGCGGCATCCGCTCACCGCCAGTCTGGAACCATGCAGACACAGGCGGTGCGGGTGCGGAACCTGCGCAAGACATACGGCGGCCGTGCGGTCGTCGACGGGGTGTCGTTCGACATCGCGCAGGGCGAGACGTTCGCGCTGCTCGGGCCGAACGGCGCGGGCAAGTCGACGACCGTCGAGATTCTCGAGGGGTACCGTCGCCGGTCGGACGGCGAGGTCGAAGTGCTGGGCGTCGACCCCGCGACGGGAGGGCTCGACCTCAAGGCGCGGGTCGGCATCGTCCTGCAGTCGGCGGGGATCTCGGGGCCGGTCACCGTGCGGGAGCAGCTGCGGCAGTTCGCGGGGTTCTACCCCGACCCACGTGACGTCGACGAGGTGATCGCGGCGGTCGGCCTCGAGGCGCAGGCCAAGACCCGCATCTCGAAGCTCTCCGGCGGTCAGCAGCGGCGCGTCGACGTCGCACTCGGCATCATCGGGCGGCCCGAGCTGCTGTTCCTCGACGAGCCGACGACCGGCTTCGACCCGCACGCGCGGCGAGAGTTCTGGGACCTGATCCGTCGCCTGCAGACCGACGGCACCACGATCCTGCTCACGACCCACTACCTCGACGAGGCCGCGCAGCTCGCCGACCGGGTCGCCGTGATCGCCGCCGGCCGCATGCAGGCGATCGGCCCGCTCGCGGGGTTCGGCGGCGCCGAGGCGCGCGTGCCGGTCGTGAGGTGGGTGGAGGCCGGGATGCCGCGGGAGGAGCGCACCGACGACCCGTTCGGGTTCACCACGGCGCTGGCCGCACGCCTGGGTGCGGCACCGGAAGAGCTCGAGATCGTGCGGCCCAGCCTCGAGGACATCTACCTCGGGCTGGTGGCCGAGGCCGAGGCCGAGACATCCGCCACCGCATCCGATGCGGTCGCTGCGAAGGGAGCAGGACGATGAGCGTCACGATGCAGAGCCCATCCTCGAGCGCGCGAAGTGGCGCGGTCGGCGGCACTCGGCGGCGCGGTCTGCTGGCGGTGGGTCTCTGGCGGGCCCGCTTCGAACTGCTGCAGTACTTCCGCTCGGGCGACACCCTCTTCTTCACCTTCCTGTTCCCGATCTTCATGCTGGGGCTGTTCAGCGTCGCGTTCGGGTCGGATGGCGACGTGCAGATCGCACCCGGGGTGCCCCCGATCTCGATGGCCCAGCTGTACCTCCCCGGCATGATCGCGGCCGGCCTGCTGCTGTCGGGCTTCCAGAACCTCGCGATGGACATCGCGATCGAACGCTCCGACGGCATGCTCAAGCGGCTCGGCGGCACCCCGCTGTCGCCGGTGAGCTACTTCATCGGCAAGATCGGCCAGGTGCTGGTGACCGGTGTGCTGCAGTCCGCGCTTCTGCTCCTGTTCGCATCGCTCGTGCTGGGCGTCGAGCTTCCCACCGAACCCGAGCGCTGGGCGACGTTCGCCTGGGTGTTCGTGCTCGGCATCACGACCTCGGCGCTGCTCGGTGTCGCGCTGTCGGCCGTGCCTCGCACCGCCAAGAGTGCGACCGCCGTCGTCGTGCCGATCGCGCTGGCGCTGCAGTTCATCTCGGGCGTGTACCTGACGTTCTCGCAGCTGCCGGAGTGGCTGCAGAACGTGGCCGGGCTGTTCCCGCTCAAGTGGATGGCGCAAGGGATGCGGGCCGTCTTCCTCCCCGAGGAGTACGCGGCCCTCGAGCAGAACGGCGAGTGGGATCTCGCCGGGGTGGCGATCGCGCTGGCTGTCTGGCTCGTCGTCGGTCTCGTGCTCTCGCGCGTCACCTTCCGGTGGATCCGTCGCGACGCGTAGCCTGACGATGCCCGAACCGCCGCGATGGTGCGGAGGCGGGCGCTGGTCGTCGGAGGCGGGGAAGGGTGGGGCGCCATGCTGAGCAAGCGCCGGTGGGACGCGATCGTGGCGATCGTCTCGACGGTGATCGCCGTCGCGCTGGTGTTCCTCTTCCCGCCCGTGACCGCCGCCCGCACAGCGATCGCGCTCGCCGCGATCGTCGTCTTCGCGGCGGCGTACGCGCTGATCGGTCGCGACGCCGTCGAGCCGCCGCGGGCGGCGTGGCGGTATCCCGCGTTCCTCTCGGTGGCGGCGGTGGCGGTCGGGATCGGCGCCGGTGCCGCGCCGTTCATGGCCATGCTGCAGACGCTCGCCTACCCGCTCGTGTGGGTGGTCGGCGACTCCCGGCGCCGAGGGATCGGCGGATCCGCGGTCATCGCGGGAAGCGTGTTCGTGGGTGCGAGCTTCGGCTATGGCCCGAACCTGCAGTCGTTCCTCGCGGGAGCGACAACCGCTGTCTTCTCGCTCTCGTTCGCGATCGCGATCGGGCTGTGGATCGCGCAGATCGCCGAGTACGGCGAGGAGCGCGAACGGCTGCTCGCCGAGCTGACGGCCGCCCAGGGCCAGGTGGAGGCGCTCAGCCGCGAGCGGGGCGCTTCCGCCGAGCGCGAGCGCCTGGCCCGCGACATCCATGACACGCTCGCACAGACCCTCGCCGGACTGGTGATCTTCGCGGAGCGGGCCGGCCGGCAGTCGCGTGAGGGACAGACCGATGCCGCCGCCTCGACGATCGCGACCGTGGAGCAGGTCGCGCGCGACGCTCTCGCCGAGGCCCGTGCCCTGGTCGCCCGCACGGCCGCTGTGCCGCGCGAGCCCGCGTTCGCCGCGGCGGTCGAGCGCCTCGTGGAGCGCTTCCGTGCGCAGGGCCGGGCGGCCATCGTGCTCGACACGGCAGGGGTGGAGGGCGAGCTCGACCGCGAGACTCAGGTCGTGCTGCTGCGGTGTCTTCAGGAGGCCCTGGCGAACGCCGCGAAACACGCCGAGGCCGACCTCGTCGAGGTGCGGGTGCACGTGGACCCCGGCGGCACCGCGTCGCTGGAGGTCGCCGACGACGGACGCGGGTTCGAGCCCGACGCGACGGGTGTCGGATTCGGGCTCGACGGCATGCGGGAGCGCGTGGCGCTCGCCGGTGGCACGATCCAGGTCGCCTCGACGGCGGGGCACGGGACGACGCTGCGCGTGCAGCTTCGGCCGGCTCGAGAGGATGCAGTCCTGGATGCGAAGGAGGAGGCTTCATGATCCGGCTGCTCATCGTCGACGATCACCCGGTCGTGCGCGCCGGACTCGCCGGGCTGCTGTCGGACGAGCCCGGCTTCGAGGTCGTGGGCGAGGCATCCGATGGCGACGAAGCCGTGCGCCTCGCCGCCGCGACCCGTCCGGACGTCGTGCTGATGGACCTGCGCATGCCGCACGTGGACGGCGTCGCCGCGACCGCGCGGATCGCCGGGGGAGAAGCCGGCGACCCCGTGCCGCGCGTGCTGATCCTCACCACGTACGAGTCCGACGACCAGATCCTCGCGGCGATCGAGGCCGGTGCGTCGGGGTATCTGCTCAAGGCCGCGCCACAGGCCGAGATCGTCGCCGGCATCCGCTCGGTGGCGGCCGGGCAGTCGGCGCTCTCGCCGCAGGTGGCGGTGCGCCTCGTCGAACGGATGCGGCGGCCCGAGCCCGGCACCGTGCTCACGGCGCGCGAGACCGACGTGCTGCGGCTGGTCGCCACGGGGCTCAGCAACAAGCAGATCGCCGTGGCGCTCGGGATCGGCGAATCGACCGTGAAGACCCACCTGCTGAAGGTCTTCGAGAAGCTCGGCGTCGCCGACCGCACCCGCGCCGTGACGCTGGCGATGGAGCGCGGGCTGCTCGCGTAGCCGCTCGGCGACTCTCACGCGGCAGTGCGTGCAACGACGGATGCCTCGGACCGGGTGGTCCGAGGCATCCATCGTCTTCAGTGGTCGCCGTCGATCAGCTGAACTGGTTCATCGTGTTGTGCTGGCCGCCCGCCTTCAGGGCCGCGTCGCCGGCGAAGTACTCCTTGTGGTTGTCGCCGATGTCGCTTCCGGCCATGTTCTGGTGCTTGACCGTGGCGATGCCCTCGCGGATCTCGCGACGCTGCACGCCCTTCACGTAGGCCAGCATGCCCTCTTCGCCGAAGTAGCCCTTGGCGAGGTCATCGGTCGACAGGGCCGCGGTGTGGTAGGTCGGGAGCGTGATGAGGTGGTGGAAGATCCCGGCGCGAGCGGAACCCTCGCGCTGGAAGGTGCGGATCTTCTCGTCGGCCAGCCGCGCCAGCTCGGTGTCGTCGTACTGGACGTTCATCAGATCGCCGCGGTCGTAGGCCGAGACGTCCTCGCCCTGCTCCGCGAGCAGGTCGTACGCCTGCTGGCGGAAGCTGAGCGTCCAGTTGAACGACGGGCTGTTGTTGTAGACGAGCTTCGCGTTCGGGACCTCGGCGCGGATCGCGTCGACCATGCCGGCGATCTGCTCCACGTGCGGCTTCTCGGTCTCGATCCACAGCAGGTCGGCACCGTTGCGCAGCGACGTGATGCAGTCCAGCACGACGCGCTCCTCACCGGTTCCGGAGCGGAACTGGTACAGGTTGCTGGCCAGGCGCTTGGGGCGCAGCAGCCTGCCGTCGCGCTTGATGACGACGTCGCCGTTGCCGAGACCGCCCTCCGAGATCTCTTCGACGTCGAGGAAGGAGTTGTACAGGTCGCCGAGGTCGCCCGGCTCGTGCGTCACCGCGAGCTTCTGCGTGAGGCCTGCGCCGAGCGAGTCGGTGCGGGCGACGATGATGCCGTTGTCGATGCCGAGCTCGAGGAACGCGTAGCGGACCGCGGTGAGCTTCGCGATGAAGTCCTCGTGCGGGACGGTGACCTTGCCGTCCTGGTGGCCGCACTGCTTCTCATCCGACACCTGATTCTCGATCTGGATGGCGCACGCGCCCGCCTCGATCATCCTCTTGGCGAGGAGATAGGTGGCCTCGGGATTGCCGAAGCCGGCGTCGATGTCGGCGATGATCGGCACGACGTGGGTCTCGTAGCTGTCGATCTGCGACTGGATGAACTCGACGGCGGTCTCGTCGCCGGCGACGCGCGCGTCGTCGAGCTTCGTGAAGAGCAGGTCGAGCTCGCGGGCGTCGGCCTGGCGGAGGAAGGTGTAGAGCTCCTCGATCAGGGCCGGCACCGATGTCTTCTCGTGCATCGACTGATCGGGAAGAGGACCGAACTCCGAGCGCAGCGCGGCGACCATCCAGCCCGACAGGTAGAGGTAGCGCTTGTTCGTGCTCTTGAGGTGCTTCTTGATCGAGATGAGCTTCTGCTGCCCGATGAAGCCGTGCCACACACCGAGCGACTGCGTGTACACCGACGAGTCGGCGTCGTACTCCGCCATGTCGCGGCGCATGATGTCGGCCGTGTACTGAGCGATCTCGAGTCCCGTCCGGAAGCGGTTCTGCGCCCGCATGCGGGCGGCGGACTCGGGGTCGATGGCGTCCCAGCTGGAGCCGTGCTGCTCCTTGAGCGCCCGGATGGCTTCGATGTCGTCGTTGTAGGCGGTCATGGTGTTTCCTTTGCGATAGGTGGTTCGTGTCCCGAGAAGCGGATGCCGCGTCAGTCGGTCTCGATCAGGAAGCGCGAGTAGGCCGGCAGCGTGAGGAACGCCGGGAAGTCCTGGCCGAGGGCGACGTCACGGAAGATCTCCGCCGCGTCGTCGAAGCGGTCGCCCTCGCGCCGCTCGACCTCGCCCAGCACCTGGGTGATCAGACCCTCCACGTACTCGCGGGTGATCGGGGTGCCGTCCTCGGTGGTGCGGTCCTGGTGGATCCACTGCCACACCTGGCTGCGGCTGATCTCGGCGGTCGCGGCATCCTCCATGAGGTTGTCGATCGCCACCGCGCCCAGGCCACGCAGCCACGCCTCGAGGTAGCGGATCGCCACGGACACGTTCGCGTGCACGCCCGCCGCAGTGATCGGACGCCCGATGTGCACGTCGATCAGGTCGCCCGCGCTCACGCGCACCTCGGGACGCTGACGGTCGAGCTGGTTCGGGCGATCGCCCAGCACCGCATCGAACTCGGCCCGTGCGACCGGGATCAGGTCGGGGTGGGCCACCCACGTGCCGTCGAACCCGTCGCCGGCCTCGCGCTTCTTGTCAGCGGCGACCTTCTCGAACGCCGTCGCCGTCACCTCGGGGTCGCGGCGGTTCGGGATGAAGGCGCTCATGCCGCCGATCGCGAAGGCGCCGCGCTTGTGGCACGTCTGCACGAGGAGCTCGGTGTAGGAGCGCATGAACGGCACGGTCATCGTGACCTCGCTGCGGTCTGGCAGCACGAACCGTGCGCCCCGGCCGCGGTAGTTCTTGATGATCGAGAAGATGTAGTCCCAGCGCCCGGCGTTGAGGCCCGCACAGTGGTCGCGCAGCTCGAAGAGGATCTCCTCCATCTCGAACGCCGCGGGCAGCGTCTCGATGAGCACGGTCGCGCGGATCGTGCCGTGCGGGATCCCGATGTAGCGCTCGCTGAAGGTGAAGACGTCGTCCCACAGCTTCGCCTCTTCGCTCGACTCCAGCTTGGCGATGTAGAAGTACGGCCCGCGGCCGTTCGCGATCAGCCGCTCGGCGTTGTGGAAGACGTACAGCCCGAAGTCCACCAGCGAGCCCGACGCGGCCATCGTGCGGCCGGTGCGGTCGGTGAAGCGGATGTGCTGCTCCGGCAGGTGCCATCCGCGGGGGCGCATCACGATCGTCGGCGTCTCGGTCGCGGTGACCTCGTAGCGCTTGCCCTCGGGGCTCGTGAACGCGAGCTCGCCGCGGATCGCGTCGCGCAGGCTCAGCTGGCCCTCGATGACGTTCTTCCAGGTCGGGCTGGTCGCATCCTCCTGGTCGGCGAGCCACACCTTCGCGCCGGAGTTGAGCGCGTTGATGGTCATCTTCGGGTCGGTGGGGCCGGTGATCTCGACGCGCCGGTCCTCGAGGCCGGGGCCGGCGCCCGCGACCTGCCACTCGGCATCCTCGCGGATGTGCCGGGTGTCGTCGCGGAACTGAGGGTCGTGCCCGTTGCCGATCTCGAAGCGACGGCGCATGCGGTCGGCGAGCCGGTCGTGCCGGCGGGCGCCGAAGCGCTGGTGCAGCTCGGTGAGGAACGCGATGGCCTCAGGGGTGAGGATCTCGTCGTACCGGGCCGGCATGCGGCCGGCGATCTCGATCGAGGGCTCGTGGGTCGTCGTGGGGATGGGGCCGGTGCGCGTACGCATCGGGGTGGCGGTTGCAGGTGTCATGTCCCTGTCCTGTCTGTGCGGTCCCGGTCGTTGAGCGAGCTTGCGAGCCAAAACGCATTCGGTGGAGCGCGTTTCGTCTCGCTCGTTCCTCGTTCGCTCAACGACCGGGAAGCGACGTGTGTACTTTTCGGAGGGATGCTCCACCCGGCGTGTGGGCCGGATCGGGGCATCCCGTGATCCGCGTTCTGGATCAACCGTCGGTAGGTCGTGTGACCACTCTGCGGTGAAGTTCGGCCCTTGAACTGACGATTCGACGTGTGAAGTTTTCGGGTATTTCTGCTTTCGTGACAGAATCGACCCATGACGACGACGTTGACCACCGATCCGCGCGGTGAACTCCCCGACGATGATGAGGTGGACCCGCTCACCATCGGCCGCCGGATCCGGCAGCTGCGCACCGACCGCGGCATGACGCTCGAAGAGCTCGCCGCTGCCGTCGAACGCGCGCCCAGTCAGCTGTCGATGATCGAGAACGGTCGCCGCGAGCCGAAGCTCACGCTGCTCCAGTCGATCGCGCGGGCGCTCGGCTCATCGATCGACGCGATCCTGGAGTCCGAGCCGCTCGACGAGCGCGCCACGCTCGAGATCTCGCTCGAACGCGCCATGCGCGGCCAGACGTTCCAGGCGCTCGGCATCCCGCCGTTCCGCATCGGCAAGACGGTGCCCACCGAGGCGCTGAAGGCGATGCTGGCGCTGCAGGGCGAGATCGAGCGGCTGCGCGACGAGCGCGCCGCCACCCCCGAGGAGGCGCGTCGCGCGAACGTGGCGCTGCGCAAGCTCATGCGCACGCAGAACAACTACTTCGCCGAGCTGGAGCAGCAGGCGCGGGGGATCCTCGACGCCGTCGACCACCCGGGCGGTCCGCTGACCCAGCGGACGGCATCCGATATCGCCGCCCATCTCGGCTTCACGCTGCACTACGTGCCCGACCTGCCGCAGACGACCCGGTCGGTGGCAGACATCAAGAACGGGCGCCTCTACCTGTCGAGCCGCCTCACCACCAAGGGCGACCCGCGCACGGCGGTGCTGCAGGCGCTGTCGAGCCGGATCCTCGGCCACCGCGAGCCGACGTCGTACGCCGACTTCCTGCGCCAGCGCGTGGAGACCAACTACCTGACCGGCGCCCTCCTCATCCCCGAGGCGCATGCTGTGCCGTTCCTGCAGGAGGCCAAGAAGGACCGGTCGATCTCGATCGAAGACCTCCGCGACGCGTACTCGGTGTCGTACGAGACCGCGGCGCACCGTTTCACGAACCTCGCGACCGTGCACCTGGGCCTGCCCGTGCACTTCCTCAAGGTGCACGAGTCGGGAGTCATCACGAAGGTCTACGAGAACGACGACGTCAACTTCCCGACCGACCGCCTCGGCGCGATCGAGGGGCAGATGTGCTGTCGCAAGTGGACCTCGCGCGTCGTCTTCGACGTCGACGACCACTTCAACCCGTACTACCAGTACACCGACACCGGGAACGGCACCTACTGGTGCACCGCTCGCGTGGAGCTGTCGAGCGAGGGGGCGCACTCGGTCAGCGTCGGCGTGCGGTTCGACGACACGAAGTGGTTCCTCGGCCGCGACACCCCCAACCGCGGCGTCTCGACCCACTCGGTGGAGGCGTGCTGCCGCCGCGCGCCCGCCGACCTGGAGTCGTCGTGGCGCGAGCAGTCCTGGCCGAATGTGCGCACGCCGCGCACCCTGCTCGCGACACTGCCCACGGGAGCCTTCCCCGGCGTCGACACCACCGACGTGTACGAGTTCCTCGAGGCGCACGCGCCCCGCTGATCCCGGACCCGTCGCCGTTGCCGTCGCCGAGATCAGGTGATGCCGCGGGTCGGCCGCGGGGCGTCAGTGGCGTCCGGCGACCCAGTCGGCGACGTGGGCGGGCCAGGCGGTGCGCGCCGACGTAGTGGAGGCCTCGGACCGATCCGCCATGCGGTAGGCGGTGTAGATGGCGTTCACCGCTGTCCAGCGCAGCGGCTCGATCTCCCAGCGCTTCGCTCGGTGGCCCACCCACGGCAGGCGGGTGAGCTCGGTGTCGCGCTCCAGCACGAGGTCGGCGAGGGTGCGGCCGGCGAGGTTGGTCGCGGTCACGCCGGTGCCGACATAGCCGCCCGCCCAACCGAGCCCGGTGGAGCGATCGTGCACGACGGTCGCCGCCCAGTCGCGTGGCACCCCGAGCACACCGGCCCAGGCGTGGGCGATGGGGGTGGCCGCGGCATCCGGGAAGAAGTCGTGCAGGAGATGCGTCAGCGACCGGATCGTGCGCTCCTGCGTCGCACCGTCGGTGTCGACGCGCGACCCGTAGCGGTAAGGCACGCCCCGCCCGCCGAAGGCGATGCGGTCGTCGGCGGTGCGCTGCGCGTACGTGTACACGTGCGCGAAGTCGCCCAGCGTGTCGCGGCCGTCCCAGCCCACCGCGCGCCAGAAGTCCGCCGGCAGGGGTTCGGTCACGATCATCGACGAGTTCATGGGCAGCCAGGTGCGGTGCTCGCCGCGCAGGTCGGCGGTGAAACCCTCGGTCGCCCGCAGCACATGGGTCGCCCGGACCGTGCCGCGGTCGGTGACCGCCCGGCCGGCCGAGATCTCTCGCACGTGGGTCTGCTCGTAGATCGTGACACCCAGCCGTTCGATCGCTTCGGCGAGACCGCGCACGAGCTTCGCCGGGTGGATCCGCGCGCAGTGCGGGTGCCACACGGCGCCGAGTGCGCCCGCGATCCGGATGCGGGATGCCGCCGCCTCGGCATCCCACACCTCCGCGTCGGTGTGGGGCCACGACTGCTCGGCCGCCGCGCTTGCACGAAGGCGCGCGAGCTGTGCCGGCGTGCGGGCGACGCCGAACTCGCCGCCCTTGACGATGTCCGCGTCGATGCCCTCGCGGGTCGCGACGGTGATGACCTCGTCGACGGTCTCGTTGAGTGCGCGCTGCTGTGCGATCGCAGCCTCGCGGCCGTGCGTCTCGGCGTAGCGCTCGCGGCCGCCGGTGACGGTGTTCGTGAGCCACCCGCCGTTGCGACCGGATGCGCCGAAGCCGGCGAACCGCTGCTCGAGCACGACCACCCGCAGGTCGGGCTGGGCGCGCTTGAGGTAGTACGCGGTCCACAGGCCGGTGTAGCCGGCCCCCACGATCGCGACGTCGGCGGCGAGGTCGCCGGGCAGCGGTGGTCTCGGGGTCGGTAGGCCGCCGAGGTCGCGCCACCACCACGACACGTCGCCGTTGGGAATCGTGTGGGCCTCGGGCTCGGCGCTGGAGGGCACGGTCATCCGCCCATCCTGCCGGGCGTTGCCCGGTACGCGGGGACACGGAATGTCGCCATCGGGTCTCCTTCCCGTACCGATCGTGCGCAACGTGTCGTTTCGGCCGTAGAACCTCCGGTTCACACGGGTGGGTTGTCGGGGTGTTGAGCTTCCGGTTCACGCGGGTGGGCTGTGGGGTGTCGTTTCGGCCGTTGAACTTCCGGTTCACACGGGTGGGCTGTGGGGTGTTGAACTTCCGGTTCACACGGGTGGGCTGTGGGGTGTTGAACTTCCGGTTCACGCGGGTGGGCTGTGGGGTGTCGTTTCGGCCGTTGAACTTCCGGTTCACACGGGTGGGCTGTCGAGGTACTGAACTTCCGGTTCACGCGGTGGGCTGTGGGGGTGTTGAACTTCCGGTTCACACGGGTGCGCTGTCGGGTGCTGAACTTCCGGTTCACACGGGTGCGCTGTCGGGTGCTGAACTTCCGGTTCACATGGTTCGCGTCCGGGCCCCGGGGCTCCGGGGAGTCGTGTGAGCCGGAAGTTCATCGGCGTATCGGGACGGTCTGCCTCGGCGAGGAGAACAGGCGGGTGAAGAATCAGGCCGAGGGTGCCAGGGCGCGCAGCGCCGCCCACAGCTCGGCGCGGGTCGCGAACGACGCCAGGTCGCGGCCGAGCACGCGCTCGATGAGCGCGAGCCGCGTGCGCACGGTGTGTCGGTGGACGCCGAGGGACCGGGCCGTCGCCTCGTGCGAGCAGTCGGCGTCGAGCCAGACCTGCAGCGTCTCGACGAGGTGCGTGCCCTGCGCAGCGTCGTGGTCGTTCAGCGGCGCCAGCTCGGCGCGCGCGAGCGCCCGCGCGTCGTCGCTGAGCGCCGACAGCACGCCCCCGCGCGAGACCTCGGCGAACGCGGTCACCGCACCCGTGCCGCGATCGCGTGCGACACGCGCCTGCCCGAGTGCGGCGGCGAACGCGTCGTAGCCCGCAGGGTCCGACAGGCCGACGCGGACCTCGAAGCGGCCGACGAGATCGTGGATGCTCGAGGGATCGTCCGCCGGCACGACGAGCACGAGACCGTCGTCACCGCGTCCGAAGAACAGCGCACCGCGCTTCTCGTCGGCCCACAGCTCGAGCAGCTCGGCGATGCCGTCGACGCGGGCGGCTGCGGCATCCGTCACCGCCACCACGACGGGTGCCGGCGGAAGCGGCCCCCACAGCTCGCGGGAGGTGCGGCGGGCGAGCCCGGGGTCGCCGCTCAGGAGCGACTGCACCAGGCCGGCGCGCAGCGCCGAGCGGGCGCGGCCGAGCCCCTGCTGCTGCTCGAGCGCCAGACCGGCCATCGCGATGACGGCCGTGACGACGACGCGTCCCTCTTGGTCGAGGTCGCCGGCGGCGATCGCGATCACGCCGCGCAGGTGGCCGCCACGTCCGAGCGTCTGCAGCGTGAAGGGCGTGTCGCCGATGTGCAGCGACGAGCCGGCGCGTGCACCGCGGTGGAGGACCCCGGTCACCTCTCGCTGCAGTGCGGCGGCCGTCTCGGCGTCCAGCGCGCCGGCGGGGTGCTCGCGCGACAGCTCGCCCGCCGCGTCGAACATGCCCACCCACGTGTCGAGCTGCTTGGCGAGCTCGGCCACCGTCGCGCCCAGGCCGTCGGGGCGGAGTGCAGCCAGGGCGATCGCCCGCTGCGCGGCCAGCGCCCAGCTGCGGCGGGCGTAGGCCTCGGCGGCGATCGCCTCGGCGTTGGCGCGGGCCACCGCGATGAACGGCGTGCGGTAGGGCACCTCGAACAGCGGCATCCGCTCGTCCAGGCACGCCTCGACGAGGGCGGGAGGGATGCCGGCGCGCACGACCTCGGTGCCGAACCCGAGTCCCACGACGCCCCGGGCCGCGAGGCGGTGAACGTATGCACGGTACACGTCGGAAGCCTCGTCTCCCTTCGGGAACTGGGTGCCGGTGGTCAGCAGCACGAGCCCCTCGGACAGGAACGGGGTGGGATCGGCGAGGTCGGAGCTGTGCACCCAGCGGATCGCCTTGTCGAGGGCGCTGGGCTCCAGATCGTCGCCGGCGAGCGAGAGCCGCAGATCGCGCCGAGCCAGGAGGGCGCGAAGAGTGGGGGCGTCGGCATCCATGATGCTCCGAGTGTACGGCTCGTACAGCAGGGCAGGCAGAATGTACAGCGGGGAGGGTGCGGGCGCTCCGCGGAGCGACATACGCTCCCCACCATGAGCAGCGCAGCCGACATCGTCACAGAAACGCCCCTCGGCGGTCCGACCCTTCCGCAGGAGCGCCGCCTGGTCACCAGCATCCCCGGTCCTCGCTCGCAGGAGCTGATCGACCGCAAGGCCGATGCCGTCGCGGCGGGCGTCGGGCACACCGCGCCGGTCCACGCCGTCGCCGCAGGCGGGGGAGTCATCGTCGATGCCGACGGCAACTCGCTCATCGACCTCGGCTCGGGCATCGCGGTCGCCACGATCGGCAACGCGCACCCGAAGGTCGTCGCGGCGGTGCAGGCACAGGTCGCCCAGTTCACCCACACGTGCTTCATGATCGCGCCCTACGACTCGTACGTGTCGGTCGCCGAGGCGCTCAACCGCATCACTCCGGGCGACCACGCCAAGAAGAGCGCCCTGTTCAACTCGGGCGCCGAGGCGGTGGAGAACGCGGTCAAGATCGCCCGCAAGTACACCGGCAAGCAGGCGGTCGTCGCGTTCGACCACGGTTACCACGGCCGCACCAACCTCACCATGGCGCTGACCGCGAAGGCGATGCCGTACAAGAGCGGCTTCGGACCCTTCGCCTCGGAGATCTACCGCGCGCCGCTGTCGTACCCGTACCGCGACGGGCTCACCGGTCCCGAAGCCGCCAAGAAGGCCATCTCGATCATCGAGAAGCAGGTCGGCGCCGACAACCTCGCCGCCGTGATCATCGAGCCGATCCAGGGTGAGGGCGGCTTCATCGTCCCCGCCGACGGTTACCTGCCGGCGCTCGTCGAGTGGTGCCGTGCCAACGACGTCGTGTTCATCGCCGATGAGATCCAGACGGGCTTCGCACGCACGGGCGAGATGTTCGCGAGCGAGGTGTTCGGCATCGTTCCCGACCTCATCACGACCGCCAAGGGCATCGCGGGGGGCCTGCCACTGGCGGCCGTGACCGGCCGCGCCGAGATCATGGACGCCTCGCATGCGGGCGGCCTCGGCGGCACGTACGGCGGCAACCCGATCGCCTGCGCCGCCGCGCTCGCCGCGATCGACGTGTTCGAGAACGACGGGATGCTCCAGCGCGCCCGCGAGATCGAGACGGTCCTCAAGGGCCGCCTGCAGCAGCTGCAGGCCGCCGATCCCCGCGTCGGCGACGTGCGCGGCCACGGCGCGATGATCGCGGCCGAGTTCGTGGACCCCGCGACGGGCGAGCCGGATGCCGCGCTCACCGCCGCGGTCGCGAAGGCGTCCATCGCACAGGGCGTCATCGTGCTCACCTGCGGCACCTACGGGAACGTGATCCGTTTCCTGCCGCCGCTGTCGATCACCGACGACCTGCTCCACGAGGGCCTGGACGTCGTCGCGGCAGCGCTCGCGGCATCCTGAACCCCGCGTTTCATCTCGCTTCGCTCGCTCAACGTCCAGGAAGCACCGGTCGTTGAGCGAGCGAGGAGCGAGCGAGACGAAACGCCCCACCTGAACGCAACACGCGAGGCGCGCGAGCATGCACGCCCTGACGAAGGAGTCCCATGACCGAGCTGACCCGCGACGTCGTCATCGTCGGCGCCGGCGCCGCCGGAACGACCGCCGCCAACGAGCTGAAGAAGGCAGGCCTCTCGGTCGTCGTGCTCGAGGCCCGGGACCGCGTCGGCGGGCGCCTGTGGACCGATGTCGTCGACGGCGCCATGCTCGAGATCGGCGGCCAGTGGGTGTCGCCCGACCAGGACGCCCTCAAGGAGACCCTCGCCGAGCTCGGGCTCGAGACCTACAGCCGCTATCGCGAAGGCGACTCGGTCTACATCGGCGAGGACGGCGAGCTCACCCGGTTCACCGGCGAGATCTTCCCGGTCGCGCCCGAGACCGAGAAGGAGATCGTCCGTCTCATCGAGGTGCTCGACGGGCTCGTCGCGCAGATCGACCCCGACAAGCCGTGGGAGCACCCCGACGCCGAGGCGCTGGACCGCATCTCGTTCCAGGCCTGGCTCGAGGACCAGACCCAGGACCAGGAGGCGCGCGACAACATCGCGCTCTTCATCGCCGGTGCCATGCTCACCAAGCCCGCCTACGCGTTCTCCGCGCTGCAGGCGCTCCTCATGGCGGCCAGCGCCGGCAGCTTCTCGCACCTCGTCGACGCCGACTTCATCCTCGACGAGCGCGTCGTGGGAGGCCTGCAGCAGGTCCCGCTGCTCCTCGCGGAGCGCCTGGGCGACGACGTCGTCCTCGGGCAGCCCGTCAACGAGGTTCACTGGGGCGACGAAGGCGTCCGCGTCGTGACCGACAACGGCCTCCAGGTGCGTGCGCGCTTCGTCATCCTGGCGCACGCGCCGATCCTCTACCCGTGGATCGAGTTCCAGCCGGCGCTGCCGCGCCTGAAGCAGCAGATGCACCAGCACATCTCGATGGGATTCGTCATCAAGGTGCACGCGGTCTACGACCGGCCGTTCTGGCGCGAGCAGGGCCTTTCGGGCACCGCGTTCAGCCCCTACGAGATCTCGCACGAGGCGTACGACAACACCAACCACGGCGACGAGCGGGGCACGCTCGTGGGCTTCGTCTCGGACCGCAACGCCGATGACCTGTTCCGCGTGTCGGCCGAGGAGCGCAAGGAGCGCATCCTCGAGTCCCTGTCGCACTACTACGGGCCCGAGGCGAAGAACCCGCTGGTGTACTTCGAGAGCGACTGGGGCGCCGAGGAGTGGACGCGCGGCGCCTACGCCGCCAGCTTCGACCTCGGCGGCCTCGCGCGCTACGGCGCGGACCTGCGCACCCCCGTCGGCCCGATCCACTTCGCGTGCAGCGACATGGCCGGTGCCGGCTACCAGCACGTCGACGGCGCGATCCGCATGGGCCGCCTTGTCGCCGCCAGCATCGTCGAAGCAGCGCACCGATGAGTGCGCGGATCGTCGTCGGCTATACGGCGACGGATGCCGGAGCCGACGCGGTCGCCGTGGGCACGCGTCTGGCCGCCGCCATGCGCGCGGCCCTCGACCTGGTGCTGGTGCTCCCGGCCGAGGACCGCAGCGTCATCACGCCGCCCGACGCCGGCTACGACCGCTACCTCGTGACGCAGGCCGAGGCGTGGCTCGCCGAGGCGTCGGCCTCGATCCCGGGGGACGTGGGCCATGCCGCGCATGTGCGCTTCGGCGACTCGTTCGCCGAGGGTCTGATCGCCGCAGCCCACGAGCTCTCGGCATCCCACATCGTGGTCGGCGCCGCCAACGGCGGACTGCGCGGACGCCACCGCCTCGGCACCGTGGCGAGCGAACTTCTGCACTCGTCTGACGTTCCCGTGGTGCTGGCACCTGAGGGGTCGCGCCACCTGGAGGTGACCGGCGTGAGCCGCATCACGGCGGCGATCGGCACGCGCCCGGGCGCCAGTGCGCTGCTCGAGGAGAGCGTGGCCCTCGCGGTCGCCACCGGCACGGGCCTGCGCCTGCTGTCGCTCGTGTCCGTGGACCTCCCGGCCACCGTCGACACCGGCGTCATCCGCATCGCGGGCGCCGCTCACGCCGACGATGTGCTCGGCAAGGCGCTCGAGGTCCTCCCCGACGGCGTCGAGGCCGACGTCGTCGTGGCACGCGGCGACAGCATCGAAGACGCCGTCGCCCACCTCGCCTGGCAGCCCGGCGAGCTGGCGGTCGTCGGCTCCAGCCGGCTCGCACAGCCCCGCCGCCTGTTCCTCGGCTCGACCGCAGCGAAGATGCTGCACGAGCTTCCCGTACCGATGGTCGTCGTGCCCCGCACGCGCGGCCAGGAAGGCTGACGCGCATGAGCGCTCCACAGCACTCCGGCGGCGCCGCACCGCTGGCCCCGTCCTCCGGCGCACACGCCGGCGAGCTCTCCCAGAAGGGGCTCAGCGCCGGCGCGGTCGGCGTCCTCGGCGCCGTCGTCATCGGCGTCTCGACCATCGCCCCCGCCTACACGCTCACCGCGTCTCTCGGGCCCACGGTCGCCGTGGTCGGCACGCAGGTGCCCGCGATCATCCTCGTCGGATTCATCCCGATGCTCCTGACCGCGTTCGGCTACCGCGAGCTCAACCGTGCGATGCCCGACTCGGGAACCTCGTTCACCTGGGGCGTGCGGGCGTTCGGTCCCTGGATCGGCTGGATGACGGGGTGGGGCCTCATCGCCGCCACCGTGATCGTGCTGTCGAATCTCGCCGGCATCGCGGTGGAGTTCCTCTTCCTGCTGATCTCGCAGTTGACCGGCAACCCCGACATCGCCGAGCTCGCGTTCAACCCCTTCATCAACGTCATCGTCTGCCTGCTGTTCATGCTCGGTGCGACGCTCATCTCCTACCGCGACATGCAGACCACCCAGAAGTTCCAGTACATCCTGGTGAGCTTCCAGGTCGTCGTGCTGCTGCTGTTCGCGGTCGTCGCGATCATCAAGGCGGTGTCGGGCGATGCGCCTGATCCGACGGCGTTCTCGTGGTCGTGGTTCAACCCGTTCGAGGTGCCGACGTTCAGCGCGTTCGCCGCGGGGTTGTCGCTGTCCATCTTCATCTTCTGGGGCTGGGACGTCGTCCTCACGATGAACGAGGAGACCAAGAACCCGGCCAAGACCCCCGGTCGCGCCGCGATGCTCACGGTCGTCATCGTGGTGTCGCTCTACCTCCTGCTGTCGATCGGCCTGATCATGTTCGCCGGCGTCGGCACAGGCTCGCTGGGACTGGCGAACGAGGACATCTCGGCGAACGTGTTCTTCGCCCTCTCGGACCCGATCCTCGGCCCGCTCGCGTTCCTCGTGTCGCTCGCGGTGCTGTCGAGCTCGGCCGCCTCGCTGCAGTCGACCGCCGTCGGCCCGGCGCGGACGCTGCTCGCCATGGGCCACTACGGCGCGCTGCCGAAGAAGTTCGCCCGGGTGAGCCCGCGGTTCTTCACGCCCGGCTACGCGACGGTGGTGTCGGCGATCGTGGCGTCGGTGTTCTACGCCGTCATGCGCGTGGTGAGCGAGAACGTCCTGACCGACACCATCCTGTCGCTCGGCATGATGATCTGCTTCTACTACGGCCTCACCGCGTTCGCGTGCGTCTGGTACTTCCGCAAGCAGTGGTTCGACTCGGTGCGCAGCTTCTTCTTCACCTTCCTCTTCCCGCTCGTCGGCGGCGCCATCCTCGCCGTCCTGTTCGTCACGACGCTCGTCGACTCGATGGACCCGGCGTACGGCAGCGGGTCGAGCATCTTCGGCCTCGGCCTGGTGTTCGTGCTCGGGGTCACCGTCATCCTCGTGGGTGTCGTGATCATGATCTGGCAGGCGATCAAGCGTCCGGCGTTCTTCCGCGGTGAGACACTCGGTATCGACGCCCCCGAAAGCCTTCGACGCGCCCGCAGCTAGCGGGCAGACTGTCCCCAATCCATCCGATCGGAGAGGAAGCATGACCGACTACGCCGTCGTGAACCCGGCCACGGGGGAGACCCTGGCCACGTATCCGACCATCACCGACGAAGCCCTCGAGGCCGCCATCGCGGGAGCGGATGCCGCCTACCGCACGTGGCGCGATCAGCCCGTCGCCGAGCGCGCGGCCGGCATCCGCAAGGTCGCCGAGCTGCACCGCGAGCGCCGCGACGACCTCGCCGCGATCATCGTGCGCGAGATGGGCAAGCCGCTGGAGGCCGCGCTCGGCGAGGTCGACTTCGCCGCCGACATCACCGAGTACTACGCCGATCACGCGGAGAAGATCACCGGCGACCAGCCCATCGACATCGACGGCGAGGGCACCGCGGTCATCCGCCGCACGCCCCTCGGCGTGCTGTTGGGCATCATGCCGTGGAACTTCCCGTACTACCAGGTCGCCCGCTTCGCGGCGCCCAACATCGTGGTGGGCAACACGATCCTCCTCAAGCACGCGCCGCAGTGCCCCGAGTCGGCCGCCGCGATCGCAGCGATCTACGCCGACGCCGGGCTCGAGGGCGTGTACACGAACATCTACGCGACCAACGACCAGGCGGCCACCGTGATCGCCGACCGCCGCGTGCAGGGCGTCTCGGTCACCGGCTCCGAGCGCGCCGGAGCCGCCGTCGCCGAGATCGCGGGGCGAAACCTCAAGAAGGTCGCGCTCGAGCTCGGCGGGTCGGACCCGTTCATCCTTCTCTCGACCGACGACCTCGACGGCGCCGTGGAGGCCGCGGTCGCCGCGCGCCTCGACAACACCGGCCAGTCGTGCAACGCGGCCAAGCGCTTCATCGTGGTCGACGGCCTGTACGACGCGTTCCTCGAGAAGTTCACCGCCGCGATGTCGGGTGCGAAGGTCGGCGACCCGTTCGCGGACGACACCGTGCTCGGCCCGCTGTCGTCGCTCACGGCGGCGGAGCGGCTGGCCGAGCAGGTCGACAGGGCCGTCGCCCAGGGGGCGACCCTCGTCACCGGTGGCACCCGTGACGGCGCGTTCTACCCGGGCACGGTCCTCGCGGACGTGACCCGCGACATGGACGCCTACCGCGAGGAGTTCTTCGGCCCCGTCGGCGTCGTCTACAAGGTCGCCGACGAGGACGCCGCCGTGGCGCTCGCGAACGACACCAGCTACGGCCTCGGCTCGTACGTCTTCACGACGGACGAGGAGCAGGCGAAGCGGGTCGCCGACAGGATCGACGCCGGCATGGTCTATGTCAACGTCGTGCTCGCGGACGAGCCGGGCCTGCCGTTCGGCGGCGTGAAGCGCTCCGGCACCTCGCGCGAGATGGGTCTCCTCGCGGCCGACGAGTTCGTCAACAAGAAGCTGATCCGCGTCGGCGCCTGAGGTTCCCCGTCAGCTCGGAGCGTTTCGTCTCGCTCGCCGGCACTCGCTCGCTCAACGACCGGATTCCCGGTCGTTGAGCGAGCGAAGCGAGACGAAACGTGTCAGAGCCCCGTGCCCCCGGCGAGGCGGCCCCGTCGTCGCGCGATGCCGCCGTCCCGGGGGTGTCGCGAGACACCCGGGAGCGGGAGGATGGGGGCATGGCAGAGACATCGGACCCCGTCGTCGCCCTTTCCGATGAGCAGTGCTGGGAACGCCTGCGTGGGCAGGAGCTCGGCCGCCTCGTCACGCATGTCGGCGAGGTGCTCGACATCTTTCCGGTGAACTATGTCGTCGACGGCGAGAGCGTGCTGTTCCGCACCGCGCAGGGCAGCAAGCTGTTCGAGCTGACCGTCAACGACGAGGTGCTCTTCGAGGTCGACGACCACACCGAGACCGACGCGTGGAGCGTGATCCTGCGCGGACGCGCCCATCCGCTGGACAGCTCCGCCGAGGTGGAGCGGGCCGACGGGCTCGGCCTGAAGCCCTGGATCCCGACCCTCAAGTACACCTACGTGCGCGTCGAGCCGACCTCGCTGTCGGGCCGGGCGTTCGAACGCGGACCCGAGCCGGACCGCTACGGCGTACAGCAGTACTGAGCCGTGGAATCGCCCTCGCGAGGTCGCTCCCGGTTCGCGGCGTCCGCAGGCATGCCGTACACTGGAACGTGCAGTAGAAGTCTGCATTCTTTCGCCGTGCCCGTTGTCGGGTGCGGATCCTCAAGCCGCGGTGAGAGGGGAAGAGTGCGGACTTCACGAGGCCTCCGGGTCTCTAGGGCGGTAGCTCAATTGGCAGAGCAGCGGTCTCCAAAACCGCAGGTTGCAGGTTCGATTCCTGTCCGCCCTGCGCGTCAGCGCACACACCCTGCGTTGATAAGAAAGTGTGGTCGACCCGTGTCGGCTCACGGAAGGTAATCAGGTGGCATCGATGGTTCAGGACGAGCCGAAGGGCGAAGTCGTTCCCGCTGAGGGAACGGCCGCACCCCGCGAGAAGAAGCTCAACGTCTTCGCTCGTATCGCCCTGTTCATTCGTCAGGTCTTCGCCGAGCTCCGTAAGGTCGTCACCCCGACGCGCCAGGAGCTGCTGAAGTACACGGCGGTGGTGCTCGGCTTCGTCGTCGTCATGATGGCGCTCGTCTACGGCCTGGACGTGCTGTTCGTGTGGATCACGTCGTACGTCTTCGGAGTGCCCAGCGCCTGATCCCCGAGCGCTCCGGCTCGCCCCGGAGCCACGACACGGGCGGACCGCAGGTCCGGCAGCGGACGGAACGGAAGAGAACTCACGTGACTGAAAGATATGTCGACGACGCCGACTGGGCGACCGCCGCTGAGCAGTCCTCGGAGGACGACGAAGCCCAGGAGGGCAACGTCCTCGCCGAGGAGGAGCGCTCGGTCGAAGCGGCCGAGCACGTCGCGATCCACATCGTCGACGACGGTGATGGCGACGACGACGACGCCGACCTGGACGACATCGACATCGACGACCCGGAGGCGGACGCGATCGTGAACGACGCTCTCAATCTTGACGAGACGGCAGAGACCGAAGCAGCAGCCGAGGTGATCAACGACTCCCTCGCGGAAGAGGTCGCCGAGCGTGCGGCCGAGGCCGCCGACGAGGTGACCCCGTACGACGGTCCCGACGTGAACGGCGACGAGGACGAACCCGAGCTCGACGAGGACTTCGTCGCAGAGGTGGATGCCGCAGCCGGCGTCGTGGACGAGGTCGAGGCATCGGTCTCCCCGGCCGACGCCGCAGAGGCTCCTGCGTTCGCCGACGACGACGAGGACTCGGACGACGAGTTCGCGGACGACGAGATCGCCGACAGCGACGCCGAGGACGGCGAGGACGAGGACGAGGACCCGTACGAGGCGTTCCGTGCAGAGCTTCGCACGCTCCCGGGCAAGTGGTACGTCATCCACTCGTACGCCGGCTTCGAGCGCAAGGTGAAGGCCAACATCGAGCAGCGCAAGTCGACGCTCGAGGTCGAGGACGACATCTACCAGATCGAGGTCCCGATGGAGGACGTCGTCGAGATCAAGAACGGTCAGCGCAAGATGGTCACGCGCGTCCGGATCCCCGGCTACGTGCTCGTGCGCATGGACCTGAACGAAGACACGTGGTCGGTCGTGCGTCACACGCCCGGCGTCACCGGCTTCGTCGGCAACGCGCACAACCCGACCCCGCTGCGCTTCGAAGAGGCCTTCAACATGCTGAAGAGCCTCGTCGAGGTCAAGGAGGTCGCCGGCGCCAAGGGCGGTGCGGCCAAGAAGGGCGCCGCCGCCGCGGCCCGCGTCATCCCCGCCGAGGTCGACTTCGAGGTGGGCGAGACCATCACGATCAAGGAGGGCTCGTTCGCGGGCCTGCCCGGCACGATCAGCGAGATCAAGCCCGAGAGCGGCAAGCTCACGGTCCTCGTCTCGCTCTTCGAGCGCGAGACCCCGGTCGAGCTCAGCTTCGACCAGGTCACCAAGCTCTGACTGACTGGTAGACTTCTCAGGTTTGCGTGCGCTCTGAGCGTGCGCGATGGACACCGCGATCCGGAACGGCCGGATTCGCGGGAGAACAGGGTGCTCCGGCATCCGCTGTTCGACGAAAGGAAAAAGAATGGCACCGAAGAAGAAGGTGACCGGCCTGATCAAGCTTCAGATCAACGCCGGTGCCGCCAACCCGGCGCCGCCGATCGGGCCCGCGCTCGGTCAGCACGGCGTCAACATCATGGAGTTCTGCAAGGCGTACAACGCCGCGACCGAGTCGCAGCGCGGCAACGTCATCCCCGTGGAGATCACCGTCTACGAGGACCGCAGCTTCACGTTCATCCTGAAGACCCCGCCGGCCGCTGAGCTCATCAAGAAGGCTGCGGGCGTCCAGCGCGGCTCGGCCACCCCTCACACGGTCAAGGTCGCCAAGCTCACCAAGGAGCAGGTGCGCCAGATCGCCGAGACGAAGCAGCCCGACCTGAACGCGAACGACATCGAGGCCGCCTCGAAGATCATCGCCGGCACCGCCCGTTCCATGGGCATCACGGTCGAGGACTGAGGGGAAGAGGAAACATGGCTACCAAGTCCAAGGCCTACAAGGCCGCTGCTGCCAAGATCGATGCAGACAAGTTCTACAGCCCCACCGAAGCCGTCGCGCTCGCGAAGCAGACCGGCTCGGCCAAGTTCGACTCGACCGTCGAGGTCGCGCTGAAGCTCTCCGTCGACCCCCGCAAGGCCGACCAGATGGTGCGTGGCACCGTCATCCTCCCGCACGGCACCGGCAAGACCGCCCGCGTCATCGTGTTCGCGACAGGTCCGGCCGCTGAGGCCGCGATCGCCGCGGGTGCGGACGAGGTCGGCGGCGCCGAGCTCATCGAGCGCGTCGCCGGTGGCTGGACCGCGTTCGACGCGGCCGTCTCGACGCCCGAGCTCATGGGCCAGGTCGGTCGCCTGGGTAAGGTGCTGGGTCCCCGTGGCCTCATGCCGAACCCCAAGACCGGAACCGTGACCCCCAACCCGGCCAAGGCCGTCGAGGAGATCAAGGGCGGCAAGATCGAGTTCCGCGTCGACAAGCACGCCAACGTGCACTTCGTCGTCGGCAAGGCGTCCTTCTCGGAGGAGCAGCTCGACGAGAACCTGAAGGTCGCGCTCGAGGAGATCGTCCGCCTCAAGCCGTCCAGCTCGAAGGGTCGCTACATCCAGAAGGGCGCCGTGTCGACCACGTTCGGCCCCGGCATCCCGCTGGACGTCAACGCCATCGTCTGACACTGCGTCGGATTCGCACGTAAGGGGCTCCACCTCCGGGTGGGGCCCCTTCGTCGTCCCGTAACCGTCTGCCGCGGCACCGTCGGGCGGGAGTAGCGTCGGAGACATGGTCGCGACGCTCCAGGATCTGTTCGGAATCGAGGCGCCGATCGTGCTCGGCCCCTTCGGCGGGCTGTCGTCGGTCGAGCTGACCGCGGCGGTCAGCGAGGCCGGTGGGCTCGGCTCGTACGGCCTGTACGGCTACTCGGCCGATCGCATCAGCGACACCCTCGCCGCGCTGCACTCCGCGACCTCGCGTCCGTTCGCCGTGAACCTCTGGCTGCCCACGGGCGACGAGGTCACACCGGGCGAGGTCGACCTCGCGCCGGCGATCGAGGCGACGGCACCCCTCTTCGACGACCTGGGTCTCGCGCATCCGTCACCGCCGATCGAGTTCCTGCCTGATCTCGACTCCCAGGTGACGGCGGTGCTGGATGCCGCGCCCGCGGCGCTGAGCGTCGTCTTCGGCGTCCCCTCCGAGCGGCTGGTCGCAGCGGCGCACAGCCGCGGCATCCGCGTGATCGGAACAGCGACGACCGTGGCCGAGGCCGTCGCGCTCGACGAGGCCGGTGTGGACGCCGTCGTCGCGACCGGCGCGGAGGCGGGCGGGCACCGCGTGTCGTTCCTGCGTCCGGCCGAACAATCGCTCGTCGGCACGTTCGCGCTCGTGCCGCAGGTGGTCGACGCCGTCGGGGTACCGGTGATCGCCGCGGGCGGCATCGCCGACCGGCGCGGAGTCGCGGCGGCGTTCGCCCTCGGCGCCGCGGGCGTCCAGGTGGGCTCCGCCTTCCTCCGCACGCGGCAGTCGGCCGCCACCGACGCGCACCGCCGCGCGATCGAGGGTGCCGCCGACACCGCCACGGTGCTCACCCGTGCCATGAGCGGGCGGCTCGCGCGCGGCATCCCGAACCGTGCCATGCGCACGATCGAGACCTCGGGGGTCATCGCCCCGTTCCCTGCCCAGAACTGGCTGACCGGGCGGTTCCGGGCCGAGGCTGGTCGCCGCGGAGACGGCGACCTCGTCTCGCTGTGGGCGGGGCAGGCCGCGGGGCTGGCCACCCGCGACGATGCGGCCGACGTGTTCGCCGAGCTCGCGGCCGGCGTTCCCGCCTGACTGCGTCCGCCGGCGGCGTCACCGCGTCGGCAGCACCTCGAAGCCGCGCTCGCCGGTGGCCTCGGCATCCGTCACGGTCGCGTCCTCGACGCGGGAGCCCGGCGGGCCTTCGGCCATCCATGCGAGCACCTCGTCGACCTGCCCGGGCGTGCCCTCGAGTTCGGCCTCGACCGAGCCGTCGCGGCGATTGCGCACCCACCCGGCCGCACCCGCCTCGCGTGCGACCATGCGCAGCGTGTACCGATAGCCCACGCCCTGGACGTCGCCGCGGACGGTCACGTGCACGCGTCTCATGCCGCCATCTTGCCGCGAGGCGGGCGGGTGGGCCAGGATGCCGCCATGGGAACCGTCGACGAACTCCTGGCCGGCCTTGATCCCGCCGATCGCCCATCGGTCGAGCGCATCTATGCGATCGCTCGCGAGGAGGCTCCCGACGCCGAGCAGGGACTCGGCTACGGGATGCCGGCGCTCGTGTATCGCGGCAAGCCGCTCGTGTCGGTGATGCGGGCGAAGAAGCACATCGGCGTCTACCCGTTCAGCCCGGCGGCGGTCTCGGCGGTGGCAGATGCTCTGGGCGGCCATCCGGGCATCGGCCTGGACAAGGGGACGATCCGCTACCAGCCCGAGCATCCGCTGCCCGATGACGTCGTGCGCCGGCTCGTGATCGCGCGCAAGGAGCAGATCGAGGGCTGATGCCGGCCGGCCCGGGCGGGTCAGTGGGGGAGCACGAGCGAGACGCCGAGGCCGATCATGACGACCGCGATCACCGCGTCGAGGATCCGCCAGGCGCGCGGCGTCGACAGCCAGCGCCCGAGCAGACGCGCGCCGAACGCGAGGCCGAAGAACCAGACGATACTCGCGGTCATGGCGCCGGCGGCGAAGAGCCAGCGGTCGTCGCCGTGCGTGTTCGCGACCGTGCCGAGCAGGAAGACGGTGTCGAGGTAGACGTGCGGGTTGAGCCACGTCAGCGCCAGGCAGGTGAGGAGCGCGGGGATCAGACGAGTGCGGGTCGCGGCGGGCTGGGCCGAGCGGATGTCGCTGCGCACCTGCGAAGCCGAGACCTCGGGCTCGAGGAGGAACTCGCGGGAGCCGGCATGCGTCACTCCGCCCGACGTGGTGCGGTGCGGTGCGATGACGCCCTCCTGCGGACTCACTGCTCCGACAGGCTGCTGGGTGTCACCAGCGCCGAGAGCCGCTCCCGTCGGCCGCCACGCGCGCCGTGCCGCGAGCACGCCGTACGCGACGAGGAACAGCGCGCCCGCCCAGCGGACCACGTCGACGAGCCAGGGCACGGCCTCCAGCACGAAGCCGACGCCCGAGACCCCGAGGGCGATGAGGATCGCATCCGAGATCGCGCAGATCGCCGCCACCGCGAGCACATGCTCTCGCCGCAGACCCTGTCGCAGCACGAAGAGGTTCTGAGCGCCGATGGCGATGATGAGCGAGAAGCCGAGGCCGAGACCGGCGAGAACAGGAGCGAGCATTCTTCGACGGTACGAGCGGCGGGAACCGTAGTCCAGCTCATGGATCTTCAGTACCATTAGCAGCACTGAAGATGCGCATCCCCTTCGAGTTGGCCGAGACCCTCGCCGTCGTCGTCGACGAAGGCACCCTCGACGCGGCCGCCCGCCGCCTCCACGTCACGCCGTCGGCGGTCAGCCAGCGCGTCAAGGCACTCGAGGAGCAGCTCGGACGCCTGGTGCTGGTGCGCTCCAAGCCGGTGCGAGCGACGGAGGCCGGAGCGGCGGTCATCCGGCTGGCGCGACAGATGGCCCTGCTCGAGCACGACGCGCTCGCCGACCTCGGCGCCGAGGACGACGAGACCGCACTCACGACCGTGCCGCTCGCGGTCAATGCCGACTCGCTGGCGACGTGGTTCCTCGAGCCGCTCGCGCGGCTGGCGGAGCGGCATCCCGTCGTCTTCGATCTGCACCGCGACGACCAGGACTTCACCGCCGGACTGCTCGAGTCGGGAACCGTGATGGGAGCGGTGACGTCTCGGTCCGCACCCGTTGCGGGATGCCGCTCCTCGCCGCTCGGCGCGATGCGCTACGAGGCCGTAGCCACCCCCGCCTACGCCGAACGGTGGCTCGAAGGGGACCGCCGCACCGCGCTCGCGAGCGCCCCGCTCGTGGACTTCGACCGGCGCGACGACCTGCAGAACGAGTGGCTGGCACAGCAGGGCGTGGATCCTGCGCACCCGCCGCGACACTACGTGCCGGCCTCCAACGACTTCGCGACGGCCGTGCGGCTCGGACTCGGCTGGGCCATGCTGCCGCGCTTCCAGTCCCACGACGCGCTCGACCGGGGCGAGCTCGTGCTCCTCGGCGGCCCACCCGTGGACGTCGCGCTGCACTGGCAGCAGTGGAACCTGCGCTCTCCGCTCCTCGACGCGATCGCGGACGCCATCGTCGCCGAGGGCCGCCGTGTTCTCGCGCCCGCATGAATCAGTTCACTTGCGCTGAACGTACGCCGAACCCGCGCCAGCGCGTACATTCAGCGCAAGTGAACCGATTCATGCGAGGAGCGAGGGCGAGGGACGCGAGGGGGTCAGCCGTCGCTGACGCGGAGCACGACCTTGCCGCGGGTGTGGCCGGTCTCGATCGCCCGGTGGGCGTCGGGAGCGTCAGTGAGATCGAAGACGTTCTCGATGTAGACCTGCACCGAGCCCGAGTCGAGCAGGCGGGCGATCGTCGCCAGCGCACCGCCGTCGGGGATCACCTTGTACGAGGTCGTCCGCACGCCCGCTTCGGCCGCCGCCTCGGCGTAGCCGGGCCACGACCCGGTCGGCACGACGACGTACAGCCCGCCCGGGCGCAGCACCTCGAGCGAACGGGTGCCGGTGTCGCCGCCGACGTTGCCGACGAGGTCGATGACGACGTCCACCTCACCGACGACATCCTCGAATCTCGTCGTGGTGTAGTCGACCACGACCGACGCTCCGAGTTCGCGCAGCCACGCGGCGTTGCGGCCCGACGCCGTCGCGGTGACGTGGGCGCCGAAGTACGCGGCGAACTGCACGGCGAAGTGGCCCACCCCGCCGCTGCCGGCATGGATGAGCACGCGCTGGCCCTCGTGCGCGTGGGCGGTCTCGACGACGAGACCCCAGGCGGTGAGCGCGGCCAGCGGCACGCCCGCCGCCTCGACATGCGACAGCGACGCCGGCTTGCGCGCTATCGACAGTGACGGCGCCACGACGTACTCGGCGTACGAGCCGCCCGTGCGCGGGAACGACGCCATGCCGAACACCTCCGTGCCCGGCGGGAAGGGGTGCGACTCGTACGGGCTCTTCACCACGATGCCGCTGAAGTCGTAGCCCGGGGTCGCCGGGTAGGCGTCGATCGCGCCCGAAACGCCGGCGCCGCCGCGCGTCTTGGCGTCGATCGGATTGACCCCGGCGGCCACGACGCGCACCAGCAGCTCGCTGAGCACGGGGGAGGGGACCGGGACGGATGCCGCGCGCAGCGCGTCCGGCGCGCCCGGCGCGTCCACCACCATCGCCTGCATGGTGGCCGGCGGCTCCGCCACCGGCGCGAGCGGCGCCTCGGGTGTCGATCGCAGCGGTCGGATCCTCATGACGCACTCCTTCCGCGGGTGTGCCGTCATCGGCACCAGAACTGAACCCGGTGCAGACAGTCAACCCTGCGTTCGTCTCACCCGTGTTACGCCGGTGCTACCGATGGGCGAAGACGCGCGTGAGACGGGTGCGCCGGCGCCGGCATCCGCCTCCCTCGCACGGGTGTCAGGCCCGGGCGGCGCGGAGCTCGACGGCCGCGGGTGAGAGCACCTGCTGCGTCACCATGATGGCCGCGCCCAGCACGCCGGCGGTCTCGTCGGTCTGCGACTGCACGATGCCGAGATGCTGGGTGGCCAGCGGGATGGATCGCCGATACACGACCTCGCGGACCCCGGCGAGCAGGTGCTCGCCCGCCCGTGCCACGCTGCCGCCGATGACGATCACGGACGGGTTCAGCATGTTGACGACGGTCGCGAGCACCTCGCCCACCTCGCGCCCGGCCTGACGCGTCGCGATGATGGCGGCGGGGTCTCCGGATCGCACGAGTGTGACCACGTCGGCGCTGCCTTCGGCGTCGAGGCCCTGCGCGCGCAGATCGGCGGCGATGGCGGTGCCGCTGGCGACGGCCTCGAGGTCGCGCTGGTCGCCCGGCGGGCGCGGGGAGTCGTGGCTGTATGGCACCTGCACGTGGCCCATGTCGCCGGCGGAGCCCTGCGCGCCCCGCTGCAGCGCGCCGCCCGAGATGATCCCGGCGCCGATGCCCGTGGACACCTTGACGAAGATGAGGTCAGCGACGCCGGGCCAGCTGAGCGCCTGCTCGCCGAGCGCGAGGATGTTCACGTCGTTGTCGACGAGGACGGGCACGTCGAAGGTGCGCTGGACGTAGTGCGGCACGTCGAAGCGATCCCACCCGGGCATGATCGGCGGATTCGTCGGCCGTCCCGTCGAGTGCTCGACGGGACCGGGCACGCCGATCCCGACGCCGACGACCGCTGAGGCGGCGATGCCCCGCTGCTCGAGCAGGCTGGCGCCCTCGGCGATCACGGAGTCGAGAACGCGCTCGGGACCGTCGGCGATGTCGAGCGGGTGGGTGTTCGATATGAGGATGTCGGCGGCGAGGTCGGCGACGGCCACGGTCGCGTGGGTGGCGCCCAGGTCGACGGCGATCACGACGCCTGCCAACGGGTTGAACGCCACACGGGCGGGCGGGCGTCCGCCGGTCGATGCGGCTTCGCCGGCGGGCCGCAGCAGTCCGGCCGCCAGCAGCGTGTCCACGCGGCTCGAGACGGTGGAGCGGGCCAACCCGGTGAGCGTGGCCAGCTCGGCTTTGGTGCGTGCGCGGCCGTCGCGGAGGATCTGGAAGATCTCGCCCGCGCCGGTGCCCCCGGCGGCTCCGCTGCCGCGCCCTGCATCGACCATGGCGACAGTAAAGCACAGGCGTTCTGGCTGGCTGGGTCACGACTTAACATCACGACCCGATCACTTTTGACGAGAACCTACCAAAAGTCACCGCCACCGTGTCACAATCACCGCATGACTACGGAAGTCATCGACATCGTTGTCGGTACCGTCCGCACCGGCCTCATCGGCGGCGGATTCATGGGGCGCGTACACGCCGCCGCCGCCCGCCGCGCCGGGGCCCGGCTCACTGCGGTCGCCTCGTCGAGCCGCGACCGCGCGGAGGCGGTGGCGCAGGAGCTCGGTGTGGCACGAGCCGAAGCCGACGCCGCCGGGGTCTTCTCGGCATCCGATGTCGACGTCGTGCACATCTGCACCCCCAACGCCACCCACGCGCCGCTCGCCGCAGCCGCGCTCGCCGCGGGGAAGCACGTCGTGTGCGAGAAGCCCCTCGCCACCTCCGTGACCGATGCACGCGCGCTCGTGCGCGCCGCCGACGAGGCCGGCGTCGTGGCCGCGGTGCCGTTCGTGTACCGCTACCACCCGATGGTGCGCGAGGCTCGCGCCCGCGTCGCGTCCGGACGGATAGGCGCCCTGCTCACGCTCGACGGCTCGTATCTGCAGGACTGGATGCTGCGCGAGAACGACGACGACTGGCGGGCGGATGCCGCAGCAGGCGGTCCGTCGCGCGCCTTCGCCGACATCGGCTCGCACCTGTGCGACCTCGTCGAGTTCGTCACGGGCGAGCGCATCGTGCGCCTGGCCGCGCGCACGCGCAGGGTGTTCGACGAGCGGGGCGGCCGCAGGGTCACCAACGAGGATGTCGCCGCGCTCCTCATCGAGACGGAGTCCGGCGCTCTCGGCACCCTCCTCGTCTCCCAGATGGCTCCCGGTCGCAAGAATGCCCTGGTCATCGAGCTGCACGGCAGTCGCCGCAGCATCCGCTTCGCCCAGGAGCGCCCCGAGGAACTGTGGGTGGGTGCGCGCAAGGCCTCGCGGCTGGTGCTGCGTGATCCCGCCACGGCGTCCCCCGACGCGGCGCGTCTGCAGCCGCTGCCGGCGGGGCATCCGATGGGCTATCAGGACGCCTTCGACGGCTTCGTCGGCGACGTCTACGCTGCCATCGCCGGCGAGCAGCCGGACGGACTCCCCACCTTCGCCGACGGCTTGCGGGCCGCCGTCGTCACCGACGCCGTGCTCGAGTCCGCAGAGCGCCGCTCCTGGATCGAGGTGCCCTCATGAGCGACACGATGCTGTCAGACAGCCCGGTGCCGACGGGCGGCTCCGACGTCGTCCTGCGCGCACAGGGCATCTCGAAGTCGTTCTTCGGCGTGCGGGTCCTCACCGACATCGACATCGACGTCCGGCGGGGCGAGGTGCACGGCCTCGTCGGTGAGAACGGCGCCGGCAAGTCGACGCTGATGAAGATCCTCGCCGGCGTCCACCACGCCGACGCCGGATCGGTCGAGTTCGAGGGCCGACCGGTGGCGTTCACCCATCCACGCCAGGCGATGGATGCGGGCCTCGTGACCGTGTTCCAGGAGTTCAATCTCCTGCCCGAGCGCACGGTGGCGCAGAACGTGTTCCTCGGCCGCGAGCCGCGCCGGGGCGGCTTCATCGATGACAGGGGCATGCAGCGTCGCACGCGGACGCTCCTGGAAGGACTCGGGGTCACGTTCATCGACCCGGGTGCCCGCGTGGGATCGCTCACCGTCGCCGAGCAGCAGATCGTCGAGATCGTCAAGGCGCTCTCGTTCGACGCGCGCGTCATCTCGATGGACGAGCCGACTGCCGCGCTGAGCGACCACGAGGTCGAGCTCCTCTACGCGATCATCCGCAAGCTCACCGCCCGCGGCGTCGCGGTCGTCTACGTCTCGCACCGGCTCAAGGAGATCTTCGATCTGTGCGACCGCATCACGATCCTGAAGGACGGCGCACTGGTGTCGACGGACGCCACGGCCGACCTGACGGATGCCGAGCTCGTCCGTCGCATGGTCGGCCGCCCCCTGCAGTCCTACTTCCCCGGTCCGGTCGAGGGCACGACGCTCGGAGACCCCCGCCTCGAGCTGACGGGCTGCGGCAACGAGTACGTGGACGGCGTCTCGCTGACGCTGCGGGCCGGGGAGATCGTGGGACTCGCGGGGCTTCAGGGGTCCGGCCGCACGGAGCTCGTCGAAGGAATCTTCGGCGTCCACGGGTTCAGCCGCGGTGCGATGATCCTCGACGGCCGGTCCGTCCGCTTCACGAGCCCGCGTGCCGCGGTCCGCGCCGGTCTCGCGCTCGTGACGGAAGACCGCAAGGCCCAGGGTCTCGCGCTGGGCCAGTCCGTGCTCGACAACTCGCTGCTCGTGGTGCGCAGCGTGTTCGCCGGGCGCACCCGCGCATCGCGCAAGCGCGTGCCCGGCATCCTGAGCTCCCTCGAGGTGTCGTCGCGCGGCGTCGACCAGGAGGCGCGGTTCCTGTCGGGCGGCAACCAGCAGAAGGTCGTGCTCGCGAAATGGCTCGTGACCGACCCGCAGATCGTGCTGTTCGACGAACCGACGCGCGGCATCGATGTGGGTGCCAAAGTCGCCGTGTATCAGCTCATGCGGCAGTTGGCCGCCGAGGGCAAGGCGGTGCTGATGGTGTCGAGTGAGCTGCCCGAGGTGATCGGCATGAGCGACCGCATCCTCGTGATGCGCGACGGCGAACTCGCCGCCGAGCTTCCCGCGCGCTCCGCCGAGCATGAGGTGCTCGCCGCCGCCACGGGTTCGAGCGACGCGGATGCGGCGAGTGGCGAGATCCCCGATCCTCGCCTCGAAGAAGGAGGGGACCAGCCGTGAAGCGCATCAGAGTCGACTCGACGGTGATCGTGCTCGGCATCCTCATCCTCGTCATCGCCGTCGGGGCGATCCTCGTCGCGACCGTCGGCCGCAGCTTCTTCAGCCCCGGCAACATCCGCGACATCCTCACGGGCATGAGCGTGCTCGGCCTCGTCGCGATCGGTCAGACGCTCGTCATCCTGGGCGCCTCCCTCGACCTCTCCGTCACCTATGTGATCAGCCTCGCCAGCCTCATCGCGGCCACCACCATGAACGGGAACCCCGCCAACATCCCGTGGGCGGTGACGCTGACACTCATCGTCTGCGCGGCCATCGGACTGGCGAACGGGCTCATCGTCACGGTGCTGAAGGTGAACGGATTCATCGCGACCCTCGGCGTCGGCCTCATCCTGCAGGGCGTCCTCAACACGAGCTTCCAGGGCAGCGCCGGAGAGGTGCCGTGGGCGTTCCAGTTGATCGGGGCGACCGGCGTCGGACCGCTCCCCGTGTCGTGGATCATCATGGTCGCGCTCGCAGCGCTGGTGTGGTTCCTGCTCGGACGCACGCGCACGGGGGCCCACCTGTTCGCCGTGGGCGGCGATCCCGAGGTGGCACGCCTGTCGGGTGTGCGCACGAGGCCGCCGCTGATCGTGGCACACGTCCTGTGCTCGGTGTTCGCCGGTCTCGCGGGATTGCTGCTGGCGAGCCGGCTGGGTGTCGGAAGCCCCACGGTCGGCCAGCAGGGCGGCTACGCGCTGCTGTCGATCGCGGCCGTCGTGCTGGGCGGCACCCTGCTCATGGGCGGCCGCGGATCGGTCTGGGGCACCATCGGCGGTGTGGCGATCTTCGCCGTCGTCGACAACGTGATGAGCGTCATGCAGGTGAACCCGTTCCTCAAGGATGTCGTCCGCGGCGTCGTCATCGTCGCGGCCGTCGCCGTCTACAGCCGTCGGGCGATCGTCCGGCGCCGCACGCGCTTCGGGCCGGGCGGCACGAGGACCGGCGGTGATGCGCCCGCCGAGGCGGCCGCTCCCGCGATGGTGGCGGCGACCCATGCGCTCGAGGCGGAGGCCGATGCGGCCGATGGCGGCGCACCGATGCAGGGAGGTGCACGATGAAGTTCCTCACAGCGCTCGTGAGCCCCCGTGGCGCGGTCTTCCTGCTGCTGGTGATCCTGCTCGTCGCCGTCATGGTCCTGAACCCGAACTTCGCGGAGCCGGGCCAGCTCATGCGCTACATCCAGCGGGTCGCTCCGGTCGCCATCGTCGCGATCGGCCAGTACTTCGTCATCATCGCGGGCGAGTTCGACCTGTCGCAGGGCTCACTGATCACCGCGCAGGTGATCGTCGCAGGCAACCTCGTCGGCCAGGACGACGCGCGCACCGTCCCGGTGCTGTGCCTCATGGTGGTGCTCGGTCTCGTCGTCGGCCTCGTGAACGGGCTGCTGACGACGCTCCTGAAGGTGCCGTCGTTCATCGTGACGCTCGGCATGATGCTGGCCCTCCTGGGCCTCGTGCTGTGGTGGACCGGTGGCGCCGCCACGGGCAATCCGGCCGACAGCTTCCGCCAGATCGGTCGCGGCGGCATCCGGGATATCCCGGTCCTCGACTTCCTGCCCTGGTCGGTGCTGATCCTGGCGGCGTGGCTCGCGCTCGGCATCTGGATCACCAAGCGCCCGCTGGGCAAGCTCCTCATCGCGATCGGCGACAACGCCCGGGCGACGCGCTACTCGGGCGCCCGCGACTGGTGGGTGACCACGCGGGCGTTCATGATCTCGTCGCTGTCGGCGACGGTCTCGGCCGTGCTCCTCGTCGGCTACGCCGGCGTGCACCCGTCGGTCGGCCGGGGGTACGAGTTCGTCGCGATCACGGCCGTCGTGCTCGGCGGCGTCGTGCTCGGCGGCGGCCGGGGCTGGATCGTCGCGGCCGTCGCCGGAGCCTTCGTGCTCGAGGCGCTCTTCCTGCTGCTGAACATCGCCGGCGTCCCGTCGTCGCTGCGCGACGCCGTCCAGGGCATCATCATCATCGCCGCCGTCGCGTACTCGGGACTGGTCTTCCGATCCCGCAGACGTAGCGGCCCACCACAGACCCCTCCCTCTTCGGGGAAGGAACCCGACGCGCCCGCCGGCGCCGAGGAGTCGTCCGCAACACAGGCCCTCGCAGGCGAGGGCGCCGCACCGAACAACAGGAGTTAGCAATGCGACGATCAATGAAGATCGCCACCACAGCGGTGGCGCTCGTCGGCCTCTTCGCCCTCGCAGGGTGCACGACCGATCCCAACGTGGCCCCACCGGACTCGTCGGCGGAGCCGACCGAGGACGGCGGCGCCAACGAGTGGTTCGACCAGGCGCTGTTCGACACGCAGATGGCCCAGCGCGAGGTCGTGCCCGAAGGTCCGGAGGACGAGCCGTATCTGCAGCACATCGACGCCGAGATGGTCGACACGTCGGAGTACGCGAGCACCGGCCCGAAGAAGGCGTGCTTCGCGAACGCCTCGATCTCGAACCCGTGGCGCCAGACCGGCTGGATCACCATGAACCAGCAGCTGGAGGTGCTGCAGGAACAGGGTGTGATCAGCGAGATGGAGACGCGCGACGCGCAGGACTCCGATGACACGCAGATCGCCGACATCGACTACTTCATCTCGGAGGGCGGCTGCGACGTCTTCATCATCTCGCCGAACAGCACGGCCGCGATGACCCCGGCGGTCCAGCGCGCCTGCGACACCGGCAAGCCGGTGATCGTGTTCGACCGCGGTGTGGAGACCGACTGCCCGGTGACGTTCATCCACCCGATCGGCGGCTTCGCCTGGGGCATCGACACCGCGCAGTTCCTCATCGACAACCTCGAGGAGGGCGACAAGGTGGTGGGACTCCGCATCCTTCCCGGCGTCGACGTGCTCGAGCAGCGCTGGGCGGCCGCCGAGTACATGTTCGAGGAAGCCGGCATCGAGGCGGTGGACTACTTCACCGGTGCCGACCCGGCCGAGATCAAGAGCATCATCAGCGACGAGCTCGCGACGGGCGACGTGGCGGGAATCTGGATGGATGCCGGTGACGGCGCCGTGGCGGCGATCGAGGCGTTCGAGGACGCCGGAGTCGACTACCCGGTCATGACGGGTGAGGACGAGATGAGCTTCCTGCGGAAGTGGAAGGAGACGGGCCTGACCGGCCTCGCTCCGGTCTACTCCAACTTCCAGTGGCGCACCCCGCTGCTGGCGGCGCAGAAGATCTTCGCCGGCGAGGAGATCCCCAAGGAGTGGGTGCTGCCGCAGAGCCCGATCACCGCGGAGGAGGTCGACCAGTACCTGGAGGCCAACGACGGCATGCCTGACGGCCACTACGCCAAGTTCGGCGGAGAGAACCTGCCGGGCTACCCCGAGGTCTGGCAGGAGCGCCAGATCCCGTAAGGCACAGGTCCCGACGTTTCGTCTCCGCGTTTCGACTCGCAGGCTCGCTCAACGACCGCGTTCCTCGCTCGCTCAACGACCGGCATCGCGTCCGGTCGTTGAGCGAGCAGAGCGACACGAAACACCCCACACAGGCGAAGGAGAGCAATGCAGCGCACGATCGGCGTCAACACCTGGGTGTGGACCTCGCCGCTGACCGACCAGTCGCTCGCCGAGCTCGCGCCGAAGATCGCGCGCATGGGTTTCGGCGCGATCGAGCTCCCGCTCGAGAACGCGGGGGACTGGGATGCCGCGAGCGCCGGTGATCTGCTGCGTTCTCTGGACCTGCAGCCCGTCGTGATCGGCGCGATGGGTCCGGGGCGGTCGTTGGTCGACCGTGCGGGCAATGTGCCGGCGACCCAGGTGTACCTGCGCACGTGCCTCGCCGCAGCGCGCGCAGTGGGCGCATCCGTCGTCGCCGGGCCGTTCTATGCGCCGACCGGCGTGACCTGGCGCATGACGCGGGATGAGCGCACCGACGTGGTCGCGCAGCTGCGCCGCAACCTCGCGCCGCTCGTCGACGAGGCCGCCGCGGACGGCCTGGCGCTCGCCGTCGAGCCGCTCAACCGGTACGAGACGAGCGTGATCAACACCGTCGAGCAGGGGCTCGAGGCGCTCGCGCCGCTCTGGGGTCCGGGGCTCGGACTCGCATTGGACACCTACCATCTCAACATCGAGGAGAAGCGGCCGGATGCCGCGATCCGTGCCGCAGCAGGGCATATCGCCCACGTGCAGGTGTGCGGGAGCGACCGCGGCACCGTCGGAGACGACCACACCGATTGGCCCGCGACACTGGCGGCGCTCGACGATGCCGGGTATGAAGGCATCCTGGGGCTGGAGAGCTTCACCGGCGAGAACGCCACGATCGCCGTGGCGGCCTCGGTCTGGAGGCCGCTCGCGCCGAGTCAGGACGATCTGGCCGAGCGGTCGCTGCGATACCTCACGGCGCTGCAGGCAGGTCGTTGAGCGCCCATGCGCGACACTCGATCCATGCCCATTCAGCACACCGTTGTCTTCCGCCTGGTCCACCCGTCCGATTCGCCGGAGGAGACGGCGTTCCTCACGGACGGCCGGGCCGCCCTCACGTCGATTCCGGGCGTCGAGGACTTCCGGGTGAACCGGCAGGTGAGTCCGAAGAGCGGTCTCGCGCACCAGTTCTCGATGGTCTTCGCGGACGACGCCGCGTACCGCGCCTACAACGAGCACCCGACCCATGTGGCATTCGTCGCCGAGCGCTGGGCGGCGGAGGTGGCGGAGTTCCAGGAGTACGACTTCGTCGAGGCCTGATCCGCCTCAGTCTGAGGGTCGCTCGCCGAGGGTGAGGGCGTGCAGCAGCCGCGTCAGGTTCAGGATGTCGTCGACCGGCCACGCGGCGAGGGCGTCGACGAGCAGGCTCTCCTGCGGGGCGCGGGCCTCCGCGAGGCGCTCCAGCCCGAACGGGGTCGGGGAGAGCAGGCTCGAGCGGCCGTCGTCGGGGTCGGGGGTGCGCTGGATCAGACCCAGCTGCTCCAGCTCGCGGACCGTGCGGCTGATCTGGCCCTTGTCGGCCGTCAGCGCCTCGGCGAGCGCCGACAGGGTGATGCCCTCGCGACGCACGATGGTGGTGAACACCTTGTAGGCGCCTGGCAGCATGCCGGGGCTCACGCGGTTGGCGTTCTCGGTGATGATCCGGCGGAAGCGGTTGATCAGCTCGCCGAACTCCGCCTCGAGGGCGCGCACCGCTTCGGTGCGCGCCGCTCGAGTGTCTTCGGAGGTCATCGTGTTCGACATTAGCGCCGGGTGCGCCGCGTCTGGTTCGCCGCGACGCCCGACTGTTCGGGCGTGACGGCGGTCTCGGCATCCTGCGTCTTCACCGTTGCGGTAGCGGTCAGCGCGTCCATGCCTTCGGCGACCGACACAGTCGCGAGGTCGGCCTCGCTGGCCTGCACGCGCTCGCTCGTCGTCATGTGGGTGAGCGGCTTGTTCGGCAGGAAGATGATCGCGATGAGGCTGATCACGGCCAGCGGCACGGCGATGAGGAACGAGTGGGCGATGGCCTGGGCGTAGATGTCCTCCACGATCACGCGGATCGCCTCGGGCAGCGCCGACACCTGCGGGATCGTGCCCGACTGGAGCTGCTCCGCGATGGCGGCGCCCTTCTCGCCCAGCGTCATGATGGCCGCACCGATGTCGTCCTTGCGCTGGGAGAACAGATCGGTCGCCGAGGTCGCCAGTGCGGCACCCATGACCGAGACGCCGATCGTGCCGCCGAGGCTGCGGAAGAACGTGACACCGGAGCTCGCGACGCCGATCTCACTCGGCTTGGCGGTGTTCTGCACGATGAGCACGAGGTTCTGCATCGTCATGCCGACGCCCGCACCGAGCAGGAACATGTACAGCGAGACGAGCACGAAGTTCGTGTCGTACTCGATGGTCGACAGCAGGAACGAGCCGGCGATGAGCAGCACGCCGCCTACGATGAGGTACGGCTTCCAGATGCCGTGACGGGTCACAAGACCGCCGATCACGATCGACGCCAGCAGCAGTCCGCCGATCATCGGGATCGTCATCAGACCTGCTTCGGTCGGCGTGGCGCCACGGGCGAGCTGCATGTACTGACTGAGGAAGACCGACGTGCCGAACATCGCGATGCCGATCGAGATCGACGCGATGACCGCGAGCGTGAACGTGCGGTTGCGGAACATCGTGAGGGGGATGAGCGGCTCCTTCGAGCGCAGCTCGACGATCACGAACAGCACGGCCGCGAGCAGCGCGCCGCCGACCATCAGGATGGTCTCCGTGCTCCACCAGTCGTAGTCCTTGCCGGCGTTGGTGACCCAGATGAGCAGCAACGACACAGCTGTCGAGAGCAGCACGATGCCGAAGTAGTCGATCCGCGCCTTCACCTTGGGGCGAGCGGGGAGGTGCAGTGTGCGCTGCATGATGATGAGCGCGGCGACCGCGAACGGCAGCGCGATGAAGAAGTTCCAGCGCCAGTCGATCGTGTCGGTGATGAAACCGCCGAGGAGCGGTCCGCCGACGGTGGCGACGGCCATCACGGCGCCGAACAGGCCCATGTAGCGGCCGCGCTCGCGCGGGCTGATGATGTCGGCCATGATGACCTGGCTGAGCGCGGCGAGACCGCCCGCGCCGATGCCCTGCACCGCGCGGAACGCGATGAGCGTGCCCGGGTCCTGCGAGAAGCCGGCGGCCGCAGTCGCCAGCACGAAGATGACGATGGCGATCTGGATCAGCAGCTTGCGGTTGAAAAGGTCGGCGAGCTTGCCCCAGATGGGGGTGGAGATCGCGGTGGTCAGAAGGGTCGCGGTGACGACCCAGGTGAACGCGGCCTGGTCGCCGCCCAGGTCGTGGACGATGACCGGAAGCGATGTCGACACGACGGTCGACGCGAGCATCGACACGAACATGCCGAGCAGCAGGCCGGTGAGCGCCTGCAGCACCTTGCGGTGGTGGCGCTTCTCGTCGGCGCTCACGCTGCCGGCTGAGCCAGTGGCGACCGACCCGGTCGCGGGGGTGGACGTAGCCATAGGAGTCCTTCGAACGGTGTTGGTGGGAGAGATGCGGCGACGGCGGCGCAGAGATGGTTGACCAGGGTCAACAGTTGATATGGGTCAACTATACGACAATGGTTGATGTGCGTCAACTATCAGCGCGGATGAAGGTACGGTGTCAGTCCGCTGCGGCGGACCGGCGCCGGCGGAGGCTCAGGCGGGGCGCGCGGTGCGCTCGGCGGAGCGGATGACCCACTCGACGCCGAGCGTGAAGAGCTCGCGGTCCTCGAGCTGCAGCAGCTGCGGCGAGATCTGCGCGATGTGCGGGTGCTTGATGGGGTCGACCAGGAGAGGTCCCTCGAACCACGGGCTGGTGTCCGAGGGTGCAGCGGTTCCGCGCTCGATCCGCGCCCGGGCGACGCCGGCGGCCGACGAGAGGATGTGCGTCGCCATGAGCGCGTAGTGCTGCACCAGGTCCTCGCCCGTCAGGCCCGCGCGCGAGAACGCGTCGAGCATGAACTCGATCGCGTCGAGCTCGCCGGGGCCGTGGGTGGTGAGCACGATGGCCTCCTGGCCTACAGCGGGGTAGCGGGAGAGCTCGCTGAGCGTGGCGGACGCCAGCTGGCGCAGTCGCTCCTGCCAGTCCTCGGGCGGCGCGGTCACAGCGGCGAGGGTGCGCACCGTGAGCTCGTCGAGCAGGGCGCCCATGAGGTCGTCCTTGCTGCGAAAGTGCCGATAGATCGCCGTCGGGTCGGTGCCGAGCTTGGCGCCCAGCTCTCGGATGGAGAGGGATCCAGAGCCGGTCGTCTCGGCGAGCTCCAGCCCTGCGGCGATGATCGTCGCCCGATCCAGGCGCCTGCCGCCGGACTTCTCGGACGTCGCTCCGCTGCGTGCCGCCATGATCCCCGCTTCCGCCGTCGCCGTCCATCGTGCCACGGAGCCGCACTCAGGCCCCGTGACGCCGAGCCTACAGGTCGCGTCATCAATTCGGTCAACGCTGTTGACAACAGCGATGACGGACGCCTATCGTCAAGCAACCCGCTCGATGACGAAGGAGAGGTCCCGTGGCCGCTGCCGTTCCTGACGACGCACAGACGCCGTTCGCAGACACCGTGTTCACCGGAGGTGCGCTGTTCAGCTCCGACCTCGTGGCTGCAGGCAGCCACGAGGCGCTGACGGGTCTCGCCGTCGCGGTGCGCGGAGGGCGCATCGCCGCGGTGTGCGGCGAGGAAGCGGCATCCGTCCTCATCGGCCCTGACACCGAGGTCGTCGATCTCGCCGGCGCGTTGCTGGCGCCGGGCTTCCAGGACGCGCACATCCATCCGATGTCGGGGGGCGTCGAGCTGCTGCAGTGCAACCTCACCGGCTCCGAGAACGCCGCCGACGCGCTCGCGACGATCGCCCGCTACGCCGCGGAGAATCCCGATGCGGAGTGGATCGTGGGCGGCGGCTGGTCGATGGACCACTTCCCGGGCGGCGCGCCGCTGCGAGGCGCCCTCGACGCCATCGTGCCCGACCGCCCGGTGCTGCTCGCGAGCCGCGACCACCACTCGTCCTGGGCGAACACTGCGGCGATGCGCCTCGCCGGAGTGGATGCCGCGACCGCCGATCCTGCCGACGGCCGCATCGAGCGCGAGGCGGACGGCTTCCCGGCCGGCACCTTCCACGAGGGTGCGTCGGACCTCTTCGCCACCGTGCGGCCGCGGGTCTCGGAAGACCTCGCCTACGACGGCCTGCTGCGTGCGCAGCGTGACCTGCTGGCGCAGGGCATCACGGGATGGCAGGACGCGCTCGTCGGCGACTTTCCGGGGATCGCCGGCGGACTGGCATCGTACCGGCGCGCACTCGCCGACGGCACGCTCAAGGCGCATGTCGTGGGGGCGCAGTGGTGGGAGCGGGCCGACGGCATCGAGCAGCTCGACGACATGATCCGTCTGCGTGACGAGATCGCGGAGCTCGGTCGCGAGGACAGGTTCTCGCTCACCTCCATCAAGTTCATGGTCGACGGCGTCGCCGAGAATCACACTGCGGCCATGCTCGAGCCGTACCGCGACGCTCACGGGCACGACACCGACAATCGCGGGCTGTCGTTCATCCCCGCCGAGAAGCTGCGCGAGTACGCGATCGCGGCTGATGCGGCCGGCTTCCAGCTGCACTTCCACGCCCTCGGCGACCGCGCCGTGCGCGAGGCGCTCGACGCGGTCGAGGCGGCTGCCGCAGCCAACGGCGACACCGACGGGCGCCACCACCTCGCACACATCCAGATCATCGACGAGGCCGATGTGCCGCGCTTCGCGGCGGTAGCGGCGGTCGCGAACATGCAGCCGCTGTGGGCGTGCCACGAAGACCAGATGGACGAGCTCACGCTGCCGTTCCTGGCACAGTCGGCGGCATCCCGTCAGTACCCGTTCGGAGATCTGCGCCGCGCCGGCGTGCGCCTCGCCGGTGGCAGCGACTGGCCCGTCTCGAGCGCCGACCCGCTGGCCGGTGTGCACATCGCCGTCAACCGGGTCGCTCCGCTGTCGGATGCCGAGCCGCTGGGCGGCGCGCACCAGCGGCTGGACCTCGCGACCGCGCTCGCCGCCTACACGTCGGGCACGGCCTACGTGAACCACCGCGACCACGACACCGGCTACCTGCGTGCCGGCTACCTCGCGAACCTGGTCGTGGTCGAGCCCAACCCGTTCGCGGTCCCGGCCGAGGAGCTCTACGCCTGCCAGGTCGTCTCGACCTGGATCGACGGCGAGCGGGTGTACGCCCGCGAGGACGCGCCGACGGTCGCCACCACCCCGTCACCGGCCGCCGGCTCGTCGTCGGATGCCGCTGCCCTCGGCCGGCCCGCCGCCGACTCGCCGTCGGATGCGGTGCCCGTGCCGAGCCACGGCTGACGCGACGAAGCGCCGCACCCGACTCCCTTCTCCACCCGACACCGCCGTCTCACCCCGAGGAGCACCATGATCCGCACTCGACGAACCGCCCGTCGATCCTCCGTCCATCGACTCGGCGCTCTCGCAGCCGCCGGTCTCGCCGGCGCGCTCATCCTCTCGGGGTGCACCCCGGGCGCCGCCGAGTCCGATGCGACCGCCGCGCCCGAGTGGGAGCTCACCGCCCAGACGGCCGCGCCGTCCGGTGACATCGACTCGTTCACCTGGGTGAGCTACTCCGAGCCGTACTCGCTCGACTACGCCTACGCGTTCGACTACGCCGACAACCAGGTGCTCGCGAACGTGTGCGAGTCGCTGCTGCGCCTCAACCCCGACTACACGCTGTCGCCCGGCCTCGCCGAGTCGTTCGAGCACCCGACGCCCGAGACCTGGGTGTACACGATCCGCGACGGCGTCACCTTCCACGACGGCACGCCGCTCACCGCCGCCGACGTCGTGACCTCGATGAGCCGCCACCTCGACCCGGAGGTCGGCTCCTCGTGGTACTCGGTGTACCAGAACGTCGCGGCGATCGAGCAGACCGGCGAACGCCAGGTCACCGTCACGATGACGCGGCCCGACTCCCAGTTCAACCTCGCGATGGGCGGCTCGGCGGGAGTCGTCGAGTCGGCCGCGACGCTGGCCGGAGATGGGGCGGACTACGGCAACTCCACCGGCCTCGTGAACTGCACCGGGCCGTTCGCGCTGACGGCCTGGAAGTCGGGCGAGTCGGTGACGCTGACGCGGTACGACGGCTACTGGGACGAGTCGCTGCGCGCCCGGGCCGGCGAGGTCGAGATCCTCTTCATGACCGATCCCAATGCCCGCGTCAACGCTCTGAAGTCCGGTGAGGTGGACGGCGGCTGGATGATCCCGCCGGATGCGATCTCTCAGCTGCAGGGCTCCGGCAAGGGCGATGTGTACTTCGGCCTCAACACGGCGGTCGGCAGCCTGATCGTCAGCGATCTCGAGGGCCCGCTCGGTGACCGGCGCGTGCGCGAGGCGCTGCTCATGGCGATGGACCGGCAGGGGATCCTGGATGCCGCGGCGCAGGGCTACGGCGAGGTCACCGACGCGCTCACCACAGAGTCGGTGTGGGTGGGCGCCAGCGAAGGGGCGCTGGACGCGGCATTCGACGGGCTCGAGGAGTATCCGTACGACCTCGAGGCGGCGAAGAAGCTGATCGACGACGCGGGCGTGGCGGGCGAGGAGATCGTCATCGCGACCGCTCCACTCGGCAACGACTTCGCTGTGATCTCGCAGGGCGCGGCAGCCGCAGCACAGGCGATCGGGCTCACGGCGACGATCCAGACCGTCAGCCCGAGCGCGTACACCGCCCTGTTCTCCGACCCGACCGCACGCGAGGGCGTCGACCTCTTCTACACCTCGTGGTACCTCTCGAGCCCGGACCCTCTCGAGATGTACGGCGTGCTGCGCACCGGGGAGTTCAGCAACTACGGCGGCTGGAGCGACCCCGACTTCGACGCCCTGGTCGACGAGGCGGTGGCGATCGACGACCCAGCACAGCGCAGCGAGGTCACGGCTCAGGCGCAGCGCATCGCGAACGAGCAGCTGCCCTGGCTGCCCCTGTTCGAGGGACCGATGACGGTGTTCCTGGGCGAGGGCGTGACCGGTGTCGCACCGTCGGTGGCGTTCCTCTACTACCCGTGGGCGGCGACCATTGGCTCGCGGTGACCTGAGCGGGGGCCCGGCGCTGGGTGCCGGGCCCCGTCCGGCCGCCTTCGCAGACGAGGTCGCGTCATGACCGCCGTCCGCCGGATCGCCGGCAAGCTCGGCGGTCTGCTGCTCACGCTGTTCCTGGCATCCGTCCTCGTCTTCTTCTCGAGGTTCCTGGTGCCGGGCGACCCCGTCGCCTTCCTCCTGCGGGGTCGCAAGCCGAGCCCCGAGGCGGTGGCGCAGATCACCGCGCAGTACGGCCTCGACCTGCCGCCCTGGCAGCAGTACCTGACGTGGGTGGCCGGCCTCCTGCGCGGCGATCTCGGCCGTTCCCTGCAGTACCGGCAGGACGTGACGGTCGTGCTCGGCGAGCGCCTGCCGGTCACGCTCGGGCTCGTCGTCATGGCGGGGACGATGATCGCGGTCGTCGGACTGACCGCGGGCGCCCTCGCCGCACTCTCGCGCGGACGCATCGCCGACCGCTCGATCCTCATCGGCCTCACCGTGCTGGGCGCTGTGCCCTCGTTCGTCGGCTCGATCGTGCTCATCGCGGTGTTCGCGGTGCAGCTCGGCTGGTTCCCGTCGTTCGGGTCGGGCGACGGCTTCTGGGACACGGTGTACCACCTGGTGCTGCCGTCCATCGCGCTCGCGATCGTGTTCGTCGTGCTCGTGGGCAAGGTGACCCGGTCGTCGATGATCGACCAGCTCGGGCGCGAGCACGTCGAGGTGGCCATCAGCCGCGGCATCCGACGCGGCACCGTGGTGCGTCGCCATGTCTTCCGCAACGCCGTCGGACCGATTCTGACGGTGAGCGGAATGCTGGTGGCCGGGCTCCTCGCGTCGAGCTCCATCGTCGAGGCGGCCTTCGGTCTCGCCGGCATCGGCTCGCTGCTGGTGCAGTCGGTCGACCGTCTCGACTTCCCGGTCGTGCAGGCGATCGTCCTCCTCGTCGTCACCGCGTTCGTGCTCGTCAACGCCGTGATCGACGTCCTCGAACCCTGGATCGACCCCCGATCCGCTGCCGGAGCCGGTGCGCGATGACCTCCACCACACCTTCGCCCGCGGGGGCGCCGAGCGCGGCGACCGCGCGCACGAGCCCCGCGACACTCGCCGTCGGCGTGCTGCGGGCGCCTCGGCGGCGGCGCGCCGGCCTCACGCTCGCGATCGCGCTGGCGGTCGTCGCCGCGATGACGCTGGCCGCGATCTTCGCGCCGTTCCTCGCCCCGTACAACCCCGACGCCGTCGACTTCGCCGCGGTCAACGCCGGGCCGAGCGCCACGCACTGGCTCGGCACCGACAGCCTGGGACGCGACACCCTCAGCCGCCTCATCTACGGGGCGCGCACGGCGCTGCTCGGTCCGCTGCTCGTGGTCATCGCGTCGACCGTGCTCGGCATCCTTCTCGGCCTTGTCGCGGGGTGGCGCGGCGGCTGGATCGACGCCGCACTCGGTCGCGTGTTCGACGTGCTCTTCGCCTTCCCGTCGCTGCTCATCGCCATCATGGCCGTGGCACTGTTCGGCAAGGGCCTGGTGGCGCCGGTCATCGCCATGAGCATCGCGTACGCACCCTTCGTCGCACGCCTGACGCGGTCGCTCGTCGCTGCCGAGCGGACCCGGCCGTACGTCGCCGCGTACCGCGTCCAGGGGTTCTCCGGACCGTGGATCGCGCTGCGGCGTGTGCTGCCGAACGTCACCCCGATCGTCGGCGCGCAGTCGACGCTGAACTTCGGCTACGTGCTGGCGGAGCTCGCGGCGCTGTCGTTCCTCGGTCTCGGCGTGCAGCCGCCGACGGCCGACTGGGGCGCGATGATCAACGAGGCGCAGGCCGGGCTCATCGGCGGACACTTCCTCCCGGCGATCGTGCCGGCGGTCGCCGTCGTCGTGGTCGTCGTGGCCGTCAACATCATCGGGGAAGAGGTCTCCGATCGGATCGGAGGGGAGATCCCGGCATGAACGCGCGCGCTTCCATCGTCGAGCCGGCAGCCGCCGGTGCTTCCCAGGTGCCGGCGCACGGCGATGCCCTGCTCGGCATCCGTGATCTGACCCTTGAGCTCGCCGACGGCACACGGCTGCTCCATGGCATCTCTCTCTCGGTCGCGGCCGGTGAGACGGTCGGGCTCGTCGGCGAGTCCGGCTCGGGCAAGTCGCTCACCGCTCGCACCGTGCTGGGGCTTCTTCCCACCCGAGCGATCACCACGGGCGAGGTCGTGCTCGGCGGAGCGGGCGTGCTGAGCGCCACCCCCTCCGAGCTGCGCGGGCTGCGCCGTCACGGCGCGGCCATGATCTTCCAGGACCCGCGCGCGGGCATCAACCCGATGCGCACGATCGGCGATCACCTGACCGAGGCGCTGCGGCTGGCCGAGGGATGGTCGGCGGATGCCGCGAGAGCCCGCGCCGTCGAACTGCTCACCGCCGTGCGCCTGCCACGCCCCGAGGAGCACCTGCGCCAGTATCCGCACGAGTTCTCGGGCGGCATGCTGCAGCGCGTCATGATCGCCGGTGCGCTCACGACGTCGCCGCGACTGCTGGTGTGCGACGAGCCCACCACGGCTCTCGACGTCACGACGCAGGCCGAGATCATCGGGGTGCTCAGCGAGCAGCGCGCGCGCCGCGGCATGGGCATGCTGTTCATCACGCACGACCTCAACCTCGCCGCCTCGCTCTGCGACCGCGTCTACGTGATGAGCGGCGGACACATCGTCGAGCAGGGGCGCGCGCACGATGTGCTGCGCGACCCGCAGGCGGAGTACACCCGCCGACTCGTCGCCGCGACGCCGACGCTCTTCGGCAGCGCACCGGTGTCTCGCCCGGATGACGGCGGTCGGCCGGCACCCGCGCCGCAGGCCGCGGTCCCGATTCAGCCCCGCGAACAGGTTGCCGACTGCGTGCCCGCCGCGCATGGCACGCCCATGCTCGAGGCGATCGGGATCGCGAAGACCTATCACCGGCGGGGTAAGGATCCGGTGCACGCCGTGATCGATGCCTCGATCGCCGTGCCGCGTGGCGGCGCACTCGGTGTGGTGGGGGAGTCCGGGTCGGGCAAGTCCACGCTGGCGCGCCTGATCGTGGGCCTCGAGAGCGCCGACGGCGGCGACATCCGCATCGACGGTCAGCCGCGCACCGAGGTTCCCCGCGGCCGCCGGGGGCGACTGGCGCACGCGCGCAGCGTGCAGATGGTGTTCCAGGACCCCTACCTGTCGCTGGATCCGCGCATCACCGCCGGCCGTGCGATCGAGGACGCCCTGCGCCTGCACGGCGTCTCGGGCGGGGAGAGGCGGCTCGGTGCATCCGAGTCGCGCACACGAGTACGGGACCTGCTCGAACAGGTGGGCCTGGGGGAGAAGCACGCCGCGGCGCGGCCGCGCACGCTCTCGGGCGGTCAGCGGCAGCGCGTCGCGATCGCGCGCGCCCTCGCGATAGAGCCGGACGTGCTGGTGATGGACGAGGCGACGAGCGCGCTCGACGTCTCGGTGCAGGCGCAGGTGCTCGATCTCGTCGACCGCATCCGGCGGGAGCGCGGACTCACGGTGCTGTTCATCAGCCACGACCTGGCGGTCGTCCGGCGGGTGTGCGACGAGACCGTCGTGATGCGACGCGGCGAGATCGTCGAACGCGGGCGCACGGACGAGCTGCTCGGCGACCCGCAGCACGAGTACACGCGGCTGCTCATCGAGTCCGTGCCCAAGCCCGGGTGGGATCCGGAGCAGGCGGGCGCCGAGGTCGAGGATGCAGGCGTCGACGCCCCCGGCTGGGACGGGGTGGCCGAAGACGATGCGGAAGCCGCGTCGGTGCAGGCGGCGAAGGTCGAGGCCTCGGGGCAGGCACGGTGAGCGCCGGGTCTTCGTCGCGCGGCACGGTCGGTGCGAGCAGTATGGAGGCGTGTTCAGTGTCGAACTGATTCCGGATGCCGAGATCGACGGCGTGGTCCGGGACGACTGGGATCGGCTCCTCGGGGCCGATCTGCCGAGCTCGGGGCGCAATCCCGCACCGAGCAACCGTCCGCACGTGACGCTCGCGGTGCGGGACCGGCTCGATCCGTCGGCGTTCGCCGGCATCGCCGAGCTGCTCCCCGTCGCCCTGGAGCTCGCCGGGTTCGTGCTGCTCGGTCATCGGGACCGGTACGTGCTCGCGCGGCACGTCGTCGTGAGCGCGCCGCTCCTCGCGGTCCACCGCGTCGTCGCAGAGATCGCCGGACGACCCGAGCCGCGGTATTCGAACACCGGGATCGACCGGTGGACGCCGCACATGACTGTGGCGCGGGGGCTCACTGCCGCGCGACTGGCGACGGCGATGCGGTTGGTGAAGGCGCCGAACATCGTCGGGCAGGCGACAGGAGCCCGCGTGTGGGACGCCGAGGCGCGGCAGGTGACCACGATCCGATGAGGCGCCGGCCGTGCCGGCACGTCGGCCGGTTCAGTCGGCGAGGGCGAGTGCGCGGAACGGCTCGCGCGGCGCAGCGGGCGGCTGCGGCATCCGCTCTGCCTGCTGTCGAGAGCGCGTCGTACGCAGGTAGAGCTCGTCGATGAGGGCGGTGGCGAGGCGCACGAGCTTCGCGATCTCGGCCTCGTCGCGATCGACCCATGCGCAGCGCGGCTCGTCGCCGACGGGCACGAAGCCTTCGTGCTGCTCCCAGGCCACGAGCGTGCGCTCCGCCCCGAGCACGTGCTGCTGCCACCACACCTGCCGGAGGTAGGACCGCGGGATGCTGCGCCAGGCCTTGTTGGTCGTCTTGATCTCGGCGAGCGTGATGCGTCCCGACGCGTCGACGGCGATGCCGTCGGGGGTCGCAAGGTGTCGCTTCTCGACGACCGCGTGGAACAACGCCGACGAAGGCTGGACGCCGTGAGTCGCGGCGACCCACGCGGCGATCTCGGGTTCGCGCGCCCGGCCGTGTGCCGTGTAGGCGTTGCCCGAGAAGCCCGAGCCGAGCAGCTTGGCGTCGGCGGCGCGGCCGATGGCCCGGTCGGAGGTGAGGGTCGCGACGTCGGTCGCGGTGATGCCGCGCGACCGTGCGCGCACCCAGGCGACCCGGTCGCGCGAATCCGCGACGATGCGGGCCGCAACGTCCGGTGCATGCGCCGCGAGCGCCGAGGGGCGTGCGGCGGCGTGCTCGGGGTTCACCCTCCGAGGCTACGCCGCCGACCCGACATCCGCCGCCTGCGACGCACCAGCGGCATGGGGTGCGTCACGCGATGGCGCCGTTCGATCCGCACGCATCGTGTGCCCTCGCCGAAGTGACACGATCGCCGCGCGCGGGACTTCGGCGAGAGCGCACGACCTCGACGGACGGCGGTGCGCAAGAGGGGTTGCGATCGGCGGCGGCGGTGGCATCCTCGGGAACATGAGCACCATCACGTCAGACGAATTCCGCGCGTTCCCGGGTGTCGAGGACTGGCGTCCCCGCGTGACCGGCGCCTTCGCCCTGTTCCGTACCGGCAGCTTCGCGGCGGGCGCGCAGCTGTTCGCGGCGATCGCCGACCTCGCCGAGGCGGCCGACCACCACCCCGACGTCGACGTGCGCTACGCCACCGTGCGCGTACGGCTGTTCACTCATTCGGCGGGCGGCCTGACGGCGAAGGATGCCGCGCTCGCCGCGCAGATCTCACAGGCAGCCCGCGAGCTCGACATCCGCGCCGAGACCGAGCGCATGCAGGACCTCATGCTCGCCGTGGCCACGCCTGATTCGCGCACCGCGCTGGCGTTCTGGAAGGCGGTGACCGGTTTTCGCGAAGTGCGCGACGGCGTGCTGTTCGACGCCGACGGACGGGGGCCTCTCATCTGGTTCCAGCCCGTCGACAAGCCGCTGCGCGGCAGGTCGCACCTCGACGTCAACGCTCCGCGCGACGTGATCGAGAAGCGCCTCGAGGCAGCGCTCGCCGCCGGCGGGGTGATCGTCGACGACTCCCACGCGCCCGAGTGGTGGACCCTCGCGGACGCCGACGGCCACAAGGTCGACCTCTGCCCCTGGCGCGAGTAGAGGGCGGGCGCAAGGTCGACCTCTGCCCCCTGGCGCGAGTAGCGGCCGGGCGTCGGGCGACCGTAGCCGATCGTGTCAGAAGGCGGCGGCGCCGGCCTCCGCAACGGTCTGGTCCTGGTCGCCCGAGCCGCCGCTGACGCCGACCGCACCCACGACGGCGCCGTCGCGGGAGAGCGGGACGCCGCCGGCGAAGATCGCGACCTTGCCGCCGTTGGTGGCGTGGATGCCGTAGAACTGCTGCGTCGGCTGCGAGTTCTCACCGAGGGTCTTCGTCTCGATGTCGAACGCGCGCGAGGTCCAGGCCTTGTTGATCGAGATGTTGACGCTGCCGATCCACGCGCCGTCCTGACGGACGTGGGCGACGAGATTGCCCCCCGCATCGACCACGGCGATGTTCATGGGCTGGCCGATCTCGTCGGCGCGCTTCTCCGCGGCGGCGATGACGCGACGGGCGTCTTCGAGGGTGACGGACATGGTGGTGTTCCTTTCGTGGGCGAGCGGATGCCTCGACCGAGGTTTCCGCTCCTTGTCAGGTCGACTGGATGTACCCGTTGGGATTCAGCACGTACTTCTTCGCCGCTCCCTGATCGAAGTCGGCATACCCCTGCGGGGCGTCCTCGAGTCCGATGGCGGTGGCGCCGACGGCATCGGCGATCGCGACCTTGTCGTGGAGGATCGCCATCATGAGCCGGCGGTTGTAGCGCATGACAGGGCACTGGCCGGTCGTGAACGACAGCGATTTCGCCCAGCCGAGTCCGAGCCGCAGCGACAGCGACCCGACTTTCGCGGCCTCGTCGATCCCACCCGGGTCGCCGGTGACGTACAGGCCCGGGATGCCGAGCGCGCCGCCGGCTGCGGTGATGTCCATCAGCGAGTTCAGCACGGTCGCGGGAGCCTCGTGCGAGGCATCCGCTCCGTGTCCGCGCGCTTCGAAGCCGACCGCGTCCACGGCGGAGTCGACCTCGGGTACGCCGAGGATCTGCTCGATCTGATCCTTGGGGTCGCCTGCCGACACGTCGACGGTCTCGCAGCCGAACGACCGCGCCCGTGCCAGGCGGTCCGCGTTCAGATCGCCCACGATGACCACCGCCGCACCGAGCAGCTGCGCCCCCACCGCAGCGGCGAGGCCGACGGGTCCGGCGCCCGCGATGTAGACGGTCGATCCCGGGCCGACGCCGGCGGTGTACGCGCCGTGGAACCCGGTGGGGAAGATGTCGGAGAGCATCGTGAGGTCGAGGATCTTCTCGAGAGCCTGGTCGCGGTCGGGGAAGACCAGCAGGTTCCAGTCGGCGTACGGCACCAGCACGTACTCCGCCTGGCCGCCCACCCAACCGCCCATGTCGACGTATCCGTAGGCGCTCCCCGGCCGGTCGGGGTTGACGTTGAGGCAGATGCCGGTCTTGCCCTCCTTGCAGTTGCGGCAGCGGCCGCACGCGATGTTGAAGGGCACCGAGACGATGTCACCGACCTTGACGAACTCGACGTCGGGGCCGACTTCGACGACCTCACCGGTGATCTCATGGCCGAGCACAAGACCTGCAGGTGCCGTCGTGCGGCCGCGCACCATGTGCTGGTCCGAGCCGCAGATGTTCGTGCTCACGGTCTTGAGGATCGCGCCGTGCGGCACCTTCCTGCCGACGTTCGCCGGGTTGACGCCCGGACCGTCCTTCAGCTCGAACTCCGGGTAATCCGTGTCGACGACCTCGACCTCGCCGGGGCCTTTGTAGGCGACGGCCCTGTTGGCAGACATCTTCGTCCTCTCCGTCGTGCGGCGCATGACCGCGCGACTCGGTCGTGCTGGCTCTGATGCGAGCCTGTACCTCGGCGACGCCATGCGCAACGGGGCCGCACGCCGGCAGCGTGGGGCGCGAGCGGCGCCGTGACGGATGGCGGGCGCCGATTTGGCGGGAGCGCGGGCGTCGCGTACCCTTGTGGGAGCCGAAGACCGCCGGTCATCGACGTGCGCGCAAGCGTCACGAAGATCGAAGCACTGCATCGCAGGGGCCCGCGCAGGTGTCACGAACGATTCTCCTGGATTCAGGAATCCCGCTCCGTGCGCTTGCGCCGGAGCTTTTTTTGTTGCCGTGACGAGACGATGAGCGGATGCCTCCGGCCGGCGCCCCGCCACCGCGGAGCGTCTCACACACACAAGGAGTGACCATGGCGCAGAAGGACGCATCGGTTGCCGAGCTCACGAAGAACTTCGAGGACTCGAACGCCGTTCTGCTGACCGAGTACCGCGGTCTGACGGTTGCCCAGCTCAAGCAGCTGCGCAACAGCATCCGTCAGGACGCGGAATACGCCGTGGTGAAGAACACGCTGACCAAGATCGCCGCGAACAACGCGGGGATCACGGCGCTGGACGAGGACCTCAAGGGTCCGTCGGCCATCGCGTTCGTGCACGGCGACTTCGTCGCCACCGCGAAGGCTCTGCGTGACTTCGCCAAGGCCAACCCGCTTCTCGTGATCAAGGGCGGCGTTTTCGAGGGCAACTCCCTCAGCGCCGACGAGGTCAACAAGTACGCCTCGCTCGAGAGCCGTGAGGTTCTGCTTGCGAAGGCCGCGGGCATGATGAAGGCGACGATGGGCAAGGCTGCCGCGACCATCGACGCGCTTCGCGAAAAGCTGGAGACCGCCGAGGCCGCGTGAGCGACCGGCGATCTCTTCCCACAACCCCATCTATCTAGGAGATACATCATGGCGAAGCTCACCACTGAGGAACTGCTCCAGCAGTTCGCCGACCTGACCCTCGTCGAGCTCAGCGAGTTCGTGAAGGCGTTCGAGGAGAAGTTCGACGTCACCGCTGCTGCTCCCGTCGCCGTTGCCGGCGCCGGTGGCGCGGGCGCCGACGTTGCCGTCGAGGAGGAGAAGGACTCGTTCGACGTCATCCTCGAGGCTGCCGGCGACAAGAAGATCCAGGTCATCAAGACGGTCCGCGAGCTCACCTCGCTCGGCCTCGGCGAGGCCAAGGCTGTCGTCGACGGTGCTCCCAAGGCCGTCCTCGAGGGCGCCAACAAGGAGGCCGCCGAGAAGGCCAAGGCCGCTCTCGAAGAGGCCGGCGCGACGGTTACCCTCAAGTAATCTCGTTCCTTCGCGAAAGCCCCGGATGCTGTGCATCCGGGGCTTTCGTCATGTCCGGGCAGGGGAGTCGACCGACCAACCACCTCGTTCCGCGAAATCCCTTTCTCACGGTTTGATCTCGAATCGCCCCTGATTTTCTCAGGGACTTGCATTCCGGTGTCCGTTCTGACAAGAATGAGAAAGCGCATTCCAGAAAGCGCATTCTCATCACTCGAAGACGAGACCGGAGGATACGGTGACGACGACGCACCGCCCCAGAACACGGCTACCCGGCCGTGCCCGCGGAGCCGCCGCATGAGCGCCATCAGCGAGCTCGGCAAGCTCAAGACCGCCAAGTCCGGCGGCAAGAAGCAGAACAAGGCCGCGTACCTCTTCCTCGCCCCGTGGTTCGTCGGGCTGGTGCTCATCACCATCGGGCCGATGGTGGCGTCGTTCGGCCTGTCGTTCACCCGCTACAACCTGCTGAGCCCGCCGAAGTGGATCGGCTTCGAGAACTTCGCGCGGATGCTGACCGACGAGCGGCTCGCCGCCTCTCTGCAGGTCACGTTCAGCTACGTGTTCATCTCGCTGCCCTTGCAGCTCGCGGTCGCGCTGTTCCTGGCGATCATCCTCGACCGCGGGCTGCGCGGACTGGCCTTCTACCGGTCGGCGTTCTACCTGCCCTCGCTGCTCGGCGCCAGCGTCGCGATCGCGATCCTGTGGCGCCAGATCTTCGGCGTCGACGGCCTCGTCAACCAGGTGCTCGCGGTCTTCGGCATCCAGGGGCAGGGGTGGATCTCCAATCCCGACACCGCGCTCGGCACGCTGATGATCCTGAACATCTGGACGTTCGGCTCGCCGATGGTGATCTTCCTGGCCGGTCTCCGCCAGATCCCCACGATGTACTACGAGGCGGCCGACGTCGACGGCGCGAGCCGGCGTCAGCAGCTCTTCCGAATCACGATCCCGCTGCTCACCCCGATCATCTTCTTCAACGCCGTGCTCCAGCTCATCGGCACGTTCCAGTCGTTCACCCAGGCGTACATCGTCTCGGGCGGAACCGGCGGACCGGTCGACTCGACGCTCTTCTACACGCTGTACCTGTACCAGCAGGGCTTCACGAACTACAACATGGGCTACGCGTCGGCCATGGCGTGGCTGCTGCTGGTCATCATCGGCATTCTGACCGTCCTGATGTTCTGGACCTCGAGATTCTGGGTTTTCTACGATGACCAAGATTGACGACGCCGCCATGACGGCCCCGCCCGCGACCGAGACGATCGTCACCGGCCGTGCCCCGCGCGTCCGGCGGCGGAGCCCCTTCCGCAAGCCGCTCACGAGCGTCGTGCGCCACACGCTGCTCATCGCGCTCGCGCTGGCGATGCTCTATCCGGTGATCTGGATGGTCGTGAGCTCGCTGCGGCCGAACGACGAGATCTTCCGCGACCCGAGCATCATCCCCGACAGCTTCGAGGTCTCGAACTACACCGACGGCTGGAACGCCCTGGCATACCCGTTCAACGTCTACATGTGGAACTCGGCGCTGATCGTGATCGGGTGCATCATCGGCAACCTGGTGTCGTGCTCCATGGCCGCGTACGCGTTCGCCCGCCTGGACTTCACCGCCAAGCGGTTCTGGTTCGCCGTGATGCTCCTGAGCATCATGCTCCCCATCCACGTCATCATCGTGCCGCAGTACGTGCTGTTCTCCCAGCTGGGCTGGGTGAACACGTTCCTGCCGCTGATCGTGCCGAAGCTGCTCGCGACCGACGCGTTCTTCATCTTCCTGATGGTGCAGTTCATCCGCGGCATCCCGAAGGAGCTCGATGAGGCCGCGCGCATCGACGGGGCGGGGCATCCGCGCATCTTCCTGCAGATCATCCTGCCGCTCATGGTCCCGGCCCTGGCGACGACGGCGATCTTCACCTTCATCTGGACGTGGAACGACTTCTTCTCGCAGCTGATCTTCCTCACCAAGCCCGAGCTGTACACCGTGCCGCTGGCGCTGCGGTCGTTCGAGGACGCGCAGAGCACCACCAACTACGCCCAGATGTTCGCGATGAGCGTCGTCTCGCTCATCCCGATCTTCCTGATCTTCCTGTTCGGCCAGAAGTTCCTCATCAAGGGGATCGCGACGACCGGGATCAAGTGACGTCCGCGTCACACACACCTTCGCGGGCCGCCAGGCCCACCCTCATCACACGCACCAACACCACTCACCGACTTCGGTCGAAAGGATGCAAGACATGCGACGCACCACAACCGCACCGCGCTGGTTGCTGCTGACCTCCGTCGGCGCAGCGACGATGCTGACGCTGACGGCGTGCGCGGGACCGACGGAGACCCCCGCGACCGGCCCGACCCTGTCAGACGAGCCCGTGACCCTCAGCTTCACCTGGTGGGGCAACGACGTCCGCCACGGCATCACCGAGGAGCTCATCGCGGCCTTCGAGGCCGAGAACGAGAACATCACCATCGAGCCGCAGTACACCGACTGGGCGGGGTACTGGGACAAGCTGGCGACGACCGTCGCCGCCGGCGACGCCCCCGACATCATCCAGATGGACGAGAAGCAGCTGTCGACCTACGCCGCCAACGGCGTGCTGCTCGACCTCGGCACCCTCGGTGATCAGCTGCCGACCGGCGACTTCCCCGAGGCGGTGCTCGGCACCGGCGCCCTGGACGGCACGCAGTACGGCATCCCGGTCGGCATCAACTCCTACGCGTACATGGCGAACGTCGACGTGCTCGACAGCCTCGGCATCGAGCTGCCCGACGACGAGACCTGGTCGTGGGACGACCTGAACGAGATCGCCGAGGAGGTCACCGCGGCCAGTGGCGGCGCCGTCGTCGGCTCGCAGTCCTGGGGATTCGAGGACGGCGGCCTCAACAACTGGCTGCGCCAGCACGGCGAGTCCCTGTTCGCCGAGGACGGATCGCCCGAGGTGACGGCCAGCGCCGAGACGCTCGCCGCGTGGTGGCAGAATCTGCTCGACGTCACCGAGGCGGGCGGCACGCCCGACCCCTCTGCGACCATCGAGCGGGAGTCCGCCGGCCTCGCCGAGTCGTTCACCGCGACGAACCAGTCGGCTTTCGGCCCGTGGTGGTCGAACCAGGTCGCCGCACTGCGTGAGGCGAGCGGTCAGAACCTCGTGCCGCTGATGGTGCCGACGCCCGACGAGGGCGAGAGCGCGGCGGCGTACTACAAGCCGTCCATGTTCTGGTCGGCGTCGGCGAAGACCGAGCACCCGGCAGAGGTGGCGCTGTTCCTGGACTTCCTCTCGAACAGCGAGGAGGCGGCAGACCTCCTGCTCGCCGAGCGTGGAGTGCCCGCGAACGAGAAGATCCGCGAGTACATCACCCCCAAGCTCGACGAGGTCAACCAGGAGGTCGTCGACTTCCTCGACGAGATCGCACCGCGCGTGGGCGACGCCCCGCCGGCGACCCCCCCGGGCGGCGGCGCGATCGAGACGATCGTCGACCAGCACACCCAGCGCGTGCTGTTCGGCGAGCAGACGCCCGAGGACGCTGCCGAGAGCTTCATCGCGGAGCTGCAGCAGGCGCTCGACGACGCCGCCATCTGACCGACGACCGGGCCGCGTCCTCCCGAGGCGCGGCCCGTCGTCCCCAGACCGCACGGGGCCGGACCGAAGTGATGAGGGGTCCGGTCCCGGGCGGGCATGCCGAGAATCGCCCCGACGACCGTCGCCGGGCAGAAGTCGCACGCGCGAATGCGCCGCACCGGGCTCGACGACGCCCAAGATTGAGAGAGGAGGGGATCCGTTGACCGAGGTCACATCGCGCCCGATCACGATGGCGCAGGTCGCACAGCACGCCGGGGTGTCGCAGGCGTCGGTGTCGCGCGTCCTCAACGGCGTCGCCACCGTCGACCCCGCGATCGTCGCGAAGGTCAACCGTGCGGTCGCCGCGCTGAACTACTCGCCCAGCGAGGCGGCGCGCAGTCTCGTGCGGGGGAGCAGCCATACCATCGCGCTGCTGGTGCCGGACCTCGAGAACCCCATGTTCCAGGGCGTGCTCAAGGGCCTGACGGTCGCCGCGGCCCGTGACGGCTACCGCGTGCTGGTCGCCGACAGTGCGGAGTCGGTCGGCGTCGAAGCCGATATCGCGAGCGAGGCGCGCAGCAAGTGCGACGCGCTCGTGCTGGTGTCGCCACGGATGCCGGATGCCGAGCTGCGCGAACTCATCCAGCGCACGAAGCCGGTCGTGGTGGTCAACCGCCGGGTGGACGACACCGCCGCAGCACAGCTCTCGGTGGACTACGTCACCGCGGTCAAGGAGCTCGGCACCCATCTGCGCGGCTTCGGCCACCGGCGCATCGCCTACGTCGCCGGACCTGCGCTCAGCTATGCGAACGAGCAGCGCGCGCAGGGCCTCGGTGAGCTCGCCCGCGAGTACCCCGACCTCGAGTTCCTCACCATCCAGGCGGGCTCGAGCATGGAGGCGGGCTACGACGCCGCCGACGCCGTGCTCGAGACGGGCGCGACCGCGGCCATCGCCTTCAACGACCTCGTCGCGCTCGGGCTGATGTCCCGTCTGCGCGAGGTGGGCGTCGAGGTGCCCGAGCAGCTCTCCATCGTCGGAATCGACGACATCCCGCAGTCTCGTTTCGCCGCCCCTCCGCTGACGACCATGTCGGTTCCGCGGATCGAGATCGGGCGGCAGGCTTGGAATCGCATGCGTCAAGCACTGGACGGCGAGAACGCCGACCACCCCCTGTTCTATCGGCCCGTCCTGGTGGCGCGGCAGAGCTCCGGTCCGGCATCCCACGCGAGCGGCTGGGTGGGTCCCGCCCGCCCCGTGCTGCGGCTGGGATCGACCGTGGTCGCCCAGTACGAGGAGGGCGCGACCGTCGACTCGGTGCTGTCGCCCCGGCCGTACCTGGACGCGGTGATCTCGCGGACCGGAACCCCGCTCACCGTCACCGAGCCGACCGACCACCCGCACCACCTCGGAGTCAGCCTCGCGATCGCCGACGTCAACGGCACGTCGTACTGGGGCGGCCGCACCTATGTGCGCGGCGAGGGATCGATCATGGTCCCCAACCACGGACGGCAGCGCCGCGACCGGCTGCACATCGACGGGCACTCGCTCGACGAGCGGCTCAGCTGGGTCGACGAGCACGGCACGACGCAGCTCGTCGAGGTGCGCGAGCTGCGGTCCGCCGAGCTCGAGAAGGGCTGGGCGCTGCGCTGGCGCAGCCACCTCAAGGCGACGCTCGACGCCATCACGTTCGGCTCGCCCGCGACGAACGGTCGGGACGGCGCCGGGTACGGCGGCATCTTCTGGCGGTTCGCGCCTGAGATCGCCCGGGTGTTCAGCCCCGCGGGCGACACCGAGCGCGACGTGCACGGCGCGGCGACGCCGTGGCTCGCGTTCACGTTCCCCGACCGCGGCACGACGGTCGTGCTCACGCAGGGCGACGAGCGTCTGCCGTGGTTCGTCCGGTTCGCCGAGTATCTCGGCGCCGGCCCGTCGGTGGCGTGGGACGAGCCGCGGACGATCCCCGAAGGGGGAGAGCTCAATCTCGAGCTGACCGCCTACGTTCTCGACGAGGAGCTGGCCGACGCCGCTGCCGTCGAGGCGGCCCTGCCCGCGCTGCGCGATCAGGCGGGGCTGTGACCGGACTGCTCCGCGTGGGTGTCGCCGGTGTCCACGGCCACGGCCGCAGTCACGTCGACGCCGTGCTCTCCGGCGCGGACTTCGAACTCGTCGCCGTCGCCGACCCCCGGGGCGGCGGCGACGTGCCTTCTTCGACCCGGGTGTTCGCCGATGCCGCATCGATGATCGACGAGGTCGAACTCGATGTGGCGGTGCTCAGCACGCCGATCCCGACGCATACCGAGCTCGCGCGCCTCGCTCTCTCGCGCGGCGCCCATGTGCTGCTCGAGAAGCCGCCCGTGCCCTCGGTCGCCGACCACCACGCGCTCCTGAGCGCGTCGGATGGCGCCTCCCGCGCGGTGCAGGTCGGCTTCCAGTCGCTCGGCAGCACGGGCGTCGCCGCGACCGCCGACACCCTGGCATCCGGGGTCATCGGGGAGCTCGTGCACGTCGGCGCGGTGGGGCAGTGGTCGCGGTCGGAGCAGTACTGGCGACGGGCGCCATGGGCCGGCCATCGCGTCATCGACGGACGGCTCGTCGGCGACGGCGTCGTGACGAACCCGCTGGCCCACGCCGTGGCCACGGCGTTCGCGATCGCCGGGGCGGCTGCACCGGACGACGTCGTGTCGATCGACGCGGACCTCCGCCGCGCGAACGACATCGAGACCGATGACACGTCGTCCCTCGTCGTCGAGCTGCGCGGCGGCGCCCGCGTCGCCGCGGGTCTCGCGGTGACCGCCGCACGACGCCGCGAGCCGTATGTGCTGGTGCGGGGCACCCGTGGCTTCCTCGTGTACCTGTACACGCTGGACACGCTCCACGTGCATCGCGACGGGGCGGCGCTGCCGCGCGCGTACGCATTCGAGCGCATCTCGCTGCTCGACGATCTCGCCGGGCACATCCGCGACGGCCGTGACCTGCTCGCTCCGCTGCACCGCACCGGCGCGTTCACCCGCGTGCTCGAGGCGATCGTGACCGGGCCGCCGGCGACGCCGATCGATCCCGGACTCGCGCGTGTCGAAGCATCCGGCGGCGAGACGTTCCGCACCGTGTCCGGCGTCGAGGACGCCGTCGAGCGCGTCGCCTGGGAGGGTCGAACCTTCCGCGACCTCGGGCTGCTGTGAACGTGTGCCGCCCGCTCCCTAGCTAGGTGCGGCGCGGCCCGACCCCGATGATGGCGGACGCGTCGTCGTCGACTGCCGCCGTCGAGTTGCGGACGACCAGGGGAGACGACTCGTAGAGCCGGTTCATCGGCGCCTCGGGGTCGTCGAGCTGCCACATGAGCAGCTGTACCGCCGCCCGCCCCTGCTGGTGGGGGCGCTGCTGCAGCGTCGTGAGCGAGAACATCTCGGCGTACGCGTGATCATCGATGCCGACGACGCTCAGCCGCTCGGGAACCCGGATGCCGAGCCGGCGGGCCGCGATGATCGCGCCGACCGCCACTTCGTCGCACACGCCGACGATCGCCGTCGGGCGGGTGCGCCGGTCGCCCAGCAGCTCTACTGCGGCGCTGTACCCGCCCGGGAGCGCGACCTCGGACTGGACGTGACGGGAGGACGCCTCGAGGCCCGCATCGCGCATGGCGCGGCGGTAGCCGTGGAGCCGGCGGCCGTCGGCGAAGCTCGTCCGGCGCCCGTCGGGGTCGCCGCCGAGGAAGACGATCTCGCGGTGGCCCAGGCCGATGAGGTGCTCGGTGGCGATGCGCGCGGCCGCCTCGTCGTCGATCGACACGGCGTTCGTGCCGACGTCGTAACCGCCGACCGCGACCACCGGCTTGCCGAAGGCGACCAGCCGCTCGAGCTCGCGGGCGCTCGGCTCGATGCCCACCGCGATGATCCCGTCGAACCGCTTTCGGGCGAGGAAGTGCTCGAACATCTCGCGACGCGCGGCCGACTCGGGGGGCGCGCCGTACAGCGCCAGATCGTAGCGGCGCTCCCGCAGCGCGTCCTGGATCCCCTCGAGCACCTGGGCGAAGAACCACCGGTCGAGCGACGGCATGACGACGCCGACGGTCTGGGTGCGACCGGTCACGAGGCTCACCGCACTCGTGGTGGGGACGTAGCCGAGCGCGGCTGCCGCATCCCTCACCCGCGCCCGCGTCGCGGCCGAGACGTAGCCGGCGCCCGTCAGGGCACGGGAAGCGGTCGACTTCGAGACGCCTGCCGCGCGAGCCACGTCGGCGATGCCCGCCATCGGGTCCTCCTCGCCTCCGGGGACGCCGCCGTCGCCCGAATTGTGGAACCGGTTCCGGGCCTCATTGTGCCGTGATCGCCTTCCGGGCGCCACCCTCGTTTTCGGTGTTTATCGAGTTGTGACCCACGGTCATTGTGCCGTCATGCGGCATCCCCTACCGTGAACATGGAATCGGTTCCCGATCCATACGAGCGGGGTGCGCGATGCGTTGCGGCCCCGCGGACTCGAAGAGGAGGCAGACGAACATGACTGCACTGCGATCACGTCGTCGACACGGCTACATCGCGCTGGGGATCGCCGCGGTCGCGGCTCTGACTCTCGCGGGATGCGCCGAGGGCGCAGACGAGGGTGACGCCGGAGACGGCTCGCTCGAGGGCGAGACGGTCGAGATCTCCGGCGGCATCACCGGCACCGAGGCGGAGGCGCTTCAGAAGTCGTTCGACCAGTTCACCGCCGACACCGGCGTCGAGGTCGTCTACACCGGCGACAAGGGGTTCGAAGGCAACATCGTGACGAAGGTCGACGGAGGCTCGGCACCCGACATCGCGATCGTGCCGCAGCCAGGTCTGTTCCGTTCCCTCGTCGAAACCGGCGAGGTCGTGGAGGGCAGCGACGAGGTCGCGGCGAACGTCGACGAGTACTGGGCTGCAGCCTGGAAGGACATCGGCTCCGTCGACGGTACCTTCTACGCTGCGCCCATGCTGGCGAACCTGAAGGGTTACATCTACTACTCGCCCAAGAGCTTCGAAGAGTGGGGGGTCGAGATCCCCGAGACCTGGCAGGAACTGCTGGAGCTGACGGCCACGATCCAGGAGAAGACCGGTGAGCCGCCGTGGTGTGCCGGCTTCTCGTCCGAAGCCGCGTCGGGTTGGCCGGGCACGGACTGGGTCGAGGATCTCGTGCTGCGCCAGGCGGGCGCCGACGTCTACGACAGCTGGGCTTCCGGAGACACGCCCTTCACCGACCCCGACATCGAGGCGGCGTTCGACGAGGTCGCGAAGGTCCTGCTCGACCCGACCTACGTCAACGCCGGCTTCGGCGACGTGCAGAGCATCAACTCCACGGCGTTCGGCGACCCGATCGCCGCGGCGGTCGCCAACGGCACCTGCGCGCTGACCCACCAGGCGTCGTTCCTCACCGCGAACTTCCTCGCGGTGCAGACGGCGGAGGGTGCGACGCCCGACGTGGCCGAAGACGGAGACGTGTATGCGTTCCTCATGCCGGGCTTCGAGGGCGAGCCGTTCTCGGTGTCGGGCGGCGGCGAGCTCGTGACGACCTTCTCCGACGACGCGGCCACCCAGGCAGTCGCCGAATACATGTCTACGCCCGAGTGGGCCGACACCCGGGTCGAACTCGGCGGCGCGATCTCGGCCAACACCGGGGCAGACCCGTCGCTCGCGTCGAGCAAGTTCCTCACAGACGCCATGACGGTGCTGCAGGACCCCGAGACGGTCTTCCGCTTCGACGCCTCCGACCTGATGCCGGCGACCGTCGGCTCGGGATCGTTCTGGCGCGGCATGGTCGACTGGGTCGACGGCAAGCCGACGCCGCAGGTCCTGGAAGACATCCAGGCAGGCTACGAGAACTGACGCACCGCACCTCGGTGCCGGATCCGCACGCTCGCCGCGCGGACCCGGCACCGGGGTGACGTCATCCGTCGGCGTCGACGGGGGAAGGCAGAACATGTCTCAGACCACATCAACGACGGACGACCAGGCGCAGGCGGCGCCGCCGCCCGAGCGTGGCGGCAACAAGCCGCCGTCGCGCGCGACGACGCGCATCGTCGTGACGATCGGCTTCATCCTCATCGCCGCGCTCGTCGTCTTCCTCTTCCTCAGTCCGCCGGCCCCCGACGCGCGGCCGACGTCGCTGGGGTTCTCGTTCAACTCGTTCTTCCAGTGGATCGGCAACCTGGGCCCGATCGTCCAGATTCCGATCGTCCTGCTGATCTTCGGCGTGGTGGTCGGGGTCCTCCTGGTGCTCATCGAGTACGCGCCCCGCAAGGGCACGGGCTACTTCTGGCTGCGACTGGTCTCGTGCTTCGCGATCCCGCTGCTGGCGTTCATGATGCTGCGGCCGTATCAGAACGCGGTCATCTACGTGATCCCCATCGCGCTCATCGCGGGTGGCCTGCTGTTCTACGCCGACTATCGCGCCCGCGAAGGCGCGGGGTATCTGTATCAGCTGACGCTGTTCCTGGCTCCGGCTGCGATCCTGATCCTGATCGGCCTCATCTACCCGTCGATCGCGACGATCATCCAATCGTTCTTCGACAAGACCGGCGAGAACTTCGTCGGCATGGAGAACTACGTCTGGGCGTTCACGAACCCGCAGGGGTTCTGGTCGATCATCAACACGCTGATCTGGGCGATCTTCGCGCCCATCTTCGCGACGATCGTCGGACTCGCGTACGCCGCGTTCATGGAGCGTGCGCGCGGTGACAGGTTCCTCAAGATCCTGGTGTTCATCCCCTTCGCGATCGCACCCGTGAGCATCAGCCTCATCTGGCGGTTCGTCTACGACTACCGGCAGGGGGAGCAGATCGGAATCCTCAACGCCCTCGTCGTCGCATTCGGCGGCGAGCCGGTCAGATGGCTGGACGTCTGGCCGCTCGTGAACACGTTCTGTCTGCTGTTCGCCTTCGTGTGGGCGCAGACAGGTTTCGCGATGGTGGTCCTGTCGGCCGCCATCAAGGCGGTGCCGGCCGAGCAGATGGAGGCCGCGCAGCTCGACGGCACCAACGCGTGGCAGCGGTTCACCAACGTCACCGTGCCGGGAATCCGCACCGCGATCGTGATCGTCCTCACGACGATCACGATCTCCGCGCTGAAGCTGTACGACATCGTGGCGGTGATGACCGGCGGCCGGTCGAACTCGACGGTGCTGGGCTTCGAGATGGTGAACCAGCAGCAGCGATTCCAGAGCTACGGGCATGCGGCAGCGCTCGCGGTGCTGATCTTCGTGTTCGTCACACCGCTGATCATCTACAACGTCAGACAGCTCCGCCGGCAGAGGGAGGTGCGGTGATGACCGCCGTCGACTCCAAGACGACCCCGCAGCCCGACAGGGCGGCGGCGCGCAAGGTCGCGCGCGAGACTCGTCGCAACGAGGCGCAGGCCCAGAAGCGCATGACGTCGCCCGTGGCGACGGTGATCGCGGTCGCGATCGCCTTCCTGTGGACGATCCCGACGCTCGGTCTGCTCATCACGTCGTTCCGTCCAGGGGCGGACTCAGCGTCCTCCGGGTGGTGGACGGTGTTCACCAACCCCGACTTCACGCTCGGGAACTACGAGGCCGCCCTCACCTCCGGCGGCACGGCACTCACGCTCGGCGAGTCGTTCCTGAACTCGCTCGCGATCACGATCCCCGTGACGATCTTCGCCCTCGCGATCGCGTCGCTGGCCGCCTACGCGTTCGCGTGGATGGACTTCAGGGGACGCGGCGTGCTGTTCGTGGCGGTCTTCGCGCTGCAGATCGTGCCCATCCAGATGGCGCTGGTGCCTCTGCTGAGCCTGTTCTCGCGCGGACTCGAGATCGGCGACGTCGCGGTCTTCCCCGGCCTCGAGATGCGCGAGGTCGATCACAGCTTCGCGACGATGTGGATCGCGCACGTCATCTTCGCCCTGCCGCTGGCGATCTTCCTGCTGTACAACTTCATCGCCGAGATCCCTTCCGACGTGATCGAAGCGGCGCGGGTGGACGGGGCGGGCCATGGCCAGATCTTCTTCCGCATCATCCTGCCGCTGGCGACCCCGGCGCTCGCGTCGTTCGCCATCCTCGAGTTCGTGTGGGTGTGGAACGACCTGCTGGTGGCGACGATCTTCGCGCCGTCGTCGTCGTTGCCGATGACGCAGACACTGAACTCCCTGTCCGGCTCGTGGGGCGATCAGTGGTTCCTGATCTCGGCAGGTGCGTTCCTCGTGCTGGCGGTGCCGCTCATCGTGTTCCTCTCGCTGCAGAGGTTCTTCGTGCGCGGCCTGATGGCGGGTGCGACGAAGGGCTGACCCTCAGAGGGCGGACGGATGCCGCGCCCCGGCGATCGACGCCGGGCGCGGCATCCGCATGTCTTCTCCGCATCAGTACCCTGAACGCATGGATGCCGCCTCCGACGCCTCGATCGCGCTGCCCGTCGCCGACGCCGGCCTCTCTGCCGCGGACGTCGCCGAGCGGGTAGCGGCGGGGAGCACGAACGCCTACACGCCCGACACGAGCCGGAGCGTGTGGACCATCGTGCGGGCGAACGTGTTCACGCTGTTCAACGGCATCGTGTTCGCGTGCTTCTTCGTGCTGTTCGTGCTGGGACGCTGGCAGGACGCGCTGTTCGGCCTCGCCGCGTTCGCGAACTCCATCATCGGATGTGTCCAGGAGTTCCGTGCGAAGGCCGCGCTCGACAGGCTCGCGCTCCTCAACGCACCGCAGGCCCGTGTGCGGCGCGACGGGGTCGAGGCCGAGATCACGCCGGCAGACGTCGTGATCGACGACATCCTGATCCTCCGCGCCGGTGACCAGGTGCCCGCCGACGCCACCGTGATCGAGACGCGCGCCCTGCAGATCGACGAGTCGATGCTGACCGGCGAGTCCGATGCGGTCGACAAGCGCCCCGGCGACGAGGCCCTGTCGGGTTCGATCGTCGTCTCGGGCGAGGGCGCATGCCGCGTCACGCGCGTAGGCGCCGATTCATACGCGAACCGCTTCGCGGGCGAGGCGAAACGCTTCTCGCTGGTGGCGTCGGAGGTGCGCGGGTCGGTGAACCGCGTGCTGAAGTGGATGAGCTGGATCATCGGACCCGTCGGACTGCTGGTGCTCAACGCGCAGATGATGGTCGCGGGCGGCTGGGTGCAGGCGTGGCAGAACGGCGGCTGGGTGCAGGCCGTGGTCAACACGATCGCCGCACTGACCGCGATGATCCCGCTCGGGCTCGTGCTGATCACGTCGATCGCTTTCGCGGTCGGCGCGGCGAAGCTGGCCGGCCAGCAGGTGCTCGTCAACGAGCTCCCGGCGGTCGAGGGGCTCGCACGCGTCGACATCATCTGCCTCGACAAGACCGGCACGCTGACGGCGGGCGAGATCGCCTTCGACGCGCTGCAGGCGATGCCGGATGCCGCCGCCGGCGTCGCGGACGTGCTCGCCTGGTACGGCGCCGCCCCCGACGCGAACGCCACTGCCCGGTGCTTGCGGGATCCGTTCCCGGTCGGCGTCGCTCTCGAGGCGGCGGAGTACATCCCGTTCTCGTCGGCGCGCAAGTGGAGCGCTGTCTCATTCGCAACGGGTCCGGTGGGCACGTGGGTACTGGGTGCACCCGAGATGGTGTTCGGCGATGCGGCCGCCGATCCCACGACGGACCTCGGCCGCATCGTGACCGAGCTCGCATCCTCCGGCCGTCGCACGCTCGTCCTGGCGCAGGCCGCGACGCCGCTCGGGAGCGGGGACGCCGAGGCCGAGCGGCTGCCCGCGACCCTCGTCCCTGCCGCGGTCGTGACGTTCCGGGAGCAGGTCCGCGACGACGCCGCGCAGACCCTGGCGTACTTCGCCCGGCAGGGCGTCGGCATCCGTGTCATCTCGGGTGACAACCCCCGCACGGTCGCGGCGATCGCGCGGGAGGTGGGGCTCGACGTGGCCGAGGGCTTCGACGCGCGCCGGCTCCCCGAGGACGAGGCGGGGCTGGCGGACGCGCTCGAGCACAACCTCGTGTTCGGCCGGGTGACCCCGGAGCAGAAGAAGCGGATGGTCCTCGCGCTCCAGTCGCGCGGTCACACGGTCGCGATGACCGGCGACGGTGTCAACGATGCGCTGGCCATCAAGACCGCCGACCTCGGCATCGCGATGAACTCCGGCGCGGCGGCGACCAAGGCGGTCGCGCGTATCGTGCTGCTCGACAGCAGGTTCTCGCATCTGCCGGACGTGGTCGCCGAGGGACGCCAGGTGATCGCGAACATCGAGCGCGTCTCGATGCTCTTCCTCACCAAGACGGCCTACGCGACGGGACTCGCCGTGCTGTTCGGCGTGCTCGTGCTCGAGTTCCCGTTCCTGCCGCGCCAGCTGTCGATCACGGACGGCCTGACCATCGGCATCCCCGCGTTCTTCCTTGCGCTGCTGCCGAACACCCAGAGATACGTGCCCGGGTTCCTGCGACGCTCCCTGGCGTTCGCGATCCCCGCCGGCGTGATCATCGCGGTCGCGCTGACGCTGTACACGCTGGGGGCCATGGCGCTCGGGGTGAGCGAACCGGAGCTGCGCACTGGGTCGACGATCATCCTCGCGATCGTGGGCATCTGGGTGCTCACCGTGCTCTCGCGACCGATCACGCGCTTCAAGGCTCTCGTGATCGGGGCGATGTTCATCGCGCTCGTCGCGGTCTTCACAGTGCCGCTGCTCACCGAGTTCTTCCAGCTCGTCGACCCGGGCGAAGACGCGGCCTGGCTGGTGACCGTCGTCACGGTGCTGACGATCGGCGCGATCGAGATCGTGCGGTTCTTCCACCGCCGCTACGTCGCGCGGGCGCTGGCCGATGCCGGTTCACTCGGCGGCGGCGGCGCGGGCGAAGTGGCGTGATCCGGGCGGCGCCCACAGGACGACGACGACCAGCACCTGCACGGCGAGCTGGATCGCGGTGCTCCAGTCCCAGCCGTCGGTGGCTGCGATCGTCACGGCGTTCAGCGTGATCAGGACCGCGAGGTAGATCGTCGCGAGCACGCGGGAGAGCCGGCTGCCGCGGGCGAGCCCCGAGGCGACCGCGACGAGCAGGAGCCCGAAGAGGATGATCGCCGCGCCCAGCAGAGAGACCGCGAGCACCTCGGCGCGCGCAACCTGGTAACGACTGAGGAGGACCAGGATGCCGAGCAGCACGTTGGCGAACGCGCTGAGGTAGACCACGACCACGGCGACTGTCACGACGACCGGCCGGCGCGCAGCGGGCGAGCGGCGGCTCTCGTGCGTGTCGGCGGTCACGCGATCACTGTAGCGGGCGCGGCTCGCGTCAGCCGGTGCAGCCGAGGCGCGTCTGGATCGACTGCATCGCGTCGATCTCGGACGTCTGACCGCTCTTGATGGCGCCGGCCACCTCGAGGGCGCGCGGGTCGGTGCCGAGCTCCAGGAGCGCGTCCGCCATGGGGATCGCGCCTTCGTGGTGCCGGATCATGAGCTGCAGGAACAGGCAGTCCGCCTCCTGCCCGGCGGCGGCCTCCAGAGCCGCGATCTCGTCCGCGGACGCCATGCCCATGGCTTCGTGCGCCTCGTCCTCGGTCATCGCGGCGCTGGACGCGCCGCCGTGCCCGTGGTCGTCGGCTGCGGCATCCATCCACTGCATCATCGGGCCGCCGGACTGGGAGAGACCCCACCGCACGAGCCAGTCGTACATCTGACCCCGCTGGCCGGCCTGCCCGGTGGCGATGTCGTAGGCGAGGATGCGCAGCTCGTCGTCCTCGGTCTTGCGGTAGATCTCCATGGCCATCTCGATCGCCTGTGCGTGGTGCACCTGCATATCGCGGGAGAATCCGGCCTCGGGCGAGGCCGTGCCCGGGGTCGTCGCGGCCGACTGCGAACCGAAGGTCGAGAAGCGTCCGACCGCGAAGGCGAGCGCGCCGATCAGCACGAGCGCGACGGCGATGACGATCCATCGCCGGGGGCCCCCGGTCGACGTCTCGTCCGTCACTCCGCGCCTACTTCTTACCCGGCGCGTCGAGCGCACCGGTGCAGGCAGCGCCCGGCTCGGGAGCGTTCGTGCTGTTCCAGTACGCCTTGATGAACTCCTCGATGCGCTCGTCATCGGCAGAGTCGACCTTGAGCTGGGCGTTCCACGCACTGACGGCGATGGGGCTGTCCATGTCGTTGTACGGGGAGAGCAGCGTGTAGGTCGAGGGCAGTGCGTCCTCGAGCGTGGCGATGTCGTCATCCGACACCTGCGCGGGGTCGTAGGTAATCCAGACCGCACCGTGCTCGAGGGAGTGGACGGCGTTCACGTTGGGAACCGGCTCGGTGTAGACGCCGCAGTTCAGCCAGACGGCGTTGTGGTCGCCGCCGGCCGGGGGAGTCTGGGCGTAGTCGACGTCGCCTTCGACATGGTTCGCCGTGTTCTCGAACGTCTCGACGCCCTCGATGCCGCTGCCGTCGCCGGCACCGCGTGCGTACGAGGGAGCCGGCGCGGGCGCGAACACGATGGAGGCGACGATCGCACCGACGACCAGCACGGCGGCGGCCGAGCCGACGATCCACCACACCAGCTTGCTGCGACGGCGCTTGGCGAGCTGCTTCTGGTACTCGGCGAGCTTCTCCTGGCGCTTCTGCTCGCGCTGCTGCTTTACGGTGAGGTCGATCTTCGCCTGCGTGGCCGGGTTGCCGCTCGTGCGCTTGTCGGTCGGGGTCATGCTCGTGATCTCTGCCAATCGGGAACAGGGGTCTGGGCGCCCGGAACATATCGCGCGACGGCGGATGGCGGGTTGCCCTCATCCTATGCGAGCGCATGTGTCCAAGCCCTGAGAAGGCGCCGACAGCGCTCACCGGCACCCCGGTCGCGCGTGCGGCCGGGCGGGGGCATCCGCTATCATGGGATTTCGAATCGATTCGACCGCGCGTCGAAACGCGGATCCCGGTGCCGATCGGCAGCGCCGGACGATTCGCTTCCCCTCGGTCCGTCTCTCTGCGCCCGCACCGCCTTGCCGCGATGTCGACGCCGTTCCTCCGTACGCCGCCGTCGAATCTCCCGCCACGAAACGAAGCCCACTGTTGCTCGACACCGCATCGCTCCCCGTCCAGAAGCCCCAGACAGCCGCTGATCCCCAGCCCGCGCCGCCCGCGCACCCGACATCCACGGGCGCGATCCGCACGCTCGGGAGCAACCCGGCCACCGCGCCGATCGTGCTGCACCCGGGCGACTCGATCCCGCATCGTCGCCGCGTCCTCTACATCGTGCTGCTCGGCGCCCTGACGGCGCTCGGCCCGTTCACGATCGATCTCTACCTGCCGGCCTTCCCGGTGCTCGAGGCCGATTTCGACACCACGGCCGCCATGATCCAGCTCACTCTCACGGGCACGATGATCGGGTTCGCGCTGGGTCAGCTGATCGTCGGACCGCTGAGCGACAAGGTCGGCCGGCGGATTCCGCTGCTGTCGGTCACGGCACTCCACGTCGTGGCGAGCGTCGCCGCCGCGCTCGCCCCCACCCTCGAGCTGCTGTCGGTGGCACGGGTGCTGCAGGGTGCCGGAGCCGCCGCGGGCGGCGTCGTGGCCGCCGCGATCGTGCGCGACCTGTTCGGCGGTCGCCGCCTCGTCGTGATGCTCTCGCGCCTCGCGCTCGTCTCGGGTGTCGCGCCGGTGCTCGCTCCGCTCGTCGGATCGGCGCTCTTGGCCGTCATGCCGTGGCGCGGCATCTTCGTCGTCCTCGCCGTCTACGGCGCGATCATGCTCGTCTCAGCGATCGTGTTCCTGCCCGAGACCCTGCCGCCCGCGCGCCGCCACGAGCGAGGCTCGACCACCGTGTGGCAGCGTTACCGGAGCGTCTTCAGCGACCGGGTGTTCATCGGCGTGCTCATCATCGGCGGCATGACGTTCTCGGGCCTGTTCTCGTACCTCTCGAGCTCGTCGTTCCTCTTCCAGCTCAGCTACGGCCTGAGCGCCCAGGAGTACGGCCTGATGTTCGCCGTCAACTCGGTCGGCGTCGTGGTGGGCGTCCAGGCCGCGTCGCGTCTGGCGGCCCGTTTCGGTCCGCAGTGGGTCATGGCGTGGTCGACCGCGGTGCTCGTCGTCGCGGCCGCGGCCATCATCGTCACCGACCAGCTCGGTCTCGGGCTCTGGGGGACGATCGTGCCCCTGTTCGTCTTCATGACGGGGTGCGGCTTCACGTTCCCGTGCGTGCAGGTGCTGGCCCTCGACCGTCACGGCAAGGCGGCGGGCACGGCGCAGTCGATCATCGGCGCGACGAACTTCGGCGTCGCCGGCCTCATCTCGCCCCTCGTCGGGTGGATCGCGAAGGACGCCGGCATCACGGCGACGACGATGGCCTCGGTCATGGTCGGCTGCTCCTTGGTCGGCCTGCTGTCGCTGTGGCTCATCGTGCGTCCGCGCACGGTGGAGCGCCTGGCGCCCTGACCCGGGTTCACTCCGCGTGCGCCACCGGCTGCAAGCGGAACAGGCGGACGGTGCGTCCGGACTCCCGCTCGTAGTTGCGGTAGCCGGGCCACTGGGCCTCGATGCGCGCCCACACGGCATCGCGTTCGGCGTCGGGCACCGGCGTGGCCTGCACGCGCATGCGCCGCCCGCGAACGGTGATCGCGGCATCCGGGTGGGCCAGCAGGTTCGCCGTCCATGCCGGGTGGCGAGCACCGGCGAAGTTCGTGCCCGCGACGATCGCGCGCCCCTGACCGTCGGGCGTGTACATCAGCGCCGCGTCGCGGGGTTCGCCCGACTTCGCTCCGACCGTGTGGAGCACGAGCGACGGCACCAGCAGCGCGCTCACCTGCACCCGTCCGTGCGAGATCCAGGCGACGAAGCGCTCGACCGGCGGCAGCAGCAGCGGCCCCAGCACGCGCCGGAACACCCTCGTGCGGGTGAGAGGCGCGACGATGGCACGCACGATGTCGACGGCCTTTGCTGCCATGGCTCCCATCCTGCCCGACGCCGGCGACGCCGTCACGGTCGGTGAGGCCCGCCGGGACGGGAGGTTGTCAAGAGGCGCGCGGAAAAAGCCCGGATGAGGCGGATGTCGCTGCCTGCCAGGCAGAATGGGGCGATGACCACGACAGAGCGGCGGGTGGCAGCGCCTGTCATCGCCTACCTGATCGCCGGGTCGGCGCTCGTGGTGCTGTCGTGCCTGCTGGGCTGGTGGATCTTCTCGCGGGGAGAGGAGCCGTTCGCCGTCGACACCGCGTGGAACGCCCTCGTCGGCGAGTGGTGGGGCCCCGTCCTCACCGGGTTCTCGCAGGTCATGAACTTCGTCGGCGGCGGCTGGTTCGGCGTCCTCGTGGTGCCGATCGGCGGCGCGATCGGGCTCATCCTGCTGCGCCGCCCGTGGGCGGCGGCGTACTTCCTCGCTGCGGAAGCGGTCTCGGCCGCGGGAGTGCAGGTGCTCAAGCACGCGTTCGGTCGGGTGCGGCCGGAAGACATCCTCATCGTCTCGGACTACGGCTCATACCCGTCGGGGCATGTGGCCAACGCGGCCACGATCGCCGTCGCTGCCACCGTGATCTTCCCCCGTTTGTGGGTCGGCCTCGTCGGCGCTGCGTGGGTGCTGCTGATGGCGTTCAGCCGCACCTATCTGCACGCTCACTGGCTGAGCGACACGCTCGGCGGCGCCTTGATCGGCGCGGGGGCGGCACTGCTCGTGGCGGGCGCGTTCGCGCTGCCGATGGCGCGGGAGGGGACGGATGCCGCGGCGAAACGCCCGTGACTAGGCTGAGCGCATGACCGCGCCCGACTCGCCCGCGCCCGATTCCACCGCGACCGATCCGGCCATCCTCGCCGCCGAGACGGAGCTCGCCCGGCTGCGCGCTGAGGCGGATGCGGCGGAGGCGCAGCTCAAGGCCGCTCAGGCCAGGGCCGCGCTCGCGGCCGCCGAGGCCGCCGCCGCGAAGGCCAAGGCGACCGGCACGCCCACGAATGCCGGGCCGACTTCGGCGTCGGCGACCCAGGGGCCCGCGGGAGCGCCCCGCTCACCCTCGGAGACGCAGGAACAAAGTCCTCACCCGACCGTCTCTGACAGCCAGCACGCCTCTCAGCCCACCATCCTCCCCACGCAATCCGGCCCGCTCACTCAAGCCGACATCGAGAAGATCGCCTCCGGGTATGCGTTCGAGGAGACGACCCTCGATCTCGGTGCTCTGCTCAACGGCGAGCCGGTGCCGTCGGCGCAGATCCGCATCCCGCTCGGCATGATGAATCGCCACGGGCTCGTCGCGGGGGCGACGGGAACGGGCAAGACCCGCACGCTGCAGGGACTCGCCGAGCAGCTCGCGGCGAAGGGCGTGCCGGTGTTCGCCGCCGACATCAAGGGCGATCTGTCGGGTGTCGCGACGCCGGGCGAGCCGAGCGAGAAGCTGCTCGCGCGCACCCAGGCGATCGGGCAGGACTGGAAGCCCGAGGCATCCGCCACCGAGTACTTCGCGCTGGGCGGGATCGGCAAGGGCGTCCCCGTGCGGGCGACCGTGTCGGGCTTCGGGCCGCTGCTGTTGAGCAAGGTTCTGGGCCTCAACGACACGCAGGAGTCGAGCCTCGGCCTCGTATTCCACTACGCAGATGCCAACGGACTCGCGCTCGTGGACCTGTCGGACCTGCGCGCCGTGCTCAGCCACCTCACCAGCGACGAGGGCAAGGCAGAGCTCAAGGAGCTCGGCGGGCTGTCGGCGGCGACGGCGGGGGTGATCCTGCGGGAGCTGATCACGTTCGCGGATGCCGGAGCCGACGTCTTCTTCGGCGAGCCCGAGTTCGACGTGGCCGACTTCATCCGCACAGCGTCCGACGGCCGCGGCATCATCAGCCTCCTCGAGGTGCCGGGGGTGATCGACAAGCCGGCGCTGTTCTCGACGTTCCTGATGTACCTCCTGGCCGAGCTGTTCGAGATCCTCCCCGAGGTGGGCGACGCCGACAAGCCGAAGCTGGTCTTCTTCTTCGACGAGGCGCACCTGCTGTTCAAGGACGCGTCGAAGGACTTCCTCGCCGCGATCGTGCAGACCGTGCGTCTCATCCGGTCGAAGGGGGTCGGCGTGTTCTTCGTGACGCAGACGCCGAAGGACGTGCCCTCCGACGTGCTGGCACAGCTGGGCTCGCGGGTGCAGCACGCGCTGCGCGCGTTCACGCCCGATGACGCGAAGGCGCTGCGCGCGACCGTCGGCACCTACCCGAGGTCCGGCTACGACCTCGAGCGCGTGCTGCAGGAGCTCGGCACCGGGGAGGCGATCGTCACCGTGATGAGCGAGAAGGGCGCCCCCACTCCGGTCGCCTGGACGCGGCTGCGCGCGCCGCAGGGGCTCATGTCGCCGACGCCCGAGCCCGCCATCGGGGCCGCGGTGAAGGCGTCGCCGCTGCTCGCGAAGTACGGCACGGCGATCGACCGCGAGTCGGCGCGCGAGATCCTCACCGCGAAGATGAAGGCCGCCGACGACGCCGCCGCCGCGGAGGACGCGGCCCTTGCGAAGGCGAAGGCCGATGCGGAGTACGCGAAGCAGAAGGCCGCCATCGACAAGCAGCAGGCCGCCGCCGACGAGGCGAGCGCCGTCGCCGAGAAGAAGGCGCAGCAGGAGTACGAGCGGCTGCTCAAGAAGACGGCGGGGACGACCCGCACGTCGCGGTCGGCCCAGAAGTCGCCGCTCGACCAGATTCTGAACTCGAAGTCGACCCAGACGATACTGGGTGGGGTGATCCGCGGGATCTTCGGCACCGGCAAGCGCTGACGCATCCCAGCCCCGAGGGCTTTACGCCCCGGGTCCCCGCGCAGTGCGAAGCCGCGCACGGAGCGGGCGTCGGGCGGATCCCTCCCGATCCGAAAGGCCCGCGTGCGTCGCAGAGCAGTCGTCGTCGTCGCGCTGACGCTCGCCTTGGCGACCGCCGCCGTGGGCGTCGCGCTGGCGGTGGCCGCCACGTCAGGGACGACGGACGCCGCGCCCTCGGCATCCGCTTCGCCATCGGCCTCGTCGTCGATCCCGGTCACCGCCGACGACTACTGCTACGTCGAGGCGATGATCTACTACCGCGTCAAGGAGCAGGAGCTCGCGCAGACGCTGCTGCGCAAGGAGGGCATCGACGCCGGGGCGAGCGGCTTCGCCACAGGCATCGCCGCGCGCAACGAGGACGAGCTCGACGAGCTGCGCGAGTGGTACGTCTCGTGGGTCGACGCGCGTCCGGCCGAGCCGCCCGCCGACGGCCCCTGCGGCGGCCACGGCGCCGATCACGCGCAGATGCCGGGCATGCCCGCGTGGAGCACGCTGCAGGGCTTCGTCGATGCCCAGCATCCCGACGCCGAGCGCCGGTTCGCCGAGATCCTGCGCGACCAGAACGCGGGGATGGTCGCGCTCATCGCGCTCATCCTCGACGGCGATCCGCACCCGGCGGTGGTGGAGTCGGCCGACGAGGTGCTGAAGCAGGCCGCGGCCGATGAGCGGATGCTCGAACAGTTCCTGGCCGCGGTGCCCTGAGGACACCGCGGTCTGCGGCATCCGTCGGGCTCCCTGCGCTCAACAGGTCAACCAGGCTTCGACAGGAGATCCGTGCCGGATCGGTCCTGCACAGGTGTGGTTGACCTGTTGACGGCCGGTCGCTGCGGATCGGTGACGCGCACGTGCGCGGCGCACGAACACGGGCGGCGGCGATCAGGCCGGAGATCGGTGCGACGAGGTCACCAGTCGCTGAGCGCGCCGATCGGAGCGAGCGCGCGCGCCGCGTCGCGGAGCGCGCCGACGTGGCGTGCGGCGACAGAGAGGCGCGAGATCGAGGTCGACAGGGTCACCGCTCCGACCGGGCGCGCGGCGTCGTCGTGGATCGGCACGGCGAGGCACCCGCGGTCGCTGCTGAGCAGCGCGACCTGCTCGGTGTAGCCACGGACCGCGTATGCCTCGTGGATGGCGCGGACGTCGCCGGACGCCGCGTCGACCCGCCAGCTCGGCGCCTGCGGCAGACGGCGGTCGGGGTGCGCGACCAGCCAGAGGTGTCCGATCGCCGATCGCGCGGGGTCGGCCAGCAGCACGTCGGGGTCCGACAGCGGCTGGGTGGTGTCCTCGTCGAGCACCAGAAGCCCGGAGCGGTGGAAGGCGAACAGGTGCACCGCCTCGCCCGTCTCGCTGCGGAGGCGATCCACGACCGCGGCGTGGGCCGGTCGTGTGCGGGCGCCCACGATCGCGGCGAGCTCGAGCACGCGCGTGCCGAGCAGGAACCCGGAGAAGTCCGGGCGCCGCACGAGGTACTCGTCGCGGACCAGCGAGTTGACCACGCGGTACACCGTCGCCCGCGGGGCGCCGACGGCGCGGGCGATCTCGGCCGCCGACGCGCCGCGGTCGTCACGCGCGACCTGCTCCAGGATCTCCAGCGCGAGGCCGAGGCCCTTCTCCGGAAGCCGGGTGTCGCCCGCGAGACCCGCGCCGCTCACGACCGGGCCGGCCCTTCGATGCAGTCCGAGTCGATCGGCCAGTCATGCACGCCGATCCGCGCAGCCACGCGCGGGTGGCGTGCCAGCCGCAGCGCGCCGGCGCCGACGACGACGGCGAGGATCCCGGCCGTCCACAGCAGCCCGCCGGGATTGTCGCGCAGTGTCGCGGCGAGATAGAACCCCAGCACGCACAAGAGGCCGGCCAGGGGGAGTGCGCTGACGGCCACGGCGCGCACCGTGAGCTCGCCGATGCGCGCGAGGAACACCGGCGCCGCCGCGCACACCAGTGCGTACGCCAGCACGAAGCCGATGATCGACGCGGGCGAGGTCACGATCCGCATGTCCTGACGGCTGCCGCCGACCGCGAGGATCGCGATCGGAACCGCCGTCACCACCGACGTGAGCAGCACGCCGGCGACCGCCGGCACGCCGCGACCCGACACCCGGCCGAAGATCACCGGCAGCAGGCCCTCGCGGCTCATCGCGAAGCCGAGCCGCGTCGCCGCGTTCGTCATCGCCAGGGCGCAGGCGAGGAACGAGATCGCCACGATCACGTCGATGAGGCCGGAGAGGCCCGTCACGGCGGCGAGGGATGCCGCGCCCGGCCGCTCCGCCACGATCGACAGCTGCGCGGCCGTCCCGACCAGCATCACCAGTCCCGTCGCGCCCACGCTCACCATCACCGCCCGCGGCACCGCCGCGAACGGACGACGCGTCTCCGGCCCGAGGGCGGCGCCGCTCTCGAAGCCGACGAAGCCGATGAGGGCGAAGGCGACGCCCGTGATGATCGCCTCGAGCGAGAAGTCCGAGGGGCGCGGGACGAGCAGCCCCAGATCCCACCGGGTGAGGCTGAGGGCGGCGATCGACAGGACCAGCACCGTCGCCACCGCGATCGACTCGAGCACCAGCAGCATGCGAGTGGACATCCGGAGTCCGCGGGCGACGACCAGCGCGATGATGCCGCCGAACACGGTGATGAGGACGACGACGAGCCACGGGGGAGCGGCGCCGCCGCTGAGAAGGTCCGCGAGTCGCTGCGAGCCCGACGCCAGCGTGTTCATGGCGACGGCGAGGTAGCCGATGCCCAGGGCGGCGCCGGTGACGAGGCCGACGTGGGAGCCGAGGCCGCGCGCCGCGAACGTGTACAGCGAGCCCGTGCTCGCGATGCGCCGCGCGAACATGCCGATGACGAGGCCGACGCCCACGACGAGGGTGATCGTGATCGCGATGTCGAGGAACGCGAACGATCCGCTGCGCGCGTAGGCGGCGGCGGGGTGGATCAGCAGGACGCCGGCGGGCGCGGTGGCCGCTACCGACTGCGCGACCACGTCGATCGTGCGCGCGTGGCGACGGTGCAGGCCCGCGAAGGGCGAGCTGGACCCGAGATCGTTCCTCGGCCGCGCCCGCTCGATCGCGTCCGCGAGTGCAGTGCTCACGCGTCCTCCTCGGTGCCCGGCGCTCGCCGCGGTGCGGCTGGCCGCGACGCTACCGGGCGCGCGTTGCCGGAAAAGGCGGCCCGTGTTTCCGCCGCGTGACACGGCGTGAGATCAGCGGGCCGGGATCGGCCGTCGTCGTCTCATCAGGATTTCGCTCGGCGTTCGCGACGCCACACGGCGGGGAAACGGCGCGGGCGAAGAATCGGCCCCGACGCGGGTGCGAGCCGCGTCATCGCCCTCGAAAGGAATCCCGTGACCGAACAACAGCTCTCTCCCGAGGGGGACTCGCCGCCCCCCTCGCGACAGCGGCCGGCACTGCGCGGCCGACTGCTCACACCGCGCGCCCTCGGCATCGGCTCCGTGGTCGCCGCCGCGGCCGCCGCCGTCGCCCTCCTCTTCGCGACGCAGACCGCCGTACAGGCGACCTCGTCGCCCGAGATCACGGCATCCACCCCCATCGCCGCCGACAGCACGGACGAGGACGCACCCGAGAAGGCGGAGGAGGTCGCCAAGCCCGCGACGATCGCGGCCGCCTACGACGCGCTCTCGGGAGCCGAGGTCGAGTACGTGCGCTTCGTCGGCGCTCAGGACGCGGCGTTCGCGGCCGGCGAGGACGTGTTCGGCGAGCCGGGACTGCAGTTCCTCTCCACCGACGTGGCCGACCCGCAGGCGTATTCCGACGGACAGCGGCGCCTGATCTCCCTGTACTACGACTACGCCACCAACGAGACGGTCAGCATGATCGTCAACGCGACGAACGGGGCGGTCGAGTCCGTGGACCGCGCCTCGGGCACGCAGCCCGCTCCGACGGATGCCGAGACCTCGCTCGCGTGGGAGCTGCTGCTCGACTCCGACGCGGCCCAGCCCGTCGTCGACGAGTTCGCCGCGCTCACCGGCGGCTCGGTCCTGACCCCGGCATCCGCCGAGGTCCTCCTCACCGCCCACTCGTTCGTCACGGATGCCGGATCCTTCGGTGCCGAGTCGTGCGGCGTCGACCGGTGCGTGCAGCTGCTCGCCCAGGTCGACGGCGGCGCCTTCCTCACCACCAGCACCTACGTCGTCAACCTGTCGACGCGGGCCGTCCTGTCCATCTCATGACCTTGGAGACCCTCCCGATGAAACGAAACCCCCTCCGCCGGCTTCTCGGCGCGGGCACCGCGATGGCGCTGCTGGCGGGCGGCCTCGTGCTGTCCGCACCCGCGGCGGCGTCCGCCCAGACGGTCACCGAGGCATCCTGCTCCGGCGACTCCCTCGTCTCGAAGACCCTCGAATCCGGATCCAGCTGGCAGATGTGTTGGCGCCTCGACACCTACCGCGGCCTGGTCCTGGACAAGATCGCCTACCAGCCGCGCGACGACGCGGCGCCGATCCTCGTGCTCGACTCGATCGCGCTCGCCCAGCTCAACGTGCCGTACGACACCGGCGCCACCGAGTACAACGACGTGACGACCTACCAGGTGGGCGGGCGCCGCCTGCAGGCCATCGAGGCCGTCGACTGCCCGGTCGGCGAGGTGCGCAACGCGTGGGCGGACCCGGCCCGCGGCGATATCGCCGCGGTCTGCATCGGCGAAGAGGACTCGGGTCTCGCGTACCGGTCGAACATCACGGGCGACGCACTGTACGCCGCGCAGGGCACCGACCTCGTGCTGCACAGCGTGTCGCGCATCGGCTGGTACGAGTACCAGACCGAGTACCGGTTCCACGACGACGGCGAGATCTCGGTGCGCCTCGGCGCCACGGGCGACCTGTCGCCCAACGACTACGTCGACGTCGTGAACCAGGGGTGGCCGATCGCCCCTGGCCAGGAGGACTTCGCGGTCAACCACTACCACTCGGCGTTCTGGCGCGTGGACTTCGGTATCGATTCCGGCGCCACCCAGCTGGTCGAGAAGTTCGCGACCACGCCGACCGGCGACTACGGCACGACGGGCGACACGGGTCACACCGCGATCCTCGAGACGCAGCTCACGCAGATCACGAACGAGACCAAGACGATGGGCTCGAACCGCGAGGCATACCGGGTCGTGAACCCCGAGAGCATCAACGCCGACGGCCACGCCCGCTCGTACGAGATCATCGTGCCGCGCGACCAGGCGTACAACCTCAACCCCGAGACCGACTACGACATCGCGTTCACGTCGGCCAAGTCGGATGAGATCCACGCCAGCCACAACCTGATCCCGTCGAAGGCGGGGCAGATGGTCAGCGACTACATCGCCGACGGCGAGACGCTCGCCGACCCGGTGGCATGGGTGAACGTGGGCTTCCATCACATCAACCGCGACGAGGACCAGAGCCCGATGCCGATCCACTGGCAGGGTTTCACCCTCTACCCGCGTGATTTCGCGGCGCAGAACCCGAACATCCCCGAGGGCCGCAAGTGGGTCAACGGCGACATGCGCGGGGTGCCGAACCCGAACATCACGCCGACGCCCACCGCGTCGCCGACGCCCACCCCGACGACCGAGCCCACCACGGAGCCCACGCCGACGCCCACCGAGTCCGGGAACGGGAACGGCAACGGGAACGGCAACGGCAACGGCAACGGCAACGGCAATGGGAACGGAAACGGCAACGGGGGCTCGACGGCGCCCGCAGCCGCGCCGGTGACCTTCGGCAGCGCCGAGGTCGCCCCCGGCGCCGCACAGTCGGCGACCGCAAGCGGCTTCACCCCCGGTGAGACCGTGAGCGCCGTGATGCACTCCGACCCCGTCGACGTCGGCACGTTCGTCGCCGACAGCGAGGGCGTCGTGAGCGTCCAGTTCGTAGTGCCCTCCGACACGCCCGCCGGCGAGCACTCGCTGGTCCTCACCGGGCAGACCTCGTCGGCCGTCGCCCAGGGATCGTTCACGGTGGCGTCCGCGTCGCCCGCGGCGATCTTCGGCGCACTCGCGACGACCGGGACCGACGCGAACAACTGGGCGCTGTCGGGCGTTCTGCTCCTGGTGGCAGGAGCCGGACTCGCGGCCACGTCGTGGCACCTGCGCCGCCAGCAGGCGGCCAAGGGACAGGCCGCGGCCTGACCCCCGCCCGCGGGGCGACGCGCCGGTCGCGTCGTCCCGCGGGACCCCCATGTCGCGGAGGCTTCCGCCCGCGGCATCCGGAGCTGAAAGGACCTCCCCATGCGCAGTCGTATCGCCGCCCTCGGCGTCGTGCTCGCCCTCTCCACCGCGATCGTCGCGGCCGGGGCCGTGGGGCTCAGTCTGACGACGGGTGCCGACTCGGCGCCGCAGGCCGCCTCGCCAGGCGCGAGGACGGATGCCGCCACCGCCGCCTACCCGACCGTCGAGGACCACTGCTACATCGAGGGCATGATCCCGCACCACGAACAGGCGCTCGAGCTCAGCAGACTCGTGCTCGGCGCCTCGGGGGTCCGCGAGCGCACGCAGGCGCTCGCCGAGTTCATCGTGGCCGACCAGGCCGCCGAGATCGAGACGATGCGGGCATGGCAGAACGCGTGGCGCGGCGCGATCCCCGCCGGCGGTTCGAGCGACGGGCACGGTGGGCACGGTGGCACGCAGCCCGCCGCCGGAGCGGTGCCGGCCGGATGCGGCGACCACCCGCACACGCAGATGAAGGGCATGGCGAGCGCCGAGCAGCTCGCCGCCCTCGACGCCGCCGAGGGCGGCACCGCCGACCGGATGTTCCTCGACCTGATGATCGCGCATCATGAGGGCGCGCTCGAGATGGCCGAGAGCGCGGTCCGCGAGGGATCCAATGCGTACGTGCGCTCATCCGGCAAGCACGTGCTCGTCGAGCAGCAGCGCGAGATCGCGGCGATGACGGCGCTGCTCGCCGAGGCGCCGTGACGGTCGCCGGCACCGCAGCGGTCGGCCGATCGCTCGGCGTCAGGCGGCGGGCGCTCTTCTGGCTCGCAGCCCTTGTGATCCCCGCCGGCGCAGCGCTCTCGCTCACCGCGGCCTTCGGCGTCGCGACGGTGCGCAACGACTCGATGAACCCGACGCTGCACAGCGGTGACACGGTGCTGTTCGACCGGTGGAGCCCGCCTGGGCGCGGCGACGTGGTGCTCCTCGTCGACCGCGAAGGATGGTCGGGTACGCAGAGCGCGCTCCTCGTGAAGCGGGTCGTCGGCGTCGCGGGCGACGTCGTGGTGTGCTGCGAAGCGGGGACCGGCCGGCTGCTCCTCAACGGAGCGCCGATCGAGGAGGCCTATGCCGGCGCGGTGCGCCCGGGCGGCGACATCCCGTTCCGCGTCACCGTGCCCGAGGGTGCCGTCTGGGTCATGGGCGACAACCGGGCGGAGTCTGCCGACTCCCGGGCATCGGTGTCGGCGCCGGGGCATGGGGCCGTGGCACGAGACGACCTGCGCGGCACCGCGCGTGCGTGGTGGGGCGGCTGAGCGCGCGGTGACACGCTCACGGACGGATGCCGGTGGCCGCCGCATCCGTCATCCGAAGGCGTACCGCTCATGCGTCGTGAGGCGCCCTCGATGCCTGTGCGAGGCATAGCCTGGAGGTATGGCGACGAAGCCCCCGAGAGCCGATATCGACGAGACCCGCGTTCACGTGTCGCGGCCCAAGAAGGTCGCCGTCGGCGTGCCCGCGGTGCTGCACGCGCTCGAGATCGCGAACGAGCAGATGGGTGTGACCCGGTCGGTGCAGACGCTGCTGCGCGTCAACCAGAAGGACGGGTTCGACTGCCCCGGCTGCGCGTGGCCCGAGGAGGACAAGCGGCACATCGCGGAGTTCTGCGAGAACGGCGCCAAGGCCGTCGCCGAGGAGGCGACGCTGCGCCGGGTCGGCCCGGACTTCTTCGCCGTGCATTCGCTCGACGAGCTGCGCGGCCACGACGACTGGTGGCTCGGCCAGCAGGGGCGGCTGACCCACCCGATGGTGCTCGAAGAGGGTGCGACGCACTACCGGCCGATCTCGTGGGACGATGCGCTCGCCCTGGTCGCGGATGAGCTGCGGATGCTGGACGATCCCGATGAGGCGGTCTTCTACACGTCGGGCCGCACCTCGAACGAAGCGGCGTTCCTGTATCAGCTGCTGGTGCGCGGCCTCGGCACGAACAACCTGCCCGACTGCTCCAACATGTGCCACGAGTCCTCCGGCTCGGCGCTGACCGAGACGATCGGCATCGGCAAGGGGACCGTCTCGATCGACGACATCCACGACGCCGACCTGCTCATCGTCGCCGGGCAGAACCCGGGCACGAATCACCCCCGCATGCTCGTCGCGCTCGAGAAGGCGAAGCAGCGCGGGGCGACGATCATCGCGGTGAACCCGCTGCCCGAGGCGGGACTGATGCGCTTCGAGAACCCGCAGACGGTGCGGGGCGTCGCGTTCGGCGGCACCAAGCTCGCCGACCAGTTCCTGCAGATCCGCCTCGGCGGCGATCAGGCGCTGTTCCAGGCGATCGGCAAGCACCTCCTCGAGGCCGAGGAGGCCGACGGGGGTGTGCTCGACCACGAGTTCCTCGCCGCGCACACCAGCGGCTTCGATGAGTATCGTCAGGCCATGGCGGATGCCTCGTGGCGCGACCTCGTCACCGCCACGGGTCTTCCCGAGAAGTCGCTGCGGCGGGTCGCCGAGACCGTGCGCACGTCGAAGGCGACGATCGTCTGCTGGGCGATGGGACTCACCCAGCACAAGCACTCGGTGCCGACGCTGCGCGACGTGGTCAATCTGCTGCTGCTGCAGGGCAACATCGGCCGCCCGGGCGCGGGCGTCTGCCCCGTGCGCGGGCACTCCAACGTGCAGGGCGATCGCACCGTGGGCATCTACGAGAAGCCGTCGGCGGCGTTCCTCGACGCCCTCGACACGGAGTTCGCGTTCGCCGCCCCGCGCGAGCACGGCTTCGACACGGTCGGCGCGATCCGCGCGATGCGCGACGGCCGCGTGCGGTTCTTCATGAGCATGGGCGGCAACTTCGTGTCCGCGACCCCCGACACCGCGGTCGTCGAGGCCGGCATGTCGCGCGTCGGACTCACCGTGCACGTCTCCACGAAGCTCAACCGCTCCCACGTCGTCACGGGGCGTCGCGCTCTCATCCTGCCGACGCTGGGCCGCACCGACCGCGACCGCCGCGGCGGCCAGGAGCAGCGGGTCACGGTCGAGGACTCCATGGGAGCCGTCCACGCCTCCCGCGGCCGCCTGGCCCCGCCGTCGGAGGAGCTGCTCAGCGAGGTCGCCATCGTGGCTCGACTGAGCGGCCTGGTCTTCGGGTCCGCGGGTACCGGCGCAGCCGCCGGCGGTCGGACGTCAGCGTCGTCGTCCTCGTCGGCGGCGGCGGCGTCGTCGTCGCGAGATCAGGTGATGTCACGGGAGAAGGACGTTGCGGGCGCGGATCGTCCTGAGCCGGTGACATCACCTGAGCCGGTGACGGATGCCGCGGACGGCGCGACGCGCCATGACCGCGGGTACCCGGAGCGCACCGCGGCCGAGGAGTCGGACGGGACGCACTCGCCGGTCCATCGCGACCGCGAGACCGCAGACGGCCCCGATCCGGCTGGTCTGCGGCATCCGTCCAACGTCCCGCACGCGGACTGGGCGGCGCTCGAGGCGGACTACGCGCTCATCCGCGCCCACATCGCGCGCGTCATCCCCGGGTTCGACGACTACGAGGAGCGCATCGGCAAGGGCGGCACGCTGCACCTGCCGAACGGACCGCGCGATGCGCGCCGCTTCGCGACGGCCGACGGCAGGGCGCGGTTCACCGTGAACCCGCTGGAGTATCCGCGGATCCCGCGCGGGCGCCTGCTGCTGCAGACGCTGCGCTCGCACGACCAGTACAACACCACGATCTACGGCAAGGACGACCGGTATCGCGGCATCCACGGCGGGCGCCGGGTCGTGCTGGTGAACGCCAAGGACATCGTCGCGCTGGGCTTCGCCGAGAACGACGTCGTCGACCTCGTGTCGGAGTGGAGGGGGCCGGACGGCACGCTCGAGGAGCGACGGGCGGAGGAGTTCCGCATCGTCGCCTATCGCACTCCTCGGGGCAACGCCGCCGCGTACTACCCGGAGACGAACGTGCTGGTGCCCCTGGACTCCGTCGCCGACGTCTCGGGAACGCCGACCTCGAAGTCGGTGGTGGTGCGGCTCGCACGTCGCACCTGAGAGTCCGGCGCGTGCCTAGGCTGGAGGCATGACCCGCGCCGCCGTCATCACCGTGTCCGATCGCTCCGCCGAGGGCGCTCGCGCCGACGCGAGCGGGCCGATCGCGGTCTCGGCGCTGCGGGAGGCGGGCTTCGACTGCGCCGATGCCGTCGTGGTGCATGACGGCGCCGACAGCGTCGAGCGCGCGCTGACCGCCGAGGTCGTCGCGGGCGTCAAGCTGATCGTGACGACGGGCGGCACGGGTGTCTCGCCGCGAGACCAGACGCCGGAGGGCACTGCACGCGTCGTGACCCGCCAGGTGCCCGGCATCGCGGAGGAGCTGCGACGACGCGGTGCGGCCGAGAAGCCCGCCGGCCTGCTGACGCGCGGGATCGCCGGTGTCGTCGACCCGCACGGCGCGCTCGTGGTCAACCTGCCCGGGTCCCCGGGCGGGGTGGCGGATGGGATGCCGGTCGTGCTGTCGGTCGCCTTACATGTGCTGGACCAGCTGGGCGGAGGGGACCACTGATGACCCTGACCACAGACGCGGTGCGCATGGCCGCCATCAGTGCCGAGCCGCTGGATCTCGACGCCCACCTGCGCGCCGTCGACGATTCCCGCATGGGCGCCGTGACGACGTTCGTCGGTCGCGTGCGCGATCATGATCCGGATGCCGCGACCGCCGTCGTCGCCCTCGAGTACTCGGCGCATCCTGACGCCGAACCGGCGCTCGCCCGCCTGGCGGCCGCGGCGATCGGGGCGACCGGAGCGCTCGTCGCCGTGTCGCACCGGGTCGGCACGCTGCACGTCGGGGACGCCGCCGTGGTGATCGCAGTGGCGTCCGCCCACCGCGCCGAGGCGTTCGCGGTGTGCCGCACGCTGATCGAGACGATCAAGACCGACCTGCCGGTCTGGAAGCGCCAGGTCGAATCCGACGGCACCGCCACCTGGCTCGGCCTCGGCGGCTGACCGCGGCGGCCGAAGGCCCCGCAGCCCGGAAGCGGGATCAGCCGCCGGCGAAGGGCGGCAGCACGTCGACCATGTCGTCGCTGCCGAGGGGCGTGTCGTCGTCGACGCGTGAGCCGCCGACGAGCACGGCGCAGCGGGGCAGGATGCCGCCCAGCCCGGGGAACTCCTCCGATACGGCGCGGCGCAGCTCACCCAGCGTGGTCTCGGTGCGGCGCTCGGAATCCAGGCCGGTCGCCTCCTGCGCGGCGGCGAAGTAGCGGACGACGGCCATCAGGCCTCGTGCTCCCAGTCGCCGGCGAGGGCGGTGATCGCGGCCACGGCGGACTCGATGTCGGCCGTGGAGCCGCCGTTGCGACCCGCCACGAGCCCGGCCACGAACGCGCTGAACGGCGCCGCCGGGCGTGCCACGCCGACCGCGACGTCGCGTGCCAGATCGAGGATCAGCGACACCGGCACGTCTTCGGGCGCGAGGTCGAACCGCTCGCGCAGCGCGGCGGCCCAGGCGTCGAGGGCCTCCGGGGGAAGGGTGCGGGACTGCTCGCTCATGGCGAATCCTCCAGGCTGGGGTGCGCGTGATCGGCCCGCGCGCGGGCCTCGTTCAGATCCTCCCACGTGTCGACATCGCGGGTCAGGTCGTCGGGCGCCGCGACGACGGCGATCGCCAGCTCGTGGACGAGCCTGCGCATCGGCAAGTCGCGCCCTCCATCGGGGAGAGCGGATGCCGCCTGCCGCAGTGCCCGCGTGCGGTACACGCCCGTCAGCCACTGGGGGCGGCTCGATGCGTCGCCGAGGCATAGCCCCTCGGTATCGGCCGGGAGCAGAGCGAGATCGTCGACGAGCCGTCGGACGGCCGCATCCGCGCCGGGGAGGTCGCAGGCCAGGACGAGCGTCCACTCCGGGTCGTCCTCCGCCGGCCAGGATGCGAGCGCGGTGACCACGGCGGCGGCCGGGCCGCCGAACGGCGGATCCTCGCGCACCCACCCGACGGGGAGGCTCTCGTCGAGCACCGGTGCCACAACGGTGAGGGGCCGGGCTCCGGCATCCGTCGCCGCGGTCACCGCCGCCGACAGCAGTGTGCGCCCGCCCACCTCGAACAGCGGTTTGACGGCGCCGTCCACGCGCGTGCCGCGGCCGCCGGCGAGCAGGATCCCGCCCAGGCCGGCGGGGACGACGGGTCGCCGGCCGGGCATCAGCTTTCGCCCGGGCGATGCCAGTCGCCGCTCTTGCCGCCGGTCTTCGTGATGATGCGCACGCTCTCGATCGAGGTGCCCTTGTCGAGCCCCTTCACCATGTCGACGACGGCGAGGCCGGCCACCGAGACCGCGGTCAGGGCCTCCATCTCGACGCCCGTGCGGTCTGCGGTGCGCACCGTCGCCTCGATCGCGACGCCGCCGTCTTCGACCGCGAGGTCGACCGCAGCGCCGTGCACGCCGATGACATGCGCGAGCGGCAGCAGCTCGGGGGTGCGTTTGGCGGCCTGGATGCCGGCGATGCGGGCGACCGCGAGCACATCGCCCTTCGGCACCGACCCGTCGCGCAGTGCGGCGACCACCTCGGGCGCGCAGCGCACGAAGGCGCGGGCTGTCGCGGAGCGCACGGTCGGCTGCTTCAGCGTGACATCGACCATGCGCGCGTTCCCGGCGTCGTCGAGGTGCGTGAAATTCGGCGGTTCGGGCGTGCTCATGAGATCAGCATGACATCGACGACATCGCCCGCCGCCACAGCGTCGACCTCGGCGGGCACGACGGCATAGGCCTCGGCACGGCCGAGTCCGCCCGCGAGGTGGGATCCGCCGCTCGTCGCCGGGACGGCACGCCAGGCCGCCGGATCGGAGCGGTCGATCGTGATGGGCAGGTACTGGCGCCGCGCCGGCGGCGTGCGCCAGCCGGCACCGGCCCGCAGTGCGATGACGGGGCGGTCGATGGCCCGGCGACCCTGAAGGCGCAGCAGCGCCGGTCGCACGAACACCTCGAACGAGACCGCCGCGCTGACCGGGTTGCCCGGCAGCCCGAACAGCAGCGTGCCCGCGGCGAGGCGGCCGAAGCCCTGGGGCTTGCCGGGCTGCATCGCCACCTTCGAGAAGACCATGGTCTCGGCGAGCGTGGTCTTGACCACCTCGTACGCTCCGGCGCTGACGCCGCCGGAGAAGATGACGACGTCCGCGCGCTCCGGCGACCGCGGGTCCGTCACCTCGGCGAGCAGGGCGTCGAGGGCCCCGCTCTCGTCGGGAACGCTGGCGCGGCGCACGACCTCGGCGCCGGCTTCCGCGGCGAGGGCGGCGAGCAGGACGCTGTTCGACTCGGGGATCTGACCGCGACGGAGCGCGGATCCCGGCTCGACGAGCTCGCTCCCCGTCGAGATGACGGCGACACGCGGTCGACGTGCGACCATGACCTCGGCGACGCCGGCCGCTGCCGTCGCCGCGACCTGCAGGGGGCCGAGCAGCTCTCCGGACGGGAGCACCTCGTCACCGGCGCGCGCGTCCTCGCCGGCGCGACGGATGTGGGCGCCCACGGCACGCGGGGCCTTCTGCACCGAGATCGCACCGAGCGAGTCGGCGAGCCCGCCGGCGGTGTCTTCGAACGGGACGATCGCGTCGGCAGTGGCCGGTACGGCCGACCCGGTCATGATGCGCGCGGCCTCGCCGGGGGCGAGCGCCGGGTCGGCGTCGGTGCCGGCGGGCAGGTCGGCGACGACGCGGAGCGTCGCCGGTGCGACCGCCACATCCTCGAAGCGGACGGCGAACCCGTCCATCGCCGAGTTGTCGAAGACGGGGATATCGACCGCGGCCCGCACCGGTTCGCGCAGCGTGCGGCCGTGCGCGGCAGCGAGCGCGACCCGCTCGCTCTCCAGCGGTTCGGCGGCCGCGAGCACATCGGCCAGGTGCTCCTCGACGGTGCGCAAGCAGCTCACGCGCGGACCGCCGCGCCGGCTGCGTCGCGGTTCCATGCGTCCATGCCGCCGGCGAGGACGGACGCCTCGATCCCTGCGGCGCGCAGAGCCACCGCCGCGCGCTGTGCGCGCATGCCGACCTGGCACACCACGATCACGCGGGGAGTCTCCACCCGGTGCGGCTCGGCGAGCACGTCCCCGAGCGGCAGCAGCATCGAGCCGGGGATGACGCCGCGCGCGGTCTCGAACGGCTCGCGCACGTCCAGCAGCACGGCCCCCGCCCGCTGCGCAGCGAGCGCCTCGGCCGGAGTCAGCTGCGGGATGGGTGCGGGGCGGGTGGGCTCAGGAGCGGCCTGCAAGCCGGCGCTCGCCGGCGAGGCGCCGGCCGCGACGTCTTCGGGCGCGGCAGGCTCGCGCGCGACACCGCCGCCGTGGGAAGGGACGTCCGCGGGACGCAGCGGCACCTCGTCGGTCCGGGCGCGGAGGGCGTCGATCACCAGCACGCGTCCGAGCAGCGGGTCTCCGACCCCCGTGATGAGCTTGATGGCCTCGGTGGCCAGGAGTGCGCCGACCTGCAGGCAGAGGGCGCCGAGCACGCCGACCTGTGCGCAGGTGGGGGCCTCGCGTCCGGCATCCGGCGGGTAGAGATCGGCGAGGCGGACGGGCACCGCGCCGGCGGGCGGCGTCGACCAGAAGACCGTCGCCTGCGCGTGGAACTCCTGCACGACGCCCCACACGAGCGGAACGCCGAGGTCCTCGCACGCGGCGGCCACCGCCTCGCGGGTCTCGAACGTGTCGGTGCCGTCGATGACGACGTGCGCTCCGGCGAGGAGGTCGCGGGCATTGGCCGGCGTGAGCACGGCCTGCACCGGCCGCACCAGGGTCGTGGGCGAGAGGTCGGCGGCGATGCGGACGGCGGAGTCGACCTTGGCCGCACCGACATCGCCCACACGGTGCATCACCTGCCGTTGCAGATTGGATGCCTCGACCAGGTCGTCGTCGATCACCGTGAGCGTGCCGACTCCGGCGGCCGCCAGCGCCAGCACGGCGGGGGAGCCGAGGCCGCCCGCACCGACGACCGCGATGTGCGCGGCGGCGAGGCGGCGCTGCGCGACGTCGCCGAAGCCGGCGAGCACGCGGTGCCGCGCCGTCCGTGTGTGCTCGGAATCGCTCAGCTCGGCGAGGGGCTCGACGAGTGGGGGAAAGGCCATATCCACAGGCTACGCCGCGCGCATCGGGGGTCGGGCGCCGCCCGTCCGATCGCGCGCCTGGCGCACCGACGGCGGCCGGGCCGGCAGGGTCAGACGCGCCCGGTCAGGATGAGGTTCCAGTAGACCCACGGCAGAACGTGCCGGTCGAAGACCCACGACAGCCGGCTCTCGCGGTACATCCGCCGGAAGAACGGGATGGACGGCTTCGGCGTGCCCGTGTCGTCGAACTCCGCCCACACGACCGTCGACCGCGAGACCGTGAACGGGCACACCGCGTAGCCGTCGTAGCGCGCCTTCGGCTCTTTGCCGCGGAGCACCCTCGAGACGTTCTTCGCCAGCACCCACGTCTGCTTGCGGAGCGCCCCACCGCACTTCGAGTTGGTGGTCGCGGCGGCGTCGCCGAGAGCCCAGACACGGGGGAGTCGCGGATGCCGCAGCGTCCGAGGATCGACCTCCACGAACCCTCCCGACGAGCCCGGCGCCGGGAGCACCGACGCCTTGAGCCAATCCGGGGCCGACTGCGGCGGTTCGACGTTGAGCACGTCGTAGTGCAGATGCTCGGGTCCGTCCGGCCCGCCGATCACGACCTCCTGCGCCGCGAAGTCCACGCGGAGCAGCACCGAGCGGGTGCGCAGCTCGATGCCGTACTCCTCGATCTTGCGCTCGAGCTCGCGATCGAACGGCGGCAGGAACGCCGTCTCCGTCGGCACCACCATCACGACCCGGATCCTGTCCAGCACCCCCGTCGCCCGCCAGTAGTCGCACGCCTGATACATCGGCTTCTGTGCGGCACCCGCGCACGAGGCGGGCCCGTCGGGCTGGGTGAAGACGACCGTGCCCTCCTTCAGGTCGCGCAGCAGCAGCGACGCCTTCTGCGCCAGCTCGAATTCGTAGTGGGATGCCGCCGCCGGCGTCTGTATCGCCTCTGCCAGCCCCGGCACGCGGCCCCAGTCGAGCTGGATGCCCGGACACACGATGAGCTGGTCGAAGGTGACGCGGTCACCGGTCTCGAGCACGACGGCGTTCGCGTCGGGCTGGACGGCGGTGACGGCATCCTGGATCCACTCCACCCCTTTCGGCATCACCTCTCGCTGGGGGCGGACGGTGATGCCGGCGGGAGCGGTGCCGCCGGCGACGTGCGAGAACAGCGGTTTGTACTGGTGCTGCTCACGCGGCTCGATGATGGCGATGTCGTCGACGCCGGAGCGACGCAGCCTCGCGGCGACCGAGATGCCGCCGTTGCCCCCGCCGATGACCAGCACCTGATGATGCGCCTGCTGCTCGGACATGTTCCTCCCCTCGGATGGCGACTCCCGCCGACCGCGGTCGGCGGGAGTTGCGTCTGAGATCTCCCTGCAGGCGAGATTAGGCAGGCACCCGCACGAAGCGAGGGGGCTTGCGCAGGGGGCTGAGGTCGCACGAAGATGCCGGGTCGGACCCGTCGGGTGACCGGAACACGCGCCGACGTGTGCTCAGCCGGAGGCTCGCTTGGCCAGACGCCAGCCGCCGACGAACGCGAGCGTGATGAGCCCGAGGCTCAACGCCGCGAACCCGAAGATCGTGACGCGGGACACGAAGACGTAGTCTCCGCCCGGCGCGAAGGCGGCATCGGCGAGCGGCTGGTACGCGAACCAGCCGAACGATGCGGGCGTCGATGCCCCGATGACGATCGTGACCGCTCCCGCGAGGAGGAGAACCCCCGCGGTCACCCATCCTGCACGTTCCTTGCCGCTCGGCTGCGCCATCTCCCGACCCTATCGAGCCGTCAGCCCGCCGGCGTCAGCAGGTCGAGAAGCTCCGGCGACGCTGCGCGAGGCTGGAGACCCGGGTCCACCAGGCGTCGGCAGCCGTCGAGTTCGACGGTGAACGGCTGCGATTGCCCGCTCACGAGACTCGGGTGGACGACGACCCACCTCGTCGCCGCGTCCGTGCACGACGGCGCTGTGGGGGCGTGCCGGGCGTCCGCGAGCACGGCTTGAGCCTCGGCGGTGGCCAGTTCGCGCACGCCGGCGAAGATGTTCGGATCACCCGTGACCGCCGGCGACCGCGTCGATCCCAACCCGGCGACGTAGTCGCACAGCCGCGCTCCGTCGACCGTGGCCACCTCGGGCCATGCCGGAAGCTCGAAGGGGATGAGCGCGTCCTCGCCGATCACCTGGTCGTCGGGTACGTCGGCGTCGGCGTCGGCGGGGAGACCACTCGTGGCATCCGGGCCGGCGAGAATCAGCATGCTCGCCTGGGTGGCGCATCCCGCATCGGTCGCCGCGGCGGAGTCGACCAGCGACTCGGGCGTGAACGTCTCGTCCACCACGGTGAGGGCCGCGAGAGCCGCGTCCAAGCCGACGGACTTAGGCGCTCCGCACCCGTCGGACGGGACCGCCACGCTCACGACGAGCCCGTCGGCGTCCTCCACCCACAGCTCGGGGGAGAGGTAGCCGATCGCGGTGCACGGTCCCATCGAACGCGGATCGCTGGGAGAGGCCAGCGCCGCGAGCACAGGTTCGAGGTCTCCCTCGAGTCGTTCGAGAAGCGCCCCCGACCAACTCCCGTCGTCGTCCTCCCACGACGCGTACGGGTCGCACCGCAGGACGGCGACCGCCGTGAAGTCGGACGGCACCAGTCCGGCTTCAGCGTGGCCTGCCTCGTAGGTCTGGGGGCAGATCACCGTCGCGACCGGCGTCGCCTCGATACGCGGGTCGGCGCCGATCCCGGGAATCGCCCCGCAGCCGGCGAGCACCAGGCTCACGCCGAGAGTCGCGACCACCACCGTCAGACGTCGCATCGTGTGCACCTCCGGTACCGACGCTAGAGGCGCCGGGACGACGCCGGGCAACGACCCTGTAACGATGCCCTGCACGCAAGAGGATGATGGATCCATGCCCGCCGCCCATCGTCCCGGCCTCCGGGTGGGCTCGGGGCTCACCATCCCCGAGTCCGAGCTGACCTGGCGCTTCTCGCGGTCATCCGGCCCCGGCGGGCAGGGCGTGAACACCGCCGACTCGCGGGCGGAGCTGGTCTGGGATGTGTCGCGCTCGGCCGTGCTGTCGCCGCACCAGCGCGAGAGGCTGCTCGCGCGGCTGAGCGGTCGCCTTGTCGACGGAGTGCTGACGATCGCGGCATCCGAGCATCGCGCGCAACTGCGCAACCGGGATGCCGCGCGTGCCCGGCTCGCCGCTCTCGTCGCCGACGCGCTACGGCCGCCTTCGCCCTCGCGACGACCCACGCGCCCGACCCGGGGCGCCAAGGAGCGGCGCCTGAGCGAGAAGAAGCGGCGTACCGACGTCAAGCGGCTGCGCCGCCCACCCGCCGACTGACGACGCCCGCGCCGGCGCTACGAGCGGCGCCGGGTGAGGTGGATGTCGACGGAGTCGCCGTCGGTCTTGCCGATCGCCCTTCTGACCTCGGCGTTGATCGGGAGCTTGTGCGTCCCGTCGCCGAGGGCCATGAAAGCACCTTCGAACGGGTGCCCGTCCACGGTGCCCGCCACCTTGACGAGTCCGCGGGTGCCGAAGATCGTGGCGGAATCGGGGAGCTTCACGCAAGTCCAGGTGTCGCCCGGCTGAGCTTTGCCGAGGGTGGCGGTGAAGCGGATATCGAGAGGCCCGGTGTGGTCCGACATGATGGCTCCAATCTCGGCCGCCGCAGCCGTGACGAGTGTGTACCGGGCGGCGGCCCTTCACAGGGATGACGATCGGACGTCGTCTCGATCGACAGCCTCTCAGAGCCTCAATCGGGAACGATGACCACGCTCTGGATCAGACCGTCGCGCAAGGTGAAGCGGAACGGGCTGGTGCCGTTGAACCCGTTGCCGGTCACCGCGAAGTGCACGAGGTAGGTTTCCGGGGCTGTTTCCTGCTCGATGTCGATGAGCTCGAAGTGCGACTGCTTGCCGATGTTGTCGGTGCGATCCCACGCTCGGATGCCGTCGTGCCCGTGCGCCACGCGGCCCCAGTCGTCGAGCGAGCCGTCCTCGCTGAAGGCCGCGACGAACGCATCGGAGTCGCCGGCGTTCGTGGCGACGATGAAGGTCGAGATGGGAGCGGGGATGAGTGCCATGCTCCGATCTTCCACCCGCATCGCGCGGGTGGAGCGCCCATGTTCAACGGATCCAGAAGTCCTCGGCGCGCGCGCCCGGCCGGAATCCGAAGTGCTCGAGCATCGCCGTCGCCTCCGGGAAGTGGGCGGCGAGCATGTCGGGTCCGTGGGCGTCGCTGCCGAACGTGACCGCGCGCCCGCCTTCCTCCGCCCACCACTGCGGGATCCACGGCCAGAGCCGCCGGGTGTTCATCTCGAGGCCCCGTTCCGACGCCGCGATCGCGCGCATCCCGGCACGGAACCCGTCTTCGAATCTGCGAGGGTCGAAGGGGCCCGCTGTGGCGACCGGCCAGGAGCGCACGGCGTAGTCGATGTGCGTGAACACCGCGAAGGAATCCGAGCCGGCGACCATGCGCGGGATCTCCTCGAGGTAGCTCCACATCACGTCGTCCGCGGGCATGTGACGGTAGAGCGTGGTCGGCTCGGTGCGGTCGGCGCCGTCGAAGGGGAGCATGTGCAGCGACCCGTTGACGCGATCGATGACCCCGCTGGAGAGCAGAGCGGCGGCGTGCGCGTCGCGCAGGTGCGGCTGGCCGAACTCGACGCCCGTGAGGATGCGCAGGTCCGGGAAGTCGTGGCGGCACCGTTCGATCGCGGTGAGATAGCCCTCGACGTCGAACTCGGGCAGCCGCACATGGCCGCTCTCGTCGACGTACCTCTGCGCGTGCTCTCCGATGTCACCGTCCTCGACTCGCCAGTCGTGCTCGAAGTCGAGGTGCTCGGTGAACACGATCGCCGGGAGTCCGATCCGGAGTGCACGTTCGCAGGTGCGGACCATCGAGCCGTGCGAGGCCGGATCCGAGCCGCAGTCCCACGACCACTCGCTGTGCACGTGGGCATCGGCGGGAAGAGTCGCCGTCATCTCGCCGAGAGTACTCCGGCCACCAGTGCACCCCTTCAACGTCGTGACTTTCCAGCGTGCGTGGCGGTTCGGGTGTCACGAATGGTGGCTTCGACGCCGGCGTTGCGGCGTGTCGTGACACCCGAGCGCGTGCGTAGACCGTTCAGGGGTCGCGAGTTGTGGCTTCGACGCCGGCGTAGCGGCGTGTCGTGACACCCGAACGTGGGGGCACATGAACGGAGGATGCCGGTGCGGCGGGGGCAGCCGCGTCGGGCGTCCGCGGGCGCGGCGGGTTCGACGGTGATCTGGTCGGTGCCCCAGCGCATCGGCAGTGGCGCACCACGAACCGAAATCCGCGTATGCGGGGAAATGCCCGCGGACAACCCGCATGCGCGGTGATAATGTGGAGCTGTGGCGAGCTACAAGATCTCCGAGGCGGCGCGGCTGCTCGCGGTGAGCGACGATACCGTCCGCCGATGGATCGACGCGGGCACGCTGCCGACGACCGGGGCATCGCCCGTCGAGATCCCCGGCGCCGCGCTCGCCGCACGCGCGGTCGAGCTCGCCGCTGCGCCGGGCGATCCTGCGGACGTGCTCTCGAGCGCGCGCAATCGCTTCGTCGGGCTCGTCACGCGTGTGCAGATCGACGGCGTGATGGCGCAGGTCGACATCCAGTCCGGTCCGCATCGCGTGGTCTCGCTCATGTCGTCCGAGGCGGTGCGCGAGCTGGGACTCGAGCCCGGCTCGCTCGCCGTCGCCGTGGTCAAGGCGACCACGGTGATCGTCGAGACCCCGAAGGCCTGACGTGCGCCACGGGGCCACCGTTCGCGTCGCAGCGCTCCTCGCCGCTCTCGTGCTCGGACTCGCCGGCTGCGCGAGCGTCGACCGGGATCCGGGCGCGTCGCCTGCAGAGACGACCTCGGCAGAGCCCGAGCTGTCCGGGGGCCTCACGGTATATGCGGCCGCGTCGCTGCAGGCGGCGTTCGATGAGCTGGCGACGCAGTTCGAGCAGCGGCATCCGTCCCTTCGCGTGCAGCCCGTCACCTACGACGGCTCGTCGACGCTGGCGACGCAGATCATCGAAGGAGCCCCCGCCGATGTCTTCGCGGCGGCGGACGAGCCGAACATGCAGAAGGTCGTCGATGCGGGCCTCGCGAGCGGTCCCGAGCTGTTCGCGACGAACACGCTGACGCTCGTGGTTCCCGCGGGCGATCCGGGCGGGATCGACGGCCTCGAGGACCTCGCCGATCCCGACCGGACCGTGGTGCTGTGCGCGGCCGAGGTGCCGTGCGGGGCGGCATCCGCGGCGCTCCTCTCGAACGCCGGCGTCGAGCCGAGCGTCGACAGTTACGAGCAGAACGTCACCGCCGTCCTCACGAAGGTCGCAGCCGGAGAGGCCGACGCGGGGCTGGTGTACGTGACGGATGCCTCGACCACGAGGGCCGTCGACGCGATCGACGTGCCGGGCGCCGACGACGTCGTGAACCGGTATCCCGTCGTCGCGCTGAACGATGGCGCGAACCCGGAGGCTGCCGGCGCCTTCGTCGCGTTCGTGCTCGGCGACGAGGGCCGGCGAGTGCTCTCGGCCCTCGGATTCGGGGCCCCGTGACCGTCGCCACGGCGCGCGACGTGCGCACGCACGAGGAGCGCGCCGGCTTCGTGCCCCGCGTGCTCGCGGTTCCGGCCGCGATCGGGCTCGCTCTGCTCGTCCTGCCCCTGGGCGCCCTCGTGCTGCGCGTCGACTGGTCGACGCTGTGGACCGACGTCACCTCGCCGCAGGCGCTGTCGGCGCTCGGCCTCTCGCTCGCCACCGGCGCCGTCGCCACGATCGTCTGCGTCGTCCTCGGTGTGCCGCTCTCGCTCCTCATCGCCCGGAGCTCGGTGCGGACGGCGGCCGTGCTGCGGGCGCTCGTGACGGTGCCGCTCGTGCTGCCGCCCATGGTCGGCGGCGTCGCGATGCTGTTCCTGTTCGGCCGCACCAGCTGGCTGGGCGGGATCCTCGCGGAGTGGGGCATCCGCATCCCGTTCACCACCACCGCCGTCGTCCTCGCGCAGACCTTCGTCGCTCTGCCGTTCCTCGTGCTCGCCCTCGAAGGGGCGTTGCGCTCCACCGGCACCGGCTTCGAGCAGGCGGCGGCGGGCCTGGGCGCGGGGCGTTGGACGATCCTCGCCCGCGTGACCCTCCCGCTCGCCGCCCCCGGCCTCGTCGCGGGCACCGTGCTGTGCTTCGCCCGCGCGATCGGCGAGTTCGGCGCGACGGCCCTCTTCGCCGGAAACGCTCCCGGCGTGACGCAGACCATGCCGCTCGCGATCTATACCGCCTTCAACGGCGCCGGCGTCTCGCAGGGAACGGCGGTGGCACTCTCGCTGCTGCTGCTCGTCACCGCGGTCGGCGTGCTGCTGCTCGTGCGCGCCTGGCGCGCGGAGCCCGCGCGATGAGCGGTGCGGCGGGCGAGGATGCGGCCACCGGCGCCGCAGAGGGACTCGAGGCCCGCGTCCGCGTGGATCGGGGCGGGTTCGCGCTAGACGTGGCCCTCAGCGTGCCGGCGGGCGGGGTCGTGGCCCTCATGGGTCCGAGCGGCGCTGGGAAGTCGACGCTGCTCGGCGTCCTCGCGGGGCTGACGGGGTTCGAGGAGGGAGAGGTCCGGCTGCAGGGCCGGCTGCTCGACCGGCGCACGTCCGACGGCTCCGCTGCGCGCCGCACGACGCCGGCGGCACGCGGCGTGGTGCTCCTCGGGCAGGATCCGCGCCTGTTCCCGCATCTCAGCGCGCACGACAACGTGGCGTTCGGGCTGCGGGTGCACGGCGCCACGAAGACGGTGGCGGCGGCCGGAGCCGCGGACTGGCTTCGACGCGTCGGGCTGGAGGGGCTCGGCGAACGCCGGCCCGCTCAGCTGTCGGGTGGACAGCAGCAGCGCGTCGCGCTGGCGCGGGCGCTCGCGACGTCGCCCGCCGCGATCCTGCTCGACGAGCCGCTCACCTCGCTCGATACCGAGACCGCCGGCGACGTGCGCGCCCTGCTGCATCAGCAGCTCGCGGCGACGCGCACGACGGCCGTCGTCGCGACCCACGACGCGGTCGACGCGGTCGCGCTCGCGAGCCGCCTCGTCGTGCTCGAAGACGGCCGGGTCACGCAGACCGGGCCGGTGCGCGAGGTCCTCGCGTCTCCGGCGACCCGGTTCGCCGCAGCGGTGGCGGGACTCAACCGCGTCGTCGGGACCCTCGAGCCCGCAGACTCGGCCTGGCGTGCCGGGGACCTGGTGCTGCCCCACGCGGCGGGGTCGCGGCATCCGTCTCTTGTTGCGGTGTTCCGGCCGAGCGCCATCCGGGTGATCGAGGGGCCGCCCCACGCCGCGGGGGAGTGGACAGCACGCATCGTGCGCCTCGAGCAGACGCCGGCCGGGGTGCGGATACGCACCGCCGATCCCGACGTCGCGGTGGACGTCGCCGCCGACAGCGCCGCGGGGCTCGCGCCCGGCGACACGATCACGCTGCGCGTGGACCCGGCCGACGTGCGACTGGTCGTCGGGCACTGAGCCTCCGCCACACTCAGAGCGTTTCGTCTCGCTCGTTCCTCGCTCGCTCGACGACTGGGAGGAGGGTCTCGCTCGTTCCTCGCTCGCTCGACGACTGGGAGAGAGGTCTCGCTCGTTCCTCGCTCGCTCAACGACCGGGAGAAAGGTCTCGCTCGTTCCTCGCTCGCTCGACGACCGGGAGAGAGGTCTCGCTCGTTCCTCGCTCGCTCAACGACCGGGAGAAAGGTCTCGCTCGTTCCTCGCTCGCTCGACGACCGGGAGAAGGGTCTCGCTCGTTCCTCGCTCGCTCGACGACCGGGAGAAGGGTCTCGCTCGTTCCTCGCTCGCTCAACGGCCGGGGAGGTGGTTCGTCGCTCGCTCAACGGCCGGGCGAAAGGTTCCGGTCGTTGAGCGAGGGAGCGCCGGCGACCGAGACGAAACGCCTCGAGCCGAGGCACCGCGCCGGAGCGGGACGCTTCGTCGACGGCCCGGGCCAAGACGACTGTCCGGCGCATCTCATAGACTCGCCCGGTGACGCGAATCCGCCCCTTCCGCCCCGGTGACGAACCCGCTCTGGCCGACATCTGCCTGAAGACAGCGGATGCCGGAGCCGACGCCACGGGCATCCTCGACGACGACGATCTCTGGGCCGAGATCTTCGTCCTGCCCTACGCGGTACGTCACCCCGAGTTCGCCTTCGTGGTCGAGACGGACGACGGCCGCGTCGTCGGCTACATCGTGGGCGCCCCCGACTCCGCGGCGTTCGAGGAGTGGTTCCGGACCGAGTGGTGGCCGCGGCACGCCGAGCGCTGGCCCCGGCCGAAGGGCGCGCAGACGGCCGCCGAATCGCGGCAGGACGGCATCCTCCGCTACGCGTACTCCCGCGCGGGCGGTGCCCAGCCGTTCGGTGACGAGTACCCGGCGCACCTGCACATCGACCTGCTGCCCGAGACGCAGGGCCAGGGCCTCGGCCGCCGTCTGATCGAGACGCTCGAAGCCGCCCTCCGCGAGGCGGGGGTGCCCGGCCTCCACCTGGTCGCCTCGGTCGAGAACACCGGCGCGATCGCCTTCTATCCCCGCGTCGGGTTCGAGCCGATCCCGTCGCCCGCGGGCACGCAGGTCTTCGCGACGCGCCTCTGACCTACGCGACGGCCGTCCTCGCGTCAACCCATCCGGGTGCGGAGCATGCCCGCGTAGTCTGCCCTCGTGGACGATGTCTCGGCGCCGACCGGCCGTGAGCCGGCACTCGTGGCGCTTCCGCGCCCCGACGGCTCCGCGCCGCGCGCGCTCGTCCTGGGCGCGACGGGGTACATCGGCGGGCGGCTGGTGCCGCGGCTGCTGAACGCCGGCTACGAGGTCCGGGTGCTGGCGCGCGATCCCGCGCGGGCGGCGGCGTTCCCGTGGGGCGATCGCGTCGAGATCGTCCGTGGCGACGCCGCCGACGAAGGCCCGGTCGGCGAGGCCGTGCGCGATGTCGACGTGGTCTTCTACCTCGTCCACTCGATGTCGGGCGGCAAGCGGTTCGCCGACACCGACCGGCGCGCTGCCGAGACGGTCGCGAACGCGGCGGCCGCGGCATCCGTGGGTCGCATCGTCTATCTCGGCGGGCTGCACCCGACCGGGGTGACGCTCTCGCCGCACCTGCAGTCGCGCGTGGAGGTCGGGCGGACGTTCCTCGAGAGCGGCGTCCCGACGATCGTGCTGCAGGCGGGGGTCGTGATCGGGTCGGGGTCGGCGTCGTTCGAGATGGTGCGCCATCTCACCGAGGTGCTGCCGTACATGCCCGCGCCGAGGTGGGTGCGCAACCGCATCCAGCCCATCGCCGTGCGCGATGTGCTGCACTACCTGCTGGGCGCCGCACGACTGCCGGCCGACGTGAACCGCGCCGTCGACATCGGCGGCCCCGACGTGCTGCGGTACGGGCAGATGATGAACGGCTACGCCGTCGAGGCGGGGTTGCGCCAGCGTGCGATCGCAGCGCTCCCGGTGCTGACGCCACGACTCGCCTCGCACTGGGTCAACCTCGTGACACCGATCCCGCGCGCGATCGCGCGGCCGCTGGTCGAGTCGCTGCAGAACGAGTGCATCGTGAAGGACCACGGGATCGACGAGCTCATCGCTCCACCGGAGGGCGGTCTCACCCCGTACCGCACGGCGGTGCGGCTGGCGCTGGGAAAGCTCGAGACCGATGCGATCGAGACCAGCTGGCAGGATGCCGGCGTGCTCGGCGCCCCGAGCGACCCGCTGCCGAACGACCCCGACTGGGCGGGTCGCGTGGTGTTCAGTGACGTCCGCACGGCACACACCCCGGCATCTCCCGACGCCCTGTGGCGCGTCATCGTGGGGATCGGCGGAGAGAACGGGTGGTACTCGTCGCCGCTGCTGTGGGCGGTGCGCGGCTGGATGGATCGCCTGGTCGGGGGCATCGGGCTCGCCCGGGGGCGGCGCAGCCGTGATCGGCTGGCCGTGGGGGATGCGCTCGACTTCTGGCGGGTCGAAGCGCTGGAACCGGGACGGATGCTGCGCCTCCGGGCCGAGATGAAGGTGCCGGGTCTCGCCTGGCTCGAGCTGCGGGCGGCGGCCGACGAGGAGCGCGGCGGCTCGCGCTACGACCAGCGCGCGGTGTTCTTCCCGCGGGGACTGGCGGGGCGACTGTACTGGCTCGCCGTCCTGCCGTTCCACGGGTTCATCTTCGCGGGCATGGCACGGCGCATCACGGCGACCGCCGCGGCGGGCGGCGGCGGCGACGAGGCCTGATCCGCCCGTCGGCGCAGCGCGTCACGCCGTGAGGACGCGGCGGCGCATCACGCCGTAAGGATCGGGCGGTGCGACACGAGGCGATCAAGCACCGAGCCCGGTGGCACCGCGTCGTACTTGTAGCTGAGCTTCTGCACGATCGACGCCCCCGCGACGAAGCGCATCGCGTCGGGGTCCCACGGCTGCATCATGCCGAGCTGCAGCAGGTGGCTGGCGGCGCTGGACAGCGTGGGTGCGGCATCCCACTGTCCGTGGAACTCCGGCACGAGATCCAGGAGCACCTCGAAGATGCGGTGGTAGAGGAAGTAGTCGGGGATGCCGCCGCCCGACTCCCACCAGGCCTGGAGTGCGAGCCGCTGCAGGCGGATGAGCGGCGTCGCCGGCACGGCGGCGATGAACCAGTTGCCGATCTGGCGGCGGGTCCAGCGGGGGTACAGGGCGCCGGCGGTGAGCAGAGGTGCGACCGCCTGGGGGAGCGGGGCGGGCGCCCAGCAGGTGGCGTCGACCCAGATGCCGCCGAGGCGGTCGAGCACGCTGATGCGGACGAAGTCCGAGAAGTGCGCGGGGTGATCCTTCTCGAGGGCGTCGGCCACGGCATCCGGGATCTCCACGAGCTCGCGCGCCGACGTGCCGTCGAGCACGGTCAGCGGTGTCGGGAGGTCGTCGTGGAGGCGCGACATCTCGCCGACGCAGGCCTGCACGAGCGGGGGCGCGGAGTCCAGCGGCGAGTTCCAGAACGTGTACAGGTTCAGCGCCGAGGGATCGACGCGTGCGCCGTCGCGGTGCGCGAGGATCCTGCCGTCCTTGCGGCTGCCGGCCTGCTCCGGCAGGCCGGCGGCGATCCGCAGCTCGGGCAGGCGCGGGCGGAGGAACTCGGTGAACGTGCGGTACGCGGCGATCGCGGCCACCGGGTCGACGGTGTCACGGAACTTTTCGGCACGTCGCAGCTGCGCCTCGAGACCCTCGAACGGGTTCGGGATGCCGTCGCTCACGGTCAGAGCCTAGGCCGTGGTCCGCTGCACCACCGGGATCACATGGCGTCAGGAATCGCGGCGCCGGCATCCGTCAGACCGGGATGCGGCCGTCCTCGAGGCGCACCACGCGGTCGACGAGCCCGTCGGGTACGGCCACGTGCGAGATCAGCACCACCGCCTGGTCGTCCCGCACGGCGCTCAGCAGGTCGACGAGCAGCCGATCGGATGCCTCGGGGTCGACGCCGGCGGTCGGCTCGTCGAGCACGAGCACGGGGAATCCGCGCAGCAGCGCCCGGGCCAGCGCGATGCGCTGCGCCTGACCGCCCGAGACGAGGGCACCTCGTTCACCGACGCGCGCGCCGAGTCCGCCGCGCTCGCGCAGCCAGGCGTCGAGCCCGACGCGGGCGAGGGCCGCCTCGAGCTCGGCATCCGTCGCCGTATCGCGCGCGAAGAGCAGGTTCTGCCGGATGTCTTCGTCGAAGAGCATCGGATGCTGCTCGCACAGCCCGACGGTCAGCCGCACGTCGTCGGGGGAGCGGTCGTGGACGGAACGCCCCCCGATCTCGTAGCCGCCCTCGGTGTCGAGGAACCGCACCAGCGCGTGGGCGAGGGTGCTCTTGCCCGCGCCGCTCGCGCCCATCACGAGCACGCGCTCGCCCGGACGGATCGCGAGGTCGATGTCGTGCAGCGAGGCCTGCGCCGCACCCGGCCAGCGCACCTCCGCGGCACGCAGCCGGATGCCGTCGCCGAGCGGGGGAGCCTCACCGGTGGGCGCGACCGTCTCGGGCGCCAGCTCCGCCGGCGGCGTCGAGGGCAGCGCGTCCGCGACGCGCTCGGCCGAAGCCCGCACCTGCCGCCATGCGGAGGCCGCCAGGGGAACGGTGGCGAACACCTCGAAGACCGCCATCGGCACCAGCACGACCACGGCGAGCGATGGGCCGGGAAGGGCGCCGGATGCCGTACCCGGCGCCGCGGCCAGCACCGCGGCGATCGAGGCTGCCCCGGCCAGGAGCGAGACCAGGGCGGCTGTGCCCGCCTGTGCACCGGAGCGGCGGACCACCGCACGGCGGAGGGCGGCGTCGGCGCGGGCGATGCGCTCTCGGCTCTGCGCCTCGGCGCCGTAGGCGGCGAGCACATCGAGGCTGCCGATGTGGTCGAGCACGGCGTCGGCGAGGGCCGCCCGCAACGGTGCGATGTCGCGCTCGGCGCGGGCGCCCGACATCCATCCCCACAGTGTCGCGACAGCCGCCGCGACGACGAGGCAGGCGAGCAGGGTCAGCGCCGCCGGCCACCACACGAACGCCACGAGCACGACCGCGCCGAGCGCCACGAGCGCCGAAGACACTAGCGGCTGCACCACCCGCAGCGGAAGGTTCTGCAGCTCGTCGACGTCGTCCACGAGCGCCCCGAGCACCGAGCCGCGGCGCGTGCGCGTCAGCCCGTCCGGTGCCAGCGGCACCAGTCGCCGCACGAGGTCGGCGCGGGTGGAGGCGAGCTGCCGCAGCGCGGCGTCGTGACCGGTGAGTCGTTCGAGGTAGCGGAACACGGCGCGAGAGATCGCGAAGAACCGCACACCGACCACCGCCGCCGACAGGTAGAGCACCGGCGGCTGCTCGCTCGCGCGGACGATGAGCCACGCGCTCACCGCGAGCAGCGCGACCGCCGACGCCTCGGAGGCGAAGCCGGCGGCCAGCGCCCACCAGAACCTCCGCGCCGGCGGCATCGCGCCGCGCAGCACCTGTGTGGCGCTCACGGCCTCCACGCCGCTCCGCTTGCCAGGACCACGCGCTGACCGCGAGACCCCAGCGCGGGGACGAGACCCTGGGGTCAGCCCGAGGTCTCGTCCGTCCCATGGGGTATCACGGTCGTCGTGAGGCTGCGCGGGCGTCGGGGTCATGCGGGCACCTCGGCGGGCTCAAGGCGGATCACGGCGTCGGCGATCGCGCGGGCGCTGGTGCGGTGCGAGATGAGGAGCACCGTCGCGCCGGCATCCGCGAGCGACCGGATGCTGTGCCACAGCCGGCCCTCCGTCTCCGGGTCGAGCGCCGAGCTCGGCTCGTCGAGCGCGACCACCGGTGCGTTCCCGCGAAGATGCCGGTACAGCGCGCGGGCGACCGCCACACGCTGGGCCTGTCCGCCTGAGAGGCCACCGCCCTGCACGCCGAGTTCGAGTGCGGGGTCGAGGGTCCTCGCGCACGCGAGGTCCAGTGCGTGCCGCACGATCTCGGCATCCGGCGGCGCGTCGCCGAGGCCGACGTTGTCGGCGATCGTGCCGGCGAGCAGGCCGGGGCGCTGACCCGCCCACGCGAGCCACTCGGCCGGTGCGAGGCCACGGACATCGACGCCGTTCCACGCCGCTGCGCCGTCGAACGCGGCTGCGCCGCGCAGGGCGGCGAAGACGCTGGACTTGCCGGCGCCGCTCGGTCCCTCGATGAGGGTGACGGTGCCCGGGGCGGCCGTCAGATCGACGGGCTGCAGCATCCTGTCTCCGCGGCGCACGCGCACGGCAGAGAGCTCGAGGCGCGCTCCGCGCGTTTCGTCTCGCTCGTTCCTCGCTCGCTCAACGACCGGGGGCCGGGTGGCGCCGGCCGGGGCCGGAGCCTCAACGACCGGACGTCGGGCTCGGCCGATCGCTGCCTGAGCCCGGTCCGCGCCGCGTCGGAGGGCGGCATCCAGTACGTCGAACACGTCGTCGGTCGCGGCGATGCCCTCGGCCGCCGCGTGGAACTGCACGCCGACCTGACGGAGCGGCAGATACGCCTCGGGCGCCAGCAGCAGCACGAACAGGCCGACGGCGAGGGTGAGCGACCCGTCGATGAGCCGGAATCCGATCGAGACGGCGACGATCGCGACCGAGATCGACGCGAGGAACTCCAGTGCGAAGCCCGACAGGAAGGACACGCGCAGCACGCGCATCGTCTCGCGACGATAGTCGTCGGTGACGCGCTCGATCGACGCGGCCGCGCGATGCTGGCGGCCGAAGACCTTGAGCGTCGACAGCCCCTGCACGGTGTCGGCGAAGCGCGACGCGAGGCGCTGCAGCGTCTGCCACTGCCGCTGCTGCACGGAGCGCGTCGCAAGACCGATGAGCACCATGAAGATCGGGATGAGGGGGAGGGTGAGCAGCACCGTCAGCCCCGAGATCCAGTCCTGCCACCACATCACCGCGACGATCAGCGGCGTCGCCACCACCGTCTGCACCAGCTGCGGCAGGTAACGGCCGAAGTAGGCCTCGAGGGCGTCGAGGCCGCGCCCCGCGGTGATCGCCAGCGCCGCGGAGTTGCGGGCTCCGAGCCACTCGGGCCCGAGTGCGCCGATCGCCGCGACGAGTGCCGTGCGCAGCTGCGTCTGCACCCGCGCGGCGGCGCGGGCGGCGACAGCCTCGCGCGTCCACAGCAGCACGGCGCGCACGGCAACCACGAGAGCGAGGGCGCCCAGAGTCGGCAGGAGTTCGGCCGGCGGCATCCCGTCGACCGCTCCGGTGATGGCGCGGGTCAGCAGCCAGGCGAACGCCACGATCACGGCCGTCTGCGCGAGCGCGATCGCCGCGATCGCGGCGAAGAACCACCGCGAGGCGGTCGCGTACTTCAGCAGCCGCGGGTCGACGGGTTTGCCCGACGTCGGGGCCGGGGCGTCGCCGTTGTTCTCGTCCATCGCTCCTTCGACCCTACCGATGCGCTCCGCACTCCCTCTGTCCCTGTTCACTTGCGCTGAACGTACGCGATCCCGCGTATCCGGCGTACGTTCAGCGCAAGTGAACTGCCGCCGTGGAGGAACGGATGCCGTGGGCCGCGGCATCCGCCTCGGGCAGGTCAGTGCGCGGGCTCCGCGGCGGCCGCCTCGATCCGCGAGCGGGTGATGCGCTTGCGGAAGATCCAGTACGTCCAGCCCTGGTACGCCAGCACGAGCGGGAGGAAGACGAGCGCCGCCCACGACATGATCGTCAGCGTGTAGTCGGTGCTGGACGCGTTCTCGATGGTGAGGGAGCCGGCCGGGTCGCCGGTCGACGGCATCACGTACGGGAACAGGGCGAACCAGACGGCGAGGACCGCGGTGACGATCGTGAACGCGCCGAACCCGAAGGCCCAACCTTCGCGACCGCGGGCGTTGGAGATCCACGATGCGATGAGCAGCACGGCGGCGACCGCCGACAGGATCGCCGTCATCAGGGCGAACTCGCGCCCCTCGCTGAACGCCATGCCCACCGTCCACACCAGGAAGACGGCGGCGACGACGATCGTCAGGAGCCCGGCCCGGCCGGCCAGCCGGCGTGCGTCGGCGGCGACCTGGCCGTCGGTCTTCAGCGCGACGAAGTACACGCCGTGCGTGAAGAACAGCAGCAGCGTGGTGAGACCGCCGAGCAGCCCGTAGGGATTGAGCAGGGTCAGGAACGACCCGACGAACTCGTGGTCCGCGTCCAGCGGCACGCCCTGCACGATGTTGGCGACCGCGACGCCCCACAGCAGCGCCGGCACGGCTGAGCCGACGACGATCATCGTGTCGAAGCCCCTCTTCCACCGCAGCGAGTCGCGCTGATGGCGGTACTCGAACGAGACGCCGCGCAGGATGAGCGCCAGCAGGATCAGCAGCAGCGCGAGGTAGAACCCACTGAACAGCGTCGCGTACCACTCGGGGAACGCGGCGAACAGACAGGCGCCGGCCACGATGACCCACGTCTCGTTGAGATCCCACACGGGGCCGATGGTGTTGATGACCTGGCGCCGGCTGACGTCGTTCTTGCCGAGGAACGGCAGCGACATGCCGACGCCGAAGTCGAACCCGTCGAGCACGAAGTAGCCGACGAAGAGGAATCCGACGATCCAGAACCAGAGGTAGGCGAGATCCATGACGTGCTCCTGAAGCTCCTAGTAGACCGTCGTCGGGGTGTCTTCGACCGCCAGGGTGCGCTGATCCGGCGCGCCAGGCTCGGGGAGGGGCTCAGGCCCCTTCTTGGCCGTCTTCACGATGAGTCCGAACTCGACGACCGCCAGTGCCGCGTAGATGAGCGTGAACGCGGTCAGCGAGATGAGGACGGTCCAGCCGGGCACCGAGGGCGAGACGCCGTCCTCGGTCAGCATCAGGCTGAACACGATCCAGGGCTGGCGGCCCATCTCGGTGAAGACCCAGCCCACCAGGATCGCGAGCAGGGATGCCGGCCACGCCCAGATCGCGAGCCGCCAGGCCCACGCCGGGACCTCGCGCGTCGCCTTCTTGCGGGTGAGCCAGAGGCCGACGACCGCGACGAGCGCCGCGACGCCGCCCAGGCCGATCATCCAGCGGAACGCCCAGTACGTGACCCACAGGATCGGGGCGAAGTTGCCGTCGACCTGGTCGGCGAACTGCGGGAACATCTCCGTGGTGTAGAGCGTGTTGAGGTCGTTGATGCCCTCGACGCAGCCGTCCAGCGAATGCGTCGACAGCAGCGCCAGCAGGTAGGGGACGCGGATCGAGAACAGCTCGCTCGTGCCGTCCGGGGTGCCGAGCGTGAAGATCGAGAAGGAGGCATCCGCCCCGCACGCGCTGTCGAACATCGCCTCGGCGGCGGCCATCTTCATGGGCTGGGTGGCGACCATCACGAGACTCAGCTGGTCGCCCGAGATCGCGACACCCGCGAATGCGGCGATGAGACCCCACAGCCCGAACTTCAGCGACGACCGCATCATGTCGACGTTCTGCCTGCGCAGCAGATGCCAGGCCGAGATCGACACGATGACGCCCGCGGTCATCATGAACGCCGCGAACAGGGTGTGCGGCAGGGCCGCCAGCGCGACCGGGTTCGTCAGCACGGCGAAGAAGTCGGTCATCTCGGCGCGTGAGCCGTCTTCGGCCATCTTGAAGCCGACGGGGTTCTGCATGAAGGCGTTCGCCGCGAGGATGAAGTACGCCGAGAACCAGGCGCCGATCGTCGCGATCCAGATGCTCGCGAGGTGCAGCGCCCTGGGCAGCTTGTCCCAGCCGAAGATCCACAGGCCGATGAAGGTGGCCTCGAAGAAGAAGGCCATCAGGCCCTCGAAGGCGAGCGGAGCCCCGAACACGTCGCCGACGAACCGCGAGTAGGACGACCAGTTCATGCCGAACTGGAACTCCTGCACGATGCCGGTGACGACGCCCATCGCGAAGTTGATGAGGAAGATCTTCCCGAAGAACCGCGTCAAGTGCAGCCACTTCACGTTGCCGGTGCGGAACCACGCGGTCTGGAAGATCGCGACCGTCAGCGCCATGCCGAGCGTGAGCGGCACGAAGAGGAAGTGGTACAGCGTCGTGAGGCCGAACTGCCAGCGCGCCAGCAGCAGGGGGTCCAGCAGATCCATGTTGCGCTTCCGATCGTCGGACTGACTGTATGGTCTGACCACACAGTAGCATGTGGTCAGACCACAGGGGGAGTCGATCTTCGCGATCGTCTCGCGGTCTCAGATTCCCAGTAATCCGCGCGTGGCGCGAGCTATCCGGCCGTGAATAATCCGACGCACCGGAGCCGTGTGCGGCGCCGCGCGACTACCCTCGAAGCATGGCGATCCGGGCAGAGCGATCGGAACCGGGCGCGTGAGTGCGATCCCGGTCACGATCGGGCGTCGGATGCCGCTCATCGCGGCATCCGAGCGGCTCGACGCCTCGGCGCAGGGCGCTGCACCGGCCTCCCGCAACATGGCGATCGGCGATGCGCTGGTCGACACGCACGGGCGGGTGCACCGCGATCTGCGGATCTCGCTCACCGACCGCTGCTCGCTGCGGTGCACGTACTGCATGCCCGAGCAGGGCAACGAGTGGCTCGCCAAGACGAGCATCCTGACGCTGGACGAGATCGAGCGCATCGCGCGCGTCGCCGCGGCCGACGGCATCACCACGTTCCGGCTCACCGGCGGCGAGCCGCTGCTGCGCACCGACATCGTCGAGGTGGTGCGCCGCCTCGCCGCGATCACGGGACCGACCGGCGCTCCGGTCGAGATCGCGATGACGACGAACGGCATCCGCCTTCCCGAACTGCTGCCCGGTCTGGTCGAGGCGGGCCTTCACCGCCTGAACATCTCGATCGACACGCTGCGACGCGACCGTTTCCATGAGCTGACGCGCCGGGACCGGCTGGACGACGTGCTCGAGGGGATCGCGGCGGCCGGAGCCTCGGGCTTGCGCCCGCTGAAGCTCAACGCGGTGGCGATGCGCGATGTCAACGACGACGAGCTGGTCGAGCTCGTGGAGTTCGCGATCGCCCACGAGGCGCAGATGCGGTTCATCGAGCAGATGCCGCTCGACGCCGGCCACACCTGGGACCGCTCGCGGATGGTCACGCAGGACGAGATCCTGCAGGCGCTCTCCCGGCGCTGGACACTCACCCCGGTGCCTGGCCGGGGCGGCGCTCCGGCCGCACGCTGGACGCTCGACGGCGGTCCGCACTCGGTGGGCGTGATCGCATCGGTCACCGCGCCGTTCTGCGGCGACTGCGATCGTCTGCGGCTGACCGCCGACGGACAGCTGCGCAACTGCCTGTTCTCGACGACCGAGTACGACGTCCTGCCGATCCTGCGCGACGGTCGCCCCGCCGAGGCGGTGGATGCCGGCATCGACGGGATGCTGCGCTCCTGCGTGCACGGCAAGCTGCCGGGGCATGCGATCAACGACCCTGCGTTCCTGCAGCCCGCACGCGGGATGAACGCGATCGGGGGCTGACATGGGCCGCCTCACCACGCGCTCCCCGGTCACGCGGATCACGCTGAACGACGGCGACTCCGCGGTCCGGCGCCGCGCCGACACGCTCGTCGTGGAGGAGCCGCTCGAGATCCGCATCGTGGGCGAAGCGCTCACCGTCACCATGCGCACGCCCGGGCACGACCTCGAGCTCGCTGCCGGTTTTCTGGTGTCGGAGGGCGTGATCGCTGCGAGCGGAGACCTCCGCTCGGCGATCCACTGCGGCGGTCCCGGCACCGGCTCGGCGGCAACGCCGCTGCTGACGATCGGGCCGGCGGCGGTCGGCACGCCGGCGTCGACGGAGAACACGTACAACGTGCTCGACATCGCTCTCGCACCGGGCCTGGCGCCGTTGATCACCGACATCGCGCGCAACTTCTACACGACCAGCTCGTGCGGCGTCTGCGGCACGGCGTCGATCGAGGCCATCGAGAAGCAGTCCCGCTACGACGTGGCGACGGATGCCGCAGCCGTCGATGCGGCAGTGATCACCACGCTCCCCGACACGCTGCGGGCAGGGCAGGCGGTGTTCGAGAAGACCGGCGGCCTGCACGCCGCGGCACTTTTCGACGCCGCCTCGGGGGAGCTTCTCGTGCTCCGCGAGGACGTCGGCCGCCATAACGCCGTCGACAAGGTCGTCGGCTGGGCGGTGCTCGAAGACCGTCTGCCGCTGACCGGAACGGTGCTGCAGGTGTCGGGCCGCGCGAGCTTCGAGCTCGTGCAGAAGGCCGTGATGGCCGGCATCCCGATCCTGTCCGCCGTCTCGGCGCCCTCGTCTCTCGCGGTGGAGCTCGCCGCGGCCTCGGGGCTCACGCTCGTCGGGTTCGTGCGCGGATCGTCGATGAACGTGTACTCCCGGCCGGACCGGGTGCGGGTGCCGGCGCCCTCCCGGCTCTGAGGCGGCTCAGCGCCGCGCGGGCGCGAGCTGCACCACGCACTTCGTGGGGTCGCACGACGGCGCGATGCCCTCGACGCGCAGCGGACCGCCGGCCTGCGCCAGCACGCCGTCCATGATCCCCACGTGCACGTGGCATAGGGTGCCGCGGTGCTCGGCGGCGGGCGCGTGCGGGCACGGCGTCAGATCCACGGTCAGCGCGCGCTCATCGACGAGCGGGTCGAAGCCGGCGTCACCCAGGTCCTCCACGAGTGCGTCGAGCTGATGGAGGGCATCGGCGCCGAGCTCGGCATCCGTGTCGGATCCGTACATGCGGCGCAGCAGGTCGCCGCGCCGCGCCGCAGCCTCGGCCCGGCGGATCGCCACCGGACTCGATGCCTCGCCGTCGCCGGTAGCCGCCGAGTAGAGCACGCGCGGTCGCCCGCGCGTGGTGCGGCGCTCGGTCTCGGCGATCACGTAGCCGGCGTGCATCAGGCGCTGCACGTGCTCGCGCACCGTGTTGGCGTGCAAGCCCGTCGCTGCGACCAGCTCCGAGACCGTCCGGTGCGGGCGCTCCTGAAGCAGATGCATGATCTCGACGCGGGAGTAGCTCGAGATCGCGCTGTACCCGGCCGTCATGCCCCCATTATCGCCGGATGCCGCGACGGTTCCGGCTCGCGATGCCGCATCGGCGTCGGATCAGAAGAGCTGGCCGAAGATGAGGATCGCGATGAAGAACACCGCCAGGATGGCCACGATGATGCCCAGCGTGCGGCCGGAGAGCTTCGCGACGCCCCACCCGATGAGCACGGGCACCGCGAACAGGAAGATCGCGATGATCCACCAGAACGTCGAGTAGCCGGCGCTGCTGGCCTCTTCGAGGCGGCCGCCGAAGAGCTGCTGCGTCGCGGGGTGGGTGGCGAAGCGCACCGCGATCGAGATGGGGACCGCGACGAACGCGAACACGACGAGTCCGATGAGCCAGCCCCAGAGGACGGGGCTGCCGTTGCCCGCGAGGACCCCGCCGTGCAGTTCGGGTTCGGGCTGGTGCTGCTGCTTGCCTGATGCCATGGGCATGACTCTAGTGGCGCGCAGCCTGCGTCGGTCGCGGGTTCCGCCCGGACGTGGCGCTGCCCGCCGGTCCTTCGGGAGGAGGCGGGCAGCGTCGGGGCGCCTAGGATCACCGCCTGGGGGTGCGGTTCTCCGCGCTCACCATCCACGAGAGCTGCTCAACACGCTCGAGGATGGCGTGGAGGATGTCGGCACTCGTGGGGTCTTCTTCGTCGACGGCGTCGTGCACGTCGCGGCAGGTCGCTGCCACGTCGTCCAGTCGTTCCGTCATCAGATCGACGACCTCGTTCGTCGCGATCTCGCCCTGCGGGAACTCCGGCAGGGTGGTGTTCTGTGCGACCACGTCGCTGCGCCCGTCGGGCAGGGCGTGCAGCGACCGCATCCGCTCCGCGACGGTGTCGGCGAAGTCCCGGGCCGCCTCGATGATCTCGTCGAGCTGGAGGTGCGTGTCGCGGAAGTTCCGGCCGACGACGTTCCAATGCGCCTGCTTGCCCTGCAGCGAGAGCTCGATGAGGTCGACGAGCACCTTCTGCAGGTTCTCGCTCAGCGTCTCGGACGCCGTGAACCCGCGTTCCGCGTTCTGCTCCGGGGTGAGCGCCGCGCCGACCCCGCCGCGCGCCGTACGGCGACGGCTCTTGGTCGTCGCGCTCCCGCCGCTCTGCGAGGTGCTCTTCTTCGCGGTCGTCGTCGCCACTGTCGCTCCATTCGTGGGGTGCTCGCTCAGGAGACGGCCGTGATGGCTCGCCGTTGGGGCACCGGCGTGGGTCGACCCGCTCTGCGGGTCGCCTCGACGTTAACCGGCCTGGGTTCAGAAAGCTCGGGGCTTGCCCTTTTCGTTGCGGCGTGCTAGCCCTCGTCTCCGCCGTCCGCGTGGTGGGATGGGAGCGTCATGACTTCGCCGACTCCCGCCCCCGCGTCCGCCACCGAGATCGCCGCCGCCGTCCGCGCGGGCGACGTCTCCGCTCTGGAGACCGTCGAGGCGCACCTCGAGCGCATCGCCGCCGTCGATCCTGACGTGAACGCGCTCACCGTCGTCTTCGGCGAGCGGGCGCGGGAGGCGGCCGCCGAGGTGGATGCCGCGCTGGCCGCCGGCCGCGACCCGGGCCCGCTGGCGGGCGTGCCGATCTCGGTGAAGGAGAACATCGACCTCACCTGGTCGGCGACCACCAGCGGCTGGCGTGGGCTGGCCGATGCGGTGCCCGCGCGCGACGCCTCGATCGTCAGACGCCTGCGCGAAGCCGGAGCGGTCCCCGTCGGCCGCGGCAACATGCCCGACTTCGGCATGCGGTGGGACACCGACAACGACCTTTTCGGCCGCACGGTCAACCCGTGGAACCGCGAGCGCAGCGCCGGCGGCTCGAGCGGCGGCGACGCCGTTTCGGTCGCGACGGGCATGAGCGCCCTCGGCGTCGGCAACGACTTCGGCGGATCACTGCGCCTGCCCGCCTACGCCGCCGGCGTGGTGGGGCTCCGTCCCACTCAGGGGCGGGTGCCGCGTGCGGCCGTGAACGGACAGCCGGTGGCGCTCACGCTCCAGCAGTTCTCGGTCAACGGACCCCTGGCGCGAACGGTCGGCGACGCGGCACTCGCGCTCGGTGCGATGGAGGGCTGGGATGCCGACGACCCGGTGTCGATGACGGCTCCGACTCCCGCCCGCGTGCCGCACCGCGTCGGGGTCGTGCGGCACACCGCCGGGACCGAGGTCGATCACGAGGTGTCCGCAGGCGTCGACCGTGCCGCGGCATCCCTCCTCCGCGCGGGCTGGGATGTCGTCGCGGTCGAGGCCCCGCACCTCGAGGAGGCGGCCGTGCTGTGGCGGCGGCTGTCGTGCACCGACATGCTGATCTCCCTCGACCCCGCGACGCTGGGGGAGCCGCTCGGTCGCTCGGCTACCGCGTTCCTGCGTGACAGCACCGCCGCGGCCCGCCCCTACGAGTCCGCGCGCGAGTACGCCGAGGCGTGGGCACGCCGCGCCGCGATCGCCGCGGAGTGGCGCCGGCTGCAAGTCGAGGTTCCGCTCCTGCTCGGCCCCGTGTCGGCGTCGCGCATGCGCGAGCCGGACTACGACCTCGGCGGACGCGAACCGGCCGATCGCGCGTGGGGCGACCTGTGGCTCACCGTGGCAGCGAACTTCCTGGGGCTGCCCGCGCTGGCGCTGCCGACCGGACTCGGCGCCGACGGCATGCCGACCGGTGTGCAGCTCATCGGCCCGTCGTGGGGCGAGCACTCCGTGCTCGAGGCGGGACATACGGTCGAGGCGGGGGTACCCCGACTGCCGTCGCTCTTCTAGCGCGACCCGGGCCGTCGCGTCAGGATGGGGCGGGGCGGGTCTGTGTGCCCGCTGTATCAGTGCCGCCGACCATTCCTCCTCCCAGACGGAAGGCGAACGGAGAGCCCATGTCTCGCACGCGCGCGTCGCACGTGACGCTGCCGGATCTGCGCGGGCGGACGGCACTGGTAACCGGTGCGAGCGACGGCGTGGGGGTCGAGATCGCGCGCGGACTCGCGGGTGCGGGCGCCGATCTGCTGCTCCCGGTGCGCAATCGCGACAAGGGCGCGCGGGTGATCGACATGATCCGCACCGACTCGCCCGATGCCCGAGTGGGTCTTCGCGATCTCGATCTGGCGCGCCTGGCTTCGGTCGACGCGCTCGCCGCGGCGATGCGCGCCGAGCGGGCACCGCTGGACATCGTCGTTCTCAATGCGGGGATCGTGCTGCTCGGCGATCCCGAACGCCACGTGAGCGCCGACGGGTTCGAGCTGCACTTCCAGACCAACTTCCTCGGGCACTTCGCGCTGACGACGGCGCTGCTGCCCCTCCTGCAAGAGCGTGGCGCACGCGTCGTCGTACAGCTGAGTCTCGCGGCGGCCATCGCCCGGCCGGCATGGAACGACCTCCAGGGCGAGCGCCGATACTCGCCGCTGCGGGCCTACGGTGCGTCGAAGGCGGCGCTCGGGCTGTTCGCGTACGAGCTCGCGCGGCGCTCGGCCGCCGAGGGCTGGGGCATCTCGGTGCAGCTCAGCCACCCCGGCGTCGTGCCCGACACGGGGATCGCGCCGGCCATGCGCGCACGTCAGCGCAGCGGTGCCGCGCGCGGACTCGCGCAGCGGCTCGGCAGCACTCCCGCGCAGGCGGCGCAGCCGGCTCTGCTGGCGGCGGTGACGGATGCTGATCCTCTCGACCCTGCCGGTGAAGATCCCCTTGCCGCTGACTCGTCGATCCGAGGCTCCGGCCGGCAAGGGCGCGCGGCATCCCCGGGCTTCTTCGGCCCGTCGGGCTGGATGCATTTCGGCGGCCCGGCGGACGCGTTGCGCCCGTACCGACGGCTCGCCCACCCTGCGGCCGGCGCACGGATGTGGGCGATCGCCGAGAAGCTGCTGCGCGACCGGGCCGACGCCGTGCGCGCCTGACAGGTTGCCTCACCGGCACGCTGGGCGCGTGCGAGCGCAGATGGGGCTGCGTCCGTGGACTACGGGATCGGCGACTCCGGAGCCTCCGGAGTCTGCGGGTACGGCGGCTCCTCGGGATGAGGTGCGAGGGGTTCCTCGGGCCAGGGCGCCGGCGGCTCGCTCGGCGGTTCCGGCGAGGGGAAGTCCGGGCTCGGCCCGCCGGGGCCGGCGGGTGCTTCGCCCGGCGGCGTCTGGTCGGGCAGCGGCTCCGGGATCGTGGGGTCGGTCATAGCTCCTCCAGCGAGGTCTGCGGGCGGTCTGTGGGGTTCGTGTCCAGGGTCCCTCGGCGAGGCGCGCGCGGCGAGACCCTTGACGCGGCATCGGCCCGGGGGTAACCGCGTGCGGCGCGGCAGGGGAGCATCCGTAGGCTGGAGGGGTGGCATCCGTTCTGAACATCTCGGCGTATCTGTTCACGCACATCGCCGACGCTCCCGAGCTGCGGCCGACGCTGCGCGAGCGCGCCGTCGACGCGGGGCTGAAGGGCACCATCCTGCTCGCCGAGGAGGGGATCAACCTCTTCCTGGCGGGGGATGCCGCCGCCCTGCGCGGCTTCGTCGCCGACCTTCGGGCGGACCCGCGCTTCGCCGCGCTGACGACGAAGGAGAGCTGGTCGGCGGCGCAGCCCTTCGGCAGGATGCTGGTCAAGGTCAAGCGCGAGATCATCCGCATGGACCACCCCACGATCCGCCCCGAGGTGGGGCGCGCGCCCGCGGTCGCCCCCGAGACGCTGCACCGCTGGCTCGACCGTGGTCGAGACGATGAGGGACGCGAGGTCGTCCTGCTCGACACGCGCAACGCCTTCGAGGTCGACTACGGCGCGTTCGAGGGGGCTGTCGACTGGCGCCTCGAGCGGTTCACCCAGTTCCCGGATGCCGCAGCCGCCGCTGCAGCCGACCTCGACGGCAAGACCGTCGTGAGCTACTGCACCGGCGGCATCCGCTGCGAGAAGGCGGCGATCTATCTGCGCGAGGCCGGTGTGGAGGCGTATCAGCTGGACGGCGGCATCCTCGGCTACTTCGAGCAGGTCGGCGGCGATCACTGGAACGGGGAGTGCTTCGTGTTCGACGAGCGGGAGGCCCTCTCGCCCGCGCTGACGCCCCGACCGCAGGTGCTCGCATGACGGCGGCCGGGTCGACGGCACCGGCGGACGAGCGTCCTGCCCGCCGCACGGTGCTGATCGCCGTCGCGATCGACGTGATGCTGGTGATCGCCTTCGCCGCGATCGGCCGCGCCAGCCACGACTCGGATGTGTGGACGGGCCTCTGGCAGACGGCGTGGCCGTTCCTCGGCGGCCTCGCGGCCGGCTGGCTCGTCACCCTCGCCTGGCGGGCACCCGCCGCGCCGGTGCGAACCGGACTCGGCATCTGGGCCGTCACCGTGGGAGGAGGGATGCTGCTGCGCGCGGCATCCGGTCAGGGCACGGCGCTCCCGTTCATCATCGTGGCCGCGGTGACCCTGTTCGTCGCGCTCGTCGGGTGGCGTGCCATCGACTTCGCCGTGCGCCGCGCGCGCCGGCGCTGAACCGGCCCTCAGCCGGTCTTGCGGAGGCCCGTCTCGATCACGATGCGGTTGCCGTCGATCACACCCGGCCCGTCGCCCGGCACGGGGGCGGGAGCGGGCGTGATCTGCTCGGCATCCCACACCGCCCGGGCGTTCTCGGCGGTCGGATAGAAGAACTCCTCGATGCCGAGCAGCCCTCCCGAGGAGTGCGAGGGCGCTTCGCCGCGGCTCCGCCGCCGATGTGTGTCGACCGCGAACCACAGGAAGTACACCGGCAGGGCGACTGCGGCGCTGGCGAAGGCCCACACCATGATCTCGCCCATGTCCATGACGACAGCGTACGTCGCGGTCACCGGTGCGCGAAGCCCTCCAGGGTCGCGTCGGGCGGGACTTCGTCGAACCACGCCTCGAAAGGCACGGGCGTGCCGTCGCCGGGAACAGCGTCGACGTAGGTGCTGCTCGCCGCGGCGATGCTGCCGTCGGCAGCCCGTGCGAGCACGGTGACCGCGACATACTCCTGGTCGTCTTCGAAGCGGGCGCTGAGGGTTCCCGACACAGCAGCCGGACCGTCCGGGCTGGTGGGGCCGGTCAGCTGCTCGACGACGAAGCTGCCGGTCTCAGCGGCGGGCGACAGCGTCGCCTCGGAGGCTTGGGGCGGGCTGACCGAGATGCTGGCGATCTGAGCGTCCCCCATGTCGAAGAAGTAGCCGACGAACGCCGTCCGTCCGGAGAGCAGCATGGTGTACGCGGGAACCGACGCGAGCGGCGACCCGTCGGCGGCGTAGGCGACGACGTCGAGGTACGAGTCGAACACGTAGTCCGCGTTCGGGTTGTCGATCACCACGGCGTACCACCACACGTCCTCGTAGTCGTGTCCGAACGCCGTCTCGGCCACGGTCGGCTGCACGGGCGTCGCGAACTGCGCCCCGGGATCGGGCTGCCCGTCGGTTCCCGGAGCGGTGATGCCTGGCGCAACGTATTCCTCGTAGTCGTCGTCCCCATAGGGTCCGCTGTCGACGCCGGAGGTGCCGGCGAACGATCCCAGGAGCGCGGCCACCGCGAGGACCACGGTCAGGATGCCTCCGATGATCGAGAGGATGAGCGCGGCGACGCCGAAGCCCTTGCCGCCCTGCTTCCTGCTGATCAGGGCGATCAACGCGAGGACGAAAGCGACGAACAGGAGCAGCGGCGACAGCGAGCCGGCTCCCCAGGAGCCGACGGTGGCACCGACGAAGGCGAAGAGGATTCCGGCGCCCGCCATGACCAGCGCGACGATCGCGAGCGCCTTCGGCCGGGTGTCGATGCCGCCGGGCGGCTCGCCACCGGGCGCGCGGCCGAAGGCCGGTGCTCCAGGGTAGGTGGGCGGTGGTGCCGCGGGGTGGCGTGCGTAGGGCGGCAGGGCGTAAGCCGCGGCGGGGGCGCCGGAGTCGGCACCCGGCTGCACTCCCGCGGACGCCGACGGAGGGCTGCCGGTCCACGGGGGCGCAACGGCAGGCGGGGTGTTCGTGGCACCCGGGTCGGCGTACGACGGGGTGGCGTACGCGTGGGTGAGGGGCTGAGCGGGCGGCTGCGCCGGCGCCGCGTCGGCGGGCGGCGATGTCGGCGTCGCGGGGATCGCGTAGGCGGGGATCGCGTACTGCGGAGCGTCGAGGGCAGGCGCCGTGTAGGGCCGCGCGGGCGCGGCCGCCTCCGCCGGATCGGCTGTCGACGCGGTCTCCCGCGGGGATTCCGGCTGGGAGGCTGACGCAGAGCCGTGCGGGAGCGTGGGATCCAGAGGCTCGCCGGGCGGGGGCGCAGCGGAGGGGTGGGCCGTGGGTGGGTGGTCGCCCGGTTGCTGCGGCGGGAGGGGGTCGGACATGCGGCTCCTGTTCTCGCTCTCCGGTGTCTGCCCCAACCTAGCGAAAGGACCGGGTGGTCTCAGGTGCATCGGCAGAAAGAGAACGGCGCCTCCCGCCGTGCCGCGAGGGCAGGGCTGGAGGCGCCGTCCTGTGGTCGGTGCGAGGTCAGCTCAGGCCGTTCTCGGAGAGCCAGTCCGCGGCGATGTCCTCGGCCGAACGCTCGTCCTCTGTGGACTCCACATTGAGCGCGACCAGTCCCTCGGGGGTCAGCGCGGCGCTCACCGCGTTGATGACGTCGGCGATCTCGTCGGCGATGTCGGCGTTGACCACGGGGACGACGTTCGAGGCGAGGAAGAGGCCTTCAGGGTCTTCCAGCGTCACGAGGTCCTGGGTCGAGATGCGCGGGTCGGCGCTGTAGACGTTGGCGATCTGGATGTTCCCGGCGACGAGCTCGTCGACGGTGGTGTCTGCGGTCGCCTGGAACGACACGGTCACCCCGTAGACATCCTGGAGTCCGGTCGGCCCGTACGGGCGCTCCTCCAGCTCGGGCGCGCCACCGAGCACCAGGCCGTCGATGCCGGCGAGATCGGCGATCGAGGTGAGTCCGTTCTCCTCCGCGAAGGCGGCGGTGACGTTGTAGGAGTCCTGGTCGGTCGCCGACGACTGGTCGAGCACCGTCAATCCCTCGGGCAGGGCGTCCTGCAGAGCCGCGTAGACGTCGTCCGATGTGGTCGCCGTGGTGTCGGGCTCGAAGTACTGCAGCAGGTTGCCGGTGTACTCGGGGAACAGGTCGATCTCGCCGTCCTCGAGGGCCGGCATGTAGGCGTCCCGCTGGCCGATGTTGAAGTTGCGCTCTACCGTGAAGCCGCCCGCCTCGAGGGCCTGTGCGTAGATCTCGGCGATGATCTCGTTCGAGTAGTAGGCCTGCGAGCCGATGACGATGGTCGACGAGTCGCCGGTGTCGCCGCCGTCGCCGCCGTCACCGCTCAGCGGGTCACTGGAAGCGCAGCCGGCGAGAGCGAGTGCCGCGATGGCGGTCCCTGCGAGCGCCGCGGTCAGGCGCGTGCGTGCTGTGGACATTTTCGTTTACCTCCGGTGTGGTGGTGGGGGATATCAGCGGGAGACTTGCGGGGCGCGGGCGAGAGCAGGTGCACTCGCCGCCGAACGGACGCGGGGACCATCGGTCCTGGGGACGGCGAAGCGGGCGAGCAGGGCGAAGACCCCGTCGAGGACGAGAGCGAGTGCGACCACGACGATGGAGGCCCCGAGGATCTCGGGGAAGTCGCGGAGCGCGATGCCCTGCAGGATGTAATAGCCGAGACCGCCCACGCCGATGTAGGCGCCGATGGTCACCGTGGCGACCACCTGCAGCGTCGCCGAGCGGAAGCCGCCGATGAGGAGTGAGAGTCCGAGTGGCATCTCGATCCGGAACAGGATCTGCCACTCCGTCATTCCCATCGCGCGGCCGGCGTCGATCACGGTCCGATCGATCGCCTCGATGCCCGCGTATGCGCCGGCGAGGATCGACGGGATCGCCAGGACGACGAATGCCGCCACCGCGGCCTCGGTCTTGAAGGCCACGCCGAAGACGAGCCAGAGGAGGACCACGAGCCCGAGTGCGGGAAGTGCTCGAGCTGCACCCGAGAGGAACACGGCGAGTTCACGGCCGCGCCCCGTGTGGCCGATCAGCCAGCCGACGGGCGTTGCGATCACGGCCGCGATCGCGACGGATCCGAACGTGAACGCCAGATGCTGGGCGATGGCGGTCGGGAGCGGGAGCGAACCCGTCAGCCGTTCGGGGGAGAAGATCCAGGCGAACGCCTCGGCGAGCAGGTTCATGCGGTCACCGCCCGAAGCCGTGCCTGCCGTGGTGCCCTGGTTCGCCTCGTCCACGGCATGAGGGCGCGACCGGCCAGGATCAGCAGTCCGTCGATGATCAATGCGATGACGACGACCGCGACGACGCCCGCGAGGACCTCGGCGATGATTCGACGCTGCGATCCGTTCGTGAAGAGGTAGCCCAGATTCTCGACCCCGATGAGCGCCCCGACGGTCGCGAGGGAGATCGTCGACATCGCGGTCACCCGCAGGCCCGCCAGCACGACGGGCCCGGAGAGCGGGAAGTCGACCGTCCAGAAGCGTCGCCAGGCGCCGAAGCCGACAGCGACGGCAGCGGAACGCGTCACCGGGTCGACGGATGCCAGCCCGTCGGTGACGGAGCGCGTCATGATGGCGACCGCGTAGATCGTCAACGCGATGACGAGGTTCAACTCCGACAGGTAGGGCACGCCGAACAGCGTCAACAGAGCGAACAGGGCGAACGAGGGGATCGTGTACAGCAGCCCGACGACCGTCAGCACGGTGCCGCGGAGCCTGGTGTAGCGGAACGCCAGCCAGCCCAGGGGAACTGACAGGACGAACCCGGCGACGATCGCGACGGCGCTCTGACGCAGGTGGTCGACGGTCAGTGCGCCGATCAGGTCGAGGTTGTCGAGCACCCAGTTCACGGCTCGTCCTCCACCAGCACGCCCTGCGTGCGCCCGGCGGTGTCGACGAGCACCGTCCCGTGCGCCGTCTGCTTGGCGCGCAGCGCCCGTGCGCCGCGCTCGACGCCGATGAAGTCCGCGACGAACTCGCTCGCCGGGTTCTCGATGATCTCGCTCGGGGTGCCGATCTGGGCGACGCGCGCGCCCTTCTCGAGGATCACCACCTGGTCGCCGAGCAGGAACGCCTCGTCGATGTCGTGGGTCACGAAGACGATCGTCTTGTCGAGCTCGTCCTGCAGCCGCAGCGTCTCGGCCTGCAGCTCCCGGCGGACGATGGGGTCGACGGCGCCGAACGGCTCGTCCATCAGCAGGATGTTGGGGTCGACCGCGAGGGCCCGCGCGACACCCACGCGCTGCTGCTGGCCGCCCGAGAGCTGGCTCGGGTAGCGCTTCGCGAGCCCGCGCTCGAGGCCGACGACATCCATCAGCTCGAGTGCGTCCGCGCGCGCCTTCACCCGCGAGACGCCGCTCAGCACGGGAACGGTCGCGATGTTGTCGACGACCGAGAAGTGGGGGAGGAGCCCCGCGTTCTGCAGCACGTACCCGATGCCGCGGCGGAGCGTCACCGGGTCGCGTTCCGAGATCGGCTCATCGTCGATCGTGATGACGCCGGTCGTCGGCTCGACCAGCCGGTTGATCATGCGCAGCAGTGTGGTCTTGCCGCTTCCCGACGATCCGACGAACACCGTGGTCTTGTGCGCGGGGATGAGCACGCTGAAGTCGTCGACGGCGGCGGTGCCATCCGGGTAACGCTTCGAGACCCCGCGGAATTCGATCGCCATGCTGCCCTTTCGGCCGGGGTTCCCACATAACCACACGCCGCCGACATGATGACGGAGGCCGACAGACGCCGTGATCTCCGGTATCCTCGCGCCCTGCGACGGCGGTGGCAACCGTGTCGCCTCTGTCGCCACGCGCCGCTACGTTGGGGCGCATGACTTCTCGCGAATACGACCTCATCGTGATCGGAGCCGGCCCGGTCGGCGAGAACGTGGCCGACCGGGCGACGCAGGGCGGCCTGTCGGTCGTCGTCGTCGAGAGCGAGCTCGTGGGCGGCGAATGCTCGTACTGGGCGTGCATCCCGTCGAAGGCGATGCTGCGCGCGGGTGCGGCGCTCAGCGCGGCCCGCCGTGTGAAGGGGGCCGCGGCTGCTGTGACGGGCACCGTCGACGTCGCCGCCACCCTGCTGCGCCGCGACGAGCTCGTGCACCACTGGGACGACACGTCGCAGGCCGACTGGCTGCGTGGCGCGGGCATCGATCTCGTGCGCGGGCACGGGCGGATCACCGGTGAGCGCGAGGTGACGGTCACCGACGCCGACGGCTCGCAGACCGTCCTGACAGCCCGTCACGCGGTCGCCGTCTCGACCGGGTCGGCGGCGCTGCTTCCCGACATCCCCGGCCTCCGCGAGGTCCAGCCGTGGACGAGCCGCGAAGCCACGGGCGTGCACGACGTCCCGGCATCCCTGGCGGTGCTCGGCGGAGGCGTCGTCGGCAGCGAGATGGCCACGCTCTTCACCTCGTTCGGCACGGCGGTCACCGTCATCGCGCGGTCGGGCCTGCTGCGCGGCGTGGAGCCCTTCGCCGGTGAGGCGGTCGCGAAGGCGCTGCAGGAAGCCGGCGCCGCGGTGCGCACCGGCGTCGAGGTCGAGAAGGTCTCGCGTGCCGGCGACGGCGATGTCGTGCTGTCGCTGTCGGACGGCTCTGAGGTGCGGGCTGCCGAGGTGCTCGTCGCCACGGGGCGGGTGCCCCGCACGGCCGACCTCGGGCTAGAGACGGTCGGACTCGAGCCCGGCGCCTGGCTCGACGTCGACGACACGCTGCGCGTCCGCGGAGTCGACTGGCTCTACGCTGTCGGCGACGTCAATCACCGCGCCCTGCTCACCCATCAGGGCAAGTACCAGGCCCGCGCCGCCGGCGATGTCATCGCCGCGCGCGCCCGGGCGGCAGACATCGACGACGCGCCCTGGGGTGCGCACGTGGCGACCGCCGATCACGCCGCCGTCCCGCAGGTGATCTTCACCGATCCGGAGGTGGCGGCGATCGGCCACACCGAGGAGTCGGCGCGCGCGGCGGGTCTCGACATCCGTGTCATCGACTACGACCTCTACTGGCTCGCCGGCTCCAGTGAACTGGCCGACGACTATCAGGGGCGCGCGCGGGCGGTCGTCGACGAGAAGCGGCGCGTGCTCGTAGGCGCGACGTTCGTGGGGCAGGACGTGGGCGAGATGCTCCACGCCGCGACCATCGCCATCGTGGGCGAGGTGCCGATCGAGCGCCTCTGGCACGCCGTGCCGTCGTACCCCACGATCGGCGAGGTCTGGCTGCGCTGGCTCGAGGAGTACGGGCGCTGAGCTCAGCGCCCGCGACCCGGGTCCGGACTCGCCGTCGCTGCGGGGCATGACAGCGTTCCAGACGCCGTGGATGAGCCAGAGGTACCCTTGGCGCTCATCGTCGCTCCCGCAGGAGGTGGCACATGCGGCCAGACCCATCACCGGTCGGCCCCGGTCAGGAATCGGTCTGGGACTATCCGCGTCCGCCACGGGTCGAGCAGGTCGCGCGGCGCGTGCGGATCCGATTGGGCGGTGAGGTGATCGTCGACACCGACGACGTCGTGCGCGTCCTCGAGACGAGCCATCCGCCGGTCTACTACCTGCCGATCTCCGCCTTCACCGCCGGCGCGCTGACTCCCGGCGAGGGCTCGTCCTACTGCGAGTTCAAGGGCGGCGCCAGGTACTTCGACGTCCGCGGCGGAGGGCAGCTCCGGCCGCGTGCCGCGTGGACCTACCCCGACCCGGCCGCCGGGTTCGAATCGCTCACCGGCCGGGTGGCGGTCTACGCCCGCGACATGGACCTGTGCACGGTCGACGGCGTCGAGGTGATCCCTCAGCCCGGGCGGTTCTACGGCGGATGGATCACGCCGGAGATCATCGGGCCGTTCAAGGGAGAACCCGGCTCGCTGGGGTGGTGACATCCCGTCCGCGCCCCACGCTCCCGCGGCACCCACCTGCCGATCTGACAGGGAACACCCAGCCTGCTCCCTTGTTGAGCGATATATCGCTAGGTATCGTCGGCATATCGGCACACACTCGTTCAGGAGGTCGTCATGAGCGGTTCGTTCCAGGGATTCGGTTCGCGTCCGGGAGGTCAGGGCTCGGGTATTCCCGGCAGCCTGTGGGATGCGATGGATCAGTTGAAGGATGCCTTCGAGCGCGGGTTCTCACCCCGTGTCGGGCGCGGCGACGTGCGGGCAGCGGTGCTCGCGATCCTCGCCGAGAAGCCCATGCACGGGTATCAGATCATCCAGGAGATCGAGACGCGCAGCGACGGCGCGTGGAAGCCCAGCCCGGGCTCGGTCTACCCGACGCTGCAGCTGCTGGCCGACGAGGGTCTCGTCGCGGCGGAGGAGTCGGGCGGCAAGAAGACCTACTCGCTGACCGAGGCGGGACGCGCGGAGGCGGCGGCCGCCGACGGCCAGTCCGCGCCGTGGGAGGCGTTCGGCTCGCGCGACACCGGGCGCGCCAGCGCCCTGCCGAAGGCGGGCGCGAAGCTCGCGCAGGCAGCTGCGCAGGTCGGTCGCGGCGGCACGCCCGAGCAGGTGGCGCAGGCGGTCGAGGTGCTCGACGAGGCGCGGCGTAAGCTCTACTCGATCCTCGCTCAGGACTGACGGGCCGGCTGGTTGCCGGCGCACGACGTCGACCCGCGCAGACGGGGTCGGCGGGGTCCGCGATCCCGGGCGACCGGGATCGCAGGCACCTCTGATCACCTGATCCGCACCGCCTAGGAGCTTCGATGGTCGACGTCGGGAACGCGCGCGCCCGCTATCGCCGGATCCTGCGGTTCGCCGGGCGCTACATGGTCCAGGCGTGGTGGTTCGAGCTCGTCCTGCCGCGGTTCGGACTCGGTGCGCTCGCCGCCCGCGGACGCACGCGCCGGCTGCGCACCATCGCGCGGCGGTTCCACGTCCTGGCGGTCCAGTACGGCGGCCTCATGATCAAGGTCGGCCAGTTCCTGTCGTCGCGCCTCGACGTGCTGCCGCCAGAGATCACGAAGGAGCTCGAGGGACTGCAGGACGAGGTGCCCCCGGTCGCCTTCCCGGCGATTCGCGAGCTCGCCGAGGCCGAGCTCGGCGTGCCCCTGACCCGCGCGTTCGAGTGGGTCGATGAGACGCCGGTTGCCGCGGCGTCGCTCGGCCAGGCGCACCGTGCACGACTGACGTCGGCCGACGCCGCCGAGACCGGGTTCGCCGACGTCGTCATCAAGGTGCAGCGGCCCGGCATCGAGGCGATCGTCGACGTCGACCTCGCTGCGCTGCGGCGGGTGGCCGGCTGGCTCAGCCGGGTGAAGGTCGTGCGCGACCACGTCGATCTCCCGCAGCTCGTCGAGGAGTTCGCGCACACCAGCCGCGAGGAGATCGATTACCTCCACGAGGCGCAGAACGCGGAGCGGTTCGCCGCCGACGTCGCGGGCGACCCTCGCGTCGCGGCACCCGAGATCGCCTGGGAGCGCACCACGCGTCGCGTGCTGACGCTCGAGGACGTCACCGCGATCAAGATCAACGACATCGAGGGTCTGCGAGCCGCGGGAATCGACCCGGCCGCGGTGGCGGTCGAGTTCGCGAACGTGATGTTCGACCAGCTGTTCCTGCGGGGGTTCTTCCACGCCGACCCGCATCCGGGCAACATCTTCGTGACGCCGGTGGCGCGTCCCGCCGGTGACACCCGGCATCCATGGACGCTCACGTTCATCGACTTCGGGATGATGGGCGAGGTGCCCGACACGCTGCGGCACAACCTGCAGCAGCTGGTGATCGCGGTCGCCTCGCGCAACAGCGGGCAGATGATCGACAGCATCCGTGCGGTCGGCGTGCTGCTGCCGTCCGCGGACACCATCGAGCTCGAGCGGGCCATGACCGCGCTGTTCGCCCGCTTCGGGGGCATGGGGTTCGCCGAGCTGCAGAAGGTCGACCCGCGGGAGTTCCGCGATTTCGCCAAGGAGTTCGGCGATGTCGTCCGGTCGCTGCCGTTTCAGCTGCCCGAGAACTTCCTGCTGATCATCCGTGCGGTCTCGCTCACGAGCGGGATGTGCAGTTCGCTCGACCCCTCCTTCAACGTGTGGGATGCCGTGGAGCCGTATGCCGATCGTCTGCTGCGCGACGAGCGGGGCAGCATGGGGAGAGCCGTCGTACGGGAGGCGACGTCGATGGCCGGTGTCGTCGCACGGCTGCCGCGACGGCTCGACGACATGGTCACCCGCATCGAGGACGGGCGGCTCGTCGCGGACGTGCCGAAGCTCGACAGGTGGCTGAAGAGGCTCGAGCGCATGGGCCGTCGTGTCGTCTCGGCCGTGCTGTTCGCCGGACTGCTGATCAGCGGTTCGGTGCTGCGTGCGGAGGACCTCACGATCGGCACCGTGCTGATGATCGCCTCACTCCTGCCGCTGCTGCACGCGCTGTTCGCGGGCTTCTCCGGCCGGCGCGGGCCCCACGACTGAGCCCCGTGGTCGGTGGAGCGCACGGCGCGGGCGCCGAGCGTCGCGGCCGCGCTCGTCGCGTGCAGCGGGAACCCCGCGATCTTCGACGCCCCGGCCCGCAGGCTCCCTAGACTTCGAAGGCGGGCGCCCTCGCGGCGCGCGTCGAGGACGAGCGGAGGAGCGCAGATGCAACTGGGAATGGTGGGCCTCGGCCGGATGGGCGGCAACATCGTCCGACGGCTGATGCGGGACGGGCACGAGTGCGTCGTGTACGACGTGAGCGCGGATGCCGTCGCCGGCCTCGTGACGGAAGGCGCCGTGGGCGCCGGCAGCCTCGGCGACCTCGTGTCGCAACTCGAGGCGCCACGCGCGATCTGGCTGATGATCCCCGCCGGACTGACCGGAAAGGTCGTCGACGAGGTGGCCGCGCTGCTGGACCCGGGCGACATCATCATCGACGGTGGCAACTCGAACTATCGCGACGACGTGCGTCGCGCGGCGGCCCTGAAGGACAGCGGCATCCACTACGTCGACGTGGGCACGAGCGGTGGCGTGTTCGGCCTGGAGCGCGGGTACTGCCTGATGGTGGGCGGGCCGGACGAAGCCTTCCAGCGGATCGAGCCGATCCTCCAGACGATCGCGCCCGGCAGCGGGGAGGCCGGCCGTACGCCCGGACGCGCCGGCGACTTCGCGCCCGAAGAGCTCGGATACCTGCACTGCGGGCCCTCCGGCGCGGGCCACTTCGTGAAGATGGTCCACAACGGCATCGAGTACGGGGTGATGGCGGCGCTCGCGGAAGGACTGAACATCCTCGAGCACGCGGATGCCGGTGTGCAGGAGGCGGAGCACTCGGCCGAGGTCGCCCCGCTCGAGGAGCCGGAGTTCTACCAGTTCACCATCGACACACCCAAGGTCGCGGAACTGTGGCGGCGAGGATCCGTGATCTCGTCATGGCTGCTGGATCTGACCGCGGCCGCGCTCCAGGGCAATCCGACGCTCGAGGGGCTCGCGGGCCGCGTATCGGACTCCGGCGAGGGCCGCTGGACCGTGAAGGCCGCCGTCGACACGGGGGTCCCGGCTCCGGTGCTCGCGGCATCCCTGTTCGAGCGGTTCGCATCGCGGGGCGAGGACCAGTTCGCCAATCAGGTGCTGTCGGCGATGCGGCTGCAATTCGGCGGCCACCAGGAGCTGCCGGCGGGCGATGTGCTCGAGGCCGGCGGGCGCAAGTCGGAGTCCTCGAGCGGCGGGTCGGCGTCGGCAGCCGACGGCGCGTCGTGAGCAAGGTCGATCTCAAGAAGTCGATCGCAGCCTACAAAGCGCCGCGGGGGTCGTTCGAGATCATCGACGTGCCGGCGATGCACTACCTGATGGTCGACGGGCACGGAGATCCGAATACGTCGGAGGCGTACGGGGAGGCGGTCGCGGCGGTCTTCTCCGTCGCCTACACGCTGAAGTTCCTGAGCAAGACCGACCTCGGTCAGGACTACGTGGTGATGCCGCTCGAGGGACTGTGGTGGTCCGATGACATGGCGACGTTCACGACGGAGCGCGACAAGTCGCGCTGGAGCTGGACGATGATGAGTCTCGTGCCGGAGTGGATCGACACCGCTCATTTCGAGCGGGCACGGGATGCGGCGGCCGCGAAGGGCGGCTCAGCGGCCATCGATCGGCTGCGGATGACGGAGCTGGTGGAGGGCACGTGCGTGCAGACGCTCCACGTGGGCTCGTACGACGACGAGGCACCGGTGCTCGACGAGATGCACAACCGGTTCATCCCGGATGCAGGCCTGCGCATGCGTGGGCTGCACCACGAGATCTACCTGACCGATCCGCGTCGCTCGGCTCCCGAGCGGCTCCGGACGATCCTGCGCCAGCCGGTCGAGCAGGCGAGGCCTGCCGATCCGGCGGGGTGAGTGCACGATGACTGTCGGCAGTCAGCCGGGGCCGATGTGATCGGCCCCGGCTGACGACAGATCAAAGCGGCCGGATGTTGGCGGCCTGCATGCCCTTCGGGCCACGCTCGGCGTCGAATTCGACCTTCTGGTCCTCGCGGAGCTCCTTGAAGCCCTCGCCGGTGATCGCGCTGAAGTGCGCGAAGAGGTCGGCCGAACCGTCGTCGGGGGCGATGAAGCCGTAGCCCTTCTCCGAGTTGAACCATTTCACGGTGCCAGTGGCCATCGTGTCTTTCCTTCTTTTTCGTGGGCCGTGTGAACGGCCGCGGGTGCCACTCGCGCGAGCGCGCAGTGGACGTGTGTGGCGCGCGTGGCGCGCGGGTGCGACGGTGTGCGAGGCGAACGACGCTGCGACAGCCGCGGATGCCTGGGGCTGCGTGGGGTGCACGCCGAGGGGCGACCCGAGGGCGCTCTGCGCCTCGAAGCCGTGGGAGCCGACAGCGACGAACCCCGCGTACTCGCCGGCGGCGGTCGCGACGAAGACGTCGGCGTCGGCCTGGTGCCAGTCGAGCAGGAGATGTGCCGGTGCTGCTGTGGAAGTGACGGAAGTCAAAGGAACTTTCAGAAGGTGCGCGTCCGCGAGGCGGAAGGGGCACGAAATCGATGGGAGTGAAACCGCACTCGGCGGTGGACGTCGGAAGCTCTGCATTCCTCGTTGATGGCAGAGGATGTCGACAAAACAGCCCGATCGGGCGCTCCAGGTTAGCACGCTCCGGTGTGTGAAAGCCCGTGTGTCGCCCCGCGACCCGCCGAAGCGGCGGATGTGCCCCTGAAACCGGCTATCTCCCTCGTGGGCCGGTCGTCCCGGCATCGGGTGCGGCGTCGGACCCGACGTCTTCGGGTCGACGCGAGATGAGGTTGGTCGCCCAGCGCTCGTTGAAGCCCGCGAGGAAACCCACCGAGCCCCAGAAGAACCAGCTCTCGACGCGCCCCTCGGGGATCACGAACACGACGGAGAGGAGTCCGCTCTTGAGCAGGAAGACGACCGCGGCGGCGAAGAACCACCCGAGGACGATGCGGTACCTCGCCGCGCCGCCGTCGGCGACCTCGATCGGCAGATTGCCCATCTTGTGCATCCGCAGAAGCACGCTGACGCACGCGCCGGCAGCACCTGCGCCCACTGCGACCAGGACGTCCCGCAGCGCGTCGGCTTGATCGGGCGGCATGGCACCTCCCCGCCACAGCGTGATCACCGCCGCACCGACACCGCCGATCAGGGCGAGGGCGACAGTGGTGAGGATGACGCCGCCGACGAGCCCGCGCGCGTATCTCCGGCGCGCGATCTCACCCTCCCGGCGCTTGAGGAAGTCATCCGCGTACCGCAGGCGGGCCTCGAGCGCGGCGACGTCGGAGGAGTGCGGACCGGAGCCGGCGAAGCCCTCGGCGGCGATGCGCACCGCTTCCCGGACGAGTTCGTCGAGGGTCGAGATGTCGTCTCCGCGCAGCACGAACCGCCCCCGGAGGAGTACCTCGTCGAGTCGCCCGAACTGGCGCGGTGCGGACGTGGCCACCTTCATCGCCGCCGCGTGGAAGCCCGGCTCGTCGCCGCTCAGCAGGCCGGCGGGCTGCTCGTGGAGCGCCTCCCGCTCCCGCTCGGCGGCACGCGAACGCGCGGCATTGGGAACACGGGCGAGCTGGATCCTCAGCCAGGTGACCCAGGATGCATCGCCGATCAGTCCCGTGCCGAGCGGGGACTGCGCTGCTTCGGTCATGATCGCTCCACTCCCTCCGCCGCGCACGCACGGCGGTTGCTCGGAAGAGGGCGAGCGACCGGGGCCAGATACACGGATGCCGCGACCCGGCCGGGTCGCGGCATCCGCTCTCTCGTCCGTGCTGAGCTGCTCGCTCAACCCCGAGAGGTCGTCGTCATGCGGTGGCGTCCGCGCGCTTGGGCAGCACCCATCCGGCACGAGGGAAGTGGCACGTGTAGCCGTTCGGGATGCGCAGCAAGTAATCCTGGTGCTCCGGCTCGGCCTCCCAGAACGGGCCCGCGGGCTCGATCGTGGTCACGGCCGTGCCCGGCCAGAGCCCCGACGCGTCGACGTCGGCGATGGTGTCGCGCGCGACCTGCTCCTGCTCGGGCGAGAGCGGGAAGATCGCCGAGCGGTAGCTGGAGCCGATGTCGTTGCCCTGGCGGTTCAGGGTCGACGGGTCGTGGATCTGGAAGAAGAACGCCAGGATGTCGCGGTACGTCGTCTTCGTGGGATCGAAGACGATCTCGACGGCCTCCGCGTGCCCAGGGTGCTTGCGGTAGGTGGCGTGCGCGTTCTCGCCGCCCGTGTAGCCGACCCGGGTGCCGAGCACGCCCGGCTGGCGGCGGATCAGATCCTCCATTCCCCAGAAACAGCCGCCGGCGAGTACTGCCGTCTCGGTGCCGGGGGTGCGGGTGATCTCGCCGGTGTCGAAGGGACCGCTGGTCATGATGCGTGCTCCTGGTTCTCGGTGGTGAAGAGGTGTCGGTAGGCGCCGTAGCCCTCGTCCTCGAGCGACGAGGCGGGCACGAAGCGCAGTGCGGCCGAATTCATGCAGTATCTCAGGCCGCCGGCCTGGCGGGGGCCGTCGGGGAAGACGTGACCAAGATGGCTGTCGGCGCCCGACGAGCGCACCTCGGTGCGCGGCAGGAGCAGCTTCCAGTCCTTCTTGGTCGCGACGGCGTCGGGCTCGATCGGCTTGGTGAAGCTCGGCCATCCGGTTCCGCTGTCGTACTTGTCGGTCGACGAGAAGAGCGGCTGGCCCGAGACGACGTCGACGTAGATGCCGGGCTCGTGGTTGTTCCAGTACTCGTTGCGGAAGGCCGGCTCCGTGCCGTCCTCCTGCGTCACCCGGTACTGGGCGTCGGTGAGGCGGCTCAGCGCCTCGGGGGTCCTGCGGTACTCGTTGCTCACGATTCCTCCTGGAAGCGGCGTCGCTGGCTGCGGCGTCATAGAGGAGAACGGATGCCGCATCCCTTTTGGTCCCGCGAACCTGGGAGCCAGCTTCGAGTTCCGGCGGGCAGGCGCGGATGGCGGCGGCGTTTCCCGACACCGATGTGCTGGTGTTCGGCCACAGTCACATCCCGTGGGACACGGTGGCACCCGGCGGCTTGCGGCTGCTGAACCCGGGGTCGCCGACCGACCGTCGCCGCCAGCCCGCCCACACGATGATGACATCACGGTCGACGCGGGCGAGCTGCGCGACATGCGGCTCGTCGAGCTCAGTCCTGCTCCTCCAGCAGCCTGACGCGCGCGACGAGGAGACCCGCGAGGAGGCCCCCGAGCCCCCCGGCCGCCATATCGCCGATCGAGTCCTCGTAGGTGACGAAGATCGCCCCCGAGATGAACTTCCAGCCGATCCACTCGAGCATCTCCCACACCGCGCTGAGTGCCAGCGCGAGGCTCGTCACGAGCAGGATCGGCGTCGCCCGCCGCGTCCCCGGCGCGAGAGGCAGCGGCACGAGCTCGAGTCGCGCGAGCAGGAGGTACGCCATGACGGCCACCATGCCGGTGAAGACGAAGTGCACGACGAGGTCCCAGCCGGGCACCGTCTGGTACAGCAGGAGGACGTTGCTCCAGGCTGCGACGAGCACAGTGACGCAGAAGGCGATGTCGAGGCCCGGTCTCACATTCGCGAACCGGGGGAGGACGAGCCCGATGAGAGCGAGGGCCAGCACGCCGGCGTCGGCGGGCGCCCACCAGACGAACCCGGCGATGACACTGAGCGGCCCCAGCACCCGGATCCCGTCCGCGATCCACTCGCCGGCGCCGCTCGGTGGCCGGAGGAAGCGCCGGATCACGGTCGTGCCCGCTCCGGTCGCACCGTCACGACGGCCTGCACGGGGAGATGGTCGGAAGGCCACACGTCCCCGTGGCGGAAGGCGTTGATCGCGGCCCGCTCCACCCCGACATCCGGCGTCACGACGATCCAGTCGATGCGTGCCCTGTCCGGTCGCGGCGCGCGGTAGTTGGCGAACGTGCCGACGGATGCCGTCACGCGCTCGCCCGCGGCCGTCCAGGCGTCGCGCAGCGAACCGTCGCCGAGCAGCGCCCTGAGGGTGCGCGACCCCTCGCCGGCGTTGAGATCGCCGGTCAGGATCGCCGGACCCGGGTCGACCATCGCCAGAAGCGCCTCGACCGAGCGGATGCGGGAGCGGGACGAGAACGGATCGAGGTGGGTGTTGACGGCGGTGAAGACGAGCCCGGTTCCCAGGTCGCGGAAGCGCGCGGTCACCGCGATGCGGGGGATGAGGTTTCCCCACGAGCGCGATCCCGGCTCGCGGGAGTGCTCCGACAGGGCGGTCTGCTCCCATTCGACGAGGTCGAGTCGCTCGGCGTCGAAGAAGAGCGGGCAGCCCTCTCCGGTGCCGCGCGGGCCGTGACCGCGCCCGATGAAGCGGTAGCGCGCGCCCAGCGCGTCCCGCATCGCATCGGCCTGGTCCGGAAGCACCTCCTGCGCGCCCACGATGGTCGGCTGCTCCATCCGCAGGAGAGCCCTGACGGCGGCCTCCCGGTGACGCCACCGGTCAGCGCGACGCCACGCGAGGCCGCTCATCCGGCGCCGGACGTTGAAGGTCATCACGTGGAGCTCCGGCGGGGTCACGGGGCCGATCAGCGGCCCGGGTCTGCGCGCACCGGCGGGCGTCGTCGGTCGCGTGTGCATTGCTCACGGTACGCAGATCCCGGTGTGCGGGCGCAAGGCCTTGCCCGGTCGTGCCGGAGCGTGCCGTCAGGCGGAGCCCAGCCCCCCGCTCAGCCGGCCGTGGAACGAGGCGGCCGCTGCGCTCATGCCCTCGAGCTCGACTTCGATGCCCCGCTGCTCGTACTTGGTGACGATGGCATCCAGGGCGGCGACAGTGGAGGCATCCCACACGTGCGTCCGCGAGAGGTCGATGACGACGCGCGCCGGGTCGGACGCGTACTCGAACTGGGTCGTCAGGTCGTTGCTCGACGCGAAGAACAGCTCCCCGTCGACCCGGTAGCGGGCCGTCTCGCCGTCGACGGTGCGCGTGACGGTGGTGAAGTGGGCGACCCGGCGGGCGAACAGCACCATCGCGGCCAGCACGCCCAGGATGACGCCGACTGCCAGGTTGTGCGTCCACACGGTCGCGATGACGGTGACCAGCATGACGGCGGTCTCGCTCAGCGGCATCCGCTTCAGCGTCGCCGGCCGGATGCTGTGCCAGTCGAAGGTCATCGCCGAGACGGCAATCATGACGGCCACGAGTGCCGCCATGGGGATGAGTCCGACGATGTCGCCGAGGACGACGACGAGGATCAGCACCCACACGCCCGCCAGGAACGTCGAGATGCGCGTGCGGCCGCCCGAGGTCTTGACGTTGATCATCGTCTGGCCGATCATCGCGCAGCCGCCGGTGCCTCCGAAGAAGGCCGAGGCGAGGTTGGCGACGCCGAGGCCCCAGGCCTCGCGCGTCTTGCGCGAGCGGGTGTCGGTGATGTCGTCGACGAGCTTGGCGGTCATGAGTGACTCGAGAAGGCCGACCAGAGCCGCGGCGAACGCGTACGGGGCGACGATCTGCAGGGTCTCCCAGGTCAGCGGCACGTTCGGGATGAGCAGCTCGGGAAGACTGCGGGGCAGCTCACCCTGGTCGGCGACGTTCGGCACCGCCGAGAGCCCGAACACGACGACCGCGGCGGTCAGCAGCACGATCGCGATGAGAGGCGCGGGGATCGCACGCGTGATCCGCGGCCAGACGAACAGGATGCCCAGGCCCACGGCCACCAGCACGTACACCGCCCAGGGAACGTCGACGAGCTGAGGCACCTGCGACAGGAAGATCAGGATCGCCAGGGCGTTCACGAAACCGACCATGACGCTGCGCGGGATGAACCGCATGAGCCGGGCGACGCCGAGCACGGCGAGCACGACCTGGATCACGCCCGCGAGGGCGATGGTGACGATGAGGTAGTCGGCCCCGTACTCGCGCGAGACCGGTGCGATCACGAGCGCGACCGCACCCGCCGCGGCGGTGATCATCGCGGGGCGAGCACCGGTGAAAGCGATGACCACAGAGAGCACGAACGACGAGAACAGGCCGACGCGAGGATCGACGCCGGCGACGACCGAGAACGCGATCGCCTCGGGGATGAGCGCGAGAGCCACGACCAGTCCCGCGAGCACCTCGCGGGTGAGCAGCCGGGGGCGCCGCAGCGCCTGCAGAACGGTCGGCTCGATGCGATAGCGATCAGCGGATTCGGCGACGGTGGACACGGGTGAAGACTCTAGTCGCGCCGGATCGGATCCTGCGGCCGCTCGCCCCTCGTACCCAACACCGCCGCGGATCTCAAGGGCCTGCCCGAGACGCGAGACGCCCGGCAGACTCGCGGGATGGAGTACGAAGGCTTGTTCCCGTCCTGCGTGCAGCTCGTCCCGAGCGATCTGCCTGCTCCGCTGTGGGAGGCGCGATGAAGATCACCGATACCAGCGACCTCTGGTGGAAGAACGCGATCATCTACTGCCTCGACGTCGAGACGTACCTCGACTCCGACGGCGACGGCATCGGAGACATGCAGGGCCTCGCGCAGCGCATCGACTACCTCGCCCAGCTCGGCGTGACGTGCCTCTGGCTCATGCCGTTCTATCCGACCCCCGATCGCGACGACGGTTACGACATCACCGATTTCTACGGCGTGGACCCGAGGCTGGGCAACCATGGAGAGTTCGTGGAGATGATCCGCACGGCCCACGACCGGGGCATGCGGGTGATCGTGGATCTCGTCGTCAACCACACCTCGGATCGGCATCCGTGGTTCCAGAAGGCGAAGCGCAGCGTCAACTCCCCGTACCGGGACTTCTACATCTGGCGCGATGATGCACCGCCGAAGGGTCAGAAGAATCCGGTCTTCCCCGGCGAGGCCGACGGTGTCTGGTCCAAGGACGAGGCCTCCGGACAGTGGTATCAGCACAGCTTCTACGAGCATCAGCCCGACCTGAACATCGCCAATCCCGCCGTGCGCGACGAGCTCGCCCGCGTCATCGGGTACTGGCTGCAGATGGGCGTGTCGGGGTTCCGTGTGGACGCGGTGCCCTTCCTCCTCGAGATGCCCCCAGGCGCCGAGATCCCGGATCCGCACGAGCTGCTGCGCGACTTCCGGCGCTTCCTGCAGCGCCGCTCGAGCGAGGCCATCCTGCTCGGGGAGGTGAACCTCCCGTACGACCAGCAGGTCGCCTACTTCGGCGGCGGCGACGTGAGCGAGCTGTCGATGCAGTTCGATTTCGTCGGGATGCAGGCGTTCTACCTGTCGCTGGCACGGCGGGATCCTGCGCCGCTCGTCGCGGCGCTGACCTCTCGACCGGTCCTCCCCGAGGACGTGCAGTGGGCGAACTTCCTGCGCAATCACGACGAGCTGACCCTCGACAAGCTGACCGACGCCGAGCGGGAGGAGGTGTTCGACGCGTTCGCGCCCGACGAGCGGCAGCGCGTGTTCGGCCGGGGCATCACGCGCCGGCTCCCTCCGATGCTCGGGGATCCGCGGCGCATCCGCATGGCCTACAGCCTCCTGTTCACGCTCCCCGGCACGCCGGTGCTGTTCTACGGCGAGGAGATCGGGATGGGGGAGAACATCGACATCCCCGGGCGCAGCGCCGTGCGCACGCCGATGCAGTGGACGTCCGAGAAGAACGGCGGGTTCTCGCAGGCGGCGCCGTCCCGCCTGATCGCGCAGCCGCCCGGCGACGGCTACGCGCCGCAGCACGTCAACGCGGCGGACCAGATCGAGGACCGCGAGTCGCTGCTGCACTTCTTCCGCGATCTCATCTCGCGGTACCGCATCTCTCCGGAGCTCGGGTGGGGCACGCTGGAGGTGCTGGAGCAGCCCGTCGACACTCTCCTGGTGCATTCGCTCCGCGCGGACGTCGGCCGCATGGTCGCGATCCACAACTTCGCCGACGTGCCGGCCACGACGAGCTTCTCGCTGAAGGACGAGCCCGACGGCACCCGCCTCGTCGATCTGCTGGGAGCGGAGCGCATCCCTCTCGATGAGCGGGGAGGCGTGGAGCTCGAGGTTCCCGCCTACGGCTACCGCTGGCTGCGGGTCTCGCGTCCGGGCGACGGTCGCGTGTCGTAGCCGCGATCGCGCGCTCTACGCCGCGGTGGCGCGCTCACGACGTGCTCGGCCCCACGCCCAGCGCGCGATCAGGCCGACCGCCGCGACGACGACGGCCGCGACGATCGGGCGAAGCGCGATCTCGGGCATGAACAGCGCCATGCCGAACACCGAGACGCCGTAGTCGATCATCTCGAGGGGATAGCGCGCGAGCACGCGGCTGCCTGCGGCGTTCGAGATGCCGGTCATCGCCGCCGGGGCGATCCAGAGCAGGGTGAGACCGACGACAGCGGCGACGACACGGCCGACGGTGTTCACCCCGGTCCACGCGATGGCGACGCCGACGAGGACCGGTGCCACCCACTGGATCAGCCCGACGATCACGTACAGCCCGTCGGAGCCCGTCGCGAGGAGCGGCTGGAAGAAGCCGCCCACCCATGGTCCCGCGGCGATGGCGCCGGCGGTGAGCCCGATCAGCGCCCCGGCGCGCGGCGCCCGTGCGATGAGCAGCAGCGCCGCGACACCGATGAGGAACGACAGGACGCACACCGCGGTGAGCGCACCGAGGTAGAGCAGCGACTCGCGGCGCTGCTGAAGTCCGGCGCCGACGACCAGTGCCGACTGGGCGATCGCCACGACCTGCATCGCGAGCACGCCGAGGGTGAGCAGGCCGAACCCGCCGCGCGTCAGCCGGGATCGTGTGGCCCGAGCCGCGATCCCCGCGGCAGCGCTTCCCACCACGATCAGGCCGAAGAGCTGGGTGAGCGCGTACTGGCTGAACGGGAGCAACGCGAGCGGCATGGACTCCGGCGCTGTCTGCGCGTCCCAGAGGTTCTGGAGAGGCAGCCTCATCTCCGTGACGAGCCACGGCAGCAGGCCGGCGGCCGCTGCGGCGATGCCGATGAGGATCGAGGCCCACCACGCGAGCGGCCGGCGATCGACGCCGGCCCCTCGGGGAAGATCGGATGCCGGCGCGGTCGCGGTCATGGGGTGGTCGACTCCGTTCTTCCGCCGACGCGCTCGGATGGCCCGGGGTGCGCCTGCACGATGCGCGCCAGCCTAGCTGGACGCTCGGCCTCGCCGAGCGAACGCCGAGGGTCGGGCTGCGACTGCGAGTGCTCCTGCAGCCGACGCGACGCGCCCACCCGACGGAGTGTGCGACGCGTCCAGCGCACCGGGGGGAAGTCGCGGGGGAAGTGCACGAGCACCGTGCGCAGGCCGCGGACGGCGCGGTGCCCGAACGCCTGGCCGGGGGCGAACGGCCGCATCGACATCCCCATCCGCGCGGCCGGGAGATGGCGGATGCGGCCGCGCTCGCCGAGGTGGAAGGAGAGGTCCATGTCGTCGTGCAGAGCGGCATCGAGATGCACACGCGGGCGGATGCCGAGCCACGCCTGGCGACGCATCCCCATGTTGGAGCCGAACAGCGGGAGGTGACCGAGCGTGGGGACCATCACGGCGGCGTAGGCGCCAAGGTAGAGCGTCGCGAGCGGTGCGCGCAAGGCGCGCGGGCCGTCGATGAACCGGGCGCCGCCGGTGAACGCCGAGACGTCGGGCCGGGCGGCGAACGCGTCCGCCATGGCACGAGTCCACGACGCGTCGGGGACGCAGTCGGCGTCGAGCCGCAGGATGATCTCGCCCGCCGCGGCATCGTAGCCGGCGGCGCTCGCTGCGGGGATGCCGGGGGTCTCGCACCGGACCAGGCGGGCGCCGAACGCGCGCGCGACCTCGGCGGAGGCATCCGTCGATCCGTTGTCGACGACGATGACCTCGTCGGCGGGCCGTGTCTGCTGCGTCAGGGCGCGCAGGCATCGTGCGAGCTCGGTGTCGTCGTCCTTCACGGGGATGACCACCGAGATCAGCGGCGTCTCCGGCATCCTCCGATTCCACCCGTTCCCCGCAGAAGGGGAGAAGGGCCTTGACTCCGGTGTGTGAATCGGGCTTCGATGCGCGCGCTCTCGACGGCACGCCCACCGGGTCCGCGGGTTAACAGGTCGGTGCCCGCTGTGTCAATAGGCAGGCCCTGATCGATGCTCGTGCCTAGGCTTGCAGAGCAATACAGAGCAGTGCCGTGCGAAGCGGTCGAGTATCGGCGTTCGGGTCGCCGTGCAGACTCCCGTGAACGTGCTGATGGTCCCGGTGGGAGGGCTACCCACCGGGGCCATCGCTGCATCGAGGCGGCGCGCGTGCCAGTGTTCCGCCATCCCATCCCGATTACCCTGGCGACATGCACCGGATCTTCACCACGAGCTTCGCCTCGGTCTATCCGCTCTACGTGACGAAGGTGGAGCGGAAGGGCCGCACGAACGAGGAGCTCGACGAGATCATCGAGTGGCTGACCGGCTTCGACGACGCGCAGCTGAAGCAGCACATCAATGAGCACACGACGTTCGAGGACTTCTTCGCCGACGCAGACCTCAATCCCCACGCCTCGCTCATCACCGGCGTCATCTGCGGGATGCGCGTCGAGCAGATCGAGGATCCGCTGATGCAGAAGATCCGCTACCTCGACAAGCTCGTCGACGAGCTGGCGCGCGGAAAGGCCATGGAGAAGATCCTGCGCAACGCCTGATCGCGCCAGATGCCCCTCCGCGCCCTGCTACGTTCGGAGCGGGTCGACCGAGGAGAGCAGCATGGAGCGCAGCAGCTGGGTGCTGGTGGACGGCGAGAACATCGACGCCACCCTCGGCGGATCGATCCTCGGCAGACGGCCCCTGCCCGAGGAGCGACCGCGGTGGGACCGCCTGCTCGCGTTCGTCTCCGACCGCTGGGAGCGGCCCGCGAAGGGGCTCTTCTTCCTGAACGCGAGCACCCACCTGCCGATGCCGTTCGTGCAGGCGCTCCTCGCTCTCGGCTACCAGCCGGTTCCGCTCTCAGGCCCGGCCGACGAGAAGATCGTCGACATCGCGATCCAGCGGACGCTGCGCGCGCTCGCCGACCGTGACGACGACGTCGCCCTCGTCAGCCACGACCGCGACTTCGCCGAGGACCTCGCGCGGCTCGCCACCGACGGACGCCGGGTGGGCGTCATCGCGTTCCACGAGTTCCGCAGCACGGAGTTCACCGGCATCCCCGGCGTCGAGTTCTTCGACATCGAGTACGACGCCGAGGCCTTCGACGCTCCGCTGCCTCGCGTGCGGGTCATCCCGATCGAGCAGTTCGACCCGTCCGACTTCCTGCGGTGAGTCAGTACCAGCCGGTCGACTGCGAGTGGCTCCAGGCGCCGCACGGGTTGCCGTAGCGACCCGAGATGTAACCCAGACCCCACGAGATCTGCGTGGCGGGGTTGGTCTGCCAGTCGGCGCCGGCGCTGCCCATCTTGCTGCCCGGGAGCGCCTGAGGGATGCCGTACGCGCCGCTGCTGCGGTTGTACGCCTGGTAGTTCCAGCCCGATTCCTTCTGCCACAGGGACACGAGGCATCCGAACTGGTCGTCGCCCCAGCCGTAGCCGCCGATCATCGCGCGGGCCGTGGCCTGCGCGTCGGCGGGACTGGTGCCGCCCACGGCACCGCCGGTGGCGTACACGGGGCGAGGTGCCGACGGCGTCGAGGACGCCTTCTTGGCGGCGGCCGCTTCCGCAGCGGCCTGAGCGGCGGCTGCCGCTTCGGCCTCCTTGCGCGCCTTCTCCTCGGCCTCCTGCTGCGCCTTGAGGGCGACGGCGGCGTCGAGCCGTCCGCGCAGTCCCTGCGCCTGCTCGCTGACCGACGCGGCCAGGGTCGTCACGGCATCCGTGAAGTCGGTCGCATACATCGCGGGCAGCGCCTGGGCGCGCTGCAGCTGCTCGACAGCGGTCTCCAGCCCCGAGGTGTCGACCGTCGTGACGGGGGTGCCGACGTCGAGACCCGACGCGGCGATGTCGGAGGCGACCGTGGTCGCCGCAGTCACCGCGGCATTCGCTGCGGCGACGGCCTCGTCGGCGGCGGATGCCGACGGCACCTCCTCGGCGGTGACGGAGGGTGACGTCGTGTACGACGCGAGTGCGAAACCGGTGAGCGCTCCGGATGCCTCGGCCTGCGACGCGGGGGTCGCCGTGGTGAATCCCGCGGTGGCCAGGACGCCGATCGCGAGCGTCGCGGACAGCAGCACGGGGCGGCGGCGAAGGCGGCGTTCGGCGCGGCGCAGGGTGCGGCGGGCGGGCAGGAGAGACGTGTGGTTGCGCATGAAAGACCGGTTCCGTATCAGCGAAAAGCGCCATCGGGCGGCGCGTCGTACCCGTTCGGGCGGGCACAAGTCCCCGAGTCTCCCCGTCGTTTCTGGACGGTTCCGGTGCGTTACCTGAACGTTACATGTGAGGGGAATGCGCGAAAAGGCCAGATCACGAGGCTGCATCCGGTGCCGTCGGCCGCCCGGACGAGCGCCGCGAACTACGATCGGAGAACCCCTGCCCCGCTGACGAGGAGGCTCGCCCGTGCCCTCAACCACCGCCCCCGCCGCCACCGCGGCTCTGGCTCACGCCGACGATCTCGCCGCCTTCGTGGCAGCGTCGCCGTCGAGCTTCCACGCCGCCGCGGAGGTCGCGAGCCGCCTGGAGAGTGCGGGGTTCACGCGCCTGGATGAGGCGGCCGGCTGGCCGGCTCCGGCGGGAGGAAAGTTCGTCGTCGTGCGCGACGGTGCGGCGATCGCATGGGTCGTACCGCCGTCCGCGACCGCCGCCACGGGTGTGCGCATCTTCGGCGCCCACAGCGACTCCCCGGGATTCAAGCTCAAGCCGAAGCCGACGACCGGAAAGCTCGGCTGGCTGCAGGCCGGAGTCGAGATCTACGGGGGACCCCTGCTGAACTCGTGGCTCGATCGAGAGCTCCGCCTGGCCGGCCGCCTCGTGCTCGACGACGGCACGAGCGTGCTGGCGTCGACCGGCGCGCTCTTGCGGCTGCCGCAGCTCGCGATCCACCTCGACCGCGAGGCCAACGACCACCTCGCACTCGACAAGCAGTCGCAGACCCAGCCGGTGTGGGGGCTCGGTGCTGCGGACTCGGCCGATATCCTCGGCGAGCTCGCGCGTGAGGCCGGCGTCGACGCCGCGCGCATCCGCGGGTACGACATCGTGACGGCCGACTCCGCCGCGGGCGCCACGTTCGGACTGGACGACGTCTTCTTCGCCTCCGGGCGGCTCGACGACCTCGCGTCGGTGCATGCGGGGCTCGTCGCGCTGGAGCGCGCGGCCGAAGGCCACGACGCCGAGCACATCGCGATGCTCGCGGTGTTCGACCACGAAGAGGTCGGATCCGGCACGCGTTCGGGTGCCGCCGGCCCCTTCCTCTCCGACGTGCTCGAGCGCCTGTGGCTGTCTCTCGGCGCCGACCGCGAGCAGCAGCTGCGTGCTCTGGCGTCATCGTGGTGCGTCTCGAGCGACGTCGGACATTCGGTCCACCCGAACTACGCCGAGAAGCACGACCCGGTCGTGCAGCCCGTGCTCGGGTCGGGTCCGATCCTCAAGATCAACGCCAACCAGCGGTATGCCACGGATGCCGCGGGCGCGGCGGCGTGGAACGGATGGTGCGCGGCAGCAGGCGTCACCAGCCAGGAGTTCGTCTCGAACAACGCCGTGCCGTGCGGCTCGACGATCGGCCCGATCACCGCGACACGCCTGGGCATCCGGACCGTGGATGTCGGCATCCCGATCCTCTCGATGCACTCCGCACGCGAGCTCGCCGGCGTCAGTGACCTGTGGGACCTCGCCCGCGTCGCCGAGACGTACTTCCGCGGCTGAGTCCTCGGCGCGCTCTTCGCCGCTCTGACACTTCGACGGCTCGAACGCAACCCCCTCCGCGGATCCCGCGCGGCGCGGAGAGGGTGTGTGAGAGACCCAGGAGGAGCGCATGAAGGCGATGACGTACCGCGGACCGTACAAGCTGCGCGTCGAGAGCAAGCCCGAGCCGAGGATCGAGCACCCCAATGATGCGATCGTGCGCGTCGAGCTGGCTGCGATCTGCGGATCGGATCTGCATCTGTACCACGGCATGATGCCCGACACCCGCATCGGTCACACGTTCGGCCATGAGTTCATCGGCACGGTCGTGGATGTCGGCGGATCGGTCGAGCGGCTGCGTGTCGGCGACCGCGTGATGGTGCCCTTCAACATCTACTGCGGCTCCTGTTACTTCTGCGCGCGGGGCCTGTTCTCGAACTGCCACAACGTCAATCCCAACGCGACGGCGATCGGCGGCATCTACGGCTACTCGCACTCGACCGGCGGGTACGACGGCGGGCAGGCCGAGATGGTGCGCGTGCCGTTCGCGGATGTCGGACCCTCGGTGATCCCCGACGACATCGCCGACGAGGACGCGCTGCTGCTCACCGACGCGTTCTCGACCGGCTACTTCGGAGCCCAGCTGGCCGACATCGACGAGGGCGACACCGCCGTCGTGTTCGGCGCCGGCCCGGTCGGACTCGCTGCCGCGCGGTCATGCTGGCTCATGGGTGCAGGACGCGTGATCGTGGTCGATCATCTGGACTACCGCCTGCAGAAGGCACGCGACTTCGCGTACGCCGAGACGGTGGCGTTCACCCAGGTCGGTGACATCGTGCGTGAGCTGAAGCGGATGACGGACGGGCTGGGAGCGGACGTCGCGATCGACGCCGTCGGGGCGGAGGCCGACGGTCATGTGATCCAGCACGTGACCTCGGCGAAGCTCAAGATGCAGGGCGGTTCGCCGGTGGCGCTGAACTGGGCGATCGACTCCGTCCGCAAGGGCGGCACCGTGTCGGTCATGGGCGCCTACGGACCGATGTTCAGCGCCGTGCGGTTCGGCGATGCGATGAACAAGGGCCTGACGCTGCGGATGAACCAGGCGCCCGTCAAGCGCCAGTGGCCCCGGCTCTTCGAGCACATCCGGGCCGGCTACCTCCGGCCGAGCGATCTCGTCACGCACCGCATCCCGCTCGACCACATCGCCGAGGGGTACCACCTCTTCTCGACGAAGCTCGACGACATCATCAAGCCGGTCATCGTCCCGGCCGCCTGACGCTCGAATCGGAGGACGACATGCCGTACACCGCGAACAAGCCCGGTTCCGCCCCCACAGCCGACCAGCTGCGCGCCCGTATTCCCGGCTGGGGAGCCGACGCCGACCCTGCTGATCGCCCCGCAGTGCCGCGTGAGCAGCCCGGCATCCAGACGGGTGCGCACTGGGAGATACCCGAGGACCAGGGCGGACGCGGCGGGCGCGAGAAGTCCATCGAGCATGCGCGGCTGACGCCGGTGTTCGGCACGGCGCAGCCGTTGCGCGGGCTGGCAGGGCGCGTCCGGCGCTACGCGTACGAGACGTACAGCGAGGGCCAGACCGCCCACTGGCTGCTCCTGATGCTCGGCGACCGCATCGACTCGACGACCGCCCACATGAAGTCGCTCTTCACGCGACGGCCCGACGACCCGATCGCGCAGAGCGGCATCCTCGGCGAGCGAGGGCACCGGCCGATCTCGTCGCGCTTCGGCCGGGGCCGTACCGACCTGAAGCACGCGTGGCTCGATCCCGTCCTCGTGCTGGGACCCTGGGTGATCGCCGGCACGCTGGTCGTCATGCTCGGCCGCGCGATCGTGCGCCCGGCCGCGAGGCGGCGCGGCGTCCGGGGATGACGGTGACCGCGGCCGGGTCTACCGGTCGAGGGCCAGGTACTGGTGGGTGAAGGCGATGGCCATGCCGCCCTCGCCGACGCCCGCGACGACCCGCTTCACCGAGCCGGAGCGCACGTCGCCCACTGCGAAGACGCCCGGAGCGGTCGTCTCGAGGGCGAACGGGCGCCGCGTCTCGGCCCATGATCCCGACTCGAGGGCATCCGCCCCCGTCAGCACGAAGCCGCGCCCGTCGAGCGCGACCTGCGGTGGCAGCCAGGCGGTCTCGGCATCGGCTCCGATCATGACGAAGAGCACGTCGACGTCGCGGCGCCGCACGTCGCCGGTGCGCCGATCGGCGACGTCGGCGGCCCGCAGGCTGTCGGCCCCGTGCAGCGCGACGACTTCGCTGCGCGTCTCGACCCGGATCGCCGGGATGGCCGAGATCTGGTCGATGAGATACCTCGACATGCCGGCCTCGAGCGCCTCGCCTCGCACGAGCAGCGTGACCGAGCGCGCGTGGCGGCTGAAGAACAGCGCGGCCTGGCCGGCGGAGTTGCCGGCGCCGATGATGCAGACGTCCGCGCCCTGCGCGACGGCGGAGTCGCTGCGGGCGGCGCCGTAGTAGACGCCGCTGCCGAGGAATCTGCCGACGCCGTCGAGGGGGAGCGTGCGCCACACGACACCGGTGGCGAGGATCACCACCTCGGCGCTGACGACATCGCCGCTTTCGAGCGTCAGGTCGTGCGTCGCCGGGTCCAGTGCCTCGACGGTGCGCGTGACCACCAGCTCCGCGCCCAGGCGCTTGGCCTGCTTGAACGCCCGGCTCGCGAGATCATCGCCCGAGATGCCGAACGGAAATCCGGTGTAGTTCTCGATCCGGGTCGACGTGCCTGCCTGACCGCCGGGCGCGAATGTCTCGACGACGAGCGTACGGAGCCCTTCCGCCGCGGCGTTCACGGCCGCCGTGAGACCGGCAGGCCCAGCACCGAGGATGACGACGTCGTAGTGGCGGGCTGACGGCGCCACATCGAGCCCCACGGCTTCGGCGACCTCGCGCATCGTCGGGTTCGCGAGCCGTCGTCCGTCGGCGAGCTCCAGGACGGTGTCGTCGACCGCGTCAGGGGCGGCATCCGCTGTCACATTCTCGAAATCGACCTGGTTGCGGGTGAGGAAGCCGCTCACGCGATGTGCTCGTGCGCTGCGCTTGGTGTGGATCAGTCGCACGCCGGGCTCGCGCTGCTCGGCGGCCATCGTCTGCAGGGAGTCGAGGTAGCGGCGTGCGAGGGTGGCCACCCGGTCGGGCACCGACGGGGCGAGCGCGGCGAGCGTGTAGTACACGGTGGGCTCGAGCTTCAGCACGCGCGTCGATCCGGCGGCGCGGCCGCTGGCAGGGAACGGCGTGCTGAGCGTCATCGGCACCTCGCCGAAGAACTGGCCCGGCCTACGTGTGCCGATGACGCGCTCGTCGCCGTTCACGATCTTGGTGATCTCGGCGAGGCCATCGACCACGATGAAGAGCGACCGCTCGTCGCCCTCGTGCGCGAAGTACTCGCCGGGTGCGAGCCGGATGTCCTCGACGGCGCCGACGAGGTAGGCGAGGCCTTCGTCGGGCACCCCTTCGAAGACGCGCATCGCGCGCAGACCGTCGACGGTGATCATGCGGCTCCCCAGCAGCCAGGCAGGAGCGCGCTGCGCACCCGGCGGCGCGATGCGCCACGCAGCGAAGCTACCGGGATGGCCGAGCGCCGGTCAACCGGGGTGACTCGTGCCCACCCGGCCGCCCGCGACGTCGGCGGATCGGCGTAGCCTGAACGGATGCCGCAGCCCACGACTCCGCAGGACGGCGAGGTGCGGGTCGCCACGACGCTCGGCGCACGCGCGCAGCTCGCTGCGCTGGCAGCCGATGCCGACGTCGCGCCGCTGATCGACCTGCCGGCGCAGGCGGACCCGCGGCCGGCGGCGGTGCTGATGCTGTTCGGTGTGCTGGACTCCCTGCCGAGCGATCACGACGCTCAGGCGCGTGCCGTGTCGCGCGATCTCGACGTCCTTCTCCTCGCTCGCGCCACGACGCTGCGCGCACATCCCGGTCAGGTCGCCTTCCCCGGCGGACGCCTCGACCCGGGCGACGACGGCCCGGTCGCGGCCGCGCTCCGCGAAGCCCGTGAAGAGACCGGGCTCGACACCGCGGGCGTCGAGGTGCTCGGAGAGCTCACCGACATCTCCCTCGCGTTCTCGCAGCACCTCGTGACGCCGGTGCTGGGCTGGTGGCGGCATCCGTCCTCCGTCCGTGTCGTCGACGAAGCCGAATCGGCAGCGGTGTTCCGGGCGCCCGTCGCCGACCTGCTGAACCCCGCCAACCGCGGCGTGACGGTGATCCGCCGCGACGGACACGAGTGGCGCGGTCCTGGATTCCTCGTGCGGCATGCGACGGGGGAGCACCTCGTGTGGGGCTTCACCGGGATGGTGCTCGACGGGCTGTTCGATCGCCTGGGGTGGAGCGAGCCGTGGGACGACGCCCGCGAACTGCCGCTCGTGCTGCCCGACTGACGGTGGGACTCAGCGGTAGCGGTAGTGCTGCGCGCTGGTATTGACCCACCCGACGAAGCGGCGTGCCTCGGGGTCGTGGGCGGCGGGATAGGGCGCGACCCACACCTGGGCGCCCGCGACCACCAGGTGCGGCGTCATCCGGTTGATCGCCCGGTTGATGGTGCGCGGGGTGATGGGCCCGGTCGGGCCGAACATGCGTCGCTCGACGGCCGCTCGCGTGAAGGCCGGTCGCCGCAGCAGCGCGTCCCCGGAGTCGAGGGATGCCTCGACTTCGGCGACCGGCTGGCTCAGGTCTCCGAAGTGGATCCACCGGCCGTCGATGACGATGCCCGCGAAGTCCTGCTCCTGGCCGCTGTAGCGCACGTCGGCGGTCCACCGGCGTCCGTCCCACCACCGGGTGCGTCCGCGCTGGTCGTCGTACCAGCCGGGCAGAGCGGGGCCGGCCGCGGTGGGTCCGGCATCCGTCCGCAGTTCGATGTCGGGCGCGCGCAGGTCGATGTACTCCTCGGTCCAGTGGGTGCCGTCCCACCAGCGCTGCTTGCCCGAGCCGTCGTCGTACCACCCGGGTGCGGGTTGCGTGGCCATGCACCGAGGGTAGTTCGTGACACCGGAAGTCGGCGAGCGACCCGTCCGGTTCCTGGCGACGGCAGACTGGACGAATGCCTTCCGTCGACGACATCCTCCCCGCTGACCGACGCCATCTCCTCGAACTTCCGGTGTACGCGCACCTCGGCACGATCCGCCCCGACGACACCGTCCAGGTGAACCCGATGTGGTTCGAGTTCGACGGCGAGCACGTGCGGTTCACCCACACGAACTACCGGCAGAAGTACCGCAACCTGCAGCACAACCCGTCGATGTCGCTGTCGATCATCGACCCTGATCACCCGTTCCACTACCTGGAGGTCGCCGGCCGGCTCGTCGAGGTCGTCCCCGACCCCGAAGGCGGCTTCTACGTGCGGCTGCAGAACCGCTACGGCAACCCGAGCACCACGCCGCCCCGCGACAAGGCCGACCGCGTGATCCTCATCATGTCGATCGAGCGCGCGACGAAGCAGTAGCCGCCGGGGCTGGCACCCGGCGATCGCGCGGCGCATGCTGGAGCGATGAGCGACCCGCCCCGCAAACACGGCCCGCCACGACTCGCGGTACGGGTGACCGAGCCGGTCGGCCGCGCACTGGCGGGCAGACGATGGTTCCCGCTGTGGGCCGTGGTGCACCACCGCGGACGCCGCAGCGGCACCCCGTATGCGACCCCCGTCGCCGTGGTGCCGACGGCCGACCGCGACGCGATCCTCATCGGCCTTCCGTGGGGCGCCGACACGAACTGGGCGCTCAACATCGTCGCGGCGGGCGGCGCGACGCTGCGGTGGCGAGGCGGCGACGTAGGCGCCACCAATCCGCGCATCGTGGACGCCGACGAGGCGGCCGGCTTGGCGAAGGCCCCCTTCCGTCCCGTCGTCAGACGGATGCCGGCGGCCATCGTCCTGCGCCGGGTGCGACCCGTGTGACTCTGCCAGGCGTGCGCCGCGCGCCCCCCTGGGCCCGGCTCAGGCGAGCGCGCGCAGCCTCTCGAGCAGTGGCCCGGCGGCCTCGGCGAGGAATCTTTCCTGCTCTTCGTCGCCGATCTGCACGAGAGCGACGTCGGTGAAGCCGGCGTCGAGGTAGGGGCGCACGCTCTCCGCGAGCTCGTCGAGATCCGGTCCGCACGGAATCGACGCTGCGATGTCGTCGGGCCGCACGAAGCTGCTCGCGGCTTCGAAGCCGGCGGGCGTCGGCAGCTCCGCGTTGACCGGCCAGCCGCCGCCGAACCACCGGAACTGCTCGTGGGCGCGCTGGACGGCGGTGTCCCTGTCGGGATCCCACGAGATCGGGATCTGCCCGATCTTGCGGGATCCGCCGTCGGTGCCGGGTCCGGCATCCGTGCGGCGCGCATCATCCCAGAGCTGCACCAGTTCGGACTTCGGCTCGACGGCGATCATGTGGTCGGCCATGGGAGCGAAGGATGCGATCGACTCCTCGCCCGACACGGCGACGCCGATCTCGACCCGGGTGTCGGGCACATCCCAGATGCGCGCGGAGTCCACGCGGAAGTGCTCGCCCTGGTACGTCAGCAGCTCGCCCGAGTGCAGCTCGCGGATGATCTCGATGGCCTCGATCAGCCGGTCCTGGCGGACGTCGACGTTGGGCCATCCCTGACCGACGACGTGCTCGTTGAGGTTCTCGCCGGATCCCAGCCCGAGGACGAACCGGCCTTCGCTGAGGATCTGCAGCGTCGCCGCTTTCTGGGCGACGACGGCCGGGTGATAGCGCATCGTCGGGCAGGTCACATACGTCATGAGCTCGACGTGCGAGGTCGCATGGGCGACGGCGCCCAGCACCGTCCACGCGTACGGCGAGTGCCCCTGGCTCACGAGCCACGGCGAGTAGTGGTCGCTCGAGACCTCGAAGTCGAAGCCGGCGTCCTCCGCCGCCTGTGCGTAGCGGACCAGCTCACGAGGACCGCTCTGCTCGCCCATCAGCGTGTATCCGAATCGTGTCATGCGCGCGACGATACGCACGCCCGCGAGCGAGCGCCGGGGGATTGCGACCCCCGGTCACGAGTGCTATCCGCACGTCACGCGGGCCCGAGGCGGAGCACGGCTGGAGAGCGGGCGCACCGCGCGACCGACCCCCGGATACGATGGAGCGCATGGGAACGATCTGCAGCGCGCCGATGACGGCGTGCGTCTTCTTCATTCGCGACCGCCGCGCCTGACGGCGCGCTCGCTGGTTCTCGCGTAACGCGCGCCGTCGTCCGGGATGTCCTCGCACCCCGGCCGCGCGTCCTCTCCCCGGCCGTCCACGGCCTCCTCGATCGACGCCTGCGCCGGGGTGCTCCCCTCTTCTTCAACTTGGAGCACCTCCCATGCGAAACCGTTCCGTACACGGTGGCCGGCACGAACTCGGCCAGAACTTCCTCACCCACCGCCCGACGATCCACAGCATCGTCGAACTCGTCGCCGACACCCGCGGGCCGATCCTCGAGATCGGCGCGGGTGACGGTGCGCTCACCGTTCCCCTCGCCGGCCTCGGGCGCGATCTCGAAGCGATCGACATCGACGAGCAGCGCGTGCAACGGCTGCGCCGGCGGCTGCCGCACGCCCGCATCGCCCACGCCGACGCCCTCCGGCATCCGCTCGACCGCCCCGTGCTGGTCGGCAACGTGCCGTACCACCTCACGACGCCGATCCTGCGCCGCCTGCTCACCCGCGACCGGTGGCGGCACGCCGTTCTCCTGACACAGTGGGAGGTCGCCCGCAAGCGCGCGGGAGTCGGCGGGGGCACCATGATGAGTGCCCAGGCGGCACCGTGGTTCGAGTTCGCGCTGCACGGCCGCGTGCCCGCGCGGCACTTCCGCCCCATGCCGAGCGTCGACGGCGGCATCCTCGGCATCACCCGGCGGGGTTCGCCGCTCGTCGATCCGCGTGAGCGAGCGGCGTACGACCGCTTCGTGCGCGAGGTCTTCACAGGGAGCGGCGGCGACCTCGCCGCGATCGTGCAGCGTGCCTCGGGGCTCGGCCGGCCCCGCGTGCGGCGGGCGCTCGCCGACCTGGGTGTCGGCGCCGGCGCCCTGCCGCGCGACCTCCGTCCGGCGCAATGGGCCGGGCTGTGGGAGGCGGTGCGGTCATGAGGCGGTGGCGACGCGGGTGCAGGCGGAACGGGGATGCCGCTGCCCCGTGAGGTCTGTCGGACCGTCGGTGCGTGCCGCTAGCGTGGGCGGCGTCACGCGCCGTCGATCGCTGGAGGTCCCGCATGTCACCCGTCGTCGCCACCATGTCGATCTCGCTCGATGGGATCGGCGCCGGTGTGAACCAGACCGAGGAGCAACCGTTCGGCGAGGTTCCCGAGAACGCGCTGCACCGGTGGATGTTCGAGACGCCCGACGAGAACCGTGCCGAGATGGATGCGATCGTCGCAGCCGGCGCATTCATCATGGGGCGCAACATGTTCGGTCCCGTCCGCGGCGAGTGGGACCGCGACTGGCGCGGGTGGTGGGGGTCGAACCCGCCGTACCACCGCCCCGTCTTCGTGCTGACCCATTACCCGCACGCGTCGATCGAGATGGTGGGCGGCACGACGTTCCACTTCGTCACCGACGGCATCCATGCGGCGCTCGATCGGGCTCGCGATGCGGCGGGCGACCTGCCCATCCACGTCGCAGGCGGCCCGTCGACGACCAACGCCTATCTCGCCGCAGGACTCATCGACGAGCTGGCGCTGCAGATCTCGCCGAGCATCGTCGGCGGCGGGCTCCGGCTGTTCGACGGGGTCGGGCCTCAGCGCCTCGAGCAGATCGCGGGGCGGCAGGCGTCGCTCGTCACGCACGTGCGGTATCGCGTGCTTCCCGCGGACTCCGCGTGACCCCGCATCGGCTCACGCGGGACCAGGCTCGCCGCATCGTGGTTCGGGCGCAGCTGCTCGACGCCGATCGTCCCGGCGACGTCGTCGAGGTCGCCGAGCAGCTCGGCTACATCAAGATCGACCCCACCGCGACCATCGCGCCCTGCGAACACACGGTGCTGTGGTCGCGCATCGGCTGGTCGTACGAGCCGGGTCAGCTGCGCAAGACGGTCGAGGACGACCGCCTGCTGTTCGAGTTCGACGGCGCGTTCCGGCCGATGAGCCTGCTGCCGCTGATGCTGCCGGGCATGCGCCGCTGGCCGCAGCGCGAGAGCAGCCAGCAGTGGCTGGCGGCGAACGCGGGATTCCGGGCCGACGTGCTGGCGCGACTGCGCGCGGAAGGTCCGCTGCTCGCGAGCGACATCCCCGACACGGCGCAGGTAAGCCGCGCACCCGACGGCTGGTCGGGCGCGAACCAGGTGCCCCACATGCTCGACTTCCTGCTGCGTCAGGGCGAGGTGGCGGTCACCGGGCGCGAGGGGCGCCATCGCCGCTGGGATCTCGCCGAGCGCGTCTACCCGCAGGATCTGCCGGAGTACGACGACGAGGAGGCCGCCGCGCTGCTCGCCGCACGGCGCCTGCAATCCGCGGGCATCGCGAAGCCGCACTGGTACTGGACCGGTGTCACGAAAGACAGCGGGGAGCCCGCGGCGATCGAAGGCAGCTCCGTGAAGTACCGCGTCGATCCCGAGGCGCTCGCCGCGCTCGAGGACGAGGACTGCGGCGGCCGCGTCGCGTTCCTCAACCCGTACGACAGCATGCTGTTCGACCGCAGACGTCTCGAGGAGCTGTTCGAGTTCACCTACGTGCTCGAGCAGTTCAAGCCGAAGGCCCAGCGCCGGTACGGCTTCTTCGCGCATCCGATCCTCATGGGTGACCGCTTCGTCGGAATGCTCGACGCCGAAGTCGACCGTCAACGCGACATGCTGAAGGTCACGGCGGTCCACGAGTTCCTCCCGTTCGAGCCGGAGGAGTCCGACATCGTGCGCGCCGAGATCGCCGACCTCGCCGAATGGCTCGGCGTATCGGTGACCGGACTGCCCTGAGCGGGCGGATGCCGACGCGCGCGGGGGTCAGAGCATCGCACCCGCGCGGCAGTGATGAGGCGTGGGAGCATCGACGTCTCACTACGCTCGATCACGTGACTCCTCGTATGCTCGCCGGTGGCGCGATCCTTCGTGAGGCCCGGCGCGGCGACGAACCCGGCATCCTCGCGTGCATTCACGGACTCGCGGTGTACGAACGCGAGCCCGACGCGGTCGAGAACACGGTGGACGCGCTCGAGACGGCGCTGTTCGGCGACGAGCCCCGTGTCTTCGCCCACGTCGTCGAGCGCGGCGGCGAAATCGTCGGCATCGCGATCTGGTTCGTCACGTACTCCACCTGGACGGGGCGGCACGGCGTCTGGCTCGAGGATCTCTTCGTCGACCAGCGGGAGCGCGCCTTCGGCTACGGCAAGGCGCTGCTCGCGTCGCTGGCGAGCGTGTGCGTCGAGCGAGGGTACTCGCGCTTCGAATGGACGGTGCTCGACTGGAACGAGCCCGCGATCGGGTTCTACCGCTCGATCGGCGCCGAGCCGATGGGCGAGTGGACGACGCAGCGCATCACCGGCGAGGCTCTCGCCGCGCTCGCGGCCACGCTCGACGCCTGACTGGCGCGCCCGGCGCCCGGCGCCCGGCGCCCGACGCCCGACGTGCTCGCGTGCGTCAGGTCGTCAGGGCACGCGGTTCGACACGGTCAGCAGAACGACCGAGTCCTCCAGGGCGGCGAGACTGTGACGCTGCGGCGGCACGGTGAGGTGATCGCCGGACATGCCTTCCCACGCATCGTCTGCCGCTATCAGGCGGACGCGACCGCGGAGCACCTGCAGCGTCGCCTCATGCGGGCTGTCGTGCTCGGAGAGCTCATGGCCGGCGAGCAGCGCGATGACGGTCTCCCGCAGGGCGTTCTCGTGGCCGCCGCGGATGGTGCGCGCCGCGCGGCCGCTGGATGCCTCGCGCGCCTTCGCCATGAGGTCGTCGATCACGTCGGCCAGGTCCCTGCTGTCCATAGCATCGCCTCCATCGCCTCGGCTGGCCGGAGTCTACCGGTGCGGCTCATGCGACTGACAGGGGTCCAGCGGTACGGCTCAGCCGAGCACCTCGGATCCGCCGTCGTCGGGCGGCTCGGCGACGACCTGCAGTCCCACGGGCGAGTTGGCCGTGCGCATCAGCGCCTCCAGCCAGGTCCGGTTGATCCTCGCCGGACGGCCGCCGTAGTAGGTGAATACCAGGTTCGCCGCGGCGTGCACCCAGACGGTCGTCCGTCCGCCGCCGGTGCTGATGTCGCCGTGCCATGTGAAGTAGAACGGCTCGTTCCGGCGCAGCTTCGTGCCGATGGCGACCTGCAGATGCGTGAGCACTCGATCGTCGAACTCCGCGCGGATGCCGCCCTCGTAGATGAACTTGCCCACGTTCCTCCTCGGCGAGACGCATGCCCGCACGAAGAGACTCTGCGACAGCTCGCTCGACCCCGGCTCGCCGCGGACCGCCCTGCGAAAGCGCCGCCCGAAAAACGAAGACGCGCTGCTCAGCCCCCGTGCAGTGTCTGCCGCGGCGACCGGCCATACGCATCGCGGTAGTGCTTGGCGAAGCGCGAGGCGCTCGCGAAACCCCAGCGCCGCGCGACCTCAGACACGCTCGCGGGCGTCGTCTGCTGCAGCTCGGCGTGCGCCCCGGCCAGCCGTTCGCGCCGGAGGTACTCGGTGGGTGTCTGATCGAGGGCGCGACGGAAGGCGTACTGCAGTCCGCGCGGCGAGATCCCGGCTGCCACGGCGACGTCGTCGATGGTGATCGGCTCGTGCGCGTGCTGCTCCATATAGGCGATGGCGCGCCGCACGCTCCGCGGGGCGGCCCGCCGCTGGGACGAGCGTTCGAGGGCGGCGCCGAAGGCGGGGGAGAACGCCGCCAGGGTGGCGTGCAGGGCGTGGCGCCGAAGCTCGGCCTCGATCATCGGAGAGGTGAGTCCCGGCACGAAGGACGAGCCGGCGACATGCTGGAACACGCGCTCCCAGTGCGCCGCAAGATCCCGGTCGATCGGAGCAGCACTCGTCGTGGAGGCGCGCAGCGTGAACCGGTCGTCGCCCGACAGACGGCGTGCCTCCTCCTCGGCCGGGGCCCGGTCGAACACGAACGCGCGCGCATCGGCGCGTGTGTGCCAGCGCGCGCTCGTCGGCCCTTCCAGCGCGAGCCAGGGCAGCCCCGCAGCCAGCTCGCCGCGCGGAGTTCCCACCCAGGCGCCGCGCGATGCCACCCGACAGGCCATCAACTGACCGTCCGGTTCGATGGCGGACTGCACCGAGGCGTTCAGCTGGTACTTCACGATCGAGAACCCGGGCGTCGCGGCGGACGTCCACGAGAACGCGAACGTGCGGGGATCCACGCGCTGCAGGGCCGCCGACGGCACGAACTGGCGCCACGTCGACTCGACGTCGCCGACGTCCCGCGACGCGAGCGTCAACACTTCGCCCAACCCTGCCCTCCCGGCATCCCGGGCACGTGCCGCAGTGTCCGGTCGGGACACTCTAACCTGCACGCGCAGCCGGATCAGCACCCGCCCGCGGCTCAGGCCGCGGGCTCGCGCAGGCCGGCCGAGATGAGATCGGCGAGCGCGGGCAGGTCGGCCGCGTCGGCCGGACCTGCGAGCTCGTCGCCCGGCGCTGCCGGCGCGAGTTCGTCGCCTGGGGAGTGGGCCGGAAGCGTCGGGGTCGTGATGATCGCGACCCACGCTTCCGCCGCGATCCGCACACGCCGGGCGGCGATCGGATGCAGGATGCTCGCGCCGAGCACGCGCTCGACGATCGCCTGCAGCTGGCTGCGGTAGTCGCGGAGTCTCGCGCGCACCTCGGGGTGCGTCCGGTGCTCGCGCCACACGATGACGCGGCGCACCGCCGACTCGCCCTGCAGCTCGCGGAGCCTGCCCGTGACGTTGAGCAGGGACTGCGCGGGATCGCCCTCGGCGATCAGGCCGGACGTGTCGATGGGATCGAGGTCGAGCCGTTCACCCATCAGCGCCCGCAGCAGATCGGTCTTGCTCGGGAAGTAGTAGAAGAGCAGCCCTTTGGGCACGCCCGCCAGGTCGGCGATCGCCCCTGTCGGGGTGGCGTCGAAGCCGCGCTCGGCGAAGAGGCGCTCGGCCGCATCGAGGATGAGGATCCGGCTCTCCCGGGTTCGGGTCATCTCGATTCCTCAGGGAAGGCGCGGGGGCCGCCGGCGGTGTCCGGCGCCCCCGTCCACGGTGCACGTCAGTGGGGAGGGCACCTCAGTGCGGGAGAGAACGGTCGTGCATGTGCATGGCCGGCCGGATGGCGAGTGCCGCGACGACCACCGCGACCGCCCCGCCGATCCAGCAGATCCAGGCGGCTGCGGAATCCATGCTGGCGTAGCCGCCCAGCCACGGAGCGACGAACAGCACCGCACCGAGCGCGAGCTGCACGTACTCCATCGCGACCATTCCCGGCATCGCGAGGTTCATGACACCGGCGGCGATCAGCAGGATGCCGACGATCAGCATCCATGGCATGGAGGCGCCCATCGGCGGCATGAACAGCGCCGCCACGGCGGCGACGAGGCCCACGACCACGGCGACCCAGTCCTCCCAACGAGTCCACTTGTTCATCGGAATCTCCTCCTTCGGAGACGGTGATGGCTCCCGATCGGGGGTCGATTCCACGGTATTCCTGACTGACCGACCGGTCAAGATCCCTCGCGAATGGACCGCGGCGCTCTTGAGGGCGGTATCAGGCGCGGGCCGCCTGCCAGCCCAGTGCGGGGGCGACGTGCTTTGCGAACGACTCGATCATGCGCAGGTTGAACTCCACGCCGAGCTGGCTGGGGATGGTCAGCATCAGGGTGTCGGCCGAGGCGATGGCCGCGTCCTCCTTGAGCTGCTCCACGAGCTCGTCGGGCTCGCCGGCGTAGGTCTTGCCGAAGGTGGAGCGGATGCCGTCGATGACCCCGATCTGGTCGCCGTCCTGGCGGCCGCCGAAGTACATGCGCTCCTCGGCGGTGGTGATCGGGAAGATCGAGCGACTCACCGATACACGCGGTTCGCCCTGATGGCCCGCGTCCCGCCACGCGGCGCGGAAGCCGTCGATCTGCTCCGCCTGGAGGATGTCGAACGGCCGTCCGTCCGCGGAGGTCAGCAGCGTCGACGACATCAGGTTCACTCCCGTGCGGCCCGCCCACTCGGCGGAGTCGCGGTTGCCGGCGCCCCACCACACGCGCGAGCGCAGCCCGGGGGAGTGCGGCTCGATGCGCTGCAGTCCCGTGCCGCCGCCGAACGGCGACGAGGCGTCGCGCTCGGCGAGGCCTTCGCCCTCGATCGCGCGGAGGAAGAGATCGAAGTGGTCCCGGGCGATGTCGGCGCCCCGCGGGTCGTCCGATCCGGTGTACCCGAACGCCTCGTAGCCGCGCACGACGGTCTCGGGTGAGCCGCGGCTCACGCCGAGCGCGAGCCGGCCGCCGGAGATGAGGTCTACGGCGGCGGCTTCCTCGGCCAGGTAGAGCGGGTTCTCGTACCGCATGTCGATCACGCCGGTGCCGACCTCGATGCTCCGGGTGCGCGCCGCGATGGCGGCGAGCAACGGCATCGGCGATGCCTGCTGGCGCGCGAAGTGGTGGACGCGGAAGTAGGCGCCGTTCACGCCGAGGTCGTCCATCCCCTGGGCGAGGTCGATCGCCTGCAGCATCGAGTCGGCGGCGGTGAGCTGCCGCCCGCCGCCCAGCGGGCCGTAATGTCCGAACGAGAGGGTGCCGAATCGCTGCATGTCGACTGCAACGGTACGCGTGCAGCATCCATTCCGGTGAATGCAGTGCCGCTCACTCCCGTCCCGCCGCGTCACGCCACGTCGATCGGATCATCCCCGATGCACCTCAGCGAGCGCCTGCGCCAGCTCGGCACGTGAGCCGATCCCGAGCTTCGTGTAGGCCTTGCGCAGGTGGTATTCGACGGTCTTCGGACTGAGGAACAGGGCGGCCGCCGCCTCGCGGGTCGTGCGGCCCTCTGCGAGCAGCACGCTGACCTGGAGTTCCTGCGGCGTGAGGTCATCGACAGCGTTCCCCACGGGGGCGCGGACGTGTTCGCCGGTCGCGGTGAGCTCGGTCGCGGCGCGGGTGCGCCATACGGATGCGCCGAGCTCGGCGAAGTCCTCGCATGCCGCGCGGAGCTGCACGCGCGCGTCGATCCGCCGTCCCGTCCTGCGGAGCCGCTCGCCGTAAGCGAGGCGGGTGCGGGCCACCTCGAACCGGTCGAGCGTCTGCTCGTGCCAGCCGAGCGCCGACTCGAACCAGGCATCGGAGTCGCCGTCTGCATCGGCGATCCCCATCGCGCGCTCGCCGCGGGCGCAGGCCCACGGCTGTCCCTTCACCGACGCTCGGGCGCGGTACGCGGCGGCGATCGCCAGCGCCTCGCTCCTGCGTCCCACGCGCACCAGCGCGTCGCAGTACTCGGGCCCGGGGGAGAGGTCGACATCGTCCAGCCCGAGGCGTCCGAGCAGGGCGATCAGCTCCGCGAAGAGGTCCGCCGCTAGCTCGGGTCGACCCAGCGAGAGCTCGAGATCGCCGAGGGCGTGCCCCACCCAGGCCTCGCCCACATGGATGTCGCGGGCGGCGCATTGCGCGCGTGCCTCCTCGCCGTGGGTGCGACACGCGTCGGCCTTCCCGGCGCGGGAATCGAGTCGTGCCAGGCCCGCGAGCGACATCGCCCGCTCGGTGGTCTGCCCTGTGTCGGTCGCGAGACGGATGGCCTCGGTGAAGTTCGCCTCGGCCCGCACCCACGACGCCGCCGTCGTCGCCTGATCGACCGCGACATGGAAGAGCAGGGCCGGCAGCGCGCCGATCCCGGTGGCGCCCCGCACCTCGTCCACGAGCGCGCGCAGTCGCACTCCGCTGGTGGTGTCGCGCAGATACAGGGGTGCGAGCATCAGCCACGAAAGGCGGCGGGGGTCCCGTCCCAGCTCCGGATCGCTCTCGAGAAGTGGAACGGCAGCGCGGATCTCGTCTGCGCCGCCGCGCCCGGCGAGCGTCTTCGCCATTCCCGACGCCATGAGCCCGAGCGCCCGCGCCCGCGTCGTGCTCACATCGGGCCGCAGATCGGCGATCCGGTCGGCGAGGGTCGAGGCGGTCCGTGCGTCGCCGAGGTAGTACGTGGCGTGCACGGCATCCGCCAGTGCGACGGTCGCGGCGTCCGCCGACGTCGCGTGGTCGGCAGCACGCAGCAGGATGTCGAGGGCCTCCCGCAGCGAGCCGGTGCGGGCCGCGACCGAGGCGCGCAGCTCGGTCGCGCGGATGCCGTCGACGGGGGCGCTTCCGGCCGCGTTCGGAGCGGCATCGCGTGTGCGCCTGTCGAGCAGTGCGACCGCGCGCTCGCCGTCTCCCGCCTCCCATGCGGCATCCGCGGCCTTCAGCAGGCGCGCCGACCGCGCGCCCGCGTCGGGCGTCAGCCGCGCTGCGCGCTCGAATGCACCTGAGGCCACCGAGTAGGCGGCGCGCGAGGCGGCGTGGTCACCGGCCACCGAGAGCAGCTCGGCGATCGCCGCGTCGGGGTGCGAGGTCGCCTCCGAGAGGTGCCACGCCCTGCGGTCGACGTCTCCCGACGGTGCGGCGTCGGCAGCGGCGCGGTGCGCGGCCCGGCGCGCGTGCGCGGACGCTCCCGAGTACACCGCGGCGCGCAGGAGCGGATGCCGGAATGCGATGCGCCCGTCGCGCACGGCGATCAGACCGAGGTCGTCCGCCGCGTCGAGCTCCGCCACATCCACGCCGTACGCCTCGCACGCGTCCGCGACGAAACGGAGGTCGGCGCCGCACACCGCGGCCACCAGGAGAGCGGCACGGCAGCCGGCATCCAATCCGGCGAGCCGTCTGCCGAACGCGTCGATCACCGCACGCGGCACCCGCAGGGGCAGACCGGTCTCGATGCTCTCGACCACATCGAGGTCGGCGGCACGCAGCTCCAGCATCGCGAGCGGATTGCCGTCGGTGGCGCGGTGGAGCAGGCGCACCTGCTCATCGGACACGTCGCCGGGAGCGTGTTCGAGGATCGTCCGGGCGGAGTCGAGATCCACCCCGCTCAACGCGAGCGACGGCAGATCGGCGACGAGATCGTCCCCTTCCGGACTCCGCACCCCGAAGAGAATCACCACAGGGTCGGCGGCGAGCCGCCGCGCGGCGAAGACGAGCGCGTTCGAGGAAGGCTCGTCGGCGAGGTGCAGATCGTCGACGACGACAGCGACCGGTCCGTCCTCGGCGTATCGGCAGACCAGGCTCAGCACGGCCGCGCCGATCGTGAATCGGTCACGCCCATCGGCGGGGCCTGAGGCGCCGGGGAGGGCGAGAGCGGCGGATATGGCGTCGGCCTGCATCGGCGGGATGCCGTCGAGAGCGCCCAGCGCCGGCCGCAGCAGCTGCAGCAGTGTGGCGAAGGGGATCTCGCGCTCGGACTCCAGACCGGTCGCCCGCAGCACGCGCATCCCGTCGAGGCGCGAGACGGTGTCCTCGAGGAGCGCCGTCTTGCCGACGCCGGCCTCTCCACGCACGGCCAGCACGCCGCTCGTCCCCAGGCGCGCCGCAGCCCCGAGCCGATCGATCGCCTGCTGCTCGGCCTGTCGACCCACCAGCATGGCCCGATTCTACGACCGCGTCCCGGACTAGGGGGGTACCCGGATGCGGTGCCAAGGGCCGGCTGCCTACCTTCAAGGCATCCACGGATCTCCGCCGCGGACCACCGACCGAAGGAGCCGCTGATGTCTCTCACCGTCCCACCCACACAGATCGACACCGACAAGCTGATGAACTTCGTGTTCCGCGCCGTCGACGAGGTCGGCGCGACCCTCAACGCCGCACTCGTCGTGATGGGCGACAAGCTCGGGTACTACCGGGACCTCGCCGACCACGGTCCGAGCACGCCGGCGCAGCTCGCCGAGCGCACGCAGACGGCCGAGCCGTACGCACGTGAGTGGCTGAACGCTCAGGCCGCAGGCGGCTACGTCACGTACGACCCGGCGACCAGGCGCTACACGCTGCCCGCCGAACACGCGGTCGCGATGACCGACCCCGACAGCGCGGCCTTCCTTCCCGGCTTCTTCCAGATCGCCCTCGGAACCGTCCACGACACGCAGCACATCGTGGATGCCGCGCGCAGCGGCGCCGGCTACGGCTGGCACCAGCACGGCGCCGACGTGCACCTCGGCTGCGAGCGGTTCTTCCGCCCGAGCTATCACGCCAACCTCGTCGACTCGTGGATCCCGGCGCTCGACGGAGTGAAGGAGAAGCTGGATGCAGGCGCAATCGTCGCCGACGTGGGCTGCGGCCACGGGGCGTCCACGATCCTGCTCGCCCAGGCGTTCCCGAACTCCACGTTCGTGGGCTCGGACTACCACGCCGAATCGATCGAGACGGCGCGCTCCCGGGCAGCGGAGGCGGGAGTGGAGAACGTGCGCTTCGAGGTCGCCTCGGCGCAGGAGTTCGGCGGCCGGGGGTACGACCTCGTCGCGATGTTCGACAGCCTCCACGACATGGGCGATCCGGTGGGGGCCGCGCGCCGCGTGCGCGACGCGATCGCCGACGACGGCACATGGATGATCGTCGAGCCGATGGCCGGCGACCACGTCGAAGACAACCTCAACCCCGTCGGCCGCGCGTACTACGGGTTCTCGACGCTGCTGTGCACGCCGTCGTCGCTGTCGCAGGACGTCGGCCTGGCGCTCGGCACCCAAGCCGGGCCGGCCCGGATCCGCGATGTGACCTCGGCGGCCGGGTTCACCCGGTTCCGCACCGTCGCCGAGACGCCGTTCAATCGCGTCATCGAAGCACGGCCCTGACGGCGCGCGGCGAGAGGGGCAGACTGGGGGGATGGCCGCCATGGGCAACCGCCATACCTGGGTCCGGGCGCAGCGCCGCCCGCGGAAGGCCCTGTTCCTCTCCTCGCCGATCGGCCTCGGCCATGCGCGACGCGACGTGGCGATCGCGCAGGAGCTGCGACGCCTCCACCCGGATCTGCAGATCGACTGGCTGGCCCAGCACCCGGTCACCCGGGTGCTGGCGGACGCCGGGGAACGCGTGCACCCGGCATCCGCTCTTCTCGCGAACGAGTCCGCCCACATCGAGGACGAGTCCGCCGACCACGATCTGCACGCCTTCCAGGCGATCCGCCGGATGGACGAGATCCTCGTGAACAACTTCATGGTGTTCAACGACGTCGTCGACGACACCTACTACGACCTCGTGATCGGCGACGAGGCATGGGACGTCGACTACTTCCTGCACGAGAACCCCGAGCTCAAGCGCTTCGCGTTCGCGTGGATGACCGACTTCGTGGGGTGGCTGCCGATGCCGAGCGGCGGGGATGCCGAGGCCGCCCTCACCGCGGACTACAACGCCGAGATGCTCGAGCAGCGGTCGCGGTATCGGCGGCTCCGCGACCGGTCGATCTTCGTCGGCAGCCCTGACGACATCGTGGACGCCTCGTTCGGCCCGGGACTGCCCGACATCCGGGAGTGGACCGAGGCCCACTACGACTTCGCGGGCTACGTCACCGGCTTCGCTCCACCGACCGAGGAGGAGCGCGCGCGAGCACGCGCCCGCCTCGGATACGGGCCCGACGACGTGCTCTGCATCGTGACCGTCGGCGGCTCCGGCGTCGGCCATGCGCTCCTGCAGAGGGTGATGGATGCCGTTCCTCTCGCGAGGCGGCAGCTCCCGGCACTGCGCTTCCTCGTGGTGACCGGACCGCGCATCGATCCGTCGTCGCTGCCGCGGCGACAGGGCGCGCGGGTGCGCGGATTCGTCCCGGACCTGTACCTCGCGCTGGCCGCGTGCGACGTCGCCGTCGTGCAGGGCGGCCTGACGACCTGCATGGAGCTCGCCGCCGCCCGCCGTCCCTTCCTCTACGTGCCCCTCGAGAACCACTTCGAGCAGAACTTCCACGTGCGCCACCGACTGGAGCGCTACGGCGCCGGCCGCTGTCTCCGCTACGCGGAGGCGAGTGATCCCGCGGTGCTCGCAGAGGCTCTGGTCGCCGAGGTGACGCGCGAGGTGGACTATCGCCCGGTCGAGACGGACGGCGCGGCGTGCGCCGCGGCGCTGCTCGCGGAGCTGGTCTGATGCGCGCGCTGCAGCCGACCGCCACCGGCGTCGTCGAGCGCGACGGCGTCGCGGTCCACTACGAGGTGTACGGCGAGGGCTCGCCGACGGTGTATCTGCTCATGCCCGACGTCATCGTTCACAGCCGGGCGTGGAAGGCGCAGATCCCCTTCCTGGCGCGGCACTTCCGCGTGGTCGTGAGCGACCCGCCGGGCAACGGGCTGAGCGGCACGCCGGTGTCGGCTGATCAGATGGACGATCCCGTACTGATCGCAGGGCAGTGGGCGGTGCTGGACGCCGTCGGAGCCGAGCAGGCGGTGCTCGTCGGAGTGTGCACCGGCGCCGGGCACTCCCTGATCATGGCCGGGCAGCGACCTGAGCGGGTGCTCGGCGCCTGCGCGATCAACCCGGGTCTGCGGCTGACCGAGCCGCTGCCCCACCGGATCGCGTTCGACTACGACGAGCCCCGCGACGCGTACGAGGGCTGGCAGAAGCAGAACCGCCACTACTGGAAGCAGGACTGGGCGGACTGGTCGGAGTTCTTCTTCGGGCAGATGTTCCCCGAGCCTCATTCGACCAAGCAGCTCGAGGACTGCGTCGACTGGTCGATGGGATCGGGGGCCGACATGCTGATCCTCGAGTACGCGTCGACCTACCTCGCCGCCGACATCGCGTCATCCCGCGCGATCTGCGAGGCGGTCCGCTGCCCGGTGCTGGTGATCACGGGTTCGCTCGACATGTGCCAGAACCCGCTGCGCGGTCCGATCGCCGCCGATCTGACCGGCGGCGACCTCGTCGTGATCGAGGGCGGCGGGCACCTGCCTCAGGCGCGCGACCCGGTGAAGGTCAATCTCCTGCTGCGCGACTTCATCAGGCGTGTCGCGCCCTCGCGCCGGATCGGCCCCTGACGACCTACGGCGCGGCGACGGGAGCGGGCGTCAGCGCGGCCAGCACCTCCACCACCGGGGCGAGCTCGGGCTGCTCGGCCGCTTCGGCGAGCACGCGTGCCAGCGTCTCGTCGTGGATGGGGTGCGCGCGCTCGTAGAGCTCGCGCCCTGCCGGGGTGAGCTCGGTGTAGATGCCGCGCCGGTCGTCGGCGCACAGGACGCGCGCGATGAGGGCGCGATCCTCGAGGCGGTTCACCAGGCGCGTCGTCGCGCTGGGGCTGAGTGCGGTGGCGCGCGCGAGCTGCTGCATCCGCATGTGCCAGCCGTCCTGGCGACTCAGCGCGTCGAGCACGGTGTACTCGACCACCGACAGGTCGACGGATGCCGCGAGCCCGCGCTCGAGCTCGGCGTCGATGAGCCCGTGCAGGGCGGCGAGCGTGCGCCAGCCCTGGGCGCGCACCTCGACCGCGTCGTCGGCGATGCCCATGAGTCCTCCTTCGTGGATCGATGCGGCTGCATGATTGTTTGCGCAGATAGTGCGCGTGTGCAACTATTTATCCCGCACCTGCAATATCCCGCGTGTGCAACTATCGCTCAGTGTAACAGGAGAACCCTCATGCCACTCGGACTCATCGCGCTCGCCATGGGCGCCTTCGGCATCGGACTCACCGAGTTCGTCATCATGGGCCTGCTGCCAGAGGTCGCGCGCGACTTCGCCGTCACCGAGGCGGCCGCCGGCTGGCTCATCTCGGGGTACGCCCTCGGCGTCGTCGCAGGGGCCCTGGGGCTCACCGCCGCCACCATCAGACTGCCGCGCAAACCCGTCCTGCTCGGCCTGGTGGTGCTGTTCATCGCCGGCAACGTCGTCACCGCACTCGCCCCCGACTACGGCATCGCGATGACCGGCCGCATCTTGGCTGCTCTGTCTCACGGCGCGTTCTTCGGGATCGGGTCCGTCGTCGCAGCGAGCCTCGTCGCGCCGGAGAAGCGCGCGGGAGCGATAGCGATCATGTTCACCGGTCTGACCGCCGCGAACGTGCTCGGCGTCCCGTTCGGCACCTTCCTCGGGCAGCAGTACGGGTGGCGCTCGACCTTCTGGGTCATCGCCGGCATCGGCATCCTCGCCCTGGTGGGCATCGCCGCCCTCGTCCCCGTCGCGAAGGACGCGGATGAGGCCATCAGCCTCCGCCGCGAACTGCGCGCGTTCCGCTCGATGCAGGTGTGGCTCTCGCTCGCGGTGACCGTGCTGGCGTTCGGCGGCATGTTCGGCGCGTTCACCTACATCGCGTACACGCTCACGGAGGTGAGCGGATTCACCGCGGGCGCCGTGCCGTGGCTGCTCGTGCTGTTCGGCGCCGGCCTCGTCGCCGGCAACTGGCTGGGGGGACGCCTGGCCGACCGTCGCCTCGACCTGACACTGATCGCGTTCATCGCCGCCCTGGTCGTGGTGCTGATCGCCTTCGCGCTCCTCGCCGGGTCGCAGGTCGCCACCATCGTCGCGCTCGTGCTGATGGGGGCGCTCGGCTTCGGCACGGTTCCAGGTCTCCAGAGTCGCGTCATGGACTACGCCGATGGCGCCCCGACGCTTGCATCGGGCGCGAACATCGGCGCCTTCAACATCGGCAACGCGCTCGGCGCGTGGGCCGGCGGGGTCGGGATCAGCGCGGGGCTCGGCTACACGGCGCCGGTCTGGATCGGCGCGGTCATCTCGGGTGCAGGTCTGGTCGTGATGGCTCTGGCCGCCGTCGCCGCCCGCCGGGCCCGCATCGCGGCGCGTCCGCCGCGGCGGACGGCGCCCGCGACGACGAGCACCGTCCCGGTCCCCGTCGTGTGAGGCCACCCGCGTATGCCGGCGCGCGCACCCCCTGTCCCGGGTGCGCACGCCGTGCCTACGATGGCCGGACAGAAGACCACGCGGGGGATGCCGCGGCGGGAGGAGGCGCGTCATGGTTCAGGTTCGCGTGGCCGGCGTGGCCCTCGACGCCTCGGGGCAGCACGTGCTGCTGCTCAAGCCGGTGGATCAGCTTCCCGGCGACGGGCTCGTGCTGCCGATCTGGATCGGGCAGCTCGAGGCGACCTCGATCCTCGTCGCGGTGGAGAACGCGGATGTGCCACGCCCGCTCGCGCACGACCTGATGGGCCTGATGCTCGCCGCACTGGACGCGTCGGCGACGAGGGTGGAGGTGACCCGCATCGAAGAAGGCACCTTCTTCGCCGAGATCACGATCTCCACCCCCCTCGGCGATCGCATCGTGGATGCGAGGCCGTCGGATGCCATCGCGCTCGCCTCGCGCGTGGGGGCGCCGATGTGGGTGGCGGACGAGGTCCTGGCCGAGGCCGGCGTTCCCGACGTGCTCACCGAGACCGACGCATCAGAGAGTCTCGACGAGTTCAAGCGCTTCCTCGATGAGGTCGAACCCGAGGACTTCGAGAGCTGAGAACTTCCGCGCTTCCCATGTATCTGGGAGAGCGCCGTCGGCTCATTGGTGGGGTGGCCCGCGCCGGAAGTGCGGGCGCGCTGACGAGTCGTGCCGACGATCCGTCGCGCACGCTTCAGCGAAAGGCATCCCACCCATGTCCCTCAACGACCTCGCGATCGACGTCCCCCGCGCCGCCATCGGCGCCGCCGCCGGTGAACTGCGCACCGCCCTCGGTGCCGGCGTGCTGTTCCCGGGCGACGCCGGCTTCGACGCCGCGCGAACTCCGTGGAACGTCGCCGTGGCGCAGCATCCGTTCGCCGTCGCGCTTGCGGAATCAGCCGACGACGTCGTCGATGTCGTGCGTGCCGCGACCCTGTCGGGGCTCCGTGTGGCGCCGCAGTCGACCGGCCATGCGGCCGGGGCGCTCGCCGAGACGGATCTCGCGCACACCGTCCTCGTATCGCTCAAGGGCCTCCGCGGCGTCGCAGTCGACCCCGTCGCCCGGACGGCCCGCGTGCTCGGCGGCTCGCTCTGGAACGATGTGCTCGAGGCTGCAGCGCCGCACGGTCTCACCGCACTGCACGGCAGCGCCGGCGACGTGTCGGTCGTCGGGTATCTGCTCAGCGGCGGGCTCTCGTTCTACGCTCGGGCACACGGCCTCGCCGTCAATGCGGTGCGCGCCGTCGAGGTCGTGACGGCCGACGGCACGCTCGTGCGGGCGAGCGAGGACGCGCACCCCGACCTGTTCTGGGCCCTGCGCGGCGGCTCCGGAGCGTTCGGCGTCGTCGTCGCGATCGAGATCGACCTGCTGCCCGTCGCCGACGTCTTCGCCGGCATGCTCCTGTGGGACGCATCTCAGGCCGCCGAGGTCTCGCACGCGTGGGCGCGGTGGACGCGCTCCGCGCCGGAGACCGCGACCACGTCGCTGCGGATCATGACCTTCCCGCCGATGCCCCAGCTTCCGCCCTTCCTGTCGGGACGCTCGGTGGTCGTCATCGACGGGGCGATCGAGGAGACGGATGCCGCGGCATCCGCTCTGCTCGCACCGCTGCGCGCGCTGCAGCCCGAGATCGACACGTTCGCACGCATCCCCGCGCCGACGCTCGTCAGCGTCCATATGGACCCGCCGGAGCCGACGCCGTCACTGACCTGGCACGCGATGCTCGACTCGTTCCCGTCGGAGGCCGTGGACGCGTTCGTCGGGGCGGCCGGGACTCCGGGGATCTTCGTGCAGGAGGTGCGGCACCTCGGTGGCGCCGTGACACGACGGCCGGCCGGGGGCGGCGCCATCGCGTCGCTCGACGGTGACTACCTGGTGCACTCGATCGCGATGGTGCCGGTGCCGGAGGCCGGCCCCGCTGCCACGGCTGCTGTCCGCGGCGGGGTCGCCGCGCTCGAGCCGTGGCACGCCGACGCGCTCGCGCTGACGTTCATCGACGCGCCGGGTGCCGACCGCGCCCTCGCCTTCGGTTCGGCGTGGGCCCGCCTGCGTCAGCTCAAGCTCGCATACGACCCGGCCAACCTGTTCGCGGCGGCCCGGCCGGTCTGATCCGCCGAGCCGCTGCGGAGCGGAGCGGCTCAGGCCGCTCCGCTCGGTCCGCTCCGCTCAGGCCGCTCCGCTGCGGACAGCGGCGGCGACATCCGCCGGGGTTCCCTGCCAGGGCGCGCCGTGTCCGGGCAGGACCCACGACGCCGAGATGCCTGCAAGGCGGTCGAGCGACGCGGAGGCCTCGTCAGGGTCGTCGGTGAAGGGTGCGGGCTGCATGCCCTCGTGACCGGTGAGCACATGACGCGTCGTGAGCGCGTCGCCGACGAACACCGCATCGACGACGGGCACGTGCACGGCGACGCTGCCGGGGGAGTGACCGGGCATCCCGATGATCACGGGGGAGCCGGGGAGGTCGAGCACGTCGCCGTCATGCACCTCGACCACCTCCGACACGTACGTCGTCGGCAGGGCGCGCTTGCGCAGCGCGTAGCCGAAGAAGCCCAGGGTCGGGCCGAGCTTCATCGGGCCGGTGGCGACTTTCGGCTTCTCGCCGGTGCGGGCGCGCTCGGCATCGGCTTCGTGCACGTAGACAGGCACGCCGTGATCGCGGCGCAGGCGCTCGGCGAACCCGATGTGGTCGCTGTCGCCGTGGGTCAGTACGACGCCCTTCACGTCGGCAGGCGTCAGGCCGAGACTGCCGAGCTCGCGCACGAGGTCCTTCCAGTGACCGGGAAGACCCGCGTCGACGACGGTGACCCCGTCGTCGGTGACGACGAGGTAGGCGGCGACGATGTCGTTGCCGATGCGGTGCAGGTGCGGTGCGAGCTTCATGGCGCATCCTTCGGGGGGAGTGAGGGTTTCCGGGGTTGGCAAGGCTACGATACGTAGCTATCATGGCTAATGTCAATAGCCATCCAGGGAGAGCCGCATGCCGACGCCGGAGCGCACGTCGTACGCCGAGATCATCGCCGCCGGACGAGATCTCCTCGAGGAGTCCGGGCCCGCGGGTCTCACGATGCAGCGGGTCGCGGACCGCGTGGGCGTGCGTGCGCCGTCGCTCTACAAACGGGTCCGCGATCGCGACGCGCTCATCGAGGCGGTGGCGGCGGCGACCGTGGACGATCTGGCGGCCCGGCTCGAGGCATCCGATCGCTCTCTTGAAGGGCTCGCCCGCGCGTACCGGGCCCTGGCGCAGAGCCGCCCCGAGGGGTTCCGCCTGATGTTCGCCACGGCGGCGCCCCCGGAGCTGCTCGCCCGCGCGGGTCTCACCATCGTCGACAGCGCCGCGGAGATCGCCGGAGAGGAGCATGCGCTGGACGCGGCGCGCCTGGTGACGGCATGGGCGACGGGGTTCATCCACATGGAGCTCGCCGGTGCGTTCCGCCTCGGCGGCGACGTCGACGCCGCCTTCGAGTACGGACTCGTCGCGCTGCGGCGAGGACTCGGCGGCTGACGGGCCGCCGAGTCCTCGGTCGAGGGGTCATGCGGCGACCTCGGCGCCCGATCGACCTCGGAAACTCGGGAAAAGGCTTGCCGATGTCGAGCAGGCATGGCAATCTCTCCATGGCAAACGCTATCCACTCAAGACCGGAGTGGACTCCCGCGAGCGAAGACGCGAGCGGAGGACCTCGAGGAAAGGGCACGACGCGATGCTGCGTACACCGAAGCACACCACCACGAAGCGCGGACGGAGGGGGATCGGCGTTCTCGTGGCCGCGGCGATCGGCCTTTCCGTTCTCGCCGCCGTACCGACGAGCGCAGCTGCCGCAGAAGCGCCGACGGTTCCCGACATCGTCGAATCGGTCAGCCCCGAGGGCTTCCAGCATCCGGGCATCGGCGTCACGGCCGATCAGCTGCGGAACGTCCAGGAGCAGCTCGCCGCGGGTGCCGAGCCCTGGACGAGCTACTACGCGGCGATGGCTCAGACCAAGTACGCCTCCCGCACCTACGTCGCCCAGAACCAGGGCGCGACGGACGAGCAGCCGAAGGACAACTCCTACAACGAGGTCGCGATGCGCTCCCGCGCGCACGACGACAGCCTCGGTGCGTTGACGCAGGCGGTGATGTACGCGGCGACCGGCGAGGAGGTGTACCGCGCGAACGCGCTGCACGTGCTGCGCACCTGGAGCAGCCTCGACCCCGCCGCCTACGCCTACTTCGCGGATGCACACATCCACACCGGCGTTCCGCTGTACTACTTCGTGACCGCGGCGGAGATCGTCCGCGCCACCGAGCCGGCGAACGCCACGCTCGACGGATACGACCTGCGCTGGACCGAGCGCGATCAGCAGCGAGCCGAGGACAACCTCGTCCGCCCCACCCTCGAGACGTTCCTGTTCTCGCAGAATCGCCTGTGGAACCAGCACACCTACGGCGTGCTCGGCATGATCGCCGCCGCGATCTTCCTCGACGACGCGGAACTCTACGCCGAGCGCGTCGAGTGGTTCTCGGTGAACTCGACCTACGAGAGCGAGCACACGATCAACGGCGGAGACGTGAACGGAGGGCTGGCCTCGCTCATCCGGTCGATCGACGCCGACGATCCGATCAATCCGTACGGGGAGGACTTCGTCGAGCTCCTGGAGATGGCACGGGATCAGGCGCATGCCGAGGGCGACATCACGACGCTGAGCGCGGCCGCGCGCATCGTCAACAACCAGGGCACGCGCCTCGACCCCGTCGCGGGCACCATCTCCACGGCCGAGGACGCCGTTTCGCCGTACGGCTTCCTCGACGATCGGCTCCTCAGGGGCGCCGACGTTTTCGCCGAGTTCATGATGGGCGGCGAGCCGCCCTTCGTCGACACGTCGGGGGGCGCGAGCACGCTGTCGCAGGCCTACCGGGGGCGCCTCCGGGACCTCATGAGCGACCTGTACTACCAGTACACCTACATCGAGGGCGTCGACGTCGAAGCGGAGGCACCCCACCTCGCGCTGCTGCACAAGCGGTCCGACGGTCCGCTCTACTACTACGGGTCTGCGATCGAGAACTTCTGGAACCCTCGCGGCTCCGACTTCACGGACTCCGAGTCCTGGCTCGCCTTCCCCTCTGAGCTGGCTGCGCAGGACATCGAGGTGCCGCAGCCGGCCTCATCGGCGGAAGTCTCCCCTGTGAAGTACGGGTTCGCCGTGGGGCGGGGCACCAAACTCCTGACCGACGACGACGGCGCGGAGATCGCACGCCTCAACCCGAACCGCGGCGACGCTGTCGTCGCCATCCGCCGGATGGTGTGGAGCACGGGCGCGACATCGCTCGTCGGCATCCGCGTGCGCACCCAGGGACAGGCGACACTGCAGGCTTCTGCGACAGCGACCTCCGAGCCGTTCGCGGCCATCGCCCTGCCCGACACGAAGGGGGAGTGGACGACGGTCTGGGCGGATGTCGGACAGGCGGTCGCGGCAGGCAAGCCCGTCGGGCAGCACATCCTCTTCCTGCGTGCGCTCGACTCGAAGTCGCCGGTCGACGTCGGGGGCGTCGTCGCCGACGCCGCCCGCACCATCACGCCGCCGGTCTTCGCCGACGGACGTGACCTCGCGTTCGTCGCCGTCGCCGGCGAGCCGATCGCCCGGCCGATCACGGTGACGGATGCCGATTCCGACCGTGCGCTGTCGCTGCAGGGCGCGCCGCGCGCAGCGGGCATCAGCGCCGACGGCGTGTTCAGCTGGACCCCGGCAGCTGCGGGCGAGGAGCAGTTCCTCGTGGTCGCCGCTGACGGGGAGGCGACGACCACTCTGTCCGTCGCCGTCACCGTCGCGGCGGACCGCGACGGGGCCATCTCCGAGACGCTGGAAGGCCTGGAGGACTCCGCGCAGTACACCTCGGCGAGCTGGGCGGCTGTGGCGGCGGCCGTGTCGGCCGCACGTGCGGGTCTCGCCGCCGACGCACCCACCTTTGCGGCGCTCCTCGAGGACCTCCGGCTCGCCGTGGCGCAGCTCGACCTGCTCAATCCTCGCCTCGACGACGGAACGCTCGACTACTCGCTGACGGTGACCTCACCCGAGCTCTCGCAGACGACACTGCGCGCGCTCGTGGACGGGTCGAACCAGACCACCTGGGGCGATCGGCGCGACAACTCCGTCGAGCTCGACTTCGGGGCGGGCTACCGTGTGCAGGCCGATCGCTTCGGTCTGCTGGCACGCGACACCTTCGACAATCGCTCGGAGGGAACCAACATGTACGGCTCGAACGACGCCGTGTCGTGGACCCTTCTCACGGAGCATCCGAACGAGGGCAGCGACGCCGCGGTCGAATACATCGACGTTCGGGACGAGGTGCAGGGCGAGCGCTACCGCTACATCCGGCTGCAGATCGACGAACCCGGTGCGCCGACCGATCCTGCGTACCCGGGTATCTGGACCCAGGCGGACTTCCGCATCGACGGCGTGCGCACGGAGGTGACGCTCGAGGACCAGCTCGCCGAGGCGCGCGCCGCCGATCTGTCGAGGTACTCACGGGCATCCGTCGTGCTCTTCGAGAGGGAGCTCGACGCCGTGACCGCGGCGGCGGGGGAGCCGGACGCCGACACCGTCGCGCTCGTCGCGCGGCTGCACGAGGCGTGGGACCTGCTCGGCGAACCGCCCTTCGACACGGTCGACGTCGCGACGAGCTGGGTGACGGCGAGCACGCGCTCGTGGGACGGCAAGCGAGACGCCGCCGCCAACGGCTGGGCGATGTTCGACGGCGATCTCGCCACCTTCACCGACACGACCGCCGCGTCGGGCTGGGTGAGCGTGGTGCCCACCGATGGGCGTGAGCTCACCGTCGAGGGCGTGCGCTTCGCACCGCGCGCAACGTTCGCGTCACGGGCTCAGGGGATCCAGTTCCAAGGGTCATCCGATGGCGGCGTGACGTGGACGACGTTCGCCACTGTCGACGGCGCGACGGACGGCTGGAACCGGATCGACCTCAGTGCTCCGGTGGCGACCACGGCCGTCCGGGTGTTGGCGACGTCGGGAAACACGAATCTCGCGGATGTGGAGCTCATCTCCAGCACGGCCGATCGCAGCGCGCTCGTTCTCTACCTCGACGAGACCAAGGATCTGACGCAGGCCGAATGGACGCCCGGCTCCTGGTCCGGGTACGCCGAGGCGCGAGCGGTCGCGCAGACCCTGGTGGATGCCGCTGAGACGGACCAAGCCGTGATCGATGCCGCCGCCACGGGGCTCGCGGCCGCGATCGACGGGCTCGAGCGAGCCGCCTGACACGCATTTCGGCGACGTCCGGCCCCGGTGCGGAATGCACCGGGGCCGGATGCGCCTGTGCGCGCGGCGGGCAGCGTGCGCCGCGCGGGCAGCTCACCTGACGGCTCTCCGATCGTCGGTCGAGGCCGGTGTCCAGAAACCTGGATAGCGTTACCTCATCAACCGGACCGGGGAGAAGCATGTCGAAAACCGATAAACCTGCCACGCTCGCCGACGTCGCGCGGCTGGCGGGAGTCTCGGTCCCGGCAGCCTCGCGCGCGCTCAACGGAGGTGTTCGAGGCCGGCAGAGCGGCTCGGCGGAGCTGCGGAGCCGTGTCGAGGAAGCCGCGCGCACGCTCGGATACTCCGTCAGCCCGGCCGCCCAGACCATGAAGGGCGGTCGCTCGCGGACGGTGGCCTTCATCGTCGGCGATATCGACGATTTCGGATCGGCGACGATGATCTCCGGCATGATGCACGCCGCCGAGGAGCGGGGCATCTCGGTCGCCGTGCGCACCACCCGCGATGAGCCCGCACGCGAACTCGAGATCCTGACGCAGCTCCGCGGCGAGCGTCATCTCGCCGTGGTGATGGCGACCAGCCGGACGACCGACCCCGCCCGGGAGGCATCGGTCAAGGAGCAGCTGATGGTGCTGCGCGATCACGGCGCGAGGATCGTCGTCATCGGTGACAACGACCTGGGCTTTCCCACCGTCACGGTGGACAACCGTCGCGCGGCCGGCCTGCTCGCCGAGGGGCTCGCGCGCGCCGGTCAGCGACGCTTCGCGATCGTGTCGGGGCCGGACGGCGAGATCACCGCTCTGGAGCGTGTCGGCGGCTTCGTCGAGGGCCTCGCAGCGCAGGGCATCGTGATCGACGAGCGGGACATCGTTCACACCGAGTTCTCGCGCGACGGCGGCTACCGCGCCGCGGATCTGCTGCGCGACCGCATCGGCGACCTCGACGTCATCGCCGCGATGAGCGATGCGATGGCCGTCGGTGTCATCGCCCGGCTCCGCGAGCTGGCGCCGGATTCCCTCGCCGGCATCGAAGTCACCGGCTTCGACCACGTGCCCATGCTGGGCGACGTCCTTCCCGAGTTCAGCACGGTCGAGGTGCCGCTGGAAGAGTTCGGCGGCGCAGCCCTCGGCCTGGTGCTGGACGAGCACGCGCCCGGTGTGGAGGAGATCGCCCTCACGGCGACGCCGATCCTGCATGGGGCCCCGCTCATCAGGGCCTGACCGGGTCGGGCATTCGCGCCGCCGTGGACCGCTCGGCGCAGAGGCGGAAAGCGCTTTCGACAAGTAGTGGCAAACGTTGTCCACTTTGGGGTACTCTCTCCGAGACGGAAACGTTCCAGCACGAATCAAGGGAGATCACATGCACAACGCAACGACGCGGGCGGGAGTGCGTGCCCGCATGGGCCGCCGTTCGCCGTGGATCGCCGGCGCAGCCGGCATCGCCGTGGCCGCATTGGCGCTGACGGGCTGCAGCAGCTCGGGCGACGAGGACGGCGGCTCAGCCACCGAGAAGACGACCATCCGCTTCCTCTACGCCACGGGGGATGAGACCTGGAACGCGGTGGTCGACGCCGTCGTCGAGTCCTTCAACGAGCAGAGCGACACGACGACCGTGCAGCTCGACCCGCTTCCGGCCGGCAGCGACTACGCCACGGCGCTCAAGACGATGGACGCGACCGGCAACTGGCCCGCGGTCGTCGACATGCGCGACACGCTGACCTATGTGGATGCCGGAAAGCTCGCTCCGATTCCGGAGTCCGTGACCGAGCTCATCGAGCCCGAGGCGGTCGGGACCGCTTCCGACGGCAACGTCTACACCGTGCCGTACAGCGCACTGAACGGCGAGATCGGCCTCAACATCGTCTACAACAAGGACTACTTCGAGGAGAACGACCTCGACGTCCCCGAGACGTACGACGACTTCCTGGATCTGATGGCCGACATCGCCGCGAACGGAGACGCTCCGCTGGCCACCGCGGCGGCCGAGGTGTGGCCGAGCGACCAGCTCTGGAAGCAGCTCGCCGCGCCGTACTTCGCCGAATGGGGCGACCAGGGCGGGTTCTGGACGGCTGCCGAGAACGGCGACGCGACGATCGAAGACCTTCGCGAGCCGCTCCAGGAGCTCCTCGACATCACGAACGAGTACGTGCTCGACGGCTGGCAGTCGACCGCCGACGCGCAGACGACCACCCTCCTCGTGAACGACATGGCGGTGATGGCCACGTCCTCCGCCGGCATCGGGCGTCTGAACGACATCAACAAGGTCGATGCCGACTTCAACGCCGGGCTGTTCATCGTCCCGTCCGAGGACGGCTCGATCAACGTGCTCAAGAACGCCGTGAACGGCGACACCGCCGGCGGCCTCGCGATCTCGGCGCAAGCGGCCGAGGACGATGCCGAGTACGCGTCGGCGACGGAGTTCCTCGAGTTCTTCTACCAGGTCGACACGGCGAACCTCATGGAGGAGAACGGCTGGCTCGCACCCAACATCGTCGCGGCCGACGAGGTGGAGCGGAACACCTCGATCCCTGGTGCGGCCGACTACTTCGCGCTGCTCGAGAATCCGAACCTCGTCTGGTACGAGAACGTCTCGGCGCTGTCGACCTTCAGCGCGTTCAACACGTTCTTCCGTCAGGCGCGCATCGAGATGCAGGACGGCCAGTCCTCGATCGACGACACGATCGCCAAGGTCCAGGCCGAATTCGACAAGACGGTCGCCGCGGGCTGACCCACACGTGACGCGGTGCCCGGCGACGCCCGGGCACCGCGATCCGGGAGCCGAGGAGGCCTCCATGACTGATCAGAGTGCACTGCAAGGGCAGACCCAGGTGGTCGGCACCGCGGTCCGCCTCACCGGAGAAGGCCCGCTCGACGGTGCGCCCGGTGGCGCCGCCGACGACGTCCCCTTCGTTCCCCGGGGTCGCGACACCGAGAAGCGGCGCACGCGGCGCTTCCGCTCGGTGCGCTGGGCCATGCTCGGCTTCATCGCACCCGCGCTCGTCATCTACCTGCTGATGGTCATCATCCCGTCGCTGCAGTCGCTGCAGCTCAGCTTCACCGACTGGGACGGCATCAGCCCCGACTACGCCTACGTCGGAACGCGCAACTACGAAGAGATCCTGGCGAGCGGCCGGTTCTGGAACGCGGTCAAGAACACCCTCATCCTGGGGCTCGGCTCGGCCGTGATCATCAATGCGATCTCGCTCGGCGTCGCTCTCATGCTCGACAAGGTCGGGCGCTGGCAGGGCCTGTTCCGCACGGCCGTCTACCTTCCCTCGCTCGTGAGCGCCTTCATCCTCGCAACGATCTGGAAGTACCTGCTCAACTACAACTTCGGTGCCGTCAACATGTTCCTGCGCGACATCGGTCTGCCGGACTGGGCGCGCGACTGGCTGGGCGACAGCACGATCGTGGTGGGGGTCATCCTCTTCATCACGTGCTTCACCCTCGGCGGCAACACGACGCTCATCTACCTCGCCAACCTGCAGTCGGTGCCGCAGGACCTGATCGAGGCGGCTCGCATCGACGGCGCCAACAGCCGCCAGGTGTTCCGCCACGTGACCTGGCCGATGCTGGCCGGGGCGGTGACGGTCAACATGACGCTGGCCATGATCGCCGGATGGACCATCTTCGATCAGGTCATGGTGCTCACCTCCGGCGGTCCGGGGTTCGTGAGCGAGACCATGGCGTTCTTCATCTACAAGGTCGGGTTCGGCGAGTACCGGGCGGGATTCGGCAGCGCCGCCGCCATCGTGCTGTTCCTGGTGGTCATCGTCAGCACCGTCGCGGCCAACGCCTACATGCGCAAGAGGGAGATCCAGGCATGAGCACCGAAACCGAGCGGCTCGTCACCTCGCCGCAGAGGCCGGTGCGCCGCCGGCCGAAGCGCAAGAAGCTGACCGTCGGCCAGATCGTCGTCATGGTCGTGCTCGCGGTGCTGGTGCTGATCGTCGCGAGTCCGGTGATCTACGCGCTGCTGAACTCATTCCGGTCTTACGCCGAGATCACGATGGATCCGATGGGTCTTCCCACGCAGTTCACGCTGGACAACTACATCCAGCTGTTCCAGCAGACCGATTACGGCGAGGCGCTGGTCAACACCCTGATCATCACCGTCGCGACCGTGGTGCTGCTCATCGCGATCGTGCCCATGGCCGCGTACGGCATAGAACGTGTCGGGGGCCGCACCTCGCGCCTCGTGTACATCCTGTTCATCGCCGGCCTCATGATCCCGTTCCAGGTGCGGATGATCCCGCTCGTCAAGGGATTCGACGACGTCGGGCTCTACAGCACCCTGACCAGCGTCGTCCTGGTGCATCTCGGAGGAGCGGCGAGCTTCGGCATCCTGCTGTACTGCAGCTTCATCAAGGGCATCCCGATCGAAGTGGAGGAAGCCGCGAACATGGACGGCGCCGGGCGCCTGCGGACCTTCTGGTCGATCGTGTTCCCGATGCTGCTGCCGGTGACCTCGGCGTTCGTCATCATCCAGGCGCTCGGGCTGTGGAACGACTTCTTCATCCCGCTGGTCTTCCTCGATTCCTCGTCGGCCGGCACGATCAACGTCGCGATCAACCGTATGGTGGGCCTGCTCACGTCCCAGTGGCAGCTCATCTACACCGGAGCGATCCTCGCGATCATCCCGTCGGTGGCGATCTTCGCGGCCTTCCAGCGCTACTTCATCAAGGGCATGTCCGTCGGGGCGGTGAAGGGATGACCGCGCAGACCCCGCCGAAGCCGGTCAGCGCCCTCGGTCGCCTTCGCGGGCTCGCCGCCCTGGAGGGCCCGCTGGCCACGGCGGTGCTGACCGTCTTCCAGTACTTCCTGGTGTCCGTCTCGTTCTGGGGATGCCTCGTCCCCACGTTCGCCTTCCTGGCGCTGGTGGGCTGGCAGCCGACGCACGTGGCGCTGTGGCTGGGTGCCCTGTCGCTGCTCCCGGTCGTTCCGGCGGTGTACGCGCTGATACGGAGCTCGCGGCGGCTGCTCGCCGAGCGAGCGGAGGCGCGCGCCGGGCGTCTCTTCTGGGCGTCGTTCGTCCGAGCCTGCCGCACGCTCGCGTGGGCCGCGCTCGCCGTCGTCGTCGTCACGTTGCTGCTCGCGTACGACGTCGCGCTTTTCGGACCCTCCGACGCCATGCTGCTGTTCGCAGTCGGTGCCGCCGCCCTCGTCTTGGTTCTCATGGTCGGTATCTGCACGGTCGCCGCATCGCGGTCCGAGCACCCGCCGCTCGATGTAGCGACGGCCGCCGTCAAGGCGATCGCACGTCGACCCCATGTGGCACTGAGCTGGCTGCTCCTGGTCGGGCTCGGCATGGGGGCGATGACGCTGCCGGTCGTCGGCTCAGCGCTGGCGATGTTCCTTCCCGCCCTGCTGGGGGTCGGCATCCACATCTGCAACGACGCCCTGCGCCTTCCGCTGAACGACGAGACGAGAAAGACTCCGTGACCGACACCGCCCCGCAGCCCATCGCCCTCGATGCCCTTCTGGAGGAAGACCACGGCGCAGCTCTCACCACCTTCCGTGCCCGGGTCGGCGCGTTCGAACTCCACTGGTCGGTCGACGCTCCGCTGTCGGTGGTGATGACCTCGTCCACACACGTGGGCCGCGCTGGCGTCGGACTGATCGAGGTGCACACATCCGCAGAGCAGCGCGGCCGCACGAGCCAGGCGTACTGGCGATCGGCGGTCGGCGAGCGGTTGCGCGTGCAGGGCTCGCACGTCACGTCCGACGGGGATGCCGCGCGGGCGGTCATCGTGCAGACCGATGCGGTGAGCGCGCTCGAAGTGCGTTCGACCATCACGGCTCCGCAGGGAACGACGGCCCTGCGGATCGAGAGCGAGGTGCGCAACGCGGGACGCGAACCGATCGTGCTGACGGCGATCTCGTCGGGCACGATCGGCATCGGCCGATCCGGAACCGACCTCGACGGCGTCACCTGGGGGAGCGCGGCGAGCGAATGGCTCGCGGAAGACCGATGGCGCGAGACGCCCGTGCGGGAGCTGCTGCCCGACATCTCGCTGCCGCTGCACGGACAGGACGGGCGCGGGCACGCCGGCGTCACGAGCCACGGGGCGTGGTCGAGCGGCGAGCACCTGCCGTGCGGATATCTCGTGCGCGGTGACGGTGAGGCGCTCGCCTGGCAGATCGAGACCAGCGCAGGCTGGCACGCCGATCTGTCGCAGACCCGCAACGGCGGCGTGCTGTCGCTGCTGGGTCCGACCGACCTGGAGCACCAGTTCGCCCACGAACTGCTCCCGGGAGAGAGCTTCACTGCCGTGCCCGTCGCCGTGGCCGTCTCCGCCGACGCCCGCGACGGCGTGATCGCCGAACTGACGCGCTACCGCCGCTGGCTCCGCCGTGATGCCGCGGGTGAGGCGCTGCCGGTCGTGTACAACGACTTCATGAACACGCTCATGGGCCAGCCGACGACCGAGGAGCTGCTGCCGCTGATCCGGGGCGCCGCCGCGGCAGGCGCGGAGGTGTTCTGCATCGATGCGGGCTGGTTCGCCGATCCCGCGATCGGCGACTGGTGGTCCACCGTCGGCGAGTGGCGTGAAGCGACCACCCGCTTCGGCGACGGAGGCCTGCGCCGGGTCATCGACGAGATCCACCGGCAGGGGATGTCGTCCGGACTCTGGCTCGAGCCGGAGGTCGTCGGCGTCGACAGTCCGGCAGCCGCTCGGCTTCCCGACGAGGCCTTCTTCCAGCGGTTCGGCCGGCGGGTGCAGGAGGACCGCCGCTATCACCTCGACTTCCGGCATCCTGCCGCCCGTGGCCACCTCGATGCGACGGTCGACCACTTGGTCGAGGAATACGGCATCCGCTATCTGAAACTCGACTACAACATCAACCCGGGCGCCGGCACCGAGCGCAACGCGACCACCGCGGGCGACGGCCTGCTCGCTCACACCCGCGCCTTCCGGGAATGGCTTGTCCGCGTGCAGCAGCGGCATCCGTCGCTGCGCATCGAGAACTGCAGCTCCGGCGCCATGCGTGCCGACTACGCACTGCTCGCGGTCACGCACCTGCAGTCGACGAGCGACCAGCAGGACTTCCGCCTGTACCCGCCGATCGCGGCGTCGGCGCCGGCATCCATCCTTCCCGAGCAGTGCGGCAACTGGGCGTACCCGTCGTCCGAGATGAGCGACGACGAGACGGCGTTCACGCTCGTGACCGGTCTGAGCGGCCGGCTCTACCTGTCGGGATTCCTCGAAGAGCTGCGTCCCGAGCAGCGCGATCGAGTCGCCGAGGCCGTGGCGCTGCACAAGGCGATTCGTGCAGACCTCGCCGGGGCGACGCCGTTCTGGCCGCTGGGTCTTCCCGCCTGGGACGCGCCGACCGTGTGTCTCGGGCTGCGCACAGGCTCGCGCGACCTCCTGTTCGTCTGGGACCGGGATGCCGCGCCTGCGGCGTTCACACTGCCCGATGTCTCGGGCGACGTCGACGTGCTGTTCCCCGTTGCGTCGGCCGACGGCTCCGCGTGGCGCCTCGCGACCACGTCGGAGGGCCTGTCCGTGGCCACGCCCGCGGGCTGGGGAGCGCGCGTGCTCGAGGTGCGTCGTGGCTGAGCCCGGCTCCATCCAGCCCGGCCGCGTCTTCGTCGACGACCGCGGCAGGACGGCGCAGCTGCACGGCATCGGGTTGCAGCGCATCGGCGACCGCTGGTTCGCGTGGGGCGAGGACAAGACGGCGGGCGACCGGTTCACTGCGATCGCCTGCTACTCGTCGATCGACCTCGCCCGCTGGCGCTTCGAGGGCGACGCACTGATCGCCGCCGAGGGCGACATCGCCCCGCACCGGATCATCGAGCGCCCGAAGGTGCTGCGGAGACCCGATGGCAGGTGGGTCATGTTCCTGCACGTCGACAGCGGCGACTACGCCTTTGCGCGCGTCGGCTACGCGATGGCCGATCGACCCGAAGGCCCCTACGAGTACGTGCGCAGTGAGCGCCCGCTCGGCAACCTGAGCCGCGACATCGGCGTGTTCCAGGAGGACGGCGTCGGATACCTGCTGTCGGAGGACCGTGACAATGGGCTCCACATCTATCGCCTGCGTGACGACTATCTCGGAGTCGATTCGATCGTGACGACCCTGCGGCAGCAGGCGAAGCCCGACATCGGCTACGAGTCACCCACTGTGGTGCGCCATGAAGGGCGCTACCACCTCTTCGGCTCGGACCTCACCGGCTGGAGCATGAACGACAACATGTGCACCAGCGCGGACTCGCTCGCGGGCCCGTGGGCGGACTGGCAGCCGATCGCTCCGCCCGGCGCGCACACGTTCGAATCGCAGGTGAGCGTCGTCGCGCCCGTCGGCGACGGCTTCGTGTACATCGGAGACCGCTGGACCCCCGACGACCTGGCCGAATCGCCCGCGGTCTGGCTGCCGTTGCGGTTCGACGACGGGCATCCGTACCTGCAGTGGCGCGAGGCCTGGAGCATCGAGGAGCTGAACGCATGAGAGCAGCGCTGCTGATGAGCCCCGCGCTCGTCCCCTTCGTGTTCGGCGACGCCGAGAGGTCACGGCTCGAGGAGCTCGTCGAGATCGACACGACCCGGTCGGTGACCTCGATCGCCGATGTTGCCTCGCGCTCAGCGGTGGAGCTGCTGATCACCGGCTGGGGTGTGACCTCGATCGGTCCCGAGGGCCTCGACGGGTTCCCGTCGCTGCGTGCGATCGTGCATTGGGGCGGCGGCGTCGGCTTCCTCGATGAAGAGGCCACCGCACGCGGCATCCTGGTGTCGTCGGCGCGAGCCGCCAACGCGATCCCGGTCGCCGAGTTCACCGTCGCGATGATCACGCTCGCCGCGAAGGACGCCTTCTGGGCGTCACGCAGGTACTGCGCCGAGCAGCGGTTCATCGATCGGGAGGCCGAGTTCCCCCGCACAGGGCTCTACCGATCGACCATCGGCATCGTCGGCGCCTCCACGATCGGCTCGCTGGTCATCGACAGACTCGCCGAGGCTGATGTCGACGTACTGCTCTTCGACCCCTACGCGAGCGTCGAGACCGCCGACCGTATCGGCGCCGAGCTCGTCGCCGATCTGCGTGAGCTGGCGGCGCGGAGCGACATCCTGTCGATCCATGCTCCCGAGACGCCGGCGACGATCGGGATGGTCTCGGCCGACGTGCTCGCGGCGCTTCCGGACGGGGCGACGGTCATCAACACCGCACGGGGTGCTCTCATCGATCAGGAGGCCCTGGTCGGGCAGCTGCAGCGCGGTCGGCTGCGCGCGATCCTCGATGTCACCGATCCCGACGTCCTCGAGCCGGGGCATCCGCTGTACACCCTGCCCAACGTCTTCCTCACACCTCACCTCGCCGGGTCGATGGGCAGCGAGCTGCGCCGGCTCGGCGAGGCTGCTCTCGCAGAGGTCGAGCGGTTCACGGCCGGCCGGCCCTTCGCCCACCCCATGCAGCCGTGAGCGGGGCCGGTCTGCCGGGGGCCGATGTGCCGGCTCTCCGGAATCCCATCCTCCGCGGCTTCAACCCGGACCCGTCGATCCTGCGCGTCGGACCGGACTACTACATCGCTACGAGCACGTTCGAGTACCACCCGGCTGTTCGCCTGCATCACTCGACCGACCTCGCGCACTGGTCGGCCATCGGCCACGCGCTCGAGGACGGGTTCGACCTGCGCGGCATCCCGGACTCGGGAGGCGTGTGGGCACCCAGCCTGTCGTATGCGGACGGCCTGTTCTGGCTGGCGTACTCCGTCGTGCGCACCATGGACGGCGACGACAAGGACATCGACAACTACCTCGTCACGGCGAGCTCGGTGGCGGGGCCGTGGAGCGAGCCGGTGCACCTGGGCTCCCGTGGCTTCGATTTCTCGTTCTTCCACGACCCCGATGGAACGCACTGGATCGTCGGGGTGCAGTGGGACCACAGGCCGGAGCATCCGTCGTTCTCGGGCCTCGTGCTCGAGCAGTACCTGCCCGACGAGCAGCGCACGGCCGGAGAGACGACTCTGCTCTACCGCGAGGAGGGCCTGGTCGAAGGCCCCAACCTGTACCGGATCGGCGACTGGTACTACCTCCTGATCGCCGCCGGGGGCACCGGTTGGAACCACGGCATCACGCTCGCCAGATCGCGCGCCCTGCTCGGACCATATGACCGTGATCCGCGCGAGGCGGTACTCACCACCCGCGACGCCCCAGGGCATGCGCTGCAGAAGGCGGGGCACGGCGAGCTCGTCCAGACCCCGGCGGGGGACTGGGTCCTCGTGCATCTCGCCAGCCGCCCCATCCTCCATCTCGGCGAGCGGTACAGCACGCTGGGACGGGAGACGTGCCTCCAGCGCGTCGAGTTCGACGACGCGGGCTGGCTTCGACTGGTCGGCGGCGGGCATCACGCCGACGTCGCGGTCGGGTGGGAGGGCGCCGAGGCCGGGAACGACTCCGCCCCTGCGCCCCGGGAGTGGGTGGACGATTTCGACGGACCCGTGCTCGACTCCGTCCGCTGGTCGACGCTGCGCGCGCCCCTGCCGCCGGCGGTCGCCGATCTCTCGGCGCGGCCGGGGTGGCTGGCATTGCGCGGCGGTCATTCGCCGGCCTCCGTCTTCGACCAGTCGATGATCCTCACGCGCGTAGAGGAGCACGAGGCCGAGATGGAGATCCTGATGGACGCCGACCCGCGGAGCCCTCGCGAGGCGGCAGGGGTCATCGCCTGGTACGACCGGGCCGGATGGATCTGGCTGCAGCTCACGTACGACGCCGAGAACGCACGGCATCTCCGTGTGGTGCAGCGCGACGGCGTGAGCATTCGTTCGGCTCCTATCGTCGTCCCGGACGGGCCGCTGCGCCTGCGCGTCTCGCTCGCCGGCCCGAGGCTCACCTTCGCGTGGGCCGAGCAGACGGGGGAGTGGCATGCGGTGCCAGGGGACTTCCCGGCCTGGAAGCTGTCGGACGATCACGGCCCGCGACTGCGCTTCACCGGGCTCTTCCTCGGCGTGCGCACCGACGATCTCGATGGCCGGGGCTGGCGGGCCGACATCGGCCACGCCCGTGTGCGCTTCGCCGAGGCGGATCACCGCTGACCTGCGGCGTTACCGCCGGATGGCGAGCGCTCCGCCCACGGCGCAGACGGCCGCCATCGCGAACGTCATGGTCGCGTACGAACCCAGCGCCGTCGCCAGCAGTGCGGCCGCTGCCGGCGCCAGCGCCGTGAGCGCCGTCACGGGTGCGGCGAGCACGCCGTTGATCCTGCCGTACGACGCCGGTCCCCAGCGATCGGCGACAGCGGACGCCTGGACGAGGGTGAGCGCACCGCGGATCGCTCCCGCGATGAGGGCGGTTGTGAGGATCGCGACGGGGCCCTCCACCATGCCGTAGGCCACGAGTGCTCCCGCGCCGAGCACGCCGACGCTGGTCGCCGCCATCCACGCCGGGGCGGTGTGGGGGATGGCGAGATAGAGCAGCCGGCCGAGCACCTGTCCTGCTCCGATGAGCCCGAGCACCCAGGCGGCTGTCTGCAGATCCATCCCCTTCTCGACGTTGGCGGGGACGGCCGACAAGGTGACCGCGTACAGCGAGAACGACATGAGAGCGAACGAGCCGGCGACCATCCAGAAGCGCATCGAGCGCAGAACGCGTCGAGCGGCGCCGTTCCCGGCCGGCCCCTCCTCGACGTGCGCCCAGCGACTCTCCACGGTGAGGGCGTAGGTGGGAAGCGCGACCGCCGCGAGGATCACCGCCAGCACGATGAACGACATCCTCCACCCCACCTGGAGGACGAGCCAGCCGGTGAGCGGTGCGAAGATCGTCGACGCGAGCCCGCCGGCGAGGGTGACCACCGTCAGCGGGCCGCGACGCGCCGCGCGGTAGCGGTGCGTGATCACGGTGAATGCCGCCTGATACAGCACACCGGACTGCGCCGCCCCGCAGACGATCCACGCGGCGGTGAAGACCCAGATGGTCGGAGAGACGGCCGCGACGAGCAGGGCGAGGGTTCCGACGACGGTGGCGGTCACCATGACACGCCGCGGATGCCGGTCGAGCCGGTGCCCGACGGGGATGGCGCACGCGGCCGAGGCCAAGAGGCCGGCGGTGATGGCGAGGAACACCGCCTCGTCGCCCCACCCGGTGTCATCGGCGATCGCGGGCGCCGCCACCAGGACGGCGTAGTAGAGCACTCCCCACGCGACGATCTGCGTGAAGGCGAGCGCCGCCAGTCCCGTGGGGGATCGGGGCTGCGTGGGCATCAGCCGTGCGCGACGACCGGCTCGGGAACCGCCACCGGGAAGAGCGCGCGGACGAGACCCCATCCCACGGCCGCACCGACGAGCTGCGCGGCGATGAACGGCAGTGCGGACACCGGTGCGATGCCCGCGAACGTGTCGGTGAACATGCGGCCGATGGTGATGGCGGGGTTCGCGAAGCTCGTGGATGACGTGAAGAAGTAGGCCGCACCGATGTAGGCGCCGACAGCGGGTGCCGCAAGGTGGCCGCGGCCGGTGCGGACCAGGGCGAAGATCACGAGGATCAGACCCGCCGTCGCAACCGCCTCGGCAAGGAAGAGGTTCCATCCGGAACGGTCCGTGGTGCTCCAGCTGACCGCGGGCTCCGCGAACATCAGGTTCGCGAGCACGGCGCCCGCGATGCATCCGAGTACCTGGCTGGGTAGATACCTCGCCGCCGTCGACCAGCTGCGGCGATGCAGGAGGATGTCGACGACCGTCACGACGGGATTGAAGTGGGCGCCCGAGACGGAGGCGAACACCAGGATCAGCACCGCGAGCCCGAGGGCGGTCGCGAACGCGTTCTCGAAGAGCTGCAGTCCGACGTCGCCGGGCGACAGCCGCTGTGCGGCGATGCCCGACCCCACGACGACGGCGGCGAGCCCCGCGCTGCCGAGGAACTCGCCCACGGTGGCGCGCGCGGCGCGGCTCACGAGGCGACGAGGAGCTGGGAGATACGGTCGAGGGCGCCCGGAACGAGCTTGAAGTACGCCCAGGTGCCGCGCTTGCTGCGTGTCAGGAAGCCGGCGGTGGTGAGGATCTTCAGGTGGTGCGACACCGTCGGCTGGGAAAGGCCGACCGGCTCGATCAGGTCGCAGACGCAGGCTTCCGAGTCTTCGGATGCGGCCACGATCGACAGGAGGCGCAGGCGTGCGGGGTCAGCCAGTGCTTTCATGGTCGTTGCCAGTTGCTCGGCTTCCGCCGCGGTCAGTGGTTCGCGCACCAGGGGCGCGCAGCAGGCGGCGGCGGTGACGTCGGTCACCTCGAGCACGGTGGTCATATATCGAGGGTAGTCGATATTGACAGATGTCGATAGATGGGCTCACAATCAGTATCGACGCTCATCGATATCCGTTGGAGGATGCTGTGACTCTGCTTGACCTGACACCTCGCGCGGCCGAAGCCGATCGGCTCTCGACGCTCCCTGTCGCCATCATCGGCGCCGGCCCGATCGGGCTGGCAGCCGCCGCGAACCTCGTCGAACGCGGTATCGACTTCATCGTCTTCGAAGCGGGAGCGGAGGTCGCGGCCAGCGTACGCTCGTGGGGCCACACGCGTCTCTTCTCACCGTGGAAGCACCTCGTCGACCCGGCATCCCGTCGCCTGCTGGAGGAGCGCGGGTGGGAGCTGCCCGATCCCGAGCGCGCCCCGAATGGCGCGGAACTGGTGGAGAAGTACGTGGCGCCCCTGGCGGAGGTCGATGAGATCGCCTCGCGCGTGCGCCTCGGCGTCGAAGTGATCGGCGTCACGCGCGAGGGCATGGATCGCACGCGCACCCGGTCGCGCGCCGCCACCCCGTTCGCCGTGCGCATCCGCACCGCGTACGGCGAGGTCGAAGACGTTCCGGCCCGCGCCGTCATCGATGCCTCCGGCACCTATCTCTCACCCAACCCGCTGTCGTCGAGCGGGCTGGAGCTGCTCGGCATGGCCGAGATCGCCGATGCGGTGACGCCGGCGCTCCCCGATGTGCTCGGGCGCGACCGCGCGACGTTCGCCGGCCGCCACACGACGGTCGTCGGCGCCGGCCACTCCGCCGCGAACACTCTCCTCGCGCTCGCCGAACTCGCGCGGCAGGAGCCGGGCACGACCATCACGTGGCTGATACGCAACGCCCAAGCCGTCCGCGTGTCCTCTTCTGCCGATGACGAGCTCGCCGACCGCGCCCGGCTGGGCAGCAGAGTCGACCGGGCGGTCGCCGACGGCCGGATCGCGGTGCTCGACGGCTTCGAGATCATCCGCGGCCGCCGCAGCGCGGCCGGCGTCGAGCTGGTGGGCCATCGTCGTGGCGAGGTCGTCGCCCACGCAACCGACGTGGTGGTCAATGCGACGGGGTTCCGTCCGAACCTCGACATGCTGCGTGAGATCCGCCTCGATCTCGACGAGATCGTCGAGGCGCCCCGGCGACTGGCGCCGCTGATCGATCCGAACGTCCACTCCTGCGGCACCGTCGAGCCGCATGGCTTTCGCGAGCTGACTCACCCCGAGCAGGGATTCTTCGTCGTCGGCATGAAGTCTTACGGCCGTGCGCCGACCTTCCTGCTGGCGACCGGCTACGAGCAGGTGCGCTCGGTGACCGCCTGGCTCGCGGGCGACACGGCATCCGCCTCGAACGTCGAGCTGGTCCTTCCGGCGACAGGCGTCTGCTCGACCGACGCCGGCAACGGGGGTGGATGCTGCTGATGATCGGCGTGCGCGAGATGGTTCCGGGGGATTGGCCGGCCATCGAGGCGATCTACGAACAGGGGATCGAGGACGGCGAGGCGACGTTCGAGACCGCAACGCCGACGTGGGAGGCGTTCGATGCGGGCAAGCTTCGCGGGTTGCGGTTCGTGGCCGTCGACGCGGACGGCGTCGTCGTGGGCTGGATCGCGGGGTCGGCGGTCTCGTCGCGTCCGGCCTATCGCGGTGTCGTGGAGCACTCCGTCTACATCGACCGCGGCGCGCGCGGCCAGGGCGTCGGCCGCATCCTGCTGGAAGCGTTCATCTCTGCAGCGGAGGCATCGGGGGTGTGGACGATCCAGTCGAGCATCTTCCCCGAGAACGGCGCCAGCCTGCGGCTTCACGAGGTCACCGGCTTCCGGGTCGTCGGACGACGTGAGCGGATCGCACGCTCCGGGGCCGGCCCCCACGCCGGTGCCTGGCGCGACACGCTGCTGATCGAGCGCCGGAGCGCTGTGGTCGAAACTGACTGAATCGTCTGCCACGGGCGGCAGATAGACTGCTGTCTATGGATCAGTCGGGGAGCCTTACGTCGCTGGGCGATCCTACGCGGGCCCGCATCCTTAGGCTGATTCGCGATTCCGCGGACGGGAGAGCTCTGGTGAGTCGTCTCGCGGAGGCGCTGGAGCTGCGGCAGCCGACCATCAGCCACCACATGAAGTCGCTGCACGACGAGGGCATCGTCGTGCGCGAGCCCGACGGGCGTCGCGTCTGGTACTCGATCGCTCCGGAATTCGCGGGCCGCGTCGACGCCCTCCTCGGCGAGGCTGCGCGACCGGCGCCGGACCCCGACCTCGAGCGCATCGCGACGGATCTCACTCTCAGATATCGTGGCGTCTTCGGTCCGGAGACCGTTCGCGCCAAGGTCGTGGAGAGCTACGAACTGCTCGCCGGCCGGTCGCGGTCACCGATGCTGGCGAGTCGCACGGCTGCGTTCGCCGCCGCGCGCCTCGATGCGCTGAAGCGTTCTCAGGGGATCCCCGGTGCCGTTCCCTCCGTCCTGTTCGTCTGCGTGCAGAACGCGGGCCGATCGCAGATCGCGGCCGGGATCCTTCGTCAGCTCGCGGGTGATCGCGTGCTGGTCAGGACTGCAGGATCCGAGCCGGCAGGAGATGTGCGCAACGCCATCGTGGGCACCCTCGACGAGATCGGCGTCCCGCTCGGAGACGAGTTCCCCAAGCCGCTCACCGACGAAGCGGTGCGCGGCGCCGATGTCGTCGTCACAATGGGCTGCGGCGACGCCTGCCCGATCTACCCCGGCCGGCGCTACGTCGACTGGCAGCTGGAGGATCCCGTCGGCAAGTCGCCCGAACAGATCCGCGTCATCAGGGACGACATCGACCGCCGCGTACGCGCGCTTCTCACCGAACTCGTCGCCGAGAGTTCATCTGCGGCCCTCGTCGAATAGATAGACACTGGTCTATGCTTCTTGCGAGAGAGAAAGCGAGAACACCGTGACCGAGAAGCCCACCGTCCTGTTCGTCTGCGTGCACAACGCGGGTCGCTCCCAGATGGCCGCCGGCTATCTCCGTGCCCTCGGCGGCGACGACGTCGAGGTGCTGTCTGCAGGATCCGCGCCCAAGGATGCCATCAACCCGGTCGCCGTCGAGGCGATGGCGGAGGAGGGGATCGACATCGCCGGCAACACCCCCCAGGTGCTCACCGTCGACGCAGTGAGGGAGTCCGATGTCGTGATCACGATGGGCTGCGGTGACGCCTGCCCGATCTTCCCCGGCAAGCGCTACGAGGACTGGGAACTGGACGACCCGGCAGGTCAGGGGATCGAGGCCGTGCGTCCGATCCGCGACGAGATCCGCGGTCGTGTGGAGGCGCTGCTCGCCGAGATCCTGCCAGCACGCGGTGCCGCATGACCGGCGCACCCGGTCAGAGCGCGCTGCTGTCGCCTGATGCCGTCCTCCACCGCGCGGCCGAGCGTCTGACCCAGCAGTTCACGGGCATGGTCGGCGAGGAGACCGTCGAGCGCGTCGTCTTCGAGTCGTACACCGCTCTGGCGCGCACCGCGGCCGTCAGGACCCACCTGCCGAGCCTCGCTGAGAAGTTCGCACGCGATCGGTTGACCGCACTCGCCCAGTCCAAGGGGCTCATCGCGAAGCCGGTCCCCGAAGTGCTGTTCGTCTGCGTGCAGAACTCGGGCCGGTCGCAGATGGCCGCCGCGCTGACCCGTCATCTCGCCGGGGATCGGGTCCACGTCAGATCGGCGGGGTCGCAGCCGGGGGAGCGCATCCTGCCCGAGGTGGCACTCGCGCTCGCCGAGGTGGATCTCGATGTCACCGACGAGTTCCCGAAGCCACTGACGGATGATGTGGTGCGGGCGGCTGACGCGGTGATCACGATGGGCTGCGGAGACGCGTGTCCGCTCTACCCGGGCAAGCGGTACCTGGACTGGCAGCTGGAGGACCCCGCCGGCCTCGATCTGCAGGGGGTGCGGCGCGTACGCGACGAGATCCGAGATCGCGTCGAGCGCCTCCTCGCCGAGCTCCTCCCGGACTGATTCGCAGGAGGAAGGCTCGACGGCCACGGCCACGGCCACGGCCACGGCCGACGCTGGTCGCGTCCCGCCGTCCGACGGAACACCAGCCCCTGACCGTCACCGCTCCAGCGAGCATCCTTGAGGAGGGTGACCAAGCGCACCGCGCACCGAGGGACCTTCGGCCCGACCCGACCGCGGATTCCCGTGTGCAATGGGCGAAGACGAAAGGAGACCTCATGGGACGCACAGCGACAGGCAGCGCGCTCCTGCGGACATCCGAATGCTGGGATCTTCTCGAGACCGCGGCGGTCGGCCGTCTCGCGGTCACCGGGAGCGACGGCATGCCCGACATCTTCCCGGTCAACTTCGTGCCGTTCGAGGGCGCGGTCTACATCCGTACGGCGCCCGACGTGAAGGTCGTTTCGATCACCGCACACCCCTTCGCAGCCTTCGAGGTCGATGGCGAGAGCGACGAAGGCTGGTGGAGTGTCGTGGTGAGAGGAGCGGCCGCTCTGGTGCGGGACGAAGTCGAGATCGAACGCAGCGGTGTCGGACGGCTGATGACGCAGAGCCCCCGGCACAAGCAGCATGTTCTCAAGGTCACTGCGACGACTGTCAGTGGGCGCCGATTCGCGCATCGCGACGCGATCGCGCCGACCGCCCCCCGGCCCGTTGCTCGAGTTGCGGACGAGGAGCCGGAACCGCCGGAGCCGCCGCGGAGTGACCGTCCCGATCTGATCCCCTCGCATCCTCCGCGGACGTGAGCAGCGCCGGTGGGCCGATCCGCGAACGCCTGGCTCTCCCGCGGTCGCACCACGTGCGGAACGATTAGTCGACGGGAACCGTCTCGAGCTGCTCCGGCCCCTGGCCGGAGTGCCCAATGGCCGAGGTGTCCTTGACGTCTACGTCGAGGTGTCCTGACGTCGACGCGGCTCAGGCCCCCAGCAGATCCAGCGCGTGATAGGTCGCGTACGCGGGCCACACCATCGCCTGCAGTATGCCGAGCACGACGCCCCAGAACGAACCGTCGGAACGTGAGACGAAGTAGACGGCAGCCCCGATGAAGGCGAGCAGAAAGAACACCGCCGACGGCCCCGTCTGTTGCACGACCTGAGTGCTACGGCGGCTTTCGGTCATTGTTGCCCCTCCTCGATGGGATCAGATCCCGCAGGAACCTCGCGGCTCGTCGCCGGTGCTCGCCGCCATGGCCGTTGACGATGCAGTTCGAGCAGCTGGGCGCCCAGTCCGAAGAACACCATCGCGAGCCAGACCACGATGTTCAGCCACGGGATCTGCAGTGCGACGATGAGGATCACACCACCCACGAGCGACATGACCACCGGATGCTGCCTGTCGCGGAACACGAGGCGCCCGAGGTAGTACGCGCTGTAGACGAAGGTCGAAAGAACCATCACGGTCCACACCAGCGCGCCGGCTAGCGCCAGCGGGGCCCCGATGATCGTGAAGGTCAGGAACAGCAGCGCGACGGGCACGGCGATGGCCGAGACGAACCCCACGAGCAGGGCCTTCCATGGCGATGGCCACAGGTGGTCGGTGACGCGATGCAGCCAGCGTGGGAAGAGCAGACCGGCGAACAGTGTGATGAGGCTGAGCGCGACGAGCGCGTAGAACACTCCGAGGAACCAGCCGACGAACACCGCCCAGGGTGAGACTTCGACCCGGGGTGCTTGCGGAGGTTCGACGCGTTTCACGGTCCCGTCCACCGCGCCCTCTGCGATGTCCGCGTCATCGCCACTCACGTAGGTCAGGCTTCCGTCGACCGATCCGTCGATGACGAGACTGCCGACGCTGACCACGACATCGCCGCCGACGTCACCGGCGATGCCGATGCTTCCCGCAGCGGCGACCACGTCGGCGCCGAACGATCCGGTGTCGCCCAGCGTGAAGTTCGCGGCGAAGACCGTCCCGCTTCGAGAGACCTCGCCGGTGATCGAGACATCCTGGCCGGCCAGGCGCACATCTCCCTCCACCGTGCCGGTGATCGTGATGGTCTGCGCTGCGGCGATCACGTCGCCGGTCACATCGCCGCTGACGGTGACTGTCTGGCCCGAGGCGTACACGTCGCCGTCGATCGCGCCGGAGACATCGATCACCAAGCCGGAGTAGAACTGAGGGCCTTCGCGATCGTCCTCGGTCGCTGCCGTGACAGCGTCGGAATGCGGTGAGGGAATGCCGGTGACGGCCGCGCCGCCGGTGCCGAGCATGAGGACGCCGGCTGTGAGGACCACGGTGAGGAGTCGGCGTACGTGCGGTCCGCCGATCATCGGGATGCCTCTATCGAATCGACCCACGGCTGCATGAACATGACTCCACGGTGCGTGGTCGGCGGGGCGGCCCGGTAGTGCCGAAGGTCCCGCGCCTCGTCTGGTCAGCTCAGCAGGCGCACTCGTACCGCCGGCCGTGCAGGCAACCGGCCGCGGTGGCTCTGCCCGCTATCCGGCAAGGTCGTTAGTCCCACCGGGCGGGGGCCGCGCCGCGTACGGTGGGGCCATGGCAGGGTCTGGCCGCCACGGTGAACGCTCCTGCGGCATTCGACATCCCGACGAGCTTGCGGATGTCGACACCTGGGTGGTCGCCTTCGAGGAGTACGAGCCGGCGCAGGAGGGGCGGCGCGAGTCGCTCTGCACGCTCGCCAATGGCTACTGGGGCACGCGGGGGGCATCGGAGGAGTCGGTCGCGGACGACGTGCACTATCCCGGCACCTACTTCGCCGGTGTCTACGACGAGGTCGACGGGATCGTCGATGGAGTGGAGATGCCCGGCGAAGAGGTGGTGAATGCGCCGAACTGGCTGCGTCTGCAGTTCCGTCTGGCGGACGACGGCTGGTTCGACATCGACTCCTTCGCGGATGCGGATCTGCTCGAGTTCCGTCAGGAGCTCGACGTTCGCCACGGCATCCTGACCCGGAACATCACCGTGCGCGACCGCGAGGGCAGGGTGACGACGATTCGTCTCTGGTTCCATCCCCTGCTGCCCGTCGAGATCGATGCGGTGAGTTTTCATCTCACGTACCGGGATCTGGCGCTCAGCGTGACCGTCACGCAGGCCGAGCTGCACATCGTCTCCGTGGAGGGACGCGCGGCACCCGTCCGAATCGTCGTCGAGGGGACGGAGTTCGAGATCGGCCCCGGCGAGGAAAGGACATTCCCCCTTCTCCGCGCGGACGCCGGACCGTCAGCCGCTCGAGATCGAAGGGACCTTCGTCCCTGATCTCGTGGCCCCGGCGACGAACATCGGGGTATGGTCACCCGAGCACGGCTTGCCGCGGTGGACGAGGCGAACTTCACGTTGGACCACGCCGGGCAGGTCAACGTGTTCCTGGTCGCCGGACTTGTGCGCCCCGGAGGGTTCGTAGGGCCCAACGGGCTGCCCGACATGCCGATGTTGCGCCGAGGGCTGAGTGAGCGCATCGAGACGCTTCCGCAGCTTTGCCGCGTCGCTGTGCCGGTGGGTCGTCGGCATGCCTGGGCGGAACTCGCGCCCGACCTCGAACACCACGTTCGCGCGATTCCGGCTGTGCGCGGGGTCGGCGGGCTCGAGCAGGTCTGCGCCGGCCTGATGTGTGTGCCGCTGCCGCTGGACCGGCCGCTGTGGGAACTCCTCGTCGTGCCGGGGGCGACGACGGACGGGCTCGGAATCGTGTTGCGCATCCATCACGCGATCGCCGACGGGATGTCGGCGGTCGCCATCGCCCGGACGCTCTTCCAGGAAGATGCGCTGCCTGCGCCCGCGCCCGTCGAGTCTGCAACGGGCCCGGCGACGCCCGGCTCCACTCTCGCGCAGAGGTCGCAGCGGATCGCCGTGGGGCTTCAGCGGACTCTCGTGACCGTCATCAATCACGGCGTCGGGCAGACCGCGCTCCTCGGTCCGCGCAGCGCCCTTCACGGCGTCAGGTTCCTTGATGTCAGCCTCGGTTCGCTGACCTCGCATGTGCGTCCGCTCGGCGGCACCGTGAACGATGCTCTCCTCGACGCTGTAGCGGCGGGCTACCGGGCCGTGCTGACTGCACTGAGCGAACCGATTCCGAAGTCGCTCCCGGTCTCGGTCCCGGTTGCGCTGACGAGACACGAAGGTTCCGCGAATCAGGTGGGGGTGATGCTCGTGCGCCTGCCGCTCGACGAGACCGACGCCGACCATCGCCTGCGGCTCATCGCCGAGCAGACGCGTCGCGAGAAGCCCCGGGCCAGGGCGCAGGGCACGCTCGAGCTCATGCGGGGCCCGGTCGGCGCGCGCGTCATGGACGTCGTCGGCCGGCGACAGCGCCTCGTGGCGGGATTCGTCACCAACGTCCCCGGTCCCAGCGGAACCCTGCGCATCTGCGGGGCTCCGGTCGCGGCGATCTGGCCGGTTGCAGTGCTGGCCGCGAACGTCAGATCAGGTGTCGCTGCGTTGTCGTACGAGGGCCGGCTGTGGTGCGGGATCCACGTCGACGCAGCGAGCATCCCTGGCTCCGCCTTCGCTGACGGGATGGCGCAGGAACTCCTCCGGCTGACCACGTAGGTGGCCGCAGGCGACCGATCATCGCCCCCCATTGAAGATGCGGACGATCACACGCCACAAGCGTGCGCGGAACGGTGCCTCGGCCGCTAGCCGCGCCACCAGGGCATCATCGGCCAGACTTGCTCAGGCACGTACATGAACACGCGAGAGATCGCGGCAGTGAGAATCCAGAGACCGAACCCGGCCGCCGTGATGATCCACGCGATCATCTTGTGCTGTTCGAAGTCGGGCAGCAGACGCCCATCCTTGTCGCGCTGCACGCCGGCCAGCGTGAGGATGAGATCGATGAGCCACCAGATGCCGAGGCCCCCGAGCGTCAGGAGCTTCAGAACCCCGGTGCCCACCTTGCCGAGATAGAAACGATCGACGCCGAGGAAGCCCAGCAGCCACGAGAACATCCATGTCGCAATGAACGATCGGTCGGACGCCATCGCCGTCTGAGGGGCGAGTGCTTCTCCGGCAGTTGCGGTCGGGGGAGAGGTGGTGGACATGTTGCCTCCTTGTTCGTCTCACTCTCCCGCGGTCGCGCCGAACGTCTTCGGGTCGAAGGTCCCGCGCTCTGCGGCCGCACATGGCACCGAAGCGGCCCCGCCCCGTGCCTGTCGATCCGACTTCATCGGCGCGTAGGGTCGGATCCATGAGCGGGGACCAGCAGGACACTCCCGAGCGGACCCACATCGGTCGGTATCGCCAGATCGGCTCTGCGCTGCGTCGTCACGGCCTCGGGGTCCTGTGGGGCCTTCTTGGACTCGATCGGGCCTTCCGGGGTGCGCGGGGCGGCGCCGGGAGCGCGCTGAGGGAGCTCACCGCGGAGGCGCCCATTCACCTCCGGGCCGCGCTCGAAGAGCTGGGCCCGACTTTCATCAAGCTCGGACAGCTCCTCTCCACGAGATCGGATCTGCTTCCGCCCGCCTTCGTCACCGAACTCGCAAAGCTGCAGGATGCCGCACCGCCTATACCGGTGGATCTGATCCGCGAGGTGATCAGCAGTGAGCTGGGCGCCCCGCCTGAGCAGGTCTTCGCGTCATTCGAGGACCAGCCACTGGCATCCGCGTCGATCGGCCAAGCGCATGCGGCGACCCTTGCGGACGGAACGCCGGTGGTCGTGAAGGTCCGTAGACCAGACGCGGTCTCGCTCGTGCAGACCGATCTGGAGATACTGCAGAACCTCGCGTCCCGGGCCACCCGAACATGGCAGTTCGCTCGCGACGTCGATGTCGTCGCGATCGTCGACGAATTCGTCGCGACCATCCGTGCGGAGCTCGACTACCTCGAGGAGGGCCGGAACGCCGAGCGATTCGCTCGCGACTTCAAGGAGGACCCCTCCGTCATCATCCCGCGCGTCTACTGGGAGCACACCACATCGCGAGTCCTCACTCTCGAGCGGATGGAGGGGATGAATGTCGCCGATGTCGGCGCCCTCGATGACGCCCACGTCGACCGCAACCTCGTCGCCCGGCGGGGCGCGGACATCGTCCTGAAGATGATCTTCGAAGATCGGTTCTTTCACGCGGACCTGCATCCCGGGAACCTCTTCATCCATCCTGACGGCGCGATCGCGCTCATCGACTTCGGCATGGTCGGCGTGATCGGCGAGGAACTGCGAGGACACCTGAGCCGCCTCTTCATCGCGATGGTCCGCGGTGACGCCGAGCTCCTCGCATCAGCCCTGATCGACGTCTCGGTGACGGGAGCGTCCGTCGACCGCTTGACGCTGCGCGACGATCTGCGTCCGTTCGTCGCCCGGTACCAGCTGCGCTCTGTCCGGCAGACCCCGTTCGCCCCGATGATGGCGGACCTGTTCACCCTTCTCCGCACCAACCGCGTTCGGCTGCCCCGCGAGATGATGCTGCTCTTCAAGGCGCTGCTGCTCATCGAAGCGCTCGCCATGCGGCTCGACCCCGACTTCCGCCTCGGCGAAGTGCTCGGTCCCTACGCCGAACGCCTCGCCTGGGAGCGGCTGCGAGCCTCCGCCATCGCCAAGCGCCTCGCGAGGGCTTCGATCGACGTCGGCGAGCTCGCACTCGACTTCCCGAGCATCCTGCGCCGGCTCGTGGATGCCGCAGACACCACCGGTATCCAAGTGCACCTGCGAGCGGCCGAACTCGAGCCGCTTGTCGGGCGGGCGGAGAGAATCGGGAACCGGCTCGTCGCCGGCATGATCGGCGCCGCCCTGATCAGCGGCATCGGCGGGCTGGTGTCGTCCGACCGGCGATGGGGCTCCTGGCGCGGCACGATGGTCGGTGCCGGGCTGGGGGCGATCGGGGCACTCGGTGCCTACCTCTCCTGGACAGCCAGGCATCGGCGCTTTCACTGACCCGGCGTCCCGGGTGCCGCCGCGACGACTGCGGGGACCTCGCTCACAGGCCCGCGCAAGGCGCGCAGTGCGTACAGGATGGTCGCCAGGTCGACGAGTTCTTGGATGAGCGCCCCCGCCACGGCCGGGATGACACCGGTCATCGCGACGATCATGAGGCCGATGCTCAGCCCGATTCCGATCCAGATCGCGGTGAGCGCGACCCGCAGCGTGTGCCGGGCGATCGAGATGGCGTCGACGACCTTCGCGACCGAGTCGACGAGGATCACCACGTCTGCGGCATCCCCCGCCGCGGTCGCGCCTTTCGCGCCCATGGCGATGCCGATGTCGGCGGCTGCCAGCACCGGCGCGTCGTTCACCCCATCGCCCACCATCATCACCGGACCGGGGCTCAGCTCCGCCGCCAGACGCACCTTCTCGCCCGGAAGCAGTTCCGCGTGGATCTCGTCGATGCCGACCGCCTCCCCGATCGACTGGGCTGTGGTGTGGGCGTCCCCGGTGAGAATCGTGATCCGCTCCACCCCGTTGCTTCGCAGCCATGAGATGACCGCCCGTGACTCGGGTCGGGGTTCGTCGGCGAGCACGATCGCCCCCGCGTACCGCCCGTCCACCGCGACGTAGGCCGCAGCCTGCCCTGGGGCCAGCACGGTCCGGTGCGTGTCCGGGGCGATCGATGAGACATAAGCGGGCTTGCCGACGACGATGGTCCGTCCGTGCATGCGGGCGGTCACACCGTTCGTGGCGACTTCGCTCGCGTCCTCGGCCGCGACGAGGTCGAGCCCCCGCTCGGCGGCGGCTTGGCGGATGCCGTCGGCGAGCACGTGAGTCGAATACTGCTCGGCAGACGCTGACAACCGCAGAAGTTCGTCAGCGGGGAAGCCATCGACGGCTCGCACCGCTGCCAGCGTCGGCTTCCCCCGTGTGAGGGTTCCGGTCTTGTCGAAGGCCGCCGACCGCACCCTGGCCAGTTGCTCGATCACCGCGCCGCCCTTCATGATCACACCGGCCTTTGCCGAGCGTGACAGACCGCCGAGGAATGCCACGGGCGCCGCGATGAGGAGAGGGCACGGTGTCGCCAGCACGAGCACCTCGGCGAACCGGGTCGGATCGCCCGAGAGCGCCCACGCTGTCGCGGCCAGCACGAGCGAGACGGCGGTGAAGGGGATCGCGAACCGGTCGGCGAGCCGCACCACCGGCGCGCGGGACTCCTGCGCGCTGCGCACGAGTGCGACGATCTGCTGGTACTGGCTGTCGGCACTGCCACGCGCGGCGCGGATGCGAACGATCCGGGTGCCGTTGATGGCGCCGGAGAGGACCTCGTCGCCGGCCGTCTTGCTGACCGGCAGGCTCTCACCGGTCAGTGAGGACTCATCGAAGGCGCCGTCTTCGGAGAGCAGCACCCCGTCCACGGGGACGATCTCCGCCGGCCGCACGAGCAGGATGTCGCCGACGGCGACGTCGTCGACGGCGGCATCCACCACTTCGCCCTGCCGTGGGCTCGCATCGGCGGCGCGTTCGACGATGTGTGCGATCCGTGGCGAGCGATCCAGCAGCGCCGTCAGGTCGCGCTTCGCTCGCCGCTGCGCGAAGTCCTCCAGCGCCTCGCCCCCCGAGAGCATCAGGACGATGATGAGCGACGCGATGTACTCGTCGACCGCCAAGGTCGCGACCATCGCCACCACCGCCAGGATGTCGAGCCCGACGTGGCCCTTCAGCACGTCGCGGACCATGCCGACGAGCGTCCAGATGACCACCGCTCCGACCCAGGCCACGGCGGTCCAGCGGGCGAGCTGGGCTTCGCCTGCCGCCTCGAGCGCGAGGACGCTTCCCAGCACGATGATGGTCACCGTGATGACCGGATAGGTCCACATCGATCGAAGGAACCGCATACGGGTCAGCCTCTCAGACCGCGGAGGCGGTGTTTCGAGCCGGCCGTGGGACTCGGCTCGCCGCGGGCGGATCATGCTCACCGGTCAGGACTCAACGCAGTGATCCGGGCCGGCTGACCGACCGTTCGGCGTCATCGACCGACGCCGGGTCCTCGCGGGGCGCCCGAGATGTGGCGAACCACAGGATCGCTGCCGGCAGGACCGGTGCGACCAGCGCGTAGAGAAGGCCCGCGCTTCCGAAGACCAGCGCCTGGTAGCCGAGGATGGCAACGGCTCCGAAGGCGTAGGAGATCAGTGCCGCGGCAGCCCGCCCACGCGACCCGTTCGCGGACGCGAAGAAGGCGATGACCCCGTTGGCGACGAACGGTGCGACGAACACCCCTTGCACCGCTGGCGACAGGTTCTCCGCCGACCCCACCGCGGCACCCGAGGCGAGCGCGAAGATCACAGAGACGACCGCATAGCCGATGAACGACAGGCAGGTCACGACGAGGGCACGGACGACCCGATCCAAGACGGGAGGCAGGGCCGCCATGACCCCGTCGGGATGCCGCGCGATCAGACCGGTGAGGGCGCTGAACAGCAACGTCTGCACCAGCATCTCCGGCATGCCGATGAGGTGATACCACCACGGCAGCTGGCTGTACACCGCCCCCTCCAGCGAGCCCGGTGCCGCTGCGGGTGTGGACAGGATTCCGACCCCGATGAAGAGCAGCCACAGCCACAGCCACCCGAGTCGTGCCACCAGGACCGAGCGGAATGGCAGGAGCACCGCTGCGATGATGAGTCCGCGCACCACCTGAAGGAGAGGACCGACGATCACCGCGACCGAACCGAACGGGCGCATGAAGTCACGGATGATCGGCTGGGCGAACAGCTCCTCGTAGTTGAAGACCGTCGCCGCGACCAGCCCGACAGCGAAGTAGGTGACGACGTGCGCGAGCGTGACACGCACGAGGAAGCCGGCGACAGGTCGAGGTCGCGACGTGAGCATGTCGACAGAGTGGACCCGTCGATCGCGACCCGGCTGGGCCGAAGGTCCCGCCCGGGCGATCGTTCCGGACTCTTCGAACCGCCGCGGGGCAGGAGCGGCGCCGGCCAGACCGGCGCGTCGGCCGTGCGGGACCTTGGACCCGGCTCGTTCGTTGGGCGCGAGGAAGATGGGTATCGATCATGAGATACGTCGAGAACGCGCCACGGTTCCTGTTCTTCACAGGCAAGGGCGGCGTGGGCAAGACTTCGGTCGCGTGCGCGACCGCCGTTGAGCTGGCGAGCCACGGGCGGCGGGTGTTGCTCGTCAGTACCGATCCTGCATCTAATCTCGGTCAGGTGTTCGGCATCACGATCGGCAATCTCGTCACGATGATCCCGTCGGTGCCCGGACTGGCGGGCTTGGAGATCGATCCGGAGCAAGCCGTCGAGGCCTACCGGGAGCGCATCATCGCACCGATTCGCGGGCTCCTGCCGGAGATGGAGATCGCAGGGATCACCGAGGGCCTTTCGGGCTCCTGCACGACCGAGATCGCTTCGTTCGATGAGTTCACCCGACTACTCACGGACGACTCCGAATACGGAGACTACGACCACGTCATCTTCGATACGGCGCCCACCGGCCACACGATCCGGCTGCTGCAACTGCCCGGCTCATGGACCGAGTTCCTCTCCACGGGCGGCGACGCCTCATGCCTCGGACCTCTCGCCGGCCTCGAGAGGCAGCGCGCGACATATGCGGCCGCTGTCGCGACGCTCACCGACCCGGCCCGCACCCGACTGGTTCTGGTCGCCCGCCCTCAGCCGTCCGCGCTGACGGAGATCGAGCGCACGTTCTCCGAGCTGACGGCGATCGGCATGACCGACGCCTTCGTCGTGATCAACGGCGTTCTTCCTGATCGAGCGGGCGACGAGCCGATCGCGTCGGCGGTTCGCGCGCGCGAGGCGGCGGCGTTGTCGGCCGTGCCAGCCACGATCGCCGATCTGCCGCGCGATGTCCTGGAGTTGAAGGCGGGCAACGTCGTCGGTCTCGACGCGCTCCGCGCGTTCTTCGGACCGGATCGTGCAGATGCGCCGGCCGCCGATGGGGCGGCGGTCCCCGACCTGCCGGATGCCCCCTTGGCGACGCTCGTGGACGAGATCGAGCGCGACGGTCGTTGCCTCGTGATGTGCATGGGGAAGGGCGGCGTCGGCAAGACGACTATCGCCGCGGCCCTGGCGCTCGCGCTGGCCCAGCATGGCCATGAGGTGCTTCTGACCACCACCGATCCGGCCGCCCACCTCACCGACACGCTCGGCGAGGAGGTCGAGGGCCTCACGGTGACGCGGATAGACCCTGTCGACGCTCTCGAGCAGTACCGAACACGCGTCATGGCGACGAAGGGAAGGGATCTGGACAAGCTGGGGCGCGCCGCCCTCGCTGAGGATCTCATGTCGCCGTGCACAGCGGAGGTGGCAGTCTTCCAGCAGTTCTCCCGCGCGGTGCACGACTCGCGACGCCGGTTCGTCGTGATGGACACCGCGCCGACGGGGCACACACTCCTGCTGCTGGACGCGACCGGCTCGTACCATCGCGAGATCGCGCGGCAGATGGGGCCGGCCCACCTGACCTACTCGACACCGCTGATGCGCCTCCAGGAACCGGCGCAGACCAAGATCCTCGTCGTCACACTCGCCGAGCCGACCCCCGTGCTGGAAGCCGTCGGTCTGCGGGATGACCTCGAGCGGGCCGGCATCCATCCGTGGGCATGGGTCGTGAACAACTCGATCGCCGCGGCGCACCCGGAGTCGGCCTTTCTGCGCACGCGTGCCCGCCACGAGATTGCGCAGATCGCGCACGTGCGCGATCTGGCGGATCGGGTCGCGATCGTCCCGCTGCTCGCAGAGGAGCCGATCGGTGTCACGCGCCTGTCCGCACTGACCGGCGCCATCTCGCAGCCCGCCGCTTGAGGAGTCGCTTCTTGCTGGCGGTTCGTTGCATCCGCTGTCTCCTGCCGGCACGCGCACTCGGGGATCGACCGGCTCTGCGTCGCTTCGCCCGGTCAGCGCAGGCGTAGCCTCCCCTCATGATCGAGGCAGAAGGCGGCATGAATCCGGCACACGCCACCGAGCGGTCACCGTGAAGGTGGCCATGCTGGGTCCGATCGCGTGGCGCACACCGCCGCGCCACTACGGACCGTGGGAGCGCGTCACCAGCCTCTTGACCGAGGGGCTGGTGCGCAGGGGCGTCGATGTCACGCTGTTCGCGACCGCCGACTCCGAGACGGCCGCGGCGCTCGAGTTCGTGGCACCGCACGGCTACGCCGAGGATCCGCAGATGGATGGCCGGGTGTGGGAGGCGCTGCATGTCGCCCGCGCGATGGAGCGGTCCGCCGAGTTCGACATCGTGCACAACCAGCTCGATTGGCTGCCGCTCGTGTTCGGTGCCCAGTGGGCGGCACCGATGGTGACGACGATCCACGGCTTCTCGGGTGACGCGATCCTGCCGGCCTACGAACGGTCGGCATCCGCCTTCGTCTCGATCTCGGATGCCGACCGCTCACCTGGCCTCGACTACGTCGCGACGGTCCACCACGGCATCGACATGGTCGAACTCGACAGCTCGGCGGCGACGGGCGACGACCTCGTCGTGTTCGGGCGCATACACCCCGACAAGGGCATCGCCGACGCGATCGAGATCGCCGCGCGCGCAGGACGTCGGCTTGTGATCTGCGGGATCGTCCAGGACGCCGCGTACTTCGCGCAGCGGATCGAACCCCACATCGACGGCGACAGAGTCGTATACCGCGGATCGGTGGGCCCGGCCTAGCGCGCAGACGTGCTGACATCGGCTGCGGTGCTGCTGCATCCCATCCACTTCGACGAGCCGTTCGGGCTGTCGGTCGTAGAGGCCATGGCGTGCGGCACTCCCGTCGTGGCGTACCGGCGCGGGTCGATGCCCGAGATCATCGACGAAGGCGTCACAGGCTTCGTCGTCGACGATGTCGCCGCGGCCGTCGACCGCGTCGCCACCGCGGTGGCGCTCGATCGCGGCACCGTCCGCGCCAGGGCCCGCGAGCGGTTCGACGTCGAGCGCATGGTGGATGGCTACCTCGAGGTCTACGAGCTGGTCCTCGCCTCGCCCCGAAGCCGCACATGAGGGTGGTGTAGGGTGCGAAACAAAGCGCAGCCATGCTCACCGGTCGCGTAAACCGGACCGCGGCGACGCTGGCGCAGTTCCACGAGGGATGCCGTCGGCAGACGTCTCGAGTCCCCGGGGTCGACAGACGCCGGGCCGACAGAGATGGTCACATGACCCGCTTCGGTTTTCTCTCCACTTATCCGCCCACCCGCTGCGGTCTCGCCACGTTCACGGAGGCGCTTGCCGGTGCGCTCGCCGCAGGCGAGCCGCACACGCCCACGATCGTCCGGGTGCTCGACGTGATGGACAGCCATCGCGGCGCCGAAGAGACCGGCCGGATCCCGAGCACGGTGGAGCTGGTTGCACGCAACCGGGTGACCTTGCGGGCGGCCGTCCGTGCGCTCGACGAGTGCGACGTCGCGATCGTTCAGCACGAGTACGGGATCTACGGGGGCCCGGACGGCGACGAGATCATCCCGTTGCTCCGATCGCTGAACACGCCGGCGATCGTCGTGCTCCACACGGTGCTCTCCGCGCCGACCGCCCACCAGCGGGTCGTGCTCGACACGGTGTGCAAACTGGCCGCGAACGTCGTCGTGATGACCGACAACGCGAGCGAGATCCTGCTGCGCACGTACAGCGTCAAGCGATCGAAAGTCCGCGTCATCCCTCATGGCGTGCCGGTGTCACATGAAGCTCGCGTGACGAAGGATGGCGGGTCGAAGCGCGTCCTCACATGGGGACTCATCTCGCCCGGCAAGGGGATCGAGTGGGGTATCCGCGCCTTGGCCCAGTTGCAGGATGCCGGCACGCCGGTGACGTATGTCATCGCGGGTCAGACCCATCCCAAGGTGGTCGCGCGCGACGGGGAGCGCTACCGCGAAGCACTGCAGCGGCTGATCGACGACCTCGATCTGGCCGATGTCGTCACACTCGATGACCGTTACCTCGACGACTCGCAGCTCGCCGAGCACGTGGCCCGGGCCGACGTCGTTCTGCTGCCCTACGACTCTCGCGACCAGGCGACGTCCGGTGTGCTGATCGAGGCGGTGGCCGCGGGGATCCCCGTCGTGGCGACAGGCTTCCCGCACGCCGTCGAGCTGCTGGGCAGGGGAGCGGGGCTGATCGCTCGGCATCAGGACCCGCAGTCGATGTCAGAGGCCATCCGGACGATCCTCGGGGCCGAGACCACCGCGCAGCAGATGCACGACGCTGCGCTGCGCGACACGCAGGATGCCTCGTGGCCCGCGGTCGCCGAGCAGTACCGCGCACTGGCCGGCCGTATGGTGGCGATCGCGGCATGACCGGTCACGGCACCGACCAGGGCGCGTCGGGCGCGCCCACCTTCGCCCACCTCCTGGCCATGTCAGACGGGCACGGCCTCTTCGAGCACGCGCTCCTGGATAGGCCCCGCCGTGATCACGGCTACTGCGTCGACGACGTCGCTCGCGCTCTCGTCGTCCTGCTGCGTGAGTCCGAGCGCACTGCGGAACTTGATCGGCTCGTCAGCACATGTCTCCGGTTCCTCGAGGCCGCTGTCGACGTCGACGGCCAGGTGCACAACCGCATGGCTGCCGGAGGCGAGTGGACGGACGATGCCGGGCTCGGCGATTGGTGGGGTCGCGCGCTGCGCGCCCTGGGCGCGGCATCCGTCGAACTCCCGACCGCATCGGATCGCTCGCGTGCCCGGATCACGTTCCACCGCGCCGCATCTTCGAGATCACCGCACGGGCGGGCGATGGCGTTCGCGACGCTGGGAGCGGCAGACGTGCTCAGCGCCGACCCCGACGACCTCTCCGCCCGCGCCTTGCTGCTGGACGGGGTTGCTTCGATCGCGGTCCCATCCGACCCCCGCTGGCCATGGCCCGAACCGCGCCTGCGCTACGCCAACGCGGCGCTCCCCGAAGCCCTCCTCGCCGGGGGTGCGGCCATGGACGATCCTCGGATCGTGGCTCGCGGACTCGCGATGCTGCGGTTCCTGCTGGATGTCGAGACACGTGACGGCCACCTGTCGGTGACGGGGGTCAGCGGCCGCAGCCCCGCTCAGCGGTCGGTTCAATTCGATCAGCAGCCCATCGAGGTGGCCGCCATCGCGGACGCGTGCGCCCGTGCTTTCGCCCTCACTGCGGATCCTTCGTGGCGCGACGGTGTCGCGGCGGCGTGGGCGTGGTTCACGGGCGACAACGACGCCCTCACACCCATGATCGATCTCGAGTCGGGAGCGGGCTTCGACGGACTGGAGGCAGGCGGGCGCAACGAGAACCAAGGGGCCGAATCCACACTCGCGGCCCTCGGCACCTACCAGCAGGCTGCCCGCCTCGGAGTGGTGGAACGGGTGGCGCCATGACGATTCGCGAGCATCCTGCGAGCCTCGACCACGATCCGACCCGTGTGGTGGCCAGATTCTTCCTCCCCGGCGAGGGACTGCGCTCGTCGCATTCGCGCGTCGCACAGATCATCGCCCGAGTGCTCGCGGGACCTGCCGCACTGACCGAGCGGATGGCGGCACACGTCGTCGGGGAGCTCTCGGCCAGGCATGCGGGTGTCGCCGACCTGCTGGCCGCGAATGCTCGAGCTGTCGCCAGCCGCATCGTGGGCCCCGCGGCTCTCACGGATGCTCAGGGAGCGGTGCTGGGGGCGGCCTTCACGGCGGAGTATGCCGTCGAGGGGGCGGCCCTCTGCAACCCCAGCGCCGTCGAGCATCCCTCGCAGGACGGACTCGGTCCGAACGAGCTGCGGGTGGCCATCGCCTTGCGCTGCATCGGAGAAGGGCACGTCTCGTCCATCGGATTCGCCGAAGCAGTGATCGACGCCGATGATGGCTGGACATTCGAGGAACGCGCGACGCCGCTGACGCTTCCCCTCGTGCGGGGTGCCGAGTGGTCTCGACAGCACTTCGGCCGCGCGCTCGAGCATGAAGGCCACCTCACCGATCTGGCCAGCGCGGTGCTCAGCAATCTCCCCGAGAGGTTCAGCGTGGCCGAGCTGGAGTACGCCCTCCTGGAGCTCCCGGACCAGCTCTCGACCCGTCCCGACAGCCGCTGGCCGACGCAGGCGATGCGCGACATGGCGGCGTCCGCATACCGGGCCGATTTCCCGCCCGACTCGCCCCTGAGTGGACGGATGCTTCTGCCCGTCGACGCCGAGGAGAACCACGGCATGGAAGACGCGCGGTTCGTCCACTTCACCGGTGCCGACGCGGTCACCGGCTATCGCGCGACCTACACCGCGTACGACGGCCACGACATCGCGCCTCGCCTGATCACATCGCCGGATCTCCGCGAGTTCACGATCCACCGCCTGACCGGCAGCGGCGCCCACAACAAGGGGATGGCGCTCTTTCCGCGGCTCGTCGGGGATCTTCACCTCGCCCTCAGCCGCACCGACGGCGAGAACATCTCCCTCGCGACGTCGATCGACGGCGTCATCTGGGACGACGCGGGCATCGTTCATCGCCCTACCGAGCTGTGGGAGCTCGTTCAGCTCGGAAACTGCGGCGCGCCCATCGAGACGGAGAGCGGATGGCTGGTCCTCACGCACGGAGTCGGGCCATTGCGCACATATTCGCTTGGCGCGATCCTGCTCGATCTCGATGACCCGTCTCGCGTGGTGGGACGGTCACGCGAGCCACTTCTGCAGCCCGTGAGCATGCTGCGCGACGGCTACGTGCCGCGGGTCGTCTACTCGTGCGGCGCTATCGCACATCGGGGAACCCTCTGGATTCCGGTCGGCGTCGGCGATGACCGCATCCGCATCTTCTCGATCGGGATCGATGAAGTGATCGCCTCCCTCCATCCGTGAGCGTTTCGAGGTCGCCGGCCGACCCCCCACGCGCCTACTGGCGAGGAGTAATCTGAGGTCATGCTGACGGTGATCGTGATCCTCCTCGTGGTGTGGGCGATCCTCGCCGTCGTGGGGTTCGCTCTCGAGGGGCTGCTCTGGCTGGGGATCATCGGCGTCATCCTCTTCGTCGGCACCCTGATCTTCGGTTTCGTGCGGCGAGCGGCCGGTCGCCGGAACAGCGGCCCCTGACCCGACCGGAGTCGCAGGGTCGGGTGAGCCGCGTTCAGCGGTCGAGTTGCATCTGCGCCCACGTGAGAGCGGTCGCTGCGCCGAACACGATCGGGACGGTGACGACGCCCAGCAGCGAAGGCCACGGCACGGTGTCCGGGGCGATCGCCCACAGCGCCGGGGCGATGAGCGGGACCCAGACGCCCACGCCGAGCACGGCGCAGACCTGCGCCACGATCAGGAGCACGATGGTGGCGGCGATGCCGGCCAGGATGCTGCGTGCGACGCTTGCCACCCAGCCGGCCGGGACCGCGAGGCACGCGGTAAGGAGGGTGAGCAGCGGGATCCTGAGGAGTTGCAGCGTCCCTTCGGGGTCGCTCGAGGGCAAGCCTGCTGCGGTTCCGATCAGGCCGAGCATGGCGGTGAGCACCAATGCCATCACGGTCGCCCACCCGAGAAAGACGAGCAGCTTGCCGAACGCGAGGGACGATCGCGGAACGGGGAGGGCGAACAGGCCGGCGACGGTGCCGTCGGCGAACTCGCGGCCATAGAGCCAGGCGATGAGGATGCCACAGGCGCCGAATCCTCCTGCGGCGAGGATCTGCGCCGCTGTGCCGACCAGCAATGTCCAGCCGTGTGTGTCTGCGAGCGGTCCGAGTCGGGCAAGCACTCGCTCGTCACCGGCGGCCGCGGCCGCCAGCAGCCCGCCGGTGAGCGCCGCGAGTCCGAGGATCAGGATCCCGGACGTCCACGGAACGACGCGCGAGGCGACGGCCTTGCGGGCTTCGACCGACACGGCTACCCCGAGGGCGTTCATTCCGGCCGCCGTGAGAGGTCATCGGCGTGGACCAGTGAGAAGAATGCCCGCTCGAGGTCGACCGTGGCGGGATCGAGCGCTCCGATGATGCGGCCGTCGTTCATGACGCTGATCCGGTCGGCGATGCGCGCCACCTCGTCGAGGTGGTGGCTGGAGACGACCACGCCGGCGCCGGACTGTGCGCGGCGGAGCAGCGCCCCGCGAAGCAGGATCACGCCGGCCGGGTCGAGCGCGTTGGTTGGCTCGTCGAGGATGATGAGTCGCGGGTCGTGCTGGAGAGCGGTCGCCAATCCGACTCGTTGGCGATTGCCCAGGGACAGCCGGCGTGCGCGAACGCGCCCGTACCGCGTCAGGTCGAGTTCAGCGATAACCGACTCCACCATCGCCGTGGCTTCGACCGGCGTCGCGCCGTGCAGCCGGGCCGACAGACGCAGATTGCTGCGCACGTCGAGCTCCCCGTAGGCGACCGCCTGTTCGACAAGGTGGCCGACCCCCGCCCACGCTCGCGGAGGCAGGTCGGCCAGCGCCATCCCGCCGACCCGGACCTCACCCGCATCGGGACGCAGCATGCCCAACATCAGGCGCATGATCGTGGTCTTGCCGGCGCCGTTCAGGCCCACCAACGCGTGAATCTCACCGCCTCTCACAGAGAGGTCGACGCCGTGCACGCCCGCGCCGCCGCGGAACTCGCGGCGAACCCCGCGCAACTCCACACGAAGTTCACTGAGTGTCGGCTTCCGCGCGCGGCTACCGGACATGACGCCGTCCCGCCTGAAGCTCGATCTGCTCCAGGACTCGAATCGCTGCGTCGGGCCCATCCTCGGACGCGAGTTGCGCCGACAGGGTGCTGGCGGATGCCGCGTACGTCGCGTGCGAGAGAAGGTCGACGAGCCTCGCGGCGAGAGCCTGGCTCGTTGCTCGGCGCAACGGCAGCGGACGCGGTCCGACCCCGAGCTCGTGAACACGGCGCCCCCAGAACGGTTGATCGCCGAGCACCGGGCACACGAGCGTCGGCTTGCCGGCGCGCAACCCGGCCGCGGTGGTGCCGGATCCGCCGTGATGGACCACGGCATCCATACGAGGGAACAGCCAGTCGTGAGGCACCTCGTCGACGGGGTGGATGTGCTCATTCGGCTCGATGGTCAGGGCACCCCAGCCGGTGGATACCACCGCCCGCGCCCCGACCTCGTCGAGAGCCTCGCGGACCAGGCGGCCCCGGTCCTCGGCTCTGCCGCCGAAGGCCATGCTGCCGAACCCGAGATAGATGACCGGGCGACCCCCGCCAAGGAACTCGGCCAGGTCGCGCGGAGGCTCCCAGCCTCGCGCACTCTCGCCGAACCAGTAACCGGTGACGTGCGCGGAGGAAGGGTAGTCGGCGGGGACGGGCACGACATGCCGGCTGAACGGATAGAGCACTGGGACGGCGGCGCCCTCTCGGGTCGTGAGGTAGTCGGTGCGTCTGCTCATCCGCGACAGCCCGAGAGTTCCGCGGCGGAACCTGTTGATCATGCCACCGTACGCAAGCGCGGTGAATCGATTGAAGTCGTAGGAGATCCGGTTGAGCGACCCCGGCAGCTGTCGGCTGAGGAACGGAACCGGGAAGGCGGATGTGGGGGTCAGGAACGGCAGGGGCAGGGAGGCGACGAACGGCACCCCGAGGCGCTCCGCCACATGCAGACCGCCGAGGGCTTTCGGATGCCCCACGATCACCGTGGGCTGGACCTGCTGCGCGATCTGCCACTGCTCCTGGAGGGAGACGCGCATGCCTTGCGCCATCTCTCGGGCGAGGGTCAGAGCGTGGGCGGGGCCACGCAACCGTGTCATGCCGGCGCGCATCACTCGGTCCATCTCGGTCGCCATCGGCTCGAAGCCGACGTCGGCCGCAACCGTCTCACGGTACGGTTCCGGGGCGGCCAGCACCGCAGTGTGTCCGGCCGCGGTCAGGCGCTGAGCGAGGGCGGCGAACGGCTCGACGTCGCCACGGGTGCCGAAGGTGAGGATGAGTACGCGCATCAGCAAGTCCAATCGACGAAACGATCGCCGACCAGGCTTCCCGGCACTCCTACGGTCACCATACAACCGCGAGCGAATCGACGCGCTCCTCTTCGAGTGCAGTCATCAGTTGACGGCGGAGGTGAGTCGGGCGATGCCGTCGAGGAACGTGGCCTTGGCGGGCTCGCGATTCCATTCCTCGAGAGTCAGCTGGCGGCCCGCGTCCCGGTAGCCCTGCTCGACCTCGCGCATTCCGGCGACGAAGGACTCGCCGAGGACGAGCAGCGAGATCTCCATGTTGAGACTGAAAGACCGGATATCCATGTTCGAGGATCCGATCACGGCGATGTTGTCGTCGATGGAGAAGTGCTTGGAGTGCAGGATGAACGGCGCCGGGTACAGGAAGATCTTCACTCCCGCCTCGAGCAGCGCGTCGTAGTAGGAACGCTGCGCGTGGTAGACCAATCCCTGATCGCCGATCTCCGAGACGAACAGCTGCACCTCGAGCCCGCGCTGGCAGGCGGTCGTGATCGCATAGACCATCGCCTCATCCGGGACGAAGTACGGCGACGTGAGGATGACCTTCTCCGTCGCGCCATAGATCAGCGACAGGAACAGCCTCAGGTTGTTCTCGGTCTGATAGCCCGGTCCAGACGGCACTACCTGGCAGACGACTGCCTTCGGGGAAGTGTCCACGACGAGCTCTTCGACGGGAACATGCTCTGTGGCCATCAGGTCCTCATCCGTCTCGATGAGCCAGTCCGAGAGGAACACCGCGTTCACAGATGCGACGACGGGGCCGGTGAGCCGGGTGACCAGTTCCTGCCATTTCAGGCCCCGTTTGATGTTCTTCTCGGAGTCGTAGTCGCGCGAGATCAGGTTCTGCGACCCCATGAACGCGACGCGGCCATCGACGACGACGATCTTGCGGTGGTTGCGCAGGTCGGGACGCTGATATTTGCCCTTGAACGGCATGACCGGCAGCATCCATGCCCACTTCACCCCGATCCGATCCAGCTCTTCGAACGTCTCTTTGGAGTGAGCCACCTTGGCTGACGAGATGTGATCCGCGAGCAGCTTCACCGACACGCCTCGCTGGACGGCGCGTTCCATCGCCGAGAAGAACCCGCGCGTGGTGTCATCCCACCCCACGATGAAGAACTCCACGTGCACCCACTTCTGCGCGCGGTCGACCTCTGCCGTCATCGCGTCGATGGATGCCTGATAGTCGCCGTAGAGGGCCGCATTGTTGCCGGCCAGCGCCGGAAGCGCGGTGAGGCTCTCATTCTGCTGCGCGATCCGCTGGAACCATCGGGGCCAGTTCGTCGCATCCGCCACCACCGTCCCGGCCGTCGCAGCCTTTTGTTTGATGAGCGTGTCGATCCGCGCCTGCTCGTTGCGGCGCTTCTTCGGCAGCTTGAAGTTTCCGATGAGCAGGTAGAAGACGATCCCGAAGAAGGGGAACAGGATGATCAGCAGCAGCCAGGCCATCGCCGCCGTGGGCTTCCGATCGCGCGGTATGTAGATCAGCGCCAGCACGATGACCGTCACATGGGCGACGAGACTGATCACCCAGATCAGATTGGCGAGGATAGTGCCGTCCATGCTCACACCGGTTGGATCTCGCTGGGTCGCCAGCTCTTGTCGAAGAACGACTGGAGTGGGTTGTAGAAGCGCAGTGTCACGAAGTGGCCCTTGCCCGGAATCGACTGCAGCCAGTTCGACTCGGCTCCCGCGGGTGCAGTCGGCCCGATGTGGATGGTGGTCGTGCCGTCATCGTTCGTCTTGACCGTGCCTGACTGGCTGCCGAACGAGGGCTTCGGCTGGTCGGTCTGCAGCATGGAGCGGGTCTGCCGGTCGTAGAGGATGACGGACCAGAACCTGCTCTGCGGGATGCCGGCCGGCAGCGTGATCTCGTAGCTGCGCGCCCCGTCGAGGAACGCGCCGTCCGCGTCCCGCATCGCGATCAGGTACTGCGACCCGATGCCGGTCAACCGCATGCACATCGCGGGCGTTATGCCCGTGTACGGGTAGAGGAACGCGATCCGCGAGTTGATCTTCCGTGCACCATCACCTTCCTCGGGCATGACACCATCCGGCGTGATCTGAGGCGGCGGCGCCAGGAACTCGTAGCCGCCGACGAACAGCATGTTCATCCACTGAGACTCGGGGTAGTAGGCGAAGCCTTCTTCGTCTCGGGGTGCGAACGAGATCGTGCGAGCGGTCGCGTTGCCGACCACCAGCGCGTCTTGCAGCACACGCCGCATCCGCTCGTCGGGCGCGAAGTCGCGTCCCTTTGAGATGCCCACCTCTGCCAGCATCCCGAGCAGTTCGGGATCGCCGGAACCGACGGGCTCCTCTTGTATCAGCCGATGCAGCTTCTCCCAGAATGACCAGTCGTTCTGCGGCACTGTGTTGAACGCCACATGCGAGCCCTCGACGAATCTCGTCTCCCCGGGCGATTGGGGCGCCGCCAGAGGCGCCTCTCCAGCGAGGAATGAGGCTACCGACGTGCCCGCGCCACCAGGTGCGTATTGCGAGATTCGCAGGCCACCGCGGATCGCATCGAGTGCAACCGCGGGGTCGTTGTCGATCATGAAGGCCCGCAGCAGCAGGATCGCTCGTGTCGTGCGGCATTGCGACACGTAGAACCCGCCCTCGGGCAGCGGGCCGTCGTATCCCGGACCGACGATCAGGTATCTTCCCCCCGTGCCACGGTCGGGTCCCGGCAGCCCCATGTCGGTGACCCACCGGAACCACATGTCATCGACGGTGCCGAGGAAGCCTGAAGGTGCCGCGATCGCGGGCACGTCGACGACCACCGGGCCATGGGTCAGGTCGACGAACCCGAGTGCGTAGATCGTGTCGGTGTTCGCTGTCAGGAACACGGATGCCGAGTCCATCAGCTCCGAGAACAGCAGGATGTCGTTGTCCTCCACGCCGACAGAATGGAAGCCATCCCGCAACGCGACCAGCGACGCTCCCGCGTAGCCGTCGACGAATGCCTTGACGCCGTTGACGAAGTCCCAATTGTCGTAGACGAGGTCCGCCGTCGCCGCGCTCGGCGCGCCGTCGTCGAACTCGAGTGGTCCGATGCGACTCGGCAGGCTGTTCGGTGTGCCGATTGAATCGAGGGTCTCGGCCGAAAGACCGGGTCGCAGCATGCTCATTGCTCTGGTTCCTTACGGGTTGGCTGTCACTTGGCTTGGGCGGCCTTGAGCTCGCGGCCATGCACAGTGAGCGCGTAGATGATGAGGATGTCGACGGCGAGGAGGATCAGCGACAACCAAGGCTGTGCGGACAGCAGGGAGAGCTGGCCGAGAGCGTTGAGTGCTACGAGGATGATGGCGATCACCCTCGCCCACGTTGCGCCCGCGATGAGCGAGATGCCGACGAAGATCAGGAGGGCGCCGGAGATCAGGTGCCACCACCCCCAGCCCGCGACGTCGACCATGAAGAGGCCTGACGTCGTCAGAAAGTAAGAGCTGTCGGGTCCGATGACGGCGGCCAGTCCGAAGATCAGGTCGATCACGCCCCCGATGATCAGGAGCACGCCGGCGAAGATACCCCAGCCGGTCCAGCCCGTTACGGTCACGTCGTTGCTCATGATGGTTTCCTTCCTATTGAGATCTGTTGGGCGCAGCTCAGATTTTGAGGTTCTGCTTGGGTACGACCACTTGGCGGATGATCAGCAGCAGCGAGGCGATGACCGGGAGCGCCAACAGCACTCCGATCACGCCGAGCATCGCCGCGCCCGCCATCGCTCCGATGAGGACGAGCGCCGGTGGGATCGAGATGGCCTTCGTCATCACCCGCGGGCTGACCACGTACGACTCCACCTGGATGTAGACGAAGTAGGCGATCAGGAAGATGAGCGCCTGCGTCGGGCTGGAGAACAGCGCGACGACCGTCCCCAGGACGAGGAAGATCAGCGACCCGAACAGCGGAATGAAGGTGATGATGAACGCGATCAGTGCCATCAGCGCCGCGTATGGCAGGTCGAGCAAGAAATAGATGAAGAACACGACCACGCCGTTCAAAGCAGACAGCGTGAGCGACCCGAGCAGCGAGGCGCCGACCGACGCGGTGACCTGTTCCGTGAGTCCGGCTACTGTGACCCGGTCGCGAGCGGGAACGAGCGAGTAGAGCGCCTGCTTCATACCTTCGAGCGACGCCAGGAAGTACAGAGTCAGCGCGACGATGATGAAGCCGGCGGATATCGCGTTGAACAGTCCCGCTGCGGCGGCGAGCACGCCCCCGCCGATCGCGGCGATCGTTTCGGGCTGGTGAAGTGTGTCGGCGATCGTCTGAAGCCCCCCGGCCACCGCGACCTGGAGGTCGATCGACAGCGCGTTGAACCAGTCGGACTGGACCATCTCGTCCACTGCCTGCGGCAGATGCTCAACGAACTCCGCGAACTGCGTGACCACCGGCGGCAGGATGAACACCAGGAATGCAGCGGCCACCAGCGCGTAACCTCCGAACACGATGGCGATGCCGGTGCCACGCTTCATGCCGCGCCGCTCGAGTGTGCGCACGATCGGGTCGAGTCCCAGCGCGACGAACATGGCGAGCGCGATCTGAAGAAGCAGCGTCGTGATCGACCCGAGTGCCACCCCGACGATCAGAGCACCGAGAACACCGAGTGTGGCGACGAACCCGATCGTCAGCGGTCGCTCCATCAACGCGAGGATGCCGCGCCGCGGCGCAGGTTGCGGCGGCTCGGCAACGGACGGCCCGGTCTGTGGGTCGACAGCGACTGGTGTGTGACCTCTGCTGCCGAGCCCGCGTCGTCTGCGGCGCGGCCGACCGTCGGATTCGCTCATGCGGGACACTCTGGCCGTCCGCAATACGCGCCGCGTCACGCAGATTGTGCGAAATGCGTCATGTCACTCCGTACGCACGCTCGCACCCGTGTCCGCGAAACCCGTCACCGCGAGAGGCGGCGATGGCTTTCATGCGATCTCCATGATGTGGGTGATCTGCGCGGTGTGTGCAATAGGCAGGAGCCGGCGCGATCTTCCGCGTGGCCTGCATGCGAAGTGAAAGGTTCACCATGTCTGACACAACCAGCACTGACGATCGTCCCGTTCTCGAGCTCCTCGCCCGGATGACCGCCGACTCCGTGGAGTCGTCCAGCCTCGATCCAGAGACGCTCGTCCTTGTGCGCATCGCGGCGTTGGTGGCCGTCGATGCGGCACCGGTGTCTTACGCACTCAACCTCAAGGTGGGAGGCCTCGTGGGCCTCGACGTCGACAGCCTGCGGGGAGTACTCACAGCGATCGCCCCGATCGTCGGCACGGCGAAGGTCGCCGCCGCGACCGGAAACATCGTCAAGGCGCTCGCCGCCGAGATCGCTCTCGAGGAGCTCGAGATCGCGGAGCTCGAGGACGAGTACGAGGATGAGGACGACGACGCCGTACAGTAGATCGGCCGCCCGCGCACGAGCACACCTCCTTGAGCATCCGCCCACGGGTCACTAGGCTTCGGGCGTGCGGCAGGAAGCCCCGGTGCTCGCGCCGCCGGAGGTCGAGCTGGATCGTCAGCTCCTCGACGCGAAGCTCGCCCCTCCGCGGTTCACAGCACGGGGCGCTGTCAGTCGCGCCGACCTCATCGACCGCGCCCGATCCAGCTCGCGCCGGGTGGTGAGCGTCACGGCACCTGCCGGCTACGGCAAGTCGACCTTGCTTGCGCAATGGGCGGAGACGGAGAAGCGACCAGTCGCATGGATCTCGCTCGACAAGTTCGACGACGATCCCATCACGTTGCTCACACTCATCGCCGCCGCATTCGCGGTGATAGCACCGTCCGCCGCGCGTCTCTCGGCGGACGTACGACGCCTGGGTGGCTCACCACTGGGACGTGCCGCGCCCGTCGTGGCCGCCACACTGAAGTCGAGCCGCTCACCGTTCGTGATCATCCTTGACGACCTGCACGTACTCAAGAACCCCGAGTGCCACGACGTGCTCAGCGTGGTCATCGCGGGCGTTCCGTCGTCGTCGCAGCTCGTCGCTGCGAGCAGGGGGGATCAGCCGCACCTCGTGCAGGCCCGCGTGCACGCGGATTCTTTCGAGATCGCAGTCGGCGACCTCGCATTCGACGCCGCGGGTGCGCGCAGGGTGTTCGCCGGCGCCGAGCTTCCCCTCTCGCACGAACAGGCCGAGGAGGTCATCCAGCGCACCGAAGGGTGGCCGGTCGGCGTCTTCCTCGCTGCGGCCATCACGCGCGATGGCGGGGAGATGGCCGTCAGTGGCGAGGATCGCTTCGTCGCGGACTATCTCTACCGCGAATCGTTGATGAATCTCCCCGCGCACCAGCAGCGGTTCCTCCGCCGGAGTGCGGTGCTCGATCGGATGTCCGGAGCGCTGTGCGACGCGGTGCTCGGAACGGACGACGCGCAGAATGTCCTCCGAGAGCTGGAAGCGTCAGACGTCTTCCTGGTGCCTCTCGACCGCCGTCGAGGGTGGTATCGGTATCACGACCTGTTCCGCGAGTTCTTGCTCAGCGAGCTCCGCCGCGTCGAGCCGAAGGCGAGCGTCGAACTGCATCTGCGGGCTGCCGATTGGTTCGAGCAGAACGGATCGCCCGCGATGGCGATCGAGCATCTTCTCAATCTTCCGACCGAGCACGCAAGGGCCACACGTCTCATCTCCATGACGGCGCTTGCCACGCACCAGGCCGGCCGGATGCGGACAGTCCAGCGGTGGTGCGCGTCGCTCGGCGATGAAGCGGTCGAGGAGTACCCGCCTCTGGCGGTGATCGCCGGGTGGATGGCCGTGCTGACAGGCCGCACGAACGAGGCCGACCATTGGGCGACGATCCTGGATCACGCTTCGTACGACGGCGTGCCGGATGACGGCACGGCATCCTTCGGATCAGGCTGGGCGATGCTGCGGTCGTTCATGTGCGTCGAGGGCCCGGCCCGCGCGCTCGAGGACGCGAAGCTGAGCGTGGCGACGGAATCCATGTCGAGTCCGTGGCGCGACCAGGCGCTCTATCTTCTCGGCGAGGCCTGGCTGCTGGTCGGGGAGTTCGATGCTGCCGACCAGGCATTCCGCGATGGCTCCGTCGCGGCTTCTGCGCAGGGCAACACCGACATCGTCGTCGGATGCGAGATGGAGCTCGCGGTCTTGACGATGAACGGTGGTCGGTGGGTAGAGGCCTCCGAACACGTCCAGATCGCGATGACCGCCATCGATGAGCAGAGCATGTCCGACTACTCGACATCGGTGCTCGCCTTCGCCGAGTCGGCACGGTTGGCTCTGCATCGGGGCGATCTGGCGGACGTGCTGCACCAGCTCACCCGGGCGATGCGCGCGCGCCCGGACTGCACGTACGTGATGCCGTACCTCGCGGTGCGGAGTCGCCTGGAGCTTGCGAGGGTCTACTGGGCATTGGGCGACCAGATCACGGCTCATCACCTGGTTCGAGAGATCGACGACATCCTGCTGCGTCGGCCGAGTTTGGGAACGCTCATCGAAGACGTCGATCAATTCCGCACGACAATGGCATCCAGTCGCGACGACAACGTCGTCGGCGGCCCGCCACTGACCCCGGCCGAACTGCGATTGCTGCCCTACCTGCAGACGCACCTCTCCATCCGCGAAATCGGGGAGCGGCTGTTCCTCTCGCGCAACACTGTGAGCACTGAGGTCGGGTCGGTCTATCGCAAGCTGGGCGTGTCGAACAGGAGCGACGCCGTCGAGCGCGCGACGGAGGTGGGCTTGCTCGGACCTTAAGGGTGCACCGCGCCAGTCACCCTGCCGGTGTCTTCGTCGTAAAGGTCGTGACCGAGCACGATAGCGATCCTCGGTGCGGCCGCAACGGCCCGGGGGAGTCCGACCACCGTGACCACTCCCTCGAGAACGTCGACGATCTCACTTGCGCTCGCGCCAGCGCTGATCGCCGCGTCGACCTGCGAGGCGAACGACGCCTCGGACGCACCCATCGCCACCAGCGCGGCGACCCGCGAGAGAGCCAGCGTCTTCGCGTCGAGATCGAGCCTGGTCCGTGACGAAGGCACGGCGTCCGCTAGTCCGTCGTCGTTGAACGCCAGCCGACGAAGCCGTTCCGTGTAGTCCACAGGTCCCTCACCTTCTGCGGTATGCGCGCCCAACCAAGTGGACGACAGATGCGATCGGACGGCATCACGCAGATGAAATGAACCACCCGCGCCGTCGCTCCGTACGCGGTTTCACGCGATGCGCGTGATGTAGGCGCACGCGGGCGGCGCCAGTCTGGTCATCACGCCAGCCAACGGAGGTAGTCACCATGTCGAGTACAGCTGCGCCCACGACGGACCTCACCGACACATTGCCGTCTCCCTCCGACTTCGCCACCCGCATGGAGCACGGCCGCGCGGCGCGGCGCCGGATCCCTCGCTCCGCCCACGAGGGGTGGGTGCCCGCATCCGATCGCGTGGACGACTACGCAGCGTTCGCGGATGCTGTCGCATCGGGGCGCCTTCCGGGTGCCGGCGTCGTGGTCTGAAGACGCGCGCATGGACGATTCAGCCAGCCGGGAGCTGACGCGCCGCCAGCGTCGACGGTTCATCCTGCGCGGTCTGGCGCGGGCAGCGCTCATGACCGTCCTGCTTGTGGCGGTCTATTTCGTCGTGCCACTCGACTGGATCGGTGCCATGCCCGTCACTGTGATGCTGGCCGTGGCGCCCGTGATCCTGCTCGTCGTCGCAGTGTGGCAGATACGCGCGATCCTGCGGTCCGAGCAACCGGGCCTGCGCGGCATCGAGGCTTTGGCGATCATCGCTCCGCTGTATCTTCTGCTGTTCGCCACGACCTACTTCCTGATGTCGTTCGACGACCCGTCGAGCTTCACCGCCGACCCGATAACGCGAGTAGATGCCCTGTACCTCACCGTCACCATCTTCTCCACGGTCGGATTCGGCGACATCAGCGCCGCGAGCCAGACCGCACGGATCGTCGTGACGATCCAGATGATCCTGAACCTGATCGTTCTCGGCGCCGGCGTGAAGCTGCTCACCGGTGCCGTCAAGCGCGGTCGCGAGACGAAGGACTCCGAACCAGAGCCCGAGGTGGGCCCGACTGACTGACGGACAGCCTCTGCGGGTTGCGATTCCTTGAGAACGCTGCGATCGCAGTGTCTCGTAGGCAGAACGGTGGCGGAGGATGGGGGATTCGAACTCTCGTTTTCGCGAGCGCCAATGGAGGGTTTTGCCGCGTAATTCCGCGGTTTTCGGAGCGACGCGATTGGACACGCCTGCGTTAACAGACCCCAATCTGCACGGCGTGTCGCGCTCAACTGTGCCAGTAGATGTGTCGCGATCCGGCTCGCTCCATTGGTCGAGCGCCCCTCGCGGTGGCGTTGGGACCTGCCTGCCTGCGGCTCGCCCGGCGCTCGATCGCCGGGCGCCGCCTGTGCTTCCGCCCGGTGCCGCGTGAGTGCGCGGCACCGGGCGGAAGGCGGGTGCGGCCCTTGTCTCAGTCCTCGCCGAGTCCGGCGGCCGAGACCGGCTCGTCGCCGGCTTCCGCGAGATGTTCATTGAGCAGGCGCAGGTCGAACAGTCCCTCGATCGAGCCGTCCTTCTGCGTGCCGGCCTGGATGCCGTCCTCGACGAGGGTTTCGAAGGTGTCGGCGTGCGGGTCGACGGAGAACGTGACGTGCTCCAGGGCGCGTTCGATGACGGCGTCGGCGAGCGGCTTGCCGGTCTCCTTCTCGATCGCACTGTTGATCACGGCAGGAGCCTGGTCGGCGTTGTCGGTGATCCACTGCACCGCCGCCTGGTGGCCTTCCAGCAGGTCGGCGACCACGTCGGGGTGCTCGTCGAGGAAGTCGTTGCGCACCAGCAGCACCGTGGTGGGGAACTCGCCGTCTTCCCAGAGGTCGGCCTCGTCCTGCAGCACGTGGGCGCCGGCGTCGATGATCAGCCGGGACACCCAGGGTTCGGGCAGCCAGGCGCCGTCGAGCTCGCCCTGCTGGAAGAGCGTGAGGGTCTGCGCGTTCTCGGTCGGGGTGATCTGCACGTCGCCGCCGCCGGAGGTGTCGGTGACGAAGCCCTCGTCGGCCAGCCACACCCGGGCCGCGACGTCCTGCGTGTTGCCCAGCTGCGGCGTCGCGATGGTGGTGCCCTCCAGGTCGGCCGGGGTGTCGATGCCGTCGCGGACCACCAGCGCGGCACCGCCGGTCGCGGCGCCGGCGATGATGCGGGCGGACTCGCCGCCTGACTGGATGAAGGTATTGATCGACGGGTTCGGGCCGATGTAGGTCGCATCGATCGCACCCGCCGACAGCGCCTCGATCGCCGCCGGGCCGGCGTTGAACACCTGCGTGGTGACCTCGACGTCCTCACCGAGCGCGTCGGCGAAGAGGCCCTCCTCCAGGCCGACGAGGGCGGGCGCGTGGGTGACGTTCGCGAAGTAGCCCAGCCGCAGCTCACCCACCGATGGGCCGGCGTCGGCCGCGTCAGTGGTCTCGGCCGGTGCCCCGGCGGCGGAGGCGCAACCGGCCATCATGGCCGCAACGAGTCCGAGAGACGTGATTGCTGTCGCGGTACGGAGTTTGTTCACGGTGTCGCCTTCGGTCGGCATTACTCGGGTTGGGGTAACTGCGCGGTCGCGCACTATCGGGCAGCGGTTCACGTCGCCGGGCCGGGACGCTACAGGGAGCCATCGGCGACAGTAGGAGCGTCCAAGCCGCCGATCTAGCCGGGTCGTCAAACCGAGAAACCGAGCGTCATCATCTGTCACCCGAGTTGCATTCGGAATTGCGGGTGGAGGCATGGCGAGTATGTCTTCCGCACCAGCGCTGTCCATTGTCACGCTGGGCAGATCCGGACTGGGCGACTCGTGGACCGACGATGGGTGAGGTGCCACGGAAGCGAGCTGGCGCGGCTCCCCTTGTTCCTGTGTGACGTCGCGTGTCGCCCTGTCGCGGCGTGTTTCGTCGGAACGTTTTACCCGGTCAGCGGCCCGACCAGCATGACCGTATGGTCACCCCACTCATCTCGGCGACCCAGCTCGCCGATCTCATGCGCGGCGGCACACCGCCGCGGATCCTCGATGTGCGCTGGCGCCTGGATCGGCCCGAGGGCCGTCCCGACTACCTCGACGGGCACCTGCCGGCAGCGGTCTACGTCGACCTGGACCACGAGCTTGCGCGGCGCGGCGACCCGGCTGAGGGGCGGCATCCGCTCCCGCCGCGCGAGCAGCTGCAGGCCGCCGCTCGGCGGTGGGGGATCCGCGCCGGCGATACGGTCGTGGCCTACGACGACGTGCACTCGGTCGCCGCCGCCCGCGCCTGGTGGGTGCTGACACGATCCGGAGTCGCCGACGTGCGGGTGCTCGATGGCGGGCTGCGGGGCTGGCTCGCGGAGCGACTCCCGCTCGAGACCGGCGACGTGCTGCCGCGGCCGCCGGGAGACATCGTGCTCGACGAGATCACCGAGGGCGTAGCCGACATCGATGGCGTCGAGGAATGGCCCGACCACGGCCTACTGCTCGACGTGCGCGCGCCCGAGCGGTATCGCGGCGACAGCGAACCGCTCGACCCGGTCGGCGGGCATATCCCGGGCGCCGTGAACCTGCCGACGACCGTGCACCTGTCGGCCGGGAAGTTCCGCTCGGCGGACGAGATCCGCGCGGAGTTCGCCGCCGCGGGCGTGCGAGATGGTGTCGCCGTGGCGGCGTACTGCGGCTCGGGCATCGCGGCGACTCACACGGCCCTCGCCGGCGTGATCGCCGGCATCGATGTGGTGGTCTATCCCGGCTCGTGGAGTCAATGGTCCCGCTCGCGCGGCCGGCTGGTCGCCGTCGGCCCGGCGCCCTCGCTGGACGTGGTGCCTCAATGACCGCCCCGGTCATCGTCGGTGATGGTCTGCACCCGAGCGGACCTCGTCACGCTGCAGCTGTCCGGTCGCACTCCACCCACCGGCAGGCGAACGCCTGTATCCCGGGTCGCAGCGACCGTCTGGGTGGGAACAGCGACCAGGACGCGCCTGACCCATCAGTGACTTGCTTGGCATGGCTCCCGACGGTGGTCACAGAGGCGCGCGTCCGAACGAGAAGACCGTCCGGCGCCGGAGCGCGAACCCAAGACGCTCATACGCCCTGATCGCGTTCACGTTCGACGCTGCCGCGTGCATCAGGGCACGGTCGCCGCGCTGCTGAATATGGAAGGCCACGTCGAGGACGAGCCGAGATGCCAGACCCTGGCGCCGATACGCGCTGTCGGTCGAGACGGCACTGATCTCGGTCCAGCCCTGCGGGTGCAGGCGCTCGCCGGCCATCGCAACCAGGCGACCGTCCCGGCGAATGCCGACATACCGGCCCAGCTCATGGGTGCGGGGGCGGAAGGGTCCCGGCTGGTTGCGTTCGACTATGGCCAGCATGTCGGCGACGTCGTCCGGCCCCAGGACGACGGCCTCCGCATCCGGACGCGGACGCAGCGCGTCGGTCTCGACGAGCTGCACCCCCTCGCCGCCGCCCAGGTCCTCCCAGCCGGCCGGGAACGGGCGTTCGGCTGCGGATAGTCCGACGGGCGCTCCAGGACCGACGAGATCGCGCAGTGCGTCCCAGACATCGGGGTTGGACCACGTGCGCACTGCCACGAACGGCGCGACGTCCTCGGGGTACCGCCGGACCAGGTCGTTGCCCTCGGCGAAGCCGGCGTGCGGGCCGGTCAGTGAGTGCCACGCAGGGTTGTCGAGCACCGTGGCGTCCGCGTGCGGGGCGACGGCGCCCCCCGGCTTGTCGCCGGCGGAAGCCGTCGCGCCGTCGGTGGAGGCGAGGACTGTGTCTGACATGCGTCAAGCGTGCGAGACCGGCGCCGACGTCGCCAAATGCCGGCGTCATCGCACGCAACGAGCCTGAGCATCGTTTGGCACCGCGCCATCTATGACGCCGCGCGACCCCGCCGATGGGGGCATTCAGCGGACGCCGTCTATGGTCAAGCACGGCGGAATTGCAGCAGTGTCAGCGAAGTCGCCCGAACGAGCTCTACAACCGAGGAGACCCCCGTGCCCAGCCAGTTGGAAGACGAGGCGCTGCAGTTCGTCCGCGACCTCATCCGGATCGAGACGGTGAACACAGGGGTTGCGGCCACCATCGGCGACGGCGAGACACGTGCTGCCATCTGGGTGCAGGAGCGTCTCGCCGAGGTGGGCATCGCGTCGGAGCTCGTCGAGTCGCGTCCCGGACGGGGGTCGCTCATCGCTCGTATCCCCGGACGCGATCGGGATGCGGGAGCCCTGTTGGTGCACGCGCACCTCGACGTCGTGCCGGTCGAGGAGAAGGACTGGACTTTCCCGCCCTTCGGCGCCGACATCGAAGCCGGCTACCTCTACGGCCGCGGCGCCGTCGACATGAAGAACTACGCGGGCACGATCGTGGCCGTGGCGCGTCACTTCGCGCGCGAGCAGATCGTGCCGCGACGCGACCTGGTGTTGGCGTTCCTCGCCGACGAAGAGAGCGGCGGGGTGTGGGGCGCCGGGTGGCTCGTCGAGAACCGCCCCGAGCTGTTCGCCGGCGTCACCGAGGCGCTGAGCGAGGTGGGCGGGTTCTCCGTGCCGCTGTACGCCGACCCCGCCGACGAACGCCGCGCGTACCTCGTGGCCACCAGCGAGAAGGGCGTCGCATGGTCGACGCTGCGCGCCCGCGGCCACGCGGCCCACGGCTCCCGACCGACCGACGACAACAGTGTGGTCCGACTCGCCCGGGCCGTGGCGGCCGTCGGCGAGCACCGGTTCCCGGTCGTGCGCACGCCCGCGCTGCAGCGCTTCCTGGATGTCTTCGGAGCGGCCCGTGGGCTCGCGTTCACCGACGAGTCGCTCGCTGACGACCTCGAGAGCCTCGGGTTCGTGTCGTCACTCGTCGGTGCGACGACGCGCAACACCGCGACCCCGACGGTGCTCGACGCCGGCGACAAGACGAACATCATCCCGGCGGAGGCGTCGGCGCGCCTCGACATCCGCATTCTGCCCAGACAGGACGACGCTCTCCGTGACGGGCTGCGCGAGCTCGTCGGCGACGGCATCGACATCCGCGAGGGCCGCTGGTGGTCCGCGACCGAGGCGCCCGTTGATGCGCCGATCATCGACGTGCTGCAGGAGGCGATCGCCATCGACGATCCTGATGGCGTGGTGGTGCCCTACCTGCTGCCGGCGAGCACCGACAACAAGCACTTCGCGAAGCTCGGCATCCACGGCTACGGGTTCGTGCCGCTGCGCGTGCCTCGCGACTTCGACGTGTTCGCGCAGTTCCACGCCGCCGACGAGCGGATCCCCGTCGACGCGCTGCACTTCTCGGCGCGGGTCACCGAACGGATACTTCGCACCGCCTAGAACGACGGATGCTTCCGCCCTTCCGTGCGGCGAGGGCCGAAGCATCCGTCATTCCGGTGGCGCGATGGTCACTCGGCGGCCGGGGCCTCGGCGGTGGGGCCGCCGGACTCCTTCCACGAGGGGAAGCCGCCGTCGACATGCGCGACGTTCGTGAAGCCCTTCGCGCGGAGCTGCTCGGCGACGGGGCCGGAGCCGTTGATCGTGCCGCACACGATGACGATGTCCTGGTCCCAGTCCGTGATCTCGGCGAACTTCTCCGGCGAGTCGATGAGGAACTGCGCGTCGAGGTTGTTGCGGTCGCCGCGGATGGAGCCGGGGATCACGCCGTCGCGCGCCCGGCCGGCGTCGCTGCGAACATCGACGACGAGCGCTCCCGCCGCGGCGCGTCCGGCGGCCTCCTCGGCGGTGATGAGCGGAGCGTCGAACGTGGGCTCGGCCGCGGTGTCGGTGGTGTCGGTCATGGCGGGTGATCCTTTCGGACGGACGGATGTCGGGACGGACGGGTGTCGCTTCTCGGCGTCACGCTACGGGCTCACCGCTAGCGACGGCGCACGGCGTTGTCATACGGCGCCACGATCCGTCATGCGCGGACCCGGGATCGTGCGGTACCGGCCGGTTCGACGTGATGAGGAGAAGGGGATCGCGATCAGAGGGTCAGGCAGCGAATTCCGCGCGCTCGCCCAGCGCGGGGAGCCCGAGGTTCTCGCGCAGCGTCGATCCCACGTACTCGGTGGGGTAGACGCCGCGCTCTTGCAACTCGGGGATGAGCCCGTCGACGATGTCGTCGAGTCCTTCGGGCACGAGGTACGGCGAGACGTTGAACCCGTCGACCGCTCCCGCGTCGACGTACTGCACGATGCGATCAGCGATCGACGAATAGCCGCCGACGAACGTGCGCAGCGACGACCGCTTGATGACGAACTCTCGGATCGAGAGGCCCTCGGCGGCCGCGCTGTCGCGCCACTCGCGGGCCGTCTCGAGCGCGCGACGGCCCTGGAACAGCGACCCACGCTGCCCGTCGACCTCCTCGACCACCGGGTCGATGTCGGGAAGCGGGCCGTTGGCGTCGTACTCCGACAAGTCTCGGCCCCAGATCGGCTCGAGGAAGCGGATCGCGGTCTGCGGCGACACCTGCGCGCGCGTGACCCAGTCGGCCTTCTCACGAGCCTCGCTGTCGGTGGCGGCGAGGATGAATTGCGCCCCCGGGAAGAACTTGAGCTCGTCCACAGCCCGCCCATGGGCGGGGAGGCGGCGGCGCAGGTCGGCCGCGAACGAGATCGCGTCCTCCAGGCCCGGGTGCGCTGAGAAGATGACGTCGGCACTGGATGCCGCGAACTCGCGGCCCTCGTCGGAGTCCCCTGCCTGGAACAGCACCGGCCGCCCCTGCGCGCTCGGCGGCAGCGGCGCGGGTCCTTCGAACGAGACCAGCTGATCGGCGACCGACACCGGCGTACCGACCCCATCGGCACCGGCGTCCCACAGCCGCTGCGCGGCGACCACGAACTGCGCTGCGCGGCGGTAACGGTCGGCGTGCTCCAGGTACCCGCCGCGGCGGAAGTTCGCGCCGGTCCACGCGTTGTCGGTCGTGACGATGTTCCAGCCTGCGCGGCCCTCGCTCAAGAGATCGAGCGAGTTCAGGCGCTTCGCCAGGTCGTACGGGTCGTTGTAGGTCGTGTTCTGCGTCGCGACGAGGCCGATGCGCTCGGTGACAGACGCCAACGCCGCGAGCTGCGTCTGGGCGTCGGGACGACCGGCGATGTCGAGCTCGTGGATACGGCCGAAATGCTCGCGCAGGCGCAGTCCCTCGCCGAGGAAGAAGGCCGAGAACAGCCCCCGCTCGGCGGTCTGCGCGATGCGGCGGAACGACTCGAAGTCGTACTGCGAACCGCTGCGGTCGCTCGACCAGATGGTGCCGAAGTTGACCCCCTGGAAGAAAACACCGAACTGGATGCGACGGGACGTGGTCATGCGAACTCCTTCACGGCGGTGGTGGCGTAGCGGCTGAGGCTGCGTTCAAGGCCGAGGGCATCCCGGAGGGTCTCGCCCGCCCGCGGTGAACGGAAGCCGATCCGCTCTTGCAGCGCCGGCAGCACTGCGCGCCCAACCTCTTCGAGATCGACGTCGAGCTCTGCGACGTGCAGGCGTACACCGTCGACGGATGCTGCCAGCCCGGCGATCAGCGCGACCAGACCATCCGCGTCGCCCGCGTAGCGCAGGCGCCCGGCGTCCGTCCAGCTCCCGAGGGCGTCGAGCCGCCGAGCCGCGGACACGGCGCGCGCGTCAAGCACCACCTCGACCTCGGCCCACACGAGCGGCGCACCCGCGGCACGCGCGCGGGATGCAGCATCCGTGATCTCCGCCGGACCGCTACCCGTGACCAGCGTGACGTCCGCGCCCGTGGTGTCGGCGGGCGCCACCACGACCAGCTGCCCTTGCGGGGGCCGGGGCGTGATGAGCGGACCCTTCACCAAGAAGCTCTCGCCCTCGAAGTCGACGTAGTGGAGCTTGTCGGCGTCGAGGTAGCGGCCGGTCGCGGCGTCCTGGATGACGGCGTCGTCCTCCCACGAGTCCCACAGCCGGCGAGCGACCTCGATCACGTCGTCGCGCTCGCGGCGGAGATCGTCGTCCGAGAGCGCCTCACGACCGTAGGCGGCGGCTTCACGCGTGGTTCCCGAGGCCGCGGCGATCCAGCCCGCGCGCCCGTTCGAGGCCCAGTCGAGGCTCGCGAGCTGCGTCGCCACGTGGAACGGCTCGCTGAAGGCGACGTGCGCGACCGGCACGAGCCCGATGGCCGACGTGAGCGGAGCGAGGAACGCGGCGCGCTGGACGGCATCGAGCCGCGCGACCGAGTCGGCGACCGGCAGCGGCGAGTCGTCGAACGTCACGGCGGTGAAGCCGAAGCGCTCGGCGGCCGCGCCGCGGGCGGCGAGGCGGCGTGGCGAGAGGGTGCCTGATGCGGCGCCGGAAGGGGAGTGGGCGCCGTCGGCGTCCAGCTCGAGGGCGACGGCGAACGGGGTGTCGGACATGCGGCCACGGTAGGTCTCGCCAGGCGGATCCCGGCCGCGCGAGTCGCCCGATTCCGGAGTGTGACGCCGCGTTGCACTCCGTCACGATCCGTGTCATGGCGGGGTCCGCCGGGCTGGGCGGCGGGCGAAGCCCTGCCCTACCTTCGGCCTACCGGCGCACCGACCTGCACCCCTCGACCCGCGCCCCGACCGAGGAGCACCCCATGACCGACACACTTCCGCGCCAGGCCGGCGCCGCAGACGCTGCGCCGTCGCCCGCGGCGTCGTCGCGCGTCGACCTCGGCGACCTGCGCGTGGTCCACACCCGCCACTGGTTCCGGTGGTCGATCGGCATCGTCGTGCTGTTCGTGGTCGCCCAGTTCGCCTGGTCGCTGGTCACGAACGAGAACTACGAGTGGGACGTCTTCGCCCACTACTTCCTCTCGGAGCCCGTGCTGCAGGGCGTCGGCATCACGCTGGCGCTCACCGTGACATCGGCGACCATCGGCTTCTTCCTCGGCACCCTCCTCGCGCTCGCCCGTCTCGCGAAGTCGCCGCTGCTCAATTCGGCGGCCTGGGTGTTCATCTGGTTCTTCCGCTCGGTGCCCCTCGTGGTGCAGATCATCGTCTGGTACAACCTCGGCTACCTGTATCCGACGCTCGGCCTGGGCACCCCGTTCACGACGGACTTCTGGATCGTCGAGTTCCCCACCGTGCAGCTGATCAGCGCTTTCGCCGCGGCGATCCTCGGACTCAGCCTCAATCAGGCGGCGTACTCGGCGGAGATCATCCGCGGCGGCCTGCTGTCGGTCGACCAGGGCCAGCTTGAGGCGGCCGCGGCACTCGGCATCCCTCCGCGCCGCCGGCTGACCCGCATCATCCTGCCGCAGGCGATGCGGTCCATCGTGCCGAACGCCACCAACGAGGTGATCGGCCTCGTCAAGGGCGCGTCGGTCGTGTTCGTGATCGCGATCCCCGAGGTGTTCTACGCCGTGCAGGTCATCTACAACCGCAACAGCCGCGTGATCCCGCTGCTCCTGGTCGCCGTGGTCTGGTACACGATCATCACCACGATCCTGAGCATCGCGCAGTACTACATCGAGCGGCACTACGCCCGCGGCACCGTGCGCGTGCTGCCCCCGACACCCGTCCAGCGTGCGCGCCACTGGATCGCCGTGCAGTGGGCACGTCTCGGTGACAGCGACGCCTCACCACCTCCTCTGGAGGGGACGGATGCTGCGCCCCCGGCCACTGCGGCATCGCAGAGTTCGAGCAACGACGCGAAGTTCGGAGGCCGCTGACATGACCACCACCAGCACGGAGCCCCCCGCCGGGACCGCCACGCGCGGCCTCGTCGAGATCCACAACGTCCACAAGAGCTACGGCGGAGTCGAGGTGCTGCGCGGCATCGACCTGACCGTCCAGCCGGGCGAGGTCGTCGCGATCCTCGGGCCGAGCGGCTCGGGCAAGTCGACCCTGCTGCGCACGATCAACCACCTCGAGAGCGTCGACCGCGGCTCGGTCACGGTCGACGGCCAGCTGATCGGCTACGAGCTGCGCGGCGACAAGCTCTATGAGCTGCGCGAGCGCGAGGTGCTGGAGCGCCGCACGCAGATCGGCATCGTCTTCCAGAACTTCAATCTCTTCCCGCACCTGACCGCGCTCGAGAACGTCACCGAGGCACCGGTCGCCCTCGGCCGGCTCTCCAAAGACGACGCCCGAGAGCTCGCCCTCGGCCTTCTCGACCGCGTGGGGCTCGCCGACAAGGCCGAGCACTACCCCCGGCAGCTGTCGGGCGGCCAGCAGCAGCGCGTCGCGATCGCCCGCGCCCTCGCCCTCAAGCCCAAAGTGATCCTGTTCGACGAGCCGACCAGCGCGCTCGACCCGGAGCTCGTGGGCGAGGTCCTCGACGTCATCCGCGACCTCGCTCAGCTCGGCACGACCCTCGTCATCGTCACCCACGAGGTCGGATTCGCCCGCGAGGTCGCCGACCGGGTCGTCTTCCTCGACGGCGGCCGCGTCATCGAGCAGGGCCCGCCCGCCGAGGTCCTCGTTACACCGAAGCACCCCCGCGTTCAGGACTTCCTCGCGAAAGTCCTGGCCTGAAACCGAGATCTCGACATCGAGTCCTCATCCGAGAAAAGGAAGCAATCACATGGCACTGAGTAAGAAGCAGGGCATCGCGATCGGTGTCGGAGCCGTCGCGGTGGCCGCGATCGTCGGCGGCATCGTCTGGGGCGTCAACCAGAACCAGCCCGCCGAGGCCGCCGCCGCCCCCGAGAAGACTGAGGAGTCGGCGAACGTCACGACCGACGAGATCCAGTGGGTCCGTCTCGACGAGCCCGTGGCCGAGGCGGTCGAAGCGCTCGAGGCGAGCGGGTTCGAGCCGGTCGAGCCGGGCAAGCTCACCGTCGCGCACTCGGCTTACGTGCCCCCGCTGGGCTACATCCCCGAGGGTGAGACCGAGGCGGCCGGCACCGAGCCGAACATCGGCGCGCTAATCGCCGACGCGCTGGGCCTCGAGTACAACCCGGTCGTCGTCGCGTGGGCGGACTGGCCCCTCGGCATCCAGTCCGGCAAGTACGACCTCATCACCTCCAACGTCACCGTCACCGAGGAGCGCAAGGAGCTCTACGACTTCGCGAGCTACCGCGAGGACCTGCTCGGCTTCTACGTGAAGTCCGACAGCGACATCCAGAAGATCGAGGAGGCCGCTGACATCTCCGGCCTCACCATCGCCGTCGGCTCGGGCACGAACCAGGAGCAGGTGCTGCTCACCTGGAACGAGGAACTGCAAGCCGGCGGCGAGGAGCCGGCCGAGCTTCAGTACTTCGACGACAACGCCGCTACCGTGCTCGCGCTGCAGTCAGGCCGCATCGACGCGACCTTCGGGCCCAATGCCACCTCCGCGTGGTCCGCACGTGAGACCGGCGACACCAAGCTCGTGGGCCTTGTGCCCGGCGGTTGGCCGCTGACGGCGAACATCGCCGCCGCGACGGCCAAGGGCAACGGCCTCATCGAGCCCGTCAGCATCGCGCTCAACTACCTCATCGAGAACGGCCAGTACGACGAGGTCCTGAAGATCTGGGACCTGGAGTCGGAGCGCGTCGAGACGAGCGAGATCAACCCCGCAGGACTGCCCAAGTCCTGATCGTACGAACCCGGCCGGGCCTGCTGAGAGCGGGCCCGGCCTCTTCCCTCCGCGCACCACCCAGGAGCTCCTCGTGTCCCACGTCCCCCTCTCCGTCCTCGACCTGTCGCCGTTCGGAGCGGGGCAGACGGCCGCCGACGGGCTGCGCGCCTCGATCGCCCTCGCTCGGCACACCGAGCAGCTGGGCTACCACCGCTACTGGCTCGCCGAGCACCACTTCAATCCCGGCCTGTCGGGCTCCGCGCCGCACGTCCTGCTCGCGGCGATCGCCGCTGCGACCGAGCGCATCCGCATCGGCACGGCGGCGACCATCATCGGCAACTACTCGCCCGTGCAAGTGGCCGAAGCAGCGGGCGTCGTGGCCGCGCTGCACCCGGGACGCTTCGACCTGGGAATCGGCCGCTCCGGCAATCGCAGCGCGGCGCAGAGTCCGCCGATCGAGGATCCGGCCGAGCAGCGGGTGGTGGACGGGCTGCTCCTGCCGCGGCCGCGGCCCTTCGCATTCGAGTCCGAGCGATTCGTCGTCCAGGCGCGCCTGCTGGGGCGCACCGACGACGACGCCGACCGGTTCGAGCAGGACGTGGCCGACATCCTCGCCTTCATCGACGGAACCTACACCGCCCCGGAGACGGTGGCGATCCACGCCACTCCCGCCGAGGGAGCGGACATCACCGTTTGGATCCATGGCTCGACGGCCGGGCCGAGCGCCCGGCTCGCCGGCGAACTCGGACTGCCGTTCGGCGCCAACTACCACGTCGCCCCCGCCTTCATCCTCGACGCCGTCGCCGAGTACCGCGCGTCGTTCCGTCCCGGTCGCATCGCAGCGCCGCACGTGATCGTGTCGGTGGACGTGGTCGTCGCAGATACGGATGCCGAAGCCCGCCGGCTCGCCGCGGGTTACGGTCGATGGGTGCACAGCATCCGCGCCGGTCAAGGGGCCGTCCCGTTCCCGTCGCCGCTCGGCGCCAGCGTCAACCCGCTCTCCCACGAAGAGTTCGAGGTCGTGCGCGACCGCGTCGAGACGCAATTCGTCGGCTCGGCCGACAGCGTCGTCGAGCGGCTGGAGACGTTGCAGCGCGTCACGGGCGCCGATGAGCTGCTGGTCACGACGATCACGCACGATCCCGATGACCGCGAGCGCTCGTACGCTCTCCTCGCTGATGCGTGGGGGACCGCCGAGACGGGCGAGCGCGAACTGCGGGCTGCCCCGGCGGGGGTGCTCGCTTGAGCGTGGAATCGGTCGCCGTGACTGACGACAGGCCCGTGGCTGCGGCATCCGTCCCCGCTGACATCACCATCCGCCTGGTGCGCACCGAGGAGTACGAACGCGCCGGCGAGGTGACCGCCGAGGCGTACCTGTCGAGCTACGGGAAGCTCTCCGACGAGTACGTCGCCTCGCTCCGCGATGTCGCGACCCGTGTGCGCGGCGGCGACGTGTGGGTGGCCGTCGAGCCGAGCGGCGAGATCCTCGGGACGGTGTGGATCGCGCGTCCGAACCGGCCGCTCGCGGAGGTCGCCCGACCCGGTGAGACGGACTTCCGGCAGCTCGCCGTGGCTCCTGCCGCCCGCGGCCGAGGCATCGGTGAGGCGCTCACCCGTCACGTCATCGACCTCGCGCGCGAGCGGGGTTCGCACCGCGTCGTGATGAACAGCGGTCCGGGGATGACCGGTGCACACGCGCTCTACGCGAAGCTGGGCTTCGAGCGGCTGCCGGAGCGCGAGGGTGCGTGGGAGGTGCAGCCCGGCCGCTGGATCGAGCTGTACACGTTCGGCTACGACCTCGCACCCGAGCCCGCGGAGGCGTCGCCGGGCGAGCGAGCATGGAGGCTTGAGACCGTCCGCTGGGACGACCCGCGCGCTGAGGCCCTGCGCTCCGAGATGGACGGCGAGATCTCGCCCCGCTACGCGGATCGGCTGACGGACGCTGTACCCGCCGCCGAGGAGGCCCAGCGCGCGTTCGCAGTCGATCCCGGCACGATCGTCGCAACAGTGCTCGCCGTCGACGAGACGGGCACGGCGGTCGGTCACGCGGCGCTGCGGGATCTCGTCCACGACGGCACGCGCGACCTCGAGGTTAAGCGCGTGTTCGTGAAGCCGCGCGCACGCGGCACGGGCGTGAGCCGGGCACTGATGGGCGAGCTCGAGCGCATCGCGCAGGATCGCGGCGCGAGTCGCCTGATCCTTCAGACCGGTGACCGCCAGCACGACGCGGTGGTCCTCTACGAGCGGATCGGGTACCGCCCGATCCCCATCTTCGAGCCCTACAGGGCGTTCGCCTTCTCGCAGTGCTTCGCCAAGGAGCTTGCGCCGCCGGTGTGAGGCGGGAGCCGTCGCTCACTTCCGGGCGGTGGTTCGCGAGCCGCCCCGCAGGGGCGCCGCCGCTTCGGCGCGAGTGCCCACCCGCCGGAACACAGGGTCTGCAGACGCGAACAGGGCAGCCGCTGAGCCCACCGCACACGTCACCAGCGCGGCCTGCAAGGTCGCGGCGGTCGAGATACCAGAGGAGGTGAGCAGGATGCCGGTGGCCAGGGCCACCAGAAAGGTCGCGGCCAGTCGCTGCGTGAGCTGGAGGAACGACGCGGCGACGCCGTGCAGCTCGGCCGGCGCGAACGAGAGGGTGGTGGCGCGCACCACCGGCTCGACGAGCCCGCCGCCGACGCCCAGCCCGATCTGCGCCACGGCGGCGACGACGAACAGCACACCTCCCGGCAGGAGCGGCGCAGCCCCCGCCAGTCCCGCGAAGAGCACCGCCTGCAGCCCGAGACCCAGCCACACCGTCGCCGCAGACCCGAGACGCCCCACGACCCGCAGGCTGAACAGCGACCCGCCCAGCCGGGCCAGGGCGCCCGGCGCGAACACGAGCGCGATCACCAGCGCCGACAGCGCCGGTGACTGGAGGAAGTAGAGGGTCACCGCCGAACTCGCCGCCATGCCGCTGCCGAACCACAGCAGCGCGACGACGTTCCCCACGACGAACCCGCGTGACCGGACCAGCGCCGGGGCGAAGAGTGGAAGCTTCCCGCGCCGCGCATAGCGGCGCTCCCACAGGACGAGCACGAGCCCCAGCACGACCGCGGCGCCGGCCACCGCCAGGCCCGACAGTCCCGAGAGTCCCGGCTCCACGACCGGCAGCGTCAGCGCCACCACCACGAGGCACAGCAGCACGATGCCCGGCAGATCGAGCCACAGGAGCCTCGACGTCTCCGCACGGGCGCGGCGGCCCGGCATCCCTCGCCATCCGAGCACGAATGCCGCGATCACCAGAGGCAACGGCGTCAGCAGCACGAGGCGCCACGCGGTATCGGCCGGGAACAGCCCGAGCATCGCGGCGGCGAGCACCGGACCGAGGACGCCCGCCAGACCGCCGACCGCGGTGTAGGCGGCGAGGGCGCTCAGACGTGATCTTCCCGTGAAGAGGTCCTGGATCGCCCCGAGCACCTGCGCGCTGATGACCCCGGCACCGAGGCCCTGCACGAACCGGGCCGCGACCAGCACCGCGATCGTCGGCGCGACCACCGCCGCGACGCCGCCGACCAGGAAGATCCCGAGACCCACGAGGAACAGCAGCCGGCGTCCATACACATCGCCGAAGCGTCCCGACGGGATCAGCCCGAGGCCGAAGGTCAGCGAGAACGAGGCCAGCAGCCACTGCACACCCGCAGTCGACCCGCCCAACGACGCGCTGACCGCCGGAGCGGCGTACGTGATGACGACCGCATCGAACAGCGTCGCGAAGCCCGCCGCCAGGCATGCCCAGAGCGCGGGCCGCGCATGCGACTGCTGCTTTCTCCTGCGATCGCTTTGCCGCGCGAGTCCGCGCTCGCCGGCGACCGCAGCTGTCGCGTCGCGGACCGCGCTCTCGCAGCTCATGCGGTCGTGAGCTGGCGCTCCCGCTGACCGAGCGGGTCGGCATCCGTCCACAGCGCCGTCGGGAACTCCCGCCGCAGCACCGGCGCGACCTCCAGCGCGAACCGCTCGAGGATCTCGAGCTGCTGCGCGAACGGCACCGTCGTGGGCAGGCTGATCGACTGCAGGTCGTGCCCGAGCCGGCCGTGGAACCGGGCGATCTTGTCGATCACCTGCTGCGGGGTGCCGACGAGTGCTGGACCTTCGGCCACGGCGTGCTCGATGTCGCGGAACGGAGTGTTGTTTCCGGGCACGTTGGTGGCGGCGACGATCGCGTTGTACACCGGCCCGTACTGGGCGATCGCCTCCTGCGTCGTGTCGGCGATGAAGAGCGCCCCCGAACCGGCGGCGACGAACGCGCCCGCCGGATCGTGGCCGTGCCGCGCATACTCGGAGCGGTAGTGGTCGACGAGCACGCCGTAGTTCTCGAGCGGCTGGATCGCGTTCGCGCTGAACAGCGGGTCGCCGATCTTCGCCGCGAGCCCCGCGGAGAAAAGGGTCGTCGCCGACCCGTGCCATACGCGGGGCGCGCCGGCGAACGGCCGCGGCAGCGTCGTCACGCCCGACAACGGCCGCGTGAACTCGGTGCCCGGCCAGGTCACGTCCTCCTCGCGCCAGAGCGTCCGCAGCAGCTCGTACTTCTCCGCGAGCAGCTCCCACTGGTCGTCGATGTCGAGCCCGAACAGCGGAAACTGAGCGACCTCATTGCCCTTGCCGATCGTGAGGTCGAGCCGGCCGCCGGAGAGCTGGTCGATGGTGGCGTAGTCCTCGGCGACGCGCACCGGGTCGAGCACCGAGAGCACCGTGACACCGGAATTGAGACGGATGCGGGAGGTGCGCGCGGCGATCGCACCCAGCAGCACCGTCGGTGACGACGAGATGAAGTGCCCTGCGTGGCGCTCGCCGATGGCGACGGCATCCAGCCCGAGCTCCTCGGCGCGGATCGCCTGCTGGAGCGTCTCGGCGAACCGTTCGGACGGCGAGACCTGGCGACCGGTGAGGGGGTCGGCGCGGTAGGGGACGATGTCCAGGAGCTGGAACCTCATGCGGCCACCCCCGGGGCGACGAGCGCATCGGTGGAGCGCACGCGCGTGAGCGGCGTCTTCTCGCCGGCCTCGATGCCGATCGGCAGGCGGTTGCCCTCGGGAGGCAGCGGGCACGTCGCGAAGTCGGTGTACGCGCAGGGCAGGTTGACGGCGCGGTTGAAGTCGATCGTGGTCCAGCCGTCGGCGTAAGGGGCGTCCACGGACACCGAGCGGTTCGCGGCGTACGTGGTGATCCCGCTCGTCGCGTCGGTGAACAGGACGAGGAGGGAGCCGGGGGCCGCGCCCTGGAAGGCGGTCAGCGCGAATTCCTCGCCGCGCCACGAGAACTCCAGCACACCCGGGGCGTCGTACACGTGGGTGAGCCCGTCGACCGCGGCGCCGACCTCGGTCGGCCGCGGAGCGTCGAACGGGAGGAAGCGCGCGGCGACCCGCCAGCGCGGGTTCGGCACGTAGGTCGGGGTACCCGCGTACTCCGCGAGGAACGAATGGTCGGCGCGACGCGGACGCAGAACGGTGTGCCCGCCGCGGATCGCGATCTCGACCGCGCCGGCGACCTCGCCGTCCGTAAAGGTGGGGGTGACGCTGCCCCGCTCGGCGATCGCGCCGAACGCGTGCGTGCCGGTGATCGTCTCGCCCTCGAGCGTCAGGCTCTCGCCATCGGCGAGCTCGACGACCACGCCGCCGCTGCCGAGACGCCACGTGCCGGGAGCGCCGGGCAGCGTGATCGGGTCGGCACCGAGCCAGTGCAGGCCGGTGATCGCGAAGAAGCCGAGGGAGTCGGCGCGCCGCGTCTCATGCGTGCGGTGCCAGTCCTCCCACTCGCGTCCGAACTGGGCGCGGTCGATGTCGGTGTTGAGCGTCGTGGTCATAGGTCCTCCTCGGTGGACGGATGGGAAACGGATGCCGCGACCCTCGCGGCGTCCGCGGTCAGGCGGTTGCCGGCTCGGCGACGCGGGTCTTCGCGGCGGTGCTCGTATCGGCGTGGAACGTACGCACGGCGTGGTCGAGTGCGTCGACCGTGAGAGCGATCGAGTCGAGGTCGATGCGCTCATCGTTGCCGTGGAACAGGCGGCGGAAGGTGCCGTAGTCCCAGCGCTCGCTGAGCACGCCGAAGCCGTAGGCCGGGATGCCGCGGCGACGGTAGAACCGGCCATCGGTGCCGCCCACCCCGAGCATGGGCAGGAGCTCCGCCGTCGGGTAGGCGCGGCGCACGGCGCTGCCGAGGGCGTCGAACAAAGGAGTGTCGATCGGCGAGGCCGTCGACTCACCGAACCAGTCGCCCTCGATCTCGACGTGCTCGATGAGGTCGCCGAGCGCGTCGCGGATGAGCCCCTCGACGTCCTCGCGGGTGACATCGGGCAGGATGCGGATGTCGAGCTGCACGGTCGCCGTGCCCGGAATGACGTTGCCCTTCTCGCCGGCGCGCACGATGGTCGGCGAGATCGTCGTGTGCGTCGAGGCGTGCGCGAACCCGGCCAGGCTGCGGAGGTGTGGCAGGCCGTCGTAGAACCGCGCGGGGTCGGTCAGGGCGGTGCGGGTCGCGGGTTCGAGGTCGAGTGCCTCGGCGTACGCGCGCCATTGCGGCGTGATGACGGTCGTGCCGCGGTGCCGTGCGAGGCGGGTCACGGCCTCGGCCGCGATGACGGCGGCATTGCGGGATCCCCAGGGGGCCGAGCCGTGGCCGGGCGCACCGGTCACGCGCAGCAGCCGTCCCGCGCCTCCCTTCTCGCCGACCATGACGCCGAGGTGAGGCTGTGGGCCGGCGTGGGCGCCGCCGGACTCGGTCAGCACGTAGTCGGCGTCGATGAGGTCGAGACGGTGCTCGGTGAGCCAGCTCACGCCGAAGCGGCTGCCGTTCTCCTCGTCGGCGACGGCGGCGAAAATGAGGTCGCCGCGCGGACGGAAGCCGCCCCTCGCGACCGCCCGGGTCACGACGGCGTAGGCGGCGGTGAGGTTGAGCATGTCGATCGCGCCCCGGCCCCACAGCACGCCGTCGACGATCTCGCCCGCGAACGGATCGCGCGACCAGCCCCCCGGCTCCACCGGAACGACGTCGGTGTGGCCGACGAGGGCGAGGGACGGCGCGGTCGGATCCGTGCCCTCGATGCGAATGATGAGCGACGCGCGTCCCGGATGCGGCTCCACCACGACGCCTTCGAGACCGGACCCCTCGAAGAACCGCTGCAGCGTGCGCACCTGCAGGTGTTCGTGGCCCGAGTCGGGCGTACCGTCGTTGACGGCCGCGTTGCGGATCAGCTCCCCCAGCAGCTCCGTCGTCTGCTGCGCCAGCGAGCGCTGGGCGCTCATGCTGCGGCCCCTTCCGTCAGTACCCGCGGCGACAGAGTCGACCCCGGGATCGCCTCGATCAGCCGTCGCGTGTACTCCTCGCGCGGCGTACGGAGCACCTGCGCGGTCTTGCCCTGCTCGACGACTCGACCCTGCTGCATCACCGCCACACGGTCGGAGATCTCGCGGACCACGGCGAGATCGTGGCTGATGAACAGGTACGACACTCCCGAGTCGCGCTGCACCGCCGCGAGCAGGTCGAGGATCTGCGCCTGCACCGAGACATCGAGCGCCGACACGGCCTCGTCGAGCACCACGAGGTCGGGACGCAGCGCGAGGGCGCGGGCGATCGCGACGCGCTGTCGCTGACCGCCCGAGAGCTGGGCCGGACGCCGCGACGCGGCTCCTGCGGGCAGCGCCACCTGGTCGATCAGTTCGCGGACGCGGCGCGCCCGCTCCGCCGCGTCGACGCCATAGGCGCGCAGCGGCTCGTCGATCACCTCAGCGATCGTGAACCGTGGGTCGAGCGAAGCGAACGGGCTCTGATAGACGAGCTGGAACCGCCGGCGCAGGGCGCGCAGCTCCTCGCGGCCTGCGGCGACGAGATCCTCGCCGTCGAAACGGATGCTGCCCGCCGAGGGCTTCTCGAGGCGCAGCGCCAGTCGCGCCGTCGTGCTCTTGCCCGATCCCGACTCACCCACGATCGCAAGCGTCTCGCCGCTGTCCACGCGAAACGACACGTCGTCGACCGCGACGAGCTTCCCGCGCCCCGGAAGAGAGAATTCCTTGCGCAGACCCGCCACCTCGAGGAGCGCCGGGGTCGCGTCATCCTGTTCCGTCCGAAGGGGTCGCTCGCTCACCCGAGCAGCAGCGCCGCGCAGCCCCGGTGCCGCGGCGATGAGCGCGCGCGTGTAGGGATGTTGCGGGTCTTCGAGCACCTCGCGCGCCGGACCCGTCTCGACGATCTCGCCGTTCTGCATCACGATGATGCGGTCGGCGCGGTCTGCGGCGACGCCGAGGTCGTGCGTGATGAGCAGCACGGCGGTCCCGAGCGTCGACGCCAGGGCGTCGATGTGATCGAGGATCTGCTTCTGCACCGTGACGTCGAGGGCGCTGGTCGGCTCGTCCGCGATCACGAGCTGCGGCTCGGCCGCCAGTGCCGTCGCGATGAGCGCGCGCTGCTTCATGCCGCCCGAGAACTGGTGCGGGAACTGCTTGGCGCGGGCTTCGGGCTCACCGATCCCGGCGAGGCGCAGCAGCTCGACGGCCCGTGCGTCAGCGCCTCGGCGGGTGGCCAGCCCGTGGATGACGAGCGGCTCGCCCACCTGGCGTCCGACGCGCTTGACCGGGTTGAGGCTCGTCGTAGGATCCTGCGGGATGAGCCCGATCCCGCGCCCGCGCACCTCACGCCAGGCCCGGCGCGAGAGCCCGGTCAGGTCGGTGCCGTCGAAGACGATCGAGCCGGCGTCGACCGAGGCGTTCGAGGCGAACAGGTGGATGACCGCGTGCGCGGTCGTACTCTTGCCCGAGCCCGATTCGCCCACGATCGCCACGACCTCGCCGCGGTCGACGGTGAAACTCACGTCGCGGACGGCCGGGCGCGGCTGCCCGCCCAGCGTGTACGAGACCGACAGGTTCGAGACCTCCAGGAGTGCGGTCATCGGATTCCTCCATTGCGCTCGAGGGCGCGCGAGATGCGGTTGGCCGACAGCACGACGGTGACGATCACGAGGCCCGGCAGTGTCGTGAGCCACCACGCCACGGCGAGGTAGTCGCGTCCGCCCGCCACGAGCGATCCCCACTCGGGGGTGGGCGGCGGCGCGCCGAAGCCGAGGAACGACAGTGACGAGATCGCGAGCACCATCACGCCGAACTCGAGGGCGGCCAGCGCCACCACCGGGCCGGATGCGTTGGGCAGCACATGACGGCGCAGCACGGTGTACCAGCGCACGCCCGAGACGCGGGCGGCCTCGACGTAGACGGCGGTGGCGATCTGCAGCACCTCGGCGCGCATGACCCGGGAGAAGGAGGCGATGCTCGCGAGTCCGACCGCGATCGCGACGTTGAGCGTGCCGAAGCCGAGCGCGGTGATGAGCGCCAGCGACAGGAGCAGGCTAGGGATCGCGAGCAGCACGTCCATGAAGCGCATGATCGCGTCGTCCACGAACCCGCGGAGGAACCCGGCGAGCAGGCCGAACAGCGACCCGACGGCGAGGCCGACGATGACGGCAACGGAGGTCGCGGCCAGCGACGTCGACGCGCCGTAGACGACGCGGGCGTAGAGGTCGCGACCGAGGTTGTCGGTCCCGAAGACGTGCTCGGGGCTCGGCGGAAGCAGCCGATCCTGGGGGATTCCCACGTTGGGATCCCAGGCCGTGAACCACGACGGCACCAGCGCCCACAGCGTCACGAGCGCGAGCACGAGGATCGACACGACCAGGGTCGGCTGCTTCAGCAGCGCGACGACCGGCTTCAGCGCAGACCGGCGGGTGGCGGCATCCGTTCGCTCTTCATCGAGGGCCGCCGCGAGCGGGCCGCCCGACGGATCGGCGTCGGGGTCGACGATCGACGCGACGAACGGGTCGTGCGGCTCCAGGGTGCGCGCGGGCGGGGAGAGCACGTTCTCGACGGTCATGACTGCTCCTGTCAGGCTGCGACGAACGCCGTGCGGGCGAGCGTGATGCGGCGGTCGATGAGGGGGTAGACGAGGTCGACGACGAGGTTCGCGACCACGAAGACGAGGGCGGCGAAGACGACCACGGTCTGCACGACGGGCACGTCGCGGTTGTTGACGGCGGTCACGACGAGGCGGCCGATGCCGAGGCGCGAGAACACCGTCTCGGTCACGACGGCACCCGAGAGCAGGCCCCCGATGAGCACGCCGACCATCGTGAGGGACGGAATCGCCGCGTTGCGGAACGCGTGGCCGAGCTGCACGCGGCGCTCACTTGCTCCCTTGGCGCGCACGATCTCGACGTACGGCTGGGCGAGGGTCGAGCGGAGGCTCCGTGACAGCAGCTGCGCGATGAAGGCGCCCGAGGGGATCGCGATCGTGATCGCGGGCAGCACGAGGCTTTCGAATCCTTCGTTGCCCATCGACGGGAAGAGCCGGATGCGGAACGAGAAGGCCTGCAGCAGCAGGAGTCCGATCCAGAACACCGGGATCGAGACGCCCAGCGGCGGCAGCGACGACAGCAGGTTGCGCAGCCACTGGGCGCGGGCGAGCGAGGCCGCCAGCGCGAGGACGATGCCGAACACGACCGACAGCACGAACGCAAAGGCGGTGAGCGCGATCGTCGGGGGCAGGGATTCCAGGAGGAGATCGGATGCCGGGCGCCCGGTCTGCGTCGACACCCCGAAGTCTCCGGTCAGCGCCTTGCCCAGGGCGACGAGGTACTGCTCGTACAACGGGCGGTCGAGCCCGAGCTCGCTGCGCAGCTGCGCCACGAGCTCGGGGTCGATCGCCTCCTGATCGCCGCCGCCCGCGAACAACGTCGCGGCGTCGCCCGGCAGGAGATAGAGGATGAGGAACGAGATCGTGTATGCGGCCCACAGGACGATCACGCCCTGCCCGATTCTCCGGGCGATGTATCGACCCCACATGTCTCGTCCCTCATCCCTTTCGTCGTGCCCGTGCGGGCTTACTCGGCGATCCAGGCGTCGTAGAAGTCCAGGCGGCTGGACGCCTCGAAGCCGAGACCCTGAACCTTCGACGCGGCCGTGATCGTGGTCGACAGCTGGTAGATCGGGATCGAGTAGCCGCCGGTGATCAGCAGCTCGGCGGCCTCGTCGACGACCTTCTGACGCTCGGTAGGGTCGATGATCGCCGCCTGCTCGTCGAGCAGCTCGTCGATCTCGGCCGGCTCGGTGCGCTTCGTGGCGTTGCTGGTGCCGCTCACTGAGAACACCGTGCGGAGCACGTCGGGATCGGCCCGCGTCAGGTTGCCGTACGAGAAGTCGTAGGCGCCGTCGGCGTTCGCGGCCTGCACGTCGGCGATGCTCGCGAAGGTCAGCTGCAGGTCGACGCCGATCTGGCGCAGCTGCTGCTGTACGAGCTCCAGCACCTCCTTGGGCGACTGCCAGTACGTCACGTGGAAGCTGAGCTTCTCGCCGTCCTTCTCGCGGATGCCGTCATCGCCTTCGGTCCAGCCCGACTCTTCGAGCAGGTCGGCCGCGGCCTCGGGGTCGTACTCGAGCACATCGCTCAGGTCGGTGAAGTACGGCGTCGACGAGGCGAGCGGCGACACGGCGGGCACGTCGTCGGGGCCGAGGAGGGTCGAGGTGATCTGCTCGCGGTCGATGCCTTTCTGGATCGCGAGGCGCACATTCTCGTCGGCGAGCTTCTTGGTCGACTGGTTGGCGTACAGGTTGTAGACCGAGCCCGGGTTGGCGCGGTTGAGCGACCAGAAGTCATCGCCCTCGAAGAGCACGGCGTCGGCCGTCGCGATGCCGGTGGTCGCGTCGATCTGACCCGACTGCAGGCTGCCGGTGCGGTTGCCCGACTCGGGCACGACCTTGTACGTGATGGTGTCGAGGTAGGCCTCGTCGGTGTGGGCGGCCGTCGACGGACCCCACTCATACCCTTCGCGACGCTCGAGCACGGCGCCCTCGTTGGGCGTGTAGCTCTGCACCGAGAACGGTCCCGAGCCGACGAAGTCGCCGAGGCAGCGGTCGGCCTGGCTCACCGCGGCGCTGGCTGGGGAGAGAAGGCCGAGGGTGAACGTCGACGTCGCCTGCAGGAACTGCGCGTTGGGCTCCGAGAAGTTGATCGTGACGGTCTGATCGTCGACGACATCGATGCTCTCGAGGTCGGCGAGGTAGGACGAGCCGAGGGTCGCCTTGGCGCCCAGCGCCTGGATGGCCTCGAAGTTCGTCTTGACGGACGCCGCGTCGATGGGCTCGCCATCGGCGTAACTGGGACCGTCCTGCAGCGTGAACGTGAAGCTCGTCGCGTCGTCGTTCACCTCGAAGTCGGTGGCGAGCCACGGCAGGATCTCACCGTTCTCGGGGTCCTGGATCGTCAGCGACGCGACGGTCTGGCGCGCGATGGCGATCGCGTCGTTGTTGCCGACCTGCTGCGGGTCGATGCACTGGCTGTCGACCGAGATCGCGAAGGTCAGGTTGCCGCCCGTGACGGGCTCCGCCTCGGCGGATGCGGTCGGTGCGGGGTCGCCGGCGCCGGTCGCGCACGCGGTCAGCGTGAGCGCGACGGCGCCGATCGCCGCAAGCGCGGCGATGCGGGGTCGGGTGAACGACATGGTGTCTCCAGAAGCTGTGGCGGGAAGTCGCGGCGGGGGTGCCGGCTCGTGATCTCAGCGTCCCCGGGGTGCGGGGCCGACCCCGAAGGCGCGTGTCACACGCCGTGAAGGTCGGTTGCGCGCGGTCACACGCCGTCACGCGGCGTCATATAAGGCCCGGTCGTCGAGCGAGCGAGGTACGCGCTCGTTGAGCGAGCTTGCGAGTCGAAACGCAGAGACGAAACGCGCACCCGGCCTCGTCGTCGCCGAAGGGGTTTCGTCTTCGGGCGCTACAGCGCCCTTCGCTCAACGACCGGTGCTTGGGCGGGGTGAACGCCCGGCAAATGGGTACGGCCAGTTACGGCGCGACGGGCACCGCGAGGCCGAGTCGCGCGGTGATGGCCCCCGCGACGACGTCGGTCTGCCGCAGCGACAGGGAGTTCGCCGCGGGCCGGGTGAACGCGCCCGCCTCGGTCTGCGACGTGAACGGCCCGATCGCGAACAGGGTGTCGTGCGGGGAGCCGTCGGGTCGCAGTACGCGCCCATCCTCGCCGACGCGCACGCGGCCGAGCGAGCCGTCGTAATCCTCATCGGCGACCCGCAGCTCGCTGCCGTGCACGGTCGCGAGCTCACGCAGCGCGACATTCATGCTGAGGGCGGCATCGGCGGCCGGAAGCCACGCGTCCACGAGCGCTCCGGCGACCGTCTCGCCGGGAACGCGGGCGCTGGATGCCGCGAACCCGCGTGGCTCGACGGCGACCGTGACGTCGGGTCCGAGGAAGCGCACCACCCCCGCATCGGCGAGGGCGAGCAGTTCCTCGAGCCGATGCGGCGGCGGTCCGCTCGCCAGGTAGCTGAAGAAGGTGTGCCAGCGGACCGGAAGCGTGTGTGCGCGCGAGCGCGCATTCCAGCGTTCCTTCGGGATCTCCGACAGCGCCATGAACGACAGCAGCGCCGCCATGAAGACGCCCTGGGCGGGGCTACGTTCCGGGCTCGTGCGCAGCAGCAGGTCCTCCGCGATGTGGGCGCGCACCCGGCGGTGCACCTCTTCGGTGTCCGCGAACGTCGCGCCGGCGAACGGGCGACCGAATGCCGCGACGTCGAACCGGTCCAGGGGATCGGGCACGACGGCGGCGATGGCGTCCCGAAGCGCCGGGTCGTCCCACGCGTGCGTCTGCAGCACTGACCGGAAGTCATCCCAGGTGGTGGCCACCCGGTCCGGGTGCCCTGTGAAGAGCTCGCGGTAGTGCCCGTGCAGCAGCTCGCCGGCGATGAGCGGCCAGGCGTCGCGGTCGAAGTCCAGGGGCCGTGCCGCGCGCTGGAGGTCGGCGATCGCCTCCGGCGTGAGCACCTCGCGCAGCGGCGCGTCGCCCTGCAGCGTCGAGGTCACCTTGGAGCGGTACGGCACGCCGCGCCGTGAGCCGACGTGCAGCCGGGGCTCGCGTCCCGATGCCAGGTAGCGGAGGGCGCCGTCGCCGTCGCGGTCGAACCGGCCGCCGCGTCCCTGGGTGAGCAGCACCACGAGATCGACGGCCGCGAGGCCCATGCCGCGCACGATGACGTCGCCCTGCTCCGGCAGCACGGACAGGTCCGCATCCGCGGTGAAGGCCGGGCCCACGTACACGAGCCCCTTGCGCAGCGCGGCCGCCGCCAGCGCTGCAGCCGCCGGATCGGGCTCCCGCTCGGTGTGGCCGAGGCAGTAGGCCACAGCGTCCGTCACGATCTCGCGACCGCTTGCGAGCGAGACGGTGTGCCGCCCCGACCGCGCCGGCCGCACCGACGTCACCGTGTCCGCGTGCAGGCGGATCGTCACACCCCCGGGCGCGTTCGCGGCAGTGCGGCGGAAGAACCAGTCGAGGTAGTAACTGTGGAGGCGCCGCGTCGGGAACCCCTCCGGCGCCAGGGTGCGTGCCTCGGCGGCCGACAGCTCGTCGAGGTCGACGTCAGGAAGGTCGCCCGCGCGCCAGAGCTCGAGCCACTCGCTGAGCGAGGGACCCGGATGCACCGGCCCGTCGATCGTGCAGCTGTGGTCGGTGAACACCGTGACGTCGCGCGTCATCGAGTTGAGTTTCAGCAGCGGCGACTGCGCGTGGCGCCAGATGCGGCCGGCACCGGGAGGGTGCGGGTCGACGAGGTCGATGTCGATCTGAGTGTGGTCGTCCGCGCGCGCCAGCACGCGTTCGAGGAGCATGATCGCCCGGGGGCCGGCTCCGACGAACAGCAGGCGCGCGCGATCGCTCATCGCGCAGCGAGGGCCGGTGCGGACTGTGCTCGAGCTGTTTGGAGCGCCGGGAGGCCGAGCAGGTCACGCAGCGTCGCGCCCTGCTCGTACGACTGGCGGTACGAACCTCGCTCCTGCAGCAGCGGCACGACGCGCTCGGCGAACTCGTCCAGGCCGTGGGGGGTCAGGTGGCCGACGATGGTGAAGCCGTCGGTCGCGCGCTCCTGCACATACCGATCGATTTCGGTCGCGATGTGGGCGGGCGTGCCGACGAAGGTGTGCTGAGCGGTGAGACGGATGACCAGCTCGCGGATGCTGAGACCCTCGGCCTCCGACAGCTCGCGGAGCTTCGCGATGCGTGCCCGCACCGCCGCGTGCCGGTTGGCCCAGCCGCGCGCTGTCTCGGATCCGGTGTCGGGGTCGACGTCGGGCAGCGGCCCATCGGGGTCGTAGCCGCTCAGGTCGCGGCCCCACACCTGCTCGACATACGTGAGCGCGACCTCCGGTCGCACCTGCTGCAGCGCGATCTCGCGCGAGCGCTCCTTCGCCTCCTCCTCGGTGTCGCCGATCGCGAAGGTCGCCGCCGGCAGGATCTTGAGCGAGTCCTCCCCACGGCCGTACTGGGCGAGCCGGCCCTTGACGTCGTCGTAGAACTCTCGCGCGTCCTCGAACTCCTGATGCAGCGAGAAGATGACCTCGGCGTGCTCGGCACCGAAGGTGCGACCGTCGGCGGAGTCGCCGGCCTGCACGATCACCGGGCGACCCTGCGGCGAACGGGGCACGTCGAACAGCGCGTCGACATCGAACTGCGGTCCGCTGTGACGCACGCCCGCGGGGACGCCGTCGTCGAGGAAGACACCGGTCGCTGCATCCGCGCGCACGCCGTCCACCGGCCAGGATTCCCATAGCTCCTTCGCGAGTTGGGCGAACTCGCGTGCCCGCTCGTAGCGGTCGGCGTGGTTCAGGTAGCCGCCGCGACGGAAGTTCGCGCCGTGGAAGGCGTCGGAGCTCGTCACGGCGTTCCAGCCCGCGCGGCCCCCCGACAGGTGGTCGAGGGTCGCGAGCTCGCGCGCCAGCTCGTACGGCTCGTTGAACGTGGTGTTCAGGGTGCCGACGACGCCGACGTGCTCGGTGATGGCGGCGACCGCGGCGAGGATCGACAGCGTGTTCGGGCGGCCCAGCACGTCGAGCTCGTGGATGCGGCCCTTGTGCTCGCGCAGGCGCAGTCCCTCGGCGAGGAAGACGTAATCGAACAGCCCGCGCTCGGCCGTCGCGGCGAAGTGCTCGAACGACGCGAAGTCGATCTGGCTGCCCGCGGTCGGGTCGGTCCAGACGGTGGTGCTGTTGACCCCGGGGAAGTGGGCGGCGAGGTGGATCTGACGGATGCTGCGGCTCACAGCGCGACCTTCTCTCGGACGTAGCGGCTCTCGGGGCGGGCGAGGTCGAGACGCGCGCGCAACGTGCCGGCGCCGTCGTCCTCGCGCAGTGTTCTGGTGGACCGCAGCAGCGGCACGAGCTTCTCGGTGATCGCCACGACGTCGGCGGGCTGTCGGGCGGGCCGCAGGCGCACACCGTCGACACCGGCGGCGGCCAGCTCGCGCACGACGTCCGCCACGTCGCCGGGCGTGCCCACGACGATGCGCGCATCCGACGTGAGCGGCGCGCCGTCCCATTCGTCCAGGCGAGCCAAGGCGCTGCGTGCTGCCGCCCCGGTGTCTTCGATCAGCACGACGAGGTCGGCGTAGACCCGCAGGCGCTCGTCGCCCGTGCGCAACTCGTCGGCCGCGGCATCCAGTTCCGCGCGGATGCCGTCCAGCTCGAACCCGGGGCGGCCGCCTGCTTCGTGCGGCGTGGTGAAGACGAGGTCGGCATGTGCTGCGGCCAGTCGGTAGGGCACCGTCTGGTGCGCCAGGACCGTCAGCAGTGGCCGGCCCTGCGGCGACCGCGGCACGATCGACGCCCCGGTGATGGAGAAGAACTCGCCCTCGAACTCGATGTTGTGCACCCGATCGGCGTCGAGGAAGCGGCCCGTCGCGGCATCCCGGATGATGGCGTCGTCCTGCCAGGAGTCCCACAGTCGCGACAGGACGTCGGCGAACTCACCGGCCTCGCGGAACGCCGCGATGATCTCGGGGGAGTCCTCCACCCGGCCGGAGGCGGGGATCCCGTCGACGCCCGCGGCGCGGCGTCCGAAGTTCGCCCGCTCGGCGGCGGAAGCTCCCGCGACCAGGCGTACGCCGGCGCGGCCGCGGCTGGCGAAGTCGAGGGTCTGGATGCCGGTCGCGACATGGAACGGCTCCGGATGTGCCGTCGTCACGGTCGGCACGAGGCCGATCCGGCGTGTCAGCGGTGCGACGAAGGAAGCGATCAGGACGGCGTCGAGGCGGCCGCGGACACGGTCGCGCCGCAGGCCCTCGAGCGGCTCGAAGCGGTCGGTCAGCGACAACGCGTCCTCGATCGTCGCCAGCGCGACTCCGCTGTCGTCGGCGGTGCGCAGCAGATCGCGCCAGTAGGCGGGCGAGGTCAGCTCGTTGGGACGCGCGGTGGACTCGCGCCAGGCGGCGGGATGCCAGCCGGCGCGCTCGAAGGCGATGGCGATGTGCACCTGTTCGGTCACGGTCGTTCTTTCCTCTAGCTCGGGTTCTGATCTTGATGCGCGGGCGTCAGCCCACGCGGGAGTGGTCGCCCAGCCGGTGCCAGCCGCGGTTGTGATAGACCAGTGCACCGCCCCCGGTGGTGTTGGACTCCGCCCGGGCGATGTGCGCTTGCACCGCGTGTGCGGCGATGACCGTCGAGCCGCCGGCATCCATGCGACTGACCACGGCGCACCGCACCCACGCCCGCACCCCGCGGAAGACCGGCTCACCGGTGGGCAGCGGTGCCCACGACTCGGAGTCGGCGAATCGGTCGACGCCGCTCGTCGCTCCCAGGCGTGCGAGATCGATGTCGTCGGCGTCCAGCAGATGCACGACCACAGAGTCGGCCCCGAGGATCGTCGGCGTCGACGACGAGATCGACGACACCGAGAACACCAACAGGGGCGGATCGGCGCTGACCGATGACACGGACGACGCGGTGAGCGCGACCGGACCGCCGGGGCCGGTCGCGGTGATGACGGCGACGCCGCTGGGGTGCCCCCGGAAGAGCGTGCGGAACTCCGCCGGCGCGATCGCACCGCAGATCGAACGCGTCGCGGGATGCTGATCGGTCGCGGAAGCACTGGGGAGAGCGGTCATGGCACGACGGTAGGCGCGGCTCCCCGGCCAGGGCGGGATCGGAGTGAAACACGAGGAAACGCGCCGTCATACGGCGGCGCATGAGGTCGTCGAAGGTGCTGATCCCCTCGCGATCGGCTTGCATGGGGGCATGTCGAGCATCGTCGTCCTGGTCGGGAACCCGCAGCCCTCGTCTCGCACGCGCCTGGTGGCCGAGGAAGTAGCCAAGCGGATCGCCGCGCGCTCCGGAGCTCAGGTGACTGAGACGATCGACCTCGTCGACGTCGCACCGCTGCTCTTCCGCTTCCCCGACGACACGATCGACGACCTACGGCGCCGGGTCACGGCGGCTGACCTCGTCGTCGTCGCAAGCCCGACCTACAAGGCTTCGTACACGGGGCTGCTCAAGGCGTTCCTGGACCGCTTCGACGCGGGCGAACTGAACGGCGTGACGGCGGTTCCCCTGCTCACGATCGGCGCGCCGACCCACGCGCTCGCCGTCGAGCACAGCCTGCGCCCGCTGTTGGTCGAACTCGGAGCATCCACACCGACGCGGGGCATCGCGTTTCCGGCGTCCGAGACCGACCGCCGCGCAGAGGTCATCCAGGGGTGGCTCGATACGGAATGGCCCGCGCTGGAGCGCGTGCTGGGCGCGGACGCCACCGTCGCGCGGTGACGGCCGAGAGGCGGGGGAGCGCGGGGGGCGATGGGGCTGACCTCATGATGACGGATGCCGCGTCCCGCGCCGCGACGAACGCCACGCTCGATCTGCCCGCATGCTCGCCAGGGCTGGAGCAGACCTGGGCCGAGTCGTTCCCCGAGCTTTCCCGCCCCGTCACCCCGGTGCGGCCCTCCGACCCCCGGATTCTCGTGCTGGGAGAGGAGGTCGCGCGCGACCTCGACCTCGACCCGGCTTACCTCGGCTCCGCCGAAGGCCTACGCTTCCTCACCGGCGAATCGTTCCGTGACGGCCGGCCGCCCGTCGCCCAGCTGTACGCCGGGCACCAATGGGGCGTCTTCAAGCCGGTACTGGGCGACGGGCGCGCCGCGCTTCTCGGGGAACGTCGCGACAGCCACGGTCGTCTCCGCGATGTGCACCTCAAGGGCATCGGGCCGACGCCGCTCTCGCGCGTCGACGGGTACGCGGTCGTGGGCCCGATGCTGCGCGAATTCCTGATGGGCGAGGCCATGCACGCCCTGGGAGTTCCCACGACCCGCATGCTCGCGGTGGTCGCCACGGGCAGACCCCGAGCACTCGACGGCTCCACCCTGCCCGGAGCTGTTCTCGCGCGAACGGCATCCAGTCACGTGCGGTTCGGCTCGTTCGAGTACGTGCGCGCGCAGGGAGACATGGCGCTGCTTCGCCGGCTCGCCGACCACGTCATAGCCCGCCACTATCCGCAGGCGGCCGAGGCGCGGCATCCGTATCGGGCACTGCTCGAGGAGATCGTCGGCGAGGTCGCCGGGCTCACGGCGCACTGGATGCGCCTCGGCTTCGTGCACGGCGTGCTCAGCACCGACAACGTGCTCGTGGCCGCCGAGACCGTCGACTACGGGCCCTGCGCCTTCCTCGACGCCTATGAGCCCGGCGCGCACTTCAGCTCGATCGACCGGTTCGGGCGCTATGCGTACGACCGGCAGCCGTCAATCATGCGGTGGAACCTGGAGCGGCTCGGCGATGCGCTGTCGCCGTTGCTTGCGGATGAGACGGCAGCGGGGGAGGCGGTCGCGGCGGAGATCGTCGCCGGGTTCGATGCGCAGTACCAGCGACGCTGGGCGGAGGCCTTCCGCGCGAAGCTCGGCTTGGATGTGGCGGTCAGCGCGGCCGACGCCGCCGCGCTCGCCCACGACGCGCTCAGTCTGCTCGCGGAGCACAGGGTGGACTTCACGGGATTCTGGCGGGGTCTCGCGACGGCGGTGGAGGGCGATGACCGAGCGGTGCGGGATCGATTCCTCGGGCCGGTTCCCGAGTTGGATACCTGGCTGGTGCGGTGGCGTGCGCTCGCGCCCGATGCCGCGATGATGCGTGTCGTGAATCCTCGCTACATCGCCCGCAATCACATCGTCGAAGAGGCGCTGCAAGCGGCGAACGAGGGTGACTTGACGCCGTTCGAGCAGCTGCTCGAGCTGCTTCGCAAGCCTTACACCGAGCGCCCGGGAAGTGAGTACCTGCGGTTCGCGCGGCCGGCCCCGACAGGGACCGCACCGCACCGCACGTTCTGCGGCACATGAAGAGGCCCGCCGCGCCCATCGCTAGTCGGCCAGGTCATTCTCTGCGGCCAGCTCGCTTCATCAGAGCCTGCCGGCTCAGCTTCGTTCGTGCGCTCAGGGCGACCCAGCTCTGCCCGCGATCCCTCAGCCAGGACACGAGTTGATCGCGTTCTTCTAACAGCCGTGCCTCATCACGGTGGAGCCTCTCCAGGTCCCGGCTAAGAGCGCTCAAGCGATCAAGCCCTGCCCGTGGGTCGCCCAATCTTCGGTCCAGTCGGCGGCGTAGAGCGGCTCGTTGTTCCATCTCCCGCTGTTCCCGCTCAGCGCGATCCAGTGCCTCGAGTTCCCGCGCTTGCGCGGCTTCCCGCTTGGAATTCCGGCGCCCGCGAGCCATGTAACCAGGTTGTCAGGCGACCCCAGTGATCGCAAGACATCGCGGCCTTCCACTGAACAGTGCCTGCGTGCATTGCTGTTTTGGTCCTGGTTCGAGTGCGGGCTCGTTAGCCGTGCGGTTTCGGATCGCAGCTCGCTGGGCGGCTTGCTGTTCGGTCGGCCTGTGCTCCGAGCGAGGAAGCAGTGTCGGGTTGAGCGTGTGACGTCTCCTTGTCGACCGGCGAAGCGAGATGACTCGCTGGCTGACTGACACGCGATCATGGCCCCGCTGCAAGACGATGTGCGGGGAGCTGTGATCCGATCAGCAACACACCAACGCAGCCATCCGACGCCTGCACGCGCTCTGGGTGCGATCGCATGGGTCGAGCTGAGGCTCCGTCGCGGAGTGGGTAAGCCCACTTGATCAGCGCCACACTTCTGGTCTTCCACCGACATCGGCCTATCTCAGCGGTCGAGTGCGGTGGAGTGCAGGGACCGTGGAGTACCGCAGCGCCGGAGCGCCAGCGGAGGTGCGAGGATACGCCGCGAAAGCCCGGCACGGAGCCGCGCGCGAGCGCTACACTCTCGGGCTCGGTGGGCCGCCCCCGCGTTAGGCGACCGAAGTCTTCCCGGGGCGATGGGTGCAGACGGCACAGGTGCCGTCGGCGACGAGTTTGTGGCCATCGATGTTGCAGTCCCACGCCCGGCTGGGGACTGGTCGTGGACGGGCTTCAGACGCCGCTCTGGCGCGCGCGCACGCACCGCACGGCTGTCGGGTGCCGCCCGGATGCTTCGCGCAGTGAGGCGAGGGCGCGTTATGCGTGACGTCACGCGAGTCGTCACCCGTCGCGTAGGCAGACGCTCTCTTCAAAGTCCTTAACTGGCCTGTGCCTACGTTCGCCGTCACGTCACGCGTAACGCTGTCCGGCACGTCGGCGAGGGCGTGTGTGCCGTCGCGCTGACGATCGCGGTAGGCCTTCTGGCGGCGTCGTGCGCCCTCCCGGTAGCGCTCGACCTCCTCGGCCGTCGACTGGCGGAGGTCCTCCGACCAGCCGGGCAGCAAGTAGCCATCTTCGACGCGGCGCCAGATGCCGGCGGCCTCGAGCTCATCGAAGGCGCTCTGGTCTTCGCCGTCAGGGTGCAAGTACTTGGTGTAGCGGGCGGGGATCGCACCGTCCGTACCCTGGCCGTTGCACCACATCAGCGCACCGGCGAGGACGCGGAAGGCTCGGTCGCTCAGGTTGTCGATGCGGATGCTCCCCAACCACTCCGCCGGGAGCCGTGCGTCGACCATGATGATCGCGCGCAGACGTCAGGACTCGACGCCGAAGACGCGCAAGAGGGCGGCGCGGGGGATCATCCGGCGAGGTCCCAGCTGCACGGTCGGGATCGTGCCGCGTTCGACGCCGGCCTTGATCGTGCGGTACTCGACGCCAACCAGCGCGGCGGCGTCTTTGTATGTCAGCGCCAGCGAGTTCTCCGAACGGTTCATGATCTGTACCACCCTCTCGTGAGCCACCTTTGACAGCGAGTGCCCACACCGTAGCACGCGATTGAGCCATATGTGTCATGAATGCGTCATGTCGCACCTTGCTCGCTATTTCGCGACCTGTCATGATGACGATCATGGTGAAGCTGGAGACCGCCGACGTGAGCCCGGAGCGCGTGGAGGTGGGCAACGGCGTGAGCGTCCCGCGTTCCTGGACGGCGATCGTTCGAGACGAGCCTGGTGTCCCCGGCGCCATCCGTGTGCGGGTGGAGTTCGATCCGCGGCTCGCGCGGAGCGCCGCGGTGTCGGTGACGGTCGAACGTGCGGGAGAGGGCGACGAAGTCACCAGCCTCACCCTGCGAGAGGTGCGCGTGCAGGCCGCACTGCAGGCGACGGGCCTCCTAGTTTCCACAGTTGCCGACGGTTCCAAGGCGCCCGTGACTGGCGCGGCGTACGTTAGGCGCATGCGGGAGCGGACGGATAGATCAGCTGCCGAGAATGTGGTCGACGCGGCAGCGACGTATCGGCTTGCGGTCGCAGTCAACCTGCCGCCGCTGAAGACCGTGTCGGACTGCCTCGGCGTGAGTCAGAGTACTGCGACGCGATTGATGAACCGTGCCCGCATCGACGGCTTGGCTGCTGGCATTCGTCTCCCGGATGCGGACGCAACCGGCCCGGTTGTCGGCCCGTCTCGGACCAGCGGGCCATCGATCAACTGAGGAGAGGGAGCATGGCGCGGCGCGTGAACCACGAAGGCACCATCTCGCCTTACACGACGCCGTTAGGCGAAACGCGCTACCGAATCGCGTACTGGGTGGCCCGTCCCGATGGCGAGTTGGTGCGCCGATTCCGCCGTGGCTTCGAAACGGAACGCGCCGCACGTGAGGAAGTGACGGCGCTGCAGGTCGATATCCGGCGGGGAGTCCATGTCGAGGAGACACGCGAGACGCTCAACTCCTACTCAACGAAGTACTTCGACGGCCTACGGGTGCGACCAACCACCCTCGCCGGCTACCGGAAGCACTACCGTGTGCATGTCGAGCCCGCCTCGCTCGGACGCACACCGCTGAGCGAGATCACGAAGGACCAGCTGAACCGGTACTACCGCCAGTTGGAGCGCGACGGCAGGAGAGACCGGGGACACGTTGGCGAGCCCCTCGGTGCGGCGACTATCCGGCACATCCACGTGTTGGTGTCACAGATCCTGCAGCACGCGCTGGAAGACGGGCTGGTGCGGGTCAACGCCGCCAAGCGGGCCTCGCCGCCGACCAAGCTGGAGGCCGCGCCACCCGAGATGATGACCTGGTCGGCGGAGGACGCCCGACTGTTCCTCGATTGGTCGGAGTCGAGCGGCGACTACCTCTGGCTCGCATGGCTCACCCTGCTGGGCACCGGTATGCGGCGTGGCGAACTGCTCGGGCTGAGGTGGAAGGACGTTGACCTCGAGAACAACGTCATCACGATCGCCCGCGCTATGTCGTACGTGAAGGAATCCGGCAAGAAGCCGGTCATCGACTTTCACGCGACCAAGAGCGGCCGCGTGCGAAACGTTGATATCGACGCGCGGCTTGCGTCGACGCTGCGTACAAAGCGGGATATGCTCCGAGCAGTGGCGCCAGAACTGGCGCGGGGCGAGCAACTGATCTTTTGTAACCGGTTCGGCCGGCCACACAACCCGACGCAGTTCTCCCGTCAGTGGCGCGAGCGTATGGCCAAGGCCGGGGAGGCCCACCCGGATCTCGACGCTCTGCATCTGCACGAGCTGCGGCACACCCACGCGACGCTCCTACTACGCGCCGGCGTTCACCCGAAGATTGTTTCCGAGCGCCTCGGACACGCTGACATCCAGACCACCCTGAACACCTACTCGCACGCCGTGCGCACTCTTCAGCGGGGTGCTGCCGATCTCGTGGGTGAGCTACTGTCGCGGGACTCGTCGCGTGTCGCATTGGACTGAATCACCTGGCCGCCGTCTCGCCAGATCGCGAGATGCCAGGCGTCTGAGCAGAAGGATGCGATCGTGGTAGGCACGGCCCGACGCAACATCAACGCGGGGCGCTGTGCGCATCCCACTAGCATGTGGACATGTCGACTGTGGGGACGCCGGCCCCGTTGCCCCTGCCGCCGATCGTGCGTGGCTCGCCCAAGCGATTCACCGATCTGATGGAGGCCTATCAGGAGGGACTGGTCCGCGCCATCGCTGCCGCGAGCGGAGTGGTGGTGTCTAGACCGGAGATCGACGAGGGCATCGACCTCACGCTCACCCACCGTAGTGACGTCCACACCCACGTCGAGTCCGCGCGGTTGGAAGTGCAGCTCAAGTCGACGTACACCGCGTCGACGACGACCGGGTTCAGCGTCCAGATCAGCCGCGACCGATACGACTACTTGCGCACCCCGAACCCATCGATCGCGAAGATCCTGATCGTAATGTCGGTACCCCCCAGCCAAGATGACTGGATACACGCGACCGACAAGCGTGCGCGGGTCCACAATGCGGCGTACTGGGTCAACCTCGAGGGGATGCCGTCGAGTGCCGCCGCGGAGCCGACGGTCACGGCACCTTTCACGCAACGCTTCGATGACCGTGCGCTGTGCGACATGATGGTCCGGATCGGCAAAGGGGGTGCGCCGTGAGCCTGGAGCTCGCCACCGATGCGGCGGAGATCGTAACCGCACTCCTGCGTCGTCTCTCCTGGGCGCCAGCTTCTAAGGCGCTCGGGCGCTACGAGGTCTGGACGCCCGAAGAGACCGATTCTGACGAGGTGATCGTCCCGATCAACCCCGAGGCGGGCGACTATGCCGTGCTGCTCGAACGCGCGCGCCGTCACATTCTTCGCCGGTATGGCGCCGAAGCCGAGCGACTGGAAGCGCTGCTTCTGATCTCCGCCGCAGCCGACCTTGATTCCACCAAGTGGCAGAAACAGACGTCAGTCGACGCCGGCTTGATCCCTTGGATCGAGGGGGAAGCTATCTACGCTGCCGCGAGAGAGTCGCTTGTCTCCGCAGCACGTGCAGTCCGGAGTAAGCGATCGGTGCAGGGAAAGGCGAGTCGCTACCTGGCAAAAACCTTCATGGAGCAGGTGTTCATGGGGCAGACAGAGGTCGGCAGCTTCATCGTCACTGCCCACGTGCCCGCGTCCACTCGTTTCCACGTCTCAAAGAAGTCCGAAGAAGCTGCCAAGGTCGATCAACGCAAGGCCGATGTTGTTTCGGGGCGCGCGATCGTTGATGTGTTCGAGAACTCCATCGCCGCGGTGCGGGATGCCCTCACGGAATACAAGCGATCGCCTCGTATGGAGATGTTCGAAGACCTCGTGCCGGAGGGCGTCTCGTTCGAGTTGATTAGGTCTCTCGCCGCCCTGGCACGAGATGGCGACGCCGCGGTTACCGTTCAGCGAGGAGAGGCCTCTACAGCAACTCGAGAGATTACGTTTGACGCCGTCGAGGCACCCGTTCTGGACCGAGTGGCCGCTTCGTTCGCGAAGGTTCCTGAACCGACTCCCGTTGAGATCGTGGGCGAGGTTAGCCTCCTCGACAACTCGACCGCCGCGCCGATTCGTCTCGTTCGCGTCGACGTGATGAAGGGTGCAGCGGCACGACGTGTGCGTGTGCGCCTAACACCGGAGCAGTACGACACCGCGGTGGCGGCCCACGCCGCCCACCAATGGCTGAAGCTCTCGGGAACGCTCGAGAAGGACGGACGAGATTGGTGGCTCTATCACGCATCGGATGTTGGCCAGACAACGCCCGCTGAGGGACCCGCCGGAATTCAGCAAACCGTTTGGGATGATTCGGCGCTCGAGGACGACGAGTAGCCGCACTTTCGAAGCGAGCAACTGAATCGCCGAAGAGCGCGCTCCTCGGCGCGTGGCGACTAAATCGGCGTACAGGCGAACCTGTCACTCAATGGGACGTGGCGTGTCAGCAGACCGCTAGCGCAAATGCGGTCACGTTTCATCCATGGCCGGATTTGGCCGGGACACGAGAGGTGTGCAAGCGGGACTTCCGGCCGCGTTGGCCAGACAGTGAACGATAACTGTGCCAGTACGCGTGTCACGCAAGATCGGGCGAGGTCGCGATCCCAGTGTTTTCTAGGCAGAACGGTGGCGGAGGATGGGGGATTCGAACCCCCGAGGGCTTGCACCCAACACGCTTTCCAAGCGTGCGCCATAGGCCACTAGGCGAATCCTCCAGGAGGCCCCGGAGGGCCGTCGACCATCCTACCCTGCGCGGCTACCGTGCCCGAACCGGGGCGCTTCCCGCGTAGACGCTGCCCGGACGGATGATGAGCGATCGCGGGGCGAGCAGCGCCAGGATCCGCCGTGACGGCGGCACCGACGCCAGCAGCGCGACCCTCACGGAACCTGCGGCGTCGGCGGCGGCATCCCCCATCCACTGCGAACGGTTGCCGGCGCGCGAGTAGCTGGCGCGTTCGATGGCGAGGACGACCGTGTTCATCTCGGATGCCGGTGCGCCGTGCTGCTCGACCAGCCGGCGTGCGAACGCGCGAGGGGTCTCGCTGGCGGGAACCGTGATGCCGACGTCGATCGCCGCCTCCTGGACGGACTGCCACGCAGCGGCGGCGTCACCGCCGCGAGCGGCCGCGTCCTGCGTGCGACGACGCAGTTCGCGGATGAGGAAGGGGAGCGAGAGGAGCACCATCACCGCCGCGACCACGCCGAGGATCGGCAGCGGGTCGAGGCCGTTCTCCGATGCTCCGCCCGCCGCGTTCTCGCGCTGCTCCTCGAGGTCGATCTGAGCCTGGTCGCCCGGTGCCGTCGGCGTGGCGCCGGTCTGCGGGGTGGCGGCATCCGGGTCGGTGGGCTGGCCGGGCAGCGTGGCCTCGGACGAGAAGGTCGTCGGCACGCCGAGACCCGACGTCGGCTCGAACGGGATCCAGCCGATGCCTTCGAAATACACCTCGGGCCATGCGTGCAGTTGCGAGCTGTACACCGAGAAGACGGGCTGTCCGTCGATGCTCTGCGTCGTGGGCGTGCCGGGCAGATAGCCGACGACGATCCGCGACGGCATGTGCAGCGTCCGGGCCATGAGGGCGAACGCCGATGCGAAGTGGACGCAGTAGCCCTCGCGCACCTCGAGGAACTGGGCCACGGCATCGGCGCCGCTGCCGTCGAAGCCCTCCTCGACGGGAGAATCCAGCGAGTACAAGAACTCGCCGCCGCGGAACCAGCGCTGCAGCGCCGTCAGTCGGTCGTAGTCGGTGGTGGCTTCCGCTGTCATCTGCAGGGCGAGCTCTCCGATCACCGGAGGGATGTCGGTGGGCAGCTCCGTGGTCTCGTCGCGCACCTGCGCTCCCACCGCCGTTGCGGCGCGCACCTGCTCGAGCGAAGGCCGCGCGGGGGCGTAGGCGACCTCGTACGACTGTCCCTGGGTCGAGCTGTTCGTGGAGGCGACCGTGTGGTTGTAAGGGACGGCGCCCCACAAGCCGGCGCTCAGACCGTCGATGCCGATCGCCGGGTAGGGCACCGGGGCCCATGGCGAGTCGAGGTTGATGATGTCGACCTTCGCCGAGTAGTCCGTCACCCGGATGTCATCGTCGGCGTCGACCGCCCCGAAGGCCCTGTCCGCGTCGAGCGAGATGGTCTGCGCACGATCCGGCGACCACACCCCGCCCTCGAAGCGGGAGAGCGTCGTCGCACGCAGGTACGGCACCGACGGCGCGTTCGTCCGCAGGCGCAGCACCTCGGCGTCCTGCGGGCGGCGCAGGTCGTCGCCGAGCTGCAGTGTGGCGTCGATCCCCGGCCCGGGGCCGAGGCCGGTTCCCGCACGTGCACCGGGCTGGGGCAGCACCGGGGTGGCGACCACCGCTACGACGATGGCGATCGCGCCGATGCCGAGCGCCGTGGCGGGAACGCCCGCGGTGCGCTCCGCCTCGCGCTCCAGCGGCTTCTCGCGCGAGCGCGTCTCGGACCGGATGAGGAAGAGGATCGTGATCGCGAGGAACACGAAGCCGATCACATCGACGTCGCTCGGCGCCGCGATCGCGGGGATGAGCGACACCGCGACGATTCCCACGGAGGCGAGGAGCGGCATCCGCGCCGTCACGACGACGTGGTCGACGACGATCGTGAGCAGCCCCATCGCCCCGACCACGATGAACGCCAGCGACACCGTGGGTTCGAGCGGGGCCGCGCCGACCGTGATCTCCTCCATCGCGGATTCGACCAGCAGCGGCACGGCGCGGATCGTGTCGAGCGTCGGGATCGCCCACAGCAGCGCGGTGTCCCGCAGGAACACCAGGGTCATGAACACGGCCCAGACGGCCGCCTCGATGAGCGTGACCGCGACCGCGGGGAGGCGGTACCGGCGCGCGGTATAGCCCGCCGCCAGGATCATCGCCGCCAGCAGGAGCGCGCCGATGAGCCACCAGCCGGGGTCGATCACCCGCACCACCGGCAGCAGCGCCGCCAGGAGCGCCGCCAGGATCGAGATCGTGAGCAGCCGCTCGCCGCCGCGTCCGCGGCCGGGCCGCGCCGAGTCAGCCGAGGACATGATGCACCCCGCGGCCGATCGCGTTGGCCCACGCGATGGCGAGGTCGCGGTCGGGGCCGATGGAGGCGACGTGCCAGCCGTGGTCGGCGGCGATGTCGAGTGCGTCGCCGACGGGGCCCGCGGTGAGGAGGACGGGCAGCGTGCTGTGGTGGGCGACCGGCCCCAGCGCGACCGCGTCGGCGGGATCGAGCCGGCCGACGATCACCACGATCGGCCCGGTCGACAGTCCGGCGAACAGCCGCGACAGCCGGGGGAGGGCGTCGTCACGGTGGGCCGTCACGGTCGCGAACTGGACCAGCATCGCGTCCACGTCGGTCATGTCGCCGCCTTCGATGCGGTCGACGAGCACGGTGCCCTCGGAATCGAGGACCTCGACGGCGTATCCGTCGTGCACGAGCCGGGCGACCGCCGACACGCAGGCTGAGACGCCGGCTTCGAAGCCCGGGTCGGCGCCGGGTGCTCGCAGCGCCTCGGGCGACCAGCGCAGCGCCGCACGGTCGAGCACGACGGTCGCCTCGGGAGTGGACTCCTGCTCCTCCTGCCGCACCATCAGCTCGTCGCGATGAGCGGTCGCGCGCCAGTGGATGCGGCGCATCGAGTCGCCTGAGGCGTAGGGGCGGGCGACCAGGTTGTCGGCGCCCTGGCCCAGCTGATCCGTCGTGGTGTGCAGCATCCCTCCGGTGGCCCCGGCGTAGTCGATCAGCGGTGGCAGATCGACGACCGCCGGTGCGACGGTGACGGGTGTCCGCTGGTTGAAGACGACCGTGCGCCGGGCGAGCCCGAACGGGTCGGACGACCGCACCGTGAGCGGGCCGATGGAATGCACACCTCGCCGTGCACCGATGAGGGTGTACACGAGGTCGATGCTGCGGACGCCGCCGCGCTCGCCGCCGCGCAGTCCCGAGCCGAGAGCCGGGAAGGCGCCCTCCGCCTTTCCGCGGAGTCCTTTCGGCACGGTGTCCCGCCAGGTGCCCGGCGCCGTCGGCAGTGCGGTGCGCACCTCGACCCGCACTGACACGCGCGCGTCGCGGCCGACGGAGGCGACGTCGGGCACGAGCGATCGGGTGACCGCGTCGGTGCGACGGCCCACGTACAGTGATGCGACGCTCGCCGCGACGACGGCCAGCAGCAGGATGCCGAAGTACATCAGCTCGGCGAGTCCCGCCTCGTTGGCGACGATGAAGCATGCGATCGCAAGGACCAGCGCTCCGGTTCCCCGGACCGTCAGCGGCCACACGCGTCTCATCGTCTGCTCACTGACGGGAGGCGATCGGCACCCGCACGTTCGCCGCGATGCGCTCCAGGATCGTCGCGATCGCGTCGGCGGCGCTGGTGCCCCGCGCGCCGCCCGCGGCGCGCGTCGGGATCAGACGGTGCGCGAACACGGCCGCCAGGAGAGCGGTGATGTCGTCGGGGATGACGAACGCGCGTCCGTCGAGAGCCGCCCACACCTTGGCCGCGCGCACCAGCTGCAGGGTCGCACGGGGGCTCGCCCCCAGCCGCAGATCGCTGTGAGTGCGGGTGGCCTGGGCGAGGGCGACCGCGTAGTCCTCGATCGCGGGAGCCACGTGCACCGCCCGGGCCCACGCCACGAGTCCCGACACCTCGTCGGCCGACACCACCGGCGCCAGCTGGTCGAGGGGATTCGCGGTGTCGCGCTGGCGAAGCATCAGAGCCTCGGACCGCGCATCCGGGTAGCCCATCGAGATGCGCATCATGAAGCGGTCCCGCTGCGCCTCGGGAAGGGCGTACGTCCCCTCCATCTCGAGCGGGTTCTGCGTCGCGACCACCAGGAACGGCTCGGGCACGTAGTGCGTGCGGCCGTCGACGGTGACCTGGCGCTCCTCCATCGCCTCGAGGAGAGCCGACTGGGTCTTGGGCGACGAGCGGTTGATCTCGTCGGCGATGACGATGTTCGCGAAGATGGCGCCGGGCTTGAACTCGAACTCGCGCTCGACCGGGTTGAAGACGCTCACTCCCGTCACGTCGCCCGGGAGCAGGTCGGGCGTGAACTGGATGCGGCGGACCGTGGCGTCGACCGATGTGGCCAGCGCCCGCGCGAGCATGGTCTTGCCGACACCGGGCACGTCCTCGATGAGGAGGTGCCCCTCCGCGAGCAGGCACACCAGCGAGCTGCGCACCGCGTCGGGCTTGCCGTCGATGACGGTGCCGACCGCGTCGAGGATCGCGTCGGTGATGCGGGCGAACCCCTCCGCCGTGAGCGCGCCGGCCGGGGCGTCGGGTCCCGTCCGGGCATCCGTCGCAGTATCGACCATCGAGGCCTCCTGTTCCGCCTGCGAGCGGGCGGGTCCGGCGGGTGGGTGCGGGCGTCTTCGCCCACGGCTCGATCCTAACCACGGTGCGCGCGGTGCGGCACTGGGAGAACGCTGGATGCCGGTCGCCCGCCGTCGGCCGCCTACACCGACGCTGCCGCCATCAGCAGCACCGAGACACCCATGCAGGCGAGCTGTGCCCGGTCGAGAGACCGGTGGGCCCGCGCCAGGAGGAGCGCCGAGAAGGCGGCGTACGCGACCGCGCCGCCCAGGAGGACGGCCAGGAGCAGCGTGCCCCCGCCTCCGTGCCCGTGCGCCGCGGCGCCTGCCGCGGCGACCGGATCGTGCCCCATGCTCAGCTGGAGAGCGGCCATCGCGATCAGCGCGAGGCCCGTGTGCACCGCCATGCCGACGCCCGGCCGGGGGTGCGTGCCCGACGCCGCCCGTCCGCGCGGACGCCGCCAGGCGGCCAGCGCCATCGCGGCGGCGATGAGGAGCGCGGCCCAGTACACCGGGGCGACGAGCCGGGTGAGGGCGGCGTCGAGCATCGCGACCAGCATGAGGACGGATGCCGCGGCGTCGGGCCACCGCGCCCGGCCGCGGTCGGCTGCCAGACAGCAGGCGCCGATCGCGGCCGGGGCGATGGCCCAGGCGTGGAGCAGTTCGGTCACGGATCAGCCGTGGTGGTGGTGCGCGTCGTGCGCGTGCCCGTGCTCGCCGTGACCGTGGCCGCCGGCGTCATGCGCGTGGGCGCCCGGGGTCGGTCCGTAGCCGCCCGTCGCGGCGTGCACGTGACCCGTGCCCGCTGCGCAGTGCGCCGACTCGGGTGCCGGCACGTGCAGCGTGGGGTTGCGCTCGAAGAAGTTGTACGGCTTCAGCGTGAACTTGGCGTAGTCCATGGGCATCACCGGCCAGTCCTCGTTGCGGGGGAAGTGGGTGAGCCCGAACGTGTGCCAGAGCACGACGTCCTCGCCGATCAGGGGCTCGTCCCCGGCGATGAAGGCCGGCAGACCGCCTCCGCCCGGGTGCTGGTTGACGAAGTCGCCGGCCGCGTACCGCTCGGCGGGGTCGTACTTCGTCACGAACAGGTTCTTCGTCGCGAACGCGGCGCGCGAGGCGATCGACGACGCATCGTCGGCGAGGAGCACCGGCGTCTCGGTGGGGAAGAGCACGTATGAGGTGGGCTGACCCATCGAGGTGGTCTTCTCGGTGGAGGCGATCTGCCAGACGCGGTTGCGGGCGCCGTCGGCGACGCGGCCCGAGACCTTCTCGGACGCGATCGGCACGACGCTCTTGGTGAACGCGTTGCCGGCCGGGTTCTCGGCCGAGATCGGCACCCGCACGGCGTCGATCTCGTTCACGACGTTGGCGACGCCGTCGACGGTCATGTCGAGCCGCGCCGAGAACAGGTGCTGGTGGTACGGGGCGCCGAGACCCGGGGCGACCTCCGAGGCGAACGGGTAGGGGGATCCGTCCTCGTTCACACCCGGGTACGCGGAGGTGAACAGGATGCCCGTGAGCTTCGCCTCGCACTCGATCGTGCCGTCGAGGTAGAGGTACCAGAAGAACCCGTAGTCGTAGTTGCCGACGGTGGTGAAGAACGAGATCACCAGCCGCCGCGACCGCCGCACCTCCGATGCGCCGGTGAACAGATCGGTGTGCTTCCAGAGCGAGCCGAAGTCCTCCTCGTGCATGCACACACCGTTGCGCACGGTGCGCGGCATCCCGAGCTCGTCGGCGAGGATCGCGTCGACGTATGTGATGTCGCCCACGCAGTCGCAGCCCAGCTCGAGCTCGTTGGTGTACCGGCCGAACAGGTATTCGCCGGTGTCGAAGTAGTTCTGCCAGAACCGGTTCGGCTGCGGGTCGGCGTAGGGCACCACCATCTCGCTGATCGACCCCCGGTACATCACCGGGCGTCCCGCGAACGAGAGCTGTCGCAGGATCAGGCCCTCGCGCGTGTCGAAGCCGATCCGGAGGTCCCACTCGCCCCACGTGACGTGCTCGCCGTCGACGTTCAGGCTCGATCCTTCGGGCTGCGTGATCACGATGGGCTTGAGGCCCTCGAGGGGCGCGCCCTGCAGGGCGGGGTCGTCGTAGTTGCCGCTCGTCTGGGGGATGTCGTACCCCGGGTTGTCGACGACCTTGATGACCGAGCGGGCGGCGACGTCGATGTAGGCGGTGAGTCCGTCCACCGGATGCGCCCACGGATGGTCGGCGGCGTGGAACTGCTGGAACGCGAACGTGCGCAGGATGCGGCGCCCGGCCTCGTCCTCGTACCCGTAGCTGCCTGCCGACAGCGGCACGAGCACGACGTCCTCCGGCGTCAGCCCGCGAGCAGCGAGAGCGGCCACCCACTCCGCGTTCTCGTTGGCGATCACGCCCACCTCTTCGAACTCGGCGTCGAGGATCGGGAGCTGGCCCGCGGTGCCGTCGAGCTCGACGGTCGAGACCACCTCGCCGTCGGCCAGCGAGACGACCAGGTCGAGCGATCGGGCCGATCGCATGTCGAGCAGCTGCACGCGTGCCCGGCGCTCGGGGAGTGGGCCGGTGCCCGCCTCCCACGCCAGGATCTCCGGCTTCGGCGCCTCTTCGAGACCGACGTAGGCGAATCGTGTCGCCTCCGTCGTCGTGTCCAGTCCGAGCACGACCGCACGGACCGCCTCGATCTCGGCGGGCGTCAGTGAGGCGAGCGGATGCCGGGACGCGGGCGGCGCCGCGAAGCCCGAGGCGGTGGCGATGTCGGTGATGGTCATGGTGCTCCTTCGGTGCGGGGATGGATGTCGGCGCGGTGCGTCAGCCGGCGATCGAGTCGGTGAGCTTCGCGTAGGCGGCGGGGCGGCGGTTCTTGATCCAAGCGGCCTGGACGTACCCGATGACGGGAACGACCACCACGAGTCCGAGGAGGAACCAGCTGACGGCGGCGAACACCGGGTTGCCGTCGGCATCGACGTCGCCGACCATGATCGGGAAGTAGGCGACGATGAGGGCGGCCGAGAGCATGAGCCCCACGAATCCGAGGGCGGGGGCCATGACGGTGTTCCACACGCGCCGGTCCTTCTTGGTCCTGACGAAGTACACGATCACGGCGACCGACGTCAGCGCCATGAGGATCGCGATGGCGAGGGTCGCGACACCGGCGAACCAGGTGAAGACCTGCAGCACGGGGTCGAGGCCGAGAACCGCGAAGACCGCGATCAGCACGACCGCCGTGCCCGTCTGCACGAGCGACGACACGTGCGGCGAGAGGTGCTTGGCGTGCACCGCGCCCATCTTGTCCGGAAGGACACCGGCGTTCGCCATGGAGTGCTGATAGCGCGTGACGACGTTGTGGAACGACAGGACGCAGGCGAACATCGCGGTGATCAGCAGGATGTTGACGGCGATCTCGCCGAACGAGCCGAGGTAGCGGGCCATCGTCGTGATGATGAACGTCCCGGGGTCCTCCGCGATGGCGTCGAGGACATTGCTCGGCCCCCACGCCATCACCAGCCCCCATGCGGCCAGCGTGTAGAAGACGCCGATGCCGATCACCGCGGCGTACGTGGCGCGAGGGATGGTCCGGTTCGGGTCCTTGGCCTCGTCGCGGAAGATCGCGGTGGCCTCGAAGCCGATGAATGCGGCGATCGCGAACATCAGTCCGACGCCGGGGGAGCCGCTCGCGACGTTCGCAGGCTCGAACGGTGCGAGACTCAGGCCCTCCGGCCCGCCGCTGGCGACCACGACGACCACCATCGCCAGGACGATCCCGACCTCGGCGACGAGCAGCACGCCGAGCACCTTGCTCGACAGGTCGATGTGGCGGTAGCCCAGCACGCCGACGACCGCGATCGTGGCGAGCGACATCAGCCACCAGGGCAGGGCAGGGCCACCGATCGACTCGACGGTCACCGACAGGATGTAGCCGATGTACCCGTACACCGACACCTGGATCGTGGTGTACGTGAGCATCGCGATCCACGCGCTCGCGAGGCCGGTGGAGCGGCCGAGACCGTAACCGACGTACGTGAAGAAGGCGCCCGGTCTGGGCACGTGGCGGGTCATCGCGGCGAGACCCACCGAGAACAGCAGCAGGATGACGGCGCTGATGGCGTAGAGCGCGGGGAAGCCGATCCCGTTGCCCAGGAGCATGCCGAGCGGCGCGGCGCCGCCGATCACGGTGAGGGGGGATGCGGCGGCCACCACCATGAAGACGATGGCGGTGACTCCGAGCGAGCCGGTCAGCGTCCGCTTCGCGGACGCCTCGACTCCCTTCGATTCGAGCTGGGTCATGGCAGAACCTCCGGGCGAACGCGGGAACGGGATGCCCTGAGCCTCGCGGCACCGCGTTGCCGCGCCGTCGCGCGCCGGTGAAACCTCGTGCACCCCGAGTGAGATCGGCCGGGGCGGGCGTCTCATTCGGGTGACACACGGGCGAAACACGCGGGTAGCGGCCCGGCAACCGCGCCCGCGTAACGTCTCACGGGCACCACCGGAGGCGACATGACCGCACTCGAGCGCGCGATCGCGCGACCCGACCCCGTCCACGACTTCGGGGCGCGTTCACCGCTGGACGGGCTGGATCGCCGCAGCGTGGGCTTCTTCGACGTCCTCGCCCAGTCCGTGGCCGCCGTCGCCCCGGCTGCCGCGGCGACCACCGTCGTGCTGCTCGTCGCCGGCATCTCGCCCTCGGCGACGGTGCTCTCGATCGTGCTCGCCGGCGTTCTCAGCCTTCTCGTGGCACGCACCATCTCGCAGTTCGCGAGGCGGCTGGCCGCTGCAGGTTCGACCTACACCTACACCGCACGCGGCCTGGGGCCGGGTGCCGGACTCGCCTCCGGAGCGGCGATCCTCGTCGGCTACGGCGCGATCGCGATGTTCGCTCTGCTCGGCGGGGCGTACTACGTCACGTTCCTCCTGGATTCGGCGTGGCCCGCGGCAGGAGGCCCGGGGACGCTCGCCGCCGTGCTCGCCGCCGAGGCGGCCTTCGTCGCCGTCGTGCTCGTGCGCGGCATCCGGCTGTCCTCGCGCATCGCCCTCGTGGTCGAGGTGCTCTCGGTGGCCCTCATCGCCGTGCTCCTCGTCGTGCTCCTGATCCGGATCGGCCCGATCGACCCCGGTCGCATGCTCGGGCTCGGCGGGATCGACCCCGCGGCGCTCGCCGCGGGGTCGGTCATCGCGCTCACCGCCTTCGTCGGCTTCGAGAGCGCGTCGACGCTCGGCGTCGAGGCCCGCGCCCCGCTCCGCAACGTGCCGAGGGCGATCGTGTGGACGGTGCTGCTGTCTGGCGGTCTGTATGTCCTGGCGGCGGTCGCCCAGGTCGCCGGCTTCGACGCGATGGGTGCCTCGCTCGCCGCCAGCGCCTCGCCGATCAATCAGCTCGCGTCGGCGTACGGTCTGGGCGGCTGGGGGGTCGTGGCCGACATCGGCATCGCGGCCTCGTTCCTCGCGTGCGCCATCGGGTCCACCACCGCCCTCACCCGGGTGCTGTTCACCATGGGGCGCGACCGCGTGCTGCCGTCGCCGGCGGGCCGTGCGCATCCGCGATTCGGCACGCCCATCGGCGCGGTCGCGCTGGCCTTCCCGCTCATCGCCGGCGTGCCGTTCCTGCTCCTCTTGTCGGGCGTCGACGTGCGCGGCGCGATGCATGCCACCATCGCCGTCGGCGGCGCGGGGTACATCGTGGCCTACATCCTGGTGTGCATCGCCGCACCGGTCTTCCTGCGGCGCATCGGCGAGCTCACGACCGGATCGGCGATCACGGCGACCGTGTCGGCGGTCGTGCTCACCGGTGCGCTCGTCACGTTCTTCGTGGTCGACGCCGCCGCGGGCAGCGTCGCGGTCTGGGTGGTGCTCGCGGTCGGCGCCGTGGCCGCGATCGCGGTGCTCGTCCGGCTGCGCCGCGGCACGCCGTCGCTCGCGCGCGTCGGGTCGTACGACGAGCCCGTCGCCTCGGAGGTGCTGGGCGGCATCGCCCGGCGGGAGCGGAGGGGCGGTGCCTGAGAGGGTGTCGCCGGGGCCGACCCTGACGGCGCGTCAGCCGAAGGCGGTCCACAGCGCGCTGACGGTGCTCGAGGCCGTGGCGCACCTGGGCGCCGGTGCGACCGCGCGCGAGATCTCGCTCGAGCTCGGGCTGCCGCGGGCCACCACCTACCGCCTCCTGAACCTGCTCGTGCAGGACGAGTACCTCGTGCGCACCCCCGACCTCGCGGGGTTCGCGCTGGGCGCCAAGGTCGTGCAGCTCGCCGCCGTGGCTGCGCCGCCGGCACGTCTGACGTCGGCGGCCAGGGGAGTGGTCGCCGAGGCGCGCTCGGCGCTGCGCGGCGGCGTGCATGTCGTCTTCTTCGTCGACGGTCGCATCTCGGTGATCGACGCGGATCCCGACTTCCCGCTGTCGGACGAGGTCCGTCTCGCCCGCGAGCCGGCGCGGTTCGCGATCGGGCGGCTGCTGACGATCGAGCAGGGGACTGCCGAGAGCGCGTTGCGCGGGGACTTCGCCGAGCTGGGCGCCACTCGCCAGCGCGGCGAGCTCGCCCCGGGATACGGCTGTGTCGCGGTGCCGATCCTCGACGGCAGCGGTCGGTTCGCCGGAGCGGTCGGGTTCTCGGGGCCACGTCACCGGGTGGACGAGCCGGCGGCGGTGCTGGCGGTGCTGCAGCCGGCTGCCGCGCGCCTGGGCCCCCTGGTGGTGTGACGTCAGCCCCGCGCAGAGCGGGTAGACTGTCAGAAGCTCTCCGCGAGGCGGCATCCAGGCCAACTCCCCCAGGACGGAAACGTAGCAAGGGTAACCAGGCTCTGCCGGGTTCGCGGAGAGTCTTAATCTTTCCGGGCGCTTCGCTCTGCCGAGCGGCCGGATCCGGTCAGGGACCGGCGGCGAAGGGGCCGTCGAGCACCGCCCACTGCAGCAGCATGATGGTCTTCGCATCCTGGATCCGCCCATCGCGCACCATCGCCAGCGCGTCGCCGATCCCGATCTCGAGCAGCTCGATGTGCTCGCCCTCCTCCGGGAGTCCGCCTCGGTCTGCGGTGCGCCTCGAGCCGTCGTAGCGTGCGGCGAAGAAGTGGAGCCGCTCGGTGACCGAGCCCGGGCTCATGTACACGTCCCAGACGTGCTCGAGCTCGCCCACTTCGACGCCTGTCTCCTCGGCCGCCTCCCGGCGGATCGCCGTCGCCGGGTCGTCGTCATCGAGCAGTCCCGCCGCCGTCTCGATGAGCATCCCGTCGGGGTGGTCGTTGACGTAGACCGGGTAGCGGAACTGCCGGGTGAGCAGCACCGTGCGCCGATCCGGATCGTAGAGCAGCACCGTCGCCCCGTTGCCGCGATCGTAGGTCTCGCGCTGCTGGGTCTCCCATCCGCCCGACGGATCGCGGTATTCGAGCGTCGTGCGGCGCAGCACATGCCAGGCGGAGGCAAGCACCTCGACGTCCGTCACCCGCACGTCCGGATTGCGCTGCAGATCGCGCCCGATCCGATCCAGTCCCGTGCGGCCGCGATGGTCGGGAACGTCGATTCCGGGTCGGGGAGCATCCATGCCTCGAGCGTAACCGCGCGCCCTCGGCGCACTCCGAGGGCCCCTGTCCCGGGGGCTCGCGCGGAGCGGGGCCGAGACGGAGCGCCTCCTCCGCCCATAGGCTGGGGTGGTGGCGCAGAGCATCTACATCACGTCGGCCGAAGGCCACTCGGGGAAGTCGACGGTCGCGCTCGGCGTGCTCGATGCCCTGAGTCACGCGACCGCGCGTGTGGGCGTGTTCCGGGCGATCGCGCGATCGACCGTGGAGCGCGACTACGTGCTGGAGATGCTGCTCGACCACGACGGCGTCGACCTGCCCTATGACGACTGCGTCGGCGTCACGTACGACGAGGTGCGGCAGGATCCGGATGCCGCGCTCGCGACGATCGTGGAGCGCTACAAGGCGGTCGAGGCCCAGTGCGAGGCCGTGGTCATCGTCGGCAGCGACTACACCGACGTCGGCAGCCCCGCCGAGCTCGCCTACAACGCCCGCATCGCGGCGAACCTGGGCGCGCCGGTCCTGCTCGTGCTCGGCGGCCGCTCGGCGCAGAACCAGACGCAGCCCGAGCAGCTCGGGTCCTCGCTCCCGCGCACGCCTGCCGAGATGGGCCAGATCGCGGATCTCGCGCTCGCCGAGCTGCGGCACGGCCGTGCGAAGCTGTTCGCCGTCGTCGCCAACCGCGCCGAGGCGGACATCGCCGACGAGACCATCGCTGCGATCCGCCGCTCCATCGACGCGCACCACGGCGAGGCGACGGTGCCCGCATCGCCCGTACCGGTCTGGGCCATCCCCGAGGATCGCCATCTGGTGGCGCCGTCGATCCGCGGCATCATGCGCTCGGTCGACGGCGAGCTGCTCGCCGGCGACCCCGACCTGCTCACCCGCGAAGCGCTTGCGGTCGTCGTCGCGGGGATGTCGATGGTGAACGTGCTGCCCCGCCTCCTCGAGGGCGCCGTGGTCATCATCCCCGCCGACCGGTCGGAGGTGCTGTTGGCGACGCTGCTGGCGAATGCCTCGGGCACCTTCCCGTCGATCTCGGGCATCGTGCTCAACGGCGGGTTCGAGCTGCCCGAGCCCGTGACGCGACTGATCGACGGCCTGGGGTCGAACGTGCCCATCATCACCACCGAGCTCGGCACGTACGAGACGGCGGTGCGCATCATGGGCACCCGCGGCCGCCTGGCCGCCGACTCGCAGCGCCGCTACGACACCGCCCTCGCCCTGTTCGAGCAGAGCGTCGACACCGATGAACTGCTCGTCTCGGTCGGCCTGGCGCGGGCGACGGTGGTGACACCGCTGATGTTCGAGTTCCAGCTCATCGAGCGGGCCCGCGCGCAGCGCAAGCGCATCGTGCTGCCCGAGGGGGATGACGATCGGGTCCTGCGCGCGGCGGCGACGGTGCTCAAGCGCGGCATCGCCGACCTCGTGATCCTCGGCGAGCCGTTCGAGGTGCGGGCGCGGGCGATCGAGCTCGGCATCGACATCCAGGGCGCCGAGGTGCTGTCGCCGCTCGACGCGGTGCACGTGCACAAGTTCGCAGAGGAGTACGCCCGACTGCGCGCGCACAAGGGCGTCACCGTCGCGCAGGCGGCGGACACCGTGACCGACGTGTCGTACTTCGGCACGATGATGGTGCACCTGGGCCTCGCCGACGGCATGGTCTCGGGCGCCGCCCACACGACGGCGCACACGATCCGCCCGGCGTTCGAGATCATCAAGACCCGCCCCGGCGTCTCGGTCGTCTCGAGCGTGTTCCTGATGGCGCTCGCCGACCGCGTGCTGGTCTACGGCGACTGCGCCGTCATCCCCGACCCCACCAGCGAGCAGCTCGCCGACATCGCGATCTCGTCCGCCGCGACGGCCGCGCAGTTCGGCATCGATCCTCGCGTGGCGATGCTGTCGTACTCGACGGGCGAATCGGGCTCGGGCGCCGAGGTCGAGAAGGTCAGGGACGCGACCGCCCTCGTCCGCTCGCGGGCGCCCGAGCTGCTCGTCGAGGGACCGATCCAGTACGACGCGGCGGCCGACGCCGCCGTGGCGGCGGCGAAGATGCCGGGCTCGGAGGTCGCCGGGCGCGCCACGGTGTTCGTCTTCCCCGACCTCAACACCGGCAACAACACGTACAAGGCGGTGCAGCGCTCGGCCGGCGCCGTCGCGATCGGACCGGTGCTGCAGGGCCTCAACAAGCCCATCAACGACCTGTCCCGCGGCGCGCTGGTGGACGACATCATCAACACCATCGCGATCACCGCGATCCAGGCGCAGGGGGAGTGATGCCACTCTCGGCGTTCCTCGCTCGCTCAACGACCGGAGTCCGGGAGTGAACCGCGTGACCCCCGTGCTCGTCATCAACAGCGGCTCCTCGTCCTTCAAGTACCAGCTGCTCGACATGGACACCGAGCGCACGCTCGCCTCCGGCCTCGTCGAGCGCATCGGCGAGCCGATCGGCGTCGCCCGTCACACCGTCTACGCGACGCCCGCTCCGGCGGCGACCGGGGAGGTGGCAGGCACGCCCACCTTCCTCGACGCGACGCGCACACGCGAGCTGCCGATCCCCGACCACACGGCGGGCTTCGAAGTCATGCTGGACGCGTTCGCGTCCTACGGTCCGTCGCTCACCGAGACGCCGCCGGTCGCGGTCGGTCACCGGGTGGTCCACGGCGGCGCGCGGTTCTTCGAGCCCACGCTCATCACCCCGCTCGTCGAGATCAACATCGACGAGCTCTCGGTGCTCGCGCCATTGCACAATCCGGCGAACCTCGCCGGGATCGTCGCCGCCCGGACGGCGTTCCCCGATGTGCCCCACGTCGCCGTCTTCGACACGGCCTTCCACCAGACCCTCGCGCCGGCGGCATACACCTACGCGATCGACACAGAGGTCGCGGCAGCCCATCGCATCCGCCGGTACGGGTTCCACGGCACGTCGCACAAGTTCGTCAGCGAGGCGGCGGCAGCCTTCCTCGCACGACCCCTGGTCGAGTTGAAGCAGATCGTCTTCCACCTGGGCAACGGCGCATCGGTCACCGCGATCGACGGCGGCCGGTCCATCGACACGTCCATGGGCTTCACTCCGCTCGAGGGACTCGTCATGGGCACGAGGTCGGGCGACATCGACCCCGCGGTGCTCTTCCAGCTCGAGCGGCGCGCCGGCATGTCGGTCGACGACCTCGACGACCTTCTCAACAAGCGCAGCGGCCTGCTCGGCCTCGCGGGATCCAACGACCTGCGAGACATCCGCGCGGCGATCGGGCGGGGCGAGCCGCGGGCGCTCCTCGCCTTCGAGGTCTACGTCCACCGGCTGCGCGCCTACGCCGGCGCCTATCTCGCCCAGCTCGGCGGCGCCGATGTCATCTCGTTCACGGCCGGTGTCGGAGAGAACGCGCCCGGCGTACGCGCCGGGGCGCTCGAGACGCTCGGATTCGCCGGCGTGGAGATCGACCATGAGCGCAACGAGAGCGCCGAGCGCGGCATCCGTGTCATATCGACCGACGCGTCGGCCGTCACCGTCCTCGTCGTGCCGACCGACGAGGAGCTCGAGATCGCCCGCCAGACCCTGAGCGTCGCCCGTCCGTAACCGTCTCGGGGTGTCGAGCGGGCGCCCGTCCGCATTACGCTTGCTGAGCGGCGCGACGGAGTGCCGAGCACACACACCCGCACTCGCCCCCGGAGGTTCTGTGGCCCACGACGCCCTGCCCGATCTGACCGCCTTCGACGCCGTGCTGTTCGATCTGGACGGCGTCCTGACGCCCACGGCCGAAGTGCACATGCACGCGTGGCAGACCATGTTCGAGGAGCTCTTCGCCGCGTGGGACATCACGCCGCCCTACACCGAGCGCGACTACTTCGACCACCTGGACGGCAAGAAGCGCTACGACGGCGTGGCCAGCCTGCTGCGCTCGCGCGACGTGGAGGTGCCGTGGGGCGATCCGTCCGATCCTCCGACCGCCGACACGGTGTGCGGCATCGGCAACCGCAAGAACGCGGTCTTCGAGCGCGTCCTGCGGGCGGAGGGCATCGCGCCCTACCCGGGATCGCTGCGCCTGCTCGACACGCTGGCGGATGCCGGCACCCGCGTCGCGGTGGTGTCCAGCTCCAAGAACGCGGAGGAGGTGCTGGCGGCAGCCGGCATCCGTGATCGATTCACTGTCGTGATGGACGGCGTCATCGCCGAACGCGACCACCTCGCCTCCAAGCCCGCGCCGGACGTGTTCGTAGAGGCGGCCCGGATGCTGGAGGTCGAGCCCGCCCGCAGCGCCGCGGTCGAGGACGCCATCAGCGGCGTGCGCTCGGCGGCGGCCGGCGGCTTCGGACTCGTCGTGGGCGTGGACCGCGGCGTCGGGGTGCAGGACCTCATCGACGCCGGCGCCCACATCGTGGTTCAGGACCTGGAGGAATTCGTACGATGATCGACCGCGACCGCTTCCCCGTCGACGAGTGGCGGCTGATCGAGTCGTCGTTCGACCTCGACGACTCCGGTGTCACCGAGACGCTGTTCGCCGTGGGCAACGGCTATCTCGGCCTGCGCGGAAACCACTCGGAAGGGCGGTTCGCGCACGAGGACGGCACGTTCATCAACGGGTTCCACGAGACGTTCCCGATCCGCCACGCCGAGCAGGCGTACGGCTTCGCCGAGGTCGGACAGGCGATCATCAACGCCCCGGACGCGAAGGTCATGCGCGTGTACGTGGACGACGAGCCGCTGTCGCTCGACGTCGCCGACGTCCGCGAGTACGAGCGGGAGCTCGACATGCGCGACGGGATCCTGCGCCGCCACGTGCGGTGGACGACGCCGTCCGGCAAGGACGTCATGATCGGCATGGAGCGACTGGTGTCGTTCGAGGAGAAGCACCTCGCGCTGATGACGATCGAGGTCACCGTGCTGAACGCCGACGCTCCCGTCACCATCGCCAGCCAGATCATCAACCGGCAGGACGGCGAAGACGTCTACGGCGGCACCCCCACCGCTTCGCGCAAGGCCGGCTTCGACCCCCGCAAGACCGAGAAGCTCCACGAGCGCGTGCTGCAGCCGCAGGAGTACTGGCAGGACAAGCTCCGCTCGGCGCTGTCGTACCGCGTCACCGACTCCGGGATGACCATCGCCGTCGTCGCCGATCATCTCGTAGACACCGAGAACGAGTACACGTCGCGCACGCTCATCGAACCCGACATCGCGAAGAACGTCTTCCGCGTGCAGGCGACGGCCGGCGTGCCGATCCGTGTCACCAAGCTCGTCAGCTACCACACCTCGCGCGGCGTTCCAGCGCGGGAACTGGTGGACCGCTGCCGGCGCACCCTCGACAGGGCGCTGAGCGAGGGCGTCGACGCCATCCGCACGCGGCAGCGGTCCTGGCTCGACGCGTTCTGGGAGCGCTCGGACGTGCGGATCGCCGGGCACGCCGACCTGCAGCAGGCCACGCGCTGGTGCCTGTTCCAGCTCGCGCAGGCCACCGCCCGGGCGGATGGCCTCGGCGTGCCGGCGAAGGGCATGACGGGCTCGGGCTACTCGGGGCACTACTTCTGGGACACCGAGATCTACGTGCTCCCGTTCCTCGCGTACACGACGCCGCTGTGGGCCCGCAACGCACTGCGCATGCGGTACCTCATGCTGCCCGCCGCGCGCCGTCGCGCGTTCCAGCTGAACGAGGCCGGTGCACTGTTCCCCTGGCGCACCATCAACGGCGAAGAGGCGTCGGCCTACTATGCGGCCGGCACTGCGCAGTACCACATCAACGCCGACGTGAGCTTCGCCCTCGCGAAGTACGTCCGTGCCACCGGCGACGACGAGTTCCTCTTCCGCGAGGGCGTCGACATCGCGGTCGAGACGGCGCGGCTGTGGGCGACCCTCGGCTTCTGGCGCTCGAGCGACGGCATGATCGACGGCGAAGGAGACACCTTCCACATCCACGGCGTCACCGGGCCCGACGAGTACACCACCGTCGTGAACGACAACCTGTTCACGAACGTCATGGCGCGGTTCAACCTCCGCTTCGCCGCGCGCACGGTGCGCGAGATGGCCGAGGTCGACGGCGAGGTCTACCGGCAGATGGTGGACCGCCTCGCCCTGGAGCCCGGAGAGCCCGAGGCGTGGGAGCGGGCCGCGGAGGCCATGCACATCCCGTTCAGCCCGAGCCTCGGCATCCACCCGCAGGATCACGTGTTCCTCGAGCGGGAGATCTGGGACCTCGAGAACACGCCGCCCGACAAGCGGCCGCTGCTGCTGCACTTCCACCCGCTGGTGATCTACCGCTACCAGGTGCTGAAGCAGGCGGACGTGGTGCTGGCGCTGTTCCTGCAGGGCAACCACTTCTCCGACGAGGACAAGCTCGCCGACTTCGAGTACTACGACCCGCTGACCACGGGCGACTCGACGCTGTCGGCGGTCGTGCAGGCGATCCTCGCCGCGGAGGTCGGCTACCAGGACCTGGCGCTCGAGTACTTCCGCGAGTCGATCTTCGTCGACCTCGGCGACCTGCATCACAACGCCGCCGACGGCGTGCACGTCGCCTCTGCCGGCGGCGTGTGGACGGCGCTGGTATCGGGCTTCGGCGGCATGCGCGACCACTTCGGCGAGCTGTCCTTCGACCCGCGGCTGCCCGAGGCGTGGCCCTCGCTCGAGTTCGTGCTGCACTGGCACGGCACGCGCCTGGTCGTCACCGTGACCCGCGACGAGCTGCGCGTGCGCGCGACGGAGGGCGACCCCGTCGGCTTCAGCGTGCGCGGCGTCGGCTACGTCGTCGGCCCGGGCGAAGAGGTGGTGGCCGCTCTCGACGGGCAGGGACCCGTCATCGCCGGGCGCCCGTCGCTGCGCGAGCTCGGCGACGCCCGTCGCGAGGACGGCTCGCTGCTGTCGGCGTCGGTGCCGACCGTCACCTCGACGATCCCGATCATCGTGGGAGCGGCGGACGTCGAGCACGGGGCGGACGTCTGACGGTCTCGCGAGCACCGGAGATTCCGGCGAGAACGGGACGATCCGAGCCGATCCGTCCTGTCTCCGCCGGATCTCCTGCTCTCGGGCGGGTGCGCGGCGGGCCGGATGCATCATGCGCGGGCGAAGAACTCCCGTTCGTGCTCCATCGAGCGGGCGAACGCGTCGCTCATCCGCGCCCGCTCGTACGGTCCGGCCTCCCGCGCCGCTGCGTCGGCGATCTCGGCCGCCCGCGCGGTCGCGGCCGTGAAGCCGGGGTCGCCGTACATCGCGAGCCAGTCGTCGTACGGGTGCGCGTCATGGCGCCGGGCCGCGAGACGGACGCCGAGGTCGGTGTACAGCCAGAAGCACGGCAGCAGTGCGGCGACGAGCTCGCCGTATGACCGCGCCGCGGCGTGCAGGTGGTTCGTGTAGGCCAGGGTCTGCGGTGCGGGCGCGTCGGGAGGCGACCCGAGATACGACTCATGCAGCCGCCGCTCCTCGACGATCGAGGACTCGGCCGCGCGCGCCCAGAACACCTGCTCCTCGGCGGTCGGCGCGAGCGCGCTCGCCTTCGCCAGCACGCGGGAGTACTCGCCGAGGTAGAGCGCGTCCTGGGCGAGGTAGCGCAGGAACGTCGCGCGCGGCAGACTGCCGTCGGCCAGCCCTCGGACGAACGCGAGGGCGTCGACGTCGGCGCGCACGGCGGCCGCGGCATCCCACACCTGCGCCGCCCAAGAGGCGGCGGGGGCGCTCCCCACGGCCCCGCCACGCACCGCCGGCGCGTCGCGCGGAGCCTCCGGCCGCGTGGGCTCAGCCGCGACCCGCTGTTCGTGGAAGTGGTCGATCGGGCCGTTGCCTCCACCCACACCCAGGGCATCGGCGTGCGCGAGTGCGCCGGTGAGCCACGTCTTCGCGCGCACCAGTGCGTCGGGCCAGGCCGCACCGCCCGCGCGCAGGGTCGCCATCGCCGACGAGAGCGAGCAGCCGGTGCCGTGGGTGTTCCGGGTCGCGACGCGGGTGCCGCCGACCTCGTGGACCGCGCCGTCGGCCGCGACGACCGCATCGGGGCAGTCCGTTCCGTCGAGGTGCCCGCCCTTGAGCAGCACGGTCGTTCCCGTCGCGGTCGCGAGAGCCCGCGCGTCGGCGAGAGCCTGCTCCCATGCCGTCGCTCGTGGGCGCCGGACGAGCACGGCGAGCTCCGCGAGGTTCGGGGTGATGAGGTCCACCTCGGTCGCGAGCGTGCGCAGCGCGTCCTCGGCGGCGGGGTCGAGCAGCCGATCGCCGCTGGTCGCCACCATGACCGGGTCGAGCACGACGACCGGCGGGCGCACGCGGGCGAGCCACTCCCGCACGGTCTCGATGATCTCGGCCGACTGCAGCATCCCGATCTTCACCGCATCGATCTGGACGTCATCCGATACGGCGTCGAGCTGCGCGGCGAGGAACGCCGTCGGCGGCACGTGCACCTCGCGCACGCCGTGCGTGTTCTGCGCGACGAGGGCGGTCACCACCGCCATGCCGTAGCCGCCGAGCGCGCCGATGGACTTGAGGTCGGCCTGGATGCCCGCGCCGCCCGTCGGGTCGGTGCCGGCGATGCTCAGCACGCGCGGGATCGCCTGCGGGCGATGCGGCGCCGTCACGGTCTGCGCGACGGACACATCGCTCACCGAGCGACCCCCTCGGCCTCGAGCGCGAGCGCGTCGGCGGCGCTGCGGACAGCGCGCGACGCCGCTGCGGGATCGTCGGCGCCGCAGATGGCCGAGACCACCGCGATACCCGCTGCGCCGGCTTCCCGCAGCGGTGCGACGTCGCTCAGGCGCACTCCGCCGATCGCGACGCAGGGCACGGTCGTGCTCGTCGCGAACGCCGCGAAGCCGTCGATGCCGAGCGCCGGCGGGTGGTCGGGCTTGGTCGAGGTCGGCCGGATCACCCCGACTCCGAGGTAGTCGACCGTGCCGGAACGCAGAGCGGATGCCGCGACCCGGTGCTCCGGCGAGTTCGCCGTCCATCCGATGACGGCGTGCGCGCCGAGCAGGCGTCGCGCCGTCTCGGGCGGCACGTCGGCCTGGCCGAGGTGGACGCCGTCGACGAGCGCCCCCGCCTCGCGCGCGGCGACGGCGACGTCGACGCGGTCGTTGAGCAGGAGCAGGCAGCGGCGGTCGATGACGTCCGACATCGCCACCGCCTGCCGCAGCAGCTCGCGCGCGCTGATGGACTTGGCGCGCAGCTGCACGACGTCGACTCCGGCGCCGACCGCGGCGTCGACGACGTCGACCAGCCGGTCGAACGGCATGCGGTCGTCGGTCACGAGATGCACCGCGAGGCGCGCGGCGCGGATCATCGAGCCGCGAGCGCGTCGGCGCGCGCATCGAGGTCGGCGGGCGCCGCCGCCACGGCGTCGAGCGCATCGAGGAACGCCACGGCGAAAGACCCCGGCCCCTCCGACCGCGCCGCGGCCCGATCCGATGCGACCGCGTAGAGGGCGGATGCCGCCACCGCCGCCTCCAGCGGGGCGCATACACCGAGCAGCGCGGCCATCACCGCGCCGAGGGAGCAGCCGCCGCCGGTGACGCGGGTGAGGAGCGCGTCGCCGCCATGGATCCGCACGACCCGCTCGCCGTCGGTGACGAGATCGACCGGGCCGGACACGGCGACCACGCCGCCGGTGCGCAACGCGAGCGATCGCGCGGCGCCGGCCGCGGCATCCGTTCCGTCCGTCGCATCGACACCGCGACCGCCGGCGCCCGCGCCTGCCAGCGCCAGGATCTCGGAGGCGTTGCCGCGGATGATCGTCGGTCGGTGATCGAGCAGCTCGGCCGCGAGAGCCGTGCGCACCGGGAGCACGCCGACCGCCACGGGATCGAGGACCCACCGCGGCGTGTGACGCACGGCCTCACGGGCGGCATCGCGCTGCTCCGCGGTCGGGGTGCCGAGGTTGACAAGCACGCCGTCTGCGACGCCTGCGAACGGCCCTGCCTCACCGGGGATGTCGCACATCGCCGGGGCCGCGCCGACGGCGAGGAGGGCGTTGGCGGTGAAGTTCGTCACCACCGCGTTGGTGATGCACTGCACCAGGGGTGAGGCCTCCCGCAGCGCCGTCAGCGCGGCGGCGGGGGAGAGGGCGGACAGGTGGGGTTCGGTGCGCGCGTTCATCGCGACATCCCTTCGCTCGCATGATCGAGATCAGGTTCGACGGGTGTGTTCTCAGCCCGCCGCGCGGGCACCCCGTGTCACTGCCGAGCAATCTAGCAGGCCGCGGGAGCGGCCACCGCGATGTCGGCGTCACGCCGTAGGCTGGGGGAGTGACCACCGCCCTCTACCGCCGCTACCGGCCCGAGTCGTTCGGCGAGATGATCGGGCAGTCGCAGGTCACCGAACCCCTGATGACGGCGCTGCGCAGCGACCGGGTCGGGCACGCCTACCTGTTCTCCGGCCCGCGCGGGTGCGGCAAGACGACGTCGGCCCGCATCCTGGCGCGCTGTCTCAACTGCGCGCAGGGGCCGACCGACACGCCCTGCGGCACCTGCGACAGCTGCATCGAGCTCGGCCGCGGCGGTGGCGGCTCGCTCGACGTCGTCGAGATCGACGCCGCGAGCCACAACGGCGTCGACGACGCCCGCGACCTGCGCGAGCGCGCCGTGTTCGCCCCCGCGCGCGACCGCTTCAAGATCTTCATCCTCGACGAGGCCCACATGGTCACGCCGCAGGGCTTCAACGCCCTGCTCAAGCTCGTCGAAGAGCCGCCCGACCACGTCAAGTTCATCTTCGCGACGACCGAGCCCGAGAAGGTCATCGGCACGATCCGCTCGCGCACGCACCACTATCCGTTCCGCCTGGTGCCGCCCGCGGCCATGCTCGAGTACGTCGAGCAGCTCTGCGGGCAGGAGGGCGTCGAGGTGGAGAAGGGCGTGCTGCCGCTCGTCGTGCGTGCGGGCGGCGGGTCGCCGCGGGACACGCTGTCGCTGCTCGACCAGCTCATCGCCGGGTCCGACCCTTCGGCAGGCTCAGGGACCATTCTCGTGACGTACGCCCGCGCCGTCGCGCTGCTCGGCTACACCCACGCCGAGCTGCTCGACGAGGTGGTCGACGCGTTCGCCGCCTCCGACGCCGCGGCCGCGTTCGCCGCGGTCGACCGGGTCGTGCAGACGGGCCAGGACCCACGCCGGTTCGTCGACGACCTGCTCGAGCGCCTGCGCGACCTCATCGTCGTGTCGGCGACCGGTCAGGGCGCCGCCGCGGTGCTGCGCGGCGTCTCGGCGGAAGACCTCGCCCGCATGCAGCGCCAGGCCGATGCCTTCGGCACGTCGCGCCTGTCGCACATCGCCGACCTCGTGATCGCGACCCTCGACGACATGACGGGTGCGACCTCGCCCCGGCTCCAGCTCGAGCTCATGGTCGCTCGCGTGCTGGCTCGCGGAGCGGGCAGTGCGGCGTCGACAGCGCCTGTGGCTGCCGCGGCGCCGGCGCCTGCGCCCGCGTCGAGCGCACCGGCGCCGGTGGGCGCGACGAGCGACCGTCCTGCTGCGGCCTCGGCGCCCGCGTCTCCGAGCGAGCCCGCGCCGTCACCCGCGGCCGCGGCGCCGGCGCCCCCTCCCGTCGAAGCCCCTCCGGTTCCCGCGGGACCGGTCACGCTGGAGCGCCTGCAGCAGGCCTGGCCGCAGGTGCTCGGTCAGCTCGAGAACGTCAGTCGCTCGTCGTGGATGCTCGCCTCCGGCGCTCGTACCGCTGCACTCGACGACGACGTGCTCACGCTCACCTTCTCGAGCCAGAGCGACGTCGCGAAGTTCAAGCAGCTCGCCGCCGGCAAGGGCCCGAGCGAAGACCTGCGCCAGGCGATCCTGGCCGTGCTCGGCATCCGTGTGAAGTACATCGCCCGTCATGACGCGGGCGGCGGTCCTGGTGGTCCGGCGCCATCCGGTCCGGCGAGTCCGTCGGCCTCCGGTCCCGGACGCGAGGCACCGCAGCGCCCGGTTGCTCCTGAGACACCTGCCGCTCCGCGAACGCCTGCGACGGCACCTGCCGCCCCCGCCGCAGCACGACCCTCGACCTCGTCAGGACCCCGTGCGTCGGCATCCGGTCCCACCCAGCGCGGCCCGGTCTCGGCGCCCCGCGCCTCGGCAACCGGGGCTGCGTCGACAGCGTCGGCTGCGGCCGCCCCCGTGACCGACTGGGCCGTCGCGGCGATCCCTTCCGACGACGACGCCCCGCCGCCCGACCCGGGCCCGGCGGCGCTGCCCACCGAGACGCCCGGCCAGTTCGCGGTCGACGACGAGCCCGAAGATGCGGCGACCTCGATGGCGCGCGTCGCAACCCTGGCGCCCCCGCGCGAGGGAGACGTTCTTCCGCGCACCGAGGTCGTCCCCTCGATCGAGCGCGACGACGACGAGCCCGAAGACGAGCCGGATGCCGTCGCCGACGTCCCGGTGCCGCCGACGGTCGCGCCGCCCCTGACTCCGGTGGTCACGACGCGCAACGGCGGCGTGCAGCGCTACGGCGAGGCGGTGGTGCGCCAGGTTCTCGGCGCCACATTCGTGCGCGAGGAGCCCTACGAGCCGCCGACGAGGTTCAGCTAGCCCATGTACGACGGCATCGTCCAAGATCTCATCGACGAATTCGGCCGCCTGCCCGGGATCGGACCGAAGTCGGCGCAGCGCATCGCCTTCCACATCCTGCAGACGCCCAACTTCGACGTGTCGCATCTCGCCGAGCTGCTCAGCGTCGTGCGCGAGAGGGTGCGCTTCTGCGAGGTCTGCGGCAACGTCTCCGAGCAGGAGCGCTGCTCGATCTGCCGCGACCCCCGCCGCAACCTGACCCTCATCTGCGTCGTCGAAGACGCGAAGGACGTCGCCGCGATCGAGCGCACGCGGGAGTTCCGTGGGCTCTATCACGTGCTCGGCGGCGCGATCAGCCCGATCGCCGGCATCGGTCCGGACGACCTGCGCATCACCCAGCTGATGCAGCGGCTCGCCGACGGCACGGTGCAGGAGGTCATCCTCGCCACGAACCCGAATCTCGAGGGCGAGGCGACCGCCACCTACCTGAGCCGGCTGCTGCACACGCTCGAGATCTCGGTCACCCGTCTGGCGTCGGGCCTTCCCGTCGGAGGCGACCTGGAGTACGCCGACGAGGTCACGCTGGGCCGGGCGTTCGAGGGCCGACGCTCGGTCTGATCTCGACGGATGTCGGAACTCCGCCGTAGATTGGCGGTCGGCCGCCTCGCGCCGGGGTGCCGGTTCCCGGATGCTGAATCCCGAGGCCTGCGCACAGATCCGTGCTGCGACCGAAGATCACTTGACGGAGAGACACCATATGAACTCCTCGCAGCGCTTCGACACGCGCGCGTGGCTGCTGTTCGCCGCGATGGCAGTGCTGTGGGGCATTCCCTATCTCTTCATCAGCATCGCCGTGGAGTCGTACTCTCCGGCTGCGGTGGTGGCGGGCCGCACGCTTCTCGGCGCCGTGCTGCTCCTGCCGTTCGCGATCCGGCAGAAGGCGCTGCGCCCCGCCTTCGCCAAGATCGGCTGGGTGCTGCTGTTCGGCGCCATCGAGATGGCGGGGCCCTTCCTGCTCCTCGGTCATGCCGAGCAGACGCTGCCGTCGGGGCTCACCGGTCTGCTCGTCGCGACCGTTCCGCTGTTCGCGGCGATCATCGCGTTCGGCGGAGGTGACCGTTCGGTTCTCAGCCCGGCGCGCAGCATCGGCCTCTTCATCGGCTTCGTCGGCGTCTTCGTGATCGTCGCGGGCCCCGGCCTCGCGGTCGAAGGCGGCGGCGGTCTCATCGCGGTCGGCGAAGTCCTGCTGGTCGCGCTGCTGTACGCGATCGCGCCGTTCGTCATCGCTACCAAGCTGCGCGACGTGCCCTCGCTCGGCTCCATCACCCTCGCGCTCCTCGCTGTCGGGATCTTCTACACGCCGATCGCGTTCCTGACGCAGCACCAGGTGCCGACCCTCGAGGGCACGCTGTCGCTCATCGCGCTGGCCGTCCTGTGCACGGCGGTGGCGTTCATCACGTTCTTCGCGCTGATCGCGCGCGTGGGCCCGGTGCGGGCGCCGCTGTTCACCTACGTCAACCCCGTCGTCGCGATCGTGCTCGGCACGCTCATCCTCGGCGAGCCGCTCACCCTCGGCCTGCTGATCGGATTCCCGCTGGTGATCGCCGGGTGCTGGCTCGCCGCCACCGGCGGCACGGTGCGAGCTCGCAAGGCCACGGCCGACCTGCCGCCGATCGGCCCGAGCTGACCGCTGCCGCGCGGCCGCCGGCATCCTCCCCGCGTCAGCGGAGCACTTCGACGAGCACGATCCACGACACCAGCAGCGCCGCGACCACCGCGATGAGGGAGCCGGCCGCGAACCACAGCAGTCCGCCCGGCTGACCTGCCGCCAGCAGCGCGCCGCCGACGAAGTAGGCGAGCGGAGCGATGAAGCCGACCGCGGACTTGCCGGCGCGGAGCCGGTTGGCCGGATGCCGGTTCTCGAAGATCCGCCGTGCCGCCTGCACCTGAAAGACGCCGGCGCCCAGCGCGAGCACGATCATCGCGACCCCGTAGGGGAGCGCGCCGACCTCGGGGATGAGTCCGACCGCCGACCCGATGAGCGCGAGGACGAGACCGGAGATGCCCGCGGCGAGACGCGCCGTGAGAGAAGCCTCTTTGATGATGTCGCCGATGTTGACGCTCGCCGCGACGATGACGAGACCGGCCAGAGCCGCCGTCGCGCCGACCATCGCGACGTTGAACTCCGACCATGCCTCGATCTGCTCCATGCTCGGATGCTAGCGCCGAGACACATGGCCGGTGGCGCATGGGAGCGTCCGTAAGATGGAGCGTCGGGTGAAGTTCAGAAGCTCTGGTGCGGCATCCGTTCTCGCCCACCCCTGACATACGCGTGGAGTTCGATGTGGCGCTGATCGTCCAGAAGTACGGCGGATCGTCGGTCGCGGATGCCGAGAGCATCAAGCGCGTCGCGAAGCGCATCGTCGACACGCGCCGGGCCGGGCACGACGTCGTCGTCGCCGTGAGCGCGATGGGCGACACCACCGACGAGCTGCTCGATCTGGCAGGGCAGGTCGCGCCGATCCCCGCACCGCGCGAGCTCGACATGCTGCTCTCGAGCGGTGAGCGCATCTCGATGGCGCTGCTCGCCATGGCCATCCACTCGATGGGGTTCGAGGCCCGCTCGTTCACCGGCAGCCAGGCCGGCATGATCACGACCGCCGATCACGGCTCCGCGCGCATCGTCGACGTCACGCCGATCCGCCTGCGTGAGGCCCTCGACGAGGGCGCGATCGTCATCGTCGCCGGCTTCCAGGGGTTCAACCGCGACACACGCGACATCACGACGCTCGGCCGCGGGGGTTCCGACACCACCGCCGTCGCGCTGGCGGCGGCGCTCCAGGCCGACGTCTGCGAGATCTACAGCGACGTCGACGGCATCTTCACCGCCGACCCCCGCGTCGTGCCGAAGGCGAAGAAGCTGACCGTCGTGTCGGCGGAGGAGATGCTCGAACTCGCCGCGAACGGCGCGAAGGTGCTGTACATCCGCGCCGTCGAGTACGCGCGCCGCCACCGCGTGCTGATCCACGCCCGCTCCACGTTCAGCTCGGGCGTGGGGACCTATGTGCTCGGCCCGGGGATGAGCGTCCCCGAGGGCGAAAAGGGAGAAGAGATGGAAGAGCCGATCGTCGCCGGGGTCGCCACCGACCTGGGTCAGGCCAAGATCACCGTCATCGGCGTGCCCGACGTGCCGGGCAAGGCGGCCGAGATCTTCAAGGTCATCGCGAAGTCCGGGGCGAACGTCGACATGATCGTGCAGAACGTGTCGGCCGCCGCGACCGGCCGCACCGACATCTCGTTCACGCTCCCCAAGACCGATGCCGCGACCGCGCTGAAGGCGCTCGCCGGCGACCAGTCCGACATCGGCTTCGAGAACCTCGTCCACGACGACCAGATCGGCAAGCTCTCGGTCGTCGGCGCGGGCATGCGCACGCACTCGGGTGTCTCTGCCACGCTGTTCGAGGCGCTCAGCGTCGCCGGCATCAATATCGAGATGATCTCGACGTCCGAGATCCGCATCTCGGTCGTGGTGCGCGGCGACGATCTGGCCGAGGCCGCGCGCGTCGTCCACACCGCGTACGGCCTGGACGGCGACATCGAGGCCACCGTCTACGCCGGCACCGGCCGCTGACCCCGACTCGCTCGGCGGCGGTCCCGTCTCATGCCACGAGATCAGGTGATGTCACCGGTGCAGGAGGATTCCTCGCGCAACGTCCTGTCCTCGTGAGATCACCTGACCCCGTGACGCCCGCCGCCCGCGAGCAGCAGCTGGCGCCGCGCCCGCCTCACGACGACACGCAGCCCTGGGAGCAGCCCGTAACGGCGGACCTCGCCGCTGCGGCAGGGCGGTAGAATCGGGCAACCCCGCGCGTCCGACGGTGCCCGCGCGTCCGCTCCACGCTTGTGCCCACGCTGAGGAACACCATGACCCGCATCTCCGATTCAGGACTCTCCGTCGCCATCGTCGGCGCCACCGGCCAGGTCGGCGGCGCCATGATCGACATCCTCGAGGAGCGCGGGTTCCCGGTGCGCGAGATCCGCGCCTTCGCCACCGCACGCTCGGCCGGATCCGACATCATCTTCCAGGGCAAGGCCGTGACCGTGGAGGATGTCGCCACCGCCGAACTCGGCGGCATCGACATCGCCCTCTTCTCGGCCGGCGCCACGGGCAGCCGTGCGCACGCCCCGCGCTTCGCCGAGGCGGGCGCCGTCGTCATCGACAACTCCAGCGCGTGGCGCATGGATCCCGACGTGCCGCTCGTCGTGAGCGAGGTCAACCCGCACGCGATCGCCGAGGCGCGCAAGGGCATCATCGCGAACCCCAACTGCACCACCATGGCCGCGATGCCGGCGCTGAAGGTGCTCGACAACGAGGCCGGTCTCGAACGGCTCATCGTCAGCACGTACCAGGCCGTCAGCGGCTCGGGCCTCGCCGGGGTTCAGGAGCTGCTCGGCCAGGTCGAGGGCGTGCTCGCTCAGGGCGACGTCGAGCGGCTCGCCCGCGACGGCTCGGCGCTGGACTTCCCCCAGCCCGAGAAGTACATCGCTCCGATCGCCTTCGACGTCATCCCCTTCGCCGGGAACCTTGTCGACGACGGCCTCAACGAGACCGACGAGGAGAAGAAGCTCCGCAACGAGAGCCGCAAGATCCTCGAGCTGCCCGACCTCCGCGTCGCCGGCACCTGCGTGCGCGTGCCGGTCTTCACCGGCCACTCGCTCAGCATCAACGTGGAGTTCGCCCGCGACATCACGCCCGAGCGTGCGCGCGAGGTGCTCTCGAGCGCCCCCGGCGTGAAGCTCGAGGAGGTGCCGACGCCGCTGCAGGCTGCCGGCACCGACCCGGCATACGTCGGTCGCATCCGTGCCGACCAGTCCGCGCCGGAGGGCAAGGGGCTGGTGCTCTTCATCTCGAACGACAACCTGCGCAAGGGTGCGGCGCTCAACGCCGTGCAGATCGCGGAGCTCGTCGCTGCCAACCTGGGCGTCAGCGTCTGATCTTCCCTTCGACGACTCGAAAGCGAGCGGATGCCGCGGCCGCGGCATCCGCTCGCTTGTCGTTTCGGCAAGAACCGCAGGACTTTCGGGGGAGGAGCCGGCGCCCGGTCGGGGGTGCTTTCCGGCGGAACTAGAATCATCTGGTGACCGAAACGCCCTCCGACGCCCTGCCCAGCCCTGACGACAGCGATCTCCCCACGGGGACGGTCGACGTTCTGCTGATCGGCGGCGGCATCATGAGTGCGACGCTCGGCACGCTGCTGCAGCAGCTGCAGCCCGACCTCAAGATCGCGGTCTTCGAGCGGCTGAGCGATGTCGCGCAGGAGAGCTCCAACCCCTGGAACAACGCCGGCACCGGCCACGCAGCGCTCTGCGAGCTGAACTACATGCCCGAGGGCAAGGACGGCACGGTCGATCCCGCCAAGGCGATCTCGATCAACGAGCAGTTCCAGCAGAGCCGTCAGCTATGGTCGTCGCTCGTCGAGGCCGGCGTGCTCGACGCCCCGTCGACGTTCATCAACTCCACCCCGCACATGACCTTCGTGCGCGGTGAGAAGGATGTCGCCTACCTCAAGAAGCGCTACGAAGCGCTGAAGGACGAACCGCTGTTCGCCGGCATCGAGTACAGCGAGGACTCCCGGGTCATCAACCAGTGGGCGCCGCTGCTGATGCAGAAGCGCCGCAAGGGCGAGCCGTTCGCCGCGACCCGGATGCCGGCGGGCACCGACGTCGACTTCGGTGCGCTGACCCACCAGCTCATCGACCGGCTCGCCGAGAACGGCGCCGACGTGCGCCTCAACACCGAAGTCCGTCGCCTGAAGCGCCTGCCCGACGGCTCGTGGCGCGTCAAGTACCGTCGCACCGTCGGTCGCACGCCCGGCGAGATCCGTGCGAAGTTCGTCTTCGTGGGCGCCGGCGGCTGGGCCCTGAAGCTGCTGCAACGGTCCGGGATCCCGGAGATCTCCGGCTACGGCGTGTTCCCGATCGGGGGGCAGTTCCTGAAGACCTCGAACCCGGCGGTCGTCGCCCAGCACAAGGCCAAGGTGTACTCGCAGGCGTCGGTGGGCGCCCCGCCGATGTCGGTGCCGCACCTCGACACGCGCGTCGTCGACGGCGAGGCGTCTCTTCTCTTCGGCCCGTTCGCGACGTTCAGCCCCAAATTCCTCAAGACCGGCTCGTGGTTCGACATCGTCGGCCAGGTGCGGCCCGGCAACCTGGGTCCGATGCTCAAGGTCGCGTGGGACAACCCGAGCCTCATCACCTATCTCGTCGGTGAGCTGCTGAAGAACCACGCCAAGAAGGTCGACAGCCTCCGCGTCTTCATGCCGACGGCGAAGGACGAGGACTGGGAGATCATCCAGGCCGGCCAGCGCGCCCAGGTCATGAAGAAGGACCCGGAGAAGGGCGGCGTGCTGCAGTTCGGCACCGAGGTCGTCACCGGCGCCGACGGCACCATCGCGGGCCTGCTGGGTGCGTCACCGGGGGCGTCGACCGCGGTGTCGATCATGCTCGGTCTGCTGAAGACCTGCTTCCCCGACCGCATCGACGCGTGGGAGCCGCGTCTGCGCGAGCTCATCCCGACCTACGGCGACACGCTCAACGCTCGGCCCGAGGTCGCGCAGGAGCTGCTCGGCGAGACCGCGGAGGCACTCGCCCTCACCGCGTAGCGCGCGTGGGGCAGCGGTCGCTGCATCCGTCGAGCCTCGACCGGAACGCCCGACCGTGGGAGCGCGAGTGCTGCCCCCTAGGGTGGGGGGCATGCGAGCACGGCTCACCTGGCGCGTCTGGGCGATCGCCGTCGCCCTGATCCTCGTCGTCGTGGTGGCCGGTGCCGTCGTTCTCGTCCGGGCGGCGGCGTCCGACGGTGGCGCCGGGGGAGTCGCCCTGCGATCGAGCGCCGGTGGCGCGGCGGCACTGCGGGTGGCGGCATCCGTCGACGACTTCGCCTACGACTCGTTCGAGGCCGATTACTGGCTCGGAAGGGATGCCGGCGGCCGGAGCCAGCTCTACACGACCGAGACGATCGTCGCCCGCTTCCCGGACTTCGACCAGAACAAGGGCATCGTCCGGTGGATCCCGCAGGCGGATTCGGGCATCGCGCACGACCCCGTGATCGTCAGTGTCACGGGTGCCGGCGGCGAACCGATCCCCTGGTGGACCGAGGAGGACGAGGAATTCGTCTATGTCCTGACCGGGGACGACACCTACGTGCAGGGGACGCAGACCTACGTCATCACCTACACGATGAGCGACGTCGTGCTGCGCTACGAAGACACCGACGCCGATGAGTTCTACTGGGACACCGTCGGCACCGACCACGCGCAGTCGTTCGGCGAGGTGCGTGCGCACGTGCACCTCCTGGGCGACGCGGCCGCAGGGCTGCAGCCTCACCGGGTCTCCTGCTACAGCGGACCCGCCGATTCCACCGAGCCCTGCGACATCCAGGCGGCGCCGCCGACCGCGCCTCCCGATGAGATCGCGGTGTGGGCTCTGGGGCATGGCATCACGGCAGTGGGGGAGCGGCAGCTCGCCTTCACCGCAGCCGAAGCAGGCGTCGGGCAAGACGAGAACGTCACCGTGGCGATCGGCTTCGAGCTGGGCACGTTTTCGGCGCCGACACCGCCACCGCCTCCGCCGTACCCCTGGTGGGAGTGGATCCTGCCCGTCCTGGGGCTTCTCGCCGGGTTCGGCGGACTGGTGTTCGTCCTCGCGATGAGGCGCTTCCTGCGCCGCAATCCCGATCGCTCGCCGGTCATCGTGCAGTACTCGCCACCGGTCGATGAGTCGCCGACGCTGTCGGCCGGTGTCCTCGGCGTGCCCGCGAAGGCGCTCGCCGCGCATGTCGTCGACCTCGCGGTGCGAGACAAGGTCGAGATCACGGCATCCGGCGATCGGTCCGACGCGGACGATTTCGACGTGATTCTGCGGGATGCGAACGGGCTCGAGCACGACGACAGACGCATCGTGACGACGCTGTTCGGGAGGGATGCCGCACCGGGCGACCGCGTGGATCTGGGGGTGTTCGCCAAGAAGCCGCCGGTCCGGGCGGTGACATATGTGCGCCGCATCGAGGACGCGACGGTCGATCGCGGCTATCGCAGCAAGACCCCGGGCTGGGTCGGCGGGGTTCGCGGCCTGCTGCAGTTCGGCGGCCTGGCGGTCGCCGTGATGCTGACGTTCTTCCTGGACGCGGTGCCGTCGGTGCTGACGGATCTCGGCGCACTCGGCGGCTGGATCAATTTCCTCTCGATCGCGAGTGCGTTCGGCGCCTTCATCGTGCTGCCGTTCATCGGCCTGCCCAAGACGACGCTCACGCTCGCCGGCGGCACGCACAAGACGTACCTGGAGGGCATCCGCGCGTACCTGCGCCTGGCTGAGGAGGATCGCCTCCGGGCGGCGCAGACCCCGCAGACCGCCGACCTCGTGGCGGGCGGACGCCGCGCCTACACCGACGCCCCGAACGCACCCGGTGCGGAGGTCGTCAACCTGTACGAGCGGCTCCTGCCGTACGCGGTGCTGTTCGGCATGCAGCGCGAGTGGGTCTCGGTGATCCGTGCTGCGCAGCCCGCCGAAACGCCCATGGCCCGTGTAGCCCTGTTCGACTCGGTCACGTCCGACTCGCTGTCGAATGCGTCCTCGTCCATCGGACGCCTCGCCGCCACACCCGTCTCGCGCGGAAGCTCCTCGAGCTCGTCCGGGTCGTCGTTCTCGAGCAGCTGGTCATCGTTGGGCGGTTCCTCCGGCGGCGGATTCTCGGGCGGCGGGGGAGGGGGTGGCGGCTTCGGCGGGCGGTGACGCCGCCACCGACTACGCTCGATCCGTGGCCAAGCTCTACTTCCGCTATGGGGCGATGAACTCCGGCAAGTCGACGTCGCTCCTGCAGGCCGCGTACAACTACGAGGAGCGCGGGCAGCATGTGCTGCTCGCCAAGCCGTTGATCGACACCAAGGGCGCCGACCAGATCGACAGCCGCCTCGGCGTCAAGCGCACGGTCGACTTCCTCGTCGGCCCCGACGACGACATCCGTGCCCTGTTCGCCGAGCACCGCGCGCGTGTGAGGGCGGATGCCGCGGCCACGCTGGTTCCGGAATCCGAGGAGCACGAGGTCGACGTCGCATGCTTCCTCATCGACGAGGCGCAGTTCCTCACCCGCGAGCAGGTCGACGACCTGCTGCGCATCGTCGTGTTCGACGGCGTGCCCGTGCTGGCCTACGGAATCCGCACCGACTTCCAGACGCAGGCGTTCCCCGGCTCGGCGCGGCTGCTGGAGCTGGCCCACAGCCTCGAAGAGCTCAAGACGATCTGCCGCTGTGGTCGCAAGGCGCTCTTCAACGCCCGCCTCGTCGGCGGCCGTTTCGTCTTCGACGGTGACCAGGTCGCCATCGACGAGCTCACTGCGGACCGCATCACGTACGAATCGCTGTGCGCCGAGGACTACCTGCGCGCGTCGGGCGGGCGCCTGGAGTGACCTCCGGGCGGGCGGCGCTCAGGCGGTCTCGGGCGCGCGTCCGCGGCGACGAGGGAGCGGCACCAGCATTGAGGTCGTTCGCTGGTAGTCCCGATACGCGGGGTATTTCGCGGCGGAGATCGACTCGGTGAAGATCGTCGAGCCGATGAAGAGGACCGTGAGCAGCGCGGGCCCGGCGATGGTCCAGTTGAGCCAGCCGCCGCCGTCCGCGACGAGAGCAACCGCACCGAGCGCGTAGAACGCCCACCACTGCGCCTGCTCGAAGAAGAAGTTCGGGTGCCGGCTGTAGGCGAACAGGCCGGTGGTGAGGAAGGGCGGCTCGAGCGTGCCGCCGGCCGCCTTCTTCGCCTGGTGGAAGTTCCATTGCTGCTGGTCGGCCACGGTCTCGCCCACGAGGAGCGCCGCGAAGACCACTGCGAATGCGGCATCCCACCCGTTGAAAGGCGCTGGATGCTGCCAGGCGATGAGGGCCGGCAGCGTGATGAGCACCAACAGGGCGCTCTGGAACCCGACGATGAAGAGCAGGTTGAACACCTGGAATTGCCACCGCTTCATCCGCCCGCGCAGGACCGCCCAGCGGTAGTCCTCCATGCCGGTGTAGCCGCCCTTGCGCGCGAAGTTGAAGGTCAGCCGCACACCCCAGGCGGTCACAAGCACCGCCATCACGACCAAGCGCGTGGCGTCGGCCCCGTCGGCGAGGGCGGCACCGGCGAAGATCCACACGTAGATCACCGGGACGATCGACCAGATCCGGTCGATCCACGACGTCTCGTTCGTGATGAGCGAGGTGATCCAGCAGAACGCGGCAGCGACGCCCGCGACGATGAGGACGAGGGGGAGGGGATCCATGCGGTCAGAGTATCGCTCCCGGGCGACATCGCGCGTCACACGGGTTGTCTGTGGTCGGACCACACGTTATCGTGGTCTGACCACACCGTGCTCTTCATCGAGGAGGGCAGGCGGATCCGACATCGACGAGGAGATCCGTGGCAGGGACCCCCACTTCCCCGGCGATCGCACCGGCCCGCGCCTGGCGTGTCGTGCTCGAGAGGATCGAGACCGACCTGCTCGACGGCACGCTGCGCCCGGGCGATCGGCTCGCCCCCGAGCGCGAGCTCGCCGCCACCCTCGGGGTCGGTCGGTCGAGCGTGCGCGAGGCCCTGCGCGTGCTCGAGGTGATGGGCGTGATCCGCACCGGCACCGGCTCAGGCCCGACGTCCGGCGCCATCATCATCGCGACACCCGAGGGCGGCATGTCGGCCCTGCTGCGCCTGCAGGTCGCCGCCCAGGGGTTCCCCTTCGACGACGTCGTCGCGACCCGTCTCGTGCTCGAATCCGCCGTCGTCGACGCGGTCGCGACCGACCCGGCGCTGTCCACGGCGCGCGCCCGTGACGTCCTCGACGCGATGGATGCCGTCGACCTCACGGCGCCGGAGTTTCTCGCGCTCGACGCGCAGCTGCACCTCGCCCTCGCCGAGGCGTCGGGCAACGTCGTGATCGCCGCCATGATGGCGGGCCTGCGCACGGCGATCGAGTCGTACGTGCAGGCGGGCGCCGCCGGCATCGCGCAATGGGATGCCGCGGCCGACCGCCTCCGCCGTGAGCACCACGCGATCCTCGACGCCGTCGACGCGGGCGATGCGGCCCGCGCCCGAACCCTCGTCCACGACCACATCGTCGGCTACTACGCCTCGGCGGGCCTCGCGCGCTCCGCCTCAGCCGACCCCGTCCCCGGATCCGCTGCGACGGGTCCGACCTCCTGAAAGGCAACCCCATGGTCCAGCGCCAGCTCCCCAAGCCTGCTGAGCTGCTCGAGCTCATGCAGTTCAAGAAGCCCGAACTCGACGGCCGCAAGCGCCGGCTCGAGGCGGCGCTCACGATCCACGACCTGCGGACGATCGCGAAGCGTCGCACGCCCAAGGCGGCCTTCGACTACACCGACGGCGCCGCCGAGGGCGAGTTCTCGCTCGCGCGTGCGCGCCAGGCGTTCGAAGACGTCGAGTTCCACCCCGACATCCTGCGACCGGCCGAGCACGTCGACATGTCCACCGAGATCCTCGGGGGTCCGTCGGCGCTGCCCTTCGGCATCGCGCCGACCGGCTTCACGCGCCTCATGCAGACCGAGGGTGAGACCGCCGGCGCGGGTGCAGCCGGGGCCGCAGGAATCCCGTTCACGCTCTCGACGCTCGGCACCACGTCGATCGAGGACGTGAAGAAGGCCAACCCGCACGGGCGCAACTGGTTCCAGCTGTATGTCATGCGCGACCGCGAGATCTCGTACAACCTGGCGCGCCGCGCGGCGGCCGCCGGCTTCGACACGCTGCAGTTCACCGTCGACACGCCCGTCGCGGGCGCGCGCCTGCGCGACAAGCGCAACGGCTTCTCGATCCCGCCGCAGCTGACGCTGGGCACGATCATCAACGCCATCCCGCGGCCGTGGTGGTGGTACGACTTCCTCACCACGCCGAAGCTCGAGTTCGCCTCGCTCTCGACCACCGGCGGCACGGTGGGCGAGCTGCTGAACTCGGCGATGGACCCGACGATCAGCTACGACGACCTCGCGATCATCCGCGACATCTGGCCGGGCAAGATCGTGGTCAAGGGCGTGCAGAACGTCGCGGACTCGAAGCGGCTCATCGATGCCGGCGTCGACGGCATCATCCTCTCGAACCACGGCGGGCGCCAGCTCGACCGCGCGCCGATCCCCTTCCGGCTCCTGCCCGAGGTGGTGCGCGAGGTCGGCAAGGATGCGACCGTCATGGTCGACACGGGCATCATGAACGGCGCCGACATCGTCGCCTCGATCGCGCTCGGTGCGAAGTTCACCCTCATCGGCCGCGCGTACCTCTACGGCCTCATGGCGGGTGGCCGCCAGGGCGTCGACCGCACGATCGCCATCCTCCGCAGCGAGATCGAGCGCACCATGAAGCTGCTCGGCGTCTCCACCCTCGCCGAGCTGGAGCCGCGCCACGTCACCCAGCTCACGCGCCTGATGCCGCTTGCGGGCGCGCCGGCTGAGGCTGTCGGCGGCGGGGCACCGCGCGTGCGTGTCGCGTCCGGCGCGGCAGCGCGGGCTCCGAGGACGACGGCGAACGGCAAGACGGATGCTGCGGCATCCCGTCCGGCGAAGACCACGGCGTCGAAGGGCACCACGTCGCGCCCCCAGGGCTGATCCGTTCGACGCTTCGCTCGCTCAACGCCCGCACCGGTCTCGTCGGTCGTTGAGCGAGCGAGACGAAACGCGCAGGGTCCGGCGCAGTCGCGAAGCTCGGGGCGTTTCGTCTCGGTCGCTGGCGCTCCCTCGCTCAACGACCGGGGGGCTCTGCGTCGCATGCTCGATGGTCCGAGGGAGCGGGTCGTCGCATTCCGGTCGTTGAGCGAGCGAGCGCGAGCGAGGAATCCGGTCGTTGAGCGAGCGAGGAATGAGCGAGACGAAACGCGCGGGGTCCGGCGCAGTCGCGAAGCTCGGGGCGTTTCGTCTCGGTCGCTGGCGCTCCCTCGCTCAACGACCGGGGGGCTCTGCGTCGCGTGCTCGACGGTCCGGGGGAGCGGGTCGTCGCATTCGGGTCGTTGAGCGAGCGAGGGCTGAGCCAGGATTTCGGTCGTTGAGCGAGCGAGGAACGAGCGAGACGAAACGGGTGGGGCTCACGCCGGCCCCCGGCAAACGCGTCAGACGCGGACGGGAAGCGTGGGGATGAGCTCTTCGAGGTAGTCGGCGGTGTCTTCCCAGCCCTCGACCGCGTGGCAGCGCACGCCGATCGCGAGGACGGGGTAGTCGTTGCCGTCCGGGTCGAGGCGGTCGCCGACGAAGAGCATGTCGTCGAGTGCGATGCCGGTCTGCTCGGCGAGCCGGCGCATGCCGTAGGCCTTGTCGATGCCCTGCTCGGTGATGTCGACAGACGTCGAGCCGCCCGAGCGCACCTCGAGGTCGGGCAGCAGCGCAGCCACCGCGGCACGCAGGGCGTTCTTCTTCTCGCCGGTCGGGTCCCACGCGGTCTTGGCGGAGACGGGAGCCTGCTGGCCGAGCGCCGAGAAGGTGATCTGCGAGCCGCGGTCCTCGAGGATGTCGCCCCACGTCTCGGATTCCCAGAGCCCGAGGCGGCGCGCCTCGCCCTCGACGGCAGCGAGTGCCCGCGACTTCTGGTCGTCGGTGAGCGAGCGCTTGTAGACCGTGACGACCTCGTCCTCGGTCAGGCGGTAGTACTGGGTGCCGCAGGTGGGCAGCAGGTGGAGTCGAGCGAGCGCGGCAGGGGACGCCTCCGGAAGCCGGTCGACGACCTGCGTCGTGAACTGACCGAGCTGACCACCGGAGATGATCGCCACCTCGACGCGCTCGGCCAGCGCGATGAGCAGCCCGCCGATGCGCTCGTCGATCTGGCTCTTGGAGGGTGCGAGGGTGTCGTCGAGGTCGAAGGCGACGAGAAGGGGCGGGATGCTGTCCGTCACGGTGTCCGTCCTTTCATGCCAGAGGCTCCGCCTCGCGGCGGAGCCTCTTCGCTGTCGGGGTGACAGGATTTGAACCTGCGGCCTCTTCGTCCCGAACGAAGCGCGCTACCAAGCTGCGCCACACCCCGTCGACAACCCCATGAGTCTACCTGATCGTGAGCCGTGCTCCGAACCGAGGGCGTCGGGACGCGACGATCGCGACGCCGATGCTGACAAGGCCGATGGCGATCGCCAGGGGCGTGCGAACGGCAGCAACATCGATCCCGGTCGCGGCGAGCGCGGCCGGCGGAGGACTCGGAGCGACGTCGGCAGCGACGGGGCCAGGCGTCGTCACAGCGGGCGTCGGGGCGGGCGTCGGCTCCACCGCAGGCGGCGCGACGACGGCGACCTGCGACGGTTCGCCGAAACGCTCGGCCCACACGAATTCCGGTCCGGTGTGGGCCGCCACCGCGGTGATCTGGTCGGCACCGCTCACGCTCCACACCGCTGTGTAGAAGCCGGGGGCCGTCATCTCCCACGGTGATGTGACGGTGTACGCCGTTGTCGGACCGAGGACGGGATCGGTCGTGACCTGCAGGGTTCCTGCGACGGTCGCGTCTTCGGGAACCTCCGAGTTCGGAACCGGCTCAGTATCGGTGCGGTAGACGACCGCGCGGGCTGTCACGGGCAGATACGAGCGGTCCTCGGCACGCGGCCACGATCCGTCCTCTGCAGCGAACGTGACCTGGTCGATGTACGGACCTGGAGCCGTCTCCCGCGCCGGCACCTGTGTCGCGATGGACGGCGAGAACGGGGGGACGCGCGGGGCGGCATCGGCTCCCGCGATGTCGAACGGCACAACGCCGGCGGGACCGGCGGTCTGCTGGCCGCCCGGCGTGGTGTAGTGGCGCACTGCGGCGGGCAGGCCCGCGGTCAAGCGGCCTGTGCCGCTGACGGTGTACGCGCGGCCCGGCTCAGGCTGGACCGTGCGGATGGCGTAGGTCGTGCCCGCCGTTGCGCCCTCCAGCGTGGGTGTACCCGTCGTGGCGAAGACGGCGTTCACAAGGGTCACGGTCCCGGTCGCGGCGCTCGTGGCGTCGACGCGCACCGTGCCGGTCCGGTGGTCTGCGGGGTCGGTCGAGAACGCCAGACTTCCGCTCGCGTCGACCGCGTTCTGCGCCGCGCGGACGGCCTCGTCGTAGTAGGCGACAGCCCGCTCCTGGACGGCCAGGTCATGCTGCGGCGCGAGTGCAGACATCGTCCAGTGGATCGCGCCGGCAAGCGAGTCGCCCCGGTATCCGAACGCGTGGAGCGTCTCCTCGCGGTTCGCGATCGCCTTGACAGCCCACGCCACCGCGGCAGCCTGGACGGGATCATCGGTCTGCCCGTAGGCGGACACCAGGAGATTGATCCCGGCGAGCTGCTGCGACGACAGCCCGGCGGCCGATCCACTGATGCCGTGGTCGCTGCTCGGCCCGGTGGGAGCAGGCGCACCCGGGGTGATGCAGTACGTATGCACGCCGTCGATCAGCATCGAGCCATGCCATCCGTAGGCCGAGATCGGTGCCCACGTGCCGAATCCGGTACCGCGCTCGGCGGCGTCGGCGCGCGGCGGTGCTGCGACGTCTATGACGAAGAGCACCGCCAGGACGACGATGACGAGGATATAGGCGGGCAGAGGGAGAGTGCGCGATCGAAGCAAACGCACGAGGCGGGAGGGGCGACGCGGTGTCAGGGGGAAGGACGGAGGTTCTGTTCTCGGCACATTGCGAGACTGCCCGCCCCGTGTGTTCCCTGGGCCACCGTCGCGCCGATCTGTGGACCAAGCGCGCGAAGCCCCGCTTGGGGAGGAGTCGAGCGCTACGCCTGAGCCACGAGGGTCAGAAGCGATGCCTCGGGCCGGCACGCGAAGCGCACGGGTGCGTAGATCGAGTGTCCGAGACCCGCGCTGACGTTCAACGGCACCGTGCGCCCGCCGTGCGTCCACGAGCTGAGTCCGCGCGCCTGCTTCAGTGGGATGTCGCAGTTCGCGACAAGAGCGCCGAAGCCGGGGATGCGCACCTGACCGCCGTGCGTGTGGCCGGCGAAGACGGCGTCGGCGCCGAGGTCGACGAAGTCGTCGAGCACGCGCCGGTAGGGGGCGTGCGTCACACCGAGCGTGAGGTCGGCGGACTCCTGGCTGCGCAGCGCCGACAGCGGGCCGGGGAGGGCGTCGAGCTTGTCCCACTCGCGGTGCGCGTCGCTGACGCCGAACGCCGCGATACGGCGGCCCGCGGCATCCATCGTTCCGACGCGGTTGTTGAGGTCGAGCCAGCCGAGCTCGTCGGTGAGGTACTCGTCGAGCGCCTGGGTGTCGAGCGGCTCGGACGTGTGCTTGACCTTCGACGGCCCGGTGAAGTACTTCAGGGGGTTGCGGGGGGAGGGAGCAGCGTGGTCGTTCGAGCCGTGGACGAAGACGCCCGGGATGCCGCGCAGCGGGTCGAAGGCCGCGCGCAGACCGCGAAGGCCGTCGACGTGACCCATGTTGTCGCCGGTGTTCACGACCAGGTCGGGCTCGAGCTCGGCCAGGGCCGCGATCCACTCCTGCTTGCGATGCTGCCACGGCGCCATGTGCGCGTCGGAGAGATGGAGGACGCGGATCGGCGCGGAACCGGCGGGAAGCATCGGAACGTCATGGAAGCGGACCGTGAACAGGTAGCGCTCGATGCCGACGCCCCAGATCGCGGCGCCCGCGCCGACCGCCCCCACCGTGCCGAGCACGGTGAGGGCGGTGCGAGTTGCTGCAGGCGGCACTAGTCGTCGTCACCGCCGCCGGGCCCGCGGCCCCCGCCGCCGCAGACTGCGGCCGTGTAGTCGACGGCGATCGACGTGTTGCGGTTGACGACGCTGCCGGCGGACGGGTTGGTCGCGCCCGCTCTCGTCTGAGCGCCCAGTGCGGCGTCGGCCGTACAGCTGCCGTCGCTCACGTTGCCGAAGCCCGCGCTGCGCAACGCCTTCTTGGCGTCCTCGAGCGTGCTCCCCGACACGTTGGGGATCGTGAGACCCTCTCCGTTGCTGGGGTTGATGGTGACGGTGCTGCCGCCCGCGACCTTGCCTGCGCCCGGGTTCTGAGCGCCTACGACACCCGCGGGCTGGTCGGAGTCCACCGGGTCGCCGACGCTCACGCTGAAGCCGGCGTCCTCGAGCGTCTTGGTCGCCTGCTCGATGGTCTGGCCGACGACGTTGGGGAGGTCGGTCAGCACCTGCTTGGTCAGCTCGGAATCCGGGCCTGCGAACCTGTCGCCACCATAGGCTGCGTTCGCCGCCGCCTGCACGTCTCGCGTGATGCGGTACCGGATATCAGACAGGCGGACGCCGTTGTACGAGGTCTTGAAAATGTCGCCGCCGCCCTGGACGTTGCCTGCCCACGTCGCCGTCGCGACCTTCGTGCTCGACTCGATGAGCCACGACTGGATCTCTTCGTGCGTGCCGGTCTTTCCGATGAGAGGCGTGCCGTCGCGCGGGTTGCCCTGGTTTCCGGTGCCACCGTTCATCACGCCCTGAAGGGCATAGGCCGCCGTCGCCGCAACACGGGGCTCGAGAACCTGGTTGCACGTCCGTTCGGGCTTCGGCAGGTCGTTGCCATCGGAGTCGGTGATCCGGTCGATCACCTGCGGCTGGCAGTAGATGCCATTGTTGGCGACCGTCGCATACGCCTCGGCCATCGCGAGGGGCGAGACGTTCGCGGTGCCGATCACCGAGTTGAGGTTCTCCATCTTGATGGGATCGCCGTTGCCCTGCGTGACGCCCATCTTCGTGGCGACGTTTGCGATGTCGCAGAGGTCGAGCTTCTCCGCCATGGCGAAGTAGCCGGTGTTCAGCGAAGACGCGGTGAACTGCATCGGCGTGCCGACGCGGCCTCGATCTCCGGCGAAGTTCCCTGTGGGCTTGGTCGCCGTGTTCGTCCACGTCTCGCCGCAGACGGTCAGCTTCTTGAACAGGCGGAGCGTGCCGTTGAGCGTCTCGTTCACGGACTTGCCCTTCTCGAGCCAGTCGAGGAGTGTGAAGAGCTTGAACGTCGACCCGGCGTTGAAGCCGGTCGAGTTGCCGAACTGCAGATCGCCGGCGTAGACCTGCGCCGAGTAATTCAAGTCGGCCGCGACGGAGGCGTCTTCACTGAACTTGGTGTTCTGCGCCATCGCGAGGATTCGGCCGGTGCCGGCCTCAACGCTCACGGTGGTGGAACCGAAACGACCGGGCGAGGGAACAGTCGTGCCCTGGCGCATCTCGATCGAGGACGGCGCGTAAGTGGCCATAGCCTGCTCGGCGGGGGCCTGGACGCGCGGGTCGAGCGTCGTGTAGACGTTGAGGCCACCACGCTGGAGCGTTTCCTGGCGGTCCTCGGCGGTCTCGCCGAAAGCCGGGTCATTGAGGATGACGTACTTGACGTACTGGCAGAAGTAGGCGGCGCCGCCGGCGTTGGCGCAGCCGGTCTTGGGGGGGTTGATGGCCGGTGTGATCGGCCAGACCGCGGCCTCGACGTACTGCTCGCGCGTGATCTTGCCGTCGTCGAGCATGCGACTCAGCACGTACAGCTGGCGGACCTTCGTGGAGGTGTAGCCGTCGGCCGCGGCGAGCTTCTGCTCCTCCGTGATCTCACCCGAGGCAACGAGGTCGTCGAGCACGGTGAGGTTCGCGCCTTCGTCGATGACCCCGTCCGGCGCCTTGTTGAACGTCGCGCCGTCGGCGCCGAAGATCGAACCGCCCGTTCTATCGATGCGGTAGTTGTTGGGGTTCTGCACCATGCCGGCCAGCGTTGCCGCCTGCGCCACGGTGAGGTTCGCGGCGCTGGTGGTGAAGTAGTAGCGCGCGGCGGCCTCGATGCCGTAAGTGATGCCGCCGAAGTTGGCGATGTTGAGATAGCCGAGAAGGATGTCGTTCTTCGAGTACTTCTGCTCGAGGGCGATCGCGTAGCGCATCTCCTGCAGCTTGCGCGTGTAGCCCTCGGAGCCCTCTGCGGTCGTCGCATCGGTCCAGCAGTTGAGGAGCGCCTGGTCGCGACTGACCTTGACCACCGCCGCACCGTTCTCGTCGAGGACCGGCTCGCCGGCCTCATCGGTCTCGTACTCCGTCTCGGCGTTCTGCTCGCACTTCTGGATCAGCACGTTCTTCACGTACTGCTGGCTGATCGACGAGCCACCCTGCGTCTCCGAGGCGCCCCCCGCGTTGGAGAGCAGAGCACGTGTCGTGCCGATGAGGTCGATGCCGCCGTGCTGGTAGTAGCGCGGGTCCTCACTGGACAGGAGCGCGTCGTACATGACGGGGTTGATCTGGTCGAAGGACACCGGGGTGCGGTCCTGCTCGAGGAACTGCGTCATCAGGCTCGGCTGACCCGTGGCGGGATCGGTGTAGTAGAAGTTGCTCGGCAGCATGAGCTTGTCGATCTCGAGCGAGCTCGGCAGATTGTCGAACATCGTGATCGCGCGCTCGGCCGCAGTGCTCGTGATGGCGACCGCGGGGGTGATCGTCGCTGCGATGAGGACACCGGCTGCGGCGCTGAGGCCCACGAGCCCGGCGAGTCCGCCGAGCACACCTGTGGCCGTGCGTTTGGTATCAGGCATAGGCTTGATCGTAGGGGAGATACCTGGGCGATTCCCTCAGAGACGTGCGCCCGCTGAGGTGTTTCCCAGCCTTCACCTGCCGTCCTTTCCGCATACCCGAGGAGTCGCGATGACGACGTGGGAGTACCTCACCACGCCCCTTCTGATCCACAACACCGCTGCGATCCTCAACAACTGGGGCAAGCAAGGCTGGGAGCTCGTCCAGGTCGTCCCAGGTCCCGAGGGCGGTCTCGTCGCGTACCTGAAGCGCCCTGTCGGCGGGGGACAGCAGAACGCGGGACTGGATGCCGCAGCCCAGGCCGCCCAGCAGTTCGAGGGGGCGTGACCATGACCGTCAGCGACCGTCTCGCCGAACTCGGCATCGCCCTTCCCGACGTCGTCCCGCCCGTCGCCGCGTACGTGCCCGCCAAGGCGCACGGCGACCTCGTCTACACCGCCGGCCAGCTGCCGATGGTCTCGGGCGCGCTGCCCGCGGCCGGCAAGGTGGGCGAGGGCGAAGGGCTCGTCCCCGCGGCCGACGCCAAGGGATACGCCCGCCAGAGCGCCCTCAACGCCATCGCCGCCGCGGCGGCCGCCGTCGGCGGGGTCGACCGCCTCACCGGCGTGGTCAAGGTCACCGGCTTCGTCGCATCCGTTCCCGAGTTCACCGGCCAGCCGGGCGTGATCAACGGCGCCAGCGAGGTCCTCGGTGAGGTCTTCGGCGACGCGGGAAGGCACGCGCGATCGGCGGTCGGCGTCCCCGTGCTGCCGCTCGACGCCCCCGTCGAGGTCGAGGTCGTCTTCTCGTACGCCTGACACCAAACGACAGAGCGGATGCCGCAGCCCTGGGCTGCGGCATCCGCTCTTCTCGTTCGCCCGATGTCGGTCGTTGAGCGAGTGAGGAACCAGCGAGACGAAACGCCCCGGACTCTCCGCGCTATCCCGGGGCGTGTCGTCTGCGGGCGCTAGAGCGCCCTTCGCTCAACGACCGGGGTCTTACCTCACCTGGGCCGAGATCACCGACATGACCGCCGTGTCGGCCAGGGTCGTCGTGTCGCCGACCTCGCGGCCCTCGGCGACATCGCGCAGCAGGCGACGCATGATCTTGCCGGAGCGGGTCTTAGGCAGCTCGCCCACGATGTAGACGTCGCGAGGACGCGCGATCGGTCCGATCTGCTCGCCGACCCACAGGCGCAGGCTCTGCGCGAGGCCGTCGGGGGCGTGGGCGGACAGGTACGACTGCTTGATGATGACGAACGCCACGACCGCCTGGCCCGTCGTCTCATCGGACGCGCCCACGACGGCAGCCTCGGCGACGGCTTCATTGCCGACCAGCGCCGACTCGATCTCGGTGGTCGACAGGCGGTGGCCGGACACGTTCATGACGTCGTCCACGCGGCCGAGCAGCCAGACGTCGCCGTCGTCGTCGAGTCGCGCGCCGTCGCCGGCGAAGTAGTAGCCCTGCGTCTGGAACTTCTCCCAGTACGTCTCGACGAAGCGGTCGGGGTCGCCCCAGATGCCGCGCAGCATCGACGGCCACGGCTCGGTGACCACGAGGAGCCCGCCGTTGCCGTTGCCCACATGGGTGCCGTCCTCGTCGACGACGTCGATCGAGATGCCGGGCAGGGGGACCTGCGCCGAGCCGGGCTTCGTCTCGGTGACGCCGGGCAGCGCCGACACCATGATCGACCCGGTCTCGGTCTGCCACCATGTGTCGACGATCGGCGCGGTCTTGCCGCCGATGATCTTGCGGTACCACATCCACGCCTCGGGGTTGATGGGCTCACCCACTGATCCGAGCAGCCGCAGCGACGACAGGTCGAACTGCTTGGGGATCGCCCGCCCGAGCTTCATGAAGGAGCGGATCGCCGTGGGCGCGGTGTAGAGCACGGTGACCCCGTACTTCTGCACGATCTCCCACCACCGGCCCGGGTGCGGGGTGTCGGGCGTTCCTTCGTAGAGCACCTGGGTCGCGCCGTTCGCGAGCGGACCGTAAGTGACATAGGAATGGCCGGTCACCCAGCCGATGTCGGCGGTGCACCAGTACACGTCGGTCTCGGGATGGATGTCGTGGACGACCTTGTTGGTGAAGGCCGACTGCGTGAGGTAGCCGCCGGAGGTGTGGAGGATCCCCTTCGGCTTCCCGGTCGTGCCCGACGTATAGAGGATGAACAGCGGGTTCTCTGCGGGGAAGGCCTGCGCCTCGTGCTCGCCGGACGCGGCCGGGATGACATCGTGCCACCACAGGTCGCGACCGTCGGTCCAGTCGACCTCGTTGTCGCCGCGCTTGACGACGAGAACGTGCTCGACGGTCTCCTGCTCGCCGGTTCCGCGATCGCCGAGGGCGAGGTCGACGGCGGGCTTGAGCGGGGAGACTTTGCCCTTGCGGTAGCCGCCGTCGGCGGTGATGACGAGCTTGGCTCCGGCGTCGTCGATGCGGGACCGCAGGCTGTCGGCAGAGAAGCCGCCGAAGACGACCGAGTGGATGGCGCCGATGCGGGCGACCGCCAGCATCGAGGCGACCGCCTCGGGGATCATCGGCAGGTAGATCGCGACGCGGTCGCCCTGGCCGATGCCGAGCCCCTCGAGCACGTTCGCGAGGCGCTTGACCTCGTCGGTGAGCTCCGCGTACGTGACGCGACGCTCGTCGCCGGGCTCGCCCTCCCAGAGCAGCGCGACGCGATCGCCGTTGCCTGCCTCGAGGTGACGGTCGAGGCAGTTGTAGGCGACGTTGAGCTCCCCGTCGGCGAACCACTTCGCGAACGGCGGATTCGACCAGTCCAGGACCTCGGTGAAGGGCGTGTGCCAGTGGAGGTCGCGCGCCTTGTCGGCCCAGAATCCGAGCCGGTCGGTCTTCGCCTGCTCGTAGAGCTCGGCCGTCGCGACCGCGTTCTCGGCGAACTGGGTCGTGGGTGCGAAGTGCCGCTTCTCGGTGAGCAGGTGGTCGATCTGGCTGCTGCCGGACTGCGTGACAGGTGACTGTTCGCTCATGGGAGCGCGCTCCTTTGCGGGCTGAGGTGGACGCCGAGGGGTGTCGGCGAGTCTGCCAGGAAATGTACCCAGAGGCGCCGGAGGCGACTACCCCCGATAGTAGGTGGCGAGGTGATGTTGGACTCGGACCGATATATCAGTGAGAATCCTCTCCTTTTCGTTTTGTCAGGCCTCCTACCTCGCATATGCTGACCGTTGGCCGAACTTCGATTCTGGCATTGCGGCGCCCGACGTCACCCCCCGAATTCGGGCCCGCGCTTGGCGGCATCCCATTCCCCCCATGGGATGCCGCCTCTAATTTTTGGGAGCGGTCCCGCTCCACCTGTCACCGGTTCCTCCCCAACCGCTGATGGGCGTGAGTCATCCACGGATCGCTCGGTTCGCCGTCAGACGACGGTCGGTCGCTCATAGCGTCGGGGCATGTCCGCTCCCTTCGTCGCCCGCCCCCGCTCCGGGGTCGCCCCTGCGTCGGCGGTGAACGACGGATGGGATGCCGGCACCCGCTCCGCCCGGGAGGGTGCTGACGCGGCAGCCGTGGGGGTTCGGCGTCCGGTGGCGGTGGCGAAGAGCGCGGCTGCCGAGCGGGGAACGGTCCAGCACGCGGTGGCTGATCGCGCGTCGCGCGCCCCCACACCTGTCGAACGCGCCGGCGCAGCACTCGCAGGGCGGTCAGCGCGTGGTGCCTGGGTGCCGGAGCGCGGCGCTGCCGCGGACGACACGGCACTCGCGGGCGTGCTCCGCGATGGCGGCTCGGAGACGCCGCCCCCGCGCGGCGATGGACTGCGCGATCGCCGCGAGGCGCCGCCTCCCGCGCGGAGAACCGCCGAAGAGCGGCCCGCGGTGCTCGCGCCCTTCGCGGCGTACCTCGACGAACCCGACGTCACGGACCTCTTCGTCAACGGCGGCGCGGGACTCTTCGTCGACCGCGGTGCGGGGGTCGTCGCGGCACGCGAGTGGCGGGCCACAGAAGAAGAAGTACGCGATCTCGCCGTCGCAATCATCGGTGCGGGCGGGCGGCACATCGATGACGCGACGCCGTGCGTCGACGTGCGGTTCGAGGGAGGCATACGCGTGCACGCCGTGCTGCCGCCGATCGCACCGGAGGGGACAGTGCTCTCGATCCGCGTGCCGCGTCTGGAGGTCGCGACGCTCGACGACCTGCAGCGCACGGGCATGTTCGACGAACGCATGCGGCGCCGGCTCGGCGAGGCGATCGCGGGGCGCGCGAATCTCCTGGTCTCCGGCGCGGCCGGCGCCGGGAAGACCACCCTGCTCGCCGCACTGCTCGCCGAGGCTCCCGACCATGAGCGGATCGTGACGATCGAGGATGTCGCAGAGCTGCGGATCGCGCACCCGCATCACGTCCGGCTGGAGGCGCGCCAGCCCAACATCGAGGGCGCCGGTGGCATCGGCCTGGCGCGACTGGTGCGCGAAGCCCTCCGCATGCGCCCTGACCGGCTCGTGGTCGGCGAGTGCCGCGGCGACGAGGTGCGCGAGCTGCTGTCGGCGCTCAACACCGGTCACGACGGCGGCGCCGGGACGGTGCACGCGAACAGCCTGCAGGACGTGCCCGTCCGGCTCGAGGCGCTCGGCGCCCTCGCGGGGCTCGACGATCATGCCCTGGCACGCCAGGCGGCCAGCGCGATCGGGCTGGTGCTGCACGTCGAGAGGGGCGCGGACGGAGCGCGGCGCATCGTCGCGGCCGGGCGGCCGGTGATGGACGGCGACGGTCGCCTCGCCATCGAGGAGGCGCGATGGGTCGGCGAGCGATGACGCGCCCGCAGCCGGCGTCCGATAGGTCGGGCCGGTTCAGCGGTCTGGCGTCGCGGGGGCGCTTGCTGCGGCGCGGGCAGTCGGCCCCGTCGCCGGCCGCGGATGTCGCTGCGACGGTGCTGCGGCTCGCCGTACTGCTGCAGGCCGGGGTGTCTCCCGCCAGGGCGTGGCAGCACCTCGCCGACGCGGGTGATCCATCGGCGGCACTGGTCGTGTCGTCGATCGACGCGGGGATGCCCCTGCCCGCGGCGGTGGCGGCAGCCGGACCGGGCGCATGGCCCGATGTAGCGGCGGCCTGTCAGGTCGCCCTCGTCGTCGGAGCGCCCCTCGCCGAGTGCCTGCGCGGGCTGGCCGTCGCGTTGCGCGACGCGCACGAGGCGGCCGACGATGTGCGTGTCGCGCTCGCCGAACCGGCCGGGACGGCGCGGCTGATGAGCTGGTTGCCGCTCGTGGCGGTCGGATTGGGAGCAGCGCTGGGCTTCGACACGTTCGGGACGCTCTTCACCAACCCCCTGGGACTCGCCTGCCTCGCCGGTGGTGCGATCCTCATGGTGGTGGCGCAGCGCTGGACGTCGCGCCTGGTGCGCGGCGCGCACGCGTCCGATGACATCCCGGGTCTCGAAGCCGAGCTGATCGCGATCGCGCTGACGGGCGGTGTCTCGATCGATCGGGCGCGCTCGGTCGTGCGCGATGCCCGCGCATCCTTCACCGCACGGCCGCCGACCGCCGAGAACGTCGGGGTCGGGCTTGCGCCGGCGCCACGTGACGCCGACGCCGCACGCGAGGCCGGAAGCGATGACGTGGATGCCGTGCTGGCGCTCTCCCGCACCGCCGGCGTGCCGGCGGTGGAGCTGCTGCGCGCGTCCGCCTCCCACGAGCGCCACCGGGCCCGCATCGACGGGCGGCTCCGCGTCGCGCGACTCTCATCGCGACTGCTGCTCCCGCTCGGAGTCTGCACGCTGCCCGCATTCCTCCTGCTCGGAGTCGCCCCGATGATGCTGAGCGTCATGTCGACGATGTCGGTCTCGCTGTGACAGCGACGGCGCCGAAGGCCTCCGGCCCGGCACGCGACGGCGGGCGCTCGGCTCACCGCGTCCCGACTCCCTGAACCGTGCCCGCACACCCTTCGATCGAACGGAGAAATCATGTCCTTCCCCTGGAGCACGCCCTCGTTGCCGACTCTGACCCGTCGACGCGCGGAGCGCCTCTTCCGCCCGCAGCGCATCGCAGGCACGCCGGCCGACGACACGGGCGCCGCGACCGCCGAGTACGCCATCGCGACGATGGCGGCCGTGGCGTTCGCGGGCCTCCTGGTCGTCATCATGCGCAGCGACGAGGTGCGCGGCATCCTCACGGACCTCGTGCGACGCGCGCTCACGGTGGCATGAGCCGCCCGCGGCTGGGCGACGACCGCGGGTCGGTCGTCGCCGAGTTCGCGGTCGCGCTGCCCGCCCTCGTGCTCGTGCTCGTCGTCGGAGTCGGAGCGCTCGCCGGCGCGTCGCGGCAAGTGCGCCTGCAGGATGCCGTGGCGGACGCCGCGCGCCTGAGCGCGCGCGGCGAGTCGGACGAGCGTGCGCGTTCCGCAGTGTCGGCGGCGGTGGCAGGGGCATCCGTCGACATCGTCCCGCGCGGCGAGCTGGTGTGCGTGAGCGCGTCCGCGTCGGCGCTGTTCGGGCTCCGGATCACCGCCACCGGCTGCGCGCTGGGCGGCGGCCTGTGACACGGCGCGGGGGTCGCACCTCGCCCGCCCCGGGGGGCGAGGTGTCCGCTCCGCGGCCTCGTCGATCGGGCGACGTGTCCGCTCCGCGGCCTCGTCGATCGGGCGACGTGTCCGCTCCGCGCCGCGGCGTCGGGCCGACTGAGGGCGGCGGCTGATGCCGGGAACGATGGCGGTCACCGGTATCGTGGCCGCCGCGGCGGTCCTCGCGTCAGGTCTCGCGATGGTCGGCGGCGCGGCGGTCGCCGGGCAGCGGCTGGCATCCGCGGCGGACGCCGGGGCCCTTGCCGCAGCGGACGCTGCATCGGGCGCGATCCCGGGAGTTCCGTGCGAGCGTGCAGCCGAGGTCGCCGGCACGTTCGGAGCAACCGTGGAGGACTGCCGACTGGACGGGCTCATCGCGACGATCACCGTCTCCGCGCAGCTGGGACCGGTGACCGCGCGGGCCGCGGCACGCGCAGGCCCACCGCTGTGATCCCGGCTCACAGCGCCTGTACCGATAACTGGCGTGTATGGTTTGCGTCGAAGAAAGGACGCCCCCGTTGGCAGAAGGCAAGAAGCTCGTCATCGTCGAGTCACCGACGAAGATGAGGTCGATCCAGGGGTATCTCGGCGACGGCTACGAGGTGCTGAGCTCGGTCGGCCACATCCGCGACCTCGCGGATAAGCGCGACATCCCGGCAGACAAGAAGCAGGCGTACGGGAAGTACTCGATCGACGTCGAGAACGGCTTCGACCCCTATTACGTCGAGAGCGAGCGCGGCAAGAAGACCGTCGCCGAGCTCAAGCGCGCGCTGAAGGGGGCGGACGAGCTCCTGCTCGCCACCGATGAAGATCGCGAAGGCGAAGCCATCGCGTGGCATCTGCTCCAGACGCTCAAGCCCAAGGTCCCGGTCAAGCGCATGGTGTTCCACGAGATCACCAAGGACGCGATCCAGGCCGCCGTCGGCAACACGCGCGAACTCGACCTCGCGCTCGTCGATGCCCAGGAGACCCGGCGCATCCTCGACCGCCTGTACGGCTGGGACGTCAGCCCCGTGCTCTGGTACAAGGTTCAGCAGGGCACCTCGGCGGGCCGTGTGCAGTCGGCCGCCACCCGCCTCGTGGTCGACCGCGAGCGCGAGCGGATGGCTTTCGTGTCGGCGTCCTACTGGGACATCGAGGCGCTCGCTGCGCCGAACCGGCCGCAGGGCATCGACGAGTCGTTCTCGACGCGCCTCGCGCGCCTCGACGGCGCAGTTCTCGCCCGCGGCACCGACTTCGACGACAAGGGCCAGCTGAAGAAGGCCGTCGTCGTCCTCGACGAGGCGCAGGTGCGCGAGCTCGCCGCGGCCATCGAAGCTGCGGGCGAGGCATCCGTCACCGCTCTGGAGTCCAAGCCCGGAACCCGCAGCCCCAAGCCCCCCTTCACGACGTCCACGCTCCAGCAGGAGGCCGGGCGCAAGCTCTCGATGAGCGCCAAGCACGCCATGGGCGTCGCACAGCGGCTCTACGAGAAGGGGTACATCACTTATATGCGCACGGACTCGACCGCACTGTCGACGCAGGCCATCGAGGCCGCGCGCGAGCAGGCGGTCGCGATGTACGGCGCCGCGTCGGTGCCGCTGAACCCGCGCACCTACCGCAACAACAGCAAGAACGCCCAGGAGGCGCACGAGGCGATCCGCCCGTCGGGCGAGACCTTCCGCACGCCCTCCGACGTGTCGAGTCAGCTCGACCGCGACGAACTCCGCCTGTACGACCTCATCTGGAAGCGCACGATGGCGAGCCAGATGTCCGACGCGAAGTACGAGACCACCACCGTGACCCTCGAGGTCGCGGCGGGCGGGCGTCGTGCCGAGTTCACGGCATCCGGAACCGTCTACACCTTCAAGGGCTTCCTCGAGGCCTATGAAGAGGGCCGCGACGAGAAGCGCAGCGACGCCGACAAGTCCGATGACCAGGCGCTTCCCGCGATGGCCGTGGGCGACGTGCTGCGGCTTCGCGAGGTCGAGCCGAAGGGGCACTCGACGAGCCCCAAGCCGCGCTACACCGAGGCCAGCCTCGTCAAGGCGCTGGAGGAGAAGGGCATCGGCCGCCCGTCGACCTTCGCGAGCATCATCGACGTGATCCTGAACCGCGGCTACGTCACCAAGCGCGGCCAGGCCCTGATCCCGAGCTGGCTCGCGTTCAGCGTGGTGCGCCTGCTCGAACAGCACTTCGCCGACCTCGTCGACTACGACTTCACCGCGGCGCTCGAGGACGACCTCGACGCCATCGCACGCGGCGAGCAGAAGCGCCAGGACTGGCTGCAGGAGTTCTACTTCGGCTCCACCGACCACGTCGGTCTCCGCAACATCGTCGAGAACCTCGGCGAGATCGACGCCCGCGCACTCAACTCCACGCCGATCGGCGATGTCGCGACCCTGCGGTTCGGCAAGTACGGGCCGTACCTCGAGGTGCCCGACAAGGAGAATCCGGATGCCGAGCCCCGCCGCGTCAACATCCCCGAGGATCTCGCGCCCGACGAGCTGACCCCGTCGCGGGCGCAGGAGCTCATCGACGCGCCCGTCGCGGGCGACCGCGTGCTGGGTGAGAACCCGGCGAGCGGCAAGCTCGTGGTCGTGAAGGACGGACGCTTCGGCCCGTACGTGCAGGAGACCGACCCGCCGGCGGCGGAAGAGGTCGACGAGGAGACCGGCGAGGTCGTCGCGGTCGAGCCCGAGCCCGAGCCCGCCCCGAAGAAGCGCGGCGCGAAGAAGGAGGCCGCGCCCAAACCGCGGACGGCGTCCCTCTTCAAGTCGATGTCGGTCGACACCATCGACCTCGACACCGCACTCCAGCTGCTCGACCTTCCGCGCACCGTCGGCCTCGACCCCGAGACCCAGGAGCCGATCACCGCGCAGAACGGCCGGTACGGTCCCTACCTCAAGAAGGGCACCGACTCGCGGACGCTGCAGAGCGAGCAGCAGATCTTCGACATCACGCTCGATGAGGCGCTCGCCGTCTACGCGCAGCCGAAGTACGGCGCCCGCGGCGCCTCCTCGGCGCTGAAGGAGTTCGAAGCCGACCCCACGAGCGGCAAGGCGATCAAGCTCAAGGACGGCCGGTTCGGTCCGTACGTCACCGACGGCGAGACGAACGCGACGATCCCGAAGGGCGAGGACGCGATGGAGGTCACGTTCGAGCGCGCGGTGCAGCTGCTGGCCGACAAGCGGGCGAAGGGTCCGGCCAAGCGTCCGGCGCGGCGCACGACGACCACGCGCAAGCCCGCGGCGAAGAAGTGACGGCGGACACCGAGCCCCGATCGGTTCCTGAGCCCTCCGGAGGGCGGCCGTCGGCGACCGGACTGTTCGTCACGTTCGAGGGCGGCGACGGGGTCGGCAAGACGACCCAGGCGGCGCTCCTCGACGAGTGGCTGACGGATGCCGGACGCACCGTGGTGCGCACGCGTGAGCCGGGCGGAACCGAGGTGGGCGTGCTCATCCGCGACATCGTCCTGCACCACCGGGGCGAGGTCGCCGCCCGCGCCGAAGCACTGCTGTACGCCGCGGATCGCGCGCACCACGTCGAGACGCTGGTGCGTCCCGCGCTCGCGCGCGGCGAGGTCGTGATCCAGGACCGTTACCTGGACTCTTCCGTCGCCTACCAGGGCGCCGGACGCGTGCTCGGCCGTGATGAGGTGCGCCAGCTGTCGCTGTGGGCGACGGACGCCCTGCTGCCCGACGTGACCGTGCTGCTCGACCTCGACCCCGCGACGGCGCGCGCGCGGCTCGACGCCGACGACAAGCCGTTCGACCGGCTCGAGGCCGAGAAGGAGCACTTCCACGCCCGCGTGCGCGAGGAGTTCCTGGCCCTCGCGACCGCCGAACCCGCCCGCTTCCTCGTACTCGACGCGTCCCGCCCCGTCGACGAGCTCGCCGCCGCCGTGCGCGAGCGTGTGGCCACCCTGCTGGGCTGACCGTACGCTGGGCGGCCGGCATCCGTTCCGAGTTCGGGTGATTTCACCGGGCCGCTGGCATCCGTTCCGAGTTCAGGTGATTTCACCGGGGTAGGACGCTTTGCGCGCAGATCGTCCTGCCTTCGCCACATCACCTGATCTGGTGACTCGCAGATGCCCCGGTGCGGACGGACGTCCCCGGTGCGGACGGACGTCCCCGGTGCGGACGGACGTCCCCGGTGCGGACGGACGTCCCCGGTGCGGACGGATGCTCGAGGAGGGATGCCCCGGTGCGGACGGACGTCCCCGGTACGGGGGTGGTTCCCGCGCTCGTGTCTGCTGCGAGATCAGGTGATTTCACCGGGGTAGGACGCTTGCCCGCAGATCGTCCTGCCTTCGCCACATCACCTGATCTGGAGACGTGGTCGCGGAGGCTATCGACCGAGGCGCGCGCTGTCAGCCCCCGCGGTTAGGCTGGGCGGGATGGATGCCGCGACCCAGCCTGCCAGCGCGCACGAGCGCGACGCGCGCGACGGCGCGGGCAGCGGAGCGGCCCTGCCGTGGGGCGATGTGTGGGGACAGCCCGAGGCGGTCGCCGCACTGCGTGAGGCGGCATCCGACCCCGCGTCGATGACGCACGCGTGGCTCATCACCGGCCCCCCGGGGTCGGGCCGCTCGACGCTGGCGCACGCGTTCGCGGCGGCCCTCATCGCCGAGCCGGGCGACGAGCGGGCGATGCAGCAGGTGCTGGCGGGCACCCATCCCGATCTGACGGCGCTGCGCACCGAAGGCGTCATCATCTCCATCAAGGACGCCCGGGCGCTCGTCGAGCGCTCGTACTTCTCACCATCGCTGGGCCGCTATCGGGTCATCGTCATGGAAGACGCCGATCGCATGGCCGAGCGCACGTCGAACGTTCTGCTCAAGGCGCTCGAGGAGCCTCCCGAGAGGACCGTGTGGGTGCTGTGCGCGCCGAGCGACGCCGACCTCCTGCCCACGATCCGCTCGCGCGTGCGCACGCTGCGGCTGCGGGAGCCCGATATCGCCGACGTCGCCGATCTCATCGTGCGGCGCAGCGGCGTCGATCCGGTGATCGCCGAGCAGTCGGCGCGGCACGCCCAGCGTCACATCGGCATGGCCCAGCGGCTGGCGACGGATGCCGCGGCCCGCGCGCGCCGCGATGCCACGCTGCGGGGGGTCCTGGCGGTGCGGGGCGTCGGAGACGCCGTCGAGGTGGCCGGAGCGATCGTCGCCGCGGCGACCGACGACGCCAAGGCGCTCACGGCGGAACGCGACGAGGCGGAGCGCGCCTCGCTCCTGCGCACCCTCGGCATCGCCGAAGGCGGCGCGATCCCGCCGGCGGTGCGCTCACAGCTGTCGGCCCTCGAGGACGATCAGAAGCGCCGCGCCACGCGCAGCCTGCGCGACGGCATCGATCGCGTGCTGACCGACCTCGAGTCCATGTTCCGCGATGTGCTGATGCTGCAGTTCGGCCGCGACGCCGTCCTCATCAACCGCGAGCTCGAGCCCGACCTGCGTGCGCTCGCCGTCGCGTGGACGCCGGAGCGCACCCTGACCGTCGTGGATCGCATCGGCGTCACCCGTGAGAATCTCGAACTGAACGCCGCGCCGGCGCTGGCGCTGGAGAGCATGCTCGTCACCGTCGCAAGCGGAAGGACCCCGTGAACCAGACCCGCCCCCGCCGAGGCCCTCGGCCACCGCGCTTCGACAGACTCGGCGACCGGTGGAGGATCCCTGCCCTCGTGGCCGGCCTGGCTGCGGCATCCGTCCTGCTGAGCGGCTGTCTCTCCGCGATGATCCCCGACGCGTCGCCGCGTCCGACATCGAGCAAGGCGGCCGACGTCGACGGCGTGCCGGCAGACCTGCTGCCGTTCTACGAGCAGGACCTCGCCTGGACCGACTGCGACGGCTTCGACTGCACCACGGTGACCGCCCCGCTGGACTGGGCGGACCCGTCGAAGGGCGAGATCGAGCTGTCGGTCATCCGCAGCCGTGCCGAGGGGAGCGGCGAGCCCATCGGGTCGCTGCTCACCAACCCGGGCGGGCCCGGAGCGAGCGGTGTGGGGCTCATCCGCGACTCGGTCTCGTTCGCCGTGAGCGACCCGGTGCGCCAGCGGTTCGACGTGATCGGTTTCGATCCGCGCGGCGTCGGCGAGTCGACGGCTGTCACCTGCTTCGACGCGAGCGCGATGGACGCGTACCTCTTCGACATCCCGCAGGGCGCCCGCGGAACGGATGCCTGGACCGACGAGCTCCTGGCCCGGCACCAGGAGTTCGGCGAGGCGTGCGAGGCGAACAGCGACGGCATCCTGCCGTACATCACGACCGACAACGCCGCCCGTGACATGGATCTGCTCCGCGCGGTGCTCGGCGACACCGAGCTCAACTATCTCGGCTACTCGTACGGCACGTTCCTCGGAGCCACGTACGCGAAGCTGTTCCCCGAGAAGGTCGGGCGCCTCGTTCTGGACGGCGCCATCGATCCGTCCATCCCGGGGCTCGACGTCGGGATCACCCAGGGCATCGGCTTCGAATCGGCTCTGCGTGCCTACATGGCGGACTGCCTCACCGACGACGAGTGCCCGTTCCGCGGCACGGTGGACGAGGCGATGGCCGATCTCGGGACGCTGCTGGCAAGCGTCGACCGCGACCCGATCCCGAACGGCGACGGGCGCATGCTGGGCGCCGACTCGCTCATGACGGCGATCGTGGCCGCCCTGTACTCGCAGGACAGCTGGGCTTACCTGACCACGGCGCTCAGCGACGTGCTCGAGGGCAACGCCGACGTGGCGTTCCAGCTCGCCGACTTCTACTACAACCGTCAGGACGGCGCCTACCTCGACAACCAGACCGAGGCCTTCCGCGCGTACAACTGCATGGATTACCCGGTCGACGCGACCGACGAGGAGCAGGCCGCCGCAGAGGCGCTGCTCGCTGCCGAGGCGCCGACCGTCGCCCCGTACTGGAGCGGGCCCGACCCCTGCCAGGTCTGGCCGTACCCGGCGACGGGCGTGCGCGAGCGCATCACGGCCGAGGGCGCCGCGCCGATCGTCGTCGTGGGTACGACGAACGATCCCGCGACACCGTACGAGTGGTCGGTCTCGCTGGCCGAGCAGCTGTCGTCCGGCGTGCTGGTGACGCGCGTCGGCGAAGGCCACACCGGCTACAACAAGGGCAACGCGTGCGTCGACTCCGCGGTGGAGACCTACCTGCTCGACGGCACACCGCCCGAGGACGGCCTGCGCTGCGAGTGAACCCCGACGCATGACAGAGCGGATGCCGCAGCCGCGGCATCCGCTCTCTCATGCCGGCGCGGCCGCCGGAGCACTCAGCGCCGGAGCGCTCCGCGCCGGAGCCCTCGCCGCCGGAGCCCTCAGCGCCGCAGCACGCGGCGGGCGAGAGCGTTGCCGATGAACTGCACGGCCTGCACGATCACGATGATCACGAGCACCGCCGCCCACGTGACCCACGGGTTGAACTGCTTGAAGCCGTAGACGATCGCGAACTCGCCGAGGCCCCCGGCCGCCACCGCGCCGGCGATGGCGGTCATGTCGACCAGCGCCACCACGATGAACGTATAGCCGAGGATCAGCGGGCCGAGCGCCTCGCGGGGGAGCAGGCGCAGGAGGATCCGCGAGCGGCTCGCACCGGTGGCCCGGGCCGCCTCGATGACACCGGGGCGTACCGTGAGCAGGTTCTGCTCGACGATGCGGCTGATGGCGAACAGCGACGCGATGGTGATCGCGAAGATCCCGAACTCGGGCCCGATCCCGGGGATGCCGAGGCTGCGGGCGATCGGCTGCACCGCGGCGAGCAGGATCACGAACGGGATCGGCCGGAAGAAGTTGACGATCACGTTGATGGTCCCGAAGAGGAACCGGTTGGGGAAGAGGCTTCCGGGTCGCGTCGCGTACAGTGCCAGGCCGACGAACAGGCCGGCGATGCCGCCGAACACGAGGCTGAGCGACACCACGTACAGGGTCTCGGCCGTCGCGGCCCAGAGCTCGGGAAGCAGATCGACGAGCCTATCCACGGGCGTCCTCCTCGATGAGCGGCGCGAACGCCGACGCGGCGTCGATGGCCCGCTGCACGGCATCCGCCTCTCCGGTCAGCGCCAGGGTCAGATGCCCGAACACGCGCCCGGCGATGTCGTTGATCCCGCCGTGGATGAGCTCGAACCGCACGCCGTGCGACGAGAGTGCGGCGAACACGTCCGCCTGGGTGATGTCGCCCTCGCGCACCGTGAACGTCACGATCCGCCCGGGGTGGCGATCCCGGAGCGTGCGCAGCTGGTCGCCGGCGGGCACGTCGTCGATGATGCTCGCGACGAACCGGCGCGTCGCCGCGTGGCGGGGTGCCGACAGTACGTCGAAGACCGCGCCGCTCTCGATGATGCGCCCGTTCTCCATCACGACCACGCGGTCGGCGAGCGTGCGGATGACGTCCATCTCGTGGGTGATGACGAGGATCGTGACGCCGAGCTCCGCGTTGATGCGTGCGAGGAGGGCGAGCACCTCCTGGGTGGTGTCGGGATCGAGCGCGCTCGTCGCCTCATCGGCCAGCAGGATGCGCGGGCTCGTCGCGAGCGCCCGGGCGATGCCGACGCGCTGCTTCTGACCGCCCGAGAGCTGCTCGGGATAGCTGCGCGCCTTGTCGGCCAGGCCGACGAAGCGCAGCAGGTCGTCCACGCGCGCCGCGATCTCGGCCCGCGGGCGGCCGGCGACCTCGAGAGGGTAGGCGACGTTCTTCGCCACCGTGCGCGAGTCGAAGAGGTTGAACTGCTGGAAGATCATGCCGATGTCGCCGCGCAGCTCACGCAGTTCGCGCTCGCGAAGCCGGGTGATGTCGCGGCCGTCGATCTCGACGGTGCCGCTGGTCGGTGTCTCCAGTGCGTTCACCAGGCGCAGCACGGTGCTCTTGCCGGCGCCGGAGTAGCCGATGATGCCGCACACCTCGCCGGCCGCGACGTCGAGCGAGACGTCGTCGACGGCGACGATGGGCGGGGCGTCCTTGGCGGACGCCGGGAAGGTCTTGGTCACGCCGTTCAGGCGGATGAGGGTCATGGGTGCTCCTCGGCGGAACGCGCGTGTGCGGCCCGGGCGCACGAGGCGCCGATGGGCCGCACAGGCGAGTGCCGCGGTGTGGCGGTCTTACGAATTGGCGCGGATGTCGTCCTCGACGTCGGTGAGCGACGTGAGGAGCTCGTCGACAGGCGTCTTGACGAGGACGGCGGTGCCGCCCGACGCCTCGACGACGCCATCGAGCACGTCCTGCGTGTTCTGGTAGATCTCCACGAGCTTGAGGTACGTCGGGTTGTCGGCGTCCTCGGCCTTGGCCGCGAAGATGTTGATGTATGGGAACGCGTTCGGGTCCGACGGGTCGTCGGTGGCGATCGCGTCCTCGGGCGTGAGGCCGGCGTCTGCGAGGAAGTCGTTGTTCACGATCGACGCGGCGACGTCGGGCAGGGAGGTCGCGGTGAACGCGGCGTCGAGCGCCTCGACCTTCACCTTCGACTCGGGGAGCACATCGGCGACGGTGGAGAACACCGAGCCGCCGTCTGCCAGCTCGATGAGTCCGGCCGACTGCAGCACGAGAAGCCCGCGGGCCTGGTTCGACTCGTCGTTGGGCACGGCGACCGTGGAGCCCTCGGGGATGTCGTCGACCGACGCGTACTGCGACGAGTACAGGCCCAGCGGGTAGATCGCGGTGGCGCCGATCGGCTGCAGGTCGTCGTCGCTCTGCACGTTGTAGGTCGCGAGGTAGATGATGTGCTGGAACTGGTTGAGATCCAGCTCGTCGGCCGAGAGCGCGGGGTTCGGCTGCGTGTACTCGCTGAAATTGACGAGCTCGACCTCGATGCCCTCGTCGGCGGCCGCCTCCTTGTAGGTCTCCCAGTACGGGTCGCCGGAGTCGACGACGCCGATGCGGACCACCTCGTCCTCGGCGGACCCGCCGGCGGCGGCATCCGTCCCGTTTCCGGCGCATCCGGCGAGGAGGAGGGCGAGCGGCAGCGCGAGCGCTGCGGTGGTGATGAGCTTCTTGGGCGTGGACATGTGCGTGCTCCTGTGGATCGAGGCCCGTGTCGGCGGGTGACCGCGTGCACGATCCACGGGACCGCGCACGCTTCGTCGCGGACCGCGTTCGAACCTACGTGGCGCCCGCCGCTCGTTCGAACCGGGCCGTAACACGTCGACACCCAGCGAGCGCCGACGCCGGGGGAGGAGGCAGAGCCGCAGGCGACCCGTCGTGTTCGCGAGCACTCGCGAGACCCTGTAAGATCGTTGCTTGTGCATCGCGCAAGCGAGGCGCGCCACCTTAGCTCAGTCGGCAGAGCGATTCACTCGTAATGAATAGGTCAAGGGTTCGATTCCCTTAGGTGGCTCGAAAAAACCCCCGGAATTCCGGGGGTTTTCTCGTTGGCGGGGGAGTGGCTGTGAGCGCCGTGGGGCAGGCGTGGGGCAGAGGCTATGCCGCCTTCGACTTCTTCTTGCCCTTCTTCCCTGATTCCAGGGCCTTCCGCGGGTCGCTCATCGACTTCAGAATGGCGGCCTTGGGCGGCTCCGCGAGGTGCGCGTAGCGCTGCGTGGTCTCGCTCGAGACGTGCCCGAGCAGTCGGCCGACCTCGGCCAGCGGCACTCCATCCTGCAGGAGCCACGAGGCGTAGGTGTGCCGGAGGTCGTGCACCCGGCCGCCGGTCTGCAGCGGATACCAGACGTCGCGCTTCCAGTTGCTCGGGTTGATGTGCCCCAGCAGCCGCTCGCGCTGCATGAACGGATCGATGGCCTCCATCACCCAGTCGGGGATCGGGACGTCACGGATGCGCCGGCTCTTCGGGTACGCCTTCATCTCGCCGCTGTAGGAGATTGCCACCTCGGCGATGCGGACCATCTGCCGCTTCGTGTCGATGCGCCGCGAGTGCAGGCCATCCATCTCACCCCAGCGCATGCCGGTGCCGACAAGGAGGGAGATGACGGCGCGATCGAATGGATCGTCGATGCGATCGAGGAAGCCGCCCACCTCCTTCCGCGTGAAGAACCGCATCACGTCTCGCTCGCCCTGGGGGAGCTTGAGCCGGAAGGCCGGGTTGATCGAGATGATCTGCGCGTCGATCGCGCCGGAGAGCGACGACGACAGGATCCGCACCGCGCGGATCGCACTGGACTCCGCCAGCCCGTCGGCGACGAGCTCGGCCGCCCAAGCCTTGATCTCGAAGCGGGTGATGTCCGCGATCGCAACGTCGTTCCAGCGGGGCCGGAGGTGGGTGTTCAGCATGGACGTATCGGCCCGGAGCGTCGACGCAGCGACCTGTCGGGTCGGCCACCACGTGTCGGCCCAGTCGCCCCACTTGCGGCCGGCAGCGCGCGGATCGCGCCAACCAGGGAGAGAGGCCTCGTTCTCCTCCATCGTGGCCTGCGCCAGTGCCTTCTTCATGTGCGGGTAGGTGCCCGCGGATCGCTTATCGCCGCTCGGGGTGCGGTACATGCCGCGGTACTTGCCCGACGGCAGCCGTTCAGTCCATGCCATGCGTCGAACGTAGCATTTAGCTAGCTGTTGTTGCAATGTGTGGAGTTGTGGTGCAGACTCGACCTCGGCACGATTTGCTAGCTAATCGAGAGGAGCGCAACCATGCCGGACCCCAGAAGGTTCATGAAGATGGAGGAGATGGTGGAGGAGTCGGGTATCTCCCGCTTCACCCTCATGCCCGCCCTGCAGGAGGGCCGGCTCCACGGCATCCAGCACGTTCCCCGCGGCAAGTGGCGGGTCGAGCGCACGTGCTTCGAGGCCTGGCTCACGGGCGAGGAGTGCAGCCACCAGAAGGCGAAGAAGGAGGCCAAGGCCGCATGACCATGCTCGACGTCATCGAGGACCAGAAGCTCGACACGACCCCCACCGACAACGACGACGGCGAGTTCTTCGCGCACTACGTCCTCAAGGAAGACATCGTGCAGTCGGCGATCAACGGCACGCCCGCCTACGCGCTCTGCGGCAAGGTCTGGGTGCCTCACCGCAAGGTGGAGGGCCGCGCCGTCTGCCCCGAGTGCAAGGACGAGTACGACAAGAAGGAGGCGGACTGACCATGGCCGACGTGAAGAAGGACCAAGCCGCGCGCCTGCCGGTAGACCCCGCGCTCTTCGAGAGCCAACTCAGCGACACCGAGCGCCTCGCGCTCACTCGCAACGACGCCCAGCGGACGGCGGAGGCCGTGCAGTACGCGACCGTGGCCGTCTACCGCGACTACGACGCCCGCCTCGAGCTGGAGATCAAGCGGCTCCACGAGCTCAAGGAGGCCACGATCGCCGCACGCTCGATCGCACGACGGGCGGTGATGGGGGAGTGAGCCGCGCAGTTCCCCTCGACGCCCTGCTCCAGGTTGTGCGTGACGGCGATGAGCACGGCTGGGATCGAGAGTTCGATCTCCTCGCCACCGATCACGCTAAGCGCATTGAGCACCTCGCGGAGAGCGTCCAGCGTGATGGCATCCGCGAGCCCATCGTCATTGGCCCGGACGGGCGCGTGTGGGATGGGCACCACCGACTCGCCGTCGCGAAGCTCCTTGGAATCGCCGAGGTCCCCGTCGAGTTCGCCGGCGTCGCCGACCAGGGGCCCCCCCGACCCGCGCTCGAGGATCTCTCCGACGACGACCTCCCCGGCATGTGGTCGCGCTCCGACTTCATGGGTGGGAGCGACGAGGCCGACCGCATCCTCGCCAAGCGGCGCGAGCTGCAGGCGGAGGCTGAGCGCATCATCGACGAGAAGAGTGAGCACGCCGAGCAGCGCGGCCACCCGACCTTCCAGGACGAGGGCACGGCGTTCATCCTGGGGTACATCGCAGGCGCCGAGCGCACGGCGGCGGTCACCCAGTGAGCGTCAGGTTCAGCACGCTCATCGGCCCCGGCTTCACGACGACACCGACCTTCGAGTCGATGTACTTCCCGGCCGGCGAAGCGCACATCAAGATCGCCAACGAGAACGACGGCAAGGGCCCGCTGACGGAGGTGGCGCGCGTCTACGGCGCCGACGGCAACGACCTGTTCACGCTCGCTATGTGGGCGGATGCCGCGAGAAGGCGTGACGCGCTCACCGTCCTGCAGATGCCCTACCTGCCCGGCGCTCGCGCGGATCACTTCGACTTCGTGCCGTTCGGTGCGGAGGTCTACGCCCGGTTCATCAACGGAATGGGCGTGGATCAGGTCGTGGTCTTCGACCCGCACAGCGGAGTCATGCCGGGCATGCTCAACAACGTCATCGTGCTCGAGTCGACACGGCTCGTGCGCAAGCACGTCGTGGGCCACGCCGACCGCGGCGGCCCGCAGCGGTACGACGGCATCATCGCACCCGACAAGGGAGCAGTCACCCGCGCCGCGATGGTCGCCGGCGCCTGCCACCTCCCTCTGTACCGGGCGGAGAAGCGCCGCGACCCTGACACCGGCAAGCTGTCGGGCTTCACGTGCGAGCCGCTGCCGGAGACCGGCCGCTTCCTCGTCGTCGACGACATCTGCGACGGCGGCGGCACCTTCATGGGACTCGCTCAGGCGACCGGACTCCCGAAGGAGAGGCTGGGGCTCTACGTGAGCCACGGTGTCTTCTCTGGCCGCGCCTACGCCCTGCACGAGCACTTCGGCGAGATCTGGACCACGGACTCCATGCCCCACCGGCCCGCAATGGGCCGCATCAACACCATCGAGCTCAACCCCATCCTGAGAGGACACACCGTATGACCATCACCACCGCCAGCCCCATCGCACCCCTGCTCGAGAGCGACGCCTACAAGGTCGACCACCGCCGCCAGTACCCGGCGGGCACCACGAGGGTCTACTCGAACTTCACCAACCGTGGCAGCCGCATCCCTGGCATCGACCACGTGGTGCACTTCGGGCTCCAGGCCTTCCTGCAGCGCTACTGCATCGAGGCGTTCGAGCCGTTCTTCCAGGCCTCCGAGCACGAGGTCGTCGCGGAGTACGCGGCTGCGATCAACTCGATCCTCGGCCCCAACAAGGTCGGCACCGACCACATCCGCGCGCTGCACCGCCTCGGCTACCTCCCGCTGCGCTTCTGCGCCGTGCCCGAGGGGACGCTCGTGCCGCTCAAGGTGCCGTCGTTCACCATCGAGAACACGCTGCCCGAGTTCTTCTGGCTGACGAACTTCGTCGAGACCGTCGTCAGCGCCTCCGTCTGGCACCCGTCGACCGTCGCCACGATCGCGCACTCCTACCGTGAGATCCTCGACCGGGCCGCCGCGCGCACGGGCGCGGACCCGGCATCCGTCGACTTCCAGCTCCACGACTTCTCGTACCGCGGCCAGACGGGCACGGAGGCCGCCGCGGCATCGGGCGCCGGCCACCTCCTCAGCTTCAAGGGCAGCGACACGCTCGCCTCCCTCGACTGGGTGCGCCGCTACTACGCCGGCGACAACGGGCTCGTCCTCGCCTCCGTCCCTGCGACCGAGCACTCCGTGATGTGCGCCGGCGGCCAGGATGACGAGTTCGACACCTACTCGCGCCTGCTCGACCTCTACCCGTCGGGCATCGTGAGCATCGTGTCCGACACCTGGGACCTCTGGAACGTCATCACGAACATCCTGCCCGCGCTGCGCGACGAGATCATGGAGCGCGACGGCAAGGTCGTCATCCGGCCCGACTCGGGCGACCCGGTGGAGATCCTCTGTGGCACCGTCCCCGCCGAGGCGAACCCGATGGGCCCCGCCCTCGAGTGGACCTACGGCAAGCGCGAGAACTGGGCCCCGGCCTACAAGGGTGTCATCGAGCTGCTCTGGGAGGAGTTCGGCGGCACCGTCAACGAGCAGGGCTTCAAGGAGCTCGACCCGCACATCGGCGCCATCTACGGCGACAGCATCACGCCCGAGCGCGCCGCAGAGATCACCCGCCGCCTCGCTGCGAAGGGCTTCGCCTCGAGCAACGTCGTCTTCGGCGTCGGCAGCTACAGCTACCAGTACCTCACCCGCGACACGTTCGGCAGCGCGATGAAGGCGACGTGGGTACTCGTCGATGGGGTCGGTCACGACATCCAGAAGAACCCGGTCACCGACAGCGGCCTCAAGAAGAGCGCGACCGGTCGCCTGGCGGTGCTGCGCGATGGTCACACGGGCGAGCTCGTGCTGCGCCAGCAGGCGAGCCCACTGGAGGAGCTCAACTCCGAGCTCCAGCCCGTCTGGGAGGACGGCGAGTTCCTCCGCTACCAGTCGTTCGCCGACGTGCGCGCGGTCCTGGCGAGCCAGCGATGAGGGCGCGCGACGCCAGAGAGATCCGGCGCGGCCTGCGCGTCGCCAAGGATGTGATCGCCGGCCGTCGACAGGCTCCGCGTGATCTCGTGTCGTTCGGGCACCGCGGAGCGCCCGAGATGCCTCTCTGGCAGCGCGCCTATCACCGCGAGTTCGTGCGCGCGATTCGCGACGGACGCATCCGCCCGCCGCGCGGTCCCTCGGGTATCGGGCGATGGCGATGAAGCTCCACGAAGACGAGTACCGGTGCCCGTGCGGGGAGACCTTCACGGGCACCGGTGCGGTGCACGGCCAGCCGGCGGCACTCTGGAAGCTCCTCGAGCACCAAGCCGCCGGCCACGGGAGCGAGTCATGAGGTGCCTCGCCGAGATCCAGCTGTATCGCGACGCGCGCCTGGACTGCGATCGCCGCGAGAACCACGAGGGCCCACACCGCGACAGCACCCACCTCGTGCTGTGGACCGACCAGATGGAGTGGCCAGCGGCCGAGTGCCAGCATGTCCCTGACGCGGCGTAGCATCACCCCATGGATCCACGGCACGGCTCACCTCCAGGTCGACCGAACGAAGAGCTCGAGCTGACCTACCTCCGCGCTGGCGGCGAGCCCGAATGGGAGCGGCCAAAGCGCAACGGCGTCGACATCACCGACCAGCCCGAGCTGCAGACGCCCTACCAGCGACAGCGGCGGGACGAGTTCCAGCGGCGAGTCGCGCGGTACATCAGAGAGGGTCGGCTCTAGACCCACGGAGGGGGCGCCGCGCAGGACTTAGACTCCGCGCACATGGCGCTCCCTCCTACTCCCTCCGACGACTCCTGGGTCGACGAGATCCTCGACGAGGTGCGAGGTGAGTTCTGGTGCACGATCGACGTCTACACTCCCGGCACCAAGGGCAAGTTCGACCCGCTCACCGACACCCGTGCCGGCGGCACAGCGGAAGTCGTCCACATCTCCCAGCGCGCCGCCCGCGCGCAGCACTCCGGCCGCATGCCGCAAGAGACCGCCGGCGCCTACGAGTGGGGCACGAAGCAGCGCTACCACTTCCAGATCGAGCTCACCGGTGAGGACCCGTTCATCACCGACGGCATGCTCGTGCGCGTCACGTCCACGCGCCGCATGCAGGCACTCACGCAGCTCCGCTTCCAGGTGACGAAGGCCGTCAACTCCGACCACGCGCCGATCCTCACCATCCAGACGGTCACCGAGGCGCGGGCGGTGGCCGATGGCTAGGCGCCAGTACTTCAACGTCGACATCCTCGAGCAGTGGAAGGATCGCGTCATCAACGAGGCCGTCGACGCCCTCCGCGACGCCGCCCCCGACGGCGAGGCCTCCGTCCGCGAGACGATCCACGCCGCAGTCACGCCGTGGGGTGCCGCGCGCCAGGCTGGCGAAGTTCATGGTCCGAAGGGCACCGCCACGCCACGTGAGCACGCCGGCCGCATCGAAGGCGGGCTCGACAGCCAGGACATGATCGGCTCGGTCGACTCGACCTTCGAGGAGGTCGGTGCCAACGTCTGGGAGGCCCGCTGGGGCTGGTCCGACCCCGCGAAGTACTTCCTCATCCAGGAGCACGGCTTCAAGGAGTACGACACCAACATCGTGCCGATGGAGTCACTGCAGCGCTCCCTCGATGAGCAAGAGGCCGAGTTCGCAGCCCGCCTGCGCAGCATCACCCGAGGAGCATCCTGATGGACCCGATCGAAGGCGACCACCTCGGCACGGCCGAGCGCGAATGGATCATGGCGACGCTCAAGCCGCTCTGCGGTGGCCGCGTGTGGAAGACGGCCGTGCCCGACGGCGTTACGCTCGGCTCCGAGGTCGACGGCACCATCCCCGTCTACATCATCGTGCGCTTCGCGCGCCCGCTCGCCATCCGCTCCGGCCGCAACATCGGCACGGGGGAGAAGGGCCAGCCGCATCAGCTCTCGTTCACGGTGCTCGTCGTCGGCGGCGATGCGGACGACGTGGAGGCCACACTCACCGCGGCGACCGACCTTCTCGAGGACGCCCGCCCCTCCCTCACGTCCAATCGGATCGAGGCGCGCGGCGGGTTCGGCTACGGCAACACCGAGGCCGGGTCACGGCCGACGCGCATCGAAGAGGCCGGCTTCTTCCGCACCGTCATCAACATCTGACGCAGACCCCCCTGGTAGCTAGCAAATGCGGACTTAGACTCCGCGCCATGGCGAGCCAGAACACCTACCGTCACGCGAAGACGGGCGTCGTGCGGGACTACCCCGCGACGATCGCACGGCGCTTCCCTGACCTCATCGAGGTCGAGCCGGATGCGAAGCCGCTCGCCTACACCCCCATTCCTCAGTCCTCGATCGACGCGTACCTGGAGAGCCAGGAGGCCGATGAGGCCGCAGTCGAGGATGACGCCACCGACGACACCATCACGAAGGACTGACACATGACGAAGGTTCTCCCCGGCTACGAACGCCTCATCCTCATCCCGGCCGTCGAGATCGACGGTGTGCCGTGGATGATCTCGCCGACGGCGGGTCTCGTGGACTACGAGAACCCCGGCTCGGCGATCCTCAACGAGTACCTCGCGATCACGAAGCCCAGCCAGGCCAATGCCGCACAGGGTGGCAACATCTCGTGCGTTGTGCTCGACGACCTCAACCTCGGCGTCGCCGGCTCGGACACCGACTCCTCGAAGACGCTCTGCTCGAAGGGCAACAGCGAAGAGCTGACGTTCTACAACTTCAACGCCGAGCTCAACGCGAAGCGTGACGAGAACATCACCGCTGACTCGACCGAGAACCTCTTCCGCGACCTCACCCGCGCGCCCGACGTCGCGTACTTCATCGGCCACTCCGTCGTCGGCCAGTACGACTCGACGGAGCTCGCGGCGATCGGGCAGGAGTGGGACTTCTACTACGTCCACACCGACATCCAGGTTCCTGGCTACAGCGACAACGAGCACATCCAGGCTCAGTCCTCGTTCGTGCCGAAGAACGTCGTCAACGTCGGCCACACCCTCGGCATCTAAGGAGACTGACCAATGACCGCAGTCATGACGAACGCCCACGTGGCGCACCTCGCGGGGCCTGACTCCGCCATCTCGGACGCCCACTGGGTCTCCGGCCCGACGCTCGCCGAGCTGCAGAGCCTCAAGAACATCTCGGCCGCGACCAAGGTGGACGGCACCGACTTCAACGTCGAGGCCTCCGATCAGGTCGACGACCGCTCGTTCGCGGACCAGGCCGGCGCCCAGTCGCGCGGCTTCACGCAGGCCTCGGGCAACGTCGAGATCTACACGCCGGGTCGCAACGAGAACACCGGCATCGTCGCGGAGACCTGGGACATCCTGGGCAGCCCCCGCACGCGTCTGGCCTACGCGCAGCGCTTCGTGAAGCCGCAGGCTTCGCCGGTCGCCGCCGGCGACGAGCTGAACATCTTCCGTGTCATCACGGACGACCGCCAGCACAACCGCAACGACGCCTCCCGTACCCTCGGCCGCGGTCTCGTGCTGCAGGACAACGCGATCATCAACTACATCGCGCCGGCCGCCGTGCCGAACCCGGTGACCGTGGCTCCGCTCACCGCGGGCGCTATCACCGTGGCGATGGGTGACGTTCTCTTCCTCAAGGCGACCTACCAGGGCCGCAACGTCACTGTCGGCGCGGAGTACGTCTCCAGCGACGAGAGCGTCTTCATCGTCACCAACGGGGGCGTCATCATCCCCGTCGGCGCCGGCGAAGCCGAGCTCTCCGTCACCGTCCTTGGCTCCGCCGTGGGCACGCCGATCGACGTCACCGTCACCGCGTAATTCGTGAACCGGGCCCGCCCTCCACGCGGGGGCGGGCCCGCCAATAGCTAGCAAGCAGGACCCAGAGAGAGGACGCCCCATGGGCAAGAACAACAGCAGCATCCCGTCGGAGATCGAAGAGATCATCACCGTCGCGCGAGACGACTTCGACCTCGGCGCAACGCTTCGCGGCAAGGGCGCCATGACCCGCTCCGTCCGCGTCTTCACCGACAAGGAGACCGGCGCCGAGCTCGGCGGCTCCGAGGTCTTCGAGGACACCTCCCTCGGCTTCCCGCGCCCACAGGTCCGCAACTGGGGCGTCACCGGCCAGATCGTCGAGCTGTCCCGGACGCCGGAGCTCGAGGAGCAGAACGCCGACGAGATCGCGAAGCTCAAGAAGAAGGTCGTCAAGCTCGCCGAGAAGCTCGAGTCGACGTCGATCGAGCTGACCCTCCGCTCCCTCCCGCCGATCATCAAGAAGGATGCGAAGCGCGCGGCGAAGGAGGCGCTCAAGATCAACGGCAAGCTCACGGCCGACCACCCGCGCTTCGAGGAGTTCGTCGACGAAGAGGACGCGCAGCTCCTCCACCGCGCCGTCGTGACCTGGGTTCGCGCGGAGGACGACATCGAGCGCAAGGGCATGTCGATCGAGAACGCCCGCGCCCTCAAGGCCCACCTGGAGGAGTTCGAGTACGGGAAGATCCAGGCCAAGCTCGCCGAGCTGCTCTGGACCCGCCAGATCTCCGACAAGGCCGTGGAGGACGCGGATTTCTAGCAAGGTATCTGGCCACTAAGGCCGGCGCTGGATACCTCGTACAGATCAAGGCCGCGAAGGCGTGGGGATTCCTCCCCACCGCCGTCATCCTCGGCCGCCAAGGCAAGCGTGCGACGCCCGGCAAGTGGGATCTCCTGCTTGCCGAGGCGGAGCAGATCCTCGAGCTCGAGCGCTGCCCGCAGTGCGGCAACCCTCGTTACGTCTGCCAGAACGAGGACCCCGACGTCGACTTCCGCGTCTACGAAGAGACGTGCAATGCGATGCGCAAGAAGGCTCGGTTCGAGGAGTCCAAGAAGGACAAGAAGGGCCGCGAGGGGACCATCGTCGGCATCGAGGCCTACACGCTCAGTGCCACGGAGCTCGATGAGTTCCGCAGCCCGTTCTACCAGCAGAAGGAGGCGGAGCGCGCTGAGGTGCTCGCGGCCCGAGTCATCCGGCCCCGTGAACATCCGCCTGGCTGGACCCCCGAGGATGACGCGTGATCGCACCTAGACTCCGCGCCGTGCGAGCGGCGGAGGGTGGTGGTGACCGATGAGTGACATCGAGTCCGAGGCAACACTGCGCCTTCGCATCATCGAGGAGGCGCGCGACCACGCTCGCAACGTCGACGCCTTCAATGAATCCGTCGGTGAGGGCGACAAGGCGCTTCGTCTGCACGGCGATCGCATGCGCAAGTCGGTCGACAGCTTCAATGAGCTGTCCAAGTCGGCGCGCAACGCCGGCCGCGGTCTCGACGAGGCAAAGAAGGCTGCCGGCTCCAAGGAGTGGAACGAGCTCGCCGAGCGCATCGGCGCCGCCCAGCAGGCGTATCGCCGCTACCGCGAAGAGGTCGCGGTCGGCATGCGCGGCGACGTCGGCATGGATGCCTGGATCGCCCAGTACAATCAGCATCAGGGCGACGGCAAGCTCACCCGCGGCGACCTCTCGGCGTTCCGCGAAGGCACCTCTGGCTCCCTCCTCGGCGACGACGCGAACGAGGCCCGCGAGGCAGCCCGCGCTGTCGACGACCTCGCCGAAGCCGGCCGCCGCCTCGACCAGATCCAGCGCCAGCGTGCGCAGGCGGAGGCCAACGAGGCGAACCGCCAGATGGAGATTCGCGCCGCCGCTGCCGCGCGCGCTGCGCAGGAGCGTGAGCTCGCTGACGCGATCGCTCAGCGTGCCGCCCAGGAGGGCAACGCGAACCGCGCGCGCGCCTTCCAGGCTGAGAACGGCGTCGATTCTCGTCTCGGTCACGCGCCCACCGGTCTCCGCGCCGCCGACACCTCCCTCGCGAAGGGGCTCGTCGAGGAGGAGGCAAAGGCTCGCCGCGCCCGCCAGGCCCTCGCCGAGTACGACGAGCAGCTCAACCGCAACACCGTCTCCTACCGAGCTTCCACGAGCGCGCTCGCGCAGATGCTCCAGCGCAACGAAGAGCACATCAACCAGCTCCCGCGCCTGCGCTACGCGCTGTACGACGTCGCCGCGGCGTCCACGGTCTTCACCGCTACGGTTGCCGGCAGCGGCATCGGCGCAGCCTCCGCATTCGCCTCCATGGAGAGTGCATTCAGTGGCGTTGAGCGCACCATCGAGCCTGGCACCGCCTCCATCGAGGGGATGCGCGCAGAGCTCGAGGCCCTCGCTCGCGAGATGCCTGTGGCGTTCAGCGAGCTCGCCTCGATCGCCACCCTCGGCAACCAGCTCGGCGTGCCCGCTGGTCAGCTCACCGAGTTCACCGAGCTCGTCGCGAAGTTCTCCACGGTCTCCGGAATGACGGCCGAGGCGTCGGCGCAGGCCTTCGGTCGCCTCAAGAACATCCTCGGCCTCGAGACCTTCGCTGAGGTCGGCCAGCTCGCCTCCGCCATCGAGCTCGTCGGTGTCCGCTCGGCCGCCACGGACCAGGAAATCATCGCGCTCACCGAGCGCCTCGGTGCCACCGCCACCCGCGCCGGCTTCACGGCCGATCAGGTCGTCGGCCTCGCGGGCCGCCTCGGCTCGCTGGGTGTCGCGCCTGAGCGTGCACAGGGTGTCTTCGAGACCTACTTCAACTCGATCAACGAGTCCCTCGCCGAGGGTGGCGAGAAGGCTCAGGCCTTCGCGGTCATCACCGGCCGCAGCATCGAAGACCTCAACGCCTCTGTCCGCAACGGAGAGGGCTTCGCGGTCTTCCAGGACTTCATCGCGGGCCTGCAGGGTGCCGACACCGTGCAGCTCACCTCCGCGCTCGAGCTGCTCGGCCTCTCCGGCCTGCGTGCCAACGAGGTCATCGGCCGCATCTCGGCCAACATGCCCATGCTCCAGCAGTCCTTCGCCACGGCCGCGCAGGGCGCCCGCGAGAACAGCGAGCTCAACCGGCAGTACGCGATCATCCTCGACGACCTCGCGTCGAAGTGGGAGATCTTCCTCAACAAGCTCATGCAGTTCGGCGCGGCGGTCGGCGAGGTGCTCGCCCCGGCCATCTCCGAAGTGATGACGTGGCTCGGCGAGCTCCTCGTCCAGTTCACCGCCTTCGCGGACACCGACCAGGGCCAGTGGCTCATCACCGTCGCCGCGCGCCTCGGCGTCGTCGCGGTCATGATCGGTGGTGTCGTCGCCGCCGGCGCGATCCTCGGCGGCACGTTCGCCGCCATGCGCACCGTGATGGCAGAGCTCGGCGGCACTGCCGTCATGGGTGCGCTGCGGAACCTCAACGCCGGCCTCTTCGGCGTGGCAGGCAATGCCGCCAAGGCCACGCTCGCAACCAGGGCCCTCGGCATCGCGGCCCGCGTCGCCGGCACCACCGTCCTCGCCGCGATCCTCCTCATCCCCGGCGCGTTCGATGTTGTCGTCGCCGCGATGAAGACCGGCGGCGCCGCAGTCGGCGTCGCACTCACCGGCATCCTCCACGCGCTCATGTGGACCATCGGCCAGGCCGCCGCCGGCGCCGTGCAGGTCGCGGGCTCCGTCGCGCAGGTCTTCGCGGGCCTGGCCTCCGTCTTCGATGGCGGCGCAATGTCGAAGGCTGTCGCTGGCTGGACCAACGAAGCGATCGCCAACATGCAGGCGTTCGGCAACAGCACAAAGTACGCCCTCGATCTCGCCGTCGGCGACGTCGCCAAGTACGGCGCGCAGACCGGCGCGGCCTGGAACAAGATGGTGGGCGGCATCACGATCCCCGCCGAGACTGGCGCGTCGGTCGACGACCTCACCTCGGCGATGGGCGACCTCGACAGCCTGCTCGGCTCGGGCAACGCTGGCGACTTTGCCGACGGACTCGGCGACGTCGGCGGCGCAGCGGCCAACGCCACCCAGGAGGTCCGCACCCTCGTCGACTACGCCGGAGACCTCTCCGGCGTCATGCAGCGCGCCTTCGACATCCGCTTCGGCGGCCAGCAGGGCTTCGACACCATCACGAGCGGATGGCGCAGCATCGCCACCGCCGCCGAGGATGCGCGCGAGGCCGTCGCGGACTACCAGCGCCAGCTCGCCGAGATGACCGCCGACCGCTCCGTCAAGGAGTACTGGCTGACCGTCGCCGAGATGTACGGCGACGAGCTGCGCGCCGCGGAGATCCGCGCCGACCTCGCCACCACCAACGCCGAGATCGCCAAGACCCAGAAGGACATGGCAGCCTCGCAGGACAAGGCGTCCATGTCGCTCGAGGGCAACAGCGACGCCGCCATCGAGAACCGCGCCAGCCTGCTCGGCCTCGTCGGCAACTACCAGGAGTACCTCTCGACACTCGCCGAGTCCGGCATGTCGCAGGAGGAGCTCCAGGCCACCTCGCAGCGCCTCAAGCAGGAGTTCATCGCGCAGGCCCTCCAGATGGGCTACAGCCGCACCGAGGTAGAGAAGTACGCCGTCGCGTTCGACGACATGACGACAATCATCAACCGGGTGCCGCGCAACATCACCGTCTCGGCGAACATCAACCCGGCACTGCAGGCGCTCAACGAGTTCGTCGCGCGCGCCAACTCCGCCCGCGCAACACCGCAGATGGGCTCAAGCAACCCGTGGGGCGACGGCTACAACCAGGGCGTCAACTACGGAAACGGCTGGATCGCCGGCAGCGAGAACGCGCGTCGCCTCATCACCAACTACAACCGCAACGTGCCAGGCGGTGTGACGTACCAGTACCAGTACACCAACGGCGCCAAGTCGCGCGAGTTCTTCGCCGACGGTGGTTACACCGGTGGCGGCGGCAAGTGGGACCCGGCCGGCATCGTCCACAAGGGCGAGTTCGTCTTCAACAAGGAGGCCACCCGCCACTTCGGTGTCGGCTTCCTCTCGAAGATGCACGCCGCTGGCAAGCAGGGCAAGTCGATGATGCCGACCGGTCTCGGAGCCATGCCCGGCGTCGTCGAGCTCGGGCCCGCGACCATCCACGCGATCGTGCAGGGCTTCATGGCCGCCGGCGGCACCTACCTCGACGGCAAGGCCCTGGCGGAGTCGGCAAGCGACCACTTCGCCAATAGCTACCGCCTCGGAGGCATGTGATGAGCAAGAAGATGTGGTTCGGCGTCGAAGGCCGGATGCGCTGGGTCGACACCCCGCAGAGCGGCGCCGACGTGTCCCCGAAGGGATTCAGCGTCGGCGGCACGCTGCTCAACGGCGGCGGGTACGCCGACGGCTCCTTCGGCTCGCACAAGGAGTATGGCTTCTCGTGGAGCGGCGCGTCGTCGCGTCAGGCAGCCGGCATCATGCAGGCCTACGCCGCCGGCACCTACGGCCGCGGGCTGATCTACTTCCTGGACCCGCACACGCTGGACACCAACGTCCTGCCGGCGCACTGGGCGGACCCGTCCCTCGCGATCGGCGACGAGTCCCCACAGCTCATCCGCTCTCGGCGACTGCCGCTGACGGGCGTCCCCACGGCGAACGCCGAGGCGAACGACATCCCCGCCGTCACCGCGGTCTACGACCTGGCCGACGCGGCTACCGGGTTCCCCGGGGAGCGAGACAGCCTGTTCATCCCCGTCCCGCCTGGCACGAGCCTGCGCATCGGCGCGATCTACACCCGCACCGGCTCCGGCGGCATCTTCGCCGCACCCGTCGATGCCGCCGGCACCGCCGGCACCGCCACCCTGCTCACGCAGGTCTCTCCGACGGCGACCGACATCATCCCCGACGAGATCCTCCCCGGCGCCGTCGGCGTGCGCGTCTGGCTGGGCAAGTCCGCTGACGGGCCCGCCACGGTCTCGGTCGCCGCAATGATCGGCCGCATCATGTCCACGCTCACCGCCACCGCTACCTCGCCGAAGCGCCTCGGCCCCTGGATGCCGGGCGACGGCCACACCGGATGTCGCTTCGTCGGCAAGCCGACCCTCGTAAGGTACAACGGCGTGGGCGGAGGGCAGGTAGGCTACGCAACCACGCTGACGGAGGTGGGGGCATGGGAGTACTGACCAGGATCGCGGGGCTCGACTGGACCCCCGAGCCGCAGAGGTACTCGGTCACCGAGGCATCCACGCCGCTCGCGGTCAGTGACTCCAGCGGCGCCGTCTCGTCGTTCGACGTCACCATCCCCACGGGTGGGACGCTCACGCCGTGGCTGACCGCGCGCGGGCGTGCCATCGAGCTGCACGACACCCGCAAGGGCTACATCTTCGGCACGATCGACAACGCGTCCTTCTCGGACGACAACGGCCTCGTCACCCTCAGCTGCATCTCACACCTGGGCGCGCTGAACCTCTACAACATCCAGGCCGCACCGTACTCGGGCACCCTGCAGGGCGCCTTCGCGTACTACCTCAGCCTCGCCGGCATCACCAGCGGCTTCACGGTCGAAGACTCCATCCAGGACACGCCCGTCCACGTGGTCGGCTGGTTCGGCGAGCTGTGGACCAACCTCAAGTCGCTGGCCGCCGCCTTCCGCGCCGAGATCTCCCTCGTGTCCGGCATCATCGTGCTGCGCCCCATCCGGCAGCGCGAAGCCATCCGAGGACGCGACACGCAGCGCGGCAAGGCGCTGCCAGGCAGCCCGATCGCCCAGTTCGTCACCGTGTACCACTACGACACCAAGCCGATCGTCGACGAGCCGATCTACCCGGTCGGCGGCTGGAATGAGGACGTTGAGGTCATCAGCGTCAACGCGGGGGAGACGATCGAGCAGGTGCTTGAGCTCGGCGCCTCCGTCTACGAAGTGCAGCAGCCCGTCTTCCAGGAGACGATCGCCCCCGAATTCAACCAGGCGAGCGTCTACAACGTCGTCGGCAACGACGGGCGTCCGGTCACCGAGGCCGCATGGGTCGGGGCCGGCGGAAGCCTCAACGTCTTCATCAACGAGGACACCATGAGCGTCACGCTGCGCGTCACCGGGCCGACCGGCCTGCCGAGCAATGACGGGAAGGAGCTCGCCTCCTTCGCGATCGCCATGGCGTCGGACTCGGGCTCCAGCCGCTACTCCTCGCTGCGCCTCGTTGGCTCCGGGGTGTCGTTCACCAAGACGCCGTACCAGTTCGCCACCGGCATCCCTGCCGAGCGTGCGTCGAAGGAGGAGGGCACCACGATCGACAACCCCTTCCTCACCACGCTCAACGACGTCTACAACGCCGGCGCTCGCGCCGCCCGCGAGTACGCCGGTCGCAAGTTCACCCTCTCCGGCACGGTCACTGCGATCAACCAGATCGGCGACCGCGGCTCGATCGGCCTCCCCACCTACGCCGAGGTCAAGTCGCAGTTCGCCGGGAAGACCTACGCCCAGGTGAAGGCCGACGCGATCAACGCTGGCAAGACTTACGCCGACGGCCGCAACTACTGGCGCGACCTTCGTCGTGACCAGTACGAGAATCAGGCATGGGGCAACATCGGCGGCGCGCGCGTCTGGGATGCCACAACGCGGCGCTACTACCGAATCCGTTCAGGTACGTCCATGCGGGAAAGCATCCAGCTCCAGGCCGAGGATGACCTAGCCTATGGCGATGTGAAGCAGGCATACGCGGGACTGACCTACGCCCAGGTCAAGGACCGCCTCGCCGGCGCCACCTACGGCGATGTCGCGGTCCTGGGGATCGTCGATGGCTGACACTCTCCCTCCCCGCAATCTGCCGCCCGAGGCTGAGGCCTGGGGCCGCAAGATCGAAGAGCTCCTCCGCGACGCCGGCACCGGGGCCGCGCGCGCACGCCAGATCGCCAGCAACCTCACTCGCACGCAGGTCGGCGCGAGCGTCGTCGCCAGCCAGCAGCAGGAAGCGATCGTCGAGCAGGCAGCGCAGGTCGCCGAGCAGAAGGAGCAGCTCGCCGCCGTTCTGCCGATCGTTGCGCCCTCGATCCCGCCCGGCGTGCCGACGGCGCCACTGATGGAAACCCTCCTCGGCGTGGTCAGCATCGGCTGGGATGGCCAGTTCGTCGAGCTCACCACCGCCAGCCGTGGAATGTTCCGCGTCATCGCGGAGGTGTCGCTCGTCGAGCCGACCCTCGAGCCTGACCCCGGTCCCGTAGATCCCGGCGAGCTGCAGGCGCCCTGGGAGGACCCGACGCCTTGGCAGGTCACGGGGCAGCCGCTCCTGGACGCCGGCTCCGTCTCGATCCCTGTCGAGGTGGGTCAGCCGGTGTGGGCTCGGCTGTACGCGATCAACCCCGACGGCACCGCGTCCAAGCGCTCCGCGATCTCCACCATCGTTGCCGAAGGCGTGGTCGTGGGCCAGATCGCCGACGGCGCCGTCATCGCCGACAGCATCGCCGCCGAAGCCATCACGATCGAGAAGCTCGCCAACGGCGCGGTCACGAGCGAGAAGATCGCAGCCGGCGCAGTGGGGCAGGCGGAGATCGCAGACTTCGCCCTGACGGCGAAGAAGTTCAACACCGGACGACACATGCTCTACTAACCCCCCGCCCCTCACCGAAGCGCCCCTTAGACTCCGCGCCGTAATGACCGGAGCACGTCAACAAGAGGGGGGCATGATGGGCGCAGAGAGCACCGAGCTGGACCAGAAGATTCAATCGGCAGTAGAGCGAGCCATCGGGTCGAAATTCGACCACGTGCTCGAGGACATCTCCTTCCGCATCGGCCAGGCCTACGAGCTCATCGCCCGCGTCGGCGGCGGCGCCCGCGGCACCGTGTTCGCCGAGGACCTGAATCTCCCCGGCCGCCACGTCCTCACCGGCTACACCGTCACCCCGAACTCGCCGGCCGCCGGCGCCATCGCATGGGCCGACCTCCACATCGTCTACAGCGGCACCGACTACCCGATCACCAACGCGAACACCAACCTCAAGTACGCATGGTGGTCGCCGACCACGACCCCCACGGTCCTCCAGGTCTCCAACACCAAGCCCTCGCTCGCGCAGGGCGAAGTCCTCGTCTTCATGAACAACGGCGGAACGCCGAAGATCATGCTGTCGGACACCAACTCCTCGCTGCCCGGCGTCGTCTCCGATGGCGCCATCGACTCCGCGTCGATCCTCGCCAACGCGGTCACCGCGACACAGCTCGCGGACGGCGCTGTTGGCGCGACCCAGCTCGGCGCGAACGCTGTGACGGCGGCCAAGCTCGCTGACGGCGCCGTCGTCCGCAGTGGCCAGCTCACCAACGGCGTCGTCGCTACCGGGGCCCTGGCTGCCAACGCGGTCGACGCCACGAAGCTCGCCGATGGGGCAGTGACTCGCTCCGGCCAGCTCGCGGCGAACGTCGTGACCAGCGGCAAGGTCGCCGACGGCGCGATCAACCGAACTGGCATCCTGGCCGCCAACACGGTGACGGCCACTGCCGTCGCGGACGGCGCGGTCAACCGCACCGGCCAGCTCGGGACGGGCGTCGTCGCGACGACTGCCCTCGCCGCCAACGCGGTCGACGCGACCAAGCTCGCGGATGGCGCCGTCACTCGAACCGGCCAGATGTCCGCCAACGTCGTCACCAACACGCAGATCGCCCCCAACGCGGTCACCAGCGCGTCCGTCGCGAACGGCGCGATCGTCCGCGACACGCAGCTCGGAGCCAACGTCGTCACCAATACGCAGATCGCCGACCTCGCGGTGGGCGCCGACAACCTGCAGTCCGGCGCGGTCGGGGCGAACAAGCTCGACATCCTCCGCCACGTTCTGTACTGATCCACCTCTTCACGGGAAGGAGAGAGTCCGTGAAGGTTCTCCTCGCAACACCCTGCTACGGCGGGGCCGTCTTCGACATCTACATGCGGTCGGTGCTGAACCTGACCCGCGACGCCCGCGACCGCGGCATCCAGGTCGACGTCCTCACCATCGCGGGGGAGTCGCTCATCACACGCGCCCGCAACAACATCGTCTCGACGTTCGCCGAGGGCGACTGGACCGACCTCCTGTTCGTCGACGGTGACATCGGCTTCGAGCCGGAGAACGCCTGGCGCCTGCTCGAGTCGCGGCACGACGTGTGCGCGACGCCGTACCCGCTCAAGCGGATCGACTGGGATTCGGTCTCGCTGGCGACCACGCCGCGCGACGCGCGCACCCTCTCCATCAACACCGTCGTCAACTACGCGCCCGGTGCGACGGTGGGTGCCGACGGGTTCGCGGAGTGCCTGGATGCCGGCACTGGCTTCATGCGCATCACCCGTGACGCCGTGGAGCTGCTCATCGCCGCCCACCCCGAGCTCGAGTACCAGGCCGAAGAAGGAGCGGGGCGCCGCTGGGCGCTGTTCGACACCATGCTCCACAACGGCCGCTACCTCTCCGAGGACTACGCCTTCTGCCGCCGCTGGCAGGCGATGGGTGGCCAGGTGATGACCGACACCCTGGCGCCGGCGCTCGCTCACCGCGGCCTCTACGAGTACGGCGAGGCGCGCTAAGTGGCCCTTCCTCAGCTCCTCTCCAACCAGCCCACCGCGGGCTACATCTCCTGGTCGTCGTTCGGCATCCAGTACGACGGCAACTCCTACGAGATCCCCGCCGGCGTCACCAACAAGAAGTTCACGTGGTGGCAGTGCAACGACGGCCACGGCAACGAGCTGGCCGTCGACCCGAACTTCAACCAGACGTGGGTCTCCGCGGGCGGTTGGGTGCAGGACGGCGCAGTCGCCCTGGCCGGCGCTACAAGCATGAGAGGGGACTCCCCGGCATCCTCGCAGCGGGTCATCTACCTCAACGGTGTCAATACCAACGGTGGCACCGGTGCCACCTTCCCGCTCGAAGACGGCGGCACGTACAAGATCTCCGTCTGGTACAAGACCACCCCAGGCTTCGTCACGGACGCCGGAAACGGCAAACTTCGCCTCGCCAACCAGGATGCCCAGTTCCTCACGGCGGCGACATTCGTAGAGCAGGCAAACTGGACGGAGCTCACCGTTTGGGCCGCAGGCAGCGCCACCATCACCGGCATTCAGATCCAGGCCTGGGTCAGCGCCCTCAACCAGGGCTCCGTCTGGATCGGGGCCTACTCGATCACCCGCACCGACGGTGCCGCGCAGGTGCTCACCGCCGACGTCCTCCCGGAGCTCGCGCCCGACGACTGCCTGCTCTTCCTGAACCGCAACGGCGTCGGCGTGCTCGTCCCGATGACGCAGGTCATCGAGGGCTCCCTCATCGTCTCCGGCTCGATCATCGGCGACGCGATCGCAGCGAACCAGATCGACGCCACTCACATCAAGGCCGGCGCCGTCACCGCCAACGCCGTAGCCGCCGGCGCAGTCACGGCCAATGCGATTGCCGCCGGCGCGATCACCACCGACAAGCTCACCGTAGCCTCCGTCTCCGACTCGCTGGTCGCCAACGGCTCCTTCGAGGACGGAGTGCAGGGCTGGGAGGTCAAGGCCTCGGGTGCCGGCTCTACCGCCGACATCGTGACCGGCGTCGCCTCCTCCGGTGCCAACGCTCTCCGCCTCATCCGCGGCACGGCCGCCAATCTCCAGATCGGGCAGCAGCCTGACAAGTACATCCCCGTCACCGCCGTCGCCTCGCGCCGCTGGTACATCTCCTGCCGTGCGGGCGCGACCGCGGCCCTCGCCAACGGCTTCTACCTCCGTGCCTACTGGTACCAGGCCGACCGCACCACGGCCGCATCGACCCCCTACAACGACATCGCGTCGAACCGGCCCCTCACCACGTCATGGGGCGTGTTCGAGGCGCAGGTAGCACCGCCCGCCAACGCGCGCTACATGTCGCTGGTCGCCATCAACGCCGCCTCCGGCTCGACCATGTACATCGACGAGATCGTCGCGCACGAGGTGACTGTCTCGGCGATGATCCAGGACGGCGCGATCAGTGCGGCGAAGATCGCTGCCAACACGATCACGGCCAACAACATCGCCACCGGTGCGATCACCGCCGACGAGCTCGCGGCCAACGCGGTCATCGCCAACAAGATCGCGGCCGGCGCCATCTTCGTCGACCACCTCTCGCCCGCCCTCGGCAGCTCCGTCGACATCTCGGCGAACCAGGCCATCACCCTCACCCTCGGGAATGCCCAGCAGTACGCGGAGGATGCGAAGTCGATCGCCAAGGCGGCAGGCGTCGCGGCCGGCTATGCAGCCGACCAGGCTGCCGCAGCAGCCGCGGCCGCCGCTGCCGCCACCGACGCCACCGAGAAGAGCTCCGCCTACTACCAGTTCACCGAGACCGACCTTCGCATCGGTCGGCCGGGCGGCGGGGCCGCGCTCTCGATCTCCGACACGGGGATCACCTTCCTGCAGAACGAGGTGCCGGTGTCGCTCTGGGACGGCGGACAGATGATCGTCGACAAGTTCGTCGGCAGCGAGGTCATCCTCGCGAACCACAAGATCGAGACGCGCGGCACGCGCACCATCGTCAGGAGCATGTGAGATGGCGAACGCAACGAAGATCACGGCGCCGAAGACGGTCTACTTCATCGGCGAGACCATCACGGCGACCATGGGGGCAGTCGACCCCGGCGTCGGTGGACACTCGTGGGGCTGGGGTCGCTCGAACAGTCAAGGCATGGGGTCCGGCGACACGGGCATCGCCCCGACCGGCACGACGTTCAACCTGAACACCTCGTCGTGGGTCATCCCGCCCGGCGAGGACCGCCTGTCGGTAACCATCACGCTCACGTCGTGGGCCACGGACCCGAACCCCGACGGGGTGCAGGGCACCGGTGACGACAACTACACCGCCGGCAACAAGGTCGGCGACGCCTTGCTGGCCTTCACCCTCTTCCCGGCGTCCACACCGAACCCCACGATCTCCAGCCTCGGACTCGCGGAGGCCAACCCCGTCGTCACGTCCGCAGCCATCGGTGGGTATGTGCAGGGCGTCAGCGCACTCAACTGGGACATCACCGCCGCCGGCGGCGCCAACGCGGCGATCGTCGACTGGGAAATCACCGTCGACGGCCGCGTCTACCGCACCAAGACGGGCACGACCGCGCCGATCGCCTCGAGCGGCACCATCCCCGTCACGGTGAAGGTGACCGACAGTCGCGGGCTCACCACGACAACCTCCGAGGACATCACGGTACTCGCGTACTCCCCGCCGAAGATCACCTCCTTCCAGGCATTCCGGGTGACAGGCGCAGTGGCGGACGACAACGGCGTCAGCATGAAGCTCAGCTTCGACGGCGTTGCGAGCAGCCTCATCGTGGGAACCGAGAAGAACGCGACCTCCTTCGTCATCAAGACCCGCCCGCGCGGCACCGAAACGTGGACTCAGCGCGCAGCGGGAAACGATGTGCTGAATGTCAGCTATTGGGTGTCGGCCTCGGGCTTCCCCGTCGACACCGCCTACGAGGCTCGCGTCGAGCTCAGTGACAAGCTCGGCACCGTGGCCGCGGTCACCTTCGTCTCCAAGGCCGGCATCCTCCTCGACTGGGGCAACGGGACCATGGGCGTCGGGAAGGAGTGGGTGCAGGGGACCCTCGACGTCGAAGGCGACACCTACACGAGCGGCAAGTTCGACGGGGCGTCGGCGGTCATCGCCGGCTCCATCACCCACCGCGCCGGCGCCACCGTGGAGCCCGCCGGGATGGTCTCGATGTTCGCCGGGTCGACCGCCCCCACCGGCTGGCTGCTCTGCCAGGGCCAGGCCGTCTCCCGCACCACCTACGCGGCATTGTTCGCTGCCATTGGCACGACCTACGGTGTCGGCAACGGCAGCTCGACATTCAACCTGCCCGACCTTCGAGGCCGCGTACCGATCGGTTCCGGCACCGGCACTGCCGGCTCGGCAACCGCACACCCACTCGGCCAGAACGGCGGCCAGGAGACGCACACTCACACCGAGGGCGACATGTCGGCCGCGATCGGTGCATCGAATGGCAACACCAATCAGATGTCATACCAGGCTGTCGATCGTAATGGTCGCGGCCCGGCTACTTCTGGCGCTTACACGATGTTCGGAAACGGAGCGAACAGCACCGCCTACGGCTGGAACCACTACACCAAGGTTTACGGAACGACTGCCGCGGGAGACTCCATGCAGCCGTTCCTCACCCTGAACTTCATCATCAAGACCTAAGCCCCTCGCCACCGCCCCCACAAGCAGTAAGGAAGCACCACCCGTGGCAACCACAGCACAACACATCAACTCCCGCAACGACCCGGACCTGCTCGACAGGTTCGTCGCCGCCGCCGAGCAGGCAGGTCTCGACGGGGCCTCCGCCTGGGTTCAGGCGAACATGGGCCGCCTCGTCTCCACGCCCGTCGAAGCGGGGCAGACGGTCGCCGATGTCCACGCCTACGCCGACGAAGTGCGCGCGGCATACATCGACGCGACCCCCCTGCGCGCAGGCGCGAACCCCGGCGCCGTGACCGACATCCACCTCGCGACGGCGATCGGCAACGTCAAGCAGGCACAGTCCGTGGCCCCAACCCCCTAGTAGCCAGCTAACGCGGACTTAGACTCCGCGAGCATGGCAGTCACAGGAGGAATTTGGTCGCCCGACGACACTTCGGAGTACGACCCTCCCGTCGACCTGGCCGCCATGGCGCTGTCGATCGCGAACCGCATCGCAGCCACCATGACCCCCGCAGGCTCCATCGTCGCCTTCGGCGGAGCAGCCGCCCCCACCGGCTGGCTGCTCTGCCAGGGCCAGGCCGTCTCCCGCACCACCTACGCGGACCTCTTCGAGGCCCTCGGCACCACCTACGGCGCGGGCGATGGCAGCAGCACGTTCAACCTGCCGAACCTCAAGGGCCGCTCCATCGTCGGCGTCGACTCGGGGCAGACCGAATTCACTCCGCTCGCCAAGACCGGTGGCGCCAAGACCCACAAGCACACCGAGGGAACCCTCAAGGCGGCCATCGGTGCCGTCGACGGCAACGTCGGCGCGCTCGGCTACCAGGCATCGAACGTGAGCTCACGCGGCCCGGCCTCCACGGGCAGCTACACGCTCGGAGCCACTCCGATCGGCGGCAATCACAGCTTCAACCACTACACGCCCGTCTACGGCGAAACCGCCGACGCCGCGTCGCTCCAGCCCTACATCGCCCTCAACTACATCGTCAAGACCTAAGGAGCACCATGGGATACGCCCGCCCCGCCGGCAACGTGAAGATCAGTGACACCTTCCAGGGTCACCGCAACCGCAAGCCCGCCTCGACCGAGCCCGGCACCGACTACGGCTGCGCCTACGGCACCACCCTCGTCGCAGCCGGCGATGGTGTCGTCGTCGACGTCCAGACCACCACGGCCGGCGCCGACGGTCGCCGCGTCACCATCGACCTCTACGACGGCCGCCGCGTCTCGTACATCCACCTCTCCGTCGCGCTCGTGAGGGTCGGCCAGACGGTCACCCGCGGGCAGGCGGTCGCTCGCTCGGGCGCGTCCGCGAACGGCAAGGAGTGGGGCGTCGGCGCGCACGTGCACACGACCCTGTGGGCGAAGCACGCCTACACCTGGGGCCGCGACGCGACGCTCGACTTCGAGCTGTTCGTCGGCGACGCCGTGGCGATCGCCTTCCAGCAGGTCGTCGCCGATCGGCAGAACTTCCTCAACGTCGCGCAGGGCGAGAAGCTCGTCGTCGACGGCCGCTTCGGCGACTTCACCAAGGCCGCGATCCAGCGCTACCAGACGTACCTCAAGGGCCGCGGCTGGTACTCCGGCGACATCGACGGCGACTGGGGCCCCGCGACCCAGGCCGCCCACGACAAGCGCTACGCCGAGTGGGCTGCGCCGCACGCCGCACCGGCCCCGCAGTTCCACAACGCGACCGTCGACGACATCGCGTCGCTGCCGAACAAGCGCGGCCTGCAGAAGGTCGCCGACCTCTACCTCGGACGCAACGAGAAGACCGGCCTGGACAACGACTGGGGTCCGCGCTCGCGCAAGGGCCTCCAGGCGTTCCTCAACCAGAACTACGGCGGCTCGCTCGTCGCGTGGCTCCGGGCGAAGTGGGGCTACGTCGGCAACGAGCAGTGGGGCCCCGTCATGGCCGCCGCCGCGACGCGCGCCGATACCGCCAACTGGCGAGCCCTGTAAGGAGCCCGCGAGTCATGTTCACCACCACCGAGGCCGAGGGGGTCGCCCTGTATGCCCAGGCGGCAGCCGGCCCCCTCGCCTCGGTGCCCGCCGAAGCGTGGGGCCCCCTCGCCGCCATCATCGCCGCCGTGCTCGCACTGGTCGGCGTCCTCGTCGGCCACGTCATCGGCGCGCGCGGCAAGGCCAGGGCAGACGCCGGCCAGCTCGCGCTGCAGCTCGCCACCACCCTCGACGCCCGCGTCCTCGTCCTCGAGCGCGAGCGCAACGGCTACCGCAACCACGCCCACGTCCTGCACGAGTGGGGCGGCGATGTCCAGACGCCCGAGAACCCGCGGCCCGCGTGGCCCGCTGACCTGCCGCGCTGACCGACCACAGAGAGAGGAGCGCCGCCTTGCCGACGCCCAAGCTGAACCTCGACCAGAACCCCGAGTTCCGGGCCGACCTCGAGAACCCGAACCTCACCAACGCCGACATCGTGAACAAGTGGCACTGCGGCAACGGCTACGTCGGCGACCGGCGCGCGCGACTCAAGCGCGGGGAGCCCATCGACCCGACGGAGGCTCGCGAAGCCGGGCAGGCGCCACCGGAGGTGCTGCCCGAGAGCCACTCGGTCGACTTCGAGGGCAATCACACGATCGAGAAGGTCGCCGAGCGGATCATCCCGCTGTCAGAGTGGCTCGACGACCTCCGCAAGGACGGCTTCGACCCTGACGACTTCGAGACCTCGCACAGCCACTCCGTCTGGATGCAGCACACCCGCGATCAGGTGACGAAGGTGCTGTACGCCAACAAGTTCATCGCCCGCAAGCGGCCCCAGAAGGTGCGCGAGGCGCTCGTCTCGCACGCCGAGGTGATGGAAGCGATCCGCACCTTCCACTTCATCCCCTCCGAGCGCGCGTTCCAGGACGCAGGCTTCATCCTCATGCCGACCGACCTGCAGACCGGCAAGGTCGACATCGCCGGCGGGACCGCAGAGACCGCCGAACAGGTGCTCACCTCCTTCTCGAAGGCCGCCGAGATCATCAAGGAGGAGCGCCCCCGCCAGGTCGCCATGGTCGACGCCGGCGACGTCGTGGAGAACGTCTTCAACACCTCCGCGCAGCTCGGCACCAATGACCGTGACCTCCCGCATCAGGTCGTCGAGGCCATGGCGCTCATGCAGAAGGGCATCCAGATGCTCGCGCCGCACTGCTCCGACCTGCGCTACGCCGCCGTGAGCTCCAACCACGGTGCGTTCCGCGTCGGCCCGAAGGCGCCCGCCGGCGACGCGCACGCCGACTACGGCATCGCCGTCGCGAAGCTCCTCGGCATCGCGCTCGAGCTCAACCCGGCCGCGTTTGGTCACGTCACGGTCCAGGTGCCGAAGCCGCACATGGAGTCGCTCGCGTTCGACATCGCGGGCACGCGAATCGGCGCGGTCCACAGCCACCAGGCCAGCTCGGCCGACAAGATCTCGGAGTGGTGGAAGGGTCAGGCCCTCGGCCGCCTCCCTGTCGCCGATGCCGACTTCCTGCTCGCCGGCCACTGGCACTCGCTCCGCGTCCAGCAGGCGGGCGATGGCCGCTGGATCTTCGTCGGCCCCTCGAGCGACCGCGGCTCCTCGTGGTTCACCAACCTCAAGGGCGACCAGGCCACCTCGGGCATGCTGTCGTTCTTCACCGCCGACAAGCAGTGGTGGGGGCTGGACATCCTGTAGCCCCAGGCGCCGCCCGCATTCGGGCTTAGACTCCGCGCCGTCAGCCCCAGTCCGTCAACCGAAGGAGACGCCACCATGGCAGAGTCCACCCAGTCCGCACACCCCTGGCGGGCATCGTTCCGCACGGGCATCGCCGTCGCGCCGGTCGTCCTCGCGGGCGCCGCAGCCGCGGGCGAAGAGATCGCGAAGTTCGTCGCCGAGCAGTTCCCTGGCACCTCGGCCGCTGCCGTCGCCCTGAGCGTCTCCGCCTTCGCGGTCGGCCTCTCCATCCTCGTCAACCGCCTCATGCTGACCGAGAAGGTCGCCGCGGCACTCGAGGCGATCGGCCTCGGCCCGAAGCCGAAGGGAGACGCCTCCTGACGCGCCCCCTCATCTGCTAGCAACCGCGCAAGCACTGAGGGGAGCGTGATCCACGTCTGACAAGGGCCCCCGGACTTCGAGTCCAGGGGCCCTTCGTCGTGCCCGGTTACTGCGCGGCGATGAAGACGCGCTTGCCGGATGCCATGTTCTCGATGACCCAGACGCCGCCGGCGACCTCGGCCTCGGGGACGCTGATCGGCTCGTTGGCGTTGACCAGATCCGTGCCCTCGTAGATGTCGCCGATGTCGAAGAGCTGGTTGTCGATGGTGACCGTGTAGTCGTCCATCGTGTCGTAGGTCTTGCCGTCGGCGGTGACGAACAGCACGCGGAAGTTGGTCCACGGGGTGACCGGGCCACCGGTCGGCTGCCCCTGCGCCTCGAGCTGGCTGTTCATGCTCGTCCAGTCGATCTGAATGGCGAGGGGGAGGACAGAGTAGGTCGGCGTGACCTGGGTGGGGGCCGAGGCGCCAACCTGGAACGCGGAGCCCTCCTCGAAGGCGAGCATCTGGCCGATCGGCACGGGGTTCTCGCGGGTGCCGACCGCGGCGGCAGGCTCCTCGGCCTCGGGGGTCTCGACGGCCTCGGTGGTGGCCTCGGTCGACTTCTCGGGCTTCGGGATGGACTCCGGCTGCGGCTGCGGGCTGCACGCGGTCACCGTGGCAGCGATGACGATAGCGCCGATCACGGCGGCGAGCTTGACGGACTTCATGGTTCCCCAATCTGTAAGCGCGACCCCCAGGCCGCGCGCTTGGCGTAGAAGAGACAAGCTGCGGGGGCCCCAGTTGCTCGGGCCCCCGATTAGCTAGCTACGCTTCGCGCTCACGCTACCACATCGAGCCTTCGCCGCGGAGGCCAGAAGTGCCGCATTGTGGGAACGTGGTGGCGGATCTTGAGGTTCACGATCCCATGGGTAATCGCGTCGTTCGAGTCGTCGTTGCCCGTACCCGCCTCGAAGAGCCCATGCTCCTCGAGCCAGTCGAACCGCACCCGCTGGCGCTCCGCCTTCGAGCGCGCGGGCGTCGGGTAGCCGATGAGGCTGCCCTTGTGCGTGCGGTCCTGGATCATCACGGGGATGCCGGCGACGATGCCCCACTCGTGGATGGAGCCTTCGATCGGCACGCCCGCGAGCGGATCACCGGAGAGCTGCGCGTCCTCCTCCTGCCCGAGGATGAACTTCTCGTAGCCCAGCTCGTCGATCCCCAGGTGGATGCCGACGTTGAGCTTCCAGTCGATCCACCCGTGGATGCCGCGGCCGATCTGCCACCGCTGGAGGAGCTGGTACGGCGTGGTGGCGTCGTAGTAGCTCAGCGCGATGCCCGTCATCAGGCCGGGGTCGACCCAGAGTGCGCGGGTCACGCCTTCCGCTCCAGCTTGTCGGCGAGGGTGTCGAGGATGCCCGCGACGGTGGCCGTGAGGTTGAACCCCATCAGGCGGCGCGTGCGCCACCGGTCGGCGGCCGAGCGCAGATAGTTCGCGTCGGCGAGATCCTCGTTCAGCCCGCGCGGGCCGTGCGGGACATGGATGAGCTCGCGGTCGATCGACACCCGGCCGAGGATCAGCCCGAGCCGGTCGTGGAGCTTGCCGGCCTCCTCGAGCGTGAGCTTGGTGTGGCCTTCGTCATCAGGTCCGTCGAAGTCGATGAACACCCAGGACTCGTCGTGGATGCTGGAGTCTCGGTCGACGTCGACGCGCAGCGTGGCGCTCTCGAGCTCGAGGGGGATCTCGTAGTTGGTCTGGTCGACGAGCATCAGGCGGCCAGCTCCTTCACCGGAACCGCTCGCGACGGGTCCTTGACGATGCGGGCGTCGCGCCACATGCGCAGGCTCATGCCGTCGGCGAAGGGGATGTCGAACTCGTCGAGCACGTCATCGAACTCGGTGTCGACCAGCTCGTCGAGCACCTCGTGGAGGAGCGTCTTCCACTCGCTGGCCTCGCGGGCTGCGCGGGGGATGAGGAAGCTCGCGCGGCGCTCCGTCACGTCGACGGCGGCGAGGAGGTGGCGGCGGAACGACTGCGCGGACTCGTAGCGCTCGACGCTGACGGTCGGGTCTTCGGCCTGGATGCGCAGCGTGGCGTCCGTGGCGTGCAGCTTCGCGACGAGGGAGAGCAGCGTGCGCCTCACGACGGCATCCTGCTGGAACGGGCTCTTCCACCGCATCGTGGCCTTGAGGTTGTCGGTGACGAGGCGGTTGAACTCGTCGTCGCCCATGGCGGCGAGCTGCTCGACGGTGTAGACCGAGGTGTCCTTGCGGGGGAAGGGAGTGACGTTGTTCATGGTGGGATCAGATCCTTTCGATTGGGTCTTGCATCATTCGGAAGCGCCCGTATTCGGGCACGGTGAGTAAGTGATGGGAGGCCAGTTCGGCGATCGCTCGCCTCTCGGCGCGGGTAACGGTGATGGTGATGGTCACGTCGTCGTCGTCATCTCGGCTGAGCCACTCCGCCTGGTACTCGGCGTTGGCTTCGCGGCACGCGCGGCAGCGGCACCCGTGCTTCTTGTAGCCGGTCGGGCGGCCGTGGCGGGGTGAGTCGGCGTCGAGCTTGCACTTCGCGCCCTCACAGGAGCACTTCACGCTGCAGCCTCCTCCCGCTGCGCGCGAGCCTTCTCGACGATCTCGATGAACTCGACGAGCCAGGCCTCGAACTCCTTGAAGGCCTTGAAGACGGGGTGGTGGTTGAGGTAGCTGTGGCCGGTGTTGTACTCGCGATTCAGCCGGCGGGCGTTCGCCTCGAGCAGCGCGATGCGGCCCTCGTAGATGTGACCGGGCTCGTCCTTCACGCGGCGCTTGGCGTTGGCGTCGACGGAGTAGTCGGCAGCGAGCTCGGTGGGGATGCCGAGCGGGTCAGTAGCCGAGGCGGACTGGAATGTGAAGCTCCGCTTGCCTGCCGGCGTGACGCCCTCCGTCCAGTGCGCGACGAAACCGATGCGGTAGGCGGGATGCGCGGCGAGCAGCCACCAGTGGCGCTCCTCGTGCGCGGCCTTCTTGACGTCGCCCTTGCGGTTCGCCGGCGCCTCCTCGCCGGGCTTCTTGGCGCTGTCGGCCGCGTAGAACTCCGTGCTGACCCACGTCCTGCTCCAGCCCAGCTCCACGCGCGCCCAGCCGGCGTCTCGCACGCGTTTCAGCGTCTTGCGCACACCGAGACCCAGGAACTTCTCCGCGGCCTGAGCGGGGCGCGAGCGGCGCAGCACCGTGCGCGTGACGGGTGGGATCTCGATGCCACCGCTCTCGTTCGCGGCGCGCATGTCGGCGTAGTACTGCTCCCAGCTTCGGCCGTCGGGGTGGCCGCTCACATGGCCTCCAGGTTCCATGCGTAGGGGTTGGCGATGTCGTCGGCGTTTGGGTACGCCTCCTCGTAGGCGAACTTCACGCCGGAACCCATGACCGCCTGCAGCCACAGCTCGTGGGTGAACGCGCCCGGCGAGCCCGCGGGGGCGTGCAGGAGGAAGTCGAGCGCGCGGCGGATGCTCTCCACGTTGTCGACGTTCTCGGGCCGGATGATGACCGACTCGGAGATGTGCGACGGCGGCTCACCGAAGGCCAGCGTGCGGCCGGGGGAGCCCGGCACGGCGGGGCACGGGTAGATCTTGATGGGCGTGTCGAGCTGGAGCTTCGCCTCCTTGATGAGCGCCAGGCGCTCGGGGGAGGGGTCCGGCGGCCAGATCGGCAGCGGCATCGGGTCGCCGGTGTTCATGCGGCCATCTTCCGAGCCTTGTCGAGGCGCCACTTCACCGTGGGGACCTTCACGCCGATGAGCTTCGAGAGCTGGTAGGTGGAGGTGCCGTCGTCGATGATCCTCTTGGTGAGCAGCACGTTCGACTCGTTGCGGTCCTTGAGGGCGATCTCCTCCAGGATCAGATCGAACGACTCGGGGTTGATCCTTCCGCCCGTGTGGTCCTTCTTGTCCATGAGGCGGCGCACGACGGAGGGCTTGGCGCCTGAGATCTTCGCCACCTGGGCCATCGACCACAGCGGGGCGCCGTCGGCGTCCTTGTGGCCGGCGAGCAACGTGACGGCGCGCTCGCGCGTCTCGTCGTCGATCGCGTTCCGGCGGCGGTAGATGTCGCGGGCGGCGCGCACCTCGTGCCTTCTGTCGATGATGATGTCGCTCATGCGGCGATCGCTCCTTCCGTCGTAAGTCCCTTGAGCCGCAGCGTGTCGGTTGCGGGGTCCTTCTGTGCGCGGCCCTGGGCCACGAGCTCTTCGATGAGGCCCTTGACGTGGCCCTGGTTGTCGCGGAATTGCGGCAGGCGGTGGATGGCGGCGATCGCCACGGTGCCGCCCTTCTCGACGAGGTAGCGCTCGATGGCGTTGACCTGGCGGGTGCGGGGCGACTCCTCCGTCTCCTGCACCATGAGCATCACGTTGCCCACCCACTCCTCGCCCTGCTCGATGGCGATGAGGAGGTCACTCATCTCCACGCGCCTTCGCCTTCGCGACAACGCCACGAGTCCAGCGGCACGCATCACGGACTCCGCGAGACGGTCAAAAGTCGCCTCGAGCTGCTCACGGTGCGCGGGGTGCTGATGCGCGAGCTTCATGAGCGACCACGCGAACTCGGCCCAGCGCGCCGCCACCGCGGCGGGCATGTTGAGCAGGAACGGCTGCCCGTTCGGCGCCTGCACGGCATCCGTCATGCCCTGGAACTCGGCTGCCCATTGCTGGAAGATCTTCCGACCGGCGGCCTTGCGCTCGTCGTCGTCGGCCTGCGCCGCCATCGCTTCTTCGGTGACCCAGCGGTTGAGCATCGACTCCTTCGTGCGCTCGATCGGCACACCGATCGCCCAGACGAATCGTGGCATGAGGCCGGACTTCCAGTCCTTCGGGCCGATGACGTCGACCATGCCCTCGCGCGTTCCCATGAGGTGAACGGTCATGAACGTCTCGGCACCCTGGCCGCTGCTCTGCTCAGTGGCGCGGAAGCGGGCGGCGACCTCGCCGTCGTACAGGTCGGTCAGCATGCCCTTGACGCCGGAGTACGGGCCGATCTCTCGGTTCCACCGGGTCGCGAACACCTCGTGCGCCTCATCCACGCGAAACAGCGACGTGAGACCGTCACGGCTGAGCAGCGTCTTGGAGAGCGACTCGGGGGTGTGGTCGCCGCCGATGTCGGGGTGGTCGTCGAGGAGGAAGAACGCGTTGAGGCAGTTCTTCACGGCGGAGAACGCGGTCGACTTGCCGGAGGTGGTTGGGCCGACGAGCATCACGTAGAGCGTGAGGCGGCGCGGGGTGCCACCGGGGGCAGCGAGCATCGCCTTGCTGCCAAGGATGGTCGACAGAATCACCCAGCGGTTGAGGCGGTAGTACGACTCGTTGAGCTTCGTGCCGTAGGTGTGCCGGGCCCACTCGACGAAGCGGGAGCCCCACCACACGCCGTCGGGGCTGGCGAGGATCTGCCGTTCGGCGTCATCGAGGAAGGAGAGCTGCGTCGGCTCGAGCTCCAGGCTCGGCCGCTCGTCGAGAGGTGCAGCCTCCACGACCTCACCGGTGGACTGGGCGACAGTGGCCTGCGCCTTGTCGACCTCTCGCCACAGGTCATAGTCGGTGATGATGCGCGAGTCGCGATCGACGAACACCTGGCCGCCGAACGAGAAGCCGGGGTGGGCGGCGGCGCCGGAGTGCCAGACGACGGTCGCCGCCTCCTGCTCGGTGAAGCCCGAGCTGAGCATCGCGACGAGGAGTTGCTGCCTTCTGCCCCAGAGGCCCGCAGGCGTGGTGTTCTCGGGCTTCGCCATCCAGAGGGTCGCGAAATGCTCGCCGTTGATCGACGGAAACATGCGGTCGGTGGGGAAGCCGTTCCAGGGCAGGAGCGGCGGGCGGTCGTCGAGCGGCGGCTCCTCGAACTGCCCTTCGGTGGACTTCTCGCACGAGCTCCACTGGCTCTCGAGCTTGTCAATGCCCCAGCCGGGGTAGAGCGGGGTGTGGTCCAGCATGAGCTGGTAGCCCTGGTCGGGGGTGAGTGCGTAGGCGTTCGACCGCGCCATGCGCCACAGCCAGCACGCGGCGTTGCGGGTGACATCGTGCCAGCCGGCCCCCTCGTGCCACACGTCGGGAAGGGCCTGCAGGCTCGCGACGATCGCGCGCAGCTTGCGCTCCTCCGTCGCTGTGGCCGCCTCGGGGATCTCGCCATCCCACTGCTCCGAGACGTGCGCACGCGCCGTCTCGTCGACGCGGAGGTAGTCCACCCACGCCTGCGGCAGGTACTCGAGGTCGTCGATGTGCGGCGGGCCATCCATGACCTCGCCATCGGCGTCGTACCAGAGGTACGGCGGGTTGCCCTCGGCGTCCGGGTTGGTCGACGGGTAGACGAGCGAGTAGCGGTGGCCGTGCTGGATGATGTCGATGTCGGCCGCCGCCTTGCCGACGAGCTCGATCGGCTCGTGGAGGAGGAAGAAGTGCTGGCGGCTCTCCGAGTCGCCGCCGCGCGAGGTGGACGAGGGAGTGGCGGGCAGCGGGCCGAGCTTCGCCTCGAGCTCGGCGAGCTGGGCGGCGCCCATCTTCTGGCCGTAGTCGTCGACGTCGATGCGGACCTCGAGCTTGCCGGCGCGGAGCGCGGTGTTCGCCGTGTCGGACGGCTGGGTCGCCCACTCCTTCGTGTCGTGGTTCGCCATGAATCGGAAGCCATTCTGGATCCAGTCGGCGATCTTCTCGGGGGTGACGGTGCCGTTGCGGCCGGTGGCGCCGGCGGGGACGGGGCGCTTGCCATGGGCGGGCATCGGGAGGAATCCGCGCTCGAGGTAGACGGGCGCAGCGTCACGGTATGACCTCAGGGGAGGGGTGGTGATGATGGGTCCTTCCGTCGGATAGCTAGCAGATTGAGTGGTGGATCAGGCGGGAGTCGAACCCGCAACGACGGCTGTGCCCGTTCGGGCTTCCGCGCTCTGCCAATTGAGCTACTGATCCTGGTTGGTGGGTGCGGGCGGAAGGCCCCCTGGCCTCCGCCCGCACCCTGTCTCACAGCTCAGGCGTGGACATCAGTACCCGGCCTCGGCGCCCGCCGCGGCGAGCCCCTGCGAGGGCGGGGCGCCCCATCCCGGCGTCGCGGCGGCGGCCGGCTGGGCCGCGGGCTGCGCGGGCGGCGTGCCCCAGCCCGGCGTCGCGCCGGTCGTCAGCGGCGCGGTCTGCGTGGGTGCGGCGGCGGCCGGTGCGCCCCATCCGCCACCGGTGGGCGCGGCGGGCGCCCCGTAGGCGGCGGCGGGCGCCGTCTTCTGGTACGCGAACGTGTAGTCCGGCTTGAGGTTGTCGTTCGCGTCGAGCCACGCGGCGACGGGCACGCCCGGCTTGCGCAGCGGCGTCAGGGCGATGTCGCCCGGCGCGTCCACGAAGTCGACCTCGTTCGAGCCGAGCGGGTTGTTCTCCGCGTCCTTCTCGTTGCGCGGCTCCTTCGGGTCCGACACGACGATCGTGAGCGGCTTGCCGAGGAACGCCTCGGGGCCCACGCCGAGCTGACCCGAGAGCACGACCTCAGCGGGCAGGCCGACGACCTTCTCCCAGAAGTCGAAGTACGTGCGGGCGGTCGCGCCCTGCGGGTTCTTCTCGGTCGGGGCGTAGCGACTGAACATCGGGACGCGGAAGAAGATCACGCGACCCTTGCCCGTGGGCGATCCGTCGACGATCTTCGCCGCGAGCCGCAGCACGGGCTTGTCCTTGTTGGCGCCCGCGCCGCCGAACGTGGTGAGCTCGCACGGCAGGTTCTTCGCCGGCGCGAGCGCGACGATCACCGCCTGGTAGCGGCCCTTCGGCAGGGGCGGGTAGATGCCATTGCCTCCGGAGAGGGCTTCCTCCCGCGCTGCCTGAGCATTCGGGTCGACTTCTGCGACGAAACCATTCATCGGTTCTCCTTCTCTGTGGTTCAGGCCGCCGCGAAGACGGACTGGGGGTTGGGTGCCTGGGTGATGGGCTGCGGGTTGTGGTTGGGCAGCGGCTTGCCGATCTTCTCGGCGATCTGCTGGTACAGACGCACGAGGTTGAAGTCCTGCATCTGCGACGGGAACCGGTAGCGGTTCTTCGCCGTGTAGACCGCGGACTCGCCGAGCGTGGCGGTGAGCGTGGTGCCCTGGCCGGCGGCGCCGAGCGACTGGAAGTCGAGGTAGGCGACGAGGCTGGGGATGGTCGCCACCGAGTCCTTCGTGCCACCCTGGAGCTTCGGCTTGATCGTGACCTTGCCGGTGTTCTCGGTGTCGGTCATCGGGTGCATCGCGAAGGCGCCGGTGAAACGGTCGGTGTTCTGGAACAGGCGCACGATCGCGTCGGTGTAGACGCCGACCTCACCCCACGCCTTGAGGGTGTCGGGCTTGCCGGCCGAGTTGAGCGTGATCTGCTGGAAGAACTTCACGGCGACGTTCTGGAACACGTTGAGCGTGTCCAGGGACACGAGGTCGACGTCGATGGGCGTAGCGGCCGGGTTCGGCTCGAACTTCGTCCACAGCGGGTTGCCTGCCCCATCGACCGGGTGCCGCGAGCCGGTCATCTCGCAGATGATCGAGTCGACCTTGTGGAAGGCGTAGGGGTCCATCACGGGGTCGACCGTCATGACGATGATGCGGCCGTGCGGGTTGGTGTTCGGGTCGAAAATCTCGGCACGGATGTTCTCGTCGACCATCAGCGTCTCGATGCCGTTGTCGATGTCGATGATGATGGCGCGCTTGGAGATGCCGGCGGTGACCAGCTCGGCGATCATCGTGGTCTTCCGCGTGCCGGTGTCGCCGTAGAGCAGGAGGCTCTTCGGGAAGCCGATGGCCTCGGCCGCCGTGGCGGCGAACATGAAGGAAGGCAGTGCTGGCATGCCGGTGGTCACGCCCTCGTGGGGCTGTCCGTGCATGGTGACCTCGATGGGGGCCTCCGGGGTTGCGATGGTGTCGCTCATGGTTGGTTCCTCGCTCTCTGGGATGGAAGTGTAGGCCTGCATTTAGCTAGCAGACGGGGGTTCAGACGTTGCCGTACTTCTTGCGCAGCGCCGCGCCGGCCTTCGCGACGAGGATCGTCACGTCGTCTCCGAAGCGGTGCTCGAAGCTCGCCGTGCGATACCCGCCGCCGCCGACGGAATTGGTCCGCTCGACGACGTACTGGCTCACGGTGTCGGGGTCTCGGCTGTCGCTCAGCTTCGTGATGTTGTGGATCTTGAAGGTGCGATGGGCTGAGCCGTTGGCGATGTCGAAGGTGGCGATGACGCTCACGTGGCCTCCGTGATGGTCAGGTCGGCCTTGCCGATGCGAAGGCGCGACGGGCGAAGCGCGAACTCGAGCTTGGCGTCGTCGTCGGTGATGACCATGCCGATTCTGTGGCCGGTCTCGTCGACCGAGACGATGCGGCCGACCACCTTGGGGTCGCGTCCGATGTGGAGCGGGTCTCCGACGGCGATCACGCGGCCATCTCCAGGTTCATCGTCGCGACGACATCGTGGCCGCGCTTGGCGTCGGCGATCTCGAGCGAGCAGGGGAAGCAGTGCGCGGCCTGCGTGAAGTCGCCGGGCGTGGCGCCTGCGGAGAGGGCGTCCCAGATGCGCTGGGCGCGGGCCAGGAGGCCGAGCGCGTAGGCCTCGTTGTAGTCGAACGAGAGCACCCAGACGTCGTGGATCGCGTTGGGGTCCTCGTACCGCGGGTGGGCCGGGTCGTCGAACATGCCGTGACCGTCGCGGTTGATCCAGACGATCGAGAGGCGGGTGACCGGGCGGCCGGCGCGGGCGCGGGCGAGGCCGTAGGTGTTGAGCTGGCCGTAGTAGCCGTTCACCTTGTGCTTCATGCCCTCGAGTTCCTCGCGGTACTCGTTGGCGGAGAGCTGGGCGGTGATGCCGCTGCCGAGGTTGAGCTTGTAGCCGCCCTCGTAGGCCTTCGTGTCCTTCTGCTTCTTCCACCACGGCTCGAGTCCCTGGCGCATGGCGCCGATCGACTGGAGGTAGTCCTGGAGCAGGCAGGACTTCTTGCGGGTCGAGCCCTTGTAGTCCTCGAGCTGCCACGGGTGGCTCAGGTCGATCGTGCCGCCGGAGTCGCCGTGGACGTCGCCGTAGCCGTTGATCCGCCCGAAGAACAGGTGCTCTTCGGCGTGGGAGCCGTGGAGCTGCGGGAACATCGGCGAGTCGTGCAGCTCGTCGTGGCGCCCCTGGAGGTGGCCGTGAAGAGCCGTTCCCATCTCGGCGCCGAGCCAGAGCGAGTCAGCGCGCGGGTTGGGGATGATGCGGCCGAGGAGGCGGTTCGCCAGGCAGCGGTCGCAGTCGTTGGAGAGGTCGGATGCTCCGATGCCCCTCTGGACGTCGCGCGCCTTGGGAGCGCGGAGCATCGAGATGACGAGGTTGCGGATCTCGGCGTCGTCGAGAATCTCGTTCACGCTGCCCACCTCCTCGTCTTGTAGCTGGGGTGCTCCCGGTGATGCTTGGGAGCGTTGGCCGGCGTCGGGTTCGCCGGCTTGATGGCGGGGCGGGGGGTGCCCGCCTCGGTCCTCCTCGCGAGGCCACCATTTCCGTTCATACGTACCTCCTCTGTTGAGTGATTCGGTTTCGTTCTTCGCCCTGCGGCGATGAATCAAAGATAGCGCGTAATTAGCTAGCTATGCAACCCCAACAGAGAATTAATTTTGATCGATGTTGTACTGCTCATATTCCCCAGATAGGAGGCCAAATCGGGCGAGCCAGTGCCACTGCTTGCCGTCCAGCCACACGATTCCGCCGTGCACTCCCCACTCCGCACGACCCCTCGCGGCCTCCTTGCACATAGCTAGCAGAGGGCAGTCCGCGCAGAGCGCTTTCGCCTCCTTCTCGGAGGGCGGCACGTCAGGGGTGAACTCGTCAGGACGCCCCTCGCAGAGCGGCTGCGGCTCGTCAGGGTCGCGCCGAGCGCGGGCGAGCGCTCGGTCGAAGTTCGCGACGGCGCTCATGCGAGCTGGTCCAGGAGCGCGTTGACGCGGCGGGCATCGACGCCCGGCGCGAGCGCCAAGCTGCGCAGCTCGGCGATGATGGTGCCGCGCGCCTCCTCCTTGAGGTGCGCTTCGTAGGCGACCACTGACGACTCGAAGCTGCGGCTGGCGAATCCGTTCTCCTGTCGCCACTCGTCGAACTCGTGCAGGGTGGCGATCTTGTCGTCGGGGTTCATGGGGCCTCTCTCGTTGCCTGACGGGCGCGGAGTCTAGGGTCCGGCGCCCGTCAAGGCAAGCGAGAGGTCAGGATTGGGGAGCGAACTCCCGGTGCAGTGCGAGCAGGGTCGGGTTCCTTCGGATCTTCGGCCACACCTCGAGCCAGCCCGGCGCGTGCCCACGGCGCAGCTTCTTGCGCAGCTCGACGGCGCCACGCTCGATGTCCTCGGCGACCCAGGTGATCGGCAGCCCCTCGTCGGCGAGAAGCCTCGCCCTCGCGAGCTCCTGCCGCGTGTACCTCCGCGGGGTGGGGTGGGCCGGCTTGCCGATGCGCTCGCGCGTCCGCTGCACCGTGCGCATGCTCACCTTGTGGATGGCTGCGATCGTCGCATTGTCGAGCTGCTCAGTAATGTGCTTGCGCATCTCTTCGTCCGAGATCTTGGGAGGCACCCGTGGGCGTGGATGGGTGGCAGCGATCTGGAGGCCCGAGCAGCGCCGGCTGCAGAACTTCCGCCTCGCGTACTTGTACGGGTGCTCGCCCTTCCGCCTGAGGAAGTGGGTGCTGCACTGGGGGCAGCGCTTGTGGGGGAGCGTCACGACTATCCCTTCACGCAGAGGATCGTGTCGAGCTTCTGGACGACCTCCACGAGATCCTTCTCGGCCTCGATCACTGAGTCGAGATCCTTGTATGCCAGCGAGATCTCGTCGATGACGCCCGCATCCGTGCGCGCCTCGATGCCCTGCATCGTGCGCTCCACGTCCTCGACGGTGAAGCGCTTCTTCGCCTCGGAGCGGCTCATCTTGCGGCCGGCGCCGTGGCTGGCGGACTGGAAGGAGGCCTCGTTGCCGAGACCGCGCACGATGTACGAGCCGGTCGCCATCGAGCCGGGGATGAGCGCGAGCTCGCCCTTCTTCGCTGAGATCGCGCCCTTGCGGGTGACGATCATGTTGCGCCCGTCGATGATCTCCTCGGCCACGTAGTTGTGGTGGCAGTTGATCTCCTCGTCGAACGTGACGAAGACCGGCGCGTGCGAGTGGGTGCCCGTGACGAAGTGCTCGCCGAGCTCCCGCTTCACGAGCTCCATCATGACGGTGCGCGATCGCATGGCGTACTCCTGCGCCCAGTGGAGGTCGTTCAGGTAGGCGTCCATCTCGGGTGTGCCGCGGTAGAACAGCGAGAGCTCCTGGAGGTGCTTCGGCAGGTCGGCGTTCTCGGGCAGCTCCTTCGCCTTCGAGATGTGGCGCTTGGCCAGCTCGTTGCCGACGCCGCGGGAGCCGGAGTGCAGGGTGATCCACACCTGGCCGGTGGAGTCCGTGGTCAGCTCGATGAAGTGGTTGCCGCCGCCGAGCGTGCCCATCTGCCGGTGGGCGCGATCGGCCATCTTGTCGATGCCGTCCGCGCGCAGGCGGTCGAACTGGCGCCAGAAGATCGAGTCGTCCTGCAGGCCGAGGCGGCGCGCGTTGACGGCGCGGTCGTGCATGTTGAAGCCCACGGGGATCGCCTTCTCGAACCGCTTGCGCAGCTCCTTGAGGTCGCGGTCGCTGAGGCCCTCCAGCGTGAGGGAGGTGCGCACGGCGTTGACGCCACAGCCGATGTCGACGCCGACGGCGGCCGGCGCGAGCGCCTGCTCCATGGCGATGACTGAGCCCACGGTCGCGCCGTTGCCCCAGTGGACGTCGGGCATGACGCGGAGCCCGTAGAGGCCGGGCAGCTCGCTAACCGAGCGGAGCTGGTTCAGCGCGGATGCCTCGATCTCATGCTCGTGCGCCCACATCAGGACGGGTGCGGTCGCGCCCCTCAGGGCGGTGGGGTATTCGGTGGTGGTCATGATTTCTCCTCTCATGCGGCAGCCCGGAGGCCGCCGTTCATTGCGGTGCGGACCTGCCACGCCTTCGCGAGCAGGTTCTCGAGCGTGTGCTCGTCGGTCGAGTCCTTCATGGCGATCACGACATGCTCGAAGCCGCCGCCGACCTGTGTGCCGCCGTGGCGGAAGATGCGGCGGATGGCCTGGTCCTCCAGTGCCGGGTCGCCCTGGGGCTGGCTGATCCAGGCGACCTTGTTGGTGGCGCGCTGGAAGCCGTCGATGCCGGTGCCGAACGACTGGACGGTGGCGATGATGTACGGGAACTCGCCCGCGATGAAGGCGCGCTTCATCTCGTCCCGCTGGCGGCGGTTCAGGTCGCCCGTCCAGGCGCGCGCGTCGACGCCGGCGCGGCGCATGCGCTTCTCGATGAACTGTGCGCCGATCTTCGAGTCGGTGTAGATCGCCACGGCCTGCCCAGCCCAGCGCTGCTCCGTGAGCTGACGGAGGGGCACGAGCTTGGCCGCCTTGGCGTCGTCGTGGAACGCGACATCTCCGTCCTGGCCGTAGCTGATCTCGGCGATGACGACCTGGCGCAGCCGGGTCTGGAGCACCATCGGCATGTCGACCACGAGCGGCGCCTCTTCGCCGTCCCAGCCCATGACCCACGTCATGAGATCCTCTTCGAGATCCTGGATCTGCGCGCGCTGCTCGGGTGTCGGGTCCACCCAGATGACCTCGGGTGCTGGCACCGGCTCGCCCTCGCGGCGGATGTATGCGGGGAGGGTCCCGACGAACTCGCCCTCGATTCGCTCGCCGAGCACATTGGTCAGCGCTTCGCCGCGGGAGTCGGTGAGCACCTTGCCCCGCTGGCCGACGATGTTCTCGGTGTCGAGGAATCGGGCTTTCCAGCGGGCGTGGTTGGTCTCGACGTAGGGCTGGCCGGTCTCGGGGTCGGTGCCGGGCCAGGTCCAGCGGGCGACCGACCACATGTTCTCGAGCTTGTTGCGGAACCACGTGCCGCTCATCGCGCAGTAGTACGTGGCCTTGATCGAGCCCATCGTGCGGCGGGTCGCGCTCTTGCGGTTGGCGATCGCCTGGACCTCATCGAAGACGATGCCCTGCAGCGGCTTGCGGGAGGTGCGACGGTAGGCCTCGATGCGCCGGGACTTCCGTACGCGCACCGGCTCCTCGGCGGGGCCGATCGCGCCATCCTTCCGCGGCTTGAATTCCATGAGGCCGGTCTTCTTGACGACCTTGAACAGCGGCCACTTCTCGACACTGCCGTCCGGCTGGAGGTCGTAGCTGAACTGCGGCTCGGAGACCCAATCCTTCTCGGTCAGGAAGTGCGACCCAGCGACGAAGATCCCATCCTCGCCCTTCATGAACGCCTCGAAGTTTGCGCGGCCGGCGACCGTCGTGCCGTTCATGATGCGCACGCGGATCTCACCGTCGCTCTGTGCGAAGACGCGCTCGTGCCACTGGTCGTGCGTGTTGGGCAGGCCGATGATGAGGGCGCGGGTCCAGCCAGCGCGCTTGATGAGCTCGGCGCCGATGGCTGTCTTGCCGAAGCCGGGCTCATCTCCGATCACGATGCCGTTGGAGGTGCCGATCTGCGCGACGGCCAGCTCGATTGCGCGCTCCTGGCTGGGCGTGATGCGTCCGTGGATCTTCGACTGCTCGTCATCCATCGACCAGTCGACGGGCAGGAACTTGACGGCCTTGACGACCTTCTTCGCGGAGTGGTCGTGCACCCAGCGCAGGAGGATGTGCGCGTGCTCGGGCTCGGCCTTCGGGTTCGGCGCCCACAGCGACTCGCCGCACTCGGCGCAGAGGTCGGCGGGGGTCATGCGGGCTCTCGGATGAATGCGGCGAGATCCTCGACGACCCGCGCGACGTCGGCGCGGTCACCGTTGAAGATCTTCTCTGCGCCGATGAACGCGAGCTGCGAGTCCTGCACGGCCTCATAGAACCCCATGAGAAACTCAGCCTGCTTCGGGCTGGACTCGTCGGCGAAGATGCGACCGAGCTCCGCCCAGTCGACCTCGACCTCGGTGGTGACCTGGATGGCCTGGCTCTTGTCTGTCACTGTGCCCGCCCCTCCTTCACACCCTGCGCAACGAGGCGACGCAGCGTCGACCGCCAGAGCGTCACGGGGTCGTCATCCTCGTCGTCCTCGCGGTAGCTCCAGTACTTGCAGTCGCCGTAGTAGTCATCGGCCACGAGCGAGAGGGCTATGTTCTCGGGCTGGATGCCGTTCGAGTACGCGACCGGCGGGAACGGCGCCAGCTCGAACTCGTAGCCGTTGACCATGCTGCCGCTGACGAGGATTTCCTGGTCGTCGAGCTTGGCGTAGGCGTGGTCGACGAACGTCACGCGGGCGTAAACCTCGCGGCTTCCGACGCCCCACGCGCGCCCGGTGAGGCGGATGCGCTGACCCTCTTCGACCCTCACGCTGCCCACTCCACGATCTGCTGACGGTACGCGGCATCCGCGCTCACGAGCGCGACGACGGGGTGGCGGACGCCGTGCCCCTCGTTCCACCCGTTCGTGATGGCCGTGACGATGCCGGTCTCGACGTCGACGTCGAACGTGGCGCTGGCCAGCTCGGCGTTCAGCTCGGCGTACGGTGCGTCGATGCCGAGGCGAGGAAGGAGGGGGGCGAGCACGGCCTCGGGCGGCGTCACGATCACGGACCCGGCGCTGGCCACGAACTCCTTCGACGCGGCGGCCGGCGCCTCGGTGGGTGCGTAGAGCGCGCCGGCCTTGATCGCCTGGTAGGCGGTGATCGTGGCCGAGGTGTCGAGTCCGTCGTTCGAGATGTGGGTGACGGGGATGTCGGCCTGCTTGCACTGGTACGCGAGGATGTTGCGCTTCACCTCGAGCGCCTCGAGCTGCTTCTGGAGCTCGGCCTCGAGCCGCTCGCGCAGCGTCTCCTTCGCGTCACGCCACTCCTGGTCGGCGGTGCGGAGCTGCGCGAGGAGCTTCTTCTGGGCGTCGGTCTGGGGCTTCTTCGGCATTGGTGGTGTCCTCCTACGGAACGATCTTAGCTAGCTGATTCAGGCTGCGCGAAGCGCGAGCAGGTTGTCCTCGAACGGCGAGGAGAGTTTGACGGGGGATCCGCAGCACCGCGACAGCTCGTCGGGGCCGACAGCCTCGGTCTCTGCGCCGCACGAGTCGCACTCTCCGAACGCGCGGTGCGCCTCGCAGATGCCGCAGAAGTCGTGGCACCACTGGCGGTGCTCGTCGCGCTCGGCGGGCGTCATGTCCTCCCACGTGGGGTAGGCGGGCGGGTTGGGGTCGGTCGCGAGGATCACGATGCTTCCTTCGTGTTGGTGGTTTCGGGGATGAGGCGGACCCAGCCTTCCGGCATGGTGTCGTCCATGTCGGGGTCCATGGCCCAGTCGATGTGCTGGTCGACGACCTCACCCCACGAGAAGGCGCGGTCGATGCCCTGGCGGTAGAACAGAGCGCCGCCGGTGCCGGAGATCCAGGGCCAGGCGTGCGCCTCGCCGTCATGGACGAAGGAGACGACGGTGGGCTCCAGAGGCGGATGCTCGCGCAGCGGGTGGAGAGCGAGGGTGGTCATCACGAGGCCGCCTCGTTGTAGCCCTCGCGGTACGCGCTGCCGATGGGGCCGAGCGGGGGAGGGGTGCAGGGCTGGCCGTTCTTCGCGTGCTCGGCGCCGAGTTCGCGCCATTCGGTGATGCTCATAGATGCCTCGCTTTCAGTGGATGAACAGGGACAGGATGCCGATGACGGGGATCAGCCCGCCGAGGATGGCTGGCATGAGGATGCAGCCGGGGATGCGGACGCGCGGCGGCTGGGTGACGGGAGGGAGGCCGGCCACGCCGTGCCTGTCGGCGCGGTGCGATCCGTCGAAGCTCACGCGCGAGCCTCCATCCCTGCGACCCGGTTGAGCATGCCGAGCAGGGCTGCGAAGGAGGGGACGCGCCCGACAGTGTAGGGGTCGGCCTGATTCTCGGGGTCTCGCATGAGCGCGTAGAGCGGGGTACTCACTCCGTCGACGGTGACGCTGAGGTAGCGCACGCGCTCCCACGCCATGACCCGCTCGTTGTGCGACTCCTGGTCGCCTGCCGCCTCGAGTGCGCGGAAGAGGTCGGCGCGGGTGAGCGGGTACTCGGGCGAGGCGGGGCGGAGCACCTTCATGGCTCCGTCGATCGCGTCGGCCGCGCGCAGCATGTGGTCGTGGTGCATCATGCGCGCACCTCCGCGACGATCGCGCGCAGGGCCTTGAATAGTTCGCGCTCGAACGGCGTCTCGATGCTCGCGCCGAGCTTGGAGCTGCGGTCCTCGAAGCGTCCGATGACCTCGCTCGCCTCGGTGGCGAGCTGTTCGAGGCTGCCAGAGTCCACGCCGGGCGCGTTCTCGGGCTCCCACGACTCCCACGCGGCCTGGATGCCGGCCTCGACGGCGGCGCGCATCATCAGCGTGACCTGCTGGACGGTGTAGCGGCCCGCCCGGTCAGGCTCCCAGCTCGGGGAGTCCTGGCGGTCGCGGACGCGCGCGGCGATCTGCTGGGGGGTCTCGTCGGTGGCGGGCGGGGTGATGAGGCCGCGGAGAGCGTCTGCGAGGTCGTGCGGGGCGAACTCGTCGCGCATCTCGCGGGGGCACCCGTCGTAGTTGTCGAGCGCGTCGCGAGCGGCCTCGTAGCGGTCGGATGCGGAGGTTGCGGTGCTCATGCGTAGGCTCCTTCGGCGAGTCGTGCGAGGCGGGTGAGGACGCGGCGGGCGTGGTCGAGTTCCAGCGGGGTGTACTGCGGATAGCGCGCGTTCGGGTCGCCGTAGCCGCGGGTCCAGAATCCGGGGTTCTCATCGAAGTCGCGCACCCATGCGGCGTACTCGTTGCGGCCTGCGTCGATTGCGCGAAACGCGGTCAGGATGCCGTTCGGCTCGTTGTTCTGGGTCGGCATGGGGCAGTCGCACACCTGGCCGTCATCAGGGACCATCGTCACCCCTTCCGGCGGGAGGATGCCCCAGCATGCGCCGCAGATATCGGGGTCTGCGGGGTGGGCGATCAGGTCGCGGGGCGTCTTACTGGCGAAGACGGTCACTGTCCCGGCTCCCATCCACTGCGGCGGGCGTCGTGTTCGCAGGCGTCGCAGAGCTGCACGGGCTTCTTGAGGTTCGGCCAGTGGTTCGTCGCCTCTTCGTCGCACTGGTCGCACTGGTTCTCTTCGGGGATCACGACCGGCGCGTGCTCGTCGCAGTGCTTGTCGCCCTCGTGCTCACCTGTCGCGAGCTCGTCGCAGTAGTCGCACTCACCGAGTGCCACGTGCTCCCACTCGCCGCCGACTGCCTGCACGATGCCCTCGAACCAGTCGCGCACCTCCTGGAGAACTTCGATCTCTCGATCGTTCGATCCTCCCTCGGCGGCGTCGTAGGTCACGTTGACAGCGAGGCGTGCCGTCGCGATGTTGCCGACGAGCTGCGCCCGGTCGGCCTCGATTGCGCGAACGATGTTCGCGAATGCGGCAGCGCCGTTTCCGCCGTGCTCCTGCACGATTTCGGACGCGACCTGCTCGGGGGTCTTGATGGTCATGCTCGGGTCATCTCCTCGTACCAGATTTCGTAGGTCTTGCCGGTGATGGTGGTCAGGTGGGCGGCGATTGCGGCCGCGGTTTCGAGGTCTCCCTCGTAGGTGTCGCACGAGTCGCAGGCCTGGATGCCGTAGTCGCTGTTCACGGGGGCGAATGCGCCGGGGAACCAGGACCATTCGCATTCGCAGTCCACGTCTACGGTCTCGGGCGTGCGCGGGGCTGCGGCCTCGAATGCTGCGAGGTTGACGTCTTCGCCGGTCGCGGCGTCGCGCAGCCACGGCTCGCTGTCGGTGGCGATGTAGTGGCCGGGGGCGAGGTCTTCGCCGTCCCAGCGCTTCGTGGTGGTGCTCATCGTGCCTTCTCCGTCTCGGCCATGGCGTGCAGCACGGCGGCGGTGATCGTGCGGCGAACCTCTGCGATTGCTCGCGCGCCCTCTTCGCCCATCGCGGGGATGTCGCCCGCCCCGATGCCGTGCGCGGATGCGTAGGCGGTCTCGGCGTAGTCGTTCGCGATCTTCTCGGCGCGCACGTGGCGCGCCTTCTCCGCGAGGGTGGTCTGGATCTCGGACCACGCATCCGACCGGCGATTCTGGCTCGTGTCGCCCGTTGCGGCGGCGATGGTCTCCACCACGCCGTGCATGTAATCGTTGTCCGACCACCAGGGAAGCTCTGCGGCGGTGTCGAACGGGATAGCCTCCGCTACGGCGGCGATGAGCGCGGCGCGGTCGACGGCGGTCACTGTGCGGCCTCGATTCCCAGGCGTGCGGCGATCCATGCGGCGGCGACCTCCGCGAACGCGACCGCGGCGTCATCGCGGGCGTAGTACGACTCTGCGTCCTTCTCCAGCCCGCTCTCTTCCTCTGCGTCACAGGCGGCGGCGTAGGCCTTCATTTCGGCGCGGTAGGTGGTCAGGGCGGCGCGCATGTCGGGGTGGCCGTCCTCGCTGGTCTCGCGCACCGTGAGTCCGTCGCCCATGAAGTCATAGACATCGACGGTCCAGCCGTTGCCGGTGTTCCCGGCGTGAACGATTGCGACCGTCGAACCGGCGTCGTCCTCGAAATCGACGCGGCCGAAGCGGTCAAGCTCTTCCGCGACCTCCCGGCCCACCATGCGGGAAATGGCGTGCATGGTTGCGTGTGACCACTCGCGGGGTTCGGCCCGCTGGCCGGTGTCGAACGGGCTCCGCTGGTCAGCGCCGATGAGCACACCGGCCGCGCGAAGCTGTGCGAGGGTGCGGGGCTCCCAGACCGTGGGCGGGGTGTCGCCGCCGCTCGGGTCGGTCTCCCAGGGCAGGCGCTCGCCCTCCTTCTCGCCCTCGGTGATGACCCACGGCGCGGGGTCCATGACGCGGACGGCATCCGCGCTGTCTGCCAGCTCGCCCACGAGGTGAGTGTGTCGGAACGTTGCCGTTTTGGAGTTGATCGCGCACAGCTCCCAGCCGGACGCGGGGAGTGCGCCAGACCCGACGGGCGGGAACAGTGCGGGGCGGTCGGCGGCCTTCCAGCGGCGGGCCTTGGTGGGGGTGGTCATGGGTCTAGTCCTCTCCGAGCATGCGCAGAAGCTCCCGCGCGGCCTTCTTGATGTTGTGGCGGCGTCCGGCGAATCCGCCGGCGTCGGCGGCGGCGAGGGATTCGCGCAGCTCGTGCGCGGCATCCGCGACACCCGCGCGCCAGTTGACGGCGATGGTCTGCGGCGTCATGCGTCCGCCGAGAGCGCTCGGGCGGGCCATGGCTTCGCGCAGGTCGGCGGCACTTCCGCGCAGGGGCAGGCGGTCCGCGGCGGCACGGGCCATGTCGGGCCGGTTGCGGTCTGCATCGAGCCACGCGCCGAGGGTCGCGGCGAATCCGCGGGGCTCGGGGTACTCGAACGTGGGGCCGGTGTCGGGCTGTGTGGTGGTCATCAGGCGCTCGCTTTCGAGAGGCAGAAGTCAACGAGTTTGACAAGGGGCAGGGAGTCGAACCGGGCGCGGTTCGTGTCGTTCATCGCCTCGAACACGGCGACGACAACAGAGGCGGTGAACGTGTCCAGTAGCACGCCCTCTACCTTTTCGGCGGTGGCGGTGCGCACGATGCGCTTCGCGGCTGCGTAGCGGGTCGAAATGGCTTCGTCGCGCGCCTGACGCATGGCGCGGGCGTGGCTGGCTGTGCCGTGCTTGCGCCCGAGGTCGAACGCGGCCTCAGGGGTGAGGCGGGCACCGGTCACCGGCGCGCGATGCTCCCTCTCGGCGTGAATCTCGCGGGCGCGGGTCTCGATCGGGTCACTCATGGTTCAGCCCTCCGTCAGCTCGTCGAGCTTGGCCTGTGCGGCGTCGCGCTCGGTGCGGGCCTTGTAGGCGGCTTCCTCCGCCTCCGTCACTGCCATTTCTGCCCATCGCAGCGCGTCGCGGGCGGATGCAATGGCGCTTGCGCGGCCGTTCTCGCCGTCGAAGAGTGCGGTGCGGTTCTCCAGGATCCACGCGCCGAGCTTGCGCCGTGCGGCGTCGGTGAGTCCGCCGTTGCGGAAGTACACCCAATCGATGCCGTCGACGTCTGTGCGCAGCTCGCCCCAAACGGTGTCGCTGTAGCTCTTGCCGTTGATCGTGAGTGACGGATTGGGGGTGTACCAGGATGCGAGCGGTGCACCGGCCTCTTCCGCCTGGCGCTTAGCTTCGGCCTTCATGGCGTCCCAGTTGGGCACACTGTCGCCGTTGTGGTCAGTGGTGAGCGCGGCGGCGGCGTCCAGCTCTCCCGCGCCGTGAAGCGTGATCGAGGGGACATCGCCCCGGTTGCTCGTGGCGTAGACGATGCTTCCGAACGGCGTTTCGGTGTGGCTCCAGTGCGGCATGGTTCCTGTTTCCTTTGGTATGGGGTGGCGTGTGGGGGTTGGTGGGGTCTAGTCGCGGGTCGCGGCGCGGCGTCCGGCGCGGGTGGCGGCCTGGCCGCGCTTCATCGCGCGGGCGTGGCGGCGCTCGATATCGGCGGCCTTGGCTTCGCCGGTGCGGGTGCGGTCCAGCTTGCGGCGGGCGGCATCGGTGGCGGTGTCGGCGGTGACGGTGAGCGGGGGGAGGGTGGCCAGGATCGACATTTAGCTAGCTCCGTTCGTTGGGGTGTGGATGGGTCAGCGGGTGCGGGTGCGGGTGTGGTGCGTGGTGCGGGTGGCGGTGGGGCGGTAGCGGCGGGCGCGGTGCCAGCGGTAAGCGGTGAGGGCGCGGCGGATCATGGGAGCAACCCGACGTTGATGCCGCCCACCTTCGCGCCGTGCTCCGTGACCATGTGCGGCCCGATCGTCGCGTATGTGGGCATGCTTCCGTGCGTGAGGGTGTACGCGTCGCAGTGGCCGCACACGCTCAACCAGAGGTTGCCGCCGACGTGCCAGGATCGGCCGGCGACGCGCTCACGTAGGGCGGCATCTGCCGCGAGGTCTCCCAGGATGCGCAGCGCGTCCCAGTTCGACTTTTCGGCATTCGCGCCGTGATAGCGCCGCATCCCTGCGAGGTCGCGCGCCGCGCTCTCTGCACTCCACCACGGGACATTCAGCCGCACGCCCGGCAGGGTCGCGGCCAGGTCATCCGCGGCGTATGCCGCCGCGATGCGTGCTTCGAGTGCGTCGCGCTCTGCGATCTCGGCGGGGGTGCGGGGCGCGCGCTCTGCGCATCCGATGTAGTGGGCGGTGCCTTCGGGGGCGGGGCAGTCGCAGCGGGTGGCGGTGGCAGTCATGGCGGGGTCTCCGTGTCGGGTGGGCGGGTCAGAGGGCCAGCATCGCGGGTAGTGCGGGCGCGCCGTGCTCGAAGGTCAGCGCGGTCTCTTTGGCGTAGGTCTCGCCGTAGAACCCCCAACACTCGATCTCGACATCCCACCCGGCGAGGTCGTCGGGGATGGGCGTCTCCGTCGTGACGCGCTCCGGCAGGGTGGCGTATCCGATGCCGTACACCTCTCCATCGAGGTATGCGACCCATTCGCCGCGCTCACCCGCGAAAAGTTCGTCATCGGTCCACGTCGTGTGGATCGTCGCGCCGGTGGGCGACGTGTCGCGGCCCACGTGGGCGCGGTAGGCGGGCGTGTCGAGAAGAAGAATCGTCGTCTTGCGCTGATAGCCGCCGGAGAACGAAACCGCCCGCGTGTCGTGGAACGCTCGCAGCACTCGCGCGGCGAATTCGTCGCGGTCCCGGCGGTGCGGCGCGCGGTCTCTGGCATCGGCCCACAGGCTCGCGAGGGCGTCGCTTTCGTCGTCGTGGTAGACCTCCCCGGCGCGGTCGGTGCGGGTGGCGTATCCGCGCGTTTCGACGTAGTAGGCGGGGCAGAGCGCGTCACCGTAGGGGGCGCTGGGCTCTGCGTCGCGCGCGATCACGGCGACGATGCGCGGATCTGACGTCTCTGCCCATTCCGTGCGGTAATCGGTGTCTGCGGTCCAGCTCGGGGCGGTGGCGGTGAGGGTCATTTCAACTCCAAGATGTGAGGCGCGAGACTCGCGCGGGTTGCGGTGGGGCCATGCCGTTTAGCTAGCTACAGCTTATCAGCAAGTGCTTACGAAGTGTCAAGGATTTATCTAGCTAATCTCGGCGGGGCGGGGCGGTTGTCCGGTTGCGGCTAGATACGCATTCGGTTAGGCATCGGCTGATACCTAACTAGATACGCTGTGTCGTGCTTTGCGTAGGGGTGTACCGGTAAGCGGGTTAGCGTGCTTATCGGTATGGCCATAAGCACACACTGCAAGAGTGCTTAGGGGCATATGTGGGGTAGGCACTAGCTGAATGCGTATCTAGTTGCCAGTCGAGAGAAGGGGAGAGCGATTCTCTGAGAGTGTCTTTATACCTAGTAGTACTTATGTGTGTATCTGCTTTATGTAGTTATGTGGGGGTGCCGGGGTGACCGGTGCGAGCGGGCGGAGTGCCGCGGGGTGTGGGGCGGTGTGTGTCCGCCTAGGGTGTCGTCAGCGCGACGTGTGCGAACGCTGCGAGGAATGCGGCGATCATGGGGGAGTAGAAGAGGGTGCGGGCCAGGGTGCGACGCCTGTAGTAGGCGGGGGTGCGTCGGCGGGGTGCGGGGTCGCGTGGGGGCGTCTCGAGTGTGGACGCATGCGCGGTACTCATGCGGTGAGGAATGCATCAGGGGGCAGAGTGTCGCCCTCTTCGGTGTCCAGTAGGCGCAGCTCTGACACGGCGACTGTGCGCAGCTCACGGCGCAGCGCTTCGGGCAAGCGGTCCAGGAACCATGACGCGTCGGACGGGTGATCCCAGCGACGCGCCGAGACAATCGCCCCGGTTGCTCTGTGCTGTAGCGCGTGGCTGTACGTGGGAGCGAGACCGTAGCGCGGTGGCGTGATGGGTGCCACGTCGGCGCGGTCAACCCCATAGGTTCCGATGCCGTCCCATCGCACCGCCAGGGCGGCACCCGTGACCCCCTGGACAGTGCCCAGCATGCCGGGATGCAGGGGCGGATCGTAGTCGGCGTGAACCGGGGCGAGAGTAACGCGAGTGCCGGGGCGGGGTGTGGTGGTCATGGTCAGTCTTCCTCTTCGTCGGTGTCACAGTGGCAGGGGGGCATGTTGGCATCTACCGCGGTGGCGATGTCTTCGGACTCGATACCCCAACGGCCAGCGATCACGCGGTGTATCTCGTGATAGGCGACGCATGTAGGGCAGTAGCCGCTGTAGCGGGTGGAATCGGTGTCGCCTACCGTGTCGGCGTCAGCGTTGAATGCGAGACCGTAGGCCGATGTGGTGTGGATGCCGGGATCAATCGTGATACGCGCTTCGATCGTCTCGCGCCCGGTCAGGGTGAATGTGTGCGTGGCCATGGGTCAGCCCTCCACGCCCGCAAGCGCGGCGATATTCACGTGATCCTCAACCCATCCGCGACCGGCCGCGTAGTGCTTCACGTGAGCGTGTACGGCATAGGTGAACACGGAATCGGACGCGTAGTCCAGGGTCACGGCATCGGCGGCATACACGGTAGAACCGTCGTCAGTGTGCCAGCCGCCCTCAAGCTGGGCGAGGATATCCCGCAGCGTGTCCGCAGCGCCCGCAGTGGCATCGGCGGGACCGTCGAAGTCTGCGAGGGTCCAGCCTGTCTCGATCATGTAGCCCTGCCTCACGCGCGCCTCAAAGAGGGGGGAGACATCGTTACGCGAGGGGTAGAGATCGGGCGAACCGATGCGCATGCTCCAGCCGCGCTCTGCTGCGTCGCCGTGCTCTGCTGACTCGTGCGTGACGCGTTCGCCGGTCACATAGACACGGATCACGCCGTCAAGGGGCAGGGCTGACAGGGTGGAATCAGCGTCCGCGCGTGAGTCTGCGGGGGTGGGGGTAATGGCGGTCATGGGTTCACTCTCCAGTGCTAGCTAAATATGGTCAGGGGGTGGGGGGTCAGGATGCGACCCAGTAGCCGACGACGACGGCATCGTAGGTCTCTTGACCGTCCCAGTCGCGCGCCCAGCGGATCACTGTCGCGGTGGCGTGGGAGTCGGTTGCGATGCCGTGCCAGCGTGTCAGGGGGGAGGATGCCGAGACGACGTGTCCGAAGGGGGTACGCATGCCCGAAGGGTTAGCGTCCGACTCGATCACAACGAAGTCTTGGACATCGAACCATGCGCCCCGGTACGTGAAGAATCGGGGGGTATACGCTTCGTCATCCTCTTCGGTGAGGGTGATGTAGTCGAAGTGCGCGCGCGTCTCGGGGGTGAGGTCGCTGTAGGTGCGCAGCTCGCGAGCGTGGCCGTTAGTGGTGACGGTTCCCACGGGGGCGGGGGTGGGGGTCTCGCCCTCAATCTCCCATGCGACGGTATCGCTACGCGTGGCCATGGAGAACCACTGACCGTCGGTGGTGGTGGTGACGGTATCGCCCTCCACGCGGATGACAGCGGCACGCCACGTAGAGGGTGCACCCATCACCGTGTGGGTGATGACCGCCATACCCAGGGGCCGCCGGAACCATGCGTCAGCGATCATGTCGGGGGTAATGGGGGTGGCGGTGGTGGTGGTCATGTCAGCTCCAGGGGTAGGGGTGGGCGGTGAGTACGTAGCTAGCTAAATACACATCGGTCGAATCGTAAGCACTGCGCAACGCATCGTTACCAAACCGTGACATTAGCTAGCTAACGCAGCGCAGCACACCACAGCACAGCCACCCCACACACACCCCCACTAGGGCAGGGGTAGCCCACACCCCACCCCCACCCCTAATAGGGGCAGAGACAGGCACACAGCCCACCCCACGGGACAACAAAGCACGGCCACCCCACACCGCAGCACACGCGCGCAAGCTCGCAGCGATTGGCCACGCTCGCAAAGGTCTCAGATTGTCAGCGTCGGCGCGTAGCGGCAGGGGGCGGGGCGCACCCGCAGGTACGTTGCGCGCGATCGGCGTTTTCGGCGAAGCCCTCCTTCCTCATCGACGAGCTGCCGCCGGCCCTCGTATTAGCATTCGCACCGATCCTGCTTTCTCTAATACGCCCTTAGACTCCCCGCCCATGCAGCTCAAGCTCAGCGTCACCCTCTCGCTCACTCGAGCCCCCAAGCCCGAGCCCGAGGCGCCGGCCATCTACGAGCACACCGGCTCCCAGGTCGAGCACGCCGGCTACCAGCCCCTCGGCTTCCAGATCCCACCCTCGACCCCCTACGTCGACCGCGGCTGACCCTTAGACTCCGCCTCGCCCGGCGGCGGGTCCTCCTCTCTCCCCGCCGTCGGGCCTCCAAAGGCCTCACCTCGAGCCACTTCCACCCTTCCGGCCGGCACCCCGCGAAATCTTCTCCCCACCTCACCCTGAATACTGCTAGCTAAATACGCAGTTCCTCTTGTTTGCTAGCTAAATCCCCACTAGTGTTGAAGACGTCGCCGGGACCTCCACCCACCTTCCACAGGCGCAAAGTGCGTCGGGTGGAGGTCCCCCGGCCCCAGATTCATCCCATTCCCCGCTCGAGAGAGGAGCCGTCATCGCCAACCCCAAATCGCGCCGACAGAACCGCCGGCTAGCCACGCCCTTTCGCGGCTTCCCGCCCGCCCGGCACAACTTCATCATCCGCGAGCGCAACGCCACCGCGAAGCACTACGAGCTCGTCGTCCGCACGGGCGAGGCCCTCACCGCGGCCCAGCGCACCGGCAACGTCTTCACGATCGCCCGAGCCACCCGCGACCACCTCATCGCCCGCAACGCCCCCGAGAAGCTCGACCCGAAGTTGGTCCACAGCCTCATGGGCCAGCGCCGCCAGATGCAGCTCCGCGCCGAGCACGAGGCCCGCGTGGCAGCCCAGCGAGCCCGCGACGACTACGCGCTCCGCCTCCGCCTCATTGCCGGCGCCCAGGTCATCAACCCCCGCCCCATCATTCTCGGAACAGGAGGAGCCTCGTGACCAGCGCTGCCGCCCAGGCCTACGCCAACGCCACCATCGCCGCCGACGGCTTCTGGTCCGGCTTCTCGCCCGCCAACCTCTCCAGCATCCGCCGCGCCCTCGCCGCGGCCTACGACGCCGGCGCCACCTCCGACCTCGAGATCAAGGGCCGGCAGCTCTTCGCCGCGCTCGCGCACATCTTCCTCGACTCCGAGATCGGCGACCGCGCCCGCGAGGTGACCAAGGACTTCCCGTCGCCCGAGGAGTTCCGCACGCCGACCGCGGAGCAGCTCGCCGAGGCGCTCTGTCACGCGATGCCGCATCCCGGCGGCGGCTCGCAGCTCGTCTACGAGGATGCGCTCGAGGCGGCCGAGGCCGCGATCAAGGCGGCCCGCGCATGATGACCCGCCCCGACATCCTCCCCGACATCTTCGTGATCTACGGGATCGTCGCCACCCTGTGGGTCGTGGTCTGCATCGCCGGCTGGCTTGGCCCCGGCCACCCCGCCGACAAGCGCCTCGCCGGCTGGCTCGCCCTGTTCGGCCCATTCTGGCCGATCGCCGCCCCCATCCTGTTCATCCTGAGCCTCCTCGGCTTCCTCCAAACCCGAAAGGAGCGCCCTTGACCGACGCCCCTGCCCCCCGCCCCTACGTCGTCTTCGTGGAGGCCACCGTCGCCGTCGAGATGCTCGTCTACGCGACCGACCTCGAGTCCGCCAGTGACATCGCCGAGCACAACGCGCCGGCCCTCGCCACCCGCCTCTCCGAGCAGACCGGCCTGACGATCGACAGCCCCTTCGTCCGCCTCGACATCGGCGCCCGCCAGGCGCTCTACAGCGAGGTCATCGAGCAGCCCGCCGCGGAGCCCGCCGGCTACCAGGCGCTCGTCCCGTACTTCCCGACCTTCATCCGAGACCCCGACGATTGGCCCGAGGCCATCGCCGCCCCCGACTTCCCGCCCACCGACGACAAGGAGAACGCATGACCAAGGCCGCCACCATCCGCAACCTCGAATCCCAGCTCGACATCGAGCGAGGACGCCGCCTGCGCGCGGAAGCCCGCCTCGGCGCCCACGGCCAGGCCGCCGACATCCTCACCGAAGAGCTCGGATTCGAGGAGGTCGAGCGCACCCTCGGCCCGCAGGGCGACACGTTCTACGGCTACAAGTGGCCGAAGGGCTTCCGTGCGTTCACCGCGGAGACCTGGGCCGGGGTGAAGAAGGACCACGAGAGCGACGTCGCCGCGGCCGTCGAGGCCACCCGCCGCGAGACCCTCGAGAAGGTCATCGACGCGCTCGAGCTCAAGGAGTACGGCGCGCGTCGCGCGTACTTCACGATCGAGGCCATCCTGCGCGACGGAGACTCGCGATCCGGCGCCGACCGCTTCTGGTCCGACATCGAGACGACCCTCGCCGAGCGCCAGTCCCGCAAGGACGCCGAGGCGCGCGCCGCGCAGGAGAGAAGGATCGCGGCCCTCAAGAAGCCCGAGGGCGGCATCTGGCTCGGCATCGACCCGGCCGCCTCGCTGGGGGACCCGATCACGTTCTTCTACCCGAAGGAGAACGGCTGCGACATCAAGCGCCCCGAGAAGGCCTCACAGGGCAACGTCGGACCCGTCGCCGGCACAGCCAAGCCCGCCAAGAAGGCCGCCAAGGCCAAGAAGGGAGCCAGCAAGTGAGCCCGAAGACCCGCCGCCGCATCGCTGTCGCCGCTGTCGTCGCACTGTCCGCCTCGCTGGTCGCCTGTGCACCCTCCGGTGCCGCGTCGACGGACTGCAAGCCGAAGACCTCCCAGGGCTTCACCGTCATGCCCCGCATCGCGCCGCCGCCGCGGATCGCGCCGGCCCCGCGCCCGGTTGCGCCGCCGAAGATCAGCACGCCGGTCAAGCCCGCGCCGTCGACGCCGAAGGTCACGACGCCGAAGACCACCACGCCGACCACGCCGCAGCAGCACAACACCGGCGTCACGAGCCCGTCGTGGATCCCGTTCTGGCTCCTCTGGGGCTCGAGCCAGCGGAGCGGTTGCTGATGCGCCGCCGTATCGTCGCAGCGGTGGCGGCCCTCGCGGTCGCCGCCGTGGCGCTGACCGGCTGCGATGCAAGCGGAGTCGCCGGGGAGTCGGAGGTGCCGCAGGACGGCATCAGCGACCCGGCGGTGAGCTACGTGCAGCTCCCCGACGGCCGCGAAGTGCTGTGTGTCGCCACGAGCTACAGCTATCGCGCGGGCATCTCCTGCGACTGGGGCAGCGCCAGCGAGTGAGCCTCCGCACCTTCCACATGATCCTCGTCGTCCTGGTGGCGGTCGCGCTGTGCGCGGCCGTCGCCGGGGCCTGACCCGAAGGGGGAGCCTTGAGCCTCTCGCGCGAACGCGTCGCCATCATGGAGTTCCTGGTCGCGCACGACCTTGACCCGGCCAAGATCCTGCAGGACGGCATCACACCCGACGGCTATGTCGAGCTCTGCGTCGGCACCGAGCCCGGCGCGATCCTCGCCGCCGACGAGCGCCCATTCATCGAGCGCTCCTGGCCCGCGGGCTTCCCATTCGACGAGTTCGACCACCTCCTGGCGGCCGACACCACTCTCGACCGCAACCTTCGCTGAAAGGAGCACGATGAGCACCACCACTGCCCCCATCGACACCCCCGCCCTGACCCGCAAGGGGAAGCACCGCACCGGCGCCGGCGCCCGCTTCAACGCCGACGCCATCGGCATCTACCGAGCCGTCAACGTCGGCGTGCTGCTCTCGGCCCTCGCCGCCGTCCTCATCTCGTGGAACGGCCTCGCCTACGTCGGCCAGTGGGTGCTCCTGCCGCCCTTCATGACATGGCTCGTGCCCGTCATGATCGACGTGCCGATCGTCGTCTTCACCCTCGCGACCCTCGCGCGCCGCTCACGCGGCGAGTCGACGTTCTTCCTCGCCTTGGCTGCCTACGTCCTCACCGCGACGAGCGCCGGCGCGAACTTCCTGCACGTCGCCGCCGAGCGCCCGCTGAACACGATCGAGGGCGCCGTCGGAGCCTCCATCGCCGCGCTCGCCCCCATGCTCGTGCTGCTCACCACCGAGGCCCTCGGCACGCTCATCACGAAGCCGCCGTCGGAGAACAGCCCGCGCGCGAAGGCGAAGCGCCAGGCCGACGAGCTCAAGACCCAGAAGGCCGACATCGCCAAGCTCAAGAAGGAGTTGAAGGCCGCGAACGAGCGCGCCGACAAGGCCGAGGCGCAGATCCCGAAGGAGCCGCGCGAGGTCATCATCCCCGCCGAGAAGGTGGCCGAGATCGGCCGCGCCGCCCTCGCCCAGATGAACGCCGCGCGCCAGACCAACCCCACGCCAGCCAACCGCACCGCGGTCCAGGTGCCCGCGAGATCTGTCGTCGACGAGCTGCAGCAAGAGGTCGCCGCCTCCGTCCCGCCGCCTCCGTCCGACCAGGCTTGGTGGCAGAAGAACGCAGCCGCCACTAGCTAATTACACGCAATAGCTAGCTAATCGCAAAGCGTCCCGACTAGAGTCGGTGATGCGCGATTAGCTAGCTATTCGCGTTTCAGAGAGAATCCAGAGAGAGGAATCTTCAATGGCGACTGCCGCAACCAAACTCCGCAAGAGGACCCGCCGCGCCGCCGGCTACCCGGCCGACACGCAGCACACCAAGCCCGTCAAGACCAAGACCCAGCTCGAGGAGCGCGTCTTCGTGATCGCTCCCGTCTTCCGCCGCGCCGGCGACGCCTGGCCCAAGGGCACGCCGATGTGGCAGCAGCTCAACCCGTTCGGCCCCCGCTCCGGCCGCCGAGCGCTCCGCTTCATCGAGAGCGGAGGCATCAAGCGGTGACCCGCCGCGCCAAGCTCCACGCCTTCGTGGAGGACTTCACCGAGGACCTCGGGCCGATCATCGCCGTCGTGTTCTTCACGATCCTCGTCGGCATCATCGTGGTCGCCGCCTGGGCCGCGCTGCTCGGCGGTCTCGTCTGGGGCATCGTCACCGTCGCAACCCAGGGCGCCTCGTTCTGGCCGGTCTTCGTGATCGTGGTCACCGGCCTGCTCCTGGTGCTCGACATCGGACGGCGGGTGCGTCGATGAGCGCCGCCGCATCCCTGCTCAAGGCCGAGTTCAACGACGGCGGCGACACAGAGGCCACCACGGTCGGCGAGTACATCGCCGAGCTCGTCATCCGCGTGCTCACCGAGGAGGAGGGCTTCTCGGGCAAGCGCCCGTTCGGCAACTCCGGCTGGATCGGTGACCTCGAAGAGGCCATCGGGCTCGACCCGGAGGAGTACCACACGCCCGACGAGTACGAGCCGCTCTTCGCGGCCATCCGGGAGGCGCTCTCGTGAGCCAGCGACTCGAAGCCGGCGTCACCATGCCCGAAGGACCCCTCGCCACGCCCGTCTCCATCCTCCAGTCCGTCAGCGACGTCATCGGCCAGATCGAGACCCAGGCCGCCGACCGAGGTCTCAAGCCCGTCTGGGACCGCTTCGCCCTCGAGCTCGAGGAGCAGGAGGAGGAGATCTTCTCGTTCGCGCAGAAGCCCCGCACCCGCCGCCGCCTCCGCGGCGCCACCATCGCCGTCGACCCCAAGGAGGTCTCGGAGTGAGCACCACCCCCACGCCGGCCATCATGCCGACCGACTGGCAGAGCCCGCCCCACGGCATTCGCATCGCCCTCTCGCCGCTCGACGAGTTCGACATGCCGATGGACCGGCGCGGCATCATCGCCCGCGTCCCGTCGAACCCGAGAGACCACCAGAAGTACGCGGCCGACATCGCCGAGAGCGTCCGCCGCACCATCCTGTTCATCCTGACCGGCATCGAGCCGGAGACCGAGGAGGCCACCCAGTGACCGACACCGACTACCAGTTCCAGATCCTCACGCCGGAGCAGGTCGACGCCCTCCGCTCCGTCCAGAAGCTCATCGGCGACGGCAACGCCGCGAAGGGCTTCCACGACCGCACGAGGACCCTCCGCCACCTCTCCAAGGTCTGCCGCAACGACGGCCGCGGCGGCAAGTTCGAGGGGGCGCAGTGGGACCGGCTGCAGGCCACGCACGACGAGAACCTGACCGATCACGTCGTCGCCACGGCCGCGCTGATCGACACCGAGACCTCGGAGCTGATCGAGGAGGTCCGAAAGGGCAAGGGCCTGAACGAGGTCTACTACAGCAGCGAGGAAGTGTACGTCGACCCGAGCGAAGTTCTGCCCACCGACCTCGTGCTCGTCGCCTCGTCCGGCATCGAGGAGGGCAAATCCCTCGTCCGGCGCTCCCTCAAGCCGGAGGGTGTCCCCGCCGAGCTCGCCGACGTGGAGATCCGCGGCTTCGACTTCGCGGAGCGCTTCGACATCGACCTCGCCATCGAGATCGACCGGAAGCTCGCGTACAACGCGACGCGCGCCTTCATGCACGGGAAGAAGCTCTGATGGGCCGCTCGAAGCGCGTCATCGGGGGAGTCCTCGACGGCGACCACGTGGCCACCCCGAAGGGTGCTGAGCCGGGCTATACCGCGGTCCTGCAGAACGGCTCGCAGTCCAGCGAGTACGAGCTGCGCGAGGGTCACGACGGCGAGGAGGCCATGGTCCTCAAGACCATGAAGTGGCCGCTCCTCGCGGGAGCCGGCGCATGAACCCGGCGATCGCCACCGGCCAGGTCTGGCGCCGAAAGAGCACCGGCAGCACCATCGAGATCGGCAACGACCTCTCCCTCCGCGGCGACTGGTCGGGCTTCACGGTGATCTACAAGCGCAACGGCGGGCGCAGTCAGGGAACAATGTCGCCGCTCACCCTCTATCGCAACTACGAACTCGAGGAGGGCGCCGAGTGAGCCGCGCAGAACTCCGCCGCGACGTCGGCGTCTCCGACCCCTCCCTCATCTGGGCCCTGGGTGACATCCCGCACGTCACCGAGGAGCAGGAGGCGACCGTCCGCGGACAGATCACCGCGCGCTTCCCGAGCGACAGCCCCGAGGACGCCACCGCGCGCACCGAGCTGGAGGCGATGCTGTTCGGCCCGCCGAGCTACAAGGCGGACACGAGCCCGAGCGCGCTGGCGCCGGTCCCGCGCCGAGAGAGGGCCGCAGCATGAGCGTCATCCTCGTCCCGTTCGACACGGAGACCACTGGCACCGACGTCGAGAACGACCGGATCGTCCAGGCGTTCCTCGGCCTCATGGGGCCGGACGGGCACTGGCAGAAGGCGCAGACCTGGCTCATCAACCCCGGCGTGCCGGTCCCCGAGGGGGCCGCGCGCGTCCACGGGCTGTCGACCGAGCACCTCCAGCAGCACGGCAACCCTGACGTGCGCTCGGTACTCGAGCAGATCCGCTCGATCATCGTCGCCGAGGTCTATGACCGCCCCGACGTCGCGCTCGTGATCTACAACGCCCAGTTCGATACCACGATCCTCAACGCCGAGCTCCGCCGGCACGGGCTCGAGGAGATCGACTACAGCCGCGTCAACGTGATCGACCCGCTCGTGCTGGACAAGCGGATCTACAAGTTCCGCCGCGGCTCGGGTGCGCGCAAGCTCACCGCCGTCGCACCGATCTACGGCGTGCCGGTCGAGGAGAACGCGCACGACGCGTCGGCCGACTGCCTCATGGCCGGCCGGGTCGCGCTGCAGCAGCTCCGTCACGAGTACCTGCAGGGGCAGACGATCACTCGCCTGCAGCATTACCAGCGCGTCTGGAAGGCGGAGCAGAGCGCGGACCTCGAGAAGTGGTTCCGCACCAAGGCTCCCGCCGACCGGCGCGACCCGAACCTGGTCATTCCCCGCGACTGGCCGATCATCCCCGCGGCAGCCGCCGCCTGATCCGAGAGGATTCCATGAGCAAGGACATCAATCAGACCGAGGTCATCGCCGACGCGACGCCCGCGGCCGAACAGATCGCCACCCTCGGCGAGCAGCTCGGCATCGAGCCCGACGCGCAGACCGCCTTCACCGAGACCGTCGAGGCAATCCTCGAGCCGGTCACCGTCGACAGCGCCGTGCGCGCGCTGGTCGCGGCGCTGGGGCACGAGGAGCAGTTCATCAAGGGCATCGACATCAACCCGCAGGGTCGCGTGCGCGTGCTCGGCATCGACAACTCCGCCCGCTCCGTCCAGTTCGAGCCGCTCGAGCGCCAGAAGCGCAACGCGGACGGGAGCATCATCTCGTGAGCGAGTACGCGGGGCGCCCCGTCGGCGCCACGAACCCCGCGCACTATCGCGGCGATCCGTCAGGGGTGGAGTGCATCCAGATCACGCGCCACCGCAACTTCAATGTGGGCAACGCCATGAAATACCTGTGGCGGGCGGGCTTGAAGGAGGAGGCCGACAAGGCGCTCCTCGACAAGCAGGTCGAAGACCTCAAGAAGGCCATCTGGTACATCGAAGACGAGATCAAGAGGCTGGTCCCGTCCTAGGCCCCCGATTAGCCAGCAAATCCCACCTAGACTCTCGCGCTCATTTGCGCAACGAAAGGAACACCTTGAGGACCATCAAGGCCACCGGCGACACCGCCGAATCGACCACCCTCTCGCTCTCGGGAGGGGCCGGCAACCGCATCGGCCAGCCCGAGATCCACGTCATCGCCACCTCCGTCGACGAGCGTGGCGAGACCCGCCGCATCTCGGCGTGGTTCCCGCGGAACGCGCTCCTGGACGCCCTGCATGACGCAGATGCGGCCACCAAGGCCACCCGCCTGACTGAGCCGGCGGCGAGCCTGTGAGCGCGCCCGAGCTGACCATGTTCAAGACGCCCGGCTGCGGCACGTGCGGCGCGATCGGCCGGCGGTTCGAGAAGGAGGGGACTCCGCTCACGGTCATCGACCTCGCGGAGAGCCCCGAGATCCTCGCGGGACTCAAGGAGCGCCTCGGCACGCCGACGATCACGGCACCGCTCTTCGAGTGGAAGGGCGAGATCGGCAACATCACCAAGCTCCGCGACTTCGAGGCCGAGCTGAAATCGGAGCTGGCGCCGGTATGAGTGACTTCAAGCCCGGCGAGAGGGTGCTCCTGGAGGACTTCCTCCAGGTGACCTTCGTCCGCGACATCGAGGGGACAACCGACGCGATCATCCAAGTCGGATCGGATTCCCAAAGGGTGTCTCAGTTTTCGCTCAATCGCTAGGACAGCTAGCAAACACGAGGGCCCCGCCTAGGCGGGGCCCTTCGTCGTCTGGGGGAGGGTTGTGGATCTGGGTGCTAGTTGAGCGCTGCCCCCACGAAAGGATCGGCTGCGCCGGCAGGGGTCCAGAGCTCACTGACGCGCTTCGGTGGGTACTGGATGGCAGCATCGGGGTGGTAGCGAAACATCACCGCCTTGCGCACTCCGTGGACGAAGATGCCCTCGTCGAACTCATACGCGAAACCGCGCCCTTCGATGTACACACTGCCGCTGTGTGCCTCGATGGTGATTTCCCTCGAGCCGTCGAGCTCTTTGATGACTGCCACTGTGAAGTTCCTCTAATTGTGGGGTGTTGGATTGCAGAAATGGGGGATTGCTGGCTATCGTAGCGTGTTAATGGCTCGGGGGAACCCGAATCTTCCGGGCCGACCCTCGCAGGTATAACTAATCAGAAAGTTCCGACATCATGAGCGCAATCAAGGAATCAGTCGCGCCGGCGACCCTTGCGAGCTACACCACGGACAAGGAGCTCTTCGCCTCCCGCTACAAGCAGGGTGGGCGAACCGTCTACAACGTCGCGATGACACCAGCACAGATCGCGTCCGTTATCAAACGTCCCAACCCCGACGCCGACAACCCCGGAAACCGCCGCATCCGACCGGACCACGCGCAAGCGTTTGCCCGCTATTTCATCGACCATGACGAATGGGTGGTGCCCGGAATCATCCTCCGCGCTCCTAACATCTTCACCTTTGTCGAGGACTTCGAGGTGCCAGACGCCCAATTCGGAACTGTTAAGTACCAGGAACGAAACCAGGGCGACATCCACATCCTCGACGGCCAGCACCGCATCCTGGGCTTCCACATCGCGCTTGAGCAGATCGATGAACTGATCGACCGTGCTCGCTCCGCAAAGGCGACTGCGCGGCGCGTGCAGGACCCCGTGGCAGCGAAGGAAGCGGAGAAGGAGATCCACCGCCTGGAGAAGGTGCGCGACCGGCTCTACAAGGAGCGCGTGAGCGTCGAGATTCAGGTGACGGACGACCTGCAGGCCTACCGGCAGATGTTCTTCGACATCGCCGAGAACGCGCTGGGCATCACGGCATCTGTGAAGGCTCGGTTCGACAGCCGCAAGGTCGTCAACCGCGCCCTGCCGGCCGCGCTCGAGCACCCGCTCCTCGCTGGTCGCACGGATCTTGAGGTGGACCGAATTCCCCGCAAGAGCCCGAACCTGCTCACCGCACGGCACGTCATGGAGACCATGCGCGTGCTCACTGTGGGCTTCGACGGCCGCGTCAGTCGGCGCCAGGACAAGGAGCTCGACGAGGTGCAGATCGCACAGGAGTCGAACGCGTTCTTCACCGCCCTCACTGAGGCCTTCCCTCAGCTCAAGGCAGTGGAGCTCGGCCAGCTGCTTCCTGACACCCTGCGCGAGACGTCGATGCTCGGCTCGCCGCTCTTCCTGCGCGTCCTCGCGGGCGTCTGGTACGAGCTGGTCAACAACCACGGATTCACGCGCCCGATGGCGACTGAATTCCTAGGCAAGCTAGCGAAACACGTCAATGCGCCGGCGCACGCAGACTCCATCTGGAAGCTGCACGTCGACGCGGGCGCATTCAACGAGGGCGCTTGGGGCCCCAACGGTCGTCGACAGGATGCCAAGGGGCTCGTCGAGACCATCGTTGACTGGGCGATCATGCGCGAGGCATTCGTCGACGAGGAGCCGCTCCCAGAGCCGGAGCCGGTCGTCGACGAGGATGAGGGGATCGACTACGCGCTGGGTCACGACACGACCCCCATCGAGATTGAGCTGCGGAACGAGGTCGACGAGATCGCCGCAGCATCCAAGGAACGAGCCAAGGCAATCGCCAAAGGCTGACTAGACGCGCGCGGTGGGGCCGCGCGCTGAGAAGCCCCCCTCCGGATGGACCTCCCGGAAGGGGGCTTCGTTCTGTCTAGGTGCACTTAGACTCCGGCCCCATCATGGACGGAGAGCTGAGAGTCGCACTCGGACCAGGGCAGTCGATCGACGACGCCCTGCTCAATGGCGCGGTCCTCGAGCTGTCGGCCGAGGCGATCTCAGAGCGCATCGGCGGCATCCTCTCGCCCCCGCGCGTGATGCTGCGTCTGCGCGAGCTGCTCTCTGGCGGCACGCGCCTGGACGACCTCGAGCACGAGCGCGCGGTCATGATGCTGCTCGAGAAGAACCTCATCGCGCTGCAGAACCTCCCGCAGAAGGGCTCCGAGGAGTACCGGGTGCTGCTCTCCTACGCGAAGGCGCTCTTCGATCGCATGGACAAGCGCAAGGCGTCGATCCAGGCGGAGCTCAACACCTACGACCAGAACGTCGGCCGCCAGCTTGGCCACGTGGTCGACCTCGCGATGGGCTACCTCCGCGGAGCCGTTCGGGACCAGATCGACGGCGCGAAGTGGGATGAGCTCGTCGAAGAGGCAATGGCCATGGCCTGGAACGAGATCCAGAAGCAGATCACGGCATGACCGAGTTCGCCGTCCTGCGGCCAACTGTGTTCGACTCTGCGCTGGCTGAGATCCGCGAGAAGTCGAAGAAGCGTCTCTACCAGCGCGACTTCCCCGCGTGGCTCTCCGACGTGCTCGGTGAGCGCATGTACGGCAAGATGGCCGAGATCACCGAGGACGTGCTGTTCTCGCCGAAGCCGATGACGCTCATCAAATCGGCCAACGGTACGGGCAAGACGCACTCCGCGGCCCGATGGGTGATGTGGTGGGTAACCGCATTCCCGAAGGAAGAGTCGCTCGCCATTTGTACGGCGCCGACACTCAAGCAGGTCAAGCTCGGCGTGTTCGCGTACCTCAAGGAGAGCTACGGGAATGTCAAGCTCGCCGCCTCGAAGCAGGGCCGCGAGAACCCGTGGCCGGGCTGGATCTCCGAAGACCCCGAGTGGAAGTACGCCACCCTCGGCGGTAACCAGACCCTCGCCGTCGCGCGCGTGCCTGGCGCCTCGGATGCGGTTTCGACCTTCCAGGGTCTCCGCAAGACCGGTGGCCGCAACTTCATCGAGCTCGACGAGGCCGGTGGTGTCTCCCGCGACATCTTCACCGCCATCGACGCCCTCATGACCTCGGGCGACTCGCGCATGGCCGGCATCGGGAACCCCGACCGCCGCGGCACCCCGTTCTACGAAGCCTTCACCGACGCGCGCCAGATGCCGGAGTACAACCTCCACACGATCAGCGCCTACGACCTGCCGACGATGACCGGCGAGATGGTCTACCCCGACGAGCCGGAGAAGCAGGCCGCGCTCATGAAGGGCCTCACGAAGCCGCAGTGGATCGCGCACAAGGAGCGCGTCTGGCAGACCGGCGGCGAGATCATCCCCGACGACGAACTGGCCGAAAGGGAGGGCGGGCGCGTCGTGCTCGTCGACAAGGCCGGCGCACCCCTCCTTCGCAACACCACGGGCCGCCCCGACGGCCGCTTCAAGGCGAAGGTGCTCGGCCAGTTCCCCGACGAGGACGACCACACGTTCTTCCCCGAGCAGCCCATCACCGACGCGCGCATGCGCGAGATGGAGCTCGAGGAGATCGCCGGCCAGCCCGTCATCCTCGGCGTCGACCTCGCAACCACCGGTACGGACGAATCCGTCGTCATGGTCAACCAGGGCGGCCGGTGCCGCGTCTTCGACGGCACCGTCCACTACAAGGAGGGCGAGCACGGCCCGATCCGCGACACCACGGGCACGTGGTCGAAGGAGGACGAGCTCACCAACGCCCGCCGCGTCCACGCGATCGCGAAGCACCTCGGGGCGACCGAGGTGCGGCTGGACGCCGCCGGCATCGGTGCCGGTATCGCCACGAACCTCGAGCGCCTCGACGAGTTCAACGGCAAGCAGTACGTCGTGCTGCGCGTCTCCGGTGGTTCGGCGTCGGCCGACAGCGACCGCTGGGCCAACATGCGCGCGCAGAACCACGACTGGCTGCGCGAGCAGCTTGCCGCCCGCGCGCTGGACATCGACTATGACGACGAGGTGCTCAAGGACCAGCTCCTCTCGGTCACCTACGACACGAACCACCGCGGCGCCATTCAGATCACGCCGAAGAAGGACATGCGCTCCGAGATGCACGGGTCGCCTGACCGTCTCGACGCACTGATCTACGCCGTGCTCAACACCGCACCCATCCTCGAAGCCCTCAACGGCCCGAAGAAGGGTGACATCACCACCGTCGACCCGCGCAACATCATGGCCGAGTACGACGAATACCTGCGCGGCGTCAACCTCTGAGAAGTGGGGGAGAAGCCCCCAGGAGGTGGCGAGAAGTCCACCTAGACTGCGCGCAATGCAGGCAACGGAACAGGTGATGCTCGAAGCGTTCGGCGAGCTGCTCGTGGGCGACCCGAACAACAAGGAGCTCAAGGAGACCTGGGATCACATGCGCCGCATGCTCGGCCGTGAGGATCACGGCTGGGTGCAGATCCAGGGCACCAGCGGGTGGGCCAGCCACAAGCAGTTCGGTCTCGACCTCCAGGCGCTCAAGGACTGGAGCGCGAAGATCCTGCCCTCGTGCTACGCGGCGCCCTGGGTGAAGACCGGCTTCGCGCGTCGCGCGGACTACATCTGGCAGAACGGCATCCGCTACGGCAACGTCCCCGGCTCCAAGGGCAATGAGGTCACCCAGGGCAAGAAGAACGTCCAGCGGCTCATCGACGACGCCGAGAACCAGCTCCACTTCTTCGGCGACGAGGCCCGCCGCCAGCGCGAGCTCAACCTCTACTCGCAGGGCATCGCCTTCTGGATCGGCAACGACAAGACCAAGAAGCTCGAGGCCGTCCCGCTCTGGCAGATCACCGACATCCTCCTCGACCCCAACGGCCTCGGCTTCGCCTGGGGCTACCTCCGCTCGTGGAGCGTCTACGACTTCGCGACGAGCGAATGGCGCGACGAGCAGCGCTGGTATCTGACCGACCGCCACGCCAGTAAGCGCAGCTCGATCCCCACGATCACGCTCAAGGCCAAGCCGCGCAGCCGCAAGGAGCCCACGGCGGTCCCCGTTGACCAGGAGCATGTCATCTTCGACATGCACGCCAACCGCGCCCAGGGCCTCGTGCTCGGCGCGCCGGACGCACTGGCCGCCTGGGTGTGGAACGGCATCGCCGTCGACGCCACCCTCGACGGCCGCTCCATGCAGCGCGCCCTCACCACGTTCGCCCTGCAGGCCAAGGTCCCCTCGAAGGACGCCGGCGAGAGCACCTCGATCAAGCTGGCCTCCGCCGACGGCGCGGGCAACACCTTCATCGGTGAGTCGGCCACCGACCTCGCTCCGCTGTCGTCCGCCGGCAAGGGGTACGACTTCACCTCGATCCGCTTCCTCGTGGCGATCGTCGCCGCGGCGCTCGACATCTCCGTCATCGACCTCACCGCGAACCCCGGAGACGCCGGCTCGAGCTACGGCGCCGGCCAGCTCATGAGCCTGCCCACTCGTCTCGCGATGGAGGCCCGCCGGCGCGACCACGTGGCGCTCGACAAGCGCGTGCTCTCGTGGATGGGCGTAGTGGACCCCGACGTCAACTTCGTGCCCTTCGCCACCGGTGAAGAGGTATACCGCGCGGTGCAGGCGCTCACCATGGAGCTCACCAACGGCGCCATCACGCTCGAGGAGTACCGCACCTTCCTCGACGACCTCATGGGACGCCCGAACGGCGACGCACCGGGCTACGACAAGCTCCACGTCGTGCAGCTCGCGAAGGCGACCGCGAAGGCCACCCCGCAGCCGGCCGCGGCGTCGGGTGACGGGGGCAGCAAGACCGCTCCGCAGACCGCCTCTCCGTCGCAGGGGAAGTCGACCGGCTCGGGCAAGCAGGGGAGCGCCGGCAACGACATCCGACGCGATGGCAAGAAATAGCTAGCAACCCCCCTGGGGTGGGTCTGAGCTGTACTTAGACTCCGCGCCATGCAGGAGACGGAAGGCAGCGCCACGGCGCTCCAGGTGCGCGAGTCGGGCTACCGACAGGGCACCCGCGCCGTCGTCCCCGAGAGCAAGGGCCAGAAGATCAAGGTCCGCCTCATGGGCTGGGAGCCCGGTTCCAAGATCGTCGAAGGCTCGAGCGCCGACTATCCGGTCGCCGTGATCGTCCGCGACTTCCCCGAGGCGTTCCCCGTCGGCACCCGCATGCGCGCCAACCACGACAGCATGTGCGAGGCCGGCGGCGACATCCGCCGCATCATGGCGAAGACCACCTCGGAGCCGTGGGAAGAGTCCGACGGCATGTACGCCTGGGCTGTCGCCAAGGAGGGCGAGCCGAGCGACTTCATCCGCCAGTTTGCCGACGTGATCGGCACGTCGATCTCCGCCTCGGCCGACGTCGAGAAGGAAGTTCTCCGCGACGAGAAGGGCAAGCCCGTCCTCGATGAGAACGGCAAGGCGACCCTCGTTCCGAAGCGGAGCGAGCGCGGCGCAGTCATCGTCGAGCGCTTCCTGCCGATCAGCGAGTCGCCCTACAACGCCATCGACTTCGTTGAGGCGCCCGGCGCCGACGGCGCGGTCGTCATGCTCGCCACCGAGAGCGCGAAGCGCATCGTCGAGCACACCGTTCTCCGCGAGGCCACCGGCTTCGCGATCGAGCTCGCTGGAAAGCGAGAGAAGACTTCCGCGGCAAACCGGCCCGGAAACACCCAACAGGAAGAGGTTCTCGTGGACCCGAAGGACATCCTGGCGCTCGTGGAAACGAAGCTCGCCGAGGCCCTGACGCCCATCAACACCTTCCTCGCGGACGAGGGCGCCCGTCGCCAGGCCGAGGCGGATGCCCAGGCCGGTGCCGGCGAGGTGAAGGAGGCCGTCAAGGCCGCCGTCATCACGGTGGAGGCTGTCAAGGCCGCCTCGCTCCCCTCGAAGATCGAAGCCCGACTGATCGAGGCAGCCAGTGAGGGCCTCGACATCAGCCACGACTTCGAGCTCGCGAAGGAAGTTCACGCGGAGGCCGGTACGGCCCCCACCCCGAGCGCCCCGCTCGGAATCGTCATCGAGTCCGCCGCTGCCTCTGGCAAGTCGGCGAGCTTCATCACCAACTTCGGAGGTAGCCGCTAATGGCAACCGCAGTCGCAACCCAGGCTGTCTTCTCCCACACGGACGCGATCGTCGAGATCTGGGACGTCCCGGCGGGCACGGAGAAGCACTCGCTCATCAAGCAGGCAAGCAGCGACCGCTACGGTGTGACGCTGACCCGCGCGCCCGGCGGCACCGCGATCGACGAGATCGAACTCGGCCCCTACGCGGTGCGGCGCCCGAAGCCGGCCGGTGTCGGCGGAGACGCCGCGGAAGCCATCGGTGAGTTCGCCTCCGGCGTCGCACTCGACGGCACGTGGGAGTTCCCCTCGGTCGCCGGCGCCACCCTGGCCACCGAGCAGGGCACGCCCGTCTACATCGAGGCGGACGGCGACCTGACCATCACGCAGGACACCAACGTCCAGGTCGGCACCGTCAACTACACCGCCACCTACGCCAAGGCCGCTGGCAAGCTGCCCGTCAAGATCGGAGCCTAAGAATGGCTGACCTCAAGTCCCTCCTCGAGGGCTACAACGACCAGTTCACGCTGGACGGGAAGCTCAACCCCGCCCAGTTCGGCGTGACCCAGGAGAAGGCCCTGTTCGTCAAGGGCCTCTACGAGAAGGCCCGCGGCGGCTCCCGTGTCGCCGAGGCGCAGCTCGCCGAGCTGTTCGCGTCGACGGACGCCTCCTTCTCGATGACGCACCTCATCAACATCGAGACGATCCCGCAGCTCCCCGAGGAGCTCGAGGAGTTCGATGGCCTCGTGGGCAAGCGCACCGTCAAGGACTTCAACCCGGTGGTCCTCCGGTCGCTGCTCGGCCAGCGCGGCGTCAAGGGCGCCGGCGTGAACGCCGACGGCTCGGCCGCGATCGTCCCCGAGGGCACGCCCTACCCGATCGTCACGGTCGACAGCAGCGAGGAGTCGTTCTACTCCAAGCTGAACAAGCGCGGTGTCCAGTTCGACTGGACCTGGGAGGCCTGGATCAACGACATCGTGGGCGAGCTCGAGGCGATGCCCGAGCAGATCCTCACGCTGACGAAGGACACCATCCACGCGGAGATCTTCGACGCGCTGGACCAGGCCAACGTCCAGCTCGGCTCGGTCACCCTGCCCGACGAGACGGTCATCGCGCCCAACGCCGCCCTGTCGCCGCTCGCGGTGATCGCCGCCGCGGTGGAGCTGGAGAACCGCACGATCAACGGTCGCAAGATCGGTCAGATCTCGGCGTTCAACCTGCTCGTGGCGCCCGGCCAGAAGCGCTTCTTCGAGTACAAGCTCGCGGAGTTCGGTCGCGTCATCACGGTGCAGGAGGGTGCCGGCGACGGCCAGAAGATCCTCGCGCCCGACACGATCCTCTCCTCGATGATGCCGAACATCACCATCGTCGAGACCGAGCGCATGGTCGGCCCGGCGTGGAAGCTCGTCCCGAAGCCCGGCACGACCAAGGGTCGCCCGGTCTGGGAGCGCCTGTCGCTCCGCGGGTACGAGAACCCGGAGCTGCGCGTGCGCAACGACCAGGGCTTCCTCCCCGGCGGCGGCAAGGTCGGCCTCTTCGAGGGTGGCTTCGTGGCCGACACCTCGAGCCTGCGCTACCGGTTCATCACCGGCGCGGTGCTCTGGGAGCCGAAGTTCATCGTGGCTTCGGACGGCGACAACCAGGCCTGATCCGGCAAGCAACAGGGCCCCTCTGCTCACAAGGCAGAGGGGCCCTCTGCTAGCTAAATGGGGCCTAGACTCCGCACTCGTCGAGTAGCCAGCTAAGGAGCACCCATGACCGTCGCCCTTGCCGACGTCCGAAGTCTCGTCCGAGACGACGGCAGCGTCGTGTTCACCGACGCGCAGCTCACAGCCGCGATCAACGCCACCGGCAACACGAGCGCACTGCGCGCCGCCGGCAACGCCTTCCAGTCCCTCGCCGCCGAGTACGCCATCAAGGGCCGCTCGGTCAAGACCGACGACCTCGCCATCGACACCCGCAACCGCGGCAAGGATCTGCTCGAGGTCGCCAACTCTTTCTTCGCCGAGGCCGAAGCGGCCGACAAGCGGGCCGCCGGCTCCTTCGTCGCGATCGTCCCCGTGCGGGGCTCCAAGCCTCGGGTCACCCGCATCGAAGCGACGCCCGCGCCCGTAATCGAGCCGGAGCCCGAGGAGTTCCCCATCTACTTCATCGGAGGCCAGGATGGCTGAGACCTATCCCCCCGTCATCTCGACCTTCACGGTCACCGGTCGGCTCGTGCGCGGAGTCGCGGACTCTGCGGACCCGGAGAACCAGCCCGACGTCACCCCGATCGCCGGCGTGAATGTCACCTTCTCGCCAGACCTCGACCCGCCCATCTTCCGCGTTCCCGGCTCCACCCCGCCGCTGACCGTCTTCCAGGAGTCGATCGTCGCGACCACCGACGCGGACGGGTACCTCCGCAACTTCGTCGACAGCACCCTTGGCGTGATCCTGCCCTACGGGCTGGACCCCGACATCGCCCCCAACGGATGGTCGTGGCGTGTCAGGATCTCCGTCGGAGGCAACTTCCCCGACCGCATCTTCTCGATCGCCGGAACGCCCGGCGGCACCATCGATCTCGCGACGGTGATCCCGGTCGCCCCGAACCCTGGGCCCACTGGCGAGGAATGGCTGCAGGCGGTAGCGACCGTCACTGCCGCGGCGGACGATGCCGTGTCGGCGAAGGATGCTGCTGAGGCTGCCCAGGCGGCAACCGAGACCGCCCGCGACGAGGCCACGGTCACTGTGAACGCCTCGCCGGCGGACTGGACCGGCGCCATCACCCTCTCGTCGGCATTCACGCGCTCCAAGTACGTCAAGCGCCGCCTCACGGGGAACGTCGCGCTCACGGTCTCGCCCGGCGTCGCCGGCGTGGCGTACTCCTGCACCCTCGAGCTCGCGCAGGACCCGACAGGCGGACGCAGCGTGACCCTCGCGAACGTCGCCACTCCCTACGGCGTCCCGATCCCGCTCTCGACAGCGCCCAACGCCGTCGACGTCATCCGCCTCGAGTGGAACGGAACGCGCTGGGCAGCGTTCCTCGCGGGGACGCAGCTCGCCATCCCGACCGCCTGGGTGGTGTGATGCGCTCCGAGATCGGGGACTGTCGCCTCGCGCCCGTCGAGAACCTCGCGACCAACCCCTCGTTCACGCGTGCGGTCGCCGGGACGACCATCGTGCGGCGGAATCACCACCCGAACCCGACCCTGGCCGTGGACCGTACCGGATGGGTCGGCGGCGCGGGCACCCTGACCACTGGCGTCGAGGCCGGGTATGGCTCCTACGGCGAAGTCACCTCGACGGGCACCGCCGCTTTCGCCGCCAACGGCGTTGGCACCGCTGGCGCATCCCTCATCGCCGTCAAGCCTGGCGAGGTGTGGTCGTTCGGAGCGGACGTTTGGACGCCTGACGCGGCGACCGCCCTGGCGTCTCGCCTCGTGTACATGCGCGTGACGTGGTACGACTCGACTCCCGTGGCTACGGGCGGGCAGATGACCGGGTCGGCGACCGCTTCCACGCTGACGACCGCTCGTCGGCGCATCACCTTGGAGGGCGTCGTCGTCCCGACTGGCACGGCCTACGCGCGGGTCGATGTCTACGTCTGGAACCCCGGAACCCCCGCCTCCGGACACGTCCTCCGCTTCTCTCGTGTGCAGGCGGAGCGCCGCCCCACCCTCCTCCCCTACTTCGACGGCTCCACCGTCGACAACAGCGGCATCGCGTACTCCTGGGAGGGGGCCTCGAGCCTCTCGGCCTCCATCGCCAAGGCGGCAGTAGTCGAGGTGCGACGAAACTACGTCCGCACTCCGAACCTCTCGACGGCGCTTACTGGTTGGACCGTAGCGGCGTCGGCGACGCCAACGCCTGTAGCGGACGGCGTGCGCCTCAACTTCACAGCGGAGCAGACGGCAGGAGCGGGCGCGTTCTACCGCACGAACGGCAGTGATGTCCCCATGGCCCCCGGCGAAGTCTGGTCCGTCACGATGAAGGTCCGAAACGATGGGGCTTCCGCTGTGGGGATGAGGGCATCCATCGGGGGCACAAACTCGACCTCCAACGGCCCCATCGTCTCCATAGCGCCCGGCGCTACCGAGGCGCTCACGGTCACCACCTCGGCGCTACCCGCTGACACCACCGCGGGTCGCCCCGTGCTCCGCACTGGAACCGTGATCCCGGCTGGGGCGGTACTGACCGTGCTCGACGGAATGACGATGGAGAAGGCCCCTGTGGCCGGCGCCCCCTTCACTGGCGAACTCACCCCCGACGCCGACCTCACGCCCGCGTGGACCAGCACCGCGAACGCCAGCGAGAGTGTGCTGTACGGGGTCCGCATGATTGACGCCAACTCCGTCAACGGCGCGGGCGGCGACCTCACCGCATGGCGAGCATACGACCCCGCAGTGGGCTACTACGGGCGGTTCGAGATCATGAGCAATCCCGGTTCCTACCGATACGTGCGCATCGCTCCCGGACAGTTCGGGCAGATCAAGGCGGGAAGTCGCATCACGATCCTCGCGCAGGTACGGACCCCGCCGCGCGACACGTCCGGGCTCTTCGGGTGGGGCATCCGAAACGGGCAGGGCCTACCGTCCCCGCAGACGAGCAGGGGCCCAACGACGACTAGCTGGGCATGGGTGCGCGTCGCCATTCCGATTGTGCAGGACGGCACCGGCGACCTCATGATCTACCTCGACGGATTCAATGGCACGGACAAGCGGCTCGACATCGCCGACGTCCTCGCCGTCAATTCGGCATACCCCGGCCCCTACATCGACGGCGATATGCCGGGCTGCATCTGGCGCGGCACCCCGCATGCCTCCACCTCCGCCGGCTACCCTCGCCTCGCCTAGCCCAGGGCCACGAAGAACATCACGGCCAGCACGACGACCACGATCACGACGATCAGGCCAACGAGGCCGAGGCAGCCGAGGCACCCAGCCTTCGACGCGCGCGCAGAGGGGGTCGACATCAGGCGGCCTTCGGCTGGCGCTTGCGCCGCTTGACCGGCCGGCCGGCGTCCAGGTACGGCCGCAGCGCCGCCTCCAGAGCCTCCGCGTTCGCTGGCGACAGATCAACCTCGTACAGGCGGTTCTCGAGCGCGAACGTCACGGTTCGCACGTCCTCCTCCGAGCCGTCGATGTCGTCCACGAGGATCACCTTGGTAGTTCTCATGCGACCAGCCTAGAAGATGCGGCGTGGGGCAAAACGTGGGGCAGCACCTCTCACCACGCCTCAACAAGACCGATTCGCCGCTCTGGTCGCATGCCCCGTTTTGCCGCGGAATTCCGCGGATTTCGGGCTCTCAGCGCAACAACACTAGACTGGCCTCAACAGGCCTAAACAAGCCGGGATGTCACTCGTAATGAATAGGTCAAGGGTTCGATTCCCTTAGGTGGCTCCACATACAGATCTGGGGCGATCGCACGTCGGTGCCACAGTTCCCGCGCGTGCGGCTGTGGATGTCGTCGAGGCCTTCGGGGTTACTCGATACTGGCAGACGCGCCGGCAGATCTCGCGCCCGACTCCCTGACGGACCTCGCATCCGACATCGCGCTCGAAGGCTGTTCGTGCCCGCTCCGGGAGCCATGGAAGACCCCGCAAGCCGCGCGCAACGGCCCCGCTTCGCGTGGACAGGAACCGGTTTCTCAACTAGCGTGAGCTCATGCCACTCGTCGACGACGCGAGCCTGTATCGCAACCCCATCATCGATGCTGATGTGCCCGATCCCGACGCCATCCGCGTGGGCGACCGCTTCTACCTCGTCGCGTCGAGCTTCCACCGTGCACCGGGATTGCCGGTCTTCGTCTCCGACGACCTCGTCGAGTGGAAGCGCGTCGGCTATGCGCTCGAGCGCAACGAGCCCGCTGCGTGGTTCGCTCTGCCACGGCGCGGGGGCGGAGTGTGGGCGCCGTCGATCAGGTACCACGACGGCCTCTTCCACGTGGTGTACCCCGATCCCGATCAGGGCGTGTTCGTGGTCACCGCGGCGAACCCGGCCGGTCCCTGGTCGCCCCCTTGGCTGCTGCTCGCAGGCTTGGGCATCATCGACCCGTGCCCGCTCTGGGACGATGACGGACGTACGTACCTCGTGCACGGCTGGGCGCGCTCCCGCTCGGGACGGAAGAATGTGCTCACAGTCGTCCCGGTCGACGCCCAGCTGACGAAGACCACCGGACCCGCCGTTGATGTCATCGACGGCGATCGACTGGACGGGTTCACGACCCTCGAGGGGCCGAAGTTCTATCGCCGCGCCGGCGAGTACTGGATCTTCGCACCGGCCGGTGGGGTCGCGAAGGGGTGGCAGACCGCGTTCCGTTCCCGGAGCCCATACGGGCCGTACGAGCACCGGATCGTGCTGTCGCAGGGCGACACCCCCGTCAACGGGCCTCATCAGGGCGCGTGGGTCGAGGATGGCGACGGCGGCGATTGGTTCCTCCACTTTCAGGATCGCGGGGTCTACGGCCGAGTGCTGCACCTTCAGCCCATGGCATGGGGGGAGGATGGCTGGCCGGTCATGGGCGAAGCGGTCGCCGGCGGGCCGGCGCAGCCAGTGGTGCAACACCCGTCCCCACGAGGCTCGCAGCAGGGGCTGCGCACGCTCGCACACCGGGACGCCTTCGCCGACGGGCTGCCGAGTGCCGACTGGCAGTGGGAGGCGAACCCGGACCCGGATGCCGTCTTCCCTCCGGATGCCGGGCATGGCGGTGCGGGGGGACTGCTGCTGCGTGGCAGCCCTGACGCCGGAGATCTGCGCACGCTTCCGCGGGTGCTCTCGCAGCCGCTGCCGGGCCAACGGTCGACGGCGAGCGTCGACGTGGAACTCGTCGACGCTCGACGAGGGGCTCGCGCCGGAATCGCCGTGCTCGGACTGGCGTATGTGTGGGCCGGTGTCCGACGTGTAGACGGCGGCGTCGAGGCCGTCGTCGCAGTGCGGGAGCAGGAGGACGCGCGCGAGCGCGTGCTCAGCCGTATGCCCCTGGGCTCTCCGGAGGTGCGGGTCACCCTCGAAGTGGATGCCGATGCCCGCGTCTACGTGAGCGTCGAGGCGGGAACTGCCAGGATCGAGGTGGATCCGCAGTTCCGCGCCGTCGAGGGGCACTGGGTGGGGGCCGCCATCTCCCTCTTTGCGGCAAACCCGCAAGGAGCGGATGAGACGGTCGCGCGCTTCGCGGATTTCGACATCACTATGGGGGAGGGGTGAGGATGGCGGGCAAACGCACGCGCACGACACCGACACGTGCGACGACGATCAACGACATCGCCCACGCCGCAGGCGTGTCCAAGGCGACGGTATCCCGAGTGCTCAACGGCTTGCCGACCGTGAACCCCGAGATCGCGCGCATGGTGCGCGCAGTCATCGACGAACTCGGCTACACACCCAGCCAGACGGCGCGCTCACTGTCCCTCGGGGTCAGCCGCACAGTGGGCGTCCTCGTGCCCGACCTCGGCAACCCGATGTTCCATCAGGTGCTGCACGGCTTCAACCAGGCAGCCGCGCGCGACGGCTATCACGTCGTCGTGTCGGACTCGTTTGAGAACGCCGACGCCGAGCCCGAGCTCGCGCGCGATCTGCGCGACCGTACCGACGCCGTGGCGCTGTTCTCGCCGCGAATGACCCGACCGGATCTGCTCGGGCTGCTGCCGCGCGTCGCCCCCGTCGCCGTGTTCAACCGCACGACCGGCAAGAACGCCGGCTCCGTCCTCATCGACTATCACGAAGGGCTGATAGTGCTCGCCCGTCACCTCATCTCGCTCGGGCATCGGCGGATCGCGTACCTCGCCGGGCCCGCCTACGCACGGGCGAACTGGGAGCGCGAGCGCGGCCTCGCGGAGGTCCGGGAGGCCGAGTCCGCCGTCGAGATCATCGACGTGCCGTGCGGCCACTCCTTCGAGGACGGCTACAACTCCTGGCCGGCGTTGCGCGATACCGGGGCCTCTGCGGTGATCGCGTACAACGACGTCGTGGCGCTCGGCCTGCTCGGACGCCTGTCGGAAGAGGGCGTCCCCGTGCCCGGAAGGCTTTCTGTCGCGGGGTTCGATGACATCCCGTTCGCGCGCTACTCGTCCCCGTCGCTGACGACCATGACGGCCGGGCTCAGCGGCATCGGCGAGCAGCTGTGGGCAGTGCTGCGCGCCGAGATCACCGCGGAGCCGCTGAGGGAGCCGATCATGTTCTCGCCTGAGCTCGCCCCGCGTGGAAGCACGAGGGCACCGCAGTGACGATCCCGCTGCTGGGCGCCGGCACCGCGGCAGTGTCGCTTCACGACGGCGTCGACCTTCCGCGCACCCTCTCGCCGCGCCCGTTCCTGACGGCGACGACACCGTCCGGGACGCCGGTGACCCAGGTCTCTCCCGGTGACCACGTCCATCACCTGGGCGCGAGCCTCGCCCTCCCTGATGTCGAGGGCACGACGTTCTGGGGCGGCCGCACGTATCGGCGAGCGCATGGCTCTGTAATGCTCGACAACCACGGTACTCAGCTCGTGCAGGAGCAGGATGCCGCTCCCGGCCGACTGCGGCAGCGCATCGCGTGGGTGGATCCGCGAGGTCGTGCTCTGCTGGAGGAGATGCGGGTCATCACCGCTCACGAGGAGAACGGGTATTTGGAGGTCGCCTGGACGTCTTCCCTGAGCCCGACGTCCGGGGTGGTGACGTTCGGCAGTCCGCAGACCAACGGCCGCGCCGGCGCTTTCTACGGGGGCATCTTCTGGCGGACGGCCTTCGTGGGGGCTCGGGTCGAGACGGCGGACGGAGACGGCATCGACAACGCACACGGCTCGCGCTCGCCTTGGCTCGCGATCGAGTCGTCGACCGCGTCACTCGTCGCCGCAACGACGACCTCGATGCCGTGGTTCGTGCGCACCGAGGGGTATGTGGGGTTCCTGCCGGCGGTCGCTGTGACCGAGCCGCGACGTCTTGCGCCGGGGGACACGCTGCTGCTGGACCTCGCGGTGTCCATCTCGGACAACCCTCAGAGGGATCCGGATGCCGTCACGTCGCGGCTGCTCGCGCGGCTCCGCGAAGGCGCCCCGGAGGCGGCCGGAGCTGCGGCGTGAGCAGTCCGCTGCGGGAGTTCGTCGAGCGGGCCCATGCGGCGGGCATCACCATCCATACTCTCGAGGTCGGCGTCGAGGGACGCACGGTCGCCCGCCAGGAGATCGCGCCGTTCGGTACGGAGATTCCGCACCGCATGTACTCGGTCTCGAAGTCGATCACCGCCCTCGCCGTGCTGCTGCTCGTCGAGGAAGACCGGCTGCGGCTCGATGCCCCGATCGTGACGTACTTCCCCGAGATGGAGCCGACGTCGCCATGGCTCGCCGCCACCCGAATCGACGACATGCTCGCGATGACAGGGCCGCACAGCCGAACAACGTTCGATGACACCGGAGAATGGCTGGCGTCGTACTTCCGCCGTCCGCCCACTCACCGCCCGGCCTCCCAGTTCGTGTATGACACCAGTGCGTCGTACACCCTCGCCGCGCTGGTCGAACGGTGCGGGGGAGCGCCGCTGCTCGAGTACCTCCGCCCCCGTGTGCTCGAGCCGCTGGGGATCGGCGCCGGTGCGCGGTTCCTGGCTGGCCCCGACGGGTTCAGCCACGGCGGCTCGGGGCTCATCGCGGCTCCCCACGATCTCGTCCGGCTGGCCGAGGTGATCAACGGGGCAGGGAGCTGCCGCGGCGTGCGGGTCCTGCCGGAGCGCGTCGTGCGACGCTTGCTCGAGCTGCGCTCCGACCCGGGCATGCAGGCATGGGGCGCGCCCTTCCGCGCCGGCTACGGGCGTCACGTGTGGCTGCCGCGCGCTGGCGCGTGGATGATGTTCGGCCTCGGCGGCCAGATCGTCTACGGGGAACCGGAGCGGTCGCTGGTGGCGGTGGTCACTGCCGATGCCACGCCCATCACGGGAGGTGATCAACGGCTCGTCGAGATGCTTCTGACCGCACTCTCACACGACCAACTCGATGACCCGGGTGCGTTAGACATGCCGCTCGGCGCTCACGATCCCGCCCACGCCCGGTCGCTCAGCGGAGCGTTCACCGTGATCACCGGCGACGGAGCCCCGGATCGGGTGGCGCTCACTGTTGATTCGGCCGGCGGCGAAGTGCGCATCGGCGGCAACGCCCCGCTGCGGTTCTCGACGGGGGGCCGCACGGTGACGGACGGCGCACTCGGCCGGGGCGTCATCGCGGCGCGGTGGTCGCGGCCCGGCGTTCTCGAACTGCTGCTGTCTGCGGCATCCGACGACATCTCGTCCGTCCACATGCGCATCGTGGTGAGCGACGATGACATCGTGACCGTGCAGTCGCACGGATCCGGGCCCGAGATCGGCGCTGCGTGGACCTGGGTGGGTAGCTACCGCCCCGCTGGGAGCGGGCGGCCGGTCAGCAGCCCCTGGCTGGACAACGCCTCGTAGACGAGATCGGCGACCATCTCAGCGCCCTCGGCGCGGAGATGCGTGTTGTCCTGCTGCCCGTGGGGATAGCCGGTCCACGCGGCGGGATCCAGCCACATGAAAGCCCGTTTGCTCTCTTCCTCGCCCTGGCTCTGCCACAGTTCCGCGGTCTGGGAGGTCAGATCGATGAGCGGCGCGCTCTCGACCTGAGCGACCGTCCTCGTCTGGTCGGGATAGAGACCGTGCGTGGGCTGAAGTCGTCCGTCGACGAAGTGGCGGCGCTCGATGGGGGTCAAGAGCACCGGTGTGGCGCCGTGCGCGCGGCCAGCCGCGACGAACCGGCGTAGATTCGCTGGGAAGGCGACCTCCGGATCACTGAAGCGCTCGCCCTCCTTGCCGTCGTTGTGCCCGAAGCACACGAGCAGGAGATCACCGTCGTGCACATCGTCCAGCGCTCGGTCGAGCAGTCCCGTGGCGATGAAGCTCCGCGTGGATGCTCCGGGCCGCGCATGGTTGATCACCTCGAGATCCTCGCGCGCACCGAGCGTCTGTCCCCAGCCGGCGAGCGGGGCGCGGTCGGCGGGGTAGTCGGCGGCTGTCGAGTCGCCGGTCACGATGAGTCGCACGATTCAGCCCTTCACGGATCCGATCAGCGCGCCCTTCACGAAGTAGCGCTGGACGAACGGGTACACAAGCAGCATGGGCAGCGTGGCGACGAAGATCACCGCCATGCGCACCGACTGCGCCGGCGGCACGATGTCGACCGCGCTCTCGTCGGCGTTCATGCCGCTCGCGACGATCACGACCTGACGCAGCAGCACCTGGATCGGCCACAGCTCCGACTTGTTGATGTACAGGATCGCGCTCTGATAGGTGTTCCAGTAGTACACGGCGTAGAACAGACCGATGGTGGCGATCGAGGCCATCGACAGCGGCAGCACGATTCGCCAGAACACCCCGAGCTCGGAGCATCCGTCGATCCGCGCGGCTTCTTCCAGGCTGTCCGGGATGCCCTGGAAGAAGCTCCGCATGATGATGAAGTTGAACGCGTTGATGGCGACGGGGATGGTCAGCGACCACAAGGTGTCCATCATCCCGAGGTTCTTGACGAGGATGAACGTCGGGATCATGCCGCCGGAGAACAGGATCGTGAAGAGCACGAGGAAGTTGATGACGCGGCGACCCTTGAGGTGCCTCTTGGACAGGGCGTACGCCATCAGCGTGGTGAGCACGAGGCTGATCAGCGTGCCGCCGATCGTGACCACCGCCGAGACGCCCAAGGCGCGGAAGATCGTCGGCGTGGAGAAGATGTAGCGGTAGGCGTCGAGGCTGAACGTCTCGGGCCAGAGGATGAACGCCCGGGTGGCGAGTTCGCCGGGAGTCGCGAGGGAGCTCGCGAGCACGTTCACGAACGGCAACAGGCACAGCAGCGCGAACGTGGACAGGATGAGCCCATTCACGATCACGAATACGCGCCGGCCAGGCGTCATGCGCCGCCGCCTGCGGTCCTGCTGGCGGATCCGGATCGGGATAGTCGCGCTGTCGAGGCGAGGCGAGGTGGTCATGGCGTCCTCCGAGGTGTGGGCTTGCGCGCTGCGAACAGCGCAGCAGCGACGAAGAAGAAGAAAGCGACCGGGTACAGCAGCAGCTGCGTCCCGACCAGGCAGGCGAGCCCCGCTCCGGCGAACCACCAACCGGCCGCGCTGCGACGCGGCTGGTGATGCGCGAAGAAGAGGCCGACCGCCCAGAGCAACGCGACGAGCACGAGGGAGTATCCGAACCAGGCGGCCAGGGTGTTGAGGGCCACGTCGGCGTCGGCGTCTGAGATCTCGACGCCGTTCTGACGCAGCGCCGGGACCACCCCGGTGCGAAGGGTCTCGTCACTGCTGCGCGTGATCAGCAGCGCGAACCCGCCTTGCAGCAAGGCGGCGCCCACCAGTCCGATGCTCGCGATGATCACCTCGGCGCGCCGGCGGAACGGCGCCGGGGCTCGTCGCACGCGTGGGGATTCGGCCATGAGCGTCATACCCGTCCGCCCTGCACGAGCACATCCGCGGTGTCATCGGCGATCACCGCGGGGCCGGTCGGACCTACGACGCGGAGGCCGGTGACGCGCATGCCGGAGACGAAGCGGGCGTGCACCCCCTCGGCCGCCATCGCCGGCACGCCGTCGGCCATCGCCGGAACAGCGGAAACAGCGTCGGCCGCGAACGATACGACGAAATCGTCCAGCGTGAGGTCCTCGAGGGGGGCCTCGGGAAGGCCGGAGACCCATGCCGCGCATGACTGGACGTTCGTCGCGGTGATGTGCGACAGATGGATGCCGCGGAAGCGGGGAGTCCCGTCGTCCACTGGCTGCGGAGTCCGGTCCGACACGATCGGGAGCTTGCCCTCCGGGCCGCAGAAGTAGAAAGGGTTGATCACGAGCGGGCACATCACGGCGTCCATGACGATGTTGCTCACGCGGACATCGGCGACGGTGCCCCCGCGGCCGCGACGCGACTTGATGCGGATGCCGCGGTCGGTGCCCTGGAAGACGCAGTTCGAGATGACGACGCCGCGCACGCCACCGCTCATCTCGCTGCCGATCACGACGCCGCCGTGGCCGTGGACCATCGTGCAGTTCGTGATGGTGATGTTCTCGCACGGGACACGATCGAGCGCCAGCTCGCTGCCCGCCTTGATCGCGATGCAATCGTCACCGACGTCGATATGGCAGTCGCTGATGCGGACGTTGCGGCACGACTCCGGGTTGATCCCGTCGGTGTTCGGCGAGTCCGGCGGATTCTTGATCCGGATGCCCGTGATCCGCACGTCCTCGCAGAGCAGCGGGTGCACGGTCCAGGCGGGAGAGTCGCGCAGAGTCACGCCCGAGATCTCGACTGCGGTGCACTCATGCAGGCCGATCAGCGTCGGTCGGGGAAACGAGAGGACATCCCGGCGCATCGCATCCCACCACCAGGCGCCGCCGCCCTCGATGCGGCCGCGGCCGGTGATCGCCACGTCGGTCTCGCCCCGCGCATAGATGCAGGGCGAGTGGATGGTCGTGGCCGCGCCCTCCCAGCGCGCGCCGATCGGAGGATAGAGGGCGGGATCGGCGACGAAACGCAGCACCGCGCCGGCCTCGAGGTGGAGCTCCACGTGGGAGCGCAGGCGCAGAGCACCGGTCTCGTGCACGCCCGGGGAGATCGTCACACGACCGCCACCGGCATCCGCGGCGTCGTCGATGGCGGCCTGCAGTGCCGCCGTGGCGTGCACCACTCGGCGGGCACCGTTCGGCATCCTCATGCTCTGCACCTGCGTCCCGTCACGTCACTCGTTCTCGGCGTACGAGGCGGTGAACTCCTCGATGATGGTGTCGAGGCCCTGCCCGCCCAGCTTCTCGATCGCCTCCTCGTAGCCGTCCATGTCGAGCTGGCCGACCATGTACTTGTTGTACGCGTCGTTCGCGCCCTGCAGGATCGTCGTCCAGCTCCGGTCGTACTCGTCGGACGACAGCGGCAGTGCGATGTTGATCACGGCGAACTCGGTGTTCTCCGCCATCTTCTCGTTGCCCTCGTCGACATACGGGGTCGTGCTCTTGAAGGTCACGACGGTGTCGGACGGGCGGGAGGACGAGTACGGCTGCACCTCCTGCTCCCACTTCGTCTGGTCGATGATGGTGAGGACGTCGTCGGCGTCGACCGTGTAGTGCTCGCCCTCGATGCCGTTGGTCATCGCGATGAACGGCTCCTCGTCCAGCAGCTTGTCGATGAACGCGAGGATGGACGTGAGCTCCGCCTCATCCTTGACCTGCGTCTTCGACATCGCGAACCAGCCGCCGAAGCCGCCGTTGGTGTCCGACAAGATGCGGCGCGGCACATCCTCGAACGTCATGTCGTTGATCAGCGCCCATGCCATGGGCGAGTCCGGGTTGGCGCTCTTGGCGATGTTCATGTAGTTCCGCGCCTCGAAGAGGCCCGTCACCACGATGCCGCCCTTGCCCTGTGCGATGGCGTCCTGCTGGTTGGACTTCTGCATGGTCACGAACTCACCGTTGACCGCGCCCTGCTCGTAGAGGTCGCGGTACCACTCCATCGCCTCTTTGAACGCGTCCGTCTGGAAGGACGGGACCACTTGGTCATCGTCGTCGAGTTCGAAGACGTTCCCCGCACCGAAGTAGCCCGCCAGTGACTTGAAGCCGACCTGGAAGCTCTCCGCGCGATCGATGAACCCGGTGGTGTCGTTCACGCCGTTGCCATCGGGGTCGTCGTTGGTGAAGGCGAGAGCGACCTCGGACAGCTCCTCGACGGTGTGCGGTGCATCCAGTCCGAGGTTGTCGAGCCAGTCCTGCCGCACGAGGACTCCGTAGCGGGCCACCGGCTTCTGGATGGGCACGCCGTACAGCTTTCCGCCGACACGTGCCGAGGCGATGGTCTGCTCGTTGATCTCGGCGAGGTTGGGGTAATCCCCGAGATACTGCTCGACGTCCCAGAACTGCCCGGACTTCATGGCCTGACGCACCGCGGTGTTGGCCGGGTTGCTCAGGACGGTGATGTCGGCCAGCGAGTCCGACGCCAGCGCGGCACTCATCTTGTCGTCGGACGAGGCGGCCGGCACCCACTGGAAGTCCACCTCGGTGCCGGTGTACTCCTCGAGCGCTGCATGGACGGGACCACCGGCCTCCGGTGTCGTCGGCGTGTGCAGCACCGTCATCCAGGTGAGGCTGTCCGGCGTCCCGCTGGTGCCGCCGCTCGCGGTCGGTTCGTCTCCCGAACCGCCGCATCCGGTCAGCGCCAGCGATACGACGGCGACGGAAGCGACGGCGATCCCGAGCCTGGTGTGGTGCCTCATTGTGATGTTCCTCTCGCAAGGTGGATGTGGACGCGCGAGGTCTCGCGTGCCCGGGGGGATGAGGTCTGGGTCGCCGCAGTCGCGGCGGGCGCGGCATCCGCCGCTGCGCTGTCCGCGCTCGCGGCCTCGGCGGACAATCGGCCGAAGACGATCCGGGTGACGTACCCGGCGGCGGTCGCTGGGATGCCGACGCCGAAGAGAACAAGCAGCGGCGCGCCGAACGCAGCGAGCAGCCAGACGACCCCGGCGACGGCGGCACCGGCGACGATCGTCCAGTGGAGGGAACCGAAGCCGATGAGCGCCGCGGCGGCGATCTGGCGGTGGATGCCGCGCACATCGGTCGCGGCCATCACGGGGAACACGTACGAGGCGATGATCGCGATGATCACGAGTGCGAGCACGTTGGCGAACCGGAGGGTCCAGGTGGAGGCGGTGAAGATGTTCGTGATGACGATGGCAGCGGCCGCGAGCAGGATCCACCCCATCGCGGTGGCCCGCCAGTACTGTGCGCGCAGGAGCGCGATGAACGTCCGGGTCACCGGCGGGGTCTCGCCGAGCCGGAACCAGCGGTCGATGTATGCGGCGAGGGCGAAAGAAGCGGGGCCGATGCCGAAGATCACGAGCCCTAGCGCCGTCGCGGCGATCCAGAGCAGGTTCAGGTAGGCGATGCGATAGACGCCGCGAAGGAACATGCTGATGCGGACGAAGCCCTCGAAGGAGAACATCAGAAGACCCCCTCTTCGCCGAACCGCTTGGCAAGCCGGTTGGCGGCGATGACGAGGATCAGTCCGACAAGGCCCTTGAACAGGCCGACGGCCGTGGCGTAGCTCAGCTGCCCGTTCTGGATGCCGGCCGTGTAGACGTACGTGTCGAAGATCTCGCCGACCTCGCGGTTGAGGGAGTTGAGCATCAGGAACATGTGCTCGAAGCCGAGCTCGAGGAAGTCGCCGATCGCAAGGACGAACATCACGATGATGGTCGGCCGGATGGCGGGCAGGGTGATGTGCCAGCTCTGTCGCCAGCGTCCCGCGCCGTCGATCTCGGAGGCCTCGTACAGCTGCATGTCGACCGCCGTCATCGCCGCGAGGTAGATGATCGTGCCCCAGCCGGCAGTCTTCCAGATCTCCTGCATGACGTAGAGCGGGCGGAGCCAGGCGGGGTCGGTGAGGAAGGGAATCGGCTCCAGGCCCCACGAGACGAGGAGGTTGTTCACGCCTCCGCCGTCCGTGGTCAGCAGGACGTAGAACAGCGACACCACGATCACCCACGACATGAAGTGCGGGAGGTAGATCACCGTCTGGATGCTCCGCTGGAACAGCTTGAGGCGCAGCTCGTTCAGCATCAGCGCGAGGATGATGGGCACCGGGAACGAGAAGATCAGCAGCAGCAGCGAGAGGACGATCGTGTTCGTCATCAGGAGCGGGAAGGCGTCTTGGGTGAAGAACCGGATGAAGTGCTCGAATCCCACCCAGGGACTGCCGAAGATGCCCAGGAACGCCGAGTAGTCCTGGAAGGCGATCACCAGTCCGCCCATCGGCACGTACTTGAAGACGAGGAAGTACACGATGCCGGGCAACGCCATCAGATACAGCGCCCGATGTCGCCAGATGTGCTGCCACCAGGTTCGCTTCCGCTCCGCCGGGGGGAGGGACTGGACGACTTCCGTCTGCACGTGAGGCGATGCCTCGAGCGCCGTCATGAGTGCGTCCGCATCTTCGCCAGAACCATGCGCATCGGTATGTCACTTCCTGTGCTCGTCGTCGAGTTCGGGGTGGGCCTCGGGAAAACGCTTGTCGAGTAACCGGTTTCTGACCCTAGCACGGCACTTCGTCGTCGACAACAGGCGTCGAGAGACGACGCTTCACGGCGTCCACAGCCACCCGTCCGGCGGCGCAGCGGGGCCACGGGCCACTCGAATCGACGGCGGACATCGCTGCGTCGCTGGTGACGGTGCCGAGCCGTATCGGGTGATCGGGTAATGTGGCTTCACGCCGGAAACGGCCGCGGGCAGCGGCCGTTTTCCGTATGTGAAGGACGGTGGAGAGGTGTCCCAGGCGATCGACGCCCTCGCCGAGATCTTCTCGTGGATCGGGTTCGGCGTGGGCGCACTGCTCGCCGGGGTCGCGCTGATCATGTACCTGTTCGACGGCACGTGGGTGCCGGTGCGAGCCGTCGTCGAGTCATCGGCCCACGGCCGTCTGGTCCGCTGGTTCGATGAGGACGGCGGCGTGGGGGAGGCGCACCTCACCCATGAGCAGGAGCACCACATCGGCGACGCCGACATGGCCGACATCTTCGTCCGTCGCGGATCCCTCAACCGGATGCGGTTGACGCAGGGCTCGCCGGCGGTGCGGGCCGTCGCGCTCCTTGCCGGCGGGATGCTCGCACTCGGCGTGGTCGCACTGGTGACCTCGCTCGTGATGCTCTTCGCCCGCGGCTGAGCGCTCGGGCGTCCCGGCGGCCGCCTATGCGACGGCGAGCATGCCTCCGGCGGTGACGGCCAGACCGAGGCCTACCCACTGGATCGCGGCGACGCGCTCTCGCAGGACGATCGCGGCCAGCAGGATCGTGCCGGCGGGGTACAGCGCTGTGAGCGCCGAGACCACCGCGAGGTCGCCGATGCGCAGCGCGATCAGCAGGAGCGCGTTGGCGGCGGCATCCGCGATCCCGCATACGACGGCGAGCGTCCACGCCCGCCGTGCCGTCATCGTCATGCCTCCCGGCTCCGCCGCGTGCTCCAGATCGGCGTGTCCGCTCGGCATCGCCCCGAGCGGCGGACCTGCGACGGCGAGCACGGAGCGCGCCGATGCGCCGCGGCGCATCGCCATGAGGGAGAGGATGCCGACCACGGCCATCGTGACGACGCTGCTCGTGGCGCGGCCGGTCACGAGGGGCACGAGGCCGCTGTCGGCGGAGGTCTGGTCGACGATGATGAGGAAGGCGCCGATCGCGAGTCCGGCGCCGACCGCCATTGCGAGTCCACGGGGGTTCGGCCGCACGATCTTCTCGCCCGGGATGAAGCCGACCAGGACGACGGCGACCAGGGCCACCGCCAGCCCGGCGTAGCCGATGGGCGCCAGCGCATCGCCCTTGACGAGCAGACCCCACAGCATCGGGGCGATCGCCGAGACGACCGCGGTAAGCGGCGACAGGATGCTCATCGGTCCGATCGCGAGACAGGCGTACAGCAGGGCGATGGCGACGACGCCGACGATGCCGGCGAGGACGCCCCACCCGACGTCCGCGGCCGTCCATACGCCGCCCACCAGCGGCTGCACGAGCGCGAGCGCGACGAGTCCTGACAGAGCCGCCACGGCGGTGACGACGATGGAGCGCAGCCGCCGCGCGGCCAGGCCGCCGAGGAAGTCGGCGGAGCCGTAGATGACGGCGCCGACGAGGGCGAGGGCGGCGGAGAGCATCGCGACCCAGCATAGGAGGCGTGCCGAGACCCTCGGGCGGCATCCGGATTCCGTTTCACGAAACGCAGTTCGCTAGATAAGCTAGCGATATGTCCTCGCCTCACCACGCGAACCGCCGCCCCTCCGGGTGGCTGCGCATCGGCATCCCCGCCCTGCTCGTGCTGATCTGGCTCGCGGCAGGATCCATCGGCGGACCCTACTTCGGCAAGGTCGACGAGGTGTCGACCAACGACCGGTCCAGCTTCCTGCCAGAGGGTGCCGACGCCACGCAGGTCAACGAGCGGCTGGCCGACTTCCTCGGCGAGGACAGCATCCCCGCTGTCGTGGTCGTCACCGGCGACGGCGAACTGTCGGAGGAGGACGTCGCCGACGTCCAGGCGCTGGCCGATGACATCGCCGGCATCGAGGGCGTGCAGGAGGATGTCTCGCCGCCGATCCTGTCGGAGGACGGCGAGGCGGTGCAGATCTTCGTCCCGATCGATGCCTCCGGCGAGGTGGGCGAGACGGTGGAGGCCATCCGGACCCTGGTGGCCGACGAGCTTCCGGACGGCTTCGAGGCGTGGGTCACCGGGCCGGCCGGCTTCACGGCGGACCTCGTCGAGGGCTTCCTCGGCATCGACGGACTTCTGCTCGGCGTGGCGCTGATCGCGGTGTTCCTGATCCTCGTGATCGTCTACCGTTCGCCGCTGCTGCCGGTCCTCGTGCTCCTGACGTCGCTCTTCGCCCTCTGCGCGGCGCTGCTCACCGTGTGGTGGCTCGCCTTCGCCGGCATCGTCGTGCTCAACGGGCAGGTGCAGGGCATCCTCTTCATCCTCGTCATCGGCGCCGCGACGGACTACGCGCTGCTGTACGTCGCCCGATTCCGAGAATCCATCGCGACCGGCGCGTCGAAATGGGACGCGACGCTCTCGGCGTGGCGCGGAGCGTTCGAGCCGATCCTCGCGTCCGGCGGCACCGTGATCGCGGGCCTGCTGTGTCTGCTGCTCTCGGACCTCGCGACCAACCGCGCCCTCGGACCGATTGCGTCCATCGGCATCGCGTTCTCCGTGCTCTCCGCGCTGACGTTCCTGCCGGCGCTCCTGGCGCTCTGCGGCCGGGCGGCCTTCTGGCCCTTCATCCCGAAGCAGCCGCTCGCCATGATCCCCGACGATCTGACGCAGCCGGTCAAGGGCGTGTGGCCGCGACAGGCGCGATTCGTGGCGCGCAATGCCCGCGTCGTGTGGATCGCGTGCACGATCGTCCTGCTCGCCGGCGCGATCGGCATCACGCAGCTCAAGGCGGACGGCGTGCCCACGAGCGACCTCGTGCTCGGAGCGTCCGAGGCCCGCGACGGCCAGGAGGTGCTCGCCGAGCACTTCCCGGCGGGGTCGGGATCGCCGGCGTACGTGATCATTCCCGAAGAGGACCTCGCCGGCACGGTCGAGGTGCTCGAGGCGTCAGACGGCATCGAATCGGTGGCCGTCGCCTCTGAGGACTCCCCGACCGGACAGGCCGCCGTCGAGGTCCAAGACGGCGAGCCGGTGCTCACGGCGGTCGGCCCGCCCGGCACGCCTGCTCCCGAGGCGACCGTCGCCGACGGCGACGTCCTCGTCGTCGGGACGCTCACGGATGCCGCCGACTCGCTCGCCGCTGAGGACACCGTCCGGCAGCTCCGCGCGGATCTCGACGACACGCTCGGCGCGGGGACCGCGGTCGTCGGCGGCGAGACGGCGACCGACATCGACACCAACGACACGTCGACGCGCGACCGGACCGTCATCATCCCGGTCATCCTGCTGGTGATCCTGCTGATCCTCATGCTGCTGCTGCGGTCGATCCTGGCGCCGGTGCTGCTCATCGCGACGGTGATCCTGTCGTTCGCGACGGCGCTCGGTGTGAGCGCGCTCGTGTTCAACGAGGTGTTCGGGTTCCCCGGCGCCGATCCCGCGGTACCGCTGTACGGGTTCGTCTTCCTGGTGGCGCTCGGTGTGGACTACAACATCTTCCTGATGTCGCGCGTGCGCGAGGAGTCCCTCGTGCACGGCACCAGGCCCGGCATCCTGCGGGGTCTGGTCGCGACCGGCGGCGTCATCACCTCGGCGGGTCTGGTGCTGGCGGCGACCTTCGCGGCTCTCGGTGTCATTCCGATCCTGTTCCTGGTGCAGCTCGCCTTCATCGTGGCCTTCGGCGTGCTGCTCGACACCTTCGTCGTACGGTCTCTTCTCGTGCCGGCGCTGTCGTACGACATCGGCCGGGCGATCTGGTGGCCGTCGAAGCTGGCGAGACGCGACGGGGCGGCATCGGCCGGCAGCGACCCCGGCTCTTCCGAGGGCTCTCCCGCTGAGCCGGTCGACGAGCCCCTGCCCGCGGAGCCGGAGGCCGCGCTTGTCGCAGACGACGGACACCCCCTCACTCGCGAGGAGTACAGGCGTACGCTCGAATCATGACCAAGGCGCTGTTCATCGTCGATGTCCAGAACGACTTCACCGAGGGCGGTGCGCTCGGCGTGGAGGGCGGGGATGCCGTCGCGCAGCGCATCACGGAGTACCTGGTCACGCACGCCGAGGAGTACGCCGTGATCGTGGCCTCGCGCGACTGGCATCACGGCGAGGGCGACAACGGTGGGCACTTCAGCGCAGAACCCGACTTCGTCGACACGTGGCCCGTGCACTGCGTGGGCGGCACCGAGGGCGCGGAGTACGACCCCGGCCTCGACACGTCGGGAGTGACGCACCACGTCAAGAAGGGGCAGGGCGCGCCGGCCTACTCGCTGTTCGAGGGCACCACCGACGACGGTGTCACCGTGGCGCACCTGCTCGAAGAGCACGGGGTGGTGGACGTCGACGTCGCGGGCATCGCGACGGACTACTGCGTGCGCGCGTCGGCCCTCGACGCCATCGAGCACGGGCGGCACGTGCGGATCCTCACCGACCTCGTCGCGGGCGTCGCGCCGGAATCGAGCGACGCCGCACTGGCCGAGCTCGCCCACGCCGGAGCCGAGCTGAGCCACTCCGGTCTCTCCGGCGGTGACTGAGCCCGCAGGCACGCCACCGACGGCCGAGGGCGTCCGCGCGGCGCTCGAGGCCGCGGCATCCGCTGAAGAGCGGGCCAAGACCCAGCGGCGCATGGCAGATGCGCGCACCGAGGTGATCGGCGTGCGCATGGGCACTGTCTTCGACATCGCGAAGACGAATGCACGGATGCCGCTGGCCGAGGTCGACCGGCTCCTCGACGCGGATGCCTACGAGATGCGGATGGTGGCGGTCTCGATCCTCGACTTCCAGGCGCGCACGAAGGACGCCGACCGCGCCGCGCTGTACGAGCTCTGGATGCGGCGGATGGACCGCATCGACACCTGGGACTTCATCGACCGGGCCGCTCCCCGAGTGCTGGGCGGGTATCTGCTCGACCGGCCGCGGGATGTGCTGTTCGACCTCGCGCGCTCTGATGACTGGCTGCGGCGTCGTACGTCGATCACCGCGGCGTTCTGGATCATCCGCGCGCGCGACCTCGACGACCCTCTCACGCTTTGCGAGATCCTCGCGGACGACCCGGAGCACCTGGTGCAGACGAACGTCGGCGTGGCGCTGCGCGAGATCGGGCGGGTCGATCGTGCGCGCCTGGAGGAATTCCTCGCGCGTCGCAGCGCCGATCTCAGCGCGCACGCGCGACGCACGGCGCGCACCGCACTCACCTGACGCCCGCGACCCGCTAGCGTCTGTCCTGTGACCGACATCCGCCCGCTCGCCACCGGCGACCACGACGCATGGCTGCCGCTCTGGCGCGGCTACCTGGAGTTCTACGAGTCCGAGCTCTCCGACGAGCAGACCGAGCTGACATGGAACCGCCTCCTCGATCCGCAGTTCCCGATCCACGGCGCGATCGCAATCGACGGCCGGGGCCGGGCGGTCGGACTCGTCCACTGGCTGACGCATGCGGCCACGTGGTCCGCGACACCGTACGTCTACCTCGAAGACCTCTTCGTCGCCCCCGATACCCGCGGCACGGGTGCGGGTCGAGCACTCATCGACCACGTGACCGAGTGGGCGCACACGCACGATGCGGCGAAGGTCTACTGGCTCACGCATGAGACAAACGGGACGGCCCGCACGCTCTACGACCGGGTGGCGAGCCACACCGGGTTCGTGCACTACGAGATCGGACTGAACCGATGATGACGACCGACGCCGCGCCCGCCGAGCGCTCCACCGGCGACATGGTCGCCACACTGCTGCTGATCGGGTTCTCCGTCGGCGCCGCGGTGGTGTTGTTCTTCGTCTCGCTCGCCTGGGCCACCGGCAGCTACGACAACACGCTCGCCATCGTGCTGGGCGGCTACATGCCGCTTGCCTTCGCGGTCATCGGGGGAGTTGCAGGCATCATCGCGCTCTCGCGCAAGCACACGGCGTTCTGGTATCCGCTGATCGCGCTCGTGCTGAGCATCGTGGTCTGGCTCATCGCCGCCGCGATCGCCCGCTGAAGGGGGAGATGGCGGGGGAACGCAGCCGCAGGCGGCACTTCGACGCTGTGAGTGGGCCCCGTGGGGCTCGAACCCACGACCCGCGGATTAAAAGTCCGATGCTCTACCGACTGAGCTAGAGGCCCTCGGATACCAGCCTACTTGCCGACAGGTGTGGTTCCGTTCTCAGGCTCAGCCCTTCCCATTCCCGTTCCCGCGCCCGCTGTTGCCGTTGCCGTTGCCGTTGCCGTTGTTGTTCCCTGGGCCGCTGTTGTCGTTGACGTCGCCTCCGCCGCCGGTGTCTGCCGGCGGCACGTCCTCGGCCGGGAGCTGCTCAGCGGGCACGTTCGCCGGCGCATCCTCGACCGGAGCCTCCTCCGTCGGTACCGGCGGAGCCTGCTCCTCTGCGGGGGGAGTGGATGCGGGGTCCGGTTCTGGGGACCAACTGTTCGCGAGCAGCAGCGACCCGAGCGCGAGTCCGAGCACCAGCAGCGCCGCGATGACAGCACCGATCACCAGGACTCGACGGGAGGGTCGGCGCTGCTCGTCCGGAACGGATGGGACGACCACAGCCGCGCTGTCCGTGCTGGCCGAAGCTCCCGAGGCGAGCGCGGCCATGCGCGCATCGCGGCGGAGCGCGCCGCGCTCGACCGGGCCTGGGGGATGAGCCACGAGCGCCGGCCCGGGAAAGACCTGGGTAGGGCCGGTGACGGGCGCCGCGACGGGCGCCGTCGCGGGGTCGGCCCGCTCGCGGGCGATGGTGTTCTCCATCGCCGCCAGGCGGGACGCCGCCGTCACGACCTCGAGCGCGGTGGGTCGGTCGTCCGGGCGGATCGCGGTCATCCCGCGCAGCAGACCCTGCCACGACGGGTGGAGCGAGTCCGGGATCTCGGGCGCCGACGTCAGACGTGCCACGACGGTTCCGATGCCTTCGGCATCGCCGAACGGGCGTTCGCCGGTCAGCGCCTCGATGAGCAGGAGACCGAACGCGTAGATGTCGGCGGCCGGCGCCGGCGGCACACCTCGCGCCTGCTCCGGAGCGACGTACGCCATCGTGCCGACGATCACTCCGGGGGTCGTCACGCGCGCCGTGTCTATCAAGTAGGCGATGCCGAAGTCCGCGAGCTTCGCCCGCCACTCCCATCCCGGCCGCGGAGATGACCACAGGAGCACGTTCGAGGGCTTGATGTCGCGATGCACGACCCCGTGCTCGTGCGCGACGTGCAGCCCCTCCGCGATGTCGATCGCGATCGATGCGACGATCCGCGGATCGACAGGCCCGCGCGCGATGAGATCGCGCAGGGTGATGCCGTCGACGTGCTCCATGACCAGATAGCTGGGCTCACCCGTGCCCACGCGGGCATCGAACACGGTGACCAGGGAATGGTGACTCAGAGAGGCGAGGAGCGTCGTCTCCGACAGCGCACGCTCGACGGAGTCGATGCCGTCGGTGGGCTCTCGGAACACCTTCACCGCCACCGAGCGCTGGAGGTGGGTGTCTTCGGCGCGATAGACGCGCGCCATTCCACCCTCGCCGATCCGCTCATGCAGGACGTAGCGATCGTCCAAGATCTCGCCGGTGGACAACTCCGCCGACTCGCGCAGGTCTGTCACGTCTCCTCCCACCCGGTGTCCGCACCCCTCCGGCACAACCCCAGGCCGAGGATAAGGCTAGACAGCACAACTGATCAGGCCCACACCCTTGACTCTCCCGCGACCGCGTGCATGTGGACACCACGAGACCGCCGGCGACCTCGCTTCGCCGGCGGCCTCGTGCCCCCCTGCGTGCCGGCCGAAGCCGGCGTCGGTCACTGTGCCGGAGGCATCAGGACCGAGTCGATGAGATACACGGTGGCGTTGGCCGTCTGCACGCCGCCGCAGATCACGTTCGCGTCGTTGACCATCCAGGCGTCGCCGCTGCCTGTCACCTCGAGATCGGCGCCCTGCACGGTGGTGTGCATGCCGGCGATGTCGGCGGGCTCGATCCGGCCGGGCACCACGTGGTAGGTGAGGATCGACGTCAGCGTCGCGGTGTCGGTCTTGAGCGACTCGATCGTGGCGGGGTCGATCGCCGCGAACGCTTCGTCGACCGGCGCGAAGACCGTGAACTCGTCACCGTTGAGAGTGTCGACGAGGTCCACCTCAGGGTTCAGCTGGGCGCTCACCGCAGCGGTGAGGGTCGTCAGCATCGGATTGTTGGATGCCGCCACCGCGACCGGGTCCGCCGACATGCCCTCGATCGAGCCGGCGCCGTCCGGCACGGCCTCGGCGTAGGCGGCGCAGCCCGGGCCGACGAGGTCTGCGGCGGGGTCGGCCGCCATCGGCTCCTCGCTCGATTCCATGGCGGGTGCGGACGGTTCGGTGGAAGGTTCGGCGGCCGAGCCGCCCATCGAACAGGCGGACAGCGCGAAGGTCGCGGCGACGGCGAGAGCGAGCCCGGCCGACAGACGCTTCCTGGTGATGCGAGACATGTCTTCCTCCTCCATGCGGTCGTGCGACCGCGGTCTGGTGGCCCCCGGTGCGGGGAGCGTGCCGCAGGAGCGGCTACACGGACTGTTCGGAGGGCTCGCCGGAACGGATTGGAAGAATCGGATGCCGATCCCGAGCACGCCCGCATGACACTCGTCCGACCAATCCGAACCGGGCTCCGGAGCGAACAACCCGCAACACCTAGGGGGACGCATGGAGCTCGTCATCATCGGTCTGCTCGGCGGACTCATCACGGGGATCTCGCCGTGCATCCTGCCGGTGCTGCCGGTCATCTTCCTGACCGGGGGCGCGCAGTCCGCCCGGCTCGACGACGCGGCAGGCCGCGCGGCGCCCGTGTCGCGATGGCGGCCCTATCTCGTGATCGCGGGTCTCATCACGAGCTTCACCCTCGTGACGCTGCTCGGCTCCCTCGTGCTCGGAGCACTCGGGCTTCCCCAGGACGTGCTGCGCTGGGCGGGTATCGCCGTGCTCGTGCTCATCGGCATCGGGCTGCTCGTGCCGCGATTCGAGCAGCTGCTCGAGAAGCCTTTCCAGAAGCTCGCTCGTCGCTCGGAGGTGCAGAACCGGGGAAGCGGGTACGGCGTGGGGCTCGCATTGGGAACCGTCTTCGTGCCGTGCGCGGGACCGGTGCTCGCGGCGATCATCGTCGCCGGATCCACGGGACGCATCGACGCCGGCACGGTCGTGCTGACGGTCTCGTTCGCGGTGGGGGTCGCCATCCCGCTCCTGTTCTTCGCACTGGCGGGCCGTGGGCTCGTCGAGCGCATCCGCGCGTTCCGCAAGCGCGAGCGCGGCCTGCGCGTCGCCGCGGGCGTCGCGATGCTCGCCCTCGCCGTGGGCCTCGTCTTCAACGTGCCGCAGGCGCTGCAGCGCCTCGTGCCCGACTACACCGCAGGCGTCCAGCGGGAGCTCACCGACAACCCCGAGGCCCGGCGGGCGCTCGACCTCGGCGGTCTCGTCACCGACGAGAACCGCGAGCTCGACCAGTGCACGAACGGCGCGTCCGAGCTCGAGTCGTGCGGTACGGCGCCGAGCATCCGCGGCATCGAGGCGTGGCTGAACACGCCGGGCGGCGCCGCGCTCGACCTCGAAGACCTTCGCGGTCAGGTCGTCCTGATCGACTTCTGGGCGTACTCCTGCATCAACTGCCAGCGCAGCATCCCGCACGTCGTCGCCTGGGACCATGCGTACCGCGACGCGGGGCTGCAGGTGATCGGCATCCACTCTCCCGAGTACGCGTTCGAGAAGGATGCCGGCAACGTCGCCGCCGGCACGCGCGACTTCGGCATCACCTACCCGGTGGCCCTCGACAACAGCCTGTCGACGTGGACGAACTACCGGAACCGCTATTGGCCCGCGCACTATCTGATCGACGCCGACGGCACGGTCCGGCACATCGCCCTCGGCGAGGGCAACTACGCCGCGACCGAGAAGCTGATCCGCGAGCTGCTGGAGGACGCGGATCCCGGTGTGACGCTGCCCGATCCGACCGACGTCGCCGATGACACTCCGGACGCCGGCACCCGCACGCGCGAGACCTTCCTCGGGTCGGCGAAGGACGTCAACTACGGCGGTGAGCCCGCGTATCGGGCGGGCGAAGCCGAGTACCGGCTGCCCGACGACCAGCCGTCCGATTCGTTCGCCCTGGACGGCGCGTGGCGGGTCGAGACGCAGTACGCGGCTCCGTCGGGGACCGCGGGCGGCGGCATCCGTCTGCAGTTCCATGCCGAGGAGGTGCGCATGGTGCTCGCCGGCGAGGGGGAGGTGCGCGTGCGCCTGGACAACGGCCGCGAGCAGACCCTGGCCGTGTCGGGGACGCCGCGTTCGTATGCCGTGGCGGAGACCGACGATGCGGCCGCGCACGTGCTCGACGTGCGCGTCTCGCCGGGAGTCGACGTCTACTCGTTCACGTTCGGCTGACACCGGGTGCGATCAGGTCCCGGGGAGGTGACGTAAGGCATGCTGGTGGACATGGTGATCGACGGGATCGACGTGCCGGAGGACGGCACGGAGCCGGTCGACCGCATCGGAGAGCTGCTGCTGCGGGTGGCGGCCGGCGATCAGGCGGCCTTCGCGCGCGTCTACGACCTGCTCTCGCCGCGCGTCTTCGGTCTGATCCTGCGGGTGCTCGTCGACCGGGCGCAGAGCGAGGAGGTGCTGCAGGAGGTCTTCCTCGAGGTGTGGCAATCCGCGTCGCGGTTCGCTCCGAACAGAGGTCAGGGGAGATCGTGGGTGCTCACGATCGCGCACCGCCGGGCTGTGGACCGTGTGCGGGCCTCGCAGTCGAGCACGGATCGCGACGTGCGCGCGGGATTCCGCGACCTCGGGGTAGCCCATGACGAGGTGGCGGAACAGGTCGAGCTGCGCATCGAGGGGGAGAGGGTGGCGACCGCGCTGTCGGCACTGCCGGACGCCCAGAAGGAAGCGCTGACCCTCGCGTATTACGGGGGCTACAGTCAGAGCGAGATCGCGGCCCTGGTGGGAGCGCCGCTGGGGACGATCAAGACGAGGATGCGGGACGGTCTGTCCCGCCTGAGAGCAGAGATGGGGGTGACCGCGTGATGAACGAGGAGGAGTTCGCCGAGCTCGCCGCAGGCGCTGCGCTGAACGCGCTGTCGCCCGCCGACCGCGAGGCGTTCGAGGCTGCGCGCCGCCGGCACCCCGAGTGGGAGGAGCGAGTGGACGCGGATGCCGCGACCGCCGCCGCCCTCGCCGACACCGTCGCCGATGCCGTGCCCCCGCTGACGCTGCGGTCCACGCTGCTGTCGCGGGTCGCCGCGACCCCTCAGCTGCCTGCCATGGACGCGTCCGCCGCCGCGGTCGCCGAACCGGTCACCGCGTGGTCCGAGAGCAGCGATCGGCCGGCCTCTGAGCCGCCGCCCGCCACCGCGGTCATCCAGGCCGTCTCCCGGCGTCGCTGGACCCGCGGCATCGTCGCGCTCGCGGCATCGTTGGTGCTGCTCGTCGCGCTGGGGCTCGGCGCGGCCATGATCAACGACTACCTGTACCGGCCGGCCGAGGTCGTCGCGCTACAGCAGATCGAGGATGCCCCCGACGCGCAGTCGGCCACGGTCGAGGTCACCGACGGCGGCACCGCGACCGCGCACTGGTCGGAATCGCTCGGCACGGTCGTGCTCGTCTCGCAAGGGCTCCCGCAGATCGCCGACGACGAGAGCTTCGAGCTGTGGTTCGTACGCGACGGAGGCGCTGTCTCGGCGGGCACTTTCGACTCCGCTGAGGGCGAGGCGACGGCACTGCTCGACGGTGCGCTGGAGCCGGGCGATGTCATCGCGGTGACGATCGAGCCGCAGGGCGGGTCGCCTACCGGCGAGCCGTCGACGGTTCCGATCGTCACGATCCCGACGGCGTGAACCTGATCCGGGGCGCGCGCAGTCGTCACCCCGGTAGCGTGAAGTCCGTGGTTTCCGCTCCGCAGACGACCCAGACGCTCGCACACCTGCGCCGCGCGCGCGACCTCATCGACCGTGACTACGCCCAGCCACTCGACGTGCCGACGATGGCGACCCGGGCCCTGATGTCGCCCGCGCACTTCTCCCGGGAGTTCAAGGCCGCCTACGGCGAGACGCCGTACGCGTACCTCATGACGCGCCGGATCGAGCGGGCGATGGCCCTACTCCGCGAGGGTGTCTCGGTGACGGATGCCTGCACCGCCGTCGGTGCGACATCGCTCGGCTCGTTCAGCTCGACGTTCTCCGAGATCGTGGGGGAGACCCCGAGCTCATACCGCTCACGCGCGCACGATGCCGCCGAGGCCATGCCGCTGTGCGTCGCGAAGATCCTCACGCGGCCGACCCGGTACGTCTGACGCGGAGCGGCTCGGCGCAGCGCCCGGCTCGCCGCTCGTGAACCGAGCAGGATCGGAGAAGCGCGGGTTCGCGAGGGATCGTAGCGTGGCATGCATGACGAACATCGCCCTGGCATACAGCCCCATCACCGTCGACGACGTCGACGCCGCCATCCCCTTCTACCGCGACGGTCTCGGCCTCGAGGTCGTCAACGACGTCTCGTACGACGGTCACCGCTGGGTGAGCTTCGGCTTCCCCGGCCAGCCCGGACTGTCGCTCGTCGTGTCGGATCCGTCCGCGGGCCGTTCGCCCGACGACGGCGAGGCTCTCCAGCGTCTGATCGTGAAGGGTTCCGGACCCGGACCCTACGTCTTCACGACCAGCGACCTCGACGCGACGTTCGAGAAGCTGCGCGCCTTCGGCGCGGAGGTGCTCCAGGAGCCCAAGGAGCAGGGGTGGGGTCCGCGCGACTGCGCCTTCCGCGACCTCGCCGGCAACCACATCCGCATCAACCAGGTCTGAGCGCCGGGTCATGTGCCTGCCCTGGGCGGCCGCGATGCAGCGCGAGCCGGTTCTCGTGGCGGCGAGTAGCCTGGACCGAATGAGCGATTCGTCCAGGGAGTTCCACAAGCCCGTCCGGCGCCCGGCCGAGGTCTTCGACCGGGCGTTCGCAGCCGAGGACCCGGCTGAGGTCTCGCGCGTCGCGCACACCACCGCGCACGCCCTGCTCGCCAGGGTCCGCGCCGACCCGGACGGCCGCGTCGTCGACCGGCTCGTCTCGTTCACCGACGAGAACGGCATCGACGACCTCGCCGAGCTGTGGTCGCGTTCGCCCGCGAAGACGCTGCCCGGCGCACTGTGGCGGCTGTACCTCGTGCAGCTCATGATCCACGACGACCCGCGCACGGCCGCGCTCCTGTACGAGCGCGGCCGTGCCGAGCTCGCCTCCGTCGACGACGTCGTGGCCGGCGCGCCGTCGCCCGCCGGGCCCGACGAGCTCGTCGCCCTGGTCGACACCATCCTGCGCGGGCTCTTCGAGGGCGACTTCGCGGTGGCCCTCGACCGCGCCGCGGCGTTCTGCCGAGTCCAGGCATCGGGCGCGACACACCTCGCAGACGACTACGAGACGACCGAACCCGAGCGCGCGTCGGCGTTCACCACGCGGGCGCTGCGCCTCTCGGACTATGGCGCCGACCTGTCGGCCTGCGCAGCCCTCTGGCGCCGCGACGCCCTGACCTGAGATCCGCTGGCGCTTCGCTCACGGCACTGGCGGTGAGACTGCAGCCGGCTGCCGAGACTGCGGGTGAAACCCACGGTCTCGGCGGTCAGTTGAGGTCTCACGGAGCACGGCGCGAAGGAAGCGCCCGGACGGATGCCGGGTACGAAAGTGCCGGGCCGCAGAACGCCTCTCGGCGCGGCGCCGCTCGTAGCGGCAAAAGTTGGAGCCCGGGGTTACTGCGGCCCGGCCGATCCAGTGTAACCGAGACGAGGGGCCGGGCATTCCCGAGCACTTAGGCTCGGGGACATGGCATTGCTCTTCGCGCTCGTCATCGACCCCGCGGCATCCGATGATCCTCGGTCCGATTTCGCCGGCACGTTCCGGGTCATCGACCCGTCGGCGCCGGCCCTGAGCGTCGGCGAGCTGAGCACGCAGCGCGGCGACGGCATCTTCGAGTCGATCGGGGTCGTCGACGGCCACGCGCAGGAGACACAGGCCCACCTCGAGCGGCTCGCACACTCCGCGCGCATCTGCGACCTGGCCGCTCCGCACCTCGAGCAGTGGCGCCAGGCCGTCGACGCCGCCGCGCAGCACGCGCCTCGCCAGGGCGAGGGCGTCATCAAGCTCATCCTGAGCCGCGGCGTCGAGCACGGCCCCGCACCGACGGCGTGGGTGACGGTGGCTGCCGCCGCCGACAACACCGCCGTGCGCGAGCACGGCATCCGGGTCGTCACGCTCGATCGCGGCTACGGCATCGACACCCCTGCGAAGGCGCCGTGGCTGCTGCTCGGCGCGAAGACCCTGTCGTACGCGGTCAACATGGCTGCGATCCGCGAGGCCAAGCGCCGAGGGGCCGACGACGCCGTCTTCGTCACCTCGGACGGCTTCGTGCTCGAGGCGCCCACCGCCTCTCTCATCCTGCGCATCGACGGCCGCTTCGTCACGCCCGCGCCGAACGGCGGCATCCTCCACGGCACGACGCAGCTGAGCCTCTTCGCCCACCTCGAGGAGGAGGGGCACGAGACCGGTTACGCCACGCTGCCGACGAGCGCGCTGACGGACGCGGATGCCGCGTGGCTGGTGTCGAGCGTGCGACTGGCGGCGCCCATCACGGCCATCGACGGCGCCGCGGTGCCGAAGGATGCCGAGCTCACGGCATCCTTCAACCGCTACCTGCTGAGCACGCGCGACTGAGTCGACCGACCGACCCCGCACGACTGAGCCGACCGACGACGAAGCCCCCGCCGATCGGCGAGGGCTTCGTGCAGCGATCGGGCGGTTCAGCCGAATCGACCGGAGACGTAGTCCTCGGTCGCCTGCACCGACGGAGTCGTGAAGATCGAGCGCGTGTCGTTGTACTCGATGAGCTTGCCGGGCTTGCCGGTGCCCGCGATGTTGAAGAACGCCGTCTTGTCGCTCACCCGTGACGCCTGCTGCATGTTGTGCGTCACGATGACGACCGTGTAGTCGTTCTTGAGCTCGCCGATCAGCTCCTCGATCGCGTAGGTCGAAATCGGGTCGAGGGCGGAGCAGGGCTCGTCCATGAGGATCACCTCCGGCGAGACCGCGATGGCGCGTGCGATGCACAGACGCTGCTGCTGGCCGCCCGACAGGCCCGATCCGGGCTTGTCGAGGCGGTCCTTGACCTCGTTCCACAGGTTCGCGCCACGCAGCGACTTCTCGACGAGAGCATCCGAGTCGGACTTCGACATCTTCTTGTTGTTGAGCTTGACCCCCGCCAGCACGTTCTCCTTGATCGACATCGTCGGGAACGGGTTGGGGCGCTGGAAGACCATGCCGACCTGGCGGCGCACGAGCACCGGGTCGACGTTCGCGCCGTAGAGGTTGTTGCCGTCCAGGAGCACCTCGCCCTCCACGCGCGCGCCGGGGATCACTTCGTGCATGCGGTTGAGCGTGCGCAGGAACGTCGACTTGCCGCAGCCCGACGGGCCGATGAAGGCGGTGACGCTGCGCGGCTCGATGCCGAGGGAGACGCCTTCGACGGCCTTGAAGTCGCCGTAGTAGACGTTGAGGTCGTTGACTTCGATGCTCTTGGACATGATTCCTGTCAGTGCTTTCGGGTGGAGGCTGCCTCAGCGGCCCAGCTTGGGGGAGAACACCTTCGCGACGAGGCGCGCGATGAGGTTGAGGAGCATCACGATGACGATGAGGACGAGAGCGCACGCCCACGCGCGGTCGATGTAGGCCTGGGCGGGGATGCCCTGGTTCATGTACTGCGAGTAGGCCATGACCGGCAGCGTCATCATGCGGCCCTCGAAGAGGTTGTAGTTCATCGACGTCGCGACGCCCGCCGTGAGCAGCAGCGGGGCGGTCTCGCCGATCACGCGGGAGATCGAGAGCATGACGCCCGTGGTGATGCCGGCGAGCGAGGTCGGCAGGACGATCTTCGCGATCGTGCGCCACTTGGGCACGCCGAGCGCGTACGACGCTTCGCGGAGCTCATTGGGCACGAGGCGCAGCATCTCCTCCGTCGAACGCACGACCACCGGGATCATCAGCACCGCCAGTGCGACCGAGCCCATGATGCCCATGCGGATGCCAGGCCCGAGGAACAGCGCGAACAGGGCGTACGCGAACAGACCGGCGACGATCGACGGGATGCCGGTCATGACGTCCACGAGGAACGTGATGCCGCGGCTCAGGCGTCCGCCCTGCCCGTACTCGACGAGGTAGATGGCGGTGAAGATGCCGATCGGGATCGAGATCACGGCGGCTGCGAACGTGATGAGGACGGTGCCGACGATCGCGTGGAGCGCGCCGCCGCCTTCGCCCACGACGTTGCGCATCGAGGAGGTGAAGAACTCGGCCGAGATGCCGGCGACGCCGTTGACGACGACCGTGATCGCCACCGAGACCAGCGGGACCATGGCGATGAGGAATGCGATCGTCACGACGCCGGTCACAAGGCGATCCATGCCCTTGCGGCGGCCCTCGACGAGGGACGACGTCGTCGTGATCAGCGCGAGGTACACCAGCGCCGCCACGACCGCCCAGCCGGCGACGTTGAAGCCGTCTCCGGAGCCCATCGCGACGATCGCGAAGAGGATGGCGCTGATGACGAGGCTGCCGACGAGGATGGCCCATGGCGCCCAGGAGGGGAGGTGGCCGCTGGTCAGCCGCGGGGTCTCGCGCACGGGCGCCGACTGCGGAGCCCGGGGTGGAGCGGTCGTCACGGTCATGTCAGTTCGCTCCCGAGAATTCCTTGCGGCGGCTGACGATCCATCGGGCGATGGCGTTGACCGCGAAGGTGACGATGAAGAGGATGAGGCCGGTGGCGATGAGGACGTTGATGTTGACGCCGTACGCCTCGGGGAAGGTCAGGGCGATGTTGGCGGGGATCGTGCCGGGGTTCTCGGCCGTGAACAGCTGGAAGGTCACCACGTTCGCGACGGAGAGCACCATGGCGACCGCCATCGTCTCGCCGAGCGCGCGGCCGAGGCCCAGCATCGAGGCCGAGACGATGCCGCTGCGGCCGAACGGGAAGACGGCCATCTTGATCATCTCCCACCGCGTGGCGCCGAGCGCCAGGGCCGCCTCCTCATGCAGGACCGGGGTCTGCAGGAAGATCTCGCGGCAGATGGCGGTGATGATCGGGACGACCATCACCGCGAGGACGATCGCGGCGGTGAAGATGGTGCGGCCGGTGCTGGAGACGGTGCCCGAGAAGAGCGGGAACCATCCCATGTTGGCGTTGAGCCATGCGTAGATCGGCTGGACGGCGGGGGCGAGCACGAGGATGCCCCACAGGCCGAAGACCACCGACGGAACGGCGGCGAGCAGGTCGACGATGTAGCCGAGCCCCTGCGCGAGTCGACGCGGTGCATAGTGCGAGATGAAGAGGGCGACCGAGACTGCCAGAGGGACGGCCATCAGAAGGGCCAGGAAGGAGGCCCACACGGTGCCGAAGGCGAGCGGCCAGACGTACTCCCAGAAGTTCCCCGAAAGGATGCTGGCGGTCTCCGACGTGGCGGTCAGACCGGGCACGGACTGGATGAGGAGGAAGATGGCGACCGCGGCCAGCGTGACGAGGATCATCACGCCGGCGCCGAGCGCGGTTCCCGAGAACCAGCGGTCGCCCGGCCGCTGCTTGACCTTGCCCGAGGCGGGGGCGGTCGTCGTGGTCATGGTGTCCTTCTGGATTCGGGTTCTCTCAGGGTGATACCCGGCCCGATCGCGAGGACCGGGCCGGGCATCGGGGTCTTACGGGGTGACGATCAGGTCGATCGCGGCGTTGACCTGCTCACGCAGGGAGTCCGAGATCGGCGCGCTGCCGGCGGCGGCAGCAGCGGCATCCTGGCCCTCAGCGCTGGCCACGTACTGCAGGTAGCCCTTGACGATCGGCGCCGCGGCCGCGTCGGCGTACTCCTGGCACGCGATCATGTAGCTCACGAGCACGATCGGGTAGACGCCCGCGACATCGGAGGTGCGGTTCAGCTCGATGGCGAGATCGCCCTCGCCGCGGCCCTCCTCGAACGGCGACTCGTCGACGATGGCGGCAGCCGCCTCCGGCGAGTACTCGACGAACTCGTCGCCGACCTTCACCGCAGCGGTCGAGAGGCCCTCCTCAGCGGCACGCGACGCGTCGGCGTAGCCGATGGTGCCGTTGCCGCCCGCGACGGCGGAGACGACACCCGAGGTGCCCTGGGCGGCCTCACCGCTGGACAGCGGCCACACGCCGTCGGCCTCGTTCGTCCACACGTCGCCGGCCGCCTGGTAGAGGTAGTCGGTGAAGTTCTCGGTGGTGCCCGAGTCGTCGGCGCGGTGCACCGGCGTCACGGCCAGGTCGGGGAAGGTCACGTCGGGGTTGAGAGCGGCGATCGCCGGGTCGTTCCAGTTCGTGATCGTGCCGGCGAACAGGCCGGCCATCGTCGCCGCGTCGAGGTTGAGCGAGTCGACGCCCTCGACGTTGAAGATGACGGCGATCGGCGAGATGTACGTCGGCAGCTCGATGATGCCCGACTCCTCGACGCAGCCGTCGAACGGACCGGCCTCGACCTCTTCGATCGTGAACGCGCGGTCGGAGCCCGCGAACGGGAAGGCGCCCGCCTGGAACGACTCGCGGCCGGCGCCGGAACCCGACGGGTCGTACGTGATCGTCACGTCGGGGTTGGCGGTCTGGAAGCCGGCGGTCCACGCCTGGACGGCGACCTCCTGAGCCGAGGAGCCGCCGCCGGCGATCTCGCCGGAGAGGTTCGACTCGGGTGCGTCGGTGGTCTCGCCCGACGGGGTCTCGTTGGAGGCGCAGCCTGCGAGGGCGAGGGCCGCGATTGCGGCGACAGCGCCCACCTGGGCGATGCGAGAGATCTTCACTGTGTGAATCCTTCACGTGTCAGGGAAAGAGGCCCGGGAAGGCCTTCGGGTTCGAACCCGGTGCGGGGTTCGTTCTGAAACGTAGGCTCGGACTCTTAAGAGAGTGCGCTGCGCGGGTGAACGGAAGGTGAACGGGATGCCGACATCCATGCGCCGGCATCGAGGTCGCACGGCGTCCCGCCGCGGGAATCCGCGGCATCCGGTGGCTGCTGTTCACTCGCCCGGCTGGGGCGCGCGGGTCAGACCTTCGGGATGTGGGTCTCGATGGCGACGATGCCCGAGCCGGGATTGTCCACCGACATGTGCACGACCGAGAACGCCGCCGGCTCGAGCGCCGACGCGCTGCCGAGGTACGACCCGCGCAGTGTTCCCGTCGCGAGTGCGAGCTCACTGAGGATGTCGGGCAGCACCGGCCCATGGCTGCACAGCACGGAGGGCTTGCGGGCGCGGACGCGTTCGCCGACGACGGTGCGCGCGTCGGAGGTGCCTTCCTCCCACGCGTCCTGGCCGATCAACCCGGTGGTGTCGATCTTGCGACCGAGAGCGGCCGACAGCGGCGCAACCGTCTTGACGCAGCGCACCGCCGGGCTCGACACGATCTTGCGGACGCCGAACGCGACCAGCGGGCCGACGATCGAGTTCGCCTGCTTGCGGCCGCGCGCCGCGAGCGGACGCGCGGCATCGCTGCCGTCCCACTCCTCGCGGGCGACCGCCTTGGCGTGCCGCAGCGCGACGATGGGGAAGGTGCGCAGCACGCCCTCGTCGATCAGCCGGACGAAGTACTCCAGGATCTCGGCGTCGACGGGATAGCTGAGCCGGCGGAGGGCCTTCTTCGGCGAGACCCACTCGATCGCGGCGATCTCCTTGTTCGGGACGAACGCGGAGGTGCGGATCGCCGTCTCCGTCGCCTCCGCCGCCCAGTAGTGCACGATCTTGGTGCGCTTGCTGGGCAGCCGGTAGCGCGAGACGCCGACGGGCACGCCGAGAGCGACACGGATGCCCGTCTCTTCGTGGATCTCGCGGACGGCGGTCTCGGCAAGCATCTCGCCGGGGTCGACCTTGCCCTTGGGCAGCGTCACATCGCGATACTTCGTGCGGTGGATCAGGAGCACGCGCAGCTTGCCGTCGACGACACGCCAGACGACGCCCCCGGCCGCGTAGACGGCCGTCTCGGTCATCGCACCGCCCGTGCCCGCCGGCGGCGCTGCACGTTGATCATGGTCCGGTCCTGGAGGTCCAGGAGCAGCTTGCCGTCCTCGCCGACGTTGTGGCGCACCCATTCGCCGTCGGGTCCCAGGTGCCACGAGCTGGTGGTGTCGCTCATGGACAGCGTGAAGAGGTCGTTGAGCTCCTTGACGTGGGCGGGCATCGACACGCGCACGAGCGCCTCGACCCGGCGGTCGAGGTTGCGGTGCATCATGTCGGCGCTGCCGATGTACACCACCGGCTCGCCGTCGTTGTGGAATGCGAAGATGCGCGAGTGCTCCAGGTAGCGGCCGAGGATGGAGCGGACCGTGATGTTCTCGCTCATGCCCACCACGCCCGGTTTCAGCGAGCAGATGCCCCGCACCCACACCTCGACCTTCACGCCGGCCTGGCTGGCCCGGTACAGCGCGTCGATGATCTGCTCGTCGACCATGGAGTTGACCTTGATGCGCACACTCGCGGGCTTGCCGGCGAGCGCATTGCGGCGCTCCTTGTCGATGAGGCGCAGCAGACCCTTGCGAAGGTGGAGAGGTGCGACCAGGAGGCGCTTGAACTTCTTCTCGATCGCGTAGCCGCTCAGCTCGTTGAAGAGGCGGGTGAGGTCGCGGCCCACGACGTCGTCGGCCGTGAACAGGCCGAAGTCCTCGTAGACGCGGCTGGTCTTGGGGTTGTAGTTGCCGGTGCCGACGTGGCTGTAGCTGCGCAGCACGCCGTTCTCCTCGCGGATCACGAGCGCCAGCTTGCAGTGGGTCTTCAGGCCCACCAGGCCGTATACGACGTGGACGCCCGCCTTCTCGAGCTTGCGCGCCCAGACGATGTTGTTCGCCTCGTCGAAGCGCGCCTTGATCTCGACGAGGGCCAGGACCTGCTTACCGGCCTCGGCGGCGTCGATGAGCGCCTCCACGATGGGGCTGTCACCCGACGTGCGGTAGAGGGTCTGCTTGATGGCGAGGACGTGGGGGTCCTTCGCCGCCTGCTCGAGGAAGGCCTGCACGCTGGTCGCGAAGGACTCGTACGGGTGGTGCACGAGCACGTCGCCCTTGCGGATGGACGCGAAGATGTCGGGCCGCTCGTTGTTGTCGCCGGGCTGGAAGGCGACCGCGGTCGTCGGCAGATGCGGCGTGAAGCGCAGGTCCGGGCGATCGATGCGCAGATCGAACAGGCCGCGCAGGTCGAGCGGACCGGGGAGGCGGTAGACCTCCTGCTCGGTGACGTCGAGCTCCTTGACGAGGAGGTCGAGCGTCACGTCGTCCATGTCGTCCGTGATCTCGAGCCGGATCGGCGGGCCAAAGCGGCGCCGCAGCAGCTCCGCCTCGAGCGCCTGGATGAGGTTCTCGGTCTCGTCCTCCTCGATCGCGACGTCCTCGTTGCGCGTGAGGCGGAACGCGTGGTGGTCCAGCACCTCCATGCCCGGGAACAGATCGTCGAGGTGGTTGGAGATGAGGTCTTCGAGCGGCAGGTAGCGCACCGTGCCCGCGGCGGCGGGCAGCTCGACGAACCGGGGGAGCATCGGCGGCACCTTCAGACGCGCGAACTCCTGACGACCGGTGCGGGCGCTGCGGATGCGGATCGCGAGGTTCAGCGACAGCCCCGAGATGTAGGGGAACGGGTGTGCGGGATCGACCGCGAGTGGCATCAGGACGGGGAAGACCTGCGCCTGGAAGTAGTCGTACAGCCGCGCGCGTTCGTCCTCGTCGAGGGTGTCGTACGAGACGATCTGGATGCCGGCGTCGGCGAGCGCCGGTTTGACGAGCGACGTCCACGCCTCGGCGTGACGCAGCTGCAGGCGGCGCACCTCCGCCGAGATGTCGGCGAGGACGTCCGCGGGGGAGCGGCCGATGTTCGTCGGGAGCGCCAGACCGGTGACGATGCGGCGCTTGAGGCCCGCGACGCGCACCATGAAGAACTCGTCGAGGTTGTTCGCGAAGATCGCCAGGAAGTTCGCCCGCTCCAGTGTGGGCAGGTTCGGGTCCTCGGCCAGTTCGAGCACGCGCTGGTTGAAGGCGAGCCAGCTGAGCTCGCGGTCCAGGTAGCGATGGTCGGGAAGCTGCGAGTCGAAGACCTCCGAGAGGTCGAAGTCGTCGTCGTCCGCATCGCCCAGGCCGGCGTCGAGCACCTCGGGTTCGATCATCCCCTCATCATTGCAGGGTCACGTGACGAGAGTGTGAACGGGGTGACGGATGCCGCGGGTCGAGCCCGGTCGCCTACGCCTCGGTGCGCTCGCGAGGAGCGGGCTCGGGCTCGTCCTCGTACACGTTGAAGCGGTAGCCCACGTTGCGGACGGTGCCGATGAGCTGCTCCATGTCGCCGAGCTTGGCCCGCAGCCGCCGGACATGCACGTCCACCGTGCGGGTGCCGCCGAAGTAGTCGTAGCCCCAGACCTCGCTCAGCAGCTGCTCGCGCGTGAACACCCGCGACGGGTGCGTGGCGAAGAAGTGCAGGAGCTGGAACTCCTTGTAGGTGAGGTCGAGCGGCCGGCCGTGCACCTTCGCGGAGTACGACGACTCGTCGATCGTGATGCCCGACGTCTGGATGCGGGTCGACACCTGCTCGGCCGACTGGCGTCCGACCGCCAGCCGGATGCGCGCGTCCACCTCGGCCGGGCCCGCGGTGAAGAGGATCACGTCGTCGACGCCCCAGTCCGGCGAGACGGCGGTGAGACCGCCCTCCGTGACGATCAGCAGGAGCGGCGCGTCCAGACCCGTCGTGTTGAGGATCTTGCACAGCGACTTCGCTCCGACGAGGTCCACACGGGCGTCGACGAAGATGATGTCGGCGCTGGGGGCGTTGACCAGCTGGGCGGGCTCGGCGGGGATCAGGCGCACGCGGTGGCTCAGCAACTCGAGCGAGGGCAGCACGGGGCCGCCTCCGTGAGTGGAACTGAGAACCAGGAGCTGTGCCAATGGATCGCCTTCCCGGCGCGTGGGGGCGCGCCGCGAACCCCAGTGTAGGGCGTGGCCGGGTTGCGGTTCGCTCTCATGACTTCGTGGACGCCGTCTGGACGCGTGCGCCGAGCGACCCGATGGGCGATGATGGAGGCGTGGCCGTGCCTGAACTCGCCCCTCGTCGCACCTTCGGGGGCATCGTCGCCGTGTGGGTGCTGGCGGCGCTGATCGCGATCGTCGTGGGCGTCTTCGCGACGCCGGACTGGCGGGCGGCCTGGCTGGGCGTCGGCTTGGGCGGATGCCTCATCGTCGCGTTCGCCACCCAGCTCTGGTCGGGCCGCTCCCAGGGGTTCACCGAGCGGGTGGCGGCGAGCGTCCTCGGTGCGGCTCTGGTGATGGGGGTCATCAGTCTCGGCTTCGGTCTGGCCGCCCTCGTTCCCGGCTAGACTCGGTCTCATGGATCTCGTCGCGCTCGAACTGTTCTTCGTGGGCCTGCTCGGTCTGGCGTCGCTCGCGATCGTCTTCGTCTCCGCGGTCGTCGTCAAGAACCTGTACCGCGGCCAGCGCTGACGGGTCGCGTCGTGCTCGAGATTCCGACCGACCTTCCCGCAGAGCTCGTCCCGCTGTCGTGGCTCATCGGCGTGTGGGAGGGAACCGGCGTCATCGACTACGGTGACCACGCCTACACGGGCGAGTTCACGCACCGCGTGAGCTTCAGCCACGACGGCGGCGACTACCTGAACTACTCCGCCGAGGCATGGCTGCACGACGCCGACGATCCCGAGGCGCGCACGCGACTGGTGGCCGAGCTCGGCTACTGGCGTCTCACCCTCTCTGCGACCGACGCGGACGCCGGACCCGGCCTGCTTCCCGCCGTCTCGGCTCCGGTCACCCGCACCGCCGACGACATCGAGGGGCTGCGCAACAGCGACGGCGGGTTCGACCTCGAGGTGGCCCTCGTGCACGCCGACGGCGTGAGCGAGCTGTACCTCGGCCAGATCAAAGGCCCCCGCATCGACATCGCCACGGACGCCGTGGTGCGTCCGGCGAGCGCCAAGGCCTACGCCGCGGCGACCCGCATGTACGGCCTCGTCGACGGCCACCTGCTGTGGGCGTGGGACATCGCCGCACTCGGCTTCGAACTCGGCGCGCATGCCTCAGCCCGCCTCGCGAAGCTGGAATGAGCGCTGGAATGAACACGTCTCGAAGTGAGCAGAGTGATCGATGACTGACCCGTTCGCCGCCGTCCCCGGCGCCGTCGTCGACGACGCCGGCCTGCAGCACGTGGGCAGCCCCCTCGTCGAGCAGCGTCGTCTCGCCGCCGGCGCCGCGATCGCGCCGCGCCGCGACCGCGCGGTCATCGCGGTTCCCGGCGAGGACCGGCTGACCTGGCTCGACTCGCTGTCGTCGCAGGCGCTGGCGCGCCTTCAGCCCGGCGTGAGCACGGAGCTTCTCATCCTCGATCCGCAAGGACACGTCGAGCATGCGGCATCCGTCCTCGATGACGGCGAGACCACGTGGCTGATCGCCGATCGCGCTGATGTCGACGGCCTCTTCGACTGGCTGCGCAAGATGCGCTTCCGGCTGCGCGTCGACCCGCGCATCGCCGACGACGAGTACGCGGTGGTCGGCGGCACCGCCGCGGCGCTCGAGCGCATCTCGCCCGCCGCGCCGTCGGGCATGCCCGTCGTGTGGCGCGACCCGTGGCCGTCCGTCACGCCCGGCGGGCACGCGTACGCCCCGGTCGACCCGCATCCCGGTGCCGATCGCGACTGGGCCGAGGCGATCGTGACACGTGACGAGGAGCAGCGGATCGCGGATGCCGCGGCCGCCGGTGATCTCGAGCTCGCCGGGCTCGCAGCGGTCGACGCGCTCCGCGTCGCGGCATGGCGCCCCCGGTGGACCGCTGATGTCGACGAGCGCGCTCTGCCGCACGAGCTCGACTGGCTGCGCACCGCCGTCCACCTCGACAAGGGGTGCTACCGCGGCCAGGAGACCATCGCGAAGGTGCACAATCTCGGCCACCCGCCGCGACGGCTCGTCGCCCTGCAGCTCGACGGCTCGGACAGCGTCCTGCCCGAGCACGGTGCGGCGGTGCGGGTGGGCGACGACGCGGTCGGCATCGTGACGTCCGCGGCGCTGCACTACGAGGAGGGGCCCATCGCCCTGGCGGTCGTGCGCCGCACCACTCCGGTCGACGCGCCGCTCACGGTGGACACCGCCGACGGCCGCATCGCCGCGGCGCAAGAGGTCGTCGTGCCGCCCGATGCCGGCGCCACGGCGAACGTCCCCCGGATCACCCGGCTGTCGCGGCGCGCGGCAGCGCAGTAGGAGCGGCGGCGGTGAGCGGCGACGGCGACACCGCCGCGATCACCCAGACCGTGCCCACGGGCTGGCGCGCCCGGCTCGATCTGCGGCCGCAGCTGGCGCGCGTCCGCGGATCCGCGATCGCGATCGTGCAGATCACGGTGGCCGCGACCGCAGCGTGGGCCTTCGCGCACTACGTGGTGGGGCATCCGGCGCCGCTGCTCGCGGCGACCGTCACGATCTCGAGCCTCGGCCTCGTGCGCGACGCCCGTCCTCGCCGCGTGCTGGAGACCGTCGTCGGGATGCTGGTGGGCATCCTCGTCGCCGAGGGCTTCGTCGTGGTCGTCGGGCCGGGGTGGTGGCAGCTCGCGCTCGCGCTGGGTGTCACGCTGCTCGTCGCCCGGTTCCTGTCGCCGTATCCGCCGTTCGCGATCATGGCCGGGATCCAGGCGTCGATCGTGATGTCGCTGCCGGCATCGCAGCCCTTCTCCCGGCTCATCGACGGGATCGTGGGCGGTGTGGCCGCCCTCGTCGTGACCGCGCTCATCCCGCGCAACCCCCGCAGCGAAGAGGCGAGAGACGGACACGCCGTGTTCGCGGCGGCCGATGCCGCCGCGCGCACCATCGTGCAGGCGCTCCGCCGCGGCGATGCGCTGCGGGCGACACGAGGGCTCGAGAAGGCGCGGGCGATCGGCCCCCGGATCGACGAATGGCGCGCGTCGCTGGAGTCGGGACTCGCGGTGGCCGGATTCTCGCCGTGGCTGCGTCCCCAGCGCGCCGAGCTGCGGCGCCACCAGACGGTGCTGCAGGCCATGGACTTCGCCACGCGCAATCTTCGCGTGGTCGCCCGCCGGGCGGTGTACCTGTGCGACGACGGCCAGCGCCGCCCGGTGCCGGCGGAGCTCCTGGCCGAGCTGATGCGTGGCGCCTCCCTCGTCGGCGAGAGCCTCGACGACATCTCGTTCCAGCCCGCCGCCCAGGAGGCGGTGCGGGCGGTGGCGACCCGTCTCGACCCGGCGCAGATCCTGCCCGACGGCTCGCAGGGCGAGCAGTACCTCATCACGGCGCTGCGCCCTCTCGCGGTCGACCTGCTCACCGCAACCGGCATGCCGTCGGCCGAGGCGCGCGCCCTGCTGCCGCGGGTGTGAGGATCCGGGGTCAGCGCGGCGCGACGGCCTCCCAGGGGACGGTGACCTCGCCCAGGCGCCACCGCGACCGTTCGAGGACCGGCCATCCGCCCTCGACGAGCGCGGAAAGCGACGTGCGCCAGCGATGCACCGGCCCGAACGGCGAGACGCTCGCCGCGCGCTCCCACTCGGCGTCGAGGGCGGCCAGGAACGCGTGCACGCGCTCGCCGGGGACGTTCCGGTGGATGAGGGCTTTCGGAAGCCGCTCCGCGGCGACGGACGGATGCTGCAGCCCGGCCAGGCGCAGTGACACCGTGAGGGTCCGCGGTGCCGCGTCGGGGCCGATCGCGGCCCAGGTCGCGATCCGCCCGATCTCGTCGCAGGTGCCTTCGACGAGAAGCCCGTCGGAGGCGAGACGCGCGGCCATCGTCCCCCAGGCCTCGGCGACCTCGGCCTCGTCGTACTGGCGCAGGACGTTGAATGCCCGCACGACGGCCGGCCGGCGGCCGCCGGCCACGGGCACCTCGAACCCGCCGCGCGCGAACGAGACCCGCGCATCCCGTGCGAACGAGGTGCCGCCGCTGCGCACCTGCTCGAGCTGCGCGCGGGCGCGCGTCACACGCGCCGGATCGATCTCGAGCCCCAGCACCTCGACGTCCGGGCGGACGCGCGCGAGCCGGGAGTGCAGCTCCAGCGCAGTGACGCCGCTCGCGCCGTAGCCGAGATCGACCACGAGCGGATCCGCGGCCCGGCGGAGAGCGGGCTGCCGCGCGATCCAGCGATCCACGCGGCGCAGCCGGTTGGTCCCGGTCGTGCCGCGCGTGATCTGCCCGACCGGTCCCCGCACCATCCCCCCATGATGCCAGGCCGTCTCCCCGGTCGAGCTGACGGGTCCCGCCCGCCGACACAGCGCCGGGGCGGGCGGCATCGCCCGGATATCATGGGGCGCATGACCGCGCCCTATACGCTGATCCTCCTCCGTCACGGCCAGAGCGAGTGGAACAAGACCAACCAGTTCACGGGCTGGGTCGACGTCCGCCTCACCGACCAGGGCAAGGCCGAGGCCGCGCGCGGCGGCGAGCTGCTCGCCGAGTCCGGCATCCTGCCCGACGTCCTGCACACCTCGGTGCTGAGCCGCGCCATCCAGACCGCCGACATCGCCCTCGACGCGGCCGACCGCCTCTGGATCCCGGTGAAGCGCTCCTGGCGCCTGAACGAGCGGCACTACGGCGCTCTCCAGGGCAAGGACAAGGCGCAGACCCTCGAGGAGTTCGGCAACGAGCAGTTCATGCTGTGGCGCCGCTCGTTCGACGTGCCGCCGCCGCCGCTGGCTGCCGACGACCAGTACAGCCAGGTCGGCGACCCGCGCTACGTGGGCATCGACGGCGAGGTGCCCGACACCGAGTCGCTGAAGATCGTGATCGACCGCATGCTGCCGTACTGGCACAGCGACATCGTCCCCGACCTCAAGGCCGGCAAGACCGTCCTCGTGACGGCGCACGGCAACTCCCTGCGCGGGCTGGTCAAGCACCTCGACGGCATCAGCGACGCCGACATCTCGGAGCTCAACATCCCCACCGGCATCCCGCTGGTGTACCGCCTCGACGAGAACCTCGAGCCGCTCAGCCCGGGGGAGTACCTCGACCCCGAGGCCGCCGCCGCCGGGGCCGCCGCGGTCGCCAATCAGGGCAAGGCCTGACCCCAGACGCGCAGAGAAGCGCGGATGCCTCCCCCCGAGGCATCCGCGCTTGCTGTTCCGCGTGGCGGTAGCGTCTGGGCTACTGCGGGGTCACCACGTCGATGGTGTCGGTGCTCGTCGTCCAGTCGCCCGTCGACAGGTAGGCGACCTTCTTCGCCACCGAGACGGCGTGGTCGCCGAAGCGCTCGTGGTAGCGGCTGGCGAGCGTCGCGTCGACGGTGGCCGACGGGTCGCCCTGCCAGCTGTCGCTCAGCACCTTCTCGAACACCGACACGTGCAGCTCGTCGAGCTTGTCGTCGGCGTTGCGGATCTCGTCGATGAGGTCGCCGTCCTGGGTGCGCAGCAGCTCGGTCAGCTGGCGCGCCGCCTCGACGTCGAGCTCGCCCATCTTCAGGAAGGTCGACTTCAGCCCCTTGGGGATGGCTCGCTCGGGGAAGCGCATGCGGGTGAGCTGCGCGATGTGCTCGGCGATGTCACCCATCCGCTCGAGCGATGCGCTCATGCGCAGCGCGCTCACGACGATGCGCAGGTCGCGGGCCACCGGCTGCTGACGCGCGAGGATCTCGATCGCGAGCTCGTCGAGCTCGACGGCCTTCTCGTCGATGACCGCGTCGGCCTCGATGACCTCCTCCGCCAGGGCGACGTCGCTCGTGCCGAACGCGCGCGTCGCCTTGTCGATGGCGACCGTGACGAGTTCGGCGATCTCGACGAGACGCCCCTGCACGTCCTCGAGGGACTGGTGGAAGACTTCGCGCATTCCGACGCACCTTTCATGGGTTTCGGGGGATGAGGCTCGGCCCCGCGCCCCGCCGATTGTCGCCAGGGAAGGTTAACGGATGGTGCCTCCGCGGTGAACAGTACCCGGCCGATGCGGAGTCCTTCCCGTTCGCGTCAAACCCCACCGTGAGCGTGGCTCTACGCTGGTCGCATGGACACGACGCAGCTCGCGCTGCTCGCCCTCCTCGCGGGGATCATCATCGGCGGTTCGATCTCCGCCGTCGTCGTCGCGGCGATGCGGGCGCGCGATCGTGCGCACGCGGAGATGTCTGTAGAGATTCCCGACGGCGTCCGCGGCGTGCTCCACGGCATGGATGATGCCGCGCTCGTGGTCGACGCGTCGTTCACGGTCCTGGCGGCGTCGGCGGCCGCCGCCGCCTTCGACCTCGTGGAGGGCGGCACGCTCCCGAACGACGAGCTGCGCGCCCTGGTGCGCCGTGTGCGCACGAGCGACGCGGTCGCGACCGAGACCAGTGCGACCGAGACCATGCGCATGCGCCGGGGCGCCCCGCCGGCGGAGCCTCGTCTCGTGGTGGTCCGGGCGTCGCGGATCTCGCCGCGACTGACCCTGTTCGTGCTCCGCGACATCACCGAACGCGAGCGCGTCGAAGAGATGCGCCGCGACTTCGTCGCCAACACGAGCCACGAGCTCAAGACGCCGGTGGGCGCGGTGAGCCTGCTCGCCGAAGCCATCGAGTCGGCATCCGATGACCCGCCGCAGGTCCGGATCTTCGCGACGCGGCTGCAGGCCGAGGCGAACCGGCTCGCACTGCTCACGTCGCGCATCATGAACCTCTCGCGACTGCAGGCATCCGACGAGCTGCCGCAGCGGGACGTCTCGGTCGACGAGGTCATCGCCTCTGCACTGGACGCGCACGCCATTCAGGCCGATTCGGCCGGCGTCGAGGTGGTGCGAGGCGGCGCCCGCGGCCTCTACGTCCACGGCGACGCGCAGATCCTGAGCGAGGCCGTCGGCAACCTCATCGCGAACGCCATCGCGTACTCGCCCCGCGGCTCGAGCGTGGGGGTCGGCATCAAGGCCGCGGACCGCGTCGTCGAGATCACCGTGACCGACCGCGGGATCGGCATCGCCGAGGGCGAGCAGGACCGCGTCTTCGAGCGCTTCTACCGCGCCGATCCGGCCCGAGCGCGCCGCACCGGCGGCAGCGGCCTCGGACTCTCCATCGTCAAGCATGCGGTCCAGCGGCACGGCGGCGAGGTGCGGCTGTGGTCGCGCCCTGGCCGCGGGTCGACGTTCACCATCCGGCTCCCGCAGATCGACGCCCCTGACATCGACCCGGCACCCAAGCGCGGGCGTAAGAAGAAGCGGCCGGCCACGACCTCCGCAGGGGCCGCCGGCCCCGCCGTCGGTGCGACCTCCGCCGCCGGTGGCGCGACCGCCCCCCGAACCATCGTCGGCCCTGCTGCCGGCAAGAACCTCGCCTCCGGCAGGAATGGAGACCCCGCATGACCCGCGTCTTGATCGTCGAGGACGAGCCCGATCTCGCCGACCCGCTCGCCTACCTCCTGCGCCGCGAGGGGTACGACGTCGAGATCGCCGAGGACGGCCCCGCCGCCCTCGCCTCGTTCCGGGAGCGCGGCGCCGACATCGTGCTGCTCGACCTCATGCTGCCGGGGATGCCGGGGACCGAGGTGTGCCGGCAGATCCGGACCACCTCGGCGGTGCCGATCATCATGCTGACGGCCAAGGACTCCGAGGTCGACATCGTCGTGGGGCTCGAGCTCGGCGCGGACGACTACGTCACCAAGCCCTACTCGGCCCGTGAACTGCTGGCGCGCATGCGTGCCGTGCTGCGGCGCTTCTCTCAGATCGACGCCGACCTCGAGGATCGCGTGCTCGAGGGCGGGCGGGTGGTGCTCGACATCGACCGGCACACCGTGGCGGTCGAGGGCGGCGAGATCAACATGCCGCTCAAGGAATTCGAGCTGCTCGAGGTGCTCATGCGCAACGCCGGCCGGGTGCTCACCCGTGGGCAGCTCATCGACCGGGTGTGGGGGAGCGACTACTTCGGCGACACCAAGACGCTCGACGTGCACATCAAGCGGATCCGCTCGCGCATCGAGAGGAACCCGGGATCCCCCGAGATGCTGGTCACCGTCCGCGGCCTGGGCTACCGCTTCGAGGGCTGAGCGCGGCAGACGAACGAAGAGGGCGCCCCGACCGGGGCGCCCTCTTCGTCGTGCGTGCGACGCGTCCGCTCAGGGGGCGAGCGCGGAGAGGTAGTCGAGCGAGCCGTCGAGAACCGGCACGGAGACCAGCGTGCCCTCGGCATCGCCGGACTGGAAGAAGGCTGTGACGTCGGTGCCGGGCAGCGCGTCGAGCTCTTCGATCAGCAGCGGCTCGTCCTCTTCGGAGCCGAGGCTCACCGTCGTGTTGGCGGGTACGCGCACCGTCAGGGCGACGCCGTCCTCGCCGATCTCGACGTTGAGGGTCTGCGAGTCGTCGGTGCGGTTGATGATCGCGGCGACGAAGTTGCCCTCGGAGCCGTCCTCGTTCGCCACGATGAGGGCGTTGCGCACCTCGAGGGGGCCGGAGCCGTGGACGTTCGTGCCCTCGGCGGCCGAGTAGGCGATCGTGGTCGCCTGGGGCGAGATCATGCTGCACCCGGTGGCGGTGAGGACGAGGGCGCCGCCGACGGCCAGCGACGCGATCAGCCGGCGATTGCGGGTGCCGGGGGCCGCCGCGGATCGTCCGCGCGTAGAACCGCTGCGGCGGTGTATCGAGATCACGGATCCTCCTAGACGGATGACGGTTCTCCAGCATTCTAGGGGCTCGCCGCCGAGCGCGCGGAGCACCTCCGCGGCCGATGCCCGGCGGGGATGTGCCACGCCCGGCCGGTGGGGCGGAGAACCTTAGCGTATTTCTCCTGTGGTATCCTGGAGGTTGCCGAAAGGACATAACTCCATGCTTTTTGAGGTTGGCGAGACGGTCGTCTACCCCCACCACGGGGCGGCAACGATCATCGAGGTCAAAGACCGGATCATCAAGGGCGAGACGAAGAAGTATCTGAAGCTCAACGTCACGCAGGGTGATCTCATCATCGAAGTCCCCGCAGAGAACGTCGACCTGGTCGGCGTCCGAGATGTCATCGGCAAGGAGGGTCTCGACAAGGTCTTCGAGGTGCTGCGCGCTCCCTTCACAGAGGAGCCGACCAACTGGTCGCGCCGCTACAAGGCCAACCTCGAGAAGCTCGCCTCCGGTGACGTCATCAAGGTCAGCGAGGTCGTGCGCGACCTCTGGCGCCGCGACCAGGACCGCGGCCTGTCGGCCGGGGAGAAGCGCATGCTCGCCAAGGCGAAGCAGATCCTGATCTCCGAGCTGGCCCTCGCCGAGAAGACGGATGAGGAGAAGGCGAGCGTCCTCCTCGACGAGGTCCTCGCGAGCTGAGACTCCCAGAACGGCGCCCCGCGGGGCGCCGTTCTGCTGTGTGCGCCGACTGTTCGCCGGCGCCCGGCGCGGCGCCCGAGGCCGATCGCGATAGCGTGATCGGGTGAGGATCACCCCCGTGCCGCGCATCGGCATCGTCGTCGTGGCCGCAGGTTCCGGCACCCGCCTCGGAGCGGGTACGCCGAAGGCCTTCGTCGGCATCGACGGCGGCAGCATCCTGCGCCACGCGCTCGAGGGCGTGTTCGCCGCCCCGGCGGCGCAGGTCGTGATCGTGGCCCCCGACGGGCGCGAGGGCGATGCGTGGAGCGAGGCGCTCGCGACCGCAGGGGATCGTCGTGACCTCGTGTCCGTGGTCCCCGGTGGCGAGACCCGCCAGGGCTCCGTGGCCGCCGGACTCGCCGCCCTCTGGGCCGACGTCGAGATCGTCCTCGTGCACGACGCGGCGCGGGCGCTGACCCCGCCCGAGGTGTTCGAACGCGTCGTCGCCGCCATCGACGCCGGGGCGTCCGGCGCGATCCCGGTGCTCCCGGTCATCGACACCATCAAGCGCGTCGTCGCGGACGAGATCGTCGCCGTCGTCGACCGGTCCGAGCTCGCCGCCGCGCAAACTCCGCAGGGCTTCCGCCGTGACGTGCTCGACGCGGCATATGCCGCGGCCCGTGCCGACTTCACGGACGACGCCGCTCTGGTCGCCGAGGCCGGTCATGCCGTTGCGGCCGTGCCGGGGCATCCGCTCGCCTTCAAGATCACGACCGCCGCCGACCTCGACCGTGCCCGCCATCTGCTCGCCCGGCCCGCCCCGCATGCTGCCGGGCACCTGGAGAACCCGCATCCGATCCCTCGCGTCGGCGTCGGCACGGACGTGCACGCGTTCGGCGGCGACGGCACGCTGTGGCTCGCCGGTCTCGAATGGCCCGGTGAGACGCCGCTGTCGGGACACTCCGATGGGGATGCCGTGGCCCACGCCATCGTCGACGCGCTGCTCTCCGCCGCCGGCCTGGGCGACATCGGCACGCACTTCGGCACAGACCACCCGGAGTACGCGGGCGCGCACGCGGACGTCTTCCTCAGCCGCACCGTCGCCCTCCTCGGCGAGGCGGGGTGGCGCGTGGGCAATGTGTCGGTGCAGGTGCAGGCGAACCGCCCCCGCTTCTCGAGCCGCCGTGCCGAGGCCGAGCGGGTGCTCGCGGCCGCCCTCGGCGGAGCACCGGTGGCGGTCTCGGCGACGACCACCGACGGACTCGGGTTCACCGGGCGCACCGAAGGCGTGTCGGTCTTCGCCGTCGCCCTCCTGGTCCCCGCCTGACCAGTTCACTTGCGCTGGATGTACGCCGCCGGGCGCAGAATGCGTACGTTCAGCGCAGGTGAACGGGATCAGGAGCTGAGATCACGCGTCATGAAGATCGAGAACGGATCGAGCGCGTAGCCCTCGAACGGCCCGCACACCACGAAGCCCTCGCTCTCGTACAGGCGCTGCGCCGGTGCGAAGTCGGCGGTCGTGCCGGTCTCGAGCCACAGGCTCGACATGCCTCGCCGCCGTGCCTCGTCGACGATGTGGCGCAGCACCGCCCGCCCGACGCCGCTGCCGCGGAACCGGTCGTCGACCCGCATCGACTTGATCTCGCCGCGGTCGGCATCCATCTCCTTGAGCGCACCGACACCCGCGAGCTCGCCGTCTATCCACGCCGACCACACGGAGAGCGACGGATGCCGCAGCGCGTCGATGTCGAGCGCATGCACGCTCTCCGCCGGAGAGGTGTCATGCATGCCTGCCAGGTGGAAAGCGATGAGACGCCGTGTGGCCTCGCCGCTCAGGTCGTCGGTGCGGATCTCGATGGTGCGCTGCATGTCGCGCCCAGTGTGCCACGCCGCTGTTGCCGGCGTGTTTCGAGCGCCCGGGCTGTCAGGCCTCGACCGCGAACGGCGCGGGGTCGCGCGGCGCCCGCGAACCCCAGGCGAGCAGAGCCAGGCCCGCGGCGAGCACGACCAGGCCGATGATCGCGAGCGCCGAGAGCCGCTCGCCCAGCACGACGATCCCGAGCACGCTCGCGGTCAGCGGTTCGCCCAGGGTGAGGGTCGCCGCGGTGGCGGCGGTCAGCCCGCTCAAGCCCCACGTGAACAGGACGTAGGCGATCGCGATCGTCGCGAGTCCCAGCCACAGCGCCATCGTGACGCCGGTCGGCGTTCCCAGCCAGGTCAGGTCGACGAAGGGCAGCGCGCAGGCGCAGATGAGCGCCGCGCTCGCCCCCATGGCGCCTACGACGGTGAACGGATCCCAGCCGTCGTCGAGCAGTCGGCGCTGCGCGTTGGCGATCACCGCGAACGACGCGCCGGCGCCCACGGAGCCGAGGAGCCCGAGGGGATCGGTCCCGCCCGCGGAGCCCGCTTCGCCGCCGAAGCCCAGCAGCACGACGCCGATCGTCGCGAGGGCGGTCGCCGCCATCCACGTCGAGCTCGGCATCCGTCGCGTGAGCGCCCACTCCAGGAGCCCCGCGAGGACCGGGGCGGAGCCGAGCGCGACGACGGTGCCGACCGCCACGCCGTTGCGGCCGGTGCCGAGGAAGAAGAGGGGCTGGTACACCGATATGCAGACGCCGGTGAGCACCATGAGAGCGAGCGGGCGGATGCCGCCCTTCGAGGGGCTCAGCGACCGGAGGCTCTTAGCCGCGGCGCCCGGGCGCCGGCGGGCGTGGCGGGCGGCGAGGGCGAACGCGATGAGGGCCAGACCGGCGCCGCCGATGACCATGCGCATGACACCGATCGACAGCGGGGTCGTGCCGTCGGGGCCGAGAGCCTGCGATGTCCCGGTCGTGCCGAACAGCACCGCGGCGGCGAGGACGGCGAGGACATGCACCCTCCGTTTATATCCGCATCGGCGCCCTCCGACCGACATGGCCCCACCGGGCTCCCAGGGGTCGCCGTGGCACCCGCCGGTAGGCTGGTGCGGTGACGGTTCAGTTGTATGACACCAAGGCGCAGACCCTGCGCGACTTCGTGCCCCTCGACCCCGGAAACGTCACGATCTACGTCTGCGGTCCGACCGTGCAGTCGGGTCCCCACATCGGGCATCTCCGCGGCGCGTTGAGCTTCGACATCCTGCGGCGCTGGCTCACCCACCGCTACGGCCGCGTCACGTTCGTCCGCAACGTCACCGACATCGACGACAAGGTGCTCGCGAACGCGAGCGACGGCGAGCCGTGGTGGGCGCTCGCCTACCGCATGGAGCTGGAGTTCACGCGCGCGTACACGGCCATCGGCATCCTCCCTCCCACATACGAGCCGCGCGCGACCGCCTCGATCCCGCAGATGCAGGAGCTGATCGCGCGGCTGATCGACGCGGGGCACGCCTACGCCGCGCCTTCGACAGGCTCGGAGGCCGCGGATGCCGCCGGCGACGTGTACTTCGACGTCCGGTCATGGGAGTCGTACGGCTCGCTCACACGGCAGAGCCTCGACGCGATGGAGCCCGCCGCGGACGCGGACCCGCGCGGCAAGCGCGACCCCCGGGACTTCGCGCTGTGGAAGGGCGCCAAGGCCGACGAGCCCGCATCGGCGACGTGGGACTCGCCCTGGGGCGCCGGACGCCCCGGCTGGCACATCGAGTGCTCCGCGATGGCGCGGCGCTACCTCGGCAGCGAGTTCGACATCCACGGGGGCGGCCTCGACCTGCGCTTCCCGCACCACGAGAACGAGCTGGCCCAGTCGACGGCCGCCGGCGACGGCTTCGCGCACTACTGGGTGCACAACGGACTCGTGACCGTCGGCGCGCAGAAGATGTCGAAGTCGCTGTTCAACTTCGTCCTCGCCGAGGACGTGCTGCGCGAACGCGACCCGCTCGTCGTGCGCTACGCGCTCGCCGCGGCGCACTATCGCTCGAGCCTCGACATCACCGGCTCGACGTTCGACGAGGCCGAGGCGGCGCTCGACCGCATCCGCACGTTCCTCGAGCGCGCGATCCGGACGCTTCGGGGCACCGAGGACGTGCGGGTGGATGCCGCCGTCCCGGCCGCGTTCGCGGCAGCGCTCGACGACGACCTCGGCGTGCCCCAGGCGCTCGCCGTGCTGCACGAGGCCGTGCGCGACGGCAACACGGCGCTGGACGCCGGCGACCGGGCCGGCGCGCTGCGCGCGTTCGCCGACGTCGCCGTGATGACCGGAGTGCTCGGCATCGACCCCCTCGACCCGCACTGGCGCTCGACGGACGTCTCGGCCGAGGCAGCCGCTCTCGACGCCCTCGTGCAGACGATGATCGCGCAGCGCGCCGACGCGCGCGCGGCGAAGGACTGGGCGGCGGCCGACCGCATCCGCGATGCGATCGCGGCGGCCGGCATCGCCCTCGAAGACGGACCCGACGGGACGCATTGGAGTGTCGCCGACACGCCTCGCCCCGCGGAGAGAAACTGACGGGGCGGCGCCCCGCATGAAGGAGAACTGATGGCCAAGCCAGGACGCCCCGGCGCGAGCAAGGGCAACAAGAAGGGCCCCACCAAGGGCACGGGCGGCAAGAACAAGCGGTCGCTCGCCGGCCGGGGGCCGACGCCCAAGGCCGAGGACCGCGCGTGGCACCCCGCCGGCAAGCGCAAGGCGGCCGCCGAGCGGTACGCCGCCGCGGGCGGCACCGGCAAGCCCGGGCAGCCGGCTCCCCGGTCGTCACGGCCCGGCAAGAAGGACGATGACACCGAGACCGTCACCGGGCGCAACTCGGTGCTCGAGGCGCTGCGGGCGAAGATCCCGGCGACCGCGTTCTACATCGCGCAGCGCGTCGAGATGGACGACCGCGTCAAGGAGATGCTGGCGATCGCCACTCACCGGGAGATCCCGGTGCTCGAGGTCACGCGGCCCGAGCTGGACCGCATGGCCGGCTTCGACGGTGTGCACCAGGGCGTCGCCCTCAAGGTGCCGCCGTACGAGTACGCCCACCCGCAGGACCTGCTGGAGCAGGTCATCGAGAAGGGCCAGACGCCGCTGTTCGTCGCGCTCGACGGCATCACCGACCCCCGCAACCTCGGGGCCATCCTGCGTTCGACCGCGGCGTTCGGCGGCCACGCCGTCATCGTGCCGCAGCGACGCTCGGCGAGCGTCAACTCGGCCGCGTGGAAGACGAGCGCCGGCGCGGCGGCACGCATCCCCGTCGCGATCGCCGCCAACCTCACCGCGATGCTCAAGGACTTCAAGAAGCAGGGCGTGTTCGTGCTCGGGCTCGACGGCGGGGGAGAGGTCTCCCTCCCCGAACTCCAGCTCGCCGATCGCCCGGTCGTGATCGTCGTCGGCTCCGAGGGCAAGGGCCTCTCGCGGCTGGTCACCGAGACGTGCGACCAGATCGTCTCGATCCCGATCTCGTCGAGCACCGAGTCGCTCAACGCGGGCATCGCGGCATCCGTCGCCCTCTATCAGGTCGCGACTCTCCGGACGGCTCCGCCCGCCTGAGTCGCCGCATGACGCATTCAGTGGAATGAACCGCCCCGTGACGCGCTTGTCTCACCCAGAGCCGGCGAGCGTTCGGCGGTACGACAGATCGAAAGGCACGACATGGCACGCATCGCCGTCATCGGAGGCTCCGGCTACGCCGGACGACACATCGTCGCCGAGGCGGTGAATCGCGGCCACAGCGTCCTTGCGATCGCGCGCCGCGTCCCGAGCGAGCGCCAGCCGGGCGCGGTGTACATCGAGGGCTCGCTCACGGACGTGCCCGACCTGCTCGCCCAGCTCGAGGGCGTCGACGTCGTCGTGTCGGCCGTCGCGCCGCGCGGCGACATGCAGGGTCTCGTGCGCCCGAACATCGCCGCGCTCGCCTCGCTCCTGCCCGAGGGCGTCCGGCTGGGCGTCATCGGCGGCGCCGGCGGCAGCCTGGTCACCGAGGACGGGCAGCGGGTCGTGGACCTGCCGTCGTTCAGCGAGGAGTACAAGGCCGAGGCCCTCGAGGCGATCGGCATCCTCGAAGACCTGCAGGCGGGGCCGGAGTCGCTCGACTGGTTCTACATCCACCCCGCCGGCGGGTTCGGCGCCTACAACCCCGGCGAGCGCACCGGCTCGTACCGCACCGGCGGCGACGTCATCGTGACCGACGCCGAGGGAGAGTCATACATCTCGGGCGAAGACCTCGCGGTCGCCATCATCGACGAGATCGAGAAGCCGCAGCACCCCCGCAAGCGGTTCACCGTCGGCTACTGAGCGCTGATCGCGACGAGGCGGGTCTCCGTTCAGCGGGACCTGCCTCTCGCGTCTGTCCCGGGCGCGTCAGACGAGGTCGCGCCAGTCGATGTCGGCCTCGTCGTCGTCGACGACGGGGGTCGGCGACGTGATGACCGACAGCGACACCGTCTCTGTCGGCGGGCCCATCAGCGTCGCCTCGTCGCGGCGGTGACGCAGCACGTTGTCGATGTAGCTCGTGAGCGACTCGGCGAGAGGCACCGACTTCCCCTTGGCCTGCGACAGGTACCAGCGGTGCTCGAGCAGCTGGTGGAACACCTCGGCGGGCTCGAGCTTGGATCGCAGGTCCCACGGGATCGCCTTGACGACCGGCTCGAAGACGCGCGTGAGCCACTCGTGGGCGACCATCTCCTCGTCGTCGCCCAGGCGCGAGATGCGCGCGCGGAACTCATCGAGGTCGTTGAGCAGGCGGCGGGCCTGGTTCTCCTCGACGTCGAGGCCTGTCAGGCGCAGCAGCCGCCGCTGGTGGTGTCCCGCGTCGACGACCTTGGGCTGGATCGAGACCCTGGCGCCGTCGGCCGTGGCCTGGATCGACATCTCGCCGATGTCGAACCCGAGGTCGTTGAGCCGCTGCACGCGCTCGGTCAGGCGCCAGGCCTCGTCGGCGCGGAAGCTCTCCTCGTCGGTGAGCGCCGCCCACAGCGCGTGGTACGCCGACACGATGCCGTCGGCGACCGCGATGGCGTCGACGCCGCCCTCGAGGCGCCCGCCCGCCTCGAGATCCATGATCTCGCCCGCGATGTTCGTGCGGGCCACGTCGAGGTCGTGCGCGCGCTGACCGGGCGTCAGACCGCTCTCGTGCAGCTCGCCCGTCTCGGCGTCGACGAGGTAGGCGGCGAAGGCGCCGGCGTCGCGGCGGAACAGCGTGTTCGACAGCGAGACGTCGCCCCAGAAGAAGCCGACGTTGTGCAGACGCACCAGCAGCAGGGCGAGCGCATCCACGAGGCGCGTGGCGGTGTCGGGCCGCAGCACCTGCGTGAACAGGGCCCGGTAGGGGAGTGAGAACTTCAGGTGCGCGGTCACCAGCGCGGCCGGCAGCGGCTCGCCCGCGGCATCCGTGCGTCCGGCGATCACCGCGACCCGCTCGACGCAGGGGACGTCCAGACGCGCGAGGTTGCCGAGCATGTCGTACTCGCGCTGCGCCATCGCCTGCGTCGTCTCCTTGATGGCGACGACGCGGCCCGAGAGATTGGCGAAACGCACCAGGTGGCGTGAGATGCCCTTCGGGAGGAACACGATGTGCTGCGACGGCCAGTCGCCGAGCGGTGTCGACCAGGGCAGCGTCAGCAGCCCGGGATCCACGCTGCTGGCCGTGATGTTCAGGGCGTCAGGCACGTTCCCTCCGGAGAAGACAGCGACGGCGCGGGGGAATTGCTCCCACCCGCGCCGTCGCGATATGCGAAACGGTGTTACGCCGCGGCGATCGCCCGGTCCGTGAGGCGCTCGCCCGACTCGATGTCGAAGACGTGGACGTGTCCGGGGACCGGAGCCAGCGCGACCTTGTCGCCCGCGATCGGGTGACGGCGTCCGTCGACGCGCGCGACGATGTCGGTGCGCTTGCCGTTGACGTCGGCGTGTCCGTAGAGGTAGCCGTCGGCGCCGAGCTCCTCGACGAGGTCGACCGTGACCGTGAGGCCCTTGCCGTCGGCCGGGGCGACCTGGATGTCTTCCGGACGAACGCCGATCGTGACGTCGGAGCCGTGCGCCTTGCCCAGCGTGTCGGCTTCGATGCCCACGACCGTGTCACCGAACTGGACGCCGCCCTCGGCGAGGTGCGCCGGGAACAGGTTCATGGCAGGCGAGCCGATGAAGCCGGCGACGAACACGTTGTTGGGCTTCTCGTACAGGTCGCGCGGGGTGCCGACCTGCTGCAGGAGGCCGTCCTTGAGGACCGCGATGCGGTCGCCCATGGTGAGGGCCTCGGTCTGGTCGTGCGTCACGTAGACGGTGGTGACGCCGAGGCGGCGCTGCAGCGACGCGATCTGCGTACGCGTCTGGACGCGGAGCTTGGCGTCGAGGTTCGACAGCGGCTCGTCCATGAGGAACACCTGCGGCTGGCGGACGATGGCGCGGCCCATGGCGACGCGCTGACGCTGACCACCCGAGAGGGCCTTCGGCTTGCGGGTCAGGTACTCCTCGAGGTCGAGCAGCTTCGCGGCCTCGAGCACGCGAGCGGCGCGCTCCTCCTTGCCGACGCCGGCGATCTTGAGCGCGAAGCCCATGTTCTCGGCGACGGTCATGTGCGGGTACAGCGCGTAGTTCTGGAAGACCATCGCGATGTCGCGGTCCTTCGGGGGGACGTCGGTGACGTCACGGTCGCCGATCAGGATGCGGCCCGAGTTGACCTCTTCGAGGCCGGCCAGCATGCGCAGCGACGTGGACTTGCCGCAGCCCGAGGGGCCGACGAGAACCAGGAACTCGCCATCGGCGACCTCGAGGTTGAGCTTGTCCACAGCGGGGCGAGTGCCCCCGGGGTACAGACGAGTTGCGTTGTCAAACGTGACGGACGCCATGTTCTCTTCTCCTTCACCGGCAGGTACGTGCCGGACGATCCGTAGTGATGGAATGAGCGGGGGCTTTCCCGCACGCCCTTCATCGGGCGCACGAACAGTATGACACGGCGCGCACGGAGGTTGCGTCTGGGCATTTCCCAGGGTGGCTGACTAGCATCGTGGACGGCCGTTTTCCCGTTCGGCCCCGCCGGATGCCGGCTGATTTCCGCCCCGAGAGGTTCCATGTCGAGCGACGAGTCACAGAACGCCGCGTCCAGCGAGCGCCGCGACGCCGTGCGTGAGAAGGCACAGCAGGTGAAGGTGCGACAGTCGCGGGCGCGTCTGATCCGGCGCACTTCGCTCGCGGTGGTCGCGGTCGCGTTCGTCGCCGTCATCGCCGTCGTGGTGACGTGGACCGTGTCGTCGAGCGCGTCGAAGCCGATGATGAGCCCCGCGAACGTCGTGAACGACGGCTTCGTGGTGAGCGATGTCAGGGGCGGCGGCGTCGACTCCGTGGACCCCGACTCGAACGGCTCGCTCGAGGGCGAGGCGGCCACACCGAGCCCGACCCCGGAGCCGGAGCCGACACCGACCGCCAGCCCCACCGAGGCCCCCGCCGTCGAGATCCGTGTCTACGTCGACTACCTCTCGACCGGCTCGCGCGACTTCCAGCTCGCCAACACGAAGCAGCTGTCGGAGTGGGTCGGCGACGGCGCTGCGACTCTGACCTACTACCCGGTGGCGATGCTGACGGCGAAGTCGAACGGCACCAAGTACTCGCTGCGCGCCGCCGGCGCCGCGGCATGCGTCGCGCAGCACGCGCCCGACTACTTCTTCGCATTCAACGACGCGCTCCTTCGCCAGCAGCCCGAGGTCGACTCCGACGGCTACAGCGACAGCGAGCTCGCCGCCCTCGCCATCGCGACCGGCCTGGACGGGCCCAAGGTCGTGCGCGCGTGCATCGAGGACCAGTCGTACGCCTCGTGGGCGAAGACCGCCACCGAGCGTGCCCTGCAGGAGCTGCCTGACACAGACGGTGCAACCCTCACCGGCACGCCGATGGTGCTCGTCAACGGCACCCAGTACGTGGGCAAGCTCGACGACCCCAAGGAGTTCGCCCAGTTCGTGCTCACCGTCGCGAGCGACGCGTACTACAAGGCCACGCCGACTCCCACGCCGACGCCGACGACGGCCCCCTGATCGGGTGCCTGCGCGGGCGCCGCTAGACTGGGCGCTCTGCCGACTTGGCGCAATTGGTAGCGCACCGTACTTGTAATACGGGGGTTACGGGTTCAAGTCCCGTAGTCGGCTCCACGAACCGGCAGCGGGCAAGATGGATCGGGTGACCGCATCCCGCCCGCCCGTCTGGATCGGCCTCGGCGGCGCCGCGCTCATCGGCATCCTCACCGCGGTGCAGGCCCGCATCAACGGCCAGCTCGGCGTCCGCATCGGCGACGGGTTCGCCGCGGCCGTGATCTCGTTCGGCTCCGGCCTGATCGTGGTCCTCGTGCTCTCGGCGGCGCTGCCGCAGGGGCGCAGAGGATTCGCCGCGCTGGTCACCGGAGTCCGCGGGCGCCGCGTCCCGATCTGGATGCTGTGCGGCGGCGTCGCCGGCGCGCTGTCGGTCGCGACCCAGTCGCTCTCCGTCGCCATCATCGGCGTCGCGCTGTTCACGGTGGGAACGGTCGCCGGGCAGACGGTGAGCGGCCTGCTGCTCGACCGCGCGGGCGTGGGTCCCGCCGGCATCGTCGCGGTGACGCCCGCGCGGCTTCTGGGCGGCGCCCTCGCGATGCTCGCCGCCGGCGTGTCGCTGGCCGGGGGCGTGGACGCGCCACCCGTGCTCGTCGTGCTGCCGTTCCTCGTCGGGGCGGGCATCGCCTGGCAGTCGGCGGTCAACGGGCGGCTGCGTCAGCGTGTCGGCACACCGCTGACCGCGACGCTCGTGAACTTCATCGGCGGCACGGCGGTGCTCGGTGTCGCCGAGCTCATCCACGTGGCGGTCGCGGGCGCGCCGACGTCGTACCCGGCGGATCCGTGGCTGTATCTCGGCGGCGTGATCGGGGTGGCGTACATCTTCCTCGCCGCAGCCCTCGTGCCCTTCACGGGGGTGCTCCTGCTCGGCCTCGGCACCGTCGTGGGGCAGGTGGTCACGTCGGTCCTGATCGATGCGATCTGGCCCGCGGCGGGCGGGCCGGCGCTCGGGGTGTCGCTGCTGATGTCGACGCTCGCGATCCTGTCGGTCGTCGTGGCGGCCGTGCCCTGGCGAGGGATGCCTCGGCCGCGGCGCTGACGCTGCGGCCCGAACGGGCAGCGCTCCCCGCGGAAGAATCGGCGGCTCTCCCCGCGGACGCACTACGCACCCGTCCGGCGCTTCCGCGGGTCCCTGCCGCCGTCACATGCGCTGTCGCGCTCGAGAAGATGATGGAATGGATGGCGGCGCGACCGTCGGACCCCCGGCGTCGTCAGCCGCACCGAGGCGTCGTGCTCCGTGTGGAACCCCCGCGAGCGCGCACCCGATGCGGTCGACCGGAGAATCCGGCCGGCCGCCTGTCGCGCCCCGCGTGGCCGAGACCCCGACGGCCCGGGCCGAGCGAGACCCGAAGCACGGAAGAAGAGTGAGATGTCGGCAGATCCCTATGGCAACGGTGCAGAGGTCCTCGATCCCGAGGAGGATCTGCGCACCATGATCTCGACCCGTCCGGGGCGCCATCGCGCCGTAGACCCGTCGATCGCCCGCTCCTGGCTTCTCGTGCCCGGAACGCGCCCCCAGTCGTTCGACGATATGGCGGCCTCGCGTGCCGACGCCGTGGTCCTCGACATCGAGGACGCGGTCGATCCGAGCAACAAGCCGCAGGCCCGCCAGGACGTGGTCGACTGGCTCACCGCCGGCGGTCGCGCGTGGGTGCGCGTGAACAACGCGGCGAGCCCCTTCTGGGCCGACGATCTGGCTGCGCTCGTCGGCGCGCCCGGGCTGCTGGGCATCATGCTCGCCAAGACCGAGTCGCCCGACCAGGTCACGAGCTCGTTCGACCGCCTGCGCGCCAGCGTGCCCGTGGTGGCGCTGATCGAGTCGGCGCTGGGCATGGAGGATGCCGCGAACATCGCCCGCGCGCGCGGCGCGTTCCGGCTCGCGTTCGGCAGCGGAGACTTCCGGCGCGACACCGGCATGAGCGCGGATGCCGAGGCCATGGCCTACCCGCGCGCCCGCCTGGTCGTCGCCAGTCGCGTGGGCGACCTTCCCGGCCCCATCGACGGCCCCACCGTCGGCAACAGCATGCCGACGCTGCGCGAGCACTCCGCGATCACCGTCTCGATGGGCATGACCGGCAAGCTGTGCCTGGCCGCGGAGCAGGCGCCCGTCATCAACGAGGTGATCTGCCCGACCCCGAGCGAGGTGGAGTGGGCACTGGACTTCCTGGCCGATTTCGAGGGCCGTGGCCGCGTCATCCGCGACGGCAGCGACTTGCCTCGCCTGGGTCGGGCGCAGAAGATCGAGAAGCTTGCGATGGCGTTCGGCGTCCACCCGACGTCGTGACCGCCGCACCACCCCCGACCCTCGAAGGGACAAATGACATGGCCGACGACATCCGCCCGCACGAAGGCGACCGGAACCCCGGCTTCGCTCTTCCCGACTCCACCGGCACCGTCGTGCGCCCGGAGGACTTCGCCGGGCGCCGCCTGATCGTGTACTTCTACCCGGCCGCCTTCACGCCCGGCTGCACCACCGAGGCCTGCGACTTCCGCGACAACCTCGCCTCGCTCCAGGCCGCCGGCGTGGCCGTCGTCGGCATCTCGCCCGACTCGGTCGAGCGGCTCGCGGAGTGGGCGAAGGCCGAGCAGCTGGACTTCCCGCTGCTCTCGGACGAGGACCACGCCGTCGCCGAGGCGTGGGGCGCCTGGGGCACCAAGGTCGTGGGCGGCGAGGAGCGCGTGGGTCTCATCCGCTCGACCTTCGTGCTGGCCGCCGACGGCACGGTGGAGTCCGCCGAGTACCGCGTCGACCCGCAGGGCCACGTCGACCGCCTCCGGGCACAGCTCGCCGCCTGAGCGGGGTTCGGCCCGGCCGCCGACGCCCTCCCGGCAGGGAGCGCGGAGCGCCGCATCCGTCTCGATCCGCCCGCCTCCCGGGCGCCCACGTGGCGCCAGGGCGACGATGCGCCTGCCTCAGGGCATGCGGGTGACGAACGCGCGGGCGTCGACGGCCTTGCGCCGTTCCGGCCGCGAGCGCGGCGGCTTGCCGCCGACGTAGAGCCAGCCGAGCAGCTCCTCGTTCTTCTTGAGACCGTGGGCCTTCGCGACGGCCTTCGCACGCGTGTAGTGGCCGGTGCGCCAGAAGACGCCCCAGCCGGCGTCGTCGAGCAGCAGGCTCAGCATGTGCGCGACGCCCGAGGCCACGGCCTCCTGCTCCCAGCGCGGCACCTTGTGGCTCCTGCGGTAGCTCGCCACGACCGCGATGAGCAGCGGTGCGCGCAGCGGCTTCGACGAGACGCCCTTGTCGCCCTGCGCCTTGTTGATCGCGCGGCCCAGCCGCTCGCGGTCCTCGCCGCGCAGCTCGATGAGCCGCCACGGCCGCAGCGACGAGTGGTCGGCGACTCGGCCCGCGGCCGCCACGAACTGCAGCAGTTCGGCGTGGGTCGGCGCCTCGTCGGTCACCTTCGACCACGAACGGCGCGCGAGGGCAGCCTCCAGTGCTCCGGGCATCAGACGGTCCCGGCGTCGTCGCCCGGCGTGAACTGCAGCGAGATCGAGTTCATGCAGTAGCGGTCGCCCGTCGGGGTGCCGAAGCCGTCGGGGAACACGTGGCCGAGGTGCGAGCCGCAGTTCGCGCAGCGCACTTCGGTGCGCACCATCCCGTGACTGCTGTCCTCGATCAGTTCGACCGCCTCGGGACGGATCGACTCGTAGAAGCTCGGCCACCCGCAGTGCGAGTCGAACTTCGTGCCGCTCTGGAACAGCTCGGCGCCGCACGCCGCGCACGTGTACAGGCCGGCGCGGCCCTCGTCGAGCAGCTCACCGGTCCACGGCCGCTCGGTACCGGCTTCGCGCAGAACCGCGTACTGCTCGGCGGTCAGGTCTTCACGCCACTGGGCGTCGCTCTTGTCGACGGCGTAGTTCATGGTCTCCTCCTGGGCACAGCATCCGGCCCGTGCACTCCTGGTTCCATTCAACCCCAGCCGGTGGCGCAGCGGGTCGTCGGGTGGCGGGGTATGGGGCGCGCCAGGAACGTTCGGGGCGCGTCGCGTGCGCCCCGAACGTTCACCGGGCGCCCCAAACCCCGGAGAGCAGGACCGTGGGGGAGGATGGCGGGATGACCCAGGACCCGGATGCCGAGACCGCGGCGGTCGTGGAGCGGTACGCGCGCTTCGCGCGCGACGAGGCCCCCGGGCGCTCGCAGCTCTACGCGGGCTGGGCCGGCGGTGTGGCGGCCGATCCGGAGGTCGCCGCGATCCTCGCGCGCATCCCGGCCACGCGCCGGCAGCCGCCGCTCGTCTTCGCGGTCACGCGCATGCTCGGCGCGCCCGAGGCAGGCTTCGCGGCGTGGGCCGCGTGGCTGCGAGCCCACGCCGACCAGACCGTGGCCGAGGCATCCGTGCGGCGCCTGCAGACCAACGAGCCGATGCGGTGTGCCGTCCTGCTCCCCGCGCTGGCGACGATCCCCGGGCCGATCGCGCTGCTGGAGGTCGGCGCGAGCGCGGGACTGTGCCTCTATCCCGACCGCTACTCGTACCGCTACCGCAGCGGTGGCGGCGTCGTGGCGCTGAATCCTGCCGGCGGGCAGTCGACGGTGGTGCTGGAGTGCGAGATCACCGGCGATCCGCCCCTGCGCATGCCGGAGGTGGTGTGGCGCGGCGGGATCGACCTCGATCCGCTGGACGCCGCCGACGCCGGCGATCGCCGTTTCCTCACGAGCCTCGTGTGGCCGGGAGAGGCCGGGCGAGCCGACCGCATCGCCGCAGCCCTCGACATCGCCGCGGCCGACCCACCACTGCTGCGGGCGGGTGACGCGTCCGACCCGGACGTGCTGCACGCCGCCGCCGGGGCCGCGCCGGCCGGCGCGACGCTCGTCGTGACGACCCCCGGCGTGCTCCCGCACATCCCGCGTGCCGGGCGCGAGCGCCTCATCGAGGCCGTGCGGCGACTGGACGCCGTGTGGATCACGATCGATCCGCCGGCCCTGCACGAGGGGTGGCGGTCGCCCGTGGACCCCGACGCGTGGGGCGGCTTCGTGCTCGGCCGGGACGGCGAGGCGCTCGCGGCGGTGGATCCGCTCGGCTCGTTCGTGCACTGGCGCGCGTGGCGCACCGGAGAGACGGATGCCGCGGGCTAGCGTGGACGCGTGCCTCTGACCGACCGCGACCGCGCCATCCTCGACTTCGAGGTCGAATGGCGCCGGCACGCGGGAGCCAAGGAGGAGGCGATCCGCGCCGAGCTGGGGATCTCGCCGGCACGGTACTACCAGCTCCTCGGGCGACTCATCGACACGACCGAGGCGCAGGAGCACGATCCGATGCTCGTCAAGCGGCTGCGGCGGCTGCGTGAGGTCCGCCTCCACGAGCGCGCCGCCCGCGCCGCCGACGCGCGCTGAGTCGCGGTTCGGGCCCGGACCGGCTGTCGCAGACGGAACGCCCGGCGTTCGCCGGGTAGCATCGACGGGTGCCGACCACCAGCTTCCCTCGGGATCGTTTCGACGATGTGCCGGAGACGGACCGCGTGGGCGCCCACCGGGCGGAGAACCCGCGGATGCGCGGCTGGGTCGTGCTGCTGTGGGCGGCGCTGGCCACCGTCGTGCTCATCGTCATCGGGATCTTCGGCACGCTGCTGGCGTCCGGCCGCATCGAGCTCGTGCCGACGCCGACTCCCACGGTGGCGCCCGTCCCCGAGGTCACGCCGGTGGTCGACATGAACTACGACGTGATGATCCTCAACGCGACTCCCGAGCAGGGACTGGCCACGCAGATGAAGGACGTCGTCGTGGGCGCTGGATGGGCCGACGACAAGGTCACGGCGGGTGAAGCGGGCTCGCAGGACTTCCCGACGACCACCGTCTTCTACGTGGATCCTGCCGACGAAGCGGCTGCGGCCGGCCTCGCCGGCGTCATCGGCGGCGCGGAGATCGAGCAGAGCGAGGCCTATCCGGCCACCTCGCCCGATGTCCCTCAGCTGACGGTCGTGATCGGCCTCGACCGCACCGCCGCGGGGCAGACGCCCGCACCCACTCCCTGATCGCCGGGCGTCGTGTTTCGCGCCGGTAAACACTTGTATTCCTGCGTGTCAACAAGTGACGAATCACGCCGAGGCCGAGTTTTCGCCTGCATACGATGAAGCCCTGCACCGCCGGCTACAGGAGATTCGCATGACCCAGGGCACCGTCAAATGGTTCAACGCCGAGAAGGGATTCGGCTTCATCACCGTCGCCGACGGCCAGGACGTCTTCGTCCACTACTCGAACATCGACATGTCGGGCTTCCGCGTGCTCGAAGAGGGTCAGACCGTGGAGTTCACGGTCGGCTCCGGCCAGAAAGGCCCTCAGGCGGAGTCGGTGCGCGTCGTCTGACCAGCCGACCCAGCGCCCGGCGCTGACATGACCCAGGAGACGGGATGCCGCGAGGCATCCCGTCTCCTCGTATGTCGGCATCCGTCACCGCGGCTTGCACTCGATAGGGTCGAGTGCCAGAATGATTTAGCACTCGTGTTTGTTGAGTGCTAATACCCAAAGCCAACGTTCCGGAGGGACGACACACACATGGCAAAGATCATCGCTTTCGACGAGGAGGCCCGCCGCGGCCTCGAGCGCGGCCTCAACATCCTGGCCGACGCCGTCAAGGTGACGCTCGGCCCGCGCGGTCGCAACGTCGTGCTCGAGAAGAAGTGGGGCGCACCCACGATCACGAACGACGGTGTCTCCATCGCCAAGGAGATCGAGCTGGACGACCCGTACGAGAAGATCGGTGCGGAGCTCGTCAAGGAGGTCGCCAAGAAGACCGACGACGTCGCCGGTGACGGCACGACCACCGCGACCGTTCTCGCCCAGGCGCTCGTGCGCGAGGGCCTGCGCAACGTCGCAGCCGGCGCCGACCCCATCTCGCTCAAGAAGGGCATCGAGAAGGCCGTCGCCGCCATCACCGCCGAGCTGCTCGAGTCCGCCAAGGAGGTCGAGTCCAAGGAGCAGATCGCTGCCACGGCATCGATCTCGGCCGCTGACCCGGAGATCGGCGCGCTGATCGCCGAGGCCATCGACAAGGTGGGCAAGGAAGGCGTCGTCACCGTCGAGGAGTCGCAGACGTTCGGCACCGAGCTCGAGCTCACCGAGGGCATGCGGTTCGACAAGGGCTACATCAACCCCTACTTCGTCACGGACCCGGAGCGCCAGGAGGCGGTCTTCGAGGACCCGTACATCCTCATCGCGAACCAGAAGATCTCGAACATCAAGGACCTTCTGCCCGTCGTCGACAAGGTGATCCAGGACGGCAAGGAGCTCGTCATCATCGCCGAGGACGTCGAGGGTGAGGCTCTCGCGACCCTCGTGCTCAACAAGATCCGCGGCATCTTCAAGTCGGTCGCCGTCAAGGCTCCCGGCTTCGGCGACCGTCGCAAGGCGCAGCTGCAGGACATCGCGATCCTCACCGGCGGCCAGGTCATCACCGAGGAGGTCGGTCTCAAGCTCGAGAACGCCACCCTCGACCTGCTCGGCCGTGCGCGCAAGGTCATCGTCACCAAGGACGAGACCACGATCATCGAGGGTGCCGGCGACCCCGGACAGCTCGAAGGTCGCGTCACGCAGATCCGTCGCGAGATCGAGAACACCGACAGCGACTACGACCGCGAGAAGCTTCAGGAGCGCCTCGCCAAGCTCGCGGGTGGCGTCGCCGTCATCAAGGCGGGCGCGGCCACCGAGGTCGAGCTCAAGGAGCGCAAGCACCGCATCGAGGACGCCGTTCGCAACGCGAAGGCGGCCGTCGAGGAGGGCATCGTCCCCGGTGGTGGTGTCGCCCTCATCCAGTCCGGCCGGAAGGCGCTCGACGCCCTCGAGCTGACCGGTGACGAGGCGACCGGTGCCAACATCGTGCGTGTCGCGATCGAGGCCCCGCTGAAGCAGATCGCCCTCAACGCCGGTCTCGAGCCGGGCGTCGTGGCGAACAAGGTGTCGGAGCTCCCCGCGGGCCACGGCCTCAACGCCGCCACGGGCGAGTACGGTGACCTGTTCGCACAGGGCATCATCGACCCCGCCAAGGTGACCCGTTCGGCGCTGCAGAACGCTGCGTCGATCGCCGGCCTCTTCCTCACGACCGAGGCCGTCGTCGCCGACAAGCCGGAGAAGGTCTCGGCTCCGGCCGGCGACCCGACCGGCGGCATGGACTTCTGATCCCGCCCCTCGCGTAACGCGTTCACAGAACGGCCCCTCCTCGCGGAGGGGCCGTTCTGCGTTCGGGGGGGATCAGCGGAACAAGATCAGCGGAACAGGCTCGTCGTCGCCAGTTCGGTGTCGGCGTACTGGCGGCCGGCGGCGGCGAGCGACGCGTTGATGCTGGCGAGGGACTCCTCGACCTGGCGCTGCGTGGCGCGCCACTGCTCGACGACACCCGCGAATGCCGCAGAGGCAGAGCCGGTCCACGAGGACTGCAGCTGGGTCAGCTGTGAGAGCATCGCGTTCGACTCCGCCTGCAGCCGGTCGATCGTGCCGCGCACCGTGGCGGTCGAGGTGAGGATGCTGTCGCTGTCGACGGTGAAGACGGCCATTCGGGACTCCTGATCAACGTGCGGCGGCCGGATGCCGAACCCGCGGTGACGCCACGCTAGGGGCCGGGGATGCGCGGGAAACGGCATCCGTCGTCATCTGGGGACGGAGGCGCGGAATCGCCGGCGGGGGAGGAGGCGCGTCACTCCGACGCGTCGGCCAGGCGCGGCATCGGCTGGGTCAGGACGTCGAGGTGCTCCGCAGCGGCGCGGGCGTCGGCCAGCGGGAACGCGACGCGGAACGTCGCGCCGCCGCCTGGGGTGTCGACGACGTCGACCGAGCCGTGCAGCGCCTCCACGATCGATGCCACGATAGACAGACCGAGCCCGGAGCCGCCCGTCTCACGCGTTCGCGACGTATCGGCCCGCCAGAAGCGCTGGAAGATCTTGTCCTTGATCTGATCCGGCACGCCCTCGCCGTGGTCGACGATCTCGATCCAGCCCATGCGGGAGCGCGCGTCCGTCCCGACGCGCAGCTCGATGGGCGAGTCGTCGGCGGTGAACCGTCGCGCGTTGCCGAGGAGGTTCGTCACGACCTGGCGGATCCGGTTCTCGTCCCCGAGCACGATGGGCGGAAGCCCGTCCGCAGGGGCGGTGCCGTCGGCATCCGGCAGCAGCGGGGGCAGGGCGGATGCCGCCGCTCCGGTCGCCGGCACGGGCTTCGGACGCCGTCGCAGCAGCGACAGCGTCGCGCCGGCCCGGGAGATCGCCGAAGTGCTTCCGGTGCGCCGCTTCTCGTCGGCGACGCCTGCCGCTTCCTCCTCGACCGGCCGCGCAGGATGCTCGACCGTGGTGTCGATGACGGTGACCGGGCGTGCGGGGGAGGCAGCACGGACGTCGAGTGCGGCATCGCGGGCGACGGGGCGCAGGTCGACCGGACCGATGACGACGTCGCGGCGCTCGTCGAGGCGCGCGAGGGCCAGCAGGTCCTCGACCAGCAGCCCCATGCGGATCGCCTCCTTCTCGATGCGCTCCATGGACTGCGCGACGTCCTCGTCGCCGCGCACGGCTCCCATGCGGTACAGCTCGGCATAGCCGCGCACGGTCACCAGCGGGGTGCGCAGCTCATGGCTGGCGTCGCCGATGAACCGCCGCATCTGCCGCACGGTCGCATCGCGCTGCGTGATGGCGGCGTCGACGCGGTCGAGCATCGCGTTGATGGCGGTCTTGAGGCGCCCGACCTCGGTCGTCGTGGGCTCGATGTCGGTCATGCGCAGGCTGAAATCGCCCGCGGCGATCGCGTCGGCGGTCGATTCGACCTGGCCGAGGCTGCGGAAGGTGAGGGTGACGAGGTAGCGGGTGGCCACCGCCCCGCCCACGAGGATCAGGATGGCGAGGATGCTGTAGATGCCGATGTACGAGGCGATCGTGCGGTTCACGGTAGCGAGGGGGACGGCGACCATCTGCGTGTAGAGCAGTCCTGTGTTGGCCAGTTCCTGCACCGTGACGGTTGCGCGGAATTCCGTGTCGCCGTCCTCGGAGGATAGCGTCGCGATCCGCAGCTCCTGCGACTGCGCGACGTCCAGGGGGAACGCCGAAGGGAACGCCGGCTCCGGGCCGCCTCGCCCTCCCGCGGTCTCGAGCAGCTTGCCGTGGGTCGGTTCGTAGACCGCGACGAAATAATCCGTCGGCGGCGCGTTCGTGATCGGCTCGGCCTCGAGATTCCCCTCGTTGGCGCTCAGATCCATCAGTGGGCCTGCCGCATCCGTGCGGGCGAGCGAGTCCACCTGCGTGTCGACGCCGTCGATCAGCGAGTTGCGCAGGAACGCCGCCGTGCCGACGCCGGCGGCGATGAGGCCGACCGCGAGGAGCGCGACAGTGACCCCGGTGACCTTCGCGCGCAGACTCGTGCCGCGCCACCACCGGGTGATCGCGTCGGGCTTCTGCGCCAGATCGTCCCCCTTGCTCGCCGCCGCTAGGCGGTCTTGCCGGCCTTCAGCATGTAGCCGAAGCCGCGCTTGGTCTGGATGAGCGGCTCCGACGAGTGCGGATCGATCTTGCGGCGGAGGTACGAGATGTAGCTCTCGACGATGCCGGCGTCGCCGTTGAAGTCGTACTCCCAGACGTGGTCCAGGATCTGCGCCTTCGACAGCACGCGGTTGGGGTTGAGCATGAGGTAGCGCAGCAGCTTGAACTCGGTGGGGCTGAGGTCGATGGAGGCCTCGCCGACCTGCACGTCGTGCGTGTCCTGGTCCATCGTGATCTCGCCCGCGCGGATCACGGACTCCTCGTCCGCCTGCATCGTGCGGCGCAGGATCGCCTGGATGCGGGCCACGATCTCGTCGAGGCTGAAGGGCTTGGTGACGTAGTCGTCACCGCCGGCGTTGAGGCCGGTGATCTTGTCCTCGGTCTCGTCCTTCGCGGTCAGGAAGAGGATGGGCGCCGTGTAGCCGGCGCCGCGGAGGCGCTTGGTGACGCTGAACCCGTTCATGTCGGGCAGCATCACGTCGAGGATGATGAGGTCCGGTTCCTCTTCGAGGACGGCCGAGATCGTCTGAGCGCCGTTGGAGACGGCCCGTACCTGGAATCCGGCGAATCGCAGGCTCGTGATCAGCAGATCGCGAATGTTCGGTTCGTCGTCCACGACGAGGATGCGCGGTGCGGTCATGCCCTCATTATGTCGGCGGAATCCATGCGGCGTCTGGATATCTGCGACGCGGCCCCGAATTCGTCCACGCGTCGGTGCGGCGGATCTCGAACCTCGAGCGGCCACTGCGGGGGCGAGGAAGGGTAGCGTCAGGGCCAGGCGAGCCGTTGCTGTTGCGCGATGGATCGAGGTGACGTCTGCCGTCCGCGCGCTTCCCCTGACGCCCGCACGTCGACGAGAGGAGCCGTCATGAGCCACATGCTGATCATCGGAGGGGGCCTTGCCGGCGGTACGGCGGCCGAGGCCCTGCGCGACGAGGGCTTCGACGGCGACATCACGGTCGTCGCCGCAGAGCCGCATCCGCCCTACCAGCGACCCCCGCTGTCGAAGGGGTACCTCGCGGGGAGCGAGGGGACGGATGCCGTCATCCTGCACCCCGCCGAGTGGTACGCCGAGCGGGGCATCCGGCTGATCACCGGCGTGGCCGTGCGTGCGCTCGACGCCGCCGCTCACACGGCGGAGCTCGAGGACGGGACACGACTGGGCTACGACGCCGTGCTGCTGGCGACCGGTGCGACGCCGCGCATGATCCCGCTGCCCGGCCACGAGCTGCCCGGCGTCGTGACGCTGCGTCGCCTCGACGACTCGGACGCGCTCGCCGCGCAGCTGCGCGACGGGGGCAGGCGGCTGGTGGTCATCGGTGCGGGGTGGATCGGCATGGAGGTCGCCGCCACCGCGCGTGGCTTCGGCAACGACGTGGCGATCCTCGAGCGCGACGACGTGCCGCTCGCGGCCGCGCTCGGCGCCGAGATGGGGGAGGTCTTCCGGGGTCTGCACCTGGAGCACGGCGTAGACCTGCGCACGTCGGTCGCGGTGGAGCGCATCGCGGGATCCGACCGAGCGGAAGGCGTCGTCGTCGACGGTGAGACGCTTCCCGCAGACCTGGTGCTGGTCGGCGTCGGCGCCGCACCCGATACCGCGCTCGCCGAGGCGGCCGGCCTCGACATCCTGAACGGCGTCCTCACCGATGCGGCACTGCGCACCAGCGCACCCGACGTGTACGCGGCGGGGGACGTCGCCAACCCGTTCCACCCGGTGCTGCAGCGGCATCTGCGCAGCGAGCATTGGGCGAATGCGCTGAACGCCGGCAAGGTCGCGGCGCGGTCGATGCTCGGCGAGCCGGCATCCTTCGACGACATCCCGTACTTCTACACGGATCAGTTCGACCTCGGCATGGAGCTGTCCGGCTACGCGCCGCTCATGACGGATGCCGAGCTCGTCGTCCGCGGGGATCTCGCGGGCCGGGAGTTCATCGCGTTCTGGGTCGACGCCCCCGATTCCACAGGCAGGGGTCGCGTGGTCGCGGGTATGAACGTCAACGTCTGGGACGTGAACGAGACCGTGCAGGCGCTGATCCGATCGGGCGAACGGCTCGACGCGGAGCGCCTGCAGAATGCGGACGTGCCACTGACTAGCCTTCTTCCGTGACCCTCGCTCCCGATTCGGCCCCCGCGCTGCTCACGGGAGTGCTCGATCTTCCCGGCGGCCCTCTCGACCTCGCGCGGCACGTCGCGGTCATGGCGATCGTGAACCGCACGCCGGACTCCTTCTACGACCGTGGTGCGACTTTCGCCCTCGACGCCGCGGTGGCAGCCGGTGCCGCCGCCGCCGAGGCGGGAGCGGAGATCGTCGACGTCGGCGGGGTGAAGTTCGCGCCCGGACCCCCGGTGCCGGTCGAGGAGGAGATCGCACGCGTCGTGCCCGTGGTGCGCGAGCTGGCGCCGATCGCGCGCGTGAGCGTCGACACGTTCCAGCCCGAGGTGGCACGCGCCGCCATCGAGGCCGGTGCCGCGATCATCAACGACACGACGGGCCTGCACGACCCGGCGATGGCCGACGTCATCGCGGAGGGCGGCGCGGGCGTCGTCATCGCCCACAGCCTTGCCGCGCCCCGGACCCCGCATCCGCTGCCTCGCTATCACGACGTGATCGGCGACATCGCCGGCTTCCTGGCCGACCGGCGCGAGCTCGCGCGCGAACGTGGCGTGCCCGACGCGCGGATCGTGCTCGATCCGGGCCACGACCTCAACAAGAGCACGCGTCACTCGCTCGAGCTGACGCGGCGGCTCGACGAGCTGACCGCGCTGGGATCCACGCTCCTCGTCGCTCTCTCGAACAAGGACTTCGTCGGCGAGACGCTCGATCGTGACCGCGGCGACCGTCTCTCGGGTTCGCTCGCCGCGGCGGTGTACTGCGTGCTCCACGGCGCCCGGATCGTCCGCGCCCACAACGTGCGCGAGACCGTGGACGCGATGCGCATGGTCGAGGCGATCCTGGGCTGGCGCGAGCCGGTTCTCGAACTGCACAACGCCCGCGCCGAAGGGAACGCCTGATGCCGACCCGCCACGAGCTCTTCGTCGCATATGAGCTGCCCGACCGGGCCGAGCCGCGGGTGCGCATGAACTTCGTCTCGAGCGCTGACGGCGCCGTCACGCTCGGGGGGCAGAGCGGCGCCCTCGGCGGCGACACCGATCGCACGCTCATGCAGGTGCTGCGCGCGATGGCCGACGTCGTGGTGGTCGGCGCCGGGACCGTGCGCGCCGAGGGCTACGGCGGACTGCAGGTCGACGCCGACCACGTCGAGTGGCGGCGTGCGCACGGCCTCGCCGATCAGCCGGCCCTCGCCGTGGTCAGCGGCGGCCTGCACCTCGAGCCAGACGATTCCGTGTTCGCCGAGGCGACGGGGCGCCCGCTGATCGTCACGACGGATGCCGCCGCCGACGCCCGCGGCGATCTCTTCGCAGCGGTGGCCGAGGTGCTGCCGTGCGGCGCGGCGTCGGTCGATCTCGTCGCCGCGCTCGACGCCTTCGCCCGCCGGGGATGGCATCAGGTGCTGTGCGAGGGTGGCCCGCACCTCTTCGGCGCGCTGCTCGACGCCGGCCTGGTCGATGAGGTCTGCCTCACCGTGGCACCCCGATTCGTGGGCGGCGACGCGGGACGCATCGCACAGGGTGCGGCCGAGTCCGATCGCCGGTTCGCGCTCGCCGGAGTCATGACGGACGAGGACGGATTCGTCTTCCTGCGCTACGTCGCGGTGTGACGCCGCCGGGCAGGCGCGGGCCTGCCTCAGTCGAGCGCGGCGCGCACGGCGCGCTCGATGACGGGCCGGATCTCGGCATCCGGATCCACGGTCATGCGATGAAGGACGAGCCCCTCGCCGGTCGCCATCAGCGTGCGGGCCGCGTCCCGGGGAGAGCGCGCGCCGACGGCTGTCAGCAGGGCGATGGTCCAGTCCACGAAGACCCGACGCTGAGCGAGCAGGGGGGCCAGCAGCTCGGCATCGCCGGCGCACTCGAGGAAGATCGCGTACCGCGTCTTCGTCCGCGAGGCGAGTGGCCCGGTCTGCAGCGCGATCGCACCGCTGAGCGCGTCGACGAGCTGCTCGGGCGTCTCGATCGAGGGCCTCGCGTCCGAGGCGAGATCGGCTCGCTCGCTCTCGGCGATCCACGCCACGACCCCGGCGATGAGTGCGTCACGCGTGCGGAACCAGTTCGAGGTAGACCCCCTCGGCAGCCCCGCCCGCTCGTCGACTCGGGCGTGCGTCAACGCCCTTATGCCCTGCTCACCCACGAGCGCGACCGCGGCGTCCAGGGCGCGGTCTCTCGTTGAAGCCATGTTCTGACCATAGGCGACGGCTGGGCGCAGAGCGCCATCGCGTCGGCCGGGCTCAGTGGCTCACGTCAGACCCGCGATGCGGGCGCCGATCGCGTCTCCGGTGCGGGTCGGAAGAAGTGCGTGCATGGCGACCATCGCCCGTGCCGGAGCCCCGACCACATAGCGTGCGCGTGGCCGCCGCACGGTCAACGCAAGTTCTATGGCGCGAACGACGGCGTCGGGTGGTGCCGCAGCGGATCCCATTCGCGCAATGTTGTTCCGCAGCCCGACGACGTGCCGCGCGTAGAGGTCGCGATCCCGCGGCGACATCCGCGTCTCCATGTCGTCGATCATGGTGTCGACCTCGCGCCAGGTCTCGGTGTCGGTAGGCCCGGGTTCGACCACGGACACGGCGATGTTCCAGGGGCGCAGTTCCACCCGGAGAGCATCGGCGATCCCCTCCACGGCGCACTTCGAGGCGCAGTAGGCGCCCTCCATGGGGATGACCGACCGACTGCCGACCGACGAGACGAAGACGATCCTGCCCGCTGCCGCGCGCAGTCGGGGGAGCACCGCCCGGGTGACGGCGACCGTGCCCACGACGTTGACCTCGAACTGTCGCCGAAGATCCGCGGTGGTGAGCGTCTCGACCGGTCCCAGAACGGCGAATGCGGCGTTGTTGACGAGCGCGTCCAGACGATCGGGCAGGGCGTCGGCGAGGGCGTCGATACGCGCCTGGTCGGTGACGTCGAGGCTGACGGGGGTGATGTGCTCGTCCGCCACCGTGACGTCGTTCCAATCGGCGAGGTCGCGGACCCCCGCGAAGACCGTCCATCCCGACCCCGCGAGCCGACGGGCGACCGCTCTTCCGATCCCGCGCCTCGTTCCGGTGACGAGTGCTGTCGGCATGTCGTCCCTCCGTCCCCGTCGTGGGCGCCTGATTCATCACGCCTACTACGAACGTAGTGTAGACGTACTATTTATGTAGTGCAAGAGGTTCGCCATGGCTCGATAGCTCTGCGCGCCCGTGCGATTCGGCGACTTCGCCGCGACGTCTCCGATAACAGGTGCACGGCATCCTGGCACCGGCTCTGTCGCACCCGCGTGCTCTGTATTAGGTTCATCCTGATCGCGCCCACGAGGACGCGTGCATACGGCGGGCGGAGGCGTCCGCCAGAGAAGGGGAGGGCCCTGTGCACACGCGCACGACATCCATCTCGCGCCTGACTGGAGGAGCGGTCATCGCCGCGACTGCCGTGGCGCTCGCACTGGCCGGTCCCGGAGCCGCCAGCGCCGCTCCGGGCGAGAAGAACAAGCCGAACGGCCCGGAGATCGAGATCCAGCTTCTGTCGTTCAACGACTTCCACGGCAACCTCGAGCCCCCCGCTGGCTCCAGCGGCCGGCTGAACCTGCCCGGCGGCGTGACCACCGACACTCTCGCCCCTCCCGGGGTCGGCGGCGTCGAATACCTCGCGACCCACCTCGCACAGGCGCGGGAGGGGCACGAGAAGACCTCCCTCACCGTCGCGGCAGGCGACCTCATCGGGGCCTCGCCGCTGCTGTCCGGCGCCTTCCACGACGAGCCGTCGATCGAGGCGCTCAATGCGCTCCACCTCGACGTCTCGGCCGTCGGCAACCACGAGTTCGACGAGGGCTATGTCGAGCTGCTGCGCATGGCGAACGGCGGCTGCATCGACGACGGCGACGGCGCGAACAACCAGAACTCGTGCCCGGACGGCTCCTTCGCCGGGGCCGATTTCGACTTCCTCGCGGCGAACGTCGTCTACGACGGGACGAACGAGACGATCCTCCCCGCGTACTCCATCGAGAATGTGCGAGGAGCCAAGATCGGCTTCATCGGCATGACGCTCGAGGAGACCCCCGACATCGTCACCGCTTCCGGCGTGGCCGGCCTGGACTTCAAGGACGAGGTGGAGACCGCGAACGCCCTGGTGCCGGTGCTCCGGGCCCAAGGCGTGAACGCGATCGTCGTGCTGATCCACCAGGGCGGCACACCTCCGTCGAGCGCCGCCTACAACGCGGCCTGCGGCAACGGGGCGGAGATCGCGGCGAACAGCCCGATCATCCCCATCGCTCAGAACCTCGATCCGGCGATCGACCTGATCGTGTCGGGGCACACCCACGCGCCGTACGTCTGCAACATCCCGGACCCCGCGGGCCAGAGCCGCATGGTCACGTCCGCCTCCTCGTTCGGGCGCCTGTACACCGAGACGAATCTCTCGTACGACCGCCGCACGCAGGACATCGTGCGCACGTCTGTCACGAGCGAGAACATGCTCGTGACGCGCAACGTGGACAAGGACCCGGCCGAGACCGATCTGATCGCAAAGTACAAGGAACTGGTCGCGCCGATCGCGAGCGAGGTGATCGGTTCGATCGCCTCGGACATCAACCGCGTGCCCAACGCGGGCGGCGAGTCGGCGCTCGGAGATCTGATCGCCGACGCCCAGCTGGCCGACCCGAGCGTCATCGGGCCGTACGCCGCACCGCAGATCGCGCTGATGAACCCCGGCGGGATCCGCACCGATCTCACATACAGTGCGTCGGCGTGGGGCGAAGCCCCGGGTGACGTCACCTACGAGGAGGCGTTCAACGTGCAGCCGTTCAACAACTACCTCGTGTCGCTGGACCTCACCGGTGCCCAGATCAAGGAGCTGCTGGTGCAGCAGTGGAGCGGCCCGAACACCGCCCAGCCGAAGATCCTGCAGGTGAGCGAGGGCTTCGCCTACACGTACTCCGGCACCACGCTCGGCACGGTCACGCTGAACGGCGAGCCGTTGGTCGACACGACGGTGTATCGCGTCGTGACGAACAACTTCCTCGCGGGCGGCGGCGACGGGTTCCCGACGTTCCTGGCGGCGGGCAACGTGTACTACGGCGGGCTCGACATCGACGCGTTCGCTGCGTACCTCAGCGCGAACAGCCCGTACGCGCCCGGAACGCTCGACCGCATCATCAAGCAGTAAACGCGGACGAACGGCCCGGCGCTGCATCGCACCGCCGGGCCGTTCGGCGTTCTCTGGGGCTCAGGCCGCGAGTGAGTGCGCGTCGAGGATCGTGTAGGCGTAGCCCTGCTCGGCGAGGAACCGCTGCCGGTTCTGAGCGAAGTCCTGATCGACGGTGTCGCGGGCGATCAGCGTATAGAAGCTGGCGGTGTGGTTCGACTGCTTGGGACGCAGCAGGCGTCCGAGCCGCTGCGCCTCCTCCTGGCGTGAGCCGAACGACCCGGACACCTGGATGGCGACGGATGCCTCGGGGAGGTCGATCGAGAAGTTCGCGACCTTCGACACCACCAGCACCGAGATCTCGCCGACGCGGAACGCCTGGTACAGCTGCTCCCGCTCGTCGATCGGGGTCTGGCCCGTGATCTTGGGGGCGTTCAGCGCCTCGGCGAGCACGTCGATCTGATCGAGGTACTGGCCGATGATCAGGATGCGCTCGCCCTCGTGGCGCGCCACCAGGTCGCGCACGACGCCGATCTTCGCGGGTGCGGTTGCTGCGAGGCGGTACCGCTCGTCGTCGGCGGCCGCGGCGTACTCGAGGCGGTCCCCGGCGGGCAGGTCGACCCGCACCTCGTAGCAGACGGCCGGCGAGATGAAGCCCTGAGCCTCGATCTCCTTCCATGGCGCGTCGAACCGCTTGGGGCCGATGAGGCTGAACACGTCGCCCTCGCGGCCGTCCTCGCGAACGAGCGTCGCGGTGAGCCCGAGCCGCCGCCGCGCCTGCAGGTCGGCGGTGAGCTTGAACACGGGCGCGGGCAGCAGGTGCACCTCGTCGTACACGATGAGGCCCCAGTCGAGGGCGTCGAGGAGGGCGAGGTGGGCGTACTGTCCCTTCCGCTTGGCGGTGAGGATCTGGTACGTCGCGATCGTGACCGGCTTGATCTCCTTGGCCTGACCGGAGTACTCGCCGATCTCCTCGGCGGTGAGCGACGTGCGCTTGAGCAGCTCGTCGCGCCACTGCCGGGCGCTGACGGTGTTCGTCACGAGGATGAGCGTCGTGGTCTTGGTGTCGGCCATCGCCGCCGCGCCGACGAGAGTCTTGCCGGCGCCACAGGGCAGCACGACGACGCCCGACCCGCCCTGCGTGAAGATGTCGACGGCCTGCCGCTGGTACGGCCGCAGGTGCCAGCCGTCCTCCGCGAGGTCGATCGGGTGCGGCGTGCCCGGCGTGTACCCCGCGAGGTCCTCGGCGGGCCAGCCGATCTTCAGCAGTTCCTGCTTGATGTGGCCGCGCGCCCACGCGTCGATGACGAAGGCGTCGGGGGAGGGGCGGCCGATCAGCAGCGGCTGGATGCGCTTGTTCTTGGACACCTCGGCCAGGACCGCGGCATCCGTCGATCGGAGGATGAGCTCGCCCTCTTCGTTGCGTTCGATCACCAAGCGCCCGTAGCGGCCCACCGTCTCGGAGATGTCGATCGACACCGACGGCGGCACCGGGAAGCGCGACCAGCGATCGAGCGTTGCGAGCATGTCTCCGGCGTCGTGACCGGCCGCCCGTGCGTTCCACAGCCCGAGCCGGGTGATGCGGTACGTGTGGATGTGCTCGGGGGCGCGTTCGAGCTCGGCGAAGATCGCGAGTTCGTGCCGCGCGCTCTCCGCATCGGGGTGCGCGACCTCGAGGAGAACCGTGCGGTCGCTCTGGACGATGAGGGGGCCGTCAGCCATAACGTGCCAGTCTACCGGGGCTCGCCGGCGACCGGCGCACCCTGGATGGACTCACGCCGCGCCGACGCTCACGATGCTCGACACCGGGAGGGTGCGCTCGATGTCCGCGGCGCGATCCCGCCCGCGCAGGCGTCCGCCGCCGAGGCCGGCCGCCTCCAGCACGAACGAGCGCTCCGACCCGTCCGGCATCCGCACGACCACCAGGATCTCGGCGCGGGCGCGCACGGCCTGCTCGAGCTCGCGTTCGAGCCAGCCCGCCTCGCCCTGAGTGCCGTGCCCGCCCCGCAGCGTGCGGATCAGGCGGGCATACGTCGCCTCCGGAGCCGCCGAGGGCACGGACGGCGCGACCGCGGCCCGGCGGTGGACCGACTCGGCCGCACCGTCCGCGTCGAGCGCGACGACCGGGTAGCGCGCGTCGGCGAGGCTCCAGTAGACGGCGTCGCGAGCCACCCGCGACGTGAGGAGGCCGCTGTCGGCGATGAGGCCCAGCGGGCGCAGCGCCTGGTCGATCGCGATCGCGTCGAGGAGGCCCGGGTCGGAGCTCTCCACGCGCGTGCGCCCGGTGAGGTGGTCCGTGCTCACGCGCACGAGCCCGTGGCGTGCGGCCGTGCTCTCGATGAGGTAGTCGAGCGGCTGAGGGATGCCGGTCAGCGACAGTTCGGCGAGGAAGGCGCGCATCGAATCGGCGGTCTCACCTTCGGTCATGCCAGCGCCCACCGACGCCGCGGTGAACCGGTACGTCGACGCCTGCGCGCGGGACTCGCGCACGGCGATGGAACGCAGGCGCAGGTCGAGGGCGGGCGCGAGCGGACCAGGGGCGATCGCCGTGAGGTCGGCCTGCAGATAGACACGGTCGATCTCGGCGGGGAGGTAGGCGGCCATGGCGCCGGCATCCGCGGGCTCGCCGGCCCGCAGCGCCGTGGTCCACGCGAACTCGGCGGCGGGGTCGTCCCTGCCGAACAACCCCCAGCGCACGCCGATGCGGCGCAGCCTGTCGGCGCGTGCCGGCCACTCCGGGTCGAGCGGGTAGATGTCGGGCCACGCGTCGGGCACGAGGAAGCCGTGCGCCGGGGTGCGCAGCCCGTCGGGCAGCGCGGCGCGGAATCCCTCGGCGATGGTCTCCCAGCGCTCCGGCGTCGGGGTCTCGAGCCACTGCTCGCCCGCGTCGGTGACGGTCCACTCGCGTTCGCGGGCGTCCGCGAGTCCCGCGTCGGCGGCGGAGGCGAGCAGGTCTTCGAGGTCCTCGGCGAACTCGATGGCGCCGGCATCCGTCAGCCGCCGGCGGTCCACTGCGCTGATCGGTCCGGCCCCCGTGCGTGCGAGCGGAGCGTGCAGGCACGCCAGCAGGATGTCGGCGAGCGAGCCGGCGGTCGTGAACGCACGCTCGGCGGCGGCCGCGGCGGCGCGTGGCTCGGCCGGCACCGGGTCGGCGGGTGCGAGGACGGGGCGGAAGGCGTTCGGAGTCGCGTCGGCGGCCGCAGCGACCCGCTCGACGACCGCCGTGTAGGCGATGCCCTCCGCATCGACGAGCGCGAGACGCGCGGGCGCGCCGTCGAGCGGACCCGCTCCGGTGTGCAGGGCGATGAGGTCGCGCCGGTCGAGATGCGTCAGCGCGCGGTCGACCGACGTGGGATCGAGGAGCCCCTCGGCCGCGTCGAAGAAGTCGTGCCAGCCGCTCTGTGCCGAGACGCCGCGCGCCGCGAGCGTCCGGGCGAGCGCGGCGTCACCGAGTTCGGCGAGCCGCGTCGCAAGAGCGCGCGCGTCGGAGACCAAGCGTGTCAGCCTCCTCGGTTGGCTCGAGCCCTCCGCACGAAGCTCATGATCAAGACCGCGAGCAGCAGTGCGAACGCCACGAGAGGAGCGACGTACACCAGCACGCCCACGAGGGGCCAGACGCCGGTGCTCATGTCGGCGCCGGCGGCGGACGCGATCATGATCGCGAAGAAGCTCAGGATCGAGAGCACGAGCAGGCCCAGCGACATGAAGGCCAGGATGCGGTCGATGCGGCGGACGGGAACGTCGCCGGCAGGGTTTGTGCTCATCCGCTCCAGCCTACTCGCTGGCGTCGGCGCCACGATCCGAATGTGCACCGGTCCGTTAGGCTGGGTACCGGGGTTGGAAGACCCCGCTTTTGTCATGCTCTGTTTCGCCGCGGTGTTCGCGGCGACCGATCCAGCGAGGTTTCGATGCCCACCGGCAAGGTCAGGTTCTACGACGAGGAGAAGGGGTTCGGCTTCATCACCTCTGAAGACGGTCAGGACGTCTTCCTGCACGCCACCGCCCTGCCTCCCGGCACGCCCGCACCCAAGGCCGGCACGCGGCTCGAGTACGGCATCGCCGACGGCAAGCGCGGCCCGCAGGCGCTGTCGGTGCGCGTGCTCGAGGCCCCGGTGAGCCTCGCCAAGCGCTCCCGCAAGCCCGCCGACGACATGGCGATCATCATCGAGGACCTCGTGAAGCTGCTCGACGGCATCGGCGGCGACCTCCGCCACGGCCGATACCCGAGCGGCGCGCACGCCAAGAAGGTCGCCGCCGTGCTGCGCAAGGTGGCTGATGAGCTCGACGCCTGATCCGGCCGATCCTGCCGACGTCGTCGCCGCAGCGGACGCCGCGTCTGATGCGCCATCGGACGAGTCGGCAGTGACGGATGCCGCATCCGACACTTCGGATGAGGCTGCCGTCGTCGAGCCGGACGAGGCTGCCGTCGTCGAGCCGGACGAGGCTGCCGTCATCGAGCCCGATCCGCAGCTGCTCGCCGCTCACGACCTCGCGCTCGCGGCGCTGCGCGAGATCACTCCCGAGACGTCGATCGGCGAACCCGCGGACTATCGCGTGGAAGCCGGAGGAGTCGTCTCGCTCCGCTTCGCGAACCGCCTCTCGGGCTACCCGGGGTGGTTCTGGACCGTGAGCCTCGCGCGCGTCGACGATGCCGAGCCCACTGTGCTCGAGGTGGAGCTTCTGCCGGGCGACGGCGCGCTGCTCGCGCCGGACTGGGTGCCGTGGGCCGTGCGCCTCGCCGATTACCACGCCGCGCAGGCGGCGCTGGCCGAGGCCGCCCACGCCGAGGATGACGAGGACGACGAGGACGAAGACCTCGACGACGTCGATGACCTCGATGCGTCGGACTTCGACGACGACGGATCGTCCATCCTCCACGCCGGCGACGTCGACGGGGTCGACATCGACGAACTCGCCGAGGCCGGTGCCGACGATGACGAGGACGCCGACGACTCCGACGAGGATGACGACTTCGACGAGGACGACGAAGAGGACGACGACTTCGACGACGACCGCGATGACGACGACGAGTCCGACGACCTCGACGACGACGAGGGGTCCGACGAGGACGACTCGGACGACGACTCGGACGACGAGGACTCAGAAGAGGACGACGACGCCGACGAGTCCTGAGGCCTGGCTCCTCGGAGCACGACGACAGGGTGGATCACCGCTGCCCGCAGCGCGGCGGTGATCCACCCTCTCGCGTCGGCGTCAGCGGTGCTCGACGGCGCGTCGGTCGGACGAGGTGGACGGTGCCGCGGCGTCCGCGACCTGGAATCGGGCGCTGAGGAGGGCATCGTCGCGTGAGGACGGCCCGACCAGCAGCTCGAACTCGCCGGCCTCGACGAGGCGCCTGCCGGCGGCATCCACGATCGTGCAGTCGGCCACCGGCAGCGACAGCTCGACCGTGGCGGTCTCGCCGGGCCGCAGATCGACGTGCCGATAGGCCTTGAGCTCCTTGTCGGCCCAGCTGACAGAGGCCAAGGGGTCGCGCACGTAGACCTGCACGACCTCGTGCGCGGGGCGTTCGCCCCTGTTGCGCAGCTCGACCAGCGCGCGCACCCTACCCTCGCGGTCCGGCGCGGGATCCACCATCCGCAGGCCCGAGTACTCCACCGTCGAGTACGACAGGCCCTCGCCGAACGCGAAGGCGGGACTCTGCGTCAGATCGGCGTAGCGGTCGCCGTGCTGGCCGCGGATCCGGTTGTAGTAGATCGGCAGCTGGCCGGCGTGGCGGGCGAACGAGATCGGCAGGCGACCGGTCGGCTCGATGAGCCCCAGCAGCAACTCCGCCACAGCCTGACCGCCCTGCATTCCGGGGTTCGCCGCCCACATCAGGGCCGCGGCATCCATCACCGTCTGCGGCAGGACGTGCGGCTTCGATGCGAGCAGCACCACCACCAGCGGGGTGCCGGTGGCGGCGAGCGCCTCGAGCAGGGCGAGCTGGCCGCCGACGAGCTCGAGCGTCGCGGTCGATCGGCCTTCGCCGACCAGCTCGATGCGATCCCCGACCACGGCGACGACGTAGTCGGCGCCCTCGGCCGCGGCCACCGCCTCCGCGATGAGCGCCGCGTCCGGCGGGCTCGGCACGACGACCTGGGGTCGAGGCTGCCCGTCGGGGAAGAACGCGCCCTCGGGGTCCTCTTCGAGGGTGAGGATGTCGGCACCGCGCGCGTGCCGGATCTCCCAGTCCGCGGGGGCATGCGCGCGCAGGCCGTCGAGCACCGTCGTGATCATCCCGCGGGGGTGGCCGTCGGGGATCCAGTCCACCTGGCCGGACGATCCGGCCCAGTCGCCCAGCTGCGTCTGCGCATCGTCGGCGAGGGGGCCGACGACCGCGATGCGGCGGGGGCCGGATGCCGCGACCCGGACTCGTCCGGAATCGTCCGCCGTCACGCCACCGGCGAGGGGCAGCGTGCCGTCGTTGCGCAGCAGCACGAGGGATCGACGTGCCGCCTCGAGGTTGAGCGCGGTGTGCTCGGCCGAGCCGACCGCCGCCGCGATGCGCTCGCGGTCGGGCAGGCGCGGGTCTTCGAAGAGGCCGAACTCGAACTTGAGCAGCAGGATGCGGGTCACCGCGCGGTCGAGGGCTTCCTCGGTCATGAGGCCGTGCCGCAGCGCATCGAGAGCGCCCTGGAAGAAGCCGGGCGTGGTCATGATCATGTCGTTGCCGGCGAGCACGGCGGCAGCGGCGGCGTGCGCGTAATCGGGCTGCACCTTCTGCTCCCACACCATGCGCCCGACGTTGTCCCAGTCGGTGATGAGGGTTCCGGTGTATCCCCACTCGCCGCGCAGCACGTCGTTGAGCAGCCAGTCGTTGACCGTGATGGGCACGCCGTCGATGCTCTGGTATCCGAGCATGAAGGTGCGGCATCCCTCTTTCGCCACCCGCTCGAACGGCGGCAGGAACCACGAGCGGAGCTTGCGCTGCGAGATGTCGGCCTCGCTCGCATCGCGGCCGCCCTGCGTCTCGGAGTAGCCGGCGAAGTGCTTGGCCGTCGCGAGGATCGCGGTGGGGTCGTCGAGGCCACCGCCCTGATAGCCGCGCACCATCGCCGATGCGAGCTCGCCGATGAGGAACGGATCCTCGCCGAATGTCTCGTCGACCCGGCCCCAGCGGAGATCCCGCGCGATGCAGAGCACCGGCGAGAAGGTCCAGTGGATGCCGGTGGCCGACACCTCGACCGCGGTCGCGCGTGCGACGCGCTCGGCCAGTCCGAGATCCCACGACGCCGCCATGCCGAGCTGGGTGGGATAGATCGTCGCGCCCTCCCAGAAGGAATGGCCGTGGATGCAGTCCTCGGCGACGAGGAGCGGGATCCGCAGGCGCGTCTGCAAGGTGAGCTCGCGGGCGCGCAGCACCTTCTCGGGCGAGGCGTGCAGGATCGACCCGGCGTGCATGCGCACGACCTGATCCTCGAGATCTTCGCGCGCGTCGAGCTGCAGCATCTGGCCGATCTTCTCCTCTGCCGTCATGCGGCCCAGGAGATCGGCGATGCGATCGGCAACCGGGAGCGAGACGTCGAGGTACGCGGGACTGGTCGCGGTGGTCACGCGTCCTCCTGCGTCTTCATGTCGGTGCGCACGACGGTGACGGTGTCGTTCACGTTCATGCCCTTCTTCTTCATGGCGCGGGCGCGCTCACCGGCGGACCGCAGGCGCGGGTTGACGTACTCGTCGATGCCGAAGTTGATCAGCGAGAGAGCCACCCCGATGGCGGCGATGCACAGACCCGGAGGCAGGAACCACCACCACTGGCCCTGGCGGAAGGCGCCCTGCGCGCTCGCCCAGTTGAGGATCGTGCCCCAGTTGTAGGTCGTCACCGGGATGATGCCGATGTACGACAGGGTCGTGAGGCCGATGATCGCTGCGGTCACGGTGCCCACGAAGCTCGCGGCGATCAGCGCCATGAGGTTCGGGAGCATCTCGACGGCGATGATCCGTCGCAGGGGTTCGCCGTTGGCCCGGGCGGCCTGCACGAAGTCCCGGCTGCGCAGCGACATCGTCTGGGCGCGCAGCACGCGCGCGCCCCAGGCCCAGCCGATGAGGCCCAGTACCCCCGCGACGAGGATGAGGGGCGGATCCTCGAACATCGACGCCACGATGATGATCAACGGGATGCCGGGGATCACGAGGAAGACGTTCGTGAGAGCCGACAGGCCCTCGCTGCGCCACCCGCGCAGGTAGCCCGACAGCACACCGACGACGATCGCGATGACCGTGGCGATGATCGCTGCCAGGAAGCCCACCACGATGACGCCGCGGGTGCCGTGGATGACTTGGCTCAACACGTCCTCGCCGATGTGCGTCGTACCCAGCCAGTGCTCCGCCGACGGCGGCTGGAGGCGCGCCGTGTTGTCGACCTTCGTGGGGGAGTACGGGGCCAGCACATCGGCGAAGATCGCGACGAGCACGAAGAACCCGAGGATCGACAGGCCCGTGATCGACTTCCTGTTGCGGAACATCGCGAATGCGGCGCCCAGCTTGGACCAGAAGGTCGGCTTGCCCGGCGCCTTGCCGGCCGGGGCGGGGCTGCGGACGGTGGCCGTCGCCGGCGTGTTCGCCGGACGCTGCGCTGTCGTGTCGTTGACGATCGTGTTCATGCTCAGGCCTCCGTCTGGCGCGTGCGCGGGTCGAGGAACGCGTAGGCGACGTCGGCGAGGAGGTTCGCCAGCAGCACCGAGATCGTGAGCACGAGGAACACCCCCTGCATCAGGGCGTAGTCCTTCGCGTTGGTGGCGTCCAGCAGGAGCTTGCCGACGCCGGGATAGCTGAACACCACTTCCATCACGATCGTGCCGCCGACGATGAAGCCGAGCGCCAGCGCGAAGCTCTGGATCTGGGGGAGCACGGCGTTGCGAGCGGCATAGCGCCAGAGCACCCGGTCGTTGGGCATGCCCTTGGCCTGCGCGACGGTGACGTAGTCCTCGTCGAGCACCGTGAGCATCATGTTCCGCATGCCCAGCATCCAGCCGCCGAGCGAGGCGATGACGATCGTCGCCGCGGGGAGGAAGCCGTGATGGAGCACGTCGCCGATGAACTCCCACGACCACTCCGGCGCCACGCCGACGCCGTAGGCCTTGCCGATCGGGAACCACCCGAGCGCGACCGAGAAGACCGAGATCGCCAGCAGACCCAGCCAGAAGTAGGGGATGGTGCTGAAGAAGGTGGTGATGGGGATGAGGACGTCGAGTCGGCTGCCTCGGCGCCAGCCGACGATGGCGCCGCCGATGGTGCCGATCGCGAATGCGAGGAGCGTCGCGAAGCCGACGAGGCCGACCGTCCAGATCAGGGACTGGCCGACCACCTCGGTCACCGGCCGCATGCCGTGCAGCAGCGAGATGCCGAGGTCGCCGCGGAGAAGGAGGCCCCAGTAATCGACGTACTGCTGCCAGAGCGAGGTGTCGGTATCCATTCCGAGCAGGGCGCGCAGAGCCTCCGCCGCCTCGGGCGTGACGTTGCGGTTGCGCGCGAGGTACGCGCTCACCGCGTCGCCCTTCATCAGGCGCGGCAGGAAGAAGTTGATCGTGATGGCAGCCCAGAGCGTGAACAGGTAGAACAGGGTGCGGTTGCCGAGGAAGCGCCAGGGGACGCGGGTGCGGCCCTTGACGGCACTGGTCGCGGTCGTGCCCTCCTCGATCGCGTCGAAGCCCGGGGCCGGAAGCTGGGGTGCCACGGCGCTCACTTCTCACCTCCGAGGATGCCTGCAGCGTGCGCGAAGTAGGAGTCGGGATCGGGGGATGCCGCGCGCAGCTCCTGGGTGTACGGGTTGTCGGGACGCAGGATCACGTCGTCGGCGGGTCCGCGTTCGACGACCCGCCCCTGGTTGAGCACGAGGATCTCGTCGCTGAAGTGCCGGGCGGTGGCGAGGTCGTGCGTGATGTAGAGCACTCCCAGCCCCTCCTCGCGCTGCAGATCCGCGAGCAGGTTGAGCACCCCGAGGCGGATCGACACGTCGAGCATCGAGACGGGCTCGTCGGCCACGAGCAGCCTCGGGCGGGATGCCAGGGCCCGGGCGATCGCGACGCGCTGGCGCTGACCCCCCGAGAGCTCGTGCGGCCGGCGGTCGATCACTGCGTCGGCGTCGAGCCGCACGCGGCTGAGGAGCCGGCGCACCTCGTCGTCGAGCTGGCCCTTCGGGACGACGTCGTCGAGCTGGAGGGGCCGCTGGATGGCGTAGCGGATCGAGTGGTACGGATTCAGCGACGCGAAGGGGTCCTGGAACACCATCCGCAGCTGCTGACGGTACGCGCGCAGGCCCTTGCCCCGACGGGGGATCGGCTCGCCGTCGAGACGCACCTCGCCGCTCGTAGGCGTCTCGAGCTGGGTGAGGATCTTCGCGATGGTCGACTTGCCGCTTCCGGACTGGCCGACGAGGCCGATCGTCTGGCCCGAGCGGAGCGTGAAGCTCACGTCGTCGAGCGCTTTCATCTGGCCGGCGCCGCGCACGGAGTACACCTTCGTGACGCCGTCGAACTCGAGGACGGTCATCGGTGGACCACCCCTCTCTCTCCGGTGAGTCTGGGGAACGAGGCCAGCAACGTACGGGTGTACTCGTCCTGGGGGTCGGTCCAGATCCGCTCCGCGGTGTCGAGCTCGACGATCTCGCCGTCGCGCATGATCGCGATGCGGTCGCTGATCTCGAGCAGCAACGGCAGGTCGTGGGTGATGAAGATCACCGAGAATCCGAACTCGTGACGCAGGTGCGAGATCTGACGCAGGATCTCGCGCTGCACGAGCACGTCGAGGGCGGTGGTCGGCTCGTCCATGACCATGAGCTGGGGGCGAAGCGCGAGCGCCATCGCGATCATGACGCGCTGTCGCATGCCGCCGGACAGCTCGTGCGGGTACGAGCGGTAGCGCTGCGCGCCGACCTTGACGATCTCGAGCAGTTCGACGACGGCCGCGCGCCGCTGCGAGCGGGAGAGAGCGGGGCGGTGGACCTCGAAGACGTCCTCCAGCTGGGAGCCGATGGTCGCGACCGGGTTCAGCGAGTTCATCGCGCCCTGGAAGACCATCGAGATCTTGTCCCAGCGGAAGCGGCGCATCTCCTCGGCCTCGAGGCTGTTGATGTCGACGTCCTCGCCGGTCGCGTCGTGGAAGACGACGGAGCCGCTCGTGATCACGGCCGGGGGCTTGAGCAGGCGCTGGACGCCGTAGGCGAGGGTCGTCTTGCCGCATCCGCTCTCGCCGGCGAGTCCGAGGATCTCACCGCGCTGGAGTTCGAGGGTGACGTTCTTGACCGCCCGTACCGGGGGATCGACGTCGTAGACGATCGAGAAGTCGTGGACGGAGAGCAGCGATTCGCTCATCGGTGCTGGTTCGCTTTCGTGAGGGCTGACGTGCAGGCGGGACGGATGCTGCGCATCCGCCCCGCCTGCGGTGTGTCATTCGGCGGGCTGCAGCTGCGTGAGGATCTGCACGATCGCGGGCTGCGTCGGGTCGGCCGAGGCGTACTGGTCGTCCTCCGACGGCCATCCGACGTAGTTGCGCGTGTTGAACTCGCCCAGGAGCGGGTGCGCGCCGAGCGGGATCGCCGGCACGTTCTCGACGAACGCCGTCTGCATCACCGCGAGAGCGGCTTCACGATCGGCGTCCGACGCAGCGTTCGCGTAGGTGTTCAGCGCGTCGGTCACCGCGGGGTCGTCGAAGCGGCCGAAGTTGAACGCAGCCTTGCCGTCGACGATCCACTTCGGGTCCATCGTGGAGGTGTACAGGCCGTACGCGTTGCCGGTGTCCTCCAGCCAGTGGATGATCGCCTGGAACGTGCCCTCCTGGCGGGCGGCATCCCAGCCGCCCCAGTCGGGCTGGTCGACCTTGACGTCGATGCCGAGGCCTTCCTTGAGCTCCTCGGCGATGAGCGCCTGCTCGGTGTTCCAGTCGCTCCAGCCCGCGGGGACCGAGATGGAGAACGAGACCGGCTCGCCGTCCGGGTCGATGAGCGCGTCGCCGTCCCAGGTGTAGCCGGCGTCGGTGAGGATCGCGCGGGCCTTGTCGACGTCGACCGAGTAGTTCTGTCCGGCGTACTCGGGAAGGACCTCGTCATCCAGCAGCGTGCCGAGACCGGTGACGCTCCAGACCACCTCGCTCGCGCCTTCGCGCGCGATGTCGACGTAGGCTTGACGGTCGATCGTCCAGGCGAGCGCCTGACGGAGTGCCGGGTCGTTGAACGGCTTGGTCTGCAGGTTCATGAACAGCGTTCCGGCGCCCGCGGTAGGCGACGCGAGGAACTTGTTGTCGGGATCGGCCGACAGGTAGCTGTCTTCGATCTGGGGGATGAACGCCTGCGCCCAGTCCGCCTCGCCGGTGGCGAGCGCGGTCGTAAGGGCCGCGTTGTCGCCGTAGGAGACGTAGTGCAGCTCGGGCACGGCCAGCTCGCCACCCCAGTAGTCCGGGTTCGCGGTGAGGGTGACGGACTCGGTCGTCCACGAGTCGAGCACGTACGGTCCGGTGCCCACGACCTGGCCCTCTCCGGTGAGAGGGTCGGTGTTCGGGTCCCCGATCTCGCTCCAGATGTGCTCGGGCACGATCTGGAAGTGCAGCACGCGGGCCTGCTGGGTGTACTTCGAGCTGTTGAAGTCGATCGTGACGGTATCGCCGTCGACGCTCACACTCTTGATGTCGAGTGCGTTGGTGTCGTTGAGCTTGCCGTCGAGCACCTGGTTGAAGGAGAACGCGATGTCGTCGGCGGTGAACTCCTCGCCGTCGCTCCAGGTCACGCCGCTGCGGGCGACCGCGGTGAGCTGGGTGTAGTCGTCGTTCCACGTCACGGACTCGGCCAGCCACGGTGTGGTGCCGAGGTCGCCTGTCGGGTTGACGAGTGCGAGGGATTCGAAGATGACCTTGCCGTAGGCGTACTTCGAGGCGGACGAGTCGCCCAGGTACGGGTTGTTCGACTCGGTGGTGATCGCGCCGTCGGGCTTGGCGATCGTGAGCGCCGCTCCGGCGGAGTCGGCGTCGTTGCCACCCCCACCGGCGCAGCCGGTGAGCACCAGCGCCGCGGCGACACCGACGGCGGCGAACGTTGTTCTGAGCCTCATTGCTTCTCCTTGATGTGTGAGCACGACGTCGTGTCTCCCGCAAGTGACGACGGCGTCAGGGTGATTGCCGGATCAACTTACAATCAAGTAAGTAACTTTTGCAACTAGGGTTGTCCGCAGCGCATGGGAAGGCCGTGCGTAGACTCACAGGCGCCGGCGAAGTCGCACTCGGGACACCGGCTGAAGAAGGGGGTGCCGACCGATGGCAGGACAGCGTCGGCAGCCGCGCTCGCGGCCCGAGACACTCGCCAAGCGACGCGACATCCTCGATGCCGCCGTCGAGATCTTCGGCAGCAAGGGTTTCACCGGAGGCACGCTCCAGGAGATCGCCGACCAGGTCGGCATGACCCACGCCGGCATCCTCCACCACTTCGGCTCGAAGCACGAACTGCTCCTCGAAGTGCTGCAGCACCGGGACGAGACCGATGTCGCAGACCTCGATGAACAGCACATCCCTGACGGCCTGGCGCTCTTCCGCCACCTCGTGCGCACGGCATTCGTCAATGCGCACCGGGCCGGCATCGTGCAGGCCTACGTCGTGCTCTCGGCCGAGTCGGTGACCGACGACCACCCCGGTCGCGACTTCTTCGAGAAGCGCTACCGGACGCTGCGGGCCGAGGTCGCGCACGCGTTCGCGGTCGTGTGCGCCGAGCGCGGCATCACAGCGCCCGACACCGTCGGCTTCGCGTCGACGAGCATCCTGGCCGTCATGGACGGGCTCCAGGTGCAGTGGCTGCTCGACCCCGACGCCGTCGACCTGGCGCACGCCTCGGAGTTCGCCATCGAGGCGATCGTCTCCGCGGTGCTGTCGCCGTCACCGTCACCGCTCGCCGACGCCGCCGGCGAGGACGCGGATCAGCCCAGTCGCTCGACCGTGTAGTCGATGCAGCGGATGAGCTGACGCACGTCGTCGGGCTCGATCGACACGAACGTCGCGACGCGCAGCTGGTTGCGACCGAGCTTGCGGTAGGGCTCGGTGTCGACGATGCCGTTCGCTCGGAGGCTCTTGGCCACGGCCGCGGCATCCACCGACTCGTCGAAGTCGATGGTCACGACGACGGGGGAGCGGTCGGCCGCATCGGCGACGAACGGCGTCGCGAAGGCGGATGCCTCGGCCCAGTCGTACAGCGCCTGCGACGACTCGCGCGTGCGGGCATCCGCCCACTGCAGGCCGCCCGACGAGAGGATCCAGTCGAGCTGCTTGTCGAGGAGGAACAGCGTCGCGAGCGCCGGGGTGTTGAGGGTCTGGTTGAGGCGCGAGTTGTCGAGAGCGTTCTTGAGGCTGAGGAACTCGGGGATGTAGCGGTCCGACGCCGCGATGCGCTCGATGCGCTCGATCGCCGCCGGCGACACGAGCGCGAACCACAGGCCGCCGTCGGAGCCGAGGTTCTTCTGCGGAGCGAAGTAGTACACGTCGGCCTCGTGCACCGAGAAGTCGATGCCGCCCGCCGCGCTGGTCGCGTCGATGACGGTGAGGGCGCCCTCGTCGCCGTGCACGCGTGTGACCGGGGTCGAGACGCCGGTAGAGGTCTCATTGTGCGGCCAGGCGTAGACGTCGACGCCCTCGACCGCCTCAGCGACGGTGCGGGTGCCCGGCTCGGCCTTGCGGACGTCGGGAGCATCGAGCCACGGCGTCTTCGCCGCGGCGGCGAACTTCCCGCCGAACTCGCCGAACACGAGGTTCTGGCTGCGCTTCTCGATCAGGCCGAAGGCCGCGGCATCCCAGAATGCGGTCGAGCCGCCATTGCCGAGGATGACCTCGTAGCCGTGCGGCAGACGGAACAGCTGGCTCAGCTCGGCGCGCACCTGGCCCACCAGGTCCTTGACGGGCGCCTGACGGTGCGACGTTCCCAGCAGCGCCGCTCCGGGTCCTGCGAGCGCCTCGATGTGGGCGGGCGCGATCTTCGACGGGCCGCACCCGAAGCGTCCATCGGTGGGGAGGATCTCGCGGGGCAGGAGGACGTGGGCCATGCGTCGATTCTAGAGAGCCGCGCGCCGGCGCCCCGTCCCCGTGACAGCCTGTGACGCTGCGGCTCGCGATCGCGCCGCGCCCGCCGGGCCTCCGCCGCGTCTTCAACAGGTCAACCGGCCCTCCACAGGAGAATCGGGGGCGCGGATCTCCTGCGGAAGCGCGGTTGACCTGTTGAACGGCGAGCGGGAGGTGTCGCCAGTCGCGGGCGAGGGGGCGGGTTGCGGAGCGGTGCCGGTATCTCGTCGCGGGTGTCGGCATCCGTCGTCGAGCGTGTCGGCATCCGTCGTCCCGGGTTCCGGCATCCGTCGTCCCGGGTGCCGGCGTCTCGTCGCGGGTGTTGTCGGCACCCGTCGTCCCACAGGTCAACCGGCCTTCTCCAGGAGAACCGGGGCCGCAGATGTCCTGTGGACGCGCGGTTGACCTGTCGAACGGGGTGGCGTTGTCGCCACTCACGTGTGAACCGGCGGCAGCTGGCGCGGCGCGACCTCCGAGGGCCCGGCACCTGCGTGCAACAGGCCAACCGGCCCGCGACAGGAGAACTGCGCCGCCGACCTCCTGTGGAAGCGCGGTGGACCTGTTCGCCGCCGCCTCCACAGAGGAGCGAACGGATGCTGTCGGGCCGAGTTGTCCCGAAAACAGCCGTGGCCGACGGTCGAGCCCTTGAGGATCCGAGACTCTGCGGGGATGGCAGATCTCCGGGACGAAGTGAAAGACCGCGGCGGGGTCGTCCGCACGACCGCGCTCGTGGACGCAGGGACGAGCCGGTACGCGATCGCCGCGGCGCTGGCTGACGGACGGCTCACGAGTCCTCGGCGCGGATGGGTGGCAGTGGGGGATGCCGACCCGTATCTCCTCGCGGCGGCCCGAGCAGGTGTCGTGCTGACGTGTGTCACCCGCGCGAAACGGCTCGGTCTCTGGGTGCTGGGGGAGTTCGGGGCGCACGTCGGCGCTCCTCCCACCGCGTCGCGGCTGAACCTGCCTGACGGCAAGGCCACGGTGCACTGGTCGGTTCCCGCCGAGCCACGCGTCCCGGGTGCGCTGGAGGACAGCATCCTGAACACGCTCGTCATCGTGGCGAGCTGTCAGCCATACGAGCGGGCACTGGCAGTGTGGGAGTCCGCGCTCAACAACGGGCTGGTGGCGAAGGGCGAACTCGCGCGCGTGAGCCTGCGACCCGCGGCGCGCCGGGTGCTCAATGCGGCGGGCCCGTTCTCGGACTCGGGGCTGGAGACGCTCTTCGCCGTGCGTCTCAGATGGCTGCGGCATCCGGTTCGCTGCCAGATCTGGATCCAGGGGCACCACGTCGACTTCCTGATCGGTGACCGCCTCGTCGTGCAGATCGACGGCGGGCATCACGTCGGTCTGCAGCGAGCCGAGGATGTCGCGCACGACGCTGCGCTGATGCTGCTCGGCTATCACGTGATCCGAGTGACCTACGTGCAGGTGATCGAACGCTGGCATGAGGTGCAGGACCTCATCATGCGTGCGGTCGCGCAGGGGCTTCATCGGGCGGTGTGAGGCACGCACGACCGAGCTCCGTCATCCGCCGCAGGCAGGTCAACCGCGCCTTTACACGAGGCGGGTGCGCGAGTTCCCTGTAGAAGCGTGATCGACCTGTTTCGCGGGATCAAGTGGGACGCTGCACCTGCTTCGCGTCTGGATTGACCCGATGGCAGCGAACGGGGGCGTGTGCGTGCTTCCGTCAACAGGTCAACCGCGCCTCTACAGGAGAACGGACGTCTGAACCTCCTGTGGAAGCGCGGTTGACCTGTGGAAGGGCGGTTGACCTGTGGAAGGGCGGTTGACCTGTGGAAGGGCGGTTGACCTGTGGAAGGGCGGTTGACCTGTGGAAGGGCGTGGGGACCGGACGGGGACTGGATGCCGCGACGAGTGCGTCCGGCCGCGGCGGCGCGCTCACGCATCGCCCAACAGGCCCGCCGCGGTGCGGGTGTCGATCAGTGGAGATGCGCAAGAACGCTAGCGAGCCTCTTCATAGGCGCGCTCGATCCAGGTGATCAGCTCGCGATCGACATCCTTCACCATGCGCAGTTCCAGATGGTGCATCCACGTCGACGACGGATGAGAGACCTCCTTGAATCGAGGCGAGCGCAGTTCCTCCCCAAGCGCGATGGACACGACTACTGGCACGTCACTCTTCACGTAACGTCCGGGTGCCCACGCGTAGGCGAACCCTCGACGGGCTCGGAATGCCACCTGACTCTTCGACACCACGACCTCGACGCCTTCGAGTCCGACGAGCGGCCGGGCGAGCGCGCGGTAGATCGAGACCGCCTTCTCGTCGGGGGCGAAGAACTCTTCCCCGGGCATCGGCTGAGTCATGGCGCAACACTATTCCGACGGTCCCGGTTCTCCAGCGCTGGCAGCTCGAGCTCGGCGGAGGACTCCCCGGGGGCCGGCCTGAGCGTCGGGGGCAGAGGATAGGCTGTCCTCAGCCCCTTGACAACACTGAGGACACCGCGATGACCGATCTGATCGACACCACTGAGATGTACCTGCGCACGATCCTCGAGCTCGAAGAGGAGAACATCGTGCCGTTGCGGGCACGAATCTCGGAGCGCCTCGGGCACTCGGGCCCCACGGTGTCGCAGACCATCGGCCGTATGGAGCGCGACGGGCTCGTCGTCGTCTCTGAGGACCGTTCCCTTGAGCTCACCGCTGCCGGCCGGCAGAAGGCCGTCGACGTCATGCGCAAGCATCGGCTCGCCGAGCGCCTGCTGTCCGATGTCATCGGGCTGGACTGGGCCTACGTGCACGAAGAGGCCTGCCGCTGGGAGCACGTCATGAGCGAGCAGGTGGAGCGCCGGCTCGTCGAGCTGCTCGGCCACCCCACCGAGTCGCCGTACGGCAACCCCATCCCCGGGCTCGACCAGCTCGGCGATGTGCCGACGAACGGCTTCGAGCAGGGTGTTGTGGGCCTGGTGCGCCGGCTGAATGACGCCGGCGAGCCGATCACCGGCACGGTGCGCCGCCTCGCCGAGCCCGCGCAGGTCGACCCCGAGCTGCTGCAGCAGCTCAAGGGTGCCGGCGTCGTGCCGGGCGCCGTGGGCGACTACCGTTACAACGAGGGCTACGTGCTCGTGCAGATGCAGGGCAACGACGAGGGCCTCGAGCTTCCGGTCGAGATCGCGTCGCACATCTTCCTCGTCGACGAGACCCGCTGAGGAAAGCGGATGCCGGGCCGAGCGCCTCGCTGAGGGAAAGCGGATGCCGGACCGAGCACCCTGCTGACGGAAAACGGATGCCGGGCCGAGCCCCTTGCGGAATGACGGCGCTTCCTGGCCCGCGGCATCCGTAAACGCACTGTGCGGAGATTGCCAGGCGTGGAGCGTGACATAAACGTGACCTTCGGGTAGCCTCAAGAAGTCCACCAGGCGAGAAGCCCGCCGACCGGACCCCGCATGGATTGCCTCACCGGCTCGTCGTCCACGCGGTGCAGCCCGCACATCGTGCCCCGACATCGAGTGCTGACGAGCCAGGCGCCTCGGCGCAGAGGCGCCGGAGGACCAAGTTTGGCTGAAGAGATAGATTCGCACGCGATCGTGCCCGAGCATGCGGCGACGGACCCCAACCGTCGTGAGCGCAACCGGAAGACCCCCGTGCGACGCTCCCGAGCCGTGCCACCCGCGAAGTCCAAGCCGACGACCGCGCGCGCGACCTCATCGTCCGCACCGTCGACCAAGGGCCGCGTGGCCAAGCCGCTGCGCAGCCTTGTCGTGCTGACGATGGTGGGCGGACTCGTCGCGACGGTGGCCATCCCCGCGTTCGCCGCGACTGCCGGAGCCGGCCCTGAAGAGGCCGTCACCCTTCAGCAGATGGCGGTCGATGACGCGCAGACGTTCGTCGCGGCATCCGATGCGAACGCGAGCGAGCTGTCGCGCGAGAGCTACGCGGCCACCACCGCCGAAGAGATCGACAAGAAGAAGGCCGAAGAGGCTGCGGCCGAACGCGCCCGCCAGGTCGCGAAGCTCGCGTCGACCTCATCGCGCTCGTCCGTTCCGATCAACATCGCCCTCACCTCGCCCGGAACCGGCGAAGTGCGCTGGCCGATCCTCAACTTCACCAAGGGTCGCGGCCTTTGGGACTCGGGCTACCACCAGGGCGTCGACCTGCTCGCGCCCCAGGGCACCCCGATCTATGCGGCTGCTGCCGGCGTCGTCAAGGTGTCGCAGGAGAGCTACGGCGGCTACGGCGTCGGAATCTCGATCGACCACGTCATCGGCGGTCAGCAGGTGAACACCCTCTACGGGCACATGACGTACGGCAGCCGTCAGGTCTCGGTCGGCCAGACCGTCGAAGCGGGCCAGCTGATCGGCCTCGTCGGCAGCACCGGAAGCTCCACGGCGAACCACCTGCACTTCGAGGTCCACATCAACGGCTCGGTCGTCGATCCCTGGGCGTGGCTGCAGGCCAACGCCGGCTGACGCTGATCCCTGCGGTCGCATCACCGCGAATGCCCACTGCCCTTCAGGGGAGTGGGCATTCGTTGTTCGACACGCCCGCCATCGTTCACCGGCTTCACCGCCCCGGTGTCCGCTGGGTGCGTTAGCCTGAATCCCGACGCTGAGAGAGCGGAGGGAGCCGATGGGCTGCACACCACGCATCCGAACCATGGATGCGCTTGGACGCCTCGTCCTTCGGCATTGCACGAGTGGATGCCGCGGCATTGCCGTGGCGCCAAGGCGCTGTCTATAAGACAGCGCCTTTTTTCATGCCCCTGCGCCCTTGATCGTCGCATGTCGAATAACCGAGAAGCCGTCCCGGCCATTCGAGAGGATGATCAATGCGCACTCTGGTGCTGAATGCGGGCTACGAACCGCTCGCGGTCGTGTCGTTCAAACGGGCGCTCGTGCTCGTGATGAACGAGAAGGCCACCGTCGTGGAACACACCGAGACAGATCCGGTGTGGGGCACCAGACGCTCGTACGAGCGCCCCGCCGTGATCATCCTGACCCGCTATGTGCGGGTACCAGGAGGTCGCCATGTGCCGGTGACGCGGCGCGGCGTGCTGCGGCGTGACAACCACCGCTGCGGCTACTGCGGCAAGGCGGCGTCGACGATCGACCACGTGCTTCCGCGCTCGCGCGGCGGAGCGGACTCGTGGGAGAACCTCGTCGCATGCTGCCTGCGCTGCAACAACGTCAAGGGCGATCGCACACCGCAGGAGATGAACTGGGAGCTGCGCTTCCTCCCGCGCCCGCCGCGTGGAGGGCAGTGGACCGTGCGGGGCACCGAGCGGACCGATCCGCGGTGGGAGCCGTATCTCGCACTGGCGGCGTGATCCTAGGGCGGAGCGCGCGGGCAAGAGCGCGCCGCTGGATGCCCCGGCGGGTCAACTCTCGTCGAGGAGTGTGGACGCGACGTCGGGAACGTAGTTCTCGATATTGCGCGGCGGTCGTTCGTATCCGTGCGAGGGGGCCTGCGGCGGGATGATGACCTCGTCGCGCTCGACGACCTCGTACGGTATGCGCGAGAGCAGATGCGACATCATGTTGATCCGGCTGCGGCGCTTGTCCACCGATGGCACTTCGTGCCAGGGCGCCTCCGGGATGTCGGTGTGCACGAACATGCTGTCTTTCGCGCGGGAGTAGTCCTCCCATTTCGTGATCGACAGCACGTCGTTGGGGCTGAGTTTCCACCGTCGTGTCGGGTCGTCGGCGCGAGAGCGGAACCGTCGCAGCTGTTCGGCGGCCGACACGCTGAACCAGTACTTGAGGAGAAGGATGCCGTCTTCGACGAGCATGCGCTCGAAGATGGGCGCCTGGTGGAGGAAGCGGTGGTACTCGGCGTTCGTGCAGTAGCCCATGACGTGTTCCACGCCGGCGCGGTTGTACCAGGAGCGATCCATCAGCACGATCTCGCCAGCGGCCGGCAGGTGAGGCACATAGCGCTGGAAGTACCACTGGGTTCGCTCGCGTTCGGTCGGCGTCGGCAGAGCGACGATGCGGGTGACGCGCGGGTTGAGATACTCCGATACGCGTTTGATCGTGGATCCCTTGCCGGCGGCATCGCGCCCCTCGAAGATCACCACGATGCGCGCTCCGCTGGATTGCACCCATGCCTGCATGTCGACCAGTCGAGCCTGCAGGCGACGGAGCTCTTGTTCGTAGGCCTTCCGTGGGATCCTCGGTTCGCTCATGGCCCTGAGGCTACACGCTGCATTCGCGGTGGAACGGGTGGTGGAATCGAACATAACTGTCGGAAGTGGAAGGTACGCTCGTTCCCAGCGGTTGAATGACTAGAACATCTGTTCTAGAATGTGGGAATGGGGGCGATCGTGCAGCTCACGGCACAGCACGTGCACGAGACCGTCGGGCATGAGCCGACGGCCCCCGAACCTGCCGCCCTCCGCGCGGGGAGAACGGCTTCGGCAGACGCGGGCATGGGCCAAGGATCGACCAACACCGTCGCACAGCTGCGCGCTCAGCTCGAGCGGGTGCAGGGACGCCGGCTCGACGCGCCGGTGCTGCCGGTGCATCCCGCCCTCGCCTCGCTGCTTCCCGGGGGCGGCCTGCGTCCCGGATCGGCCTACTCCCTCCCGCGGTCGACGTCGGTGCTGCTGGCGCTGCTCGCCCAGCCGTCGCAGTCCGGGTCCTGGTGCGGTGTGGTCGGGATGCCGCGGCTCGGCGCCGAGGCGGCCGAGGGGCTGGGGGTCGATCTGTCGCGGCTCGTGCTCATCCCCGATCCGGGGGCGCGCTGGCTCGCGGTGACCTCGACCGTCGCCGAGGTGCTGCCGGTGGTCGCGGTGCGTCCGTCCGGGCGCGCCGCCGACGGCGAGATCTCCCGCTTGGCGGCGCGGCTGCGCGATCGCGGTGCGGTGCTGCTCGTGCAGGGGCCGTGGCCGCAGGCAGAGGCCGTGATCGAGGTGGGTGAGCCGGCATGGGAGGGCGTCGGCCGCGGGTACGGCTATCTCTCGGGTCGCGAGGTGACGCTCACCTCCTCGAGCCGCCGCTGGCCGCGATCCCGGCGAGCTCGCGTGATGCTCCCGGATGCGGCGGGCCACGTCTCCGCCGCGCCCGAGCGGATGCGTCCTGTCGAGTCGCTGCATCCGGCCGCCGCCTCGGCGTACGAGGTCTCGCTCGGTCATCGGGTCAGGGCGGTGGGGTGACATGACGCCGGGAACGCCCGTTCGGAGCCTCGTGCTGTGGTTTCCCGACTGGCCGGTCACGGCTCTCGAGCGGGAGGCGGGTGCGGCCGCGCAGCGGCCGGGCACGCAGTCGGCCGCGTCCGGGAAGCGTCCGGGCTCCGAGTCGGACGAGGTCGCGGAGCAGCGCGACACGGGGGATCGGCCGGGCGCGGGTCCGGAGGCGCGGGCAGGTACAAGGCGGGGCGCTCGGTCCGGCAGGCCGCCGTCGGGCGGGGCGCTGTCTGGCGCGGCGCTGCCTGGCGCGGCGTCGTCTGGCGCGGCGTCGTCTGGGCGGGCAGTGTCTGGCGCGGCGCTGCCGGGCGCGGCCGGTTCTGGAGCGGCCGCGTCTGGTGGGTCGCCGTCGGGTGCGGCCGGTTCTGGAGCGGCCGCGTCTGGTGGGTCGCCGTCGGGTGCGGCCGGTTCTGGAGCGGCCGCGTCTGGCGGGTCGCCGTCGGGTGCGGAGCACAGGTCGCGGCATCCGATCGCCGTCGTTGAGCGCAATCTCGTCGTCGCATGCTCGGCGTCCGCGCGTGCCGAGGGGGTGCGCCGGGGGCAGCGACGGCGCGACGCGCAGGCGCGATGCCCGGGGCTGACGCTGGTGGACGCGGATGCCGCGCGCGATCACCGCGCGTTCGCGCCCATCGTGTCGCTGATCGAGGAGCGGGCGCCCGGCGTCCAGCTGGTGCGGCCGGGGCTGTGCGCACTGCGCGCCCGCGGCCCGGCGCGGTACTACGGCGGCGAGACCGAGGCCGCCCGCATGCTGATCGGCGCGCTGCGCGATGCCGGCCTCGACGGAGTCCGGGCGGGGATCGCCGACGGCCCGTTCACCGCGGAGCAGGCGGCGCGCGGCGGCACGAGCGCCGACGACCCGGTCTTCGTCGTGCCCGCCGGTGGGGCGGCGGGGTTCCTCGCGCCGCTGTCGGTCGCCGTGCTCGACGCGTCGGCGATGATCGGTGCGGGCGCAGCCGGGACGAAGGATGCAGCGGACCTCGTGGGACTCCTCGCGCGGCTGGGCGTGCAGACGCTCGGCGGGTTCGCCGCGATGGAGCCCGACCGCGTGCGCGAGCGGTTCGGCGAGCGGGGCGTCCGGCTGCACGCCCTCGCCGCGGGGCACGACTCGCGGCCGGTGCAGCCGCGCACGCCGCCGCCCGAGCTGCAGCGCGAGGTCGCGTTCGAGCCGCCGCTCGAGATCGCCGATCAGGTGGCGTTCGCCATGCGCGTCACCGCCGACGACTTCATCGCAGGTCTGGGCGCGGTGGACCTCGTGTGCACCGAGCTGCGGGTCGAACTCGTCGGCGACCGCGGGGAGCGCAGCGAGCGGGTGTGGCTGCATCCCGGCTCGTTCGATGCCGCCGCGGTCGTCGACCGCGTGCGGTGGCAGCTCGCCGAAGACGTCGGCACCGGGGACGCCGCGGGGCGCGGGCTGCGCAGCGGGGTCGCCCTGGTGCGGATCTCGCCCGAGACTGTGGACGCGGCATCCCATCACGCCCCCGCGCTGTTCGGGGGCGGCCCCGAGGAGCGGGTGCACCATGCGCTGTCGCGCGTGCAGGCGATGCTCGGGCACCGGGGTGTGCTGACCCCCGCGATCGGCGGCGGGCGATGGCTGGCGGAGCGCCAGGTGCTCGTGCCCTGGGGCGACCGCGACGAGCGCGACCGGCAGGCGACAGGCGCCGGCGGCCTCGCGGCGCAGCGTGCGCGACCATGGCCGGGGAGCCTGCCCGATCCGCTGCCGACGACGGTGTTCGCCGATCCGGTGCCGGTCGACGTGCGCGCGCTCGGGGGCGAGCTGGTCGATGTCGACGAGCGGGGCAACGTCGCAGCCGTCCCCGCGTTCTTCATCGAGAGCGGGCGCCGGCGGGCGATCGAGGCCTGGGCGGGGCCGTGGCCCGTGGTCGAGCGGGGATGGGATGCCGCGCGCTCGCGGCGTGCGTACCGGTTCCAGGTCGTCGACGCCGACGGATCGGCGTGGCTGCTGGTGTGCGACGGCGACGCGTGGACCGCGGAGGCCACCTATGACTAGGGAGCTTGGCTCCCGGTCGTTGAGCGAGCTTGCGAGTCGAAACGCAGAGACGAAAGGCTCCGGGCCGGGCGTCGCAGTGAGGCTCGAGGCGTTTCGTCTCGGTCGCTGGCGCTCCCTCGCTCAACGACCGAGATCGTTGTCCCGGTCGTTGAGCGAGCTTGCGAGTCGAAACGCAGAGACGAAAGGCTCCGGGCCGGGCGTCGCAGTGAGGCTCGAGGCGTTTCGTCTCGGTCGCTGGCGCTCCCTCGCTCAACGACCGAGATCGTTGTCCCGGTCGTTGAGCGAGCTTGCGAGTCGAAACGCAGAGACGAAACGCTCCGGGCCGGGCGTCGCAGTGAGGCTCGAGGCGTTTCGTCTCGGTCGCTGGCGCTCCCTCGCTCAACGACCGAGATCGTTGTCCCGGTCGTTGAGCGAGCTTGCGAGTCGAAACGCAGAGACCAAACGTCCCGGGCCGGGCGTCGCAGTGAGGCTCGCGGCGTTTCGTCTCGGTCGCTGGCGCTCCCTCGCTCAACGACCGAGATCGTTGTCCCGGTCGTTGAGCGAGCTTGCGAGTCGAAACGCAGAGACGAAACGCTCCGGGCCGGGCGTAGCAGTGAGGTTCGAGGCGTTTCGTCTCGGTCGCGGGCGCTCCCTCGCTCAACGACCGGGATCGGGGTGAGGGCTGATGGGCTTCAACAACCCGGGCGTTCCGTGGTCCGAGATGGAGCGCGTGCTGAGCGGCCGTCGCAGGCCCGAGGCACCGCCGGTCGGTGCGGACGGCGGTGACAGCCCGGCGTGGTCGCATAAGCGCGGGCCGTATGTCGCACCCGAGATCGAGCGTCCGGCGGACGCCATCCCGTACGCCGAGCTGCACGCGCACTCGTCGTACTCGTTCCTCGATGGCGCCTCCTCTCCGGAGGAGCTCGCCGAAGAGGCCGAGCGCCTGGGACTGCACGCCCTCGCGATCACCGACCACGACGGCTTCTACGGCATCGTCCGGTTCGCCGAGGCCGCCGAGGCGCTGCAGCTGAAGACCGTGTTCGGCGCCGAGCTGTCGCTCGAGCTGCCGAAGCCGCAGAACGGTGAGCCCGACCCGGCCGGCGCGCATCTGCTCGTGCTCGCCCGCGGCGAGGAGGGCTACCACCGGCTGGCCGGCGCGATCACGCACGCGCAGCTGCAGGGGGCCGAGAAGGGGCGTCCGGTCTACGGCCTCGACGAGCTCGCCGCGCAGGCGGCGGGGGAGTGGGCGGTGCTCACCGGCTGTCGCAAGGGCGCCGTGCGCCGCGCGCTGGCATCCGCGCCGGGGAAGGCGGGGGCGGATGCCGCGGCTCACGAGCTCGACCGCCTCGTGACGCTGTTCGGGCGCGACGCCGTCCACGTCGAGCTCATCGACCACGGCAACCCGCTCGACTCCCGCGACAATGACGTGCTCGCGGGGCTCGCGCGCGAGCGCGGGCTGCCGCTGCTGGCGACGAACAACGTGCACTACGCCGTCCCGAAGCGGCAGCTGCTCGCCGCGGCCGTCGCGGCGGTGCGTGCCAACCGCGGACTCGACGAGCTCGACGGCTGGCTTCCGGCCCACGCCGGGGCGCACCTGCGGTCGGGCGCCGAGATGGCGGAGCGGTTCGTGAGGTTCCCGGATGCCGTCGCCCGCACCGTGACGCTCGCCGACGAGCTCGCCTTTCCGCTGCGCAAGGCCAAGCCCGCGCTGCCGAAGCAGAAGGTGCCCGAGGGGCACACGCCGATGTCGTGGCTGCGCAAGCTCGTGTGGGATGCCGTGCCGCGCAAGTACCCCCACCTGACCGAGGAGAACCGGGCGCGCATCGAGAAGGAGCTCGGTGTCATCGAGCTGAAGGACTTCCCCGGTTACTTCCTGATCGTGCACGGCATCGTCCAGGAGGCGCGGCGCCGCGGCATCCTGTGTCAAGGGCGGGGGTCGGCGGCCAATAGTGCGATCTGCTATCTGCTCGACATCACGGCGGTCGACGCGATCGGCTACGACCTGCCCTTCGAGCGGTTCCTGTCGAGCCTGCGCGAGGAGGAGCCCGACATCGACGTCGACTTCGACTCCGATCGTCGGGAAGAGATCATCCAGTGGGTCTACCAGGAGTACGGGCGCGACCGCGCCGCGCAGGTCGCGAACGTCATCCAGTACCGGCCCAAGAACGCCGTGCGCGACATGGCCAAGGCGCTGGGGCATTCGCCGGGGCAGCAGGACGCCTGGTCGAAGCAGATCGAAGGGTGGGGGGCGCTCCTGGAGACGGGCGCCGGCCACGACATCCCTGATCAGGTGCTCGAGTTCGCGTCCGAGCTCCTCAAGGCGCCGCGGCATCTCGGCATCCACTCCGGCGGCATGGTGCTCACCGACCGGCCGGTGGGCGAGGTCGTGCCGATCGAGCACGCCCGCATGGAGAACCGCACGGTGATCCAGTGGGACAAGGACGACGCCGCCTGGATGGGCCTCGTGAAGTTCGACCTGCTGGGGCTCGGGATGCTGGCGGCCCTGCAGTACTGCTTCGACATGATCCGCGCCTCGACGGGGGAGGACTGGGAGCTGTCGACGATCCCGAAGGAGGAGAAGGCGGTCTACGACATGCTGTGCCGCGCCGACTCGATCGGCGTCTTCCAGGTCGAGTCGCGTGCGCAGATGGGCCTCCTCCCGCGCCTGCAGCCGCGGCGGTTCTACGACCTCGTCATCGAGATCGCGCTCATCCGCCCCGGGCCCATCCAGGGCGGGGCCGTGCACCCGTTCGTCAAGCGCAAGCTCGGGCAGGAGAAGGTGATCTACGCCCACCCCAAGCTCGTGCCGGTGCTCGAGCGCACGCTCGGCATCCCGGTGTTCCAGGAGCAGCTCATGCAGATGGGCATGGCCGTCGGCGGGCTCACCGGCGAGGACGCCGACCTGCTGCGACGGGCTATGGGATCGAAGCGCGGAGTGGAGCGCATCGATTCGCTGAAAGAGAAGCTGTACGCGGGCATGGCCGAGAACGGACTCGTGGGGGAGGAGGCCGACGCGATCTACGCCAAGATCCAGGCGTTCGCGAACTTCGGATTCGCCGAGTCGCACTCGCTGTCGTTCGCGCTGCTCGTGTACGCCAGCTCGTGGATCAAGCTGCACTACCCGGCGGCGTTCCTCGCCGGGCTGCTGCGGGCGCAGCCGATGGGCTTCTACTCGCCGGCGACCCTCGTGGGCGACGCACGCCACCACGGGGTCGAGGTGCGTCGCCCCGACCTGCACCTGTCGGGCGCCGAGGCCGTGCTCGAGGGCGTGGAGCCCGCCTCCCGGTCGTTGAGCGATGGAGCGCCATCCTCCTCCCGGTCGTCGAGCCAAGGAGCGCCATCCTCCCCCCGGTCGTTGAGCGAGCGAGGAACGAGCGAGACGAAACGCAGCGAGCACGCGGACGACCTCGACCCGAGGTCTGCGGGTGTCCAGGGCGTTTCGTCTGCGGGCGCCAGAGCGCCCTTCGCTCAACGACCGGAATCCACCGACCCGAGGTCTGCGGATGTCCGAGGCGTTTCGTCTGCGGGCGCTAGAGCGCCCTCCGCTCAACGAGCGGAGCCCACCGGCCTGGACTCCTGCCTCGAACGCGACCAGCCGCCGGTCGGGCTCTTCGACCTCGACGCACCCGACGAGTCGGCGGCGCATCGGCGCGACGGCGGGTACGCGGTGCGACTCGGCCTCGCCGGGGTCAAGGGGATCGGCGCGACCGTCGCGCAGCGCATCGTCGCGGCACGCGAGGCCGGTGGCCAGTTCCGCGACCAGCGCGACCTGGTGCGGCGCACCAGCATCACGGCGACGCAGGTCGAGGCGCTCGCCACCGCGGGGGCGTTCGAGTGCCTCGGCCTCAGCCGACGCGAGGCGATCTGGCTGGCCGGATCCGCAGCGCAGGATCGCCCCGAGTTCCTGCCGGACTCCCTCATCGCGGTGCAGCCGCCGCTGTTCACCGATCCCACCAGCTACGAGCGGCTGGCCGCCGATCTCTGGGCCACCGGCATCTCGACCGACGACCACCCGCTGACGCACTACCGCTCCGGGCTCGACGGTCGCGGCGTCCTGACGTCTCGCGAACTGCGCAGCCACGAGGTCGGTCGCCGCGTCGAGGTCGCCGGACTCGTGACCCACCGGCAGCGGCCGGCCACGGCATCCGGAATCACCTTCCTCAACCTCGAGGACGAGCATGGCCTCGTGAACGTCGTGTGCTCGCTCGGGGTCTGGAACAGGTATCGCCGGGTCGTGCGCGATTCGCCGGCGCTCATCGCCCGCGGCATTCTGGAGCGTTCGGCCGAGGGGGTGACGAACCTCATCGCCGACCGGTTCGAAGACCTCCGCGTGGGCGTGCAGCACCGCGCGAGGGACTTCCGCTGAGGCGTGTCAGGGGGGAGGGATAGCGTGACGGATGTCGCGGCGCCGACGCCGCGGGAGAGAGGTCGTCATGGCCGGCAAACTCGGGAACATCACGTTCTACGCCGACGATCCTCCGGCGCTCGCCCGCTTCTGGGCCGCCGTGTTCGGCTATCCCGAGGCAACCTGGGACGACCCGCTGAAGGACGAGCTGCTCGCCGCCGGACTGACGGAGACGGACCTCGCCAAGCGCGGCTTGGCCGAGGATCCCGAAGGTGTGGGACCGAGGCTGTTCTTCCACCACGCCGACGACGCGAAACGCGGGCGCAACCGGCTGCATCTCGACATCAGTGCCACACCCGGCCGGCATCCGACGCGCGAAGAGCTCGACGCCGAGAAGGATCGACTCGTCGCCCTGGGGGCCGAGGTCGTGCGCCTTGTCGACCAGACCTGGGGTCCGTGGCCCGAGACCTACTTCCAGATGAGGGACCCCGAGGGCAACGAATTCTGTCTGCAGTAGCGTGTGGTCGACGGCGCACCACAACGTCCGTGCCTTCGCACGCGTCGGCATCCCGCTCGCTGCGGGAGCGGGATGCTCAAGCCGTCAGATCTCGCCGTCCCAGGCCTGACTGCGGTTGTCGCCGTCCCAGCCGTCAGTCCGGCCGTCGACGTCGAAGGCCGCAACCGGCCTCAGACGGCGCTCGATCGCGCTCAGCCGCGCTATGGCGGTGGCGTCGACGAGTTCATCCGCGTCGACATGGGCGTCTTGGACGACGATCTGGCTCGCCGGGCCGATGAGTATCATCACTCCGGTGATCGTGCCGCCCTCCTCCCATGACGGAACTGTCACGGCCTCGGCCTCGCCGGCCTCCGCCAGCGCCCGACCGCAGCTGAGCAGTGCCGACGCGATGTCATCCCCGGTCACGAATTCGCTTCCCGCGTACGTCACTCTCTTCACTCTGCCTTTCTACTCGCATGCCCCCCAGACGCCTCTGGGGGTTGCAGCATGTCGGCGAACGGGCTACAGCTGACCGAGAGTTCCCCTGACCCTGCGGGTGTGAAGAGTGGAGGCGTGCCGCGGTGGCCGCCGTACGGCGCTACTCGACGAGCTTCCCGGCGACCGACACCTCGCGCATGAGCGCCGCGATCTCGGCCGGGATCGGGGGAATCGGCTCGCGGACGACACCGGTCGTCGGCGACCAGACGAGGTTGACCTGCAGCTCCGGGTCGATGTCGGGGTAGTCACTGCGGTTGTGGCAGCCGCGGGTCTCCCGGCGTTCGAGCGCCGCTTCGAGGGTCGCGCGTGCGGCGAGAGCCGCCGACTTCAGGTCGAACGCGTGGGCGAGGTCGTGGTAGCCCGCGATGTCGGGGTGCACGCCGATGTCGGCCATGCGTGCCTCGATGGCGTCGAGCTCCGCGAGACCGGTCTGAAGGCCCTGCTCGTCACGCACGACCCCGGCGTGCTCGGTCATCGTGTCGCGGATGGCACGCTGCAGCGCGCGCACGTTCTCGGTCCCCGACGCGGCGAGCAGGTCGGAGATCTCCGAGCGAGCCGCGGCGACCGCGGACGCGGAACGACGCTGTGCCGGCAGCGACGCGGAGTAGTCCGCGGCGGCCTGCCCGACGATGCGCCCGAACACGAGAAGCTCGATGAGCGAGTTGCCGCCCAGGCGGTTCGCGCCGTGCAGGCCCGAGGAGGCCTCGCCGATGGCGTAGAGACCGGGGACGTCGGTGGAGTGATCCGAGGACCGCACCCAGACGCCGCCCATCGAGTAGTGGGCGGTGGGCGCGATCTCGATCGGCTCCTGGGTGATGTCGAGCATCTGCAGCTCGAGCATCGTCTGGTACACGCGAGGCAGACGGGTCATGATCGTCTCGCGCGGCAGGTGCGAGACATCCAGCCACACGCCGCCGTTCGGGGTGCCGCGCCCCGCCTTGATCTCGGTGTAGCAGGCCAGTGCGACACGGTCGCGTGTGGAGAGCTCGAGCCGCTCCGGGTCGTAGCGGTGCATGAAGCGCTCGCCGAGGCCGTTGCGCAGGATGCCGCCCTCGCCGCGTGCAGCCTCCGAGATGAGGGTGCCCGCCGCGTTCTCGGGTTCGATGATGCCGCTCGGGTGGAACTGGACGAGCTCCGGGTCGCGCAGGCGGCCGCCGGCTTCGATGGCGAGACGGAACGAGTCGCCGGTGTTCTCGTCGCGTCGCGAGGAGGTGCGCCGCCAGATCCGGTTGTGTCCCCCCGCCGCGAGGATCACGGCATCCGCGTGGATGAGGTAGCGCGTGCCGTCCTCGAGGTCGAAGCCGTATGCGCCGAAGACCGCGCCGTCGTCGTTGACGAGGATGCGCGTGACGTACACGGTGTCGAGGATGGGCACCTGCAGCTGTGCCGCGCGGTTGATCAGTGTGCGCTGGATCTCGAGGCCGGTGTAGTCGCCCGCGAAGGCGGTGCGACGGTACGTGTGCGCGCCGAAGAATCGCTGCGAGATGCGTCCGTCGTCCTCGCGGGCGAACGGCATGCCGTACCGCTCGAGGTCTTCGATGCCGCGGGCGGCGCCCGAGGTGACGACCTCGACGGTGTGGGGGTTGGCGAGCAGATAGCTCTCCTTCAGGGTGTCGGCCGCATGCTGCTGCCAGCTGTCGTCGGCATCCATGGTGCCGAGGGCGGCGTTGATGCCACCGGCGGCCAGCGAGGTGTGGGCGTCCGATTTGGGACGCTTGCCGAGGGTGATGACGTCGACGCCTGCCTCGGCGAGTTCGATGGCAGCGCGGAGTCCGGAGCCCCCGGTGCCGATGACGAGGACGGTGGTGGAAAGCTGGCGCTCTGAAGTGCTCACCCCTCCACGGTAAGAACATCGAGACGATTACTCCAATGCATCTTTCTGCTCGCATCCATAGCACTACGCTATGAAACGTGAATCTCGAACAGCTCCGCGCCTTCGTCACCGTGGCAGAGCTCGGCAACTTCACGCGGGCCGCCGAGCAGCTGCACCTCGCTCAGCCGTCCCTCAGCCGTCAGATCGGCACGCTCGAGCAGGATCTCGGCGCGGAGCTGTTCCACCGTGCGCGTGCGGGCAGCACGCTCACCTCGGCCGGTGAGTCGCTCCTCCCGTTGGCGCGCCGCATGCTCGCCGACGCGGAATCCGTCCGCCGGGAGCTCAATGCGCTGGCCGGGCTGCGGCGCGGGCGCGTGCGCCTCGGCGCCACGCCGACGCTCTGCATCAGCCTGGTCGCCGAGGTGCTGGGGGCGTTCCACGCCGCGCACCCCGCGATCGAGCTGCACATCACCGAACGGGGTTCGCGCGGGCTGCTCGACGCTCTCGCCGGCGGCGAGCTGGACCTCGCGCTGGTCACGACGTCGGGTGGTGCATCCACCGAGAGATTCACCGTGACCCCCCTTCTGCTCGAGGAGCTCGTCGTCATCTCGTCCGGCGACGCACCGCCGCTGACCGCGCGCGACAGCATCACGCTCCGTGAGGTCGCCGATCTGCCGCAGGTCGCTTTCAGCTCGACGTACGATCTCCGCAGCACCACCGATGCCGCCTTCGAGGCGGCGGGACTGTCGCCCCGCGCGGTCATCGAGGGCGCGGAGATGGATGCCGTGCTCCGGTTCGTGGAGCGCGGGATCGGCGTCGCGATCGTCCCGGCGATGGTGATGATCGAGCGCAAGGGGCTGCGGGCGGTGCGTCTCGCGGAGCCGACGCTGACGCGCACGATCAGCATCGCGCGTGTCACCGACATCGCCCCCACGCCGGCCGTCGATGTCATGCAGCAGACGATCGTCCGCACCGCCGCCGCCCTCGCAGCGCGGCCAGAGGCGACCACCCGCCTGGCGTGACGCGATCGGCCCGCGTCCTCAGCGGCCGCCAGTACAGCCGGGTCGCCTCAGCCGCGCGTTCATGCCGGAGTTGCGACCTGTGCGGCATCCCCCCGGATGCCGCACAGGTCGTCGAGGTGCGCATAGCGCCGCGTCCAGGACACCGAAGCCCTCGACGCCCTCGGAGAGAACGGGGGAGGTCGCGCATGGCGTCCACCTCTGACCCCGCTCCACACCGTGCTTGTCGTCTGTCGACCTGTCCAACCTCGTTCCGTCGATCCCATTCCACTCCCGGATCCCGCCGGCGAACAGGGTCGAAGGTCCCGATCCTCCGAGCCGCCATCCGCCCGATCCCACAACGCGATCCTGGCCGGTCGAACCTCGCGGGCCGCACGCTCGGGCCCGCCGTGGGTGAGTCGACGTCAGCGCGCGCAGGGCGATCGCGTCTGCGCTGCGCGAGTCCGGCCCCGCCGCCTCGCAGCCTCCGCCGCAGGCCTTCGCCCGTCGTGAGGGCGGTGAGGCTCGTGCCCGGTCATGCCGGGATCCAAGTGCTGCGGCGTTGCGACGCCTGCGGGGGACGGACGTACATCCGGTCGGTGACCACCATGAGGGTGGCGATGACGAGCAGCACCGCCGTGAGACCGATATTCACCGGCAGCCAGTATCCCGAGGTGTTGTTCACCGAGGTGTGCAGCAGGATCACGACGAGCAGGCCGCCGCGCGACCGGTTGTACAGCCAGGTGAAGATCACCGCGAGCAGGCAGCTGCTGGCGACGCGGAGGGCGAAGCCTGCCGGACCCGTGCCCATGCCGGCGTCGTACACGCCTCGCAGGTGCAGCGGGAGGTGCCAGAGTCCCCAGACGACACCCACGATCAGGCTGGCGAGGAGCGGGCTCAGGCGCGCCTGCAACGTCGGAAGCAGCCATCCGCGCCATCCGATCTCCTCGCCGAGCGGCCCGCCGAAGAGCAGAGTGACGCCGAAGACGATCAGGATGCCGGTCCACGACCCCTCCGCGAGCACCAGCGGCTGCGAGCCGACGTCCGCGCCGAGCAGGGTGACCAGGCCACTGCCCAGCGCGCTCGCCACGGGGAACAGCAGGACGGCGACGAGGTATGTCCACCACGGCGAACGCGGCGACAGGATGCTGGACAGCAGCTTCGCGAAGCCAGGGTTGCGGCTTCCCGCGATCCAGACGAGCGCTGCGGGAATCGTGATCAGCACGACCAGCAGCGCGGCCGCCATCGGGGATGACACATCCGCCCATCGCGGGGAGAGGAGCAGAACAGTGATTGTCAAGGTTGCGAGCGCCGCGACGATGACGCGCAGTCGCGGGGGCTGAGCATCCGTGCCGCCGGCGGCGACCCGGTGGCCGGCCACCAGCAATGCCGCGACCGCCGGCCCGAAGGTCGCGAGCTGGTCCAGAGTGAGTGCGAGGGTCTGGTCGTGAGCGACGACCGGATGCAGGAACCACAGGCTCCACGAGATCCCGAACGCGATGGTCACGAATGCGACCGTTCGCGCGGCCGCACCGCGCTCGATCGTGCCGTACGCGCTCATCCGGCGTCCCTCACCGCGTGGGGAGGGCAGGGGGACGCAGGATGCCGAGTGCACGCAGGGTGCTCATGATGGCGCCGCGCTATGCGCTGGGGACGGCGACCAGTCCGCCGGCCCACTCGCTCGCCCGACTCTCCTCGCCCTCGAGGAGCCGGTTGTCCAGACCTACGAGGAAGTCGGCGTGGGCGTCGGCGTCGGCGAGACGGCGGCGGAGCCCCTTCGTGATCGCCGCGGTCGCATCCCCCGAGAAGATCCGAGGTATGTCGGCTCGCGTCGAGAACACGGCGAATCGGGGGTTGCCGACGAGCATGATCCCTTCGAGCCACTCGCGCACTCCCGTTGAGCGGGCCGTTTCCTCGAGGCTCAGCTTCTTCGTCGGATCGACCGCCCACTCCACGGCCTCGGCACGAGACTTCGGCCGGGGGAGGCTGTGCGCGTGGGTGGGCGCTCCGACGATGACCAGCGTGTAGTCGCTCAGGTCGGCCGGTGCCTCGCAGGCGGGTGAGACGGTGACCTCGGCCCCCGTCGTCTCCAGCGCCCCTGCCATCGCCTCCGCGAGCTTGCGCGTGTTCCCGAACATCGACTCGTACACGATCAGTGCGTTCACCGTCCGCTCCTTCCGTCGTTGATGCACCCAGACTCCGGGATCGGCTCGGCGATGACTGGGCCGAACGTCCCGCCGTCCGCGGCGGGACCTTCGACCCTGCGCTCCCGTGGGCGCGTGAAGAGCATGGCCACAGGAGCGCACACGCTGTGATCGCGCCGCGGTCAGGTTTGGCTTCTGGCCGCCTCCTCCCGCGCTCGGCTCACGGCTCTAGTCATAGGAGACGCACGACATGTCCAATCTGCTCTGGTTCCGAGACATCACGATGTCGGACCTGCCACGAGTCGGCGGCAAGAACGCATCGCTCGGCGAGATGGTCTCGCGTATCCACAGCGCGGGCGTCCGTGTCCCAGGGGGCTTCGCGACCACTGCTGACGCGTACCGCGCCTTCCTCGCGCACGGCGATCTCTCGGCACGGATCCGCGCCCAGCTGGCGGACCTGGATACCAGCGACGTCCGTGAACTCGCGGTGGTGGCGGCGCGCATCCGCACCTGGATCGAGGGTCAGCCGTTCCCGGCCGGCCTGAACGACGACATCCGCGCGGCGTACGCGACGCTCGTCGCCGAGCAGGCCCATCCCGACCAGGTCACCTGGGCGGTGCGATCCTCTGCGACGGCGGAAGACCTGCCCGACGCCTCCTTCGCAGGACAGCAGGAGACGTTCCTCAACATCGACGGCATCGAGAACGTGCTCGAGGCCATTCGAGGCGTCTTCGCCTCCCTCTACACCGACCGTGCGCTGGTCTAGCGGGCGCAACGGGGATTCGATGAGGACGACATCGCGATCTCCGCCGGCGTGCAGCTCATGGTTCGATCCGATGTCGGCGCTTCGGGCGTGATGTTCACGATCGACACCGAGTCCGGCTTCGACGATGTCGTCTTCATCACGGGCGCCTACGGTCTGGGCGAGACCGTGGTGCAGGGGGCCGTGAATCCCGACGAGTTCTACGTGTACAAGCCGGCTCTCCGCGCGGCGCGGCCGTCGATCCTCCGCCGTGAGCTGGGGACCAAGGCGGTCGCGCTCCGATATGCGGCGGGCACGCGAGTCGGCGATAGCACGGTCCTCACCGACGTCGCCGCCGGCGACCGTTCGCGATTCAGCCTCACGGACGAGCAGGTCGAGGAGCTGGCGCGCGGCGCCCTCGCCATCGAATCCCACTATGGCCACCCGATGGATATCGAATGGGCGCTCGATGGCGTGGACAGCTCGCTGTACATCGTTCAGGCCCGGCCTGAGACCGTCGTCACGCGGAGAGACAGCAGTGTGCTGCGCCGGTACGTGCTCCGAGCGCGTGGCGATGTGCTCGCATCCGGTCGCGCCGTCGGTGAGAAGATCGGCCACGGCCCGGTGCGGGTGATGCACGACCTCAGCCTGATGCATCTCTTCCAGACCGGCGACGTGCTGGTGGCCGACCGCACCGACCCCGACTGGGAGCCGATCATGAGGATGGCTTCGGCGATCGTCACCGACAGCGGCGGCCGGACCTGTCACGCCGCCATCGTCGCGCGCGAGCTGGGGATCCCCGCCGTCGTGGGAACGGGGACGGGAACCGAGACGCTGACCGACGGGACCGGCGTGACCGTGGCCTGTTCGGAGGGCGACGACGGGCTCGTGTACCGAGGCATCCTCGATTACGCCATCGAGGAGACTCCGCTGGATCGGATCCCAGAGCTCGCGGTGGACCTCATGCTGAACGTCGGCGTGCCCGACCAGGCGTTCACTCTCGCGCAGCTGCCCAACCGCGGCGTCGGCCTCGCGCGGCTGGAGTTCATCATCAACCGCGCGATCGGCATCCACCCGCGCGCGCTCGCCGAGTTCGATTCGCTGGCGGAGCCGCTGAAGAGCGAGGTCGCGCAGCGGACGGCTGCCTACCCCTCACCCCGTGACTTCTTCGTCCAGAGGGTGGCGGAGGGCGTCTCGACCATCGCCGCCGCGTTCGCGCCCAAGCCTGTCATCGTCCGGATGAGCGACTTCAAGACCAACGAGTACGCCGGTCTTCTCGGTGGTGACCTCTTCGAACCCCACGAAGAGAATCCGATGCTCGGATGGCGCGGGGCATCCCGCTACACCACCCCGAGTTTCCGGGCCTGTTTCGACATGGAATGCGAGGCGCTGCGCCACGTCCGCGATCGGATGGGGCTCACGAATCTCAAGATCATGATCCCGTTCGTCCGCACCGTCGACGAGGCTGCGGCGACCGTCGCCCTCCTCGCGGAGAACGGCCTTCGCCGTGGCGAGAACGGGCTCGAGGTCGTGATGATGTGCGAGATCCCTTCCAACGCGCTGCTGGCGGATGCCTTCCTCGATCACTTCGACGGGTTCTCCATCGGCTCCAACGACCTGACCCAGCTGACCCTCGGCGTCGACCGCGACTCCGCCCTGGTCGCCGCGTCCTTCGACGAGCGCGACCCGGCGGTGCTCGATCTGCTCGAACGCGCCATCGAAGCGTGCACTCGGCGTGGCAAGTACATCGGGATCTGCGGCCAAGGTCCCTCGGACCACCCCGACCTGGCCGAGTGGCTGCTGGCACGCGGCATCGATTCGATGTCGCTCAACGCCGACGCCATCGTCGCGACATGGCTGCGGCTGGCGGAACTGTCCGCGGTCAAGGTCTGACACGCAGCCGACCACGACCACGGCCGCACTCGTGGTCGTGGTCGTGATCGCCCGGAGGCGGCTGGTCAGATCGAGGCCCAGCCGCCGTCGACCGAGAGGATGGCGCCCGACACATTCGACGCGTCGTCGCTCAGCAGCCAGGTGATGGCGGCGGCGAGCTCCTCGGGACGAGCGACGCGCGGGATATTGGTCTGGAACAGCGGTCCGAGACGCTCCCCGGCCCACTCGGAGTGGAACGGCGCCTCGATGCTGGTTGCGACGGGTCCGGGCGCGACGGCGTTGCAGCGGATGCCCTTCGGCGTGTAGAAGAAAGCGGTGCTCTTGGTGAATCCGTTCACGGCGTGCTTCGACGTCGTGTACGGCGTGCCGGCGGCGGAGCCGCGCTGACCCGCCTCGGAGCCGACGTTGACGATGCTTCCCATGCCCCGCACGAGCATCGGAGGGAGCACGGCGCGCGTCAGCCGCATCATGGCCGTCAGATTCACGGCCAGCACACGATCCCATGTCGCGTCGGCGATCTCGGCGGTCGGTTCGAAGCCGTCCATGATCCCCGCGACGTTCGCAAGCCCGTCGATCCTCGGTCCGGCGGCATCCAGGATTCGAGCGGTCGACGCCGGATCGGTGATGTCGGCGGCGACGGTCGTGACGTCGCCCTGGACCTCGTCGGTCAGGGCGGTCAGGCGGTCCGCCGACACGTCGACCGCGACGACTCGACCACCCTCTGCGACGAGTCGCTCGACCGTGGCCCTGCCGATGCCCGCCCCTCCGCCCGTGACGATGATGGTGCATCCGGTGAAACGGTTCGCCACATGAGACATGATGTCGTCCTCTCCCTGTCCCCACAGTCGACCGCGTCCGCAGGACCATTCGCGGGGCTTTGGTCCTGCGTGGCGGCGGCGGGCGTCCGCACGGCGGGACCTACGTCCCGGCCCCGCGAGATCGGCCTGGCTACGTTCAAGAGAGGAGCCACTCCGGCACCGGGGAAGGGAGACTCCCATGGAACGCATCGTCCTCGGCTATGACGGCAGCCCCGCGGCGGTCTCGGCGCTCAACTGGACGGCGGCGCGTTCGGCTCGCGGGATGACCAAGGTCGATGTCGTCCTGGTGGCCTCGCCTTCGACGAAGGACCGCACTCCGGGCGTCGAGCGCCTCGCGGAGGCGGAGGCCGCCCTGCGGGAGCGCATTCCCGGCCTCGAGGTCGAACTGCATCGCCTCGACGGGGAGGTGACCGCGTCGCTCGCGGAGGCCGCGCAAGGAGCGGACCTCGTCGTGATCGGGATCCACACCGGGCACCCGATACGAGCCGCCGCGAACGGCTGGACACCGCTGCGTCTGAGCCTGCGTGTCCAGACGCCGGTGTGCATCGTTCCTGCCGGGTGGACCGAGGGCGATGATCCCGTGACGGTGGGCATCGCGGACGACGATTCCTCGGACGCTGCACTGGACTTCGGCATCGGGGAAGCGAGCACGACAGGGACGGGGCTGCGCCTGGTGCATTCGTGGCTGATGCCCAGCCCCACCTTCGACTACGGCACCGCGCTCACGGTGGACCCGGCGGTGGTGATCGATGGACACCGTCGGATACTCGACGACACCGCCCGAGAGGTGGCGCGCCGGCGCCCCACCCTCTCGGTCACGAAGGAGCTGATCCGCGACAGCCGATCTGCGGGCCTTCTCCGATTCGCCTCGAGATCGTCTCTGCTGCTCATCGGAACGCATCGCAGGGGAGTGCTGGCCGGAACGCTGCTCGGCTCGGTCGCGCAGGAGGTGCTGTGGAGGGCGGACTGCCCGGTGTGCGTCGTGCCGCCGGTGCGGGCGGGGAGGATCGAGCGGGATCTCACGCCGTCTGCCGCCTCGGCGGACGGTCCGGGCTCAGGATTGCAACAGGCGCTCTAAGCTCATCGCGGTGTCCGGCACAGGAGGCGCAGGACGGGGCTAATCCGGATCGGGGTGCTCGAGCTGGAAGATCGCGGCCTGGGTCCGGCGCTCCAGACCGAGCTTGCTCAGCATCGACGAGACGTAGTTCTTCACCGTCTTCTCCGCGATGCCGAGCCGTTCGCCGATCTGCCGGTTCGTCAGACCGTCGGCGATCAGCTTGAGCGTCTGCCGCTCCCGCAGCCCCAGTGAGCCCAGACGCGGATCCTCGTCCGCTCGATCATGCATGCCGGCCTTCGCACGCGTGACGGCGTCCGGGTCGAGCAGAGTGCGCCCGCCGGCCACGGCGCGAATGGCATCCACCAGGCCGGATCCGCCGATGTTCTTCAGTACGTAGCCGGCTGCACCCGCCAGCACCGCGGCCGAGACGGCGGTGTCGTCGTCGTAGGCAGTGAGGATCAAGCACGCCACCGACGGCAGACGCGAGCGCACGTCCCGGCAGACGTCGATGCCGCTGCCGTCGGGCAGCCGCACATCGAGCACCGCCACGTCGGGCTGGGTCGCTTCGATCCTGCCCAGGGACTGACGCGCCGTGCCGGCTTCGCCGATCACTTCCATGTCGGGCTGCGCGCCGACGAGCCCCGCCAGTCCGCGGCGGACGATCTCGTGATCGTCGACGAGAAAGACGGTGATCATCCGCTCTCCTTCAGGCTGGTGCCGGATGCCGACCCGGTCGGGGCGATCCAGCGAACCGTCGTACCCACGGGCGAGGACTCCACGACGAAGGCGCCCCGCCGCTGCTCTGCGCGCTGGCGGAGGTTGTCCAGTCCGCTGAGTGCGGCGTCCGCGGGGATACCTCCACCGTCGTCTTCGACGACGACGGCCACCCGGTCATCGGACGCCGTGACGTCGAGCGAGACATGGTCCGCCTGAGCATGGCGGATCGCGTTGCAGAGGAGCTCGCGGGCGACGGCGACGACGTCGGTTGCGAGCTCGTCGCGGACGAGGAGGTCGACGGGACCGTTGAATCGGATCGCGGGCGGCCGGCGCGCCCCGCTCGAGACCTCGCCGACCACGTCGAGGACGCGATGGCGAACGGATGTGTCGTCGCGGTGCGAGAGCGCGAAGATGACGGTTCTGATCTGGGCGATCGCGTCGTCGAGCTGGTCGATCGTCTCGCTGATTCCGTCCGCCGCAGGGCCTGGACCCACGCTGCTGGCGAGGGCCTGCAGTCCGAGTCCGGCACCGAAGAGCTGCTGGATGACGTGGTCGTGCAGGTCGCGCGCGATCCGGCGTCGATCGTCGGCGAGGAGCGCGCGCTGGGCCTCCTCTCCGGCGCGTGCGAGCTCGAGCGCGATGCTCGCTCGCGAACTGAGATCCACGGCACCCTCGGTCTCCGCCGGCGAGAACCGGCTGTCGTCGGGACCGCGAGAGATGCACATCACTCCCCAGAACAGCGGCCCGTTCTGCAGCGGGATCGCCATCACCGGACCGCTCACTCCCTCCCGGACGATGAGAAGGGGGTCGTCTGCGTCGATGGGCCGCCGCGGCTGCGTGTGCGGCCGAGGGTCGTCGAGCACCCGGCCGGCGAACACCGTGCTGGGGTCGATCTCCGTGGCACGCAGGACGGCTTCCGCCTCGCCGTTCGTCGCGGCCACACGGAACCGGCCATCGTCCTCGCTCGGCAGGAGGATGGTGACCTGCTCGGCCCCGGAGACCTCGCGCACCCGTGTCACGAGGAGATCCAGAGCGGTCGTGGTCGAGGTCGACAGGATGGCGGCGGACAGCTCGGCCGCAGCCGTCATCCAGTGCGCACGTACCTTCGCTTCTGCGAGGAGCCGCGCGTTCCCGATCGCGAATCCCGCCGTCGCTGCCAGTGCTTCCAGCAGCTGTTCATCCTCTTCGCTGAAGCCGCCGTCGCGGTGATTCGTCAGATAGAGATTTCCGAAGACCTCATCGCCGACGCGGACGGCCACACCGAGGAACGAGTGCATCGGGGGATGATGGGGCGGAAAGCCTGCTGCGCGGGGATCGCCCTCCATCTCCGCCAGGAGAATCGGCCGGGAGTCGGTGATCAGCGCACCGAGAAGGCCGCGCCCCTCAGGCAGATGCCCGATCGCCGCGGCATCCTCTTCCGACAGGCCGACATAGATGAACTGCTCCAGCGCGTCGCGCTCGGGACTGATGACGCCCATCGCTCCGTACCGCGCATCGACCAGCTCGACGGCGGCTTCGACGATGCTGCGGAGCACGAGCGTGAGGTCGCTCTGCTCGACGACGGCCTGATTGGCGCGCAGCAGTGCCCGCAGGCGGCCCTGCGTCCTCATCACCTTCGCGCTCTGCGCGACCAAGGCGCTGATCGCGTCTTCGAGCTCAGCGCGGGGTCCGTCGGGAAATGACAGCGAGCCGGGCTCGGCCACTGTGGTCCTCCTCCACTGCCGTTACGGCAAACGTAGAGCCGGGCGCGCCGGGCCGCCAGTGCCCGTGCGCGCGACCAGGAGGATCTGCGTCGACGGGACCATACGCGTGCCCGGGACCTTCGACCCTGTGGGAGCGCGTGGGCCGCGATTCACTGGAGACAGAATCAGGAAGGACCGACACTATGGTCGGCAATGAGCCCCCGGTCATCGATCCCCGTGCGCCCGGGCATGCGCGCCATGTCCAGCCGCCCGCGGACGGCCCGGAGGGGCCCGGCTCCGGTGTCCCCAATCCGTACCTCGCCAGCCGGCCGGAGGAGCTGGCGAGCGGTGCGGAGAAGGTGGAGCATCTTGAGGCCGCGCACTGCTGGCGACTGCTGGAGACGACGCAGATCGGCAGGCTCGCGATCGAAGGCCGTGACGGACGTCCGGACGTCTTCCCCGTGAACTACCTCGTCCATGACGGCAGTGTCTTCATCAGGTCCGCGCCCGGATCGAAGCTCAGAAGCATCGCGAAGCATCCCTCGGTCGCCTTCGAGATCGACGGCGAGACGGCGAGTGCCCATTGGAGTGTGGTCGTTCATGCCGACGCCCACCGGATGGACACGGATGCCGACATCGAGGCGAGCGGTGTTCTCGAGCTCGCCTCCAACAGTCCGACGGAGAAGGACGACTTCATCCGGCTCGTGCCGGAGTCCGTGAGCGGTCGAAGCTTCCCTCGGTGATCTCAGCCGCTCTCCAGCGTCAGGTCCAGGCGTCGCCCGCTGACGCGGCGTAGCGGTCCGGCTCGGGTCCGCGATCGAAACGTCGACCTGTGATCGAGACCGGCGTGATCCGCACCCAGCGGTACTTGAGCGTAGGTGTCCAGGGGGTGAGGGGGAGAGCATCGGCGAGGTCGATCTCACGCTGCAGCTCGAGTCGCGTGGCCACGCCCTTCAGCACGACGCTGGCGCCGAAGGTGTCGTCGTGCTCGTCGACTTCGAACGCGACGCGAGGGTTGGCCGAGAGCTCGGCGAGCTTCGAGCCGGGAGCAGTGCGAAAAAGCACGCGGGGCCCGTCGACCACGTAGTTGATGGGGAAGATGTCGGGCTCGCTGTTCACCGCCACGGCGAGCCGGCCCAGTTCGTGCCGTGCCAGGAGATCCCAGCACTCCTCTTCGGTCAGCGTCGAAATCGCGTCGTCGCTCGTCCGGCCCATGACGTCACCTCCACACGGTCTGATCGCCGCATCGCGGCCCCAGCCTCAGCGAATCCCATGCCGCCGCGGACGAGGGGGCCCAAGGTCCCGCGGATCGTGGAGTCGGGGTGGTCGCCTGGCGGACGCGCTCGGGCGTCCGCCAGGCAAGACGTCCGTCAGTGGTGGAAGCTGCCGGCTTCCTCTTCGGTCATCGAGTTCACGATCGGGTGCTTGTCGAAGTGCTCGATCGCCGCACGGTAGTCGGCCATGAGAAGCGACGCCTCATCACGCCCGAAGCCCTGCCGCACCAGGATCCGCTGCACGGGAAGGTCCTGTCGATCGGCCGGCATGGTGTACGCGGGCACCTGCCAGCCGCGCGTGCGCAGCCGGTCGGCGAGGTCGAATAGCGTGAACGGATGATCGACGCCCTCCTTGAGCTTCCACGACACCGCCGGGATGCCGGACTCGGCGCCGCCGTTGTTGATGATGTCGAAGTGGCCGAGCTTGCGGATCTCCTCCGCGAGGTACATCGACGTGTCGTGGCACGACTCGTGCACCTTGCGGTACCCCTCGCGTCCGAGCCGCAGGAAGTTGTAGTACTGCGCGACGATCTGACCGCCGGGACGCGAGAAGTTCAGGGCGAACGTCGGCATGTTGCCACCGAGGTAGTTGACGTTGAAGATCAGGTCCTCGGGCAGCTCCGCGGCATCCCGCCACACGATCCATCCCACTCCGAGCGGAGCCAGGCCGAACTTGTGTCCCGACGTGTTGATGGACTTCACGCGCGGCAGGCGGAAGTCCCACACCAGCTCGGGCACGGTGAACGGGGCGATGAAGCCGCCGCTCGCGCCGTCGACGTGGATCGGGATGTCGAGCCCGGTGTCGGCCTGCAGCTTGTCGAGTGCGTCGCTCACGTCGTGCACGGGCTCGTACTGGCCGGTGAACGTGACCCCGAGTGTCGGGACGACGCCGATGGTGTTCTCGTCGACCCGCTTGATCACCTCGTCGGCGTTCATGATGAAGCGGTCGCCCTCCATCGGGATCTCACGCAGTTCGACATCCCAGTACCGGGCGAACTTGTGCCAGCAGACCTGCACCGGACCGCAGATGAGGTTCGGCTTGTCGGTGGGCTTGCCCGCTTCGCGCTGCCGGGCACGCCAGTTCCACAGCAGCGCCATGCCGCCGAGCATCGCAGCCTCGCTCGAGCCGGTGGTCGACGTGCCGAGCGTGTTCTGCGCCTCGGGCGAGTTCCAGAGGTCGGCGAGGATGTGCACGCAGCGCGCCTCGATCTCGGCCGTCTGCGGATACTCGTCCTTGTCGACCATGTTCTTGTCGAGGGTGTCGGCCATGATCGACCGGATCTCGGGCTCGAGCCAGGTCTGACAGAACGTCGCGAGGTTCTGACGCGAGTTCCCGTCGAGCATCAGTTCGTCGACGACGACCTGGTACGCGTGGCGTGCGAGGTGCTCCTTCTCGGGCATGCGGTACTTCGGCAGCGACACCGAGAGGTCTCCTGAGGCGAAGACCTCATCGAGCAGCTCGTCGCGGACGTCATCCTTCTTATGCAGCATCTTCGTGCTCTCCGCCGTTAGCCATCTTCAGGTTCCCCTGCCGTCGTGGACCCCCCAGGGTCCGATTCAGTCGGCGGCGGACTCTTGGCGAGGTTCGTCGACGACGGTACGGACCATGCCTACTCCCGGCTTCGATCCGCTGTCAATGAAACTGCGCGAGGCAATTCAGGGCGATGAGAAATGCTCTCGGATAGTCGTGACACTTCACCACGAACGGGTGATGACAATTCCCAGGCGGCATTTCATTGTCCATCTGTGCTTCACTTCGGTGAGGGGCCTGTCTCACGGACCAGGGCTGGGAAGGGCGGTCGTGTCGACTATCGGTCACCTGCTGATCATCGCGACCGCGGTCGCCATCAGCTCCGTCCCCATCGTGACGACGATCCTCATCCTGCTGTCTCCGAACCGGTCCCGCTCGGCGGTGCCGTTTCTCATCGGCTGGGTCGTCGGCATCGTGCTGACGGTCTCCATTGCGGCGCTGTTCGCGAGCGTGCTCCCCACCTCGCGCACCGACCGGCAGCCCGACACCGCCGTCGCCATCGTGGAGATCGTGCTGGGAGTCGCGGCGATGCTGCTCGGCGTGCTCTCGTGGTTCCGTCGGCGCCGCAGCGGGGTGGCGGCGACGACTCCGAAGTGGATGCGCGCCGAGGCGCAGATGGGCGCCTGGTCGGCGCTGGGGCTGGGCTTCATCCTCAATCTCCGTCCCAAGGGCGTCGTGCTCGCCCTGGCCGCCGGCCTGACCCTTTATGCCGACGCAGGCTCCGTCCGTGTCGCGATCATCCCGGTGATCATCTACACCGTGGTTGCGGCGTCCACCGTGGCGTTTCCGATCATCGTGACGGCCGCCTCACCGACCCGGATGCAGCCGCGCCTGGTTGCGGCGCATCAGTGGATGGAGACCAATGGCGGGCTGCTGACCAGCGCGATCCTCGTGGTGATCGGCCTTCTCATCGTCGGCATGGGCATCTCCCGGCTGTAGCTCGTCGTCGGCCACGCATCGTGGTGCTTGTCGCCTCTCGCGCCCGGCGAGCCTGCGGGACTTACGTCCCGGCAGCGTCCGATGCGGCGGCGAAGACTGGAGGACGTACCGATTCGATGGAGGAGACAGTCATGAGGGCAGCAGTCGTCCGAGAGTTCGGAGCAGCCGCGCAGATCGAGGAGCGGCCGATTCCCGAGCCAGGGCACGGACAGGTCCTGGTGCGGCTCGAGGCCTGCGGGCTCTGCCACACCGACATCCATGCGATGCATGGAGACTGGCCGGTCAAGCCGCCGCTGCCGCTCGTGCCGGGGCACGAGGGCGTGGGCATCATCGAGCAGCTCGGTGACGGCGTCACCGGTCGAACGCTCGGACAGCGCGTGGCGATGCCGTGGCTCGGTCACGCGTGCGGCGAGTGCCGCTACTGCATCGACGGTCGCGAGAACCTCTGCGAGCAGCAGTACAACAACGGCTACGGCGTGGACGGCGGCTATGCCGAGTACATGCTGGCCGATGCGCGCTTCGCGGTTCCGGTTCCCGATGCCGTCACTCCACTGGATGCCGCTCCGCTGACGTGCGCGGGCGTCACGACGTATGCGGCGATCAAGAACGCCCGGATCATTCCGGGAGAGACCGTCGCGGTCTTCGGTGTCGGCGGCCTCGGTCATCTCGCCGTGCAGTACGCGCGCCTCGTCGGCGCGAAGGTGATCGCGGTCGATGTCACCGAGGAGAAGCTCGCGCTCGCGTCCGAACTGGGCGCCGACCACGTCGTGAATGCGAAGACCACCGATCCGGTGCAGGCGATCCGTGACCTCGGCGGAGCAGACGCCGCCGTGATGCTCGCGGTTGCACCGACCGTCTTCCGGCAGGCGTTCGACGCCCTCAACCGCGGCGGCCGATTGGTGCTGGTGTCGCTGCCGGCCGACGGCACGTTGACGATTCCGATCTTCGACACGGTGCTCAAGGGCATCAGCGTGATCGGCTCCATCGTGGGAACGCGACAGGACCTCGTCGAGGTGTTCGACCTCCACGCGGCCGGCCGCACACGCGTGATCACGCAGACACGCGAGCTCGACGAGGTCAACGCGTCCGTCGACGAAGTCCTTGCCGGCACCGTTCCGGCGCGGCTCGTCTTCACCTACGACACGGCGGATGTCGCTGCCGGCGCCGCTCACGCTCACATCGCGGAGCGATGACGGCGACGCTCAGCACGAGGTGAGCCCGGGCGCCTCGCTACGAGGCGCCCGGGTTGTTTCAGATCCGGCGTCGCCGGGGCGTCGCGACGGCGCCCACGACAGCCGCCGTGGCGACGGGCGAGCGGCCGGGAGTGACGGCCGCCCCGACGACCGCGGCCTTCGCGACCGGCGAGGGCCCAGGTGTGACGGCCGCGCCGATGACAGCGGCCTTGGCCACGGGAGCCCCGATGACTCCTACGCGTCCTACTCTTCGTCCGAGCATGTCAGGCTCCTATCGGGATGGCGGTCTCGTCGGCCTCGATCGAGGCGATGATGGACTGGATCGGGATGCGGCCGTTGGCGATGAGCTGGCCGCCCGCGCGCCGCGCAGCCGACGCGAAGCCCGCGCTCCACAGGTTCTCGTAGACGAGTACGCCGGCGACCGTGCCCGGGTCCATGGCGGCCGCGAGATGCGCGACGTCGTCCGCGGCGAGGAGTTCGGCGAGTTCCGCCTCGAGGCGCACCAGTGGACCGAGATCGTCGAGCTCCGACAGCTCCAGCGCTTCGATGGAGCCGTCGGCGTCCTTCGTGAGCACGAGGATGTCGATGACGCGGATGGTTCCGGCATCGACGAGGGCGAGCAGCTCCGCCGCCATCTCGCCGGTGAAGCTGGCGTGTCCGGGTGGGAACTCGACGACGATGAAGTCGACGGGGCCGAGTTCATCGAGGGTGCGGTCGGTCATGGGATGTCCTTCCTCTGGGATCTCCACGGTGACGGATGCCGCGGCCGACCGACTCACCCACGGTGAGTGATCTTCGGCAGGCGCGATCGCGCGACGGCGGTGACCGGGGCGGCGACGGCGCCTTACGGCATCCGCCAGAGATCACACGGATCGTGTGACGCCGAGCCGACCGCCCGTTGCTTCACTGGACACGGATGCCCCGCCGCTCCACGGCGGCGGCACGAAGGACGCGACCGAGAGGGTCGATATGGACTACGCGGAGCACCTCCGGCGACTGAGCATCGATGCCCCCGGTCCGGAGGATCGCGCCGCGACCGGTGACTCCCTGGTGGACGCGAAGACCCGGGCGCTCGTGCGGCTCGGTGCGCTCATCGCCGTGTCGGCGGCCGAGGCATCCATCCACCGCGAAGTCGATGAGGCCATCGCGGCCGGCGCGCAGGCGTCGGAGGTCGTCGGAGTGCTGGACAGCGTCATGCCGCTCGTCGGGCGCGCGTGCATCGTCAAGGCGTCATCGAAGGTCGCCTCGGCACTGGGCGTCGAGTTGGACCTCTACTGAGCGGGCACCCGTGGCCGGATCAGCCGCCCAGCAGCCCCAGCTCGATCGCGCGCTCCACGGCCGCCGAACGCGTGGTCGCGCCGAGCTTGCGGTAGATCGACTTCACCTCGGTGCTGGCCGTGTTCCGCGAGATGAACAGGCGCTGGCCGATCTCGGCGATCATGAGGTGCGTCTGCAGGTAGGGGAGGAGCCGCATCTCCGCGGGTGTGAGCGGGAGTCCCAGCACGGTGCCGGAGCCGTCGCCCAGGGACTGCCGGAACTCCGTCACCTCGGCGCCGAGTGCCGCGACCTGCGGGCAGCGCTGCAGCAGGTCGTCGGCCTCCTTGAGCAGCTGGCGCGCTGCAGCAGCATCGCCCAGCCCTGCGAACACCTTGGCCAGCTGCAGCCGGGCACGTACGGCGACGAACGGCATCACATGGTTGCAGTGGATGCGCGCCCGCATCGCGCGGGCGAGCAGGCGATGGGATGCCGCGGCATCGCCCTGCCGCAGCGCGACACGTGCACTGACCGCCAGGGCGAGGGTCGCGGTCGGATAGCCGTCGAGGTGGTTGTCGTCGACCACGCTCATCGCGGCGCGGGCATGGTGGGCGGCATCCTCGATCGTCCCGCCGTCCAGGGCGATCACCGCCAGCTCCGATTCGCTGAGCAGGAGGGCGGCGGTGTTGCCCGCCTGCGCGGCCCGCTCGACGGATGCCGTGAACGCGCCCTCTGCGCCGGGCGTGTCGCCGACGAGTACGAGCGCGGTTCCGAGCAGGTACAGCGCCGGCGCCCGCCACGGGCTCCACAGGGGCTCACTGGCCACGGCGAGCTCGGCATCCGTGAGAAGCCGAGAGGGACCGCTGAGACACATCGCGATCCGGATCATCGCGCGCGACGACTCGAACGCGAGCGCCTCGTCCGCGGTAGCGAAATCCAGCCGCGCGCGTTCGAGCGTGGCAGCGCGCTCCTCGGCGGCGGGGGACTGACCGGCAAGGAGGGCCGTCCACGCGGCGATGCCCATCAGGCCCGACGAGGCTTCGATCGTCGCCGGCCCGAGCGCGGCGAGCCATCGGTCGAGCACGGCGATGCGACCGCTCTGGTAGGCCGGCATCGCCAGCTGGGCGACCAGCACGCCGGCGTGCGTGCGTTCACCGGCGGCCAGCAGGTGCTCGATCGCACGCTCGGGCAGTCCCGCCTGTTCGAACCACTCCGCCGCGCGGAGATGCAGCCCGACGATGCGGGACGCCTCGACCCGAGACAGCTCCGTCAGCAGGAACTCGCGGAACAGCGCGTGATAGCGGAACCAGCGGCGCTCGCCGTCGAGCGCGACGAGGAAGACCCCCCGGGCCTCGAGATCGCGCAGGAGAGCGTGCGAGTCATCTGTCTGCAGCATCGCATCGCACAGCGGGCCCGACATCTGGTCGAGCACCGCGGTACGCCGGAGGAAGTCCCGCAGCGCGTCGGAGAGGCCGGCGAGACCCTCGCCGTACAGGTAGTCCGCCACGAAGCGCTCGCCGCCGGTGATCGCCACGACATCCGAGCCGGCCCGTGTCGCCAGCGCACAGAGGTAGAGGCCGGTCGCCCATCCCTCACAGCGATCGACGGCGACAGCCAGCGCCTCGTCGGACACGGTGACGCTCGCGCCCTTGAAGATGCGACGAGCGCCCTCCTCATCGATGCGGAGGTCGTCGGAGCCGAGCTCGAACATCGCGCCGTCTGCGCGAAGCCGCGCCAGGTACGGCTGCTCGCGCCGGCTCGCGAGCACGATCTGCGATCCCGCCGGGATGCCGGTCAGCACGAGTTCGAGCGCATCATGGCACGCGTCGGATGACGCGGCATGCACGTCGTCGACGAACAGCACGAACGGTGCCGGCGCCTGGGCGAGCGCCTCCGCCAGCATCGGCGCGGACCGACCGAGAACCCCTACGCCCATGGCGCCCATCGCCTCCGAGACCTCGCGCGCTCGCGGGGAGATCTGGCCGCCCGCCGTGGCGAGCAGCGTGAGCAGCGCCACCGGGTCGTCGTCGAACTCGTCGACGGTCGCCCAGGCCACGGGCCGGCTCTCGACGGCCGCCCATTCCGCGAGCATCGTCGACTTGCCGTAGCCGGCCGGTGCGGTGACGGCGACGACGCTCGCGCCGCTCTCGCGCGCGCGGTCGATCACGTCGCGCCGGCTGACCGCGCCCGCGCGTCGCGGTCTGATCGATGTCTTCGTCGACAGCAGATGGCTGCTGAGGCTTCGCACGGATGACGCGGCCTCATGGCTCGATTCGGACACGGGTGCATCCTAGCCAGGGCGTGTGGTGGGCAGCCGTCCCGCTCGCGATATGTGACGGCCGAGCGTCGTGCCGCGAGCGGGACGGGTCAGGTGGGAGCGGCGACCGCCTCAGCCCTGCACGCGGGTGATCTCGGGCAAGCGCCATGTCATGTCGAACCACGGCTCGAGCGGGCCGTAGAGCCGCAGGATGGGCCACCATGATTTGCCAGGCAGGGTGCGGATCCAGTTGGACTCCTTGCCGGCCGGCGCGGTAGGTCCGAACCAGAGCACGTGGGATCCGTCATCCTCCGCCTGGATGTCCTCCGCCAGGCTCGACACGGCGGGGTAGGCGGTGGACTGCAGCAGCGACCGGGTCTGGGTGTCATACGCGTCGATCGCCCAGAAGTTCTTGGCCGGAGCGTTCGCGGGGATCGTCAGGCTGTAGGTCGCGGCGCCATCGAGCAGTGCGCCGTCGGCGTCTTCCGCGGTGTAGATGTAGGCCGAGCCCGCGCCGACCTGCGCGTGCGCCATAGCCGGGGTGATCACCGTGGCCACGTAGTGGAACAGAGTGCGCGCGTCGAGGTTGCGGGCGCCGTCGTTCAGGAACTCATAGCTGCCGCCGACGAAGCCGTTCTTCCACGACGATCCCTCCCAGCGGAACGACTCCGGGTTTCGGGCGGCGTACGCGGTTGCCCGCGCCATCGCCGCGCCGATCTGAGCCGCGTTGTCGAGGATGCCGCGAAGGTGCTCGTCGGGTGCGAAGGGCGTGCCATGCACGATGCCGAGCGCGCGCAGAGTGCCCGCGCGCTCCGGGTCGAGTGCCGTGGCCGGCTCTTCCGCGACGAGCTGGGCGACCTCTTCGAAGAACGAGAAGTCGTTGGCGTGGACGGTGTTGATGGCCTGCTCGCCGATGTTCACGAACGTGTTCTCGGGCGCAGCCGCGGCGTCGCTGAGCCGGTAGATGCGGGACTTCTTGATGGCCGGCACCCCACCGAGGGCCCGGATCACGACGAAGTTCGTGAACGTCGGCGACTCATACGTGTAGTAGCCGTCAGGTCGCTCGCCGTCGTAGCCCGGGGGCAGGAAGAGGAATTTGCCGCCTGCACCCCGGTCGGGGCCGGCGATCCCCATGTCGGCGACGTAGCGGAACCAGAAGTCGTCGACGACGCACAGCGACTGCGGCGGCGCTTCGATGACGGTCGGCCCCCACGCCTTCAGGTCGAGGAACGTCACGCCGTAGGTGGTCTCCGTGTTCGGGGTGAGGAAGATGGGCGTCGAGGTGCACCGCGGATCGGTGTAGCCGATCTTGCCGGGGGAGTCGACCCCGGCCGCGCGCAGTCCGCGCCGCATCGCGACCAGCGATGCGCCGGGAACGGTGTTCAGGAATGCGGTGATGCCGCGGACGAGGTCGAGTCCGTCGAAGATCGATTGCACCGATTGGGGTTTCGGAACCCCGTCGAAGAACTCGAATTCTCCGAAGGGCGTCGAAAGCACGTCGGGCGTGGAGACGTGCGCCAATTCCTCCGCGAGTTCTTTCGCCGTCAGGCCCAGTCCTGTTGTTGCCTCGATCGTCATGCTCGCCAAATCCCCCTCGTGAGTCGTCATGCCGCGAGTGTGGCAGGACGAATGCGAAAGGCCATCACCCTTTTCGCGTGACGCGTGGCAGCTCGATTGCGGAACGCGGCTAGCTCAGGAGGGCATCGACTTTGTGACGGAGGGCGTCCGTTTCCGGGCCGGGAGGAAACACCGGAATGGACAGAAAATCGTGGAGGTCAGTGCGCGAGAAGTCCCCGAGCCGGTCGGCGTGGCCGTCGCGGATGGCTTCGAAGATGTCCAGGCCCCGGACGAAGACAGGATCGGTGACGCGAAGCTGACCGTCGAGGGTCTGCAGGATGTTCGCGGGTCGGATGTCTGCACCTCCCCAGAGACGAAAGCGACGGTCGCCCTCGGCGACGAGCTCCTCGACGCGAGTCCGGAGAGCAATGACGTCCGAGTCGGCAGCAAGCCCGGCGTCCGAAGTCGCCGGCTGCGCCGATGGGCCCTCCTGATCGATGGTCAGAGCCGCCGCGAGTCGTTGCGCGCGATCTTCGTCCGCCGCGTGAAGCCGCTCCATGACCACGACGTACCCCTTGTGGCGAAGCGGAACCAGTTCGTCCACGCGGACGAGGAACGGGTTCGTCCACCCTTCCAGGCAGGCCTCCGCGAAGAGGTGGAAGGCCGGGTCGAAGGGGGTCACTCGTGCAACCACACTGTCGTCGGGCGAGGCGTGCACCCACGCCCAGTCGCCCACGCCGACCTCGTTCCAGCCGGCAGCGAGGAGTATTGCCCGCGCCTCGTCCGCCGTGGCGCCATCGGAGAAGTGGGGGAGCATCGCCCCAGTATTCTCAACCATCCAGCGCACTCACAAGCCGGTCGAGGGCTGTGCTCGCCGAACGCGAAGGGTCCGCCGCCTCCGGTTCGGAGGTGGCGGACCGCGACGTGTCAGGGCTGCCGACCGGGCTCTACGCGTCGGGTGCCTCCTGAAGTGCTCGCACCTCGATGCGGGACTGCAAGGCGGTCGCGGCCTTCGTCGCCCATTCGACGGCGGTGGCGTCGTCGGCTGCGTCGATCACCCAGAACCCGCCGACATACGACGGCGCCACGACGAACGGCTCGTCGAGTACCCGCGGCTCGCCTGAGCTCACGTCGACGGTCTTCGCAGTGGATGGCGGGTTGAGTCCGCCGGCGAACAAGAGCGCGCCCGCGTCTTTCAGTGCGGTGTTGAAGCCGTCGACCGCCACCATGACGGCGGCGAGCTCAGCAGGATCGAACTCCTGCATCGACTCCATCGTCGGCTCGCTCGCCGAGTCGTGGGGCACGGTCAGGAAGTACTGCGTCATGCTGGATCCTTTCGTCGTGGGCGCCTTCAGCGCCGCCTTCACTTCGTGCGTCGAACGGGCGGGCTCGAGATCGACATCGGCTCCGAAATCGACGGTGCCCTTTCGGCGAGGGATGCTGCTGCCGTTCGCGCGACGGCGCCGTCGAGATGTATCCGCGCTCGGCGCGCGCTGACTCTGTCTGCTCGGCCCGTGGTCAGCCGTCGGGCGGGTCCGCCGTTGCATGCGCCTCCTGCGACGCCCTCACCAGCACCGCATCGAGCTCAGGACCGGTGCAGTCGTGCCCGGCTCCGGCGACCTCCACGAGTCGGGCTTCGGGAAGGAGGTCACACAACTCCAATGAGGCACTCCGAGGACTGCGGGCGTCGGCAGTGCCGCGCACGATGACCGTCGGCGTTCGGATCTTCGCCAGACCCGGCCGCAGGTCTTGCGTCATCACGGGAAGCAGTGCCGCAGTGGTGGCGGGCCGCCAGTCCTCGAGGAGGCTGCGAGCGTGGGCGCGATGCTCCGGGCCCGCGTCGGGCGCGAGGACGGAATCGAGAAACTCGTCTGCCCACTCCGCGGCGGGGTGCTCCATTGTGAATCGCACCGCCGCGATGCGCTCCGCAAGCGCGTCGGGGGCGAGGGACCCGCCCCACCCCGCGTAGGCGCCGACGAGCACGAGCCGGCCCACAGAGGTGGGATGGTCGCGTGCGAGAAGCAGCGCGATCACCGACCCGAGAGAGAAGCCCGCGACTGCGGGCGTTGTCAGTCCCAGAGCCGTAATGAACCCGGAAGCGGCGTCTGCCCAGTCCCCGGCATGCCACGTGGTGGGGATATCTCCAGATGCTCCGCACCCCGGTGCATCCCACGCAATCACGTCAAGTTGTAGGCTGAGCCGCTTGAGTTCCTCGTCCCACATCCGCGAGTCCTCGAACGCCCCGTGGAATATGACGAGCGGTGCCCCGCGACCGCGGCGCTGATAAGCGATGTGCACCCCGCCGACCACGACCTCCGGCATACGGCGACAGTACGCCGTCATCTGTCAGCTCGTCCACGATGTTGCTTGCGTCACGGAGAACGAGCCAGCGAGGAAATGGCACTCCGGTCTCGCGCGCGACCAGATCGCCGACCTCACGGCCACCTGACGTTCCGAACCCGCCGGAAGCGCGGGGTCGCCCTCGGTACACAGTCCGTCGTCATCCCAGAATGACGCGGAGGTCCAAGCGGGCCTAGCCGGGGACCGCGAGACACCTGCCGGGATAGAGTGCCGCGCAGGGAGGGTGCCCGTGGTCGCTGCAGGTATGGCCGTCGAATAGTGAGTGTCGCTGTCATCGCCGCCGTGACGGCGCTCGTCGCCGGCGGGATCACGGTGGGGCTGATCGCGGTGCTTCATGTCCTCGAGCCCGAGTACGACCCGTCCTGGCGGATGATCAGCGAGTACTCCGTCGGGCGATACGGGTGGGTCATGCGCCTCGCCTTCGTCACGATGGCGATCAGCCCTGCCGCGACGTGCGTCGCCTTGTGGCCGTTCGGCGGCGCGTGGACCATCGGCCTTGCCGCTGTCGCACTGGGCGCGCTCGGTGCAGCGTTCATCGACGCCGATCCGATCATGACTCCGCGTGCTCAGGCCACGCCCGTGGGCAGGGCGCACACGGTACTGGGCATCATCCTCCTCGCCGGCTTTCCCCCTGCCGCACTGTTCGCGGGCGTTGGGGTGGTGACCGAGCTCGGATGGATGCTGGCGATCGCGTCCGTTGTTCCGTTGGCCGGTCTGGTGTGGTTCCTCAGTGCCGCTGCCCCCGCGCACAGGCAGGGCGGTTCGCCTGAGATCCGAATCGGATGGCCGGACAGGTTCTGCCTCCTCGCCTACCTGGCATGGGTGGTGCTCGCCGCTATCGGCGTTCTGTCCGTCGTGTGATGCTGAGCGCCGTCGGGAAGGCCGACGGGACTGCTGCACGGTTAGGTGGGGCAGGTCAACCTGTCACCTGCTCGTGCAGCAGTCCCCACCTTGCGCAATAGTCGCGTGCTCTGTTGTGTCCGTCGTGCTGCCCGGCTTAGCGTCGGTCGCTGTTCGCATCCCTCAGAGGTGATGGAGGTGCGAGCTCTGCCGCCACGACGGTCGTGAAGGCAGCCATCGAAGACGCTGGAGGAGCCACCGTGCCCAGACCATCTCTTGCTCGCCGTGCGCCGTTGGGGCTCGGTGCCGCGATCGCGCTGACCGCAGTGCTACTGCCCGCGGTGCCGGCCGCCGCCGAACCAGCGCCGTGCGTTCAGCCGGCGCCGAGTGCGCCCATGCAGGTAACCGCCGACTGCATCGACCAGACCTACGCATATCCAGTCATCGACGCCGAGACCGACGAGACCGTGCCAGTGCCGCACCACCGGGTGTCCGGCCACTTCGAGGGAACCAACATCCAGTTCACGATCTACCTCCACGCAGATGCGGACAAGGCTCAGTGGGACGGACGGTTCTTCCAGTACACGTACCCGACGACGTTTGCGGCAGACCAGAGCACGGCTCGTGCGAGCGATCGCGCCATTGGGTTCGCTCTGGCGAGTGGCGGCTACGCTGTGCAGGCCGGGAACGGTTCCGTTTCTCTCGGCTATCGACACGCGGCCGCGGCAGCGAAGTTCGCAGAGACCGTTGCGGCCGCCTACTACGGCAGCGACCGCGAGATCTTCGGCTACCTCTACGGCCCGAGCGGCGGGTCGTTCCAGACCGTGGGCGCTGCGGAGAACACTGACGGGGTGTGGCAGGGATTCGTTCCGATGGTGCAGGCGGTGCCGACACCGACCAGCTACAACTTCAACGGACGCTCGGCGGCAGAGCTGATACTCGGCGACAAGGCCGCTGCGATCCGCGACGCGCTCCTGCCCGGGGGCAGCGGCAATCCGTACGCGACGCTGGACGCGGCGGAGAGCGCGATGCTCACTGAGCTGCACAAGCTCGGCATTCCGTGGAAGGCGTGGGAGAACCCCGACTACCTGCTCGGCCGAGACCCGCAGTACTACGGCGCCGGACTCGCCTCTGATAGCCCGCTCGCCTACGACCCCACGTACGTCGACGACTTCTGGAACTTGTCCGGGTACCTCGGCGCCGAGAACAGCCCGTTTGGAGAGCGCGTCCGGGCTGAATTGGCCGAGATGGGTGACACCGTCGGGCACCGCTGGAACATCGCCAAGCGCTTCGCGTACCGCTACCAGCTCCCCGCTGCGAACACCGGCTGGATCGCGCTCGATCAGTTCCGCAAGCCCGACGGCACACCGCTGTACCCGCAGCGTGCGGTCGGGGAGCCCGGATTCTCCGGCGCCGTCTCAGGCAACGCTGCCTTCGACGGGACGATCAACGGCAAGGTCATCGTGGTGTCCAACCTGTATGACAGCGACGCCCTGCCGCTGCACACGGACTGGTATCGCAAGCGCGTCGAGGCGGCCCTGGGGTCTGCCGCATCTGGGAACTACCGGGTCTACTTCACCGACCACGCCGACCACCAGGATGCTGCACCGACCGGCACTCGAGCAGCCACACTCGTGGACTGGTACGGCGAAGTCGAGCAGGCTCTGCGCGACGTCGCCCGCTGGGCCGAGGACGGCGTGCCGGCACCCGCATCGACACGCTATTCCATCAAGGACTCGCAGATCGAAGTGTCGCCGCTCGCGGTCGTTCGCGGCGGGATCCAGCCCACCGTCGACTTCGTGTCGCTCGGCGACGGGATCATCAAGGCGAAGGTCGGCAAGCCGGTGAGTCTCGTCGCAGCCGCACGCGCCCCGCTCGGCGGCGGCAAGATCGTCGCCGCCGATTGGGATTTCGAAGGCGACGGCACCTATGTCCCCGGCATCGTGCGGACGCCGCGGCAGATCGTGGCACTCGCGACCACCCACACGTTCACCCAACCCGGTACCTACTTCGTGAGCGTCCGGGTCACGGCGGAGCGCGACGGCAACGTTGGCGCGAAGTACGCGCTGTTGCAGAACATCGACCGCGTGCGCGTGCTCGTCACTCAGTAGAGGTCCGCGGATGGATGCCCGACGCCAGGGCATCCATCCGCGCCCGAGCCGCTTCACCGTTCCGCGGGATTGTCCTTCCCCAGAACAACCCTCGTGGATCTGCGCACGATGAGTTCGCTCGGGAGCTCGATCCGCTCGAAGGAATCATCCTCATGTCGGCGCAGCTCGGCGACGAGTTCGACCGCTCGCGCCGCCATCTCCCGTAGTGGCTGGCGTACAGAGGTCAGCGGGGGATGGGCATGCGCGGCACGGGGTTCGTCGTTGAAGCCCACGACACCGATGTCGTCCGGGATGCTTCGGCCGAGCTGTGCCGCTGCTCGATAGACAGCGAAGGCCATTTCGTCGTTGCAGGCGAACACGCCTACCGACCGTCGATCCTCAGCGATCGCGCGCAGCATCCCCTCGGTGAGGGGTGCGTCTGTCCACTCTGAATTGATTCGGGTCACTTCCTTTCCGGTGGCGTCCGCGATCGCCTGCCGGAACCCTTCCTCTCGAGCTCGCCCGAATCGGTACCTCGGTTCACCCGTGACGATGACGTAGCGGTCGTAGCCCGCACCGGCCAGGTGCGCTCCAGCGTCATAGCCGCCTTGCCAATCGGTCGTCCCCACACTCGCGAGGGCACCCTCGGGATCAGATCGAGGCTCGAGAAGAACGATGGGAATCCGCAGACCCCGCAATTCGTCCAGCTGGCGCGTTGTGGGCCGGATGATCCCGATGATCACTCCGGATGGCCGGCGTGTTGCGACCCGTGTTGGCCAGTCGTCCGTCGGGTCGGCGCGTTCCAGGGTGAGTACGAGATCGAATCCGAGCCGGAAGGCTGCTTCACGCGCGCCCGTCGTCATCGCATTCGTCCACGCGTCGTCGAAGCTGCCCAGCACGAATTCGATGAGGCGCGGATCGAGAGTCGTCGGGCGACCGCGCGTCGCGTCGGCTCGGTCGTATCCCAACTCGCGGGCGGCAACAGCGACCCGCTCCCGCGTGCGCCGGGAGAGGTCGCCGCGTCCCGTCAGGGCGCGAGACGCGGTGGCGACTGACACGCCGGCGGCTTCCGCCACGTCCCGGAGAGTGACCGCCTGGCCTCGCTTGTCGTCCACGATTCCCCTATTTTGCGCAACTGCATGTCGCGGCCGATCGTAACGCATGCGACCTCGGCGGACGCAAGGCAGCGACGCCCGGATGCCGGTCGGCGAGCGGCTTGCACGACCGACTGCCGGACCGGAAGGCTCGGAGTCGGTAGCGCGGGGTGTGAAATCTACCGTCCACCGCGTTGCGCAATAATCGGCGATGCGATTGCTGCGCTCCAGGGCCGCGCCTAACGTCGCTGGCGGACGATCCGAACGTCATGGTCTTCCGTCAGACGGGCAGCACCGCCCGGGCCAAGAGATTCAACAAAGGAGTTGCAATGCGATCCACACGTCGACGCGCAGCCGTAGCCGTCGCAGTTCCCGCGCTGGTTGCGGCACTCGCGCTCACAGCCTGCGCCCCCGGAGGCGGTGGCGGTTCCGCCACTGGTGGGAAGGGCGAAACGCTCACCCTCGGCATGACCTCCGATATCCCCGGCCTCAGCGTCGGTATCCAGCCCACCTATCAGGGCTGGTTCGCGGACGCCGCGTGGGACACCCTGCTGATTTGCGACGAGTTCGGCAAGCCGTCCGCTCAGATCGCCGAGGAGTGGGAGTACAACGCGGACAAGAGTGCCGCCACCATCACGCTCCGCGACGACATCACCTTCTCGGATGGCAGCGACCTCACGACCGAGGACGTCCAGGCGGCCTACGAATTCGCAGGTGAGAACAACGCCCGTTTCGCGGACCTCACCTTCGACGTCGTCGACGACTACAACATGACGATCACCTGGCCACAGCCGACGCCGACGCTCGACCTGATCCTGTGCGAAGCGCAGGTCTCGTCCGCCGAGTACTACGCCGGTGATGAGCAGGACACCACCGTGGTCGGCAGTGGTCCGTACATCTACGAGCCCAGCAAGAGCACGCAGGGATCGTCGTACACGCTGACCAAGAACCCGGACTACTTCGACAGCGACACCTACCCGTACGAGACGCTCGTACTGAAGGTGTTCACAGATGCCACCGCCGGCCTGAACGCGTTGAAGACCGGCCAGATCGACGGCATCCTGGGCAGCGCGGCGACCATCGACGAGGCAGAGAAGTCAGGGCTCGAGGCGGTCACGCTTCGCGGCACGACCACCCGCCTCCTCATCACCGATCACCTGGGGGAGAGCATCCCTGCTCTCGGGGACGTCCGGGTGCGCCAGGCGATGAACATGGTCTTCGACCGCGACGCCGTCGCGAACGACCTCTACCGCGGGTACGCCGATCCGGCTTATCAGATCTTCCGGCCGGGCAGCAGCGCCTACCTCGAGGACATCACCGAGGACCCCTACCCCTACGACGTCGAGGCCGCAAAGGCGCTCATGGCGGAGGCAGGGTACGCCGACGGATTCACTCTTCAGATCCCGTTCTTCGAAGGGCAGAACCACGACCTGCTGTTCCCATACGTGACGGAGCAGCTCGCGCAGCTCAACATCACGGTCGAGCAGGTCAACCTGACCGGTCCCGACGCGATCACGGAGCTGCTGAGCGGGACGTACCCGGTGCCACTGTGGCAGCTCGGCAACTACGGCGAGTCGCTGCAGGACATCAAGGACTACATCCTGCCCGACGGCATCTGGAACGTGTCGCATCAGCCGGACGAGACCATTGACGGGCTCTGGCAGACCATCCTGACGGGCTCGGACGAAGAGCGCGTCGCAGCGCAGCAGGAGATCAACCAGTACGTCATCGACCAGGCCTGGTTCGTGCCGATGGCATACCCGGACGGGTTCTACCTGTACAGCCCGGATGTCAGCATCCCGACGATGTCTGACTTCTCCGCCCTGCACCCGCTGCTGCGGGACTTCCAGAAGAACTAGGAGACGGTGAGCCCCAGCAATGCTTCGCTACATCGCCATCAACCTCGTCCGCGCCGCCGGGCTGTTCGTCATCGTCGGTTTCATCACCTTCACGGTCACGTTCACCGACGGCATCGGAATCGCTCGCTCGGTTCTCGGGCTCAGCGCCTCCGATGAGCAGGTTGCGGCCAAGGCGGAAGAGCTGGGGCTCACGCGTCCCCTCATCGTCCAGTACCTCGACTACCTGTCCGGGGTAGTTCAGGGCGACCTGGGGGCGTCCTTCCTCACCGGGCAATCGGTGACGGATGCCCTGTCGACGCGCATCCCGGTCACACTGTCGCTCATCGTCATCACGATGACCTTGACAGCCATCCTCAGCGTGGTGCTCGGCGTTACTGCCGCTCTCTATGGGGGCTGGGTGGATCGGGTCGTGCAGTTCCTCTCCGTGCTGGGTGCTGCTGTTCCCGGGTTCATCCTCGCGATCGGGCTCGTGTTCGCATTCGCCATCGCGATTCCGCTCTATCCAGCGACCGGGTACATACCGATAGCCGACGGTGTCCAAGGGTGGCTGTGGTCGCTCACCCTGCCGGTCACCGCGCTCCTCGTCGGCACGATCGCCTCGTCGGCGCAGCAGTTCCGTGGGTCCGTTCTCGACGCGCTGTCGCAGGACTACGTGCGCACGCTGCGATCGCGGGGCATCAAGGAAGGACCGCTTCTGTTCCGCCACGTCCTTCGCAATGCCGCCGGGCCCGGCCTCGTGGTCCTCAGCCTCACAACGCTCGGACTTCTCGGCGCTGCGCTGTTCATCGAGCAGGTCTTCGCCCTCCCCGGCATCGGCCAGCTCATCGTGTCGTCAGCTCAGGCCGGCGACGTCCCCATGGTGATGGGCACGGTGGTCTTCACAATGATCCTCGTCCTCGTCATCAACTTCCTCGCCGACCTGCTCATCGGCGTTCTCAACCCGAAGTCGAGGATCCGATGACCGTCGACCAGCACGAAATCGACCCGGCCGCCGACGGCACGGCGGTGCTCGCACGCAAAGGCGTTCGGCGCAACACGTTCCGTTCGCTGCTCAAGAACCCGTTCGCGGTGTTCGGCTACGTGGTCCTGGCGATCCTCGTCTTCGTGGCAGTGACGGTTCCGTGGCTCGCACCATACCCACCCAATGCCACCGATCTGGCTGCGGCGAACGTGCCACCCTTCACCGAGGGACATCTCTTCGGTACGGACCAGTCCGGCCGGGACATCCTGTCGCGGCTGATGTGGGGCACCCAGGCGACGCTTCTCGCCTGCGTGCTCGTGCTGGGCGTCTCGCTCGTCCTCGGCCTCACGTCAGGGCTCGTCGCCGGTTTTTACCGGGGCAAGACGGAAGCGGTCGCCAACTTCATCTCGGACTTGATCATGTCGCTTCCCGGGATCGCGGTGATCATCTCGCTCTACTCGCTCACCGGCCCGAACATCCCCGCGGCAATGACGGCGTTCGGCGTCATCGTCACCCCCAGCTTCTACCGACTGGTGCGATCCGTTGTGATCAGCGTGCGGTCGGAGCTCTACGTGGATGCGGCCAAGGTCGTCGGGCTCTCCGACTTACGCATCGTCGGACGCCACGTCCTCTCGGCCGTGCGCGCGCCGGTCATCGTGCAGAGCTCGTTCGTTCTCGCCACGGCCGTCGCCCTGCTCGCGGGAGTCGACTTCATCGGCCTCGGCAGCCCCAACGAGCCGTCCTGGGGCCGCGTCCTTCAGGAGGCATTCGAGAACATCTACCTGGTGCCGGCGAACATCTTCTTCCCTGCCGTAATCATCAGTGTGACGATCCTCGCGTTCGTACTCCTGGGCAACGCGCTGCGTGACACGCTGCAAGCCTCCAACCGCAGCGCCTCGCTCAAGCCGTCGCGGCGTCGTTCCCTGGCGCGCGTCGCACAGGACGAGCGCGTGGCTGGCGTGAACGACCTGACACCGCCTCAGGATGTCGTCCTCGCGGTGCGCGGACTCCGGGTCGGATACCCCGTCTCTGCGGACGACGTGGGTGCGGTAGTTCATGGAGTCGATCTGGATGTCAGGCGCGGCGAGATCCACGGACTGGTCGGCGAGTCCGGCTCCGGCAAGTCCCAGATCGCGTTCTCGGTGGTCGGCATCCTGCCACGCGAAGCGGTCGTCCTCGGCGGCAGCGTCTTCTTCCAGGGCAAGGATCTGCTCGCCGACAAAGCTCGCATCCGAAAAGCCCGAGGACGGCAGATCGCCTATGTGCCGCAAGAGCCCATGTCGAATCTCGACCCGTCCTTCACGATCGGCGCGCAGCTCATCTACGGTCTGCGCGCGGCCACGGGCGTCTCCAAGTCCCGCGCGCGTACGGCGCTCGTGGACCTGCTCACACGCGTCGGCATCGACGACCCCGACCGCGTGATGCGGCTGTATCCGCACGAGATCTCGGGTGGAATGGCGCAGCGCGTGCTGATCTGCGGCGCCGTGGCTTCGTCTCCCGAACTGATCGTGGCGGACGAACCGACCACCGCGCTCGATGTCACCGTGCAGGCGGAGGTACTCGAGCTGCTGCGCGAGCTGAGCCTGGAGCGGGGCCTCGCCATGATCATCGTCACGCACAATCTCGGGGTGGTGGCAGACATCTGCGACCGGGTGAGCGTCATGAAGGATGGGCGGATCGTCGAGAGCAACGACGTCGACACGCTCTTCGCCGCCCCCGCACACCCCTACACACGCGACCTCCTGGAATCGTCGCGCAAGGTCGAGCTGATGGAGGTGACCGGTGATGAGTGAGTCGCTGCTCGAGATCAACAATCTGGTCGTCCGCTACGGCGGCCGGCGCGGCGGGAAGACGGTGATCGAGGACGTCTCGCTGGCCCTCAATGCCGGAGAGACGGTGAGCCTCGTCGGGGAGTCCGGATCGGGGAAGACGACGATCGGCCGAGCGATCCTGGGCCTGGCCCCTGTCACGGAGGGCACGATCTCCTTCCGCGGGCAGGAGATCAGCAACATCTCCCGGGCGCGGCGTCGCCAGGTCGCCCGCGACATCCAGGTCATCTTCCAGGACCCCTACTCGTCACTGAATCCCTCGATGACGGTGGAGACCATCCTCGTCGAGCCGCTCCGCGCCGCCGGAGTCGCCCAGGGCCGTACGCGGGTTCGTGAGCTGCTGGATGCCGTCGGACTTCCGTCCGATGCCGGTTCTCGGTATCCGCGCGAGTTCTCCGGCGGCCAACGTCAGCGCATCGCGATCGCACGGGCGCTCGCGCTCGATCCATCCGTGATCGTGTGCGATGAACCCACCAGCGCGCTCGACGTGACGACACAGGCTCGGGTGCTGGCGCTCCTCGATGAACTGCAGAAGGAGACGGGAGTCGCCTACCTGTTCATCAGTCACGACCTCGGCGTCGTCCATGCCATCAGCGACCGCATCGCTGTGCTGCAGGGCGGCCGCATCGTGGAGATCGGGGACGCACACCAGGTCGCGACCAAACCTCAGCATCCGTACACACGTCGGCTGCAGATGTCGGCACCCATCGCCGACCCGCCGCGGCAACGAGCGCGCCGCGATGAGCGCCTCCGGCTATTCGGCCCGGCGCTGTCCTCCGATGCGGCCGGCAGCTCGGCCGCTTCCGCCTGATCACGGCGGACACCTCTCTCACACACCTCAGGACACACATGACTCCCCTCTCGGCGCCGACCGCACCTCGATTCGAGCACCGCACCGACGGCGGTCCGGCTCTCGGCCTCACGACGGTCCGGCCTCGGCTGAGCTGGACCGTGCCGCACGCGCCCGAGGACTACCGGCAGACCGCATACGAGGTCGAGATCCACCGACGCGATGACGACACCGAACGATGGGTGGTGGAATCGACGGATCAGGTGCTGGTGCCCTGGCCGTCCGCTCCGCTCGACGCCCGCGAATCGGTGACGCTGCGGCTCCGTGTGCGGGGCAGCGACTGGAGTCCCTGGAGTGAGCCGGCACAGGCGGAGGCCGGCCTGATCGCGCCGACCGACTGGAAGGCTCGGTTCATCAGCCCGGTCGGGCTCGGCGGGCTCCGGCAACCCGCTCCGCAGTTGCGGGGCGCGCTCCAGGTCTCTGGGCGCGTGGTGAAGGCGCGGCTCTTCGCCACCGCACACGGCCTGCTCTCCGCGCGCCTGAACGGGAACCCCATCGACGACACCGTGCTCGCCCCCGGATGGACGTCATACGAGCACCGGCTTCGCGTCCGCGCCTATGACGTGACGTCGCTCATCAGAGAGGGCGAGAACACGATCGACGTGACCCTCGGCAACGGCTGGTGGCGCGGCCGGTTGGGCTTCCTCGGCCAGCGAGCGCACTACGGCCATCGGCTCGCTTTCCTCGGGCAGCTGGAAGTGACCACCGACGACGGCAACGTCCACGTGCTCGCCACCGATGAATCGTGGGGTGCTCGGGCGTCCGGGATTCTGATGGACGACATCTACGACGGGCAGACGACCGACCTCCGACATGACCCTGCCGCACCCTTCGACCACGCCGTCGAGATCGTCGACGCGGACCTCGCCGTGCTCGTGGGCGAAGACGGACCACCGATGCGGGTCACAGAGTCCGTTCCCGCGCAACAGATCTGGCGATCTCCCAGCGGCAAGCTTCTGATCGACTTCGGCCAGAACCTCGTCGGCTGGGTGCGGCTGCGCGTGCCGTCATCGAAGCCCGGCGATGAGGTCGTCATCCGGCACGCCGAGGTGCTCGACGCCGGCGAACTCGGCGTGGGCCCGCTTCGCAGCGCCAAAGCGACGGACACGTACTACCTGGCGGGGACCGGTCACGAGATCCTCGAACCATCGCTCACCTTTCATGGCTTCCGCTATGCCGAAGTCGACGGGCTCGACGAGATCCGGCGTGAAGACGTCGAGGCGATCGTCATCGGCAGTGACCTGACTCGCATCGGCTGGTTCGAGTCGAGTCACGAGATGCTGAACCACCTGCATCGCAACGTGGTCTGGGGCATGAGAGGGAACTTCCTCGACGTTCCGACCGATTGCCCGCAAAGAGACGAACGCCTCGGGTGGACGGGCGACATCCAAGTCTTCTCACCCACTGCCACCTACCTCTTCGATACCGGCGGGTTCCTGACATCCTGGCTCGCAGATCTCGCGGCAGAACAGGATCCTTCAGGACGAGTACCGCACGTCGTGCCAGACATCCTTCGATCCGAGGTGACGACCATTCCGACGGCGGCCTGGGGTGATGCAGCGACGGTGGTGCCGTGGGTGCTGTGGCAGCAGGCCGGCGACCGCGGGATTCTCGGGCGGCAGTTCGCGAGCATGCGCGCATGGGTCGACCATGTCGCCTCTATCGCCGGGGATGATCTGATCTGGCGGGGAGGGGTGCAGTACGGCGACTGGCTCGACCCCGCCGCCCCCGCCGACGACCCGTTCAACGCGAAGTCAGATGCGGATGTCGTTGCGACTGCGCACTTCGCCCGCTCGGCCGACATCGTCGCGCAAGCTGCCGAGGCGTTGGGTGACGCGGATGCGGCGCAGTGCTACGGCCGCCTCGCCGAGCGGGTACGCGCTGCGTTCAATGCCGAGTTCGTCGCTCCGTCGGGCCGAATCGTCTCGGACGCTCAGACCGTCTACGCAATGGCGCTGGAGTGGGACCTGCTGCCCGACGCACGACAGCGTGCGACTGCCGGCGAGCGACTGGCGGACCTGGTGCGGGCGAGCAGCTTCCGGATCGCGACCGGATTCGTCGGAACGCCGCTCATCTGCGACGCGCTGACGAACGCGGGATTCGAGGATCTGGCGGTCCGTCTCCTCTTGCAAACACAGTCACCGTCCTGGCTGTATCCGATCACCGTCGGCGCGACGACCATCTGGGAGCGCTGGGACAGCCTGCTTCCCGACGGCACGATCAATTCGAACGGGATGACCTCGTTCAATCACTACGCACTCGGAAGCGTGGTGGACTGGGTCCACCGCCGCGTCGCGGGGCTGGCCGCCGCAGCCCCCGGCTACCGGGCTATCTCGGTTCGCCCCATCTTCCCGTCAGCACTGGATCATTGCTCAGCGCGTCACCGCACGCCGTACGGCGATGCCGCAGTGAGTTGGTCGCGAGCGGATGGCGTCGTCACGCTCGATCTGGAAGTCCCAGTGGGCGCCCGTGCGGAGGTCGAGCTTCCGGGAGACGCCACAGTCAGGACGGTCGGGCACGGCCGTCACCGTTGGCAGTTCACGGAACCGTCCGCGGGGGAGAAGGCGCTCAACACGGTGAGGGACTTCCTGGATGACGAGGACGCGTGGGAGGAGTTGACGCGCTTCGCGGTCGACAACAGGCTCGTCACGTCGGAGACGCAGCTCGCGCGATTGCTCGCGCCGTTCCGTGATCGGCCCGTCGCGGAGATCGCTGATGCGGTTTGGACGCGCATCTGGCCGTCCGAGTCGACGAAGGCGGCGCTCGCCGGGCTCGTCGCGAACTATGCGGCAGCCGCCCCTGCGCCCATCCGGCCGCTGTCCGCCCAGCTCGAAGACGCTGCCCTTCATGTCTGAACGAGTGGCCGCATCGACTTCGCTGACGAAGAGTCTCAGCGCGGAACTGCATCCGATCATCCCGGGGTTTCATCCCGATCCCACGATCTGCCGCGTGGGTGACGACTATTACCTCGCGCACTCGAGCTTCGAATACTTCCCGGGTGCCCCGATCTTTCACAGCCGGGACCTGGTGACCTGGAGCCAGATCGGCAACATCCTCACGCGACGATCGCAGTTCCGGGCCGGCACCTCCGGACCCTCCACGGGAATCTATGGTTCGACGCTTCGTCACCGTGACGGGCGCTTCTGGTTCATCACCACGAACGTCAGCGACTTCGAGTCAGGACAGTTGATCGTCCACGCGACCGATCCCGCAGGGCCGTGGAGTGACCCCGTGTTCGTTCCTGAGGCCATCGGCATCGATCCCGATCTGTGCTGGGACGATGACGGCGCCTGCTACCTCACCTGGCATGTTCTCGACTTCACGGTCGGTGGCCAAGGGATCCGCCAGGCGCCGATCGACCTGGAGACGGGTCGCCTCCTCGAGCCGCACTATGCGGTGTGGCAGGGGAGTGGGATGCCGATGGCAGAGGGTCCTCACCTCTACCGCATCGGCGACTATTGGTACATCATGCTCGCCGAGGGCGGCACTGAGCGGGGGCACTGCGTGACCATCGCGCGGGGACCGAGTCCGCGCGGCCCTTTCGAATCCTGCAGCCTGAATCCGGTCTTCACCCACCGAAGCAGCTCCCATCCGGTGCAGAACGTCGGTCATGCCGACCTCGTTCAGACTCCGGACGGTGGATGGGCAGCCGTCTATCTGGGTGCGCGCCCGCGCGGGTCCACGCCGGGCTTTCATGTGCTCGGCCGTGAGACGTTCCTGGCCGGCGTCGACTGGGTCGACGGGTGGCCAGTGTTCGATGAGGCACGATTCGAGATCCCGGACAAGCCCTCCGGCTTCGTGGAGCACTTCATCGGCGCCGACCTCGACCCTCGATGGGTCGCGGCGGGCAGCGAACCCGACGCCGTCGTCGAACGGGCTCCGGAGGGCGGCCTCAGATTCCGTCGGTGGGGATCGGCGGCCGATGTGCTGTGCACACGCGTCGCGGACTTCGCGTGGCAGGCTGACGCCATCGTGGAGCGGTCCGGCACGGTCGGGCTGCGGCTGGACGACCGCCACTGGTGCGGGGTCATCTTCGAGAACGACCGCGCTCAGGCGATCGTGCAGATCGGCGACATCCGTCAGCGGGTCGGCGCAGTCGAGATCACCGGCGACACGGCGACCTTGCGCGTCTCGACGACGCCTCCACAGACGGCACCGGTGCCATTCGGCTACGCCGGCCCCGACGACGTCGTGCTCTCGGTCGTTCGCGACGGCGAAGCGATCGAGATCGCCCGACTCGACGGCCGCTACTTCTCCACCGAGGTCGCCGCCGGCTTCACCGGCCGGATGCTCGCACTCGGCGCGCCGTCGCGTGACGGGCGTGTCGTGTCCGTGACCTACCAGCCACTGCCCGATTGACTCGCTTCGAGGAACCATGCGCCACATCGACCCACAGACCCCAGCTTCCGCGGTTCTCCAGCAGCCTGACGCGAAACACGCCATCGGGGTGATCGCTCCCGATCTGCTGGCATCGCCGATGCTCACACAGCTTGCTGATTTTCCCTTCGGCTCGCTGGCAACGTTGATCCTCGGCGAGGGTGATCCACGCAGGGCAACGGTCCTCGAGGCCGTCGCCCAGTTCGAGGACCTCAGTCCCCTCCCGCCACAGGACCCTGCCATCACCGCTTCCCTCGACTATGAGGGTGCGAACGTCTCACGGGGATCCGCCACCGTGGAGATGCCGAATGCCGCGGCCAGGAACGAGCGGGTCGAAATCGTTCTGCGAGGTCCGTCGCACGGCAATCCGTTCGTCGACGTCGAACTCGCCGCGACATTCACGCTCGATGACACCACCGCCTTCCACATCGGGGGCTTCTACGACGGCGACGGCGTGTACCGACTGCGCTTCCTGCCCCCACGTGCCGGCCGCTGGACTTTCACGACGCAGTCGACGGCGCGCTCGCTCGATGGTGTGCGCGGCGTGGTCGATGTCGACGAATCAGTTGCCGCGGGGCCGGTCCGCGTGAGTGGACGCGGGTTCGTGCGGGCCGATGGCACGCCGTTCGTCCCCGTCGGCACAACGTCGTACGCCTGGACGCACCAACCGACGGCGCTGCAGGAGCAGACGCTGCGCTCGCTGGCGACCGCGCCGTTCAACAAGCTGCGAATGGGGCTGTTTCCCAAGTCGTTCCTGTTCAACTCGAACGAACCCGAGCGGTTCGTGTTCCCGCGTGCCGAGGGTGGCGCCTTCGACACGACTCGCTTCGATCTGGAGTACTTCAGTCATCTCGAACGGCGCATCGACGAACTCGCGGATCTCGGGATCGACGCGGACGTGATTCTCTTCCACCCCTATGACCGGTGGGGATTCGCCAGGCTCGGCGCCGCCGCCGACGACCGATACGTGTCGTACGTGGTACGCCGCCTGTCGGCATTCCCGAACGTCTGGTGGTCGATGGCGAACGAGTACGACCTCCTCACCGCGATGCGTCGCGAGGACTGGGACCGGCTCGCCGGGCTGGTGGTCGCCAACGACCCGGTGGGGCATCCGCTGTCGATCCACAACTGGGTGGAGATCTTCGACTACACGGCCGAGTGGGCCACGCATGCCAGCATCCAAGGCGGCGGGCGGGAGATGGCGCAGTCGGTGGCGAAGTGGCGCAACCGATGGGACAAGCCGATCGTCGTCGACGAGTTCGGCTACGAGGGCGACATCGACCAGGGGTGGGGGAACCTCACCGCCGAGGAGGTAGTCCGCAGGTTCTGGGAGGCGACGCTGCAGGGCGCGTTCCTCACGCACGGCGAGACCTTCTGGTCAGACGACGAGGTGATCTTCTGGGCGAAGGGAGGCACGCTCCGGGGTGAGAGCCTTCCTCGACTCGCGTTCCTGCGCGAGCTGATCGAGGCCGCCCCGGATGGACGGATCGCGCCGCTGCCGAGCGACTGGGACTTCGCCACCGGCGGGGGAGACGGCTACGCGCTGACGTACTTCAGCGACGCCCGGCCGAAGTTTCGCACCGTGCGGGTGCCTCAGGGGATGCGGGCGAAGATCGACATCATCGACACCTGGGGTATGACGATAGAGGAGTTGCCCGGCATCCACGAAAGCGACGTGCGCGTCGATCTCCCCGCCCGCCCTTACGTCGCTGTGCGGGTGCGAGCAGCCGACTGACCGGCAGCGGATCCACGCTCGGATCCGCTGCCGTCACATCTCCCCGACGGCGACCGCGGCATGCGCATCGGCCAGGCCGGGGGAGCGTACCGTGACCGTAATCTGGCCCTCGCCGGTCGGCCGTACGATGGCGAGCGCGCGCCCATCGAAGGTGGTGCAGCTGGTCGAATCGAATCGCTCCTCCGTCGCCGGCCGCGCCGAGCCGAGGGCGACGAGCTCGCCCGGGCCGTCCACCGACACGTGGACGAGGGCGTCTTCGGAGCTGTTCAAGACATCGCGCCCGTCGCGGAACTCGATGCTGATGTAGGCCAGGTCGCCTGGGTCGGCTTGGATGCGGGACCGATCTGCGGACGCGACGAGCACTCGGTCGGATGCCGTCACCAGCGAGGTGCGCTCGCTCGGGATGCCGTCACGGTAGGCGATCGCGACGAGTTCTCCCGGCTCGTACCCGACATCGAAGCGGGCGCGGAAGTCGGCCGCCGGCCCCGCAGCCGACCGTCCGAGGGAACGCCCGTTCAACACAAGCTCCACCTCATCCGCGTCGCTGTAGACCTCGACCTCAGCACGCGCTCCGCCCGGAAGCTCCCAGGTCCAGCTCGCCACGGCGTCGCTCCAGGCCCACTGCATCTCGAGCCTTCGACGGCCGTAGTGCTGCGGTCTCAGCACCGCGATGAAGGGCTCGCGACGCAGTCCGTAGACGATCTCCCGGTAGTAGGACTGGGGCCGCCGGAAGCCCGTGATGTCGAGATCTCCCGCCCACGCGGTGAGCCAGGGGAAATCGGGGTCGCCGCCGCCGCGAACCTCGGGATCGTCGGTGTAGTCGGTGCGCCCGAGCCCGACCTCCCCGAGGTAGTCCCAACCCGTCCAGGTGAACCCGCCGATCACGTGATCGTGCGCGACCGTATCCGCCCACGACTGGGCGGTCACGCGTGGGTTGGTCTCGGTGCCGAGCACGACTCGATTCGGAAAGACGACGGCGTCTGGCGCGTAGCGTGCCTCGGCGTAGTTCAGGCCGGCGATGTCCGCCGCGGCGTGCGCCTCTGCCGTGCGGACCGTGACGACATCGGACACGGTGACCTCGTCGAAGAACTCCGTCATCTCGTTCATGACGTCGTTGACGCCGCGGGCCGTCGCGTCCGCGAGGCGGTTCTTCAGGTCGTCGATGACCTCACCCGCCACGGCCCAGAAGCTGCTCACAGCGGTGGTGATGAAGCGGGTCTCATCGCTGAGGCGGATCCGCTCGGCGATGTCGCGCGCCAGCGAACCCCCGAAACCCGACCCGTACTCGTGGATCTCATTGCCGATGCAATACAGGATCACGCTCGGGTGGTTGAAGTCCTTCTTGATCATCGCGTCGACGTCGCGTTCCCACCACTCCGGGAAATCGAGTGTGTAATCGTAGGGCTTGTTCATCTCGGCCCACGCATCGAATGTCTCGTCGAACACGAGCACGCCGAGCCGGTCACATGCATCGAGCATCGCTGGACTCGCGGGGCAGTGCGAGCTGCGGATGGCGTTGAACCCGGCCGCCTTCAGAAGTTCGATGCGACGCTCCTCCGCCCGCCGGATGGTGGCGGCACCCAATGGGCCGTTGTCGTGATGGATGCACGCGCCGCGGAGCTTGATCGGCTCGTCGTTGATCCGGAGTCCATGGCGCGGGTCGATACGGATCGTGCGGATGCCGAACGACGTGTTCACGTCATGCGCGTCGTCGCTCTCTTCATCGCGCAGCCGTGCGCGGAAGTCGTAGAGGTGCGGGTGATCGACGCCCCACCGCTGGGGGGCGTCGACGTAGAGCCGATTGCGAATCGTCGTCGTCGCATTCGGGCGGATCGTGACAGGTCCGCGATCACGCGCCACGATCGCCCCGGTGTCGTCGCGCACCTCGACCTCGAGCGACAGTCGGCGAGTGACCACGCTCTCGTTGCGCACCAGGATGGCGGATTCGACGACGGCACGCTCGTCGTCGACATCCGGCGTGGTGATGCGGATCTCGTCATCGACGATGTGAGCCAGCGGCGTGACCACGAGATGGACGTCGCGGTAGATGCCGAGACCGGTGTACCACCGGGAGTCCTGGTTCGCTCGCGCCTCGACCCGGACGACGTTCTCCTGCCCGTAGCGGAGGTGGGCATCGAGGGAGACGCGGAAGACGCTGTACCCGTACTTCCATTGGCCCGCGAACTCGCCGTTCACGTAGACCATGGCGTCGCGGTACACGCCTTCGAACTCGATGGTCACCCGTCGCTCGCGCCACTCGACCGGAACGTCAAAGCGCTTTGTGTATTCGACCTCGCCGCCGGGAAAGAACGCCGATGATGGGCCGCCGGGGACATCGGAGGACCGGGTGAATCCGATCATGGCGTCGTGGGGGAGCGTGACTTTCTGGGAAGCCGCACCGCCCATGAGGTCTACGAAACCGCTCACCTTGCGGCGGACCGACCAGTCGTCGTTGAACAGGTACTTGTTCATGCTGCTCCGTTCGCGCGTCACGTGCGGGAGCGACCCCTGCCGCACGCTACAACTGTCAGGATCGGCGGGAAACGCGGCCGTGCGTCTGGATCGATCCTCACGTCCTGCCTACTGCGTGCCCGCCCGACCGGCAACATCAGCCGTGCCGGGTTGCGCAATAGTCGCCACGAGCAAGGCTCGGACAGCCGTCTCCTCGTAGTCTCGAGATCCCCACCGTTCGCGGCGTTGGTGCGCCTGGGATATCCGGCAGCGCGCAAGGGTCTGAGAAGGCATCAGCCATGTCGCACGACAGTCGTGCCACGAAACGGGCAGCGAGCCGGCGGTATCGCCGCCACCCCGTACCCCGTCCGACACACAGAACTCCTGGTTCGCCGTTTCCGCGGCTCGGGCTCCTGGTTCTCGCGGCCGCCATTTTCGTCTCGATGTCGACCGAGTTCCTGCCCGGCGGCCTCGTGCCGAACATCGCCGAGACGTTCGACCGCCCGGTCACCGATGTCGGGCAGCTCATCACCGTGTTCGCCGGAGCCGTGATCCTCACCACGACCCCGCTCGCCGTCCTCACTCGACGGATGCCGCGCAAGCCGCTCGCGATCATCGCCCTCGTCGGGATCGCAGCGGCGACGAGCCTGACCGCCCTGGCACCCACGTTCGAGATGCTCCTCATCGCTCGCGGGGCAGGCGGGGTGGCGCACGGGCTGTTCTGGTCGGTGGCTGCGGCATACGCGGCGGATCTCGTGCCCTCGTCGCAACTGGGACGCGCGACGGCGATCACGGCGGCGGGTGGTTCGGTCGCCGGCGTGCTGGGAGTGCCGCTCGGCAATGCGCTGGGTCAGGCGTTCGGGTGGCGAGTCGCCTTTGGAAGCCTTGCGGCTGTTGCAGTGCTCGTCGTAGTCCTGGTCGCGCTGCTGCTACCCGCCGTGACACCGCGTCCGCCGGCACCGCGCGGTGCGTCAGCGCAAGAGTCCTCGACGCAGTCGGCACTCCGGGGCATCCTGCTCGTGTGCGCGATCATCCTGCTCGTCGTGATCGGACAGACCACATACGGCACTTACTCGGTCGTGTGGCTCGGCGAAGTCGCCGCCGTCCCGTCGGCGGCGATCCCTGCCTTCCTCTTCGGCACGGGCCTCGCGGCATTTGTCGCGGTGTCTGCCGTGGGCAGGATCGCCGACAGATTCCCGAACGGCGCGGTGCCGGTGGCGGTCGGGTTGTTCGCGGTTCTGAGCGCGCTGTTCCCGCTCGCGGCCGCGTGGGGGATCGGTGCTCTCGTCGTCACCGCACTCCTGCAGGCGATGGCGTTCGCTGTCGTCCCCATCCTGCTGCAGGCCCGAATGATGAGAATCGCACCACCCAACCAGCGTGCGACCGCAGCCGCACTGCAGACCACCGCGTTCAACGTCGCGATCGGCGGCGGCGCCGCCCTCGGCGCGCTCGTGGTCGGAGCATGGGGGCTCGGTGCCCTGCCCTGGGTGGCTGCCGTGCTCCCCGTGGCGGGACTGATCCTGCTGCTCCTCACGCCCCGAGCCTCGACATCGCACGCAGGTACCGACCCACACCCGTCCCCGAGCCACACGGAGGTTCACAGTGTCTCCTGAGTCAGCCCACCTCGACACCGCGCTCAGCGCCCCGGAGCGTGCCGACCGCCTCCTCGCCGAGATGACGTTGCGTGATAAGGCGCATCAGCTCGTCTCCGTGCCGCCCTGGTACCTGGTGCTCGCCGACGGCTCCGCTCCGGCGGTGCGCGACGAGTGGCTGGAGAAGGCGCCCGGCCACATCTCCAACTTCGGGGTCGACGACCCCGCGACGATGGCGCGCATCGTCGGGGACCTGCAGCGCACCGCCATCGAGGGCACGCGTCTCGGCATCCCGCTGCTCCTGCACATCGAGGCGCTGAACGGACTGCTCGCCGGTGGACATATGGTCTTCCCCACATCGATCGGGCTCGCGGCCACCTGGAGCCCGGACCTCGTGCAGGAGATGGCCGACACGATCCGAAAGCAGATGCTCCGGGTCGGCGTGCGGCAGGCGTTGTCGCCCAACATGGACATCGCCCTGGATCCGCGTTGGGGGCGGGTGCACGAGACCTACGGCGAGGATCCGTACCTCGTGGCAGCGCTCAGCGTCGCATACACCCGCGGTCTTCAGGGTGAGGATCTCCGCACGGGCGCCATCGCCACCGCGAAGCACTTCGTCGGCTACGGCCTGCCGACAGGCGGCATGAACCTCTCCTCGTACGAGGGGGGTCCCCGGCGCACGCGTGACCTCTTCGCGTACCCGTTCGAGGCTGCGATCCAGTTGGCCGGCCTCGGGTCGGTCATGAACTCTTACTCCGACGTGGACGGTGTTCCGGCCGCGGCGAACCCGGACGTGCTCACCACCTTGTTGCGCGACACGCTCGGCTTCGACGGGTTCGTCTCGAGCGACTACATGACGCTGGAGCACATCCACACCCGCCAGCGGGCCGCTGCCTCGCCCGCCGATGCAGGTCGCCTGACGATCGCCGCCGGACTCGACACCGAGTTCCCCGTTCCGTATGGCTACGGCGACGCGCTCGTCGGCGAGGTCGAAGCCGGTCGCGTCGACATCGCATACGTCGACCGCTCGGTGCGACGCATCCTCACCGCGAAGTTCCGGCTCGGGCTGTTCGAGAACCCTTACCCCGCGGAGCGCATCGAGATTGCCGAGGTGGCAGCCGAAGGCCGCAGGCTCTCGCGCGAGCTCGCGCGCCGCTCGGTCGTCCTCGTCAAGAACGACGGGTTGCTGCCTCTTGCATCCGGTGCCACGAACGTGGCGGTGATCGGTCCCCACGCCGATGCCGTGAAGCTGCAGTTCCCTACGTACAGCTACCCCGCGTTCCGCGACATGACCACCTTCATGTCGGGCGGCGGCATGGGCAACATGGTCGGGATCGATCCGGGCATGGCCGCATGGAACAACAGCCTGTTCCCGTCGATGCCGATCGAGGACTTCGTGCGCGACAGGCTGGACGCGACCTCGCTCATCGACGAGGTCGACCGTCACGCGCTCGCCACCCACGTCGCGGCGGGCAGCACTCTGACGACCGACCTCGGAGAGGATGCGATCGCGGATGCCGTGGCCGCGGCGGCGGCATCCGATGTCGTCGTGCTCGCGCTCGGCGGTGCGAGTCTCTGGTTCAATGGCGAGCGCACCGAGGGCGAGGCGAGCGACTCCGCTGACATCGCGCTACCCCCGGCACAGGTGCGCCTCGCTGAGGCCGTCGCCGCGACAGGCAAACCCGTCGTGGTCGTACTCGTGCAGGGTCGCGCGTACACGCTGCCCCAGGTGATCCAGGATGCCGCTGCGATCGTGGTGGCGTCATACGGCGGCCCCTTCGGTCCGGCGGCTGTAGCCGACGTGCTGTTCGGAGAGGTGAACCCGAGCGGAAATCTGCCGTACAGCATCCCGCGTCATACGGGTCAGATCCCCGTCTACCACCACCAGCGCGCCGGCACCGGGTACCGCAACCCGCTGCCGCCCGATGTCGACCGCCACTACCTCGACATGTCGGCGACACCTCTCTATACGTTCGGACATGGACTCAGTTACACCGAGTTCGTGCTGTCAGACCTGGTGGCGGATGCCGAGATGACGACCACCGGATCGGTGCGGATCGCGGCGACCGTGGAGAATGCGGGCGTGCGCAGCGGAGACACGGTCGTGCAGCTCTACGCGCACGTGAACACCGTCGGGGCCACGCGCCCCGCTCAGCAGCTCGCGGGATTCGCGCGGGTCTCGCTCGATGCGGGGGAGGCGCGGCGGGTGACGTTCACGCTGGATGCCGCGCAACTCGGGTACACGGACATCGGAGGCGAGTTCGTCGTCGAGCCGTCGCCGGTGAACGTATGGGTGAGCTTTGACGCCGAGTCGCGACCGCTCGAGACGGTGGTGGACGTCACCGGACCCCGCCGTCGGCTGAGGAGCTCCGAACGGACCTTCCTGTCGGAATCGGCGGTCGTGAACGACGGAGGCTCTCTATGACTGCATCGCGACAGCTTTTCCTCGGTGGAGAAGTACACAACTCAAGCGCAAGCAGCCCTGCTTCGATCCGCGAGGCATTCCGCCGTGTCCGCGATATCGGCGCCGACTCCGTGCTCGCGCCGATCTCGTGGGAGACGGTCGAGCCGCGCGAGGGTGACTTCGATCTCTCGCTCGTCGACACTGCACTGGAAGCGGCCGAGACGGAGGGGCTGCGATGGATCCCGCTGTGGTTCGGTGCCTGGAAGAACGGGGCGTCTACGTACGTCCCGGGCTGGGTCAAGCGAGATGGTGCGCGTTTTCCACGCGCGCGATCGGCGGAGCGGGCGATGCACCACATCTCGCCGTTCGGTGGGGCGATCGCGGCGGCCGATGCCACCGCGTTCGCACGGGTCCTCGCGCATATACGCGAATCCGGAGTGGCGCACGTTGTCCCCTTCGTGCAAGTCGAGAACGAACCGGGGCTTCTGGGTGCTCGTCGCGACGAGAGCGATGTGGCCGAGACGCACTGGAACCGGGACGTGCCTGATGCCGTGATTGCCGCTGCGCGCGACGGGGGCGGGCGCCTGCTCTCGGCGTGGGAGGCAGAAGGCTCGCGAACGGCGGGCTCTTGGAGGGAAGTCTTCGGATCCGAGGCGGATGAGGTTCTCATGGCGTGGGGGTACGCAACGCATATCGAGGAGGTCGCAGCACGCGGACGTGCGGAACTGGACGTTCCCCTCTACGTCAACGCTTGGCTCGACGCGGTGAATCCGATGACACCGGCCGACCAGCTTGTCGCCGGCGGTATGGAGCCCGGCGGCTACCCGAGCGGCGGGCCGGTCCCTCACCTGCTTTCCCTCTGGCGGGCGCTTGCGCCATCCATCGACTTCTTCTCGCCGGACATCTACTTCGGCGACTTCGACGCGACGTGCCGCGCATACGCCGCAGCTTCCGATCGCCTGGTCATACCTGAGATGAGGCGGGATCAGCTGGGCATCGCTCACATGTTCCGAGCGATTGGTGAACACGGCGCCGAGCTCGTTGCACCTTTCGGTCTCGACTCCTTGCACCCGGGCGCGCCGGACTACGACGAGATTGTGGACGCATACGGGCTGCTGTCGGCGATGCGGCCCACAATCGCCATCGCTCACTCCGATGACATCCGCGGGTTCTTCGTCGATCGCGCCCATCCCGTCTCGCACATGACGATCGGAGGCTTTGATCTCGTCGCGTCGCTGGATGATCCTCACGGCATGCTCGATGACGGCGAGATCGGTTACGGCATCGCCGTTGGCATCGAGGGCTCGGTGCGAGTGGCAGGCCGGGGGTTTGTGCTGCAGCCCGCTGAGACGACGACCGGTTCCGTAGGGCTGGCCTCGGTGATCGAGCGAACCCGACAGCTCGAGGTCCACCGAGTACTCAACGGCGACGAGGTCGGCGGCGGCAGCGGGGTGCGCTTCCATCGCCTGTACTCCGGTCGCGGACAGGGTGTCGTTCCCTTCGACACGCGATTCACCGGCATCGTGGACCTGGAGTTCTACCGCTTCGAGTGAACGTCCTGGTCAGGCGCGAAACGAACGGTGCCGTGGAGGGATCGAATCCATGGGGCGGAAATGAGAAGGATCCGTCTCGGTCCAACTTCCGCGTAGTTCCGCGGTTCTTCGGGGCTTCAGCTTTCGGTTCGATCAGCCCGAATCAGGCCGTTTTGAACGAAGTGTGGGCGAACTGTGGGCAAGCCGCGTTGCGTCGGGACGCACGCAGCTTGTGATGCATCAGGACATCGCTGACGTTTCTGCATCAGGACATCTCTGACAGTCCGGTGGTGGGGGTGCTGCGGCCGCGGGGTCGGCGGTTGCTGACGTAGGTTGTGCCGGGTTTGGCCAGGGGGTGTTCGATGATGAGGGTGTCGGCGAGGCCGAACACCTGAACCGACTTCCCGGCGTCCAGGACGCAGAACCGCTGACCGCCGAGGGCGCGGGCGCGTCCGATCTTGATGCCATCCCAACTGTCGACAACCTCGGTCGGATTCGGATCGCGAAAGCAAGGCGTTACGCCCCCGCGGTCGCGGCACGCTCGGAGATAAGGGTGATGCATCGGACTCGGCAACCGACGAAGCCCATGAGGTGAAAGCCCGCGGACCCCGACGCAGCCCCGGTTGCCGATGAATCGCATCGGGCAATTTGGTGATTGTCGCGCGTGGCCGAGATCAGCGGAAATTCGCGGAATCCCGGTGGTACGAGATGCCTGGGGCAATGCTGAATCGGGGATTCTGGCGATCAATCGAGCGCTGCATTGTTGACTGCGTCGGCGGGCGATGTTAGCGTGACGCAACGATACGTCATCGAGGTCGTTCGAATCAGTCGGCGTTGGGGCCGCAAGGGAGAGTGTGCATGGGTTCCCCGAACTCGCGGAGGGTGCTACTTCGCTCGTCTTGGCAGGATGTCAACATCGGCGATGTCGCTCACTCGCCTGGAGCGATGGCGGCATTGCTCGAGGCGGATCCGGGCGCGGAGATCACTTTGTGGCCGGTTGCGCTCGGCGCGAGAGAAGAAGCGCTGGTGCGCCGGGCGTTTCCTCAGGTGGCGATCGCCCGCGGCGAATGCACCAGCAGTGGCGAGCTCACGACGCCTGAACTCGAAAGGGCGTGGAACTCTGCCGACGTGCTGGTGCACGGTTCGGCGGCTGATGTGGTGAATCGCCAAGCAGAGTTCGCGCATTGGTCGCGCAGCTCGGGAAGGCCGCACGGATACGCCGGCGTGACGGTCGATCTGGTGTCCCCTCCGACCTGGGGCACACTGACTGAATTGCAGGCAGTGGCCGAGCTCCTTCCCGAAGGCTTCCTCGATGAGGCGGGGCGGGAGCCTCTCGACTCCGCCGAGTTCATCTTCGCCAGGGATTCGATTTCGCTGACTTACCTGCGTGGTCAGCGGATTCAGGCTGAGACGCTGGAGTTCGGCCCCGACTGCACCTTCGCCTATGACTATGCCGATCGCAGCACGATCGACCCATTCCGCGAGGAGCTGGGTCTAGGCGATGACGACTTCGCATGCTTCGTGCCGCGCCTGCGTTACGCGCCGTACGCTCAGATGCGCGGCGAGGCGGCTACGCCGGAGAGCCTGCGTCGGGATGCGATCAACGCGGCGACGTCTCAGGCCGACTTGGGCGCCATCGTTGCAGCCATCGTGGCCTGGGTTCGTCGCACCAACTCGATCGCCGTCGTCGTCCCGGAGATGTCCTACGTCCCCGCCTACTCACGCACTGATCTCCTTCCCCTACTGCCCGCGGATGTCGCGCCTCGCGTGAGAGTCCTGGACCGATTTTGGTCCCTCGCGGAAGCGAGCGCCGTGTATTCCATTAGTCGGGCGGTGATCAGCATGGAATGCCATTCGCCGATCATCGCGTCGGCACATGCAGTACCGACCGTGTATCTGCGCCAGCCCACTGAGACGGTCAAGGGGCGCATGTATGACGACCTGGGCGGCTCGGACTTGCTCATCGAAGTACGTCCCGGCGCTGAGGTGGCGGCGGAAGCTACCGTCGTCAGCATCATTGACGACCCGCAGCGGTGGAGTGACACCTCCGCGAGGGTGAATGCCGTTGCTCGCAGACGACTTCGGCAGATGGCCAAGACAATCCTGTTCGGCGAACCGACCCCACCCTTTGAGTCGGCACTCGTTGGCGAACTGACCGGAGGTACACGATGAGAAACCCAATGAGGCCGCGCGGGGCAGAGCGTCTACGCCGTGGCATGACGATTGTCGCCGCGAGCTCAGCAGTGCTGCTGACCCTTGCCGCGTGCGGTCAAGCGGAGAACCTGGCCCAGGGCGAAGATACGGCAGCGCCGGCAGGGCCCGTGGAAATCCGCGTTGCCTGGTGGGGTGCGGAAGGGCGCCACGAGCAGACTCAAGCTGCTCTGAAGGTGTGTGAATCGGCCCTCGGCAATGTCACCACCTCAGCGGAGTTCGCAAGCCAGGGTTATGACGACCGTCTCGCCACCCAGTTCGCCGCCAGCGATGCGCCCGACATCATTCAGGTGACGAGTGGACACGTCACGTCCTACGGCCAGCGCGGGGGGCTGGTGGACATCGCCACCGTCAAGGAGCACATCGACAGCTCGGCCATCGCACCTGGCGTGCTGAACCAGGACTCGGTCGATGGTAAGAACTACGCGGTTCCGATCACAGTCAACGCCTCGGGGATCGTGCTCAACGTCGGGCTCATGGAGCAATACGGACTCGAGCGCCCGGACGACGAAAACTGGACGTGGGAGGACTTGTTCGAGTACGCCAGCAGCGTCTACAAAGCATCCGACGGCGCGATCTGGGGACTGCAGCAGCCGAGCGAGGACATCCGCCTGCTGGGCATCTGGGCACGACAGCTCGGGCACTCGGACGGACTCTTCAGCGAGACCGGAGTGGGAGTGGACACCGAAGTGATCTCCTCGTTCCTGGAGTACGGCTATGACCTGCAGGAATCCGAGGGGTCTGCGCCTGCCTCCGTCTCGATCGAGCACCAGGGCGGAGGTGTTGAGCAGACCATGATCGGCACCGGCAAGGCATTGATGGCGGTGCGGCCGATCAACGAGATCACCGCTCTCGTCGCAGCCACCGGGTCTGAATTCGAGTTGCTCCAGTTGCCAGTCCACGACGACGGCGAAACGGGCCAGACTTTCCGTTCGATGAGCTGGGCGATCACCTCCAATTCTGAGCACCCGGTGGAGGCGGCGCAGATGCTGAACTGTCTTCAAGGCAACCTGGATGCCGCTGACATCCTGCAGGCCGAGCGTGGCCTTCCGGCGAACCAGGAGGTCGTGGAGCACATCAGGTCCAACCTCTCACCCGAGCAGCAGATGATGGCGGACTTCGTGGCCATCGTCCAGGAGAACGCATCAGAGGCTGCGCCGATGGCACCCCCGCCTGGCGCCGACACCGCCGAGCAGATGCTACGGCGTTATGCCGAGGACATGCTCTTCGATCGGATCTCGCCCGTCGAGGCTGCCGAGCAGTTCACGGCCGAGCTCAACCAGAGTGTCTCCGACGCCGGCTGACGAAGCGCGATCCCGCGACTCATCCACGACAGCAAATGACTCAGGGTGCTAGGGGAATGACAATGTTCGACGCGACATCGAAGGAGGTGTGACATGGCAGTCGTACGTGGGTCCTCGAAACTCCGCAAGGCAGCCGCGACGGCCGCCAAGGCACCCCGCAGCCGAGGAGATGGCAAGGCCGCGGCCGTGTTCCTTTTGCCCTGGTTCATCGGTCTGGCGGTGATCGTCGTCGGCCCGTTGCTGGCATCGCTGTACCTGTCCTTCACGAACTACGACCTGTTCCAGGATCCGAAATTCATCGGGCTGGAGAACTACACGCGCCTATTCCAGGATCAGCGGCTGGCGCAGTCGCTTCAGGTCACCTTCACGTATGTGCTCGTCTCGGTACCGTTGCAACTCGCAGCCGCGCTCGGGCTGGCGATGGTGCTGGACAGGGGCGTGCGCGGTCTGTCGTTCTATCGTTCGGTCTTCTATCTGCCATCGCTGCTCGGTGCTTCGGTGGCGATCGCGATCCTGTGGCGGCAGCTGTTCGGCACCGACGGCGTGCTCAATCAAGCGATTGCGTGGTTCAACGGTATTCAGCCACTTATACAGATCGGCACGCAGGGCTGGGTGTCCGACCCCGACTACGCGCTTGGCACCCTGATGGTCCTGAATGTCTGGACGTTCGGCTCGCCCATGGTGATTTTCCTCGCCGGACTTCGCCAGATTCCGGAGATGTACTACGAGGCGGCGAGCCTTGACGGTGCGTCCAAGTTCCGCCAGTTCATCAGCATCACATTCCCCATGCTGACTCCGGTGGTCTTCTTCAACCTCGTTCTTCAAACCATCAATGCCTTCCAGTCCTTCACTCAAGCATTCATTGTCTCTGGGGGAACTGGCGGACCCGTTGATTCGACCCTGTTCTACACGCTGTACCTCTACCTCCAGGGTTTCGCCAACTTCAATATGGGTTACGCCTCGGCGATGGCGTGGCTCTTGGTGCTCATCATCGGGGCTATGACTGCGCTCAACTTCTTCGCCTCAAAGTATTGGGTCTTCCACGATGACTGAACTCATGTCTCCTGCAACCGTGAGCGATTCCGCTGCAACCGTGACTGATTCCCCTGCAACCGTGACCGGCTCCATGGTGCAGCGGCGCCATGGCCGTGCTCGGCAGGGATGGGTGCGGCTGCGGGCGCTGACAAAGCATGCCGTCCTCATCACGGTTGGCCTATTGATGATCTATCCGCTGCTGTGGATGCTGGCCTCGTCGTTCAAGCCTGATGCGCTCATCTTCAGCGAGCCCGGCCTGATTCCCACCGATTTCACGACGGAGAATTACGAACAGGGTTGGAACGCCCTGAGCCACCCGTTCAGCCACTATCTGATCAATTCCTTTTTGGTAGTGGCGGGCTCGATCGTGGGCAATCTGGTGTCCTGCTCGTTGGCGGCCTATGCCTTCGCGAGGCTGAACTTCCCGCTCCGGAGGTTGTGGTTCGCGGTCATGCTGATCACGATCATGCTGCCGATCCACGTGATCATCGTGCCCCAGTACGTGCTCTTCTCTCAGTTGGGATGGCTTAACACCTTCCTGCCCTTGATCGTCCCGAAGCTACTGGCCACCGATTCCTTCTTCATCTTCCTGATGGTTCAGTTCTTCCGTGGTGTCCCCAAGGAACTCGACGAGGCTGCCCGAATCGACGGCGCGGGCCATGCACGGATCTTCGTCAACATCATGCTTCCGCTGGCAGCCCCTGCGCTCGCGACGACGGCGATCTTCACGTTCATCTGGACGTGGAACGACTTCTTCTCTCAGCTGATCTTCCTCACCGATCCGGACCTCTACACCGTCCCCATCGCCCTGCGTGCCTTCCTCGACTCCACAGGCGAATCGTCGTGGGGCGCGATGTTCGCGATGTCGATCCTTTCGCTTGTCCCTCTCTTCGTGATGTTCCTCCTGGGCCAGCGATTCCTCGTACGCGGGATCGCCACGACCGGTCTGAAGTAGCCGTCCTTGCCAAAAGTGACCTCCTATCGCCGCTAGAGTGAGCAAGATGGCGACGCAGAAGGACATCGCCCGCCTAGCCGGGGTATCTGTATCCACGGTCTCTGCGGTGCTCAACGGAACCACTCACACCCGAATGAGTGCCGACACTCGAACCCGCGTCGAAGCAGCGGTTGCCGAGTTGGCGTATGTGCCCAACGATGCCGCCCGTGCGTTGCGCCGTCGGCACGCCGGGACGATCGCAGTCGTCGTGGAGAACCTCGAGAATCCGGTGTACAAGGAACTGCTGGAGGGGATCTACGAAGCCGCCGAGGAACGTGGATGGGCGATCATGCTCGGCGACACGATGTGGATGAAGTCCGGCAGCCGTTTCCTCGCGCGACTGCTGGGCCAGGGCTCTGTCGATGCGATCGTGCTGCGGACAGGCGAATTGCTCGATGAGGCGGTGATGAGTTCGCTCCGTTCACACCCGACTCCGGTCGTGCTGGTGGAGTATCAGTCAAACCACGATGGCGCGTGGGTCTCCGCGGACGAGACAGCGGCGGGACGAGTGGCGACTGAGCACCTCATCGAGGCTGGACACACGAACATCGCGTTCGTCGGGGGTCAAGACATCCATCCGGTGAACCCACGGCATGACGGGTATGTCAGCGCCTTGACGCGCGCGGGGTTGGTCCCTCGTCCCCCTCTGTTCACCGGCTACGGCGCTCAGGCCGGAGCTGCAGGACTGGCGATGCTTCAATCTGGCGATGCGATGCCGACGGCGATCGTGGTCAACAACGTCGTCTCGGCGCTGGGGTTGCTGGCAGCCGCAGCCGATGGAGGAATCGATGTTCCCCGGGAACTCTCGGTGGTCGGAGTGCACGACGCCGAGATCGCTGAGTTGGTTCGGCCACGGCTGACGACAGTCCACCTGCCGATGCGAGAGGTGGGGATTCGGGCCGTCGAGCAGGTGTCCGCCCTGCTCTCGGGAGAGGCTCCACAACGTGGAGTCATCTCCGAACCGCCGCCGTACGTCATTCCGCGCGAGAGTGTGAAGCCTCCGACCGGTTGACGTCTCCGGGTGCTCGCTGAGCGCTGGGCCGGCGGGTTCTGCGGCAGTGGCGCGACTTCCTGACCGCGCCGACCATGCCTCTTAGTTGTGGGCAATCCGTAGCTTGCATGTTGACGTAACGATACGTCAGCGACTATGTTCGCTCACGAGCTGAAGCGACGGCCCGCCCGCCTGGGGCCACGCCCGCCGATTGACAGAGGAGTCACGGAGATGCAGCAGTCCTTGTCCCGCCGACGGAGCCCCAGCCGTCGCGCCCAGGCGGCCACCGTTGCGGCAGTCACGCTGGCCCTGGCGTTGACCGGCGTGTCGTCGGTGCCGGCTGCCGCGTCGGACGCGTCGGAACTCGGCCAGCTCCTGGACCTCACGCGTCCGGAGCTGGCCGGCGTCGCGGCGGAGCTGGCGGCCGGCGACGACGCCGGCGCTGCCGATGCGCTGAAGGAGTACTACGCGACGCGGACGGGCGTCGAGTTCCCGTCTTCGGGGGGCGGAGGCGGCGACGCCACCGCCGACGAGCTCGTGGCCGGCATCTTCCGGTTCGGCGACGAGACCCGCGACTTCTACGACGCGTCCGAGCACAGGATCGACGTTGACTGGGCGGACCTGTGGGGTGGGACCGACGCGGCCCCCGGCGGCGCGCAGACCCTGATGAGCGACTTCACGTTCATGCCGACGCTGGCGAGCGCATACCTGCGGGAGAGCGACCCCGACAAGCGCGCGGCGTACGCGGCGGCGTGGATGGACATCTCGCTGGACTTCGTCGCGGACAACCCGAGCTGGCCTCAGAACCGCAACCTGTCGGCCGCCAAGCGGCTCGCCCAGCTCGTCAGCTCGTTCTCCGTGTTCCGCGCCGAGCCGAGCATCGACGCGGCCGACCTCGTGGCCTACCTGACAGCGGTTCATGCGACGAGCGGCTTCCTTGCATCCGTGCTGCAGACGCACGTCGGGAACAACTGGTATGTGTCGATGGCGCGGTCGATGTTCGCCGCTGGGGTGTACCTGCCCGAGTTCAAGGACGCCCTCGGCTGGGAGACGTTCGCGGTGAGGGCCGTCGAGCGGTTCCTCCGCGCGTACCTCCAGGGCGACGGCGTCTACCGCGAGCCGACGTTCAACTACCAGGCCTACGTGGCGGACCTCATCAACACCATGATCCGCATCGCCGATGCCAACGGGCGGAAGCTTCCCGAGGCGCTGATCCAGGCTGCGGACTGGATCGCGGACGTGCTGTTCGCGACCCGGCAGCCGGACCTCAACGCCGCGCTGATCGGCGACACCCCGAACGTCGACGCCGGTGCGAGCGCCATCCGGGCGACCGGTGCGCGAAACGCCTGGCCCGACTTCACGTGGGTCGCCTCGGGCCGGGCCCAGGGGACCACACCGACTCTGGGGTCGACGCTCTACCCCATCAGCTTCGCCGTGCAGCGCTCGGGGTGGGACGCAGACGCCCGCTATCTGCTGATCAACAACCACAACAGCAGTTACACAGCTTCGCACCGGCACCCGGACGACCTCAGCATCGTCATGGCGGCGTATGGGCGTCCGCTGATCGTCGACCCAGGCGCTGCCGATTACAGCGCGACTCCGACGAACGACTGGATGCGCCGCACGACCGAGGCGCACAACACGATCGAGGTCGACCGGGAACCGCAGGCCGCGGGAGCCACCCGTGCGATGTCGCTCTGGCGGTCCAATGCGGGCCTCGACGTCTACCGCGGCCGGGCTATGGGCTACCAGCCGGTCGCGCACGACCGGGTCGTCTACTTCGTCAAGCCCGGGTTCTGGGTGGTCTCCGACGACCTCACCGGAGACACGGCCGCGCACGACTACCGCCAACTCTGGCACTTCCCGGGTGATCCGGTCTCTGTCGACCCGGACACGAACGTCGCGACCGTCGGTTTCGACACCACGGCCGGTGTCGCGCCGGTCTCGGGCGTGCAACTCATGCCTGTGCCCGCGTCCGGTGCCGACCTCTCGCCGAGCGTCCACGACAACGGCGCTGTGCGCGTGGGCGAGGACATCCTCACGGAGGTCGAATACCTGTCGTACGACTGGTCCGCTACCGGCTCCACCGGGCTGGACACTGTCCTGTTCCCGGGACCGGCCGGCGCTGCCCCATCGGTGGCGGCGACTCGCATCGCTCTACCCGGCGTCGACCACTCCGTCGCGACCGCGCTCGAGATCGCCCTGCCGGACGGTACCGGCCGGTTCTACCTCTCGCGCGAGGAGACGCCGTCGTCCCGGGCGTTCGGGGCTGCCACGACCGACGCCGAGACCGCGTACCTCGAGCGTGCCGAGGGCGGCGGGCTCACGCGGGTTGCGCTCACCCGCGGGACGTCGTTGGTCGATGACGGGGATATCGTCGTCGACGCGTCCGGGGTCGTGTCCGACGTCAGCGTGGAGCTGCATGGCGGGACCGCCAGGGTGTCGCTCGGAGACCCTTTCACAGGGACCCTCACGTTCGCCGCGCCGGACGCGGCGCTGGTGACCGTGAACAACATCCCAACCGCATTCACCCGCGCGGGCGATCTCGTCACGGTGGCGCTCGAGCCGACGGTCGCCACGATGCCGGTGCTCGACGAGCACTTCGACGACGCGACCCTGGACCGCGCGGTCTACGGCTTCGAGAACGGGCTCGGGGGCTGGGTGCCGCTGCAGGGCATTTGGGAGCTCGGCGGCGAGCCGTCGAATCCGCACCTCGCACTGACCGCGACTGGGGACACCGAGGCGCTTGCGGTGCAGCAGGACGTACCGAACGACGTGACCGTGTCGGCGGACATTGCGCCTGGGCCTGAGGAGCAGTCGGCCGGTCGAACCGGCCTGGCGTTCCGCTACCAGTCGCCGCTCAACCACTACCGCGCTGACGTCGTGCCGACTTCGACCGGTTCGATGCTGCGGCTCGTCAAGGTCTACAACGGGACCACGACCCTGCTCGCGGAGGCCGCCCTGGAGCTCGCCCCCGGCGCGGCGTACACAATGGCGGTGTCCGCCGTCGGACGGCACGTGTCGGCCGGCGTCGGTGACGTGTCAGTTTCGGCGAACGACACCCAGCTCCCGAACGGCGGAGCCGCCCTCGTGGCGAACGGTCGGGCCGCGACGTTCGACGACGTCACGATCGCGGAGGCGCTCGACCAGTCGAACTGGCGGGGAATCGGAGGCGATGTGTCCGTCGGCAACGGCCGCCTCACCCTGTCACCGGTCGACGGTCGGGCACATGTCCTCGCCGCGTCGACCCTGCCGGATCGGTTCTCGGAGGCGTGCGACTTCGTCGTCGAGTCCGAGCTCACGCTCTCCGGCGTCGGCACCGCCGGCGTCTCGCTGCGCGACACCACGGACGCCTACGGGTACCGCATCCACGTCGGTCGGACAAACCAGGGCACCCAGTACGCGAGCATCATCCGCGAGGCGCACCGGTCGGGACCCGTCACCGTGGCGACCACCGCGCTCAGCGACCGGCTTACCGGACCGGTCCGCCTGGGCGCGGCCGTCCACGGGGACCGCATCACGGTGACGCTGAACGGCGAGCAGATCATGGAAGGGCGCGACACCGTCGTCCGCAGCGGTGGCGTCGGACTCTATGCCTCGACGGAGGCGGAGTTCGAGGACCTCACGGTCGCGCGGTCGTGCGGCAGCGACCCCATCGACGCCGTGCCGACGCCCCCGCAGTGGGACGCTTCCACCGAGTACCGGGAGGGCGACCTGGTCACCAAGGGCGGTTCGTGGTGGTTCGCCTCCTGGCGAACGCAGAACCAGGAACCGGGCGACCCGTACGGCCCGTGGCAGGAGATCGGCATCTCGGCCGACGGCACGGATTTGTGGCGGCCCTCCAGAATCTTCATCGCCGGTGATGTCGTGGAGTATCACGACCACCGTTACGAGGCGAAGTGGTGGACCAGAAACCAGGCGCCGGGCGACTCCGACGGGCCGTGGCAGCAGATCGGGTGACGCCTCGACGAGTTGACACCACGAGGACTCGTCTCGTGGAGACGCGACGAAAGTTGAACCACAAGGAGGCGATCACCATCGGTCGCACGGGCGCGGCATCGCGCGAGCACTTCGTAACCACGGTGCTCCGCGGTAGCACTGAGGTTACGATCTACGACTCAGTCCGAGCTTCCCAGACAGAGCTACAGCGTGCGGCGCGCGAACAGCGCGTGCAGTCGGCAGTCCCTGAACGTGCGCTACGCGTCCTCGCAGTTCCGTCGCACCGCGGCGTGTACCTGGCGCCAGCAATATCGCGCTAGGTCGGGACGGGCTGCGCGCCGGTGCCGCGCGACGCAGCAAAGGCGTGAATAGTCGTTCATTGCGCAGTCGGTTCACATCCAAAAGCGCAATGCCCCTGGAGGGACTCGAACACGTTTTGAGCATTCTGCATCGCGACATGGAACGACAACTTCCGCGGAATTACGCGGGTTTTCGAGAGTCGAACCGCATTGCGCGACGTCCGAAAACAGCCAACGGCGAATGGAATGCGGCCAAAATGCGGGCAAGAGTTGCCAGACGTGGAGCGGCTCTCCGACCCATGCCAGAAACGAATGCGGGCAAGACGGTATTGACCATGCCGTGAAGGGGACGATTTTGCGCGATTTGCGCCCACGAACACGACTTGCTTGGCAATGTGCACAGATGCAGTTTGATGCGGTTCGTTGACGTCAGCGTCCTAGCGAGGGGCCGGACGGAGAGCCCGGGAGCTGGTGCGGGCGGGTCCGCTCCTCTTCGTCGGCGCGCATTCGGTTGTACGTCTCGCGGGTGATGAGGTCCTCCGCGAGACCGGCACCGCGAGCCCGCGCCATCATCCGCGTCGCCGTGCTGACGCTCACGCCCAGCTGGTCCGAGACGAGCTTGAGCGGCGCGATGTTCACCGTTGTCGCGATCCGGTACAGCCTCACGGCCTCGAGGACCGTGTCGCCGAACTCTCGATCGGGTGCTTGAGCCCGCACGTCGGCGAAGTACTCGCTCAGGAACATCGGCTCCCCTTCGCTCCGTTGAACCGTCACCACGCGGAGTGCGGACCGCTGGACGATCTGCAGCACGCTCACATCCCGCAGCAACGCGGCGGTGACTTCCTCGCCCTCGCCCAGTCGATCCACACGGACGGATGCGGCGACCGACCGTCGTAGCTGCTGGTCGTAGACCACGCCCACACGGATCGCACCCAGATTGTCGAGCTCGCCGGTCGCGACGGCGTCCCATCTTGACGGCATGTGGACGCCGTCTCCGACATGGATTCGTTCGGGGTCGATCGCTTCGAGGAAGAGCTCGCTCACAACGGCGAGTGTCCCACGACTCGGAGGTTCTGAGCAATTCATGTCGCGCTTTGCTCACAGAGGGAGTACGGTGTGCGCAAGCGATGTCACGCATTGCTCACGGGAAGGAGAAGGCAATGAACAAGTCCGCGAACTCGCTCGCACTGACGATGAAGGACGCCGCAAAGCTCGTCGGCGTCGACTACCGCACTATCAAGCTCGGCATCGAGAGCGGGACCATCCCCACGATCCAGCTCGGCCCGCGCCGGATGATTCCCCGCGTGCCGCTGCTGCGTGCCTTCGGCGTCGACGCCTGATAGCGCGCCACGGACGGCGTGTAGCCAAACGTCTACGCAGCGGGCAGGCGCACGGCGCAATCCCCAAGCGTGCGGTGAGCGGGAGGCGATCCCTCGTTGGGCATGGCTCAACGCGCTCGCTACAGCCGGGTGGCCGCTCTACACGCTGGGAAAGGCGCTGGCAAGTTGAGTGTGGATGAGGTCGACGTCGAGGAGCTGCGGCGTCGCATCCGTCACGCGCTGGACAAGCAGGCGCGGCCACAGAACATCGACACCATCGACGCTGAAGGAGCCGCCGATCAGCGGCCAGTCGGCTTCGAGAAAGCACAGCACGCCGGTCACCGGAGGTGCCGCTTCTCCGAGCGCCGCAGCCACTCGTTCGACCTGCGACTGCACTCCTTGGACCAGCTTGGTTCCGTCTCGTCCGCCGATGCGCAGAGACTCGACGCGCGGCCGGATGATGCCTCCTTCCACCCGCAGGGCGGGACGCTTGCCCACGTACCGCTTCGCGTCGATCACCCAAGCCCCGGTCGGGCCGATCACAATGTGGTCGATGTTCGCGCGGGTGCCTCGGATGCGGCGGTCGTGCAAGACCCGGAAAGTGTCGGGCAGGTCGGCGAGACGGCGCGCCAGGAGCTCTTCACCGAGGGCGCCGCGTTCCCACGCTCTCGTGCTCTGCGGGTCATCGGTGAGCGCGAGGATCAGCCCGCCGAGCTTTGGATGGTCGGTACGGATCCGTTGTTCCCGGTTGTCTCGACGGCGCTCGTATTCGCGTCGCGCGGACACGCCCGCCGAGCCCGGGTCGGACTCCATCGCCCCGACCGCGCAGTCGACACAGCGGACGGTCTTCGAGCCCCGCTCGTAGACCGCTTCCTCTCCGGCGGAGAGCTGTCGGGCGCAGAGCCGGCACGTCCCGGCGTACCGCAACCGCATGCGTTTGTCGTCTGGCCCCAGTTCCAGCGTCACGACGCGAACGTACCAGCCCGGTTCGCCGGAAGTGCGTTATCGCCAGTCGAGGCCGCGAGTTTCTAAGTACATCTTCGTCATCGGGTCGTCGATCGCATAACGCTCGGTGCCGCCGCGCGCATTCGTGATAACGATGAACCTCCCGCGTGGATCCTCATGGGCGACAATCTCCTCGAGCTCGTTCTCGAACGTGCCCTCCTGCAGCTGCCAGCACCCGCGGCACTCATGTCCATCACCCCGCTCAACTCCCACCCACATGCTGACGATCATGGTCCGCATACACCGCACAGCCGGATTCTCAGGCGAGCGATGCGCGATCGGCCCTCCTCAGCGTCCAAGCGCAATCAGGGTCATCGCCAGTGGGCTGTCGGGACCGGCATCGATGACGGCGTCGCATAGCGCGTTTGGCAATCGCTCGGCCAGCCCTGGCTGGCGGGCGAGTAATACAGCCAGCGCCTCTCCAACGCGTGGTTGGAGCATTTCTGAACTGACGCGTCCATCAAGAGTCCAGTTCAAGAGAGGTCGCGGATCGCCGATCCAACGCTCGGCGAGCACTGGATAGTCCGAGAGAAGCTGTATGCACAAGATGGGTGAGTAGGTCCTCGGTGTGGCGCTGGGCATGAGCGCATCATCCTGGACGTTGGGCGGTTCGACCCAGGCGACGACCTCGCCTGGTGGGTGAACCGTCCAACCAAGAGCGGTGTACCAGGGCGCCAAGTCGGTCGGCACCTGCGCGAACACTCGACTGAAGCCGAGCATCCCCAGCGTCCGAATCGTTCGATCCTGAAGTGATCGCGCGATCCCGAGGCGGCGGTACTCGGGGACGACCGTGACGTGAGCCAATATGGCAGTCTGGCCGGCCGATCGAGATACGCCGAACGCCGCATTCGGCTTTGCGCGGGCGTAGCCAATTACCTCCCCTGTGTCATCATGAACGACCATTGTGGGCGTCTTGTCCGCGACCCACTCCGCAAGCTCACGAGCGGTCACGGCGCTCGCGTCATCGAACTCCGCTCGGGCCAGCGCGAGGACGGAGGGAAGATCGGTTGGCGCTGCCGGCTTGGGGCGATAACTGAATGACACGCGCCTATCGTCCCGCATCCCACCGATACAGATGCTGCCCACGTGGCGGCGGACGAGCCCGTACCGCGCGGCGCACGAAGGCGGTGCCGGCAGCGCGCCATCCGTTCCATCCTGCGCGCCATGATGGCTTTCGACAATGACCGAGCAGCCGCCTACGCAGCGGGTGCCAGCCTCGCAGAATGGTCCGAATCCGGCTCCGACACCGGTGGGACACGTCAGTCGATGTCGAAGCGGACGCCGGCACCGGTGGCGCGCTTTACTGAAGCAAACAGCGCGTCGGCGGTGGTATTGACCGTCTGCGCCGCAACGGTCGTCGGTTTGAGCAGGTCGATTACGTGCAAGAGAAGCCGGCTAGCGACGCCGGTGCCGCGCCATTCCTCATTGGTCTCGATGAAGCCGACATACAGAGTGCGGTCGCGGTAGAGGTCGGCCCTAAGTTCGGCCTTGCGTACGCCGCCAGCGGGAGTCTCGTCGAAGCACTCGGCTTCGACGTAGGCAAGCTCCTCTGCGTTCGCGGTGTTCGTGTGGACCTCAAATCGCTCCATGGCGCAAGGATGCCAGCTCCAAGCGTGCTTGGGCACGCGCACCTTATCGCCGCCCGACCTGCTCGTGATCGGTGAAACAACGACTGCCTCAGCGGAGAACGCTTGTCCCATACACATCTGATGCCCTAGCGTCTGACCCGTATCTGAAGTCCGATCTCCAGGAGTATGAATGGCCGTCTTCTACAGCTTTCACTACGAACGTGATGCCGCACGCGTGCAGCAGATCATGCAGATGGGAGCGGTTGGAGGCCAGACGCTTCTCAATTCGCAGGAATGGGAAACGGTTCGGGGGCGCGGGAACGCCGCTGTCGAGGAGTGGATCGATGCGCAGATGAAGAATAAGTCTGCCGTGGTAGTCCTGATCGGCGCTGAGACCGCTGGCCGCCGCTGGGTCAATCACGAAATCATTAAGGCTTGGAACGAGAAGCGGCCGCTTCTCGGCATCGAGATCAATAGGCTTGCACCACTGAATCTCTCGCCTGATCCCCGGGGCGCGAACCCCTTCGCGCAGATCAAGACTAAAGATGGGCACGCTTTGTCCGAGTACTTACCCATTTTCACACCCACGGGGCGCACGAGCGCCGACGTCTATAACGATATCCGGGCGAACCTGTCCAGCTGGGTAGCGCGTGGATACGTCCGATCGTGATTGCCCGTTCTGCGCGATAGTGCGCGAAGAGGATCCTACAGCGCGTGAGGTCCTTCGAACCGGCGAGTATGTCGCATTCTTCCCGACCGAACCAGCGACGCTCGGCCACACGATGGTCGTGCCACTTCGTCACGTGCCGCGATTCATGGACCTTACCGAGATGGAAGCGCGAGACCTGGGCGCCGGAGCCCTTCGTGTGTCGAATCTGGTTTACTCGACCCTGCAACCAGAGGGCCTCAATATTATCCAGTCGAACGGACGGGCGGCCGAGCAAACCGTCCCTCACGTGCATGTGCATGTCGTGCCACGGTGGGGCCGCGACGCGTTCGATGAGATCTGGCCAGCGACTACGAATTTCTCGGAGTCAGCCAAAGATGCCACATTGCAGCGTTTGAGAGACGCTGACCAAAACCTCGGCAAGCCGCCGAATGCCAGCAATTCCCACAACTAAAACTCCCGCAGCCAGAAGGAGTCCGTGGAATCCCGCGATTGACCATGACCAGATGACCGCACCCCAACGGCAAGACGAACTGGGTGAGGCACTCTTGACCCCGATGTACCGACCGGGGTTCATGTCGTAGTCGCGTGCCGTACCAGCGGCGACGGCTTTGAAGAGCTCACGAAAGGCACGCTCAAGTCGCAAGTAGTGAGCATCCAGGATGGCGAACACGACGACAGCAACGCAACCCAAGAGACCAACTAGGATGCTTCCTTGCACCAATGAGTAGCCGAATGCAGCGGTAGCCACGGGAAGCAGCCAGCCCTTCGATGTGGCAGATGACGACGCCATACGGCTGATTGCCGCTTGGATCATCTCCAAGTGCTTTCGTCGATCCTCCGGGGAATAGTCAGCTGTGGACACGACGACAACCATGCCCTGCTGAGAGTGCCACGAGCAAGTCCGACTTGATGGCGCTGGCCATACCGCTTAGTAACTCTGGAGTCGCGTTGACTCTTGCAAAGTCGGGGCACTCGCGGCGATAACCCAGCATCGTCGTCTTGCCTGTGCCGGCGGGGCCGGTCACCCCAGCGAGGCGACGCGCTTGAGCGAGGCTGATACGCTGCGGGACCGCCGTTCGGTTGGCAACCGTTGTCATTGCGCGTGATCACGCGTGCATTCCGAGTCCGGCGAACTCCTCCGGCATGGGACGCAGCTACCGCACTGACACCCGGGTCTAGCCCCAGGGCCTTCGCCTATCGGGCAGTAACGACGTCCTGGCGGGGACCTCCGGGCTCGAGTGCTTGCGCAGCCTGAGCGCTCCCAGACCCGCTCGTTGGCCTGGCGTAACCGTGTGGGAGGGCGCAAAGGAGAGCGATATCGTCGCCTCCATGACGACTGATCCCATCCCACCGCAGCGAGAGCTTAGGGCTGGACGCGACTATCCAGTCTGGCCCTACTTAAAGTGGGGGCACGCAGTTCGAATGCATCAGCGCCTTGCAAACGATTACAATCTCTGGCGAGGCAGCCTGGCCGCCGAGACGCGGGCCGAGTACTCGGCGGATCGTCGAACGGTCACCTTCTTCGCGACGATAGCGAATCAGCCGCCGACATATGAGTGGTCCCTCAGTTTCGGTGACATCGTCCATAACTATCGTTCGGCTCTGGATTCTCTCGCGTGGTCGATGGCTCACCTCGATGGCAAACGTCCGCATCCACGGCATGAGAAGCGCATCTACTTTCCGCTGACTCGTTCTCGCACCGAGTTCGACAAGCTAGCGAGTACGTCGCTGTCAAGCGTTCCTGAGGACGTACTAGACCGTATGCAGAGTGTTCAGCCCTATCACGGTGCTCGGGTCAACGACGCCATCGGACTAACGCTTCACGACCTTGACATCCAGGACAAGCATCGTTCTGCGATTGAGATGCGCGCCGTTGCCGCAGACAAGACGAGCTATGCGCTGAAGGTGTCATACGAGACCAAAGCGGACGGGGTCGACGACGGTTGCGAGCCGGAATGGATAGCTCCGGATCGCACAATTCAGGACGGTGACCCCGTAGCCGTCATGCGGTTCTCGCGTCCTGTTCGGCTGGCAGAGATTGAGGAGTTGCCGCTCGTGCTGATGGTTGAGGATAAAGGACAGCGCCGCGACGTGTGGAACCTACTGGCGCTGATTGACCGACAGGTGGGCGCTACCTTCAGACGCGTCGAACGAGGATTCCTAAAGGATGATGCCGAGTACTTTGGCATGAGCGCGTCAGCGGACGATGGAGTGGGCTAGTGTCCGCTCACCTCCGACTTGACCAGTGGAATGAACCGCATCCGGTCCGCCCCCATCCGCCGCGTTGCACCCGCACGCGACATCGGCCCTTGATGGTGTCCCGCTGACGAACGAGCTGCATCTCGCTGACGTAACAGGGCGGCCTTGTCGCCATGCTCTGCTCCCGAATTGCACAGGCCCCAGGACCCGCGTTGAGCCGATAGGGTGTCGCCGACACACGATTAGAGAGGCGTTGTTATGAGTGGCGAGATTGACCCGGGGTATGATCCCGATGGTGGATACGACCCCGATGGTGGATACGACCCCGATGGTGGATACGACCCCGATGGTGGATACGACCCCGATGGTGGATACGACCCCGATGGTGGATACGACCCCGATGGTGGATACGACCCGGACGGCGGACACGACCCGGACGGCGGACACGACCCGGACGGCGGATACGACCCCGACGGCGGGCGCTCCTAATTGACCCGCAAGCGCGGCGTCCACACGGTGTGGGCGCCGCGCTCGTCTGCCGCGGCTTCGGGGTCAAGCCTTGGACATTGCAGTTCGAATGACGTCGCGGTCATCGTGTGGTAGACGCTGCGTCCCTACCAGCTGGCTACTCTCGTCGCCTTTCCCTGCCACGAGCACGGTGTCGCCCGGGCGAGCCATCTGTAGAGCGGCGAGGATTGCGTCTTTTCGCAGGGGAATCTCGATGCTATCCGGAGCTCCTGCGCGCACCTCGCGCCTGATCCGTTCCGGCGGCTCGCGTCGCGGGTTGTCATCCGTCAACACGACGAGATCAGCGAGGCTCTGTGCGATCTGCCCCATCTCGCGCCGCTTTCCGCGATCTCGCTCACCACCGGCTCCGATCACCAGCAGGAGGCGTCCCGGCGTGCGCGCACGGACAGCCAGGAGGGCTATACGAAGCGCTCCGGGATTGTGTGCGGTATCGACCATGGCGGTGATGCCGGCGCGCTCGGCAATGACTTGGAGCCGGCCCGGAGGCGGGGTGACATTCCTGAGCGCATCCGCCACGGCCTCCGGCTCCGCGCCGATTCCTGTCACGGCGGCGGCGGCGAGGAGGAGATTTGTAACTGCAATGGAGTGCACCGTGGGGAGTGTGACAGGGTAAGACACGGCGCCGATTGCTAACCGACCGCGAAGCTGGCCGTCGATCTCTTCCGCCCCGAGGAGTTGAACTTCTCCACCATCACCGACCGTGACTAGGCGGGCTCCACGCCTCTCGACGACTGCTCGAACGAGGCTACCCTGCGCGGAATCGCTCGCTAGGATTGCGATGCCGTCAGGTCGGAGATACTCGTCAAACAATCTGAGCTTTGCGTTCCAGTAGGCGTCGACGCTGCCGTGCACATCTAAGTGGTCGCGTTCGAAGCCCGTGGAGACGGCGGTATCGACCGCCACCCGCTCGAAGAGTCCGTCGGCAAGAATCCCGACGAACGCCTCGATCGAGATCGCTTGTGCCCCTGCGCGCGCCTGGGAGCCGATGAGGTCCGGCAAGTAGTCCGCGGATCGGCGCGTTTTCGCTTCGTGCAGCACGCCGTGAACGTCGGTGATCCCGGTCGAGTCGTAGCTGGCGGCTCGCCAACCTGTAAGTTTCATCAGCTGCAGAGTTGCAGTCGCGACACTGGTCTTTCCATTGGTGCCTGTGACAGCCGAGATGAGCGGGCGGCCCTGGGGCGTAGTAACGGGCTGGATCATTCTGCTCCTCGAGAGTCTCGGCGGCCTCGGCCGTGCGCATTCATCCCACCACATGTGATCCACCGCGCGTGGGCTCGCAAACCACCCCATCTGTGCAGCACGTGTGATGCACGGATGGGTCCAGGGCGTGTGCGAACACGGTCGCTAAGGAGCCGGTGGCCCGAGGGTGTGCACGTGCCGGTCCGAGCAGCGATCGAGATGATTACTGTCTAACGCCTTGGGTGCCGTATGGTGCCACACCGGAATGAGCCATGCGACACACCCCGATGGATGCCGACGACGCGCGGTCTCCACCGCTAGATTCCGCTGGGACGCAGCGAAGATGCTAGGCGTGGCGACCGGTCCTCTCGAGGTAGCTCTCGATACGACGGGCCGAGGTGTGGGGTGGCGTCAAGGCGTTGCTATGCCGTCTCGGTACCCGTCGTGGAATAGCAAGGAGTGGTCGGTGCAATTCGAGGGACTCTGGAACTCCCTGTGGGTATCCGCTGTGGCTTCCGGCCTACTCTGGGGCGCCTACCGTGCGGTCGAGTGGCGGTGGCCTGAGCGCTACATCGGCATGACTCAGACCTTCGGCCTAACATCGCAGGAGACGCTGCTCAGATTCGCGTCGTTCCGCTTGGTTCCGACGCTGATCGTGGCTGCAACGACTTTCGTGACGGTGGATCGGCTTCACGGATACATCTGGATCGCGGCAGGGGTGATCTGGCTCCTTAGCGTTGGTCTAACGCACGGACGGGTGGTCGTGAAGAACGTCGTTTCGCGCAATGGCGAGGCGAATCACACTGGATATCACCTCTGGATGGCATCCGTCTTGACCGCAGCGGTCGTGGTGTCGGGGTTGATCTGGCCCCTGTGGGCACCCGTCGTGCCAAGCCCAAAGGAACTCCTGAACGCGCTCTGGTCGGGGGTGCTCACGGCCGCGCTTGGCGGAACTCTGTACCTGCTTCTCAAGGAGCGGCCAGCGAGCGCACCAGCAGACGGCCCACACTATCTCGCGGATCGTGCGGTTCGAGACGTGGGCGTTGAGGCCTTCGACTGGGCATACAGATCCGCGATGCTCGCAGGGGGAAACCCCATCCTTCTGCGGGCGATTCTCATTGCTGAGTCCGCTCAGCGGCCGAGATGGTTTCGTCAGATTGAGAACGTAGGCGTTTGGCTCGGACCCGCAAAAACCTCCGGTGTAATGCAGATGCCCAGCAAACGGCCCTTGAGCGATCTGGATTCGATACAGGCGGCAGCCCTGCGGTACGCCGGCAAGTGGCAGTTAAGACAGGAAGGGCTGGGATCCGGCTGGAGGTGGTCAATCGACTGGGGTGAGGAATGGGCGGTACTCACCAAACAGAATCCAGATCTTTCGTACTTCGACTCCGTCACGGACGTGGGAAGGATGTTGCTCGAGTTCGGTAACTCGTTCGGCCAACCCGATCCTGCACTCGGGCTCGTGTTCGAATCCAGACGATACGCGGGACGGATAGCGCTGCGCGGCCTGACCCCGGCTCGCTCCGTCACCTTGAGGGCTTACGTTGATGCTGAAGCGATCGATATCTCGACGGCCGCACGTCCCGAGAGCGCCGCTTCGGGCTCGTGGTGGTCGTGGGAGATCGACTTCGACCCGCGAACCACTGTTGTCGAACTCTCGGTGAACGAAGGTGCCCCCGTCCGGCGGTTGGAGTTTTGGAAGGGGCTTGTCCATCGGATGGATCCCATGGCTGCGGCGTGGAACCAAGGTGAAGGTGAGCCTACTTACTACCCTGACGGGGGAGGCGCCGTCTACAACGCCGACGGGGGAGGCGCCGCCTACAACGCCGACGGCGAAGAACCGCCCTACTACCCTGACGCGGGAGGCGCCGCCTACTACCCTGACGGCGGAGAACCGCCGTACTACCCTGATGCGGGAGGTGCCGCCTACAACGCGGACGGCGGAGAACCGCCGTACTACCCGGATGCAAGAGGCTAGGGCGTATGTGGTGACCGAAGTTCTTTGCCCGAGCAGCGTCTGACCTTTGAGCGATGCGCGTGGCCGTGTCTGGCAGTCACCACGAGGACGCCACGGTCGCTCGTGGGAAATTCGGAGTCGATATATGACTCCAACAACCCATCTGTTTGCAGTGACGCCTCCAACGTGGTTGTCCGCCAGTTGGTGAGAGGGGGCCTCGTGTGTCTGCCGGGACCACCGACCGCATAGCACTGCTCGGAAGATGCCCGATCAGCGGCCGCACATTCGAGCGCTCTCACATCCCGATCCCGCGCCCCGCCCCCGGCGCCCCAACCACCGGCCCCGTAGCCATTGCCGCCTCCCGGTTCCTTGCCGCACGTCGCACCTCGGCCTCGGCAGCTCGAACCGCATCCTGCATCGTCAACTCCGGAGTGCCGCGTTGCATCGACTCGGCGAGGCACTCGCGGGCCGCGGCATCCGTCCGCGCCACGACGATCGCGATGTTGCTCAGCCGGCCGCGCGTGAGGCCCACGTAGAGTCCCGCGGCATCCACATCCGGTCCGACCACCGATGCGTCGGCGGTGTCGCCCTGCACGCCGTGCACGGTGGACGCGTAGGCGAGCTGCAGGTGCTCGCGCGCGTACTCGGTGGACACGCGCGCCACCTCGCCGCTGTCGCTCACGGAGACAAGCGATAGGTACTCGTCGCGGAAGCCGCGCACGATCCACTGCGCGCGATTCTCTACTCCCGTGAGCCGGTCGTTGCGGCGGGTCTGGACGGTGTCGCCGACGAGGATGCGCTGCTGCCCGATTCCCCACGCGGCGACGCGGACGTCGAGCTCGCCCTGATCGACTCGCCGTTGCTGGATGGCGTCGTTGATCGCATCCGCCTCAGCATTCGTGCCGGATACCAGCGTCACCCGCTTGCCGCGCGCGTGCCACTCGAAGTACGCGTCGATCATCCGCTCACGCGCCGCGTCGTGATTGTCGACTCGGTCGACGTGGCCGTGATCGGCAAGCTCGGCCGCAACCGCCAGCGCACGCTGGCGATCGCCCGCATCCCGCAGCCGCAGCGTGAGCGCCGCGTAGTCGGGATCGCGGAACCGGTGCACCGTATCGAGCTCGACCGGGGCGTTCGCGTGCCGGATCGCAGAACCCATCGCGCCCGCATGCCCGACCGGCAATGCCTGATGCGTATCACCCACGAAGGCCAGCCCGACACCCTGCTCGATCGCGAGCTCGACGAGGGCGTTCGCCGTCTGCAGGTCGACCATCCCGGCTTCGTCGACTACGATCCGATCGCGAGAACGCAACGCGTACTGGGTTGGACCGCCGTATACCGCCCCCGTGCTGGGATCGACGTCTCCCACTCGAAGCCTGGTCCACACCTTCGCGCCGGCCTCGTCGGCGCCCCATCGGTAGCCGTGATCCGAGATCAGGGCATGAATACTGGATGCCGCGGCGCCGACCTCGCGCGACGCCACCGACGCCGCCTTCCGCGTGGGAGCAAGGACGAGCATCCGCCGCCGTTGTGACGTGAGCGCCGCGAACGCAGCGCGCAGCATTGTCGTCTTGCCCGCGCCGGCGGGGCCGGTCACCGTCACGAGCCCGTCCGTGCCGGCGATGGCGCACGCGGCAACGCTTTGCGACGCATCCAGTGCCGACCGATCCGCGTTCGGTGCGAGCCGGTGCAACTCACCCGGCAGGAGGGAGCGGCCGGGTTGGGCGAGCACGTCCAAGCGGCCGGCGAGACGCACCTTAGCGCGTACGGTCTCGGTCGCCATGAGTGCCTTGACGTGCGCCGGCGGATCGTCCGCAATGAGCCGATAGACGGAACGCATGGCGCGCTCCGTGATCTCGGCGAGCACGCCGTCGAGCCGGTCGCGCTCCGCAACGACGCCTGTGCGCGAGAGCGCGCGTATTGCGCCCGCGCGGATGTCGAAGATGCTGAACCTCCCGCCGCATGATGTGGACCGTTCGTCCGCATCGACGATCGCCTGTGCAGCGAGCAGATCCAGGTCGACGGCATTGAGGTCTGTCGCAGCAACGGGAATGGGTGAGCGCGGGGTGATCAGACTCGAATCGATCGTTGCGATCTCGTCGTGGACGCGCGCCTCCCACACCGTCTCGTCGAGACCGGCCGGCTTGTTCGGACGCGACACCGCCCAGGCGCGCCGATCGATCTGCTGCAGCACTTCCACGCTCGGCGCAGATCCTCCGCGCGCCGCCGACCACTCCGCGATCAGGCGCGCGCGGTTGCCTTCGATCTGCGCCGACCGACGCGAGACGGGTCGGACGGCGCCGGCGAGTGCGGCGATCTCGCCAGTGTGGTCGAGCGTGTATCCATGCCGGGCGAGCGCGGTGATCCAGGCGGGATCGGTGCGGGCGGCGAGCTCGCCCTCGGCGTTGACGACGGTGTGCAGCTTCATCGCGACGCGCGAGTCGAGATTCGACCACTTGCCGTCGGCGCCGAGCACCTTAATGTTCAGCCAGAGGTGACGGTGGATGTGCGGGTCGAGCGCGCGCGAGCGCCGATGCTGCAGCTCGACGACCTCGATGCGGGTGAGCTCCTCGCGGATGAGCCCGCCGTGCCCGCGCCGCGCGTTGAGTTCCGTCTGCCATGTGAGCAGGATGCGTTCGCGTAGCCGGTCCTGCAGCGCTTCGAACTCGGCGGCGAGTTCGGGATGCAGCAGCGCGGCGATGCTGTAGGACTTCGGGTGGTTGATGGTTCCGTCGAGGAGCAGGTCGGCGTCGGGGCTCAGTCGCTGATGGCCCCGCTCTTCCCCGGTGACCGGGTCGTGTCCGGTGAGCCAGACACGAAGGCCGCTGGCGGTGAGCTTGTCGGAGGTGATGACGCCGTTCGCCACGATGAACCGCGAGACGGTGGAATCGGATGCGGCACTGTACGCTTCGAGCGCGTCCACGCCGGGGGAGTGGTGCAGGTGAGCATCGCATGTGCCCTCGAGCGCGTAGCCGATCGCCTGTCGAACCCCGCGGGATTCGACACCTCGCTTCCATCGCTCCAGGCCGCCTCGCATGCCGCCAGGATAGGGTGTGTTTTGCCCATTATCCAGGGATTTTTCGAGTGTGCAGGTGTGTGTAGGGGAGTGCCTGTAAAGGGGGTTGCTCACCCTGGGTGCCTGCGTGCATTACGGTTCGTCTCTCTTCTTGGCTCTTGGCTCTTGGCTCTTGGCTCTTGGCTGGGCTCTTGGCCGGGCTCTGGGCTCTGGGCTCTTGCTCCTAGTCGCTTCTGGTTCATGTGAAGTTCGTCCCCGTGGTCTTCACTGCGTCTGTGCTCGGCTCTCTCCGTCGGCGTGAGTCCGTCCGGTCATGGCCCCGTCATCGCGCATGCCATCGGCCTGGCTATTCGCACCGGCAACCGCACTACCGTCCGGCAGTCAGAAGCGCCACGGATGCCCACGGTTAGCCACCCGCCCACCGCGCGCCAGATGAGTGGTCGGAGTGGCGGTCGGCGATATGTTCGTCGCCATGGTGGACATCTTGGAGTTCGGCGCCGTGGAGGTCGAACGGTATGCGGAAGTCCTAACGCAAACGGCACAGGCGGTGGCGCGCGCTGATCGGGATGCGGCCATCGCGGCGTTGCACCCGATTGCCGGTGAGATCTGGATGGGGCGGCTCACCACGGCGAACAGATCAGGCAGCAATGCGGTGCGAGCTGCTCGTCGAGTTGGCAACGAAACGCTGAGGGCTCAGGTGTTTGTCCGGGATAGGTTCCGCTGCACCTGTTGCGGAGGACGCGCCATTCCCCGCAGCATCCTCGTAGCGATTCACGACCTCTTCCCTGACCAGGTCTCGTACGACGTCCATTACACGCGAGGGAAGATGCATCCTGTGTTTTGGGCCCTCGCACCCGAGGCTGATCACGTGCTCGCGCACAGCCGCGGCGGGGCGAATGAACTCAACAACTTGACCACCCTCCACGCAGCCTGCAACACGCGTAAGTCAGACACGCTGATCGCTGACATGCCGTTGCTCGACACGCGCTTGCGCAGCGACGACTGGGATGGGCTCACATCCCTCTATCCAGCGCTGATCTCCGCGGGCGCCGGGGAGATGCGCCCCACCTATCACCGCACCTGGTCGCGTCGCTACGCGGCACTGATGCCCTGACCGAGTTCTGATGCGTCTTCGATCGAGTGACTCGAAGACCGGCCACGCTGTAGAACTGACGCAATGCAGACCATCGGGTTTCAAGAAGTACTGCCATGGATGGGTGCGTCAGTGTTGACTCTTGCCGACGTCTGGCCGGAACCGACTAGGGCGATGATCGTCGGACTCAACCCTGCACCCAAGAGCGTCGCCGCCGGTCACTACTACCAGGGCGCAGTCGGTCGACGGCAACTACTCCGGTTGGCCGACGCGGGACTGTTCCAACGACCCAGCGACCGCTACTTCGAGAACGAAGCGATCGCCGCCGGCGTTGGGTTCACCGACCTGGTGAAGAGACCCACAACGGGGGAGGCGGACGTGCCTGGCCATGAACAGGCACACGGTCGAGACGCGCTCGTATCGGAGCTAGCGAGCCGCGCAGTGCCGCTGGTGGTCTGCGTCTTCCGGCATCCCGCCGATGCCATCCTCGACGGCAAGAGCGTCGTCGGGTTTCAGGTTCACACCACACCGTGGGGAGGAGCACTCTTCCGCATGCCTGGTCCCTTCGAGAACGCTGCACGCAGCGACGCCGTGATGACCACCCTGCGCGAGTACATCTCCGCGCGCTAGCGGACCGGCTATCGCGCACCGAACGCAACGCCGTGGAGTCGCAGATGTAGAAGTGGCGAGGCCCCCGAGCGCGAAGCATCAGGGGCCCCTAAGTCCCTGACAGGATTCGAACCTGCGACCTCCGGCTTCTCATGCCGGTGCTCTATCCACTGAGCTACAGAGAGTTTGTTGAACTGCTTCGCACTCTAGCGCAGCGAGGGGTGACTACGAGAAATCCGCCCTGTGTGTCAAGCCTGCTGGACCCTACGAACCCCGCCATCGCCTTTTAGCTTCAGCCGCTATCGACTGAGCAGCGGATTCACGTTCCCCCTCACCTCCACATCGGCACGCTAGACGACCCGTATCCGGACAGCCGCCTGAGGCGGCGGCCAGAGGTCCCCTACTCCGTTGGGAGAAGATCGATCCTCAGGCGGTCGGGGGAAAGGTCGGTGGGCGAGAGATCACTGGCCACGGTGATCACGAGCTCGTTCCAGCCTTGATGTGCCGGATGGATGACCTCGCTGTCCGCATCGCCGATGGAAAGTCGGCCGCTCGTCGGTGCAGACGGCCACGAAAGACTTCGCGCCTATCGACCGAAGGAGCCTCGGCAGCCGGCAGGAGCCGCACGACGACTTCGGCCTACGCCCAGTCGACGGTGTCGTCAAACGAATCGATGTCCTGTGCATGGCGCACAAGGGGGACGACGCCATGCTGATTCGAGGAAACGAGCGAACCCGGCACCACATCGGGAACCAATGCCCCGGCGTCAGGATCGGCCGCGATGACAATTCCCCAGTGAAAAGGACGGAGCGCGGCAACCCGAATTTCACCGCTACGTCCATCTCGCTCAGCGAAGTCTTCTCAGACTTCCTCTGAAGCAGGCGGCGGTTGCGCGTGACCGGCCAGCCGCGATCCCGCAACACGATTAGCGCCGCGGGGGTACATTCCTCGCGCATCGCCCGCAAGGGCACCGTCGTGCGGGCCGTCGGCGGTGAGTTCAGCCAACGGGCACCCGGGGTTACGCTCGTCGAGTGACCGATCCGCGCGACGATGCCCTCGCAGACATCAGGGACCTCGTCAGGCGTCACGGGTGGGCCATTCGACATGTCCTAGCCGACACCCCCGCAGGCCAGGCGGCCTTCTCGTACACGGTCGGACTTACGTCTCGGGGGTGGCCAGAGCTGATCATCACGGGGCTCCCTCCGATGGTCGCTGACGTATTCATCCGGAACGCTGTGGATGTGCAGGTCGAGAAGGGGCCATTCAGGCCTGGTGACCGAACGGACGAACTGACGGAGACAGGCGACGTCGTGTTCCTGTCGGCCGACGATGTCAGCGGCATGTCTGCCACGACCGAGATTGTCCGCGCGTTCACCGCATTGCAGCTCGTGTGGCCAGACTCAGCAGGGCACTTTCCCTGGCAGGACGGCTATCGAAACCCGAGCGCTTCGCAGCCGTTGCTTGGAGCAGCGTCAAGCTAGCCGACCCGTCCGGTGCAGGACCCTCCAGCGAGCTGGGCACAGCACCGGCCTCCAAGCTCGCGCGCGTCGCGTTCGAGGACTCTCCCGACGAGACGGGCGAGGTGGTGCACTCCCAAGACTTAGCGGAACTCGATTTGCTGGTCGGGGTGCTCCGCCATGATGCGCAGTACCTCGCGATGACTGAGCGATTTTATTGTCTGGAAGCCCGCGGCCATCGCAGCCTGTGTATCGCCGTTCTCTTTCTCGACAATCTTCGCCAGCGGTTCGAGAACTTCTAGGTCGACCGCCGTCGGCATGATGTCGGCCTTCAACTGCTCCGTGGTCGGGAAGGGGTCGGGACCAATCTCGAGTCCACCGTCCGGTCGCACGATGATCGACTCGCCCGGGTCGTTCGAGCGGGTCAAGCTCCGCCGCTGCGCTCGGGCGAACCTGGCATCCTCCATGGTCTTCCAGATGCTGGCGCCGGTCTTGAAGAACGCCAACGCGATGCCCGTGAAGATGACGAACCCGTTCTCCTTCATCATCGCCAGCATGGGCTCCAAGTCGATGAAGAACTGGGCAGGGCTGCCGTACTGCACACGGCTGAACTCGATGCCTTCCCGCACCCGTGCGGATGAGGGAGGCTGCGTGTGGCTCGGTATTGAGGCGGTGGCCATTCGCGCGGCCACTTGAAGGCCGAACGTCGTGCCCTGAGTCAGCGCGATGAACGTGTCCGCGGAGATGTTCGACTCTGCGCCGATCGTGACAACCGCGTCCGACGCCAAGAACCGAGTTGCGTCAGTCATGTCTCCCCCTTGATGCAGCTAACGAGACAGTATCCAAGCTTCGCGCGCTGATCCCAGTCCGGCCTTGGGACACCAGTGGCGCCGTCTGACGGCCAGAGCGTCTCGAAGGCGTAGCGCACGGCCGGGCGAGTGATTCCAGAGGCAAGATGCGAACCCGCACTACGCATCGTACGATCGCGGACCGGCCTGCGAGCGCCGACCACGCCCCGCTGCTCGGGTACGTCGGCGATGGATGAGCCGCGCACTCACCGAGATCCACTACGGTCTAGGTCGTGCCGCCAACGCCGAACCTCGACGAGATTGAGAAGCTACTCGAACAGATCGCGGTCGCCGTCGCGGTCGACCCGTGGGGAGCTTCGTTCTGGGCAACGGTGCTTGCCACTCTCATCGGCGTCGCAGTTGGTGCTTACCTGAGTTGGTTGGCAGCGCACCGCATTCAGCGGCGCGAGCGAGCTGACAAGTACTCGGAACGACTGGACGACAGGAATCTCCTCTGGATGGACGCGCTCGACGCGTTTGCCAATCGGCTGGGAGAAGAGGCGCGGGTGTTCGGCGCCCTGCGATTCAGCGCGGAGCCCTCCAATCGGCGGAGCGTACCCGAACGGTTCACGCCATCGGCCGCCGTTGAGGAGGCGCTGCGAGTGTTCCGTACTCGGATTCGTCAGGCGTCACTCATCGCCCGAGGGAGCGACCTGGCCGTCGTGACTGACATCGAGACCGATGTGTGGGACAACTGGCATGAATCGACGCTGGGCGATCAACTGGACCCGGAGTTCATCACTCGTATGCACATGCTTGTCGAAGCGTTCATGGACTACCGGCGGGGCGAGCTGCACGCATCCTGGTTCGCGTACTGGCGGCGAGGAACTCAGATGCCGTTCGTTAACGATGACCTGGCCCCCATGGAACCAGCGCCATCGGAGAACCCGACAGCCGTGTACCGACGTCTTCCGGGCAGATAGCGCGCTGGACCACCGGCTCGCGGGCACTCGCTGGCTGATGCGCCGGCGCCCACTACGGGCACCGCCTCAGTATCCCGCGCCGGACGTGCGTCGCGAGGATCGCCGCATCTTGGGGTTCAAGCCGGAGGAAGGACGGATGGAGCCCGACCTCACTGATTGGCAGCTCCGAGACCGCCTAGTTGGCAAGGTTCTCTTCAGCTCAGGGGAGGCTCGCTGGTACGGGCCGAACGGGCTCGTCGTTGATCTACCTCCTGAGCACGTGGACACGGGTTCGCCCGACGACGAGGATGACTAGCTCGCCTGGCCCTTCCAGGTGACGCGAACCGTGACCGGTTGGATGCCTGAAGACCCCACCGACAAGATCGTCACAGTGACGAGGGGATTGCCATCGACTCGTCGATCTTACGGATGGGATAGATCGTGGCATGCGGCGCTAGCCGGTGGCGGTGTTCCGCGACGCCCACTCGATCGTCCGAGATACGAAATTACACCCCGCAACCCGTAGTTCTGTGTTGTCCGCGCCCAGCACGTCGCGAAACGGCTGCCCGAGCTCGCCCGCCAGTAGGGCCCTGCTCGTGACTGATTCCGGCATGTCGCCGTATCCGTATGCATGCAACAAGATGCTGACAACCTCCGCGATCTCCCAGCCGGTTGCCGCAGGTGGGGCGGCGGGAGACTGCGAGCGAAATGGGTCCGGCACGGTGAGTGCGCGGAGTGTGAGCAGCGCGCGCGTCGTGGCGGCGTCCGAACTCCCACTGTCCGTCATGAACTCGTAGACCCCCGCCAAGCCATCGAGCAGTCGTGCTCGTTGAGACCGGAGGTTGTGAAGCGCCCGTGCGTGCCACGCAAGAAGGGCCGCGATTAAGGCGAACCCAATCGTGAGCGTCACTTCAATGACCCAGCTTTCTTGGCCGCGATACAGAGCGAGCGACATTGCACTGAGAGTCGCTGCAAGTAGTGACGCGGTCCAGGTGAGCTGGCTCCAGTGCGCTTGATACGGTCGCGGTTTAGGAGAAGCGGAAAGCAATGGCGGCACGGATGCCGAGCTCGCTGCGCTGAGCAACAAACCCGTGAAGCCGAGGATGAAAGCCGTCAGCTTGGTCGAAACGAGGGATTCAACCGAGGTAAACGACCCCTGAGATGTCACTGTGATGATCGCGGCCACGCCCGCTGAGAGGACCGCAGCCCACGCAAGCGAAGTGAACACCCACCACGCGGGTGTGGCTCCTCGCCTCATCCGGGACGTCAAGCGCCTATAGGTTCCCGCGCGCAATTGCACAGTCCCGGCAGCGGCGGCAATCGAGAAGCCGAGTACGGCTAGAACGGTGAGGGCTGAACTCGCGACGGGGTGTTGGAGCAGTACCGCAATGAGGCCCGCCGTGAAGGCGACAAACGTTGCGCCTCCGAACCACAACCAGTTTCGCCGGCGACGAAGGCGCACGAGCCGCCGCGCAACACGCGACCCGAGGTCGTCCCCGGTCGGGGTGATCGTGAGCTCAGAGGCCACTCGCCATAGGTCGGGCTTCGGTGCAGTTGTCGTGGTGCGCATCTATGGCGAGCGTAAGCCATGGAACGACAAGCTCACCTGCGCCCGGTATGCCAGCGCGCGTCGCGGAGGCACGTCCCGCACTCCCTGCGCCGCACGGTGGCGGGCGACGCCCGAATACGAGTGGTGCTCGCGCGCCGCGAGCGCGCGGCGTAGCGTCGCATCCAAGGACCCTATTGACGATGCGAAACAGTACTGACAGATGCCGCGTCCCATTCTCGCGTTGCCGAGCGTAGGGGTGACATCTTTCCCGCAGGTGTGCCGGCACCGCAAAGGCGCGCTGCTGCCGGGTTAGGGCGCGACCGGCTCAAGTCCCTTGCTCATCATCACCTTTCGCGCCTGGTCCTCCGGCATCTTGAAGCGGAGGGAGAGGCTCTCCAGGCCGCATGGGACGTAGCCGCCTTGTCGGCGTCGGAGGTTGTTGAGCGTTGGCTCAGCGGGCCTGCCGCACGAGACAGCAATTCACAGTAGATCGTTGATGCGGGCCGCTTCCGCCTGGAGCCGCTCGACCGTTCGTGACGGCGCGGCGCGCAGTCCCAACGCCTTGCGCGTGGGTTCGCCTCCGGCCCCATCCGCGCACTGTCCGAATAGGATGCCGAACGAACGCGCCTAAGACTGTTCGCCACTCACCTTGAGCGGGCAATGCCCGAATGCGGATCGATTCAGCACCAGACCGCGCGTCGCCAACAGCGAACTTTCACAGGCCGCCTCCGGGCCTGGCTCGCCTAGTGACCGGGTTACGGTCCTGCGGGCTCCTTCTGCGCATCGAGCAGCGCAAGCTCGTATGCCTGAACGAGTTCCGTCGAGAGCCTGCCGCGAACTCCGACGGTGTAGCCGTTCTCGATGCCCCACGCGCGGATCGCACCGGGCGAGGTGGTCGTTTGAACCGTGACGGGCGTGCTCCCAGCGACAGCGGTCGTGGTCGCTCGTGCGGCCCGTTTCGGCTTGGGTGCCGCGGCCTTAGCGGGTTGGAGGTGCTTGAGGAGGATGGCGTACGTTTCGGGGTCAACGATGCGGGTACCTAGTTCCTGTGCTCGCGCGAGCTTGCCTCCTGCGAAGGAACCGTCACTCACGAGCATCGCGGTGAGGCCGGAAACAGTTCCGAGCAAGCGGACGCCGAGCTCCTGGGTTCGACGCTCCAGCCGTGCTCGTTCACGCTCTCGCCCGTCGAAACCGGTGAATACGACCTTGTCGCCGACGCGGAGCGGCTCCCCGAGTGCCCAGTCGGCAGGAAGCGGACCAAGTTTCGCGCTCAGCCGGGTTGCACGTGCGGCGTCCGCCTCGGCGATCAGCTTCGGGACGAGCTCGCCCGACAGTCGCAGCGACGATGCGATGGACTCCAGTTCGGTCCGCTCGTCGCGGGAGACATGGCCGTCGTCGAGCGCCTTGTGTGCGAGAGCGAGCACGAGGGCCTGGTGTGCGTCAGCGACATCGGCGTCGCTGAGCTCGTAGACCTCGACGAGGTCCTGCAGAGCGGCGGCTTCATCCTCGGAAACGACGCCGTCCTCGAGCGCGTCCAGGAGGGTTTCGACGTAGGTGAGGGATCCCACGGGGGCCCCCTCGTCGAGCACTTCGACGAGGCTGAGTTTCGAAAGTTGTGTGATGAGAGCCGGTTGCTTAGGCTTCGCGTTGGTGACCCTGATGGGACGCGACCGCGCCGGGGCCGGCTCGTCTGGCAGGAATGCGAGCGGTGCACGGCTCGGTCCTGCGGGCCACACCACGCCTCGTGCGTCATTTTGCACAGAGAGGAGGGCAGGGTGCGGACGCGCTCGACCCTGCGCCTGCAGATAGTGACGAAGAAGTCCGGCGGTCGCACGAGCATCCCCAAGGGCCGAGTGGGCATCGTTCAGCGGGATGCGAGCGCTCCAGCAGCAGTCGACGAGACGCCGGCGGTCGAGATCGGGCATGTAGTGATGGCTGCCGTCGAGCGTGCAGTATGCCGGTAGCCATGGCAAGTCCCACCCGGCGCGACGGAACTCCGCGCGCAGGAACGCAAGATCGAAGCGTGCGTTGTGCGCAGCGATGGGCAGCCCCGCGATGTACGGCACGACGGAAGCGGCGACATCGCGGAACAGGGGCGCGTTCGCGACATCGGCCTGCGTGATGCCGTGAATGTGCGTTGCGCCGACAGGCCCCTCGGGGTTGAACCTGGTCGACCACTCGTCCACGACGTTGCCGCCTTGATCCACTCGGACGACCGCGAGCTCTAGTACGCGGTCTTTCTTGGGTGACAGGCCTGTTGTCTCCACGTCGATGATGGCGAAGTAGGGCGGACGCGAAATGGGAGGCGGCGAGGCCACCCGCGGTGCCGCCGCATCCTTCTTCGCGTTACCGCCGCCGAACAACCAATCGAGCCAGCCCATGCTTCTCCCCACGTCCCCGCGCTGCCGATCGACGAGCGCACTCGACCCATCATGCCGCGGCGCGCCGACGTCGCATGTACGCTCGCGATGACCCACGGGTAGTCCGTGGAGTTTGTAACGAGTTCAGGACCCGCTACTCAACTCGATGCCCTCGCTTGACGACCGGGCATCGGGCGACTCCTCTACTAATGGAGGTGTCCGAGGCCGCCACACCCCACAGAGATTTCCAGCCGCTCAGAACAGCGAATCGTCCGCGGTCGGTCCGAGTCTCGGACGTTCGGCGTGCGCGAATCTGGATCGTGTGTTCTCCTTCGCCCGCGGCGCCCGGGATGGCGCGGCCCACCGGATTCGCGCCTGCAATAGGTTGGCGAGATGACAGACGAACTCCAAAGCCTCCCGCGTGGCCTTGGCGAATTGATCCAGGGAGTGCTCGAGCTCCAAGTCCACTTCACACCCCTGACTTCGCCCGCGATGTCGCGCCGCCGCGAACTGATCAACGCAATCGCAGCTGAGTTCGCCTCACTTCTCGCCGCGTCAGATGATCATGTATCGCAGGTGAAGGGAAGTAACGGGGCCGGCAACAATGCAAAGGTGCCCTGGGTCCGGGTCTTCGACCCTGCTCAATCGCCCCGACCAACGCTTGGCTGGTACGTCGTGCTCCTGTTCGCCGCGGACGGATCTGCGGCCTATCTGTCGCTCAACCAGGGCGTAACCAAGCTGGATCCGGACGGCATCGAAGTCAACGTCGCAGATGGATGGGGCCGAGTATCCGAATCGCCGGCCTCGAGGACTCCATTGATGGACGAAGCAACTCGCAATGTCGACCTCCGCGACCCGGGTCTCGGCGCCCAGTACGCTCGCGGCAACTTGCTGGCCTTCAGATACAACCGAGACGGGATCCCCAGTGACGGGGACATCAAACGGCACCTTCGCTGGCTGTCAGAGCTGTTGACGATTCTTCCGACTACTGACGCCCTGCCCAGTCAGAATCGCGCCGCGGCGGAGCCGGGAGTCCTCGACGTTCCGGCGTTCCAAGACGTGGGGCAGGCGGAACTCAGGACGATTGCCAACGCGATCCACTGGTCTGAGGACGAGATCCTGAACACGGTTGAGAGCCTCCGAGACGCGAGTCCGCAGATTGTATTGGCGGGACCTCCAGGCACGGGCAAGACCTTCGTTGCTCGCCACCTTGCGGCCTACCTCCTGGGGCAAGCGGGATACGTCGACAACAATCCGCAGATCGAAGTCGTGCAGTTTCATCCGACGTACGGGTATGAAGAGTTTGTCGAGGGCCTCCGCCCCACGATTGGCCCCACCGGCGCGTTCGAGTTCGCCCCAGTTGCCGGGACGATCATCCAACTGGCCGACGCCATCGCAGAGGACGGCCAGCCGCGCGTGCTAATCATCGACGAAATGAATCGGGCGAATCTTCCCCGTGTATTCGGCGAGCTGTACTACCTGCTTGAGTACCGCGAGCAGCAAGTCCGACTCATGTACCGGAATAGATTCGCGTTGCCGGAACAGCTGTTCATCATCGGAACCATGAACACCGCGGACCGGAGTATCAGGAGCGTGGACTTTGCGCTACGAAGGCGTTTCGACTTCTTCGATGTCACGCCATCATCGGAGATTCTGAAGGCGCACTACTCTGAGGATGGCCATCTGAATGAGCTGGGACCGTCCCTATACTCCGGATTCGATGCCCTGAATGAAGCAGTCTTCGCCCTCATGGGTGACCGTCACCATGGCATCGGCCACAGCTACTTCATGCTGGATCGAATGAGTCGGACCACTCTGCGGGCAGTGTGGGAACGACAGGTGCAGCCGCTACTGGAGGACTACGTGGGCGGGAACGTCGCCAGCCTTGATGGCCTGAGCGTTGAGAGCCTCTTCGGCGAATGAAAACACTCCGCCTCGCGGAGGCGCGAACAGCCACACATATGCTCACCGACGATCAAGCGGGGAGGCTGGCACTGCTTGGCAAGAAGCTCGCGGGTGAGCGCCGGTGGTGGGGGAGCAACGGGGCGCACAGCGACGATTCCCGATCCGTCTTCCGGCTGACCAAACTCTTCGGGGGCAGCTGGCGTGTCGAGGTTGGCAACGTCGTTGGCGTTGTCGGACTTCCCGACTTGACGATAATCGTCGAACCGAAGGTCGGCATGCAGCACTTCATGCATCTACTCGCCCGGTCAAACGGCATGCCTCGCGTCGACTCGTCGATGACGTCGCTCGAGGCTGCATCAGGTCTCCAGCGACTAGTAATCGAGTGGTTTGTGGGAGAGCTCGACACGCTGTTCCGTCGAGGCCTTGTGAAGGACTACGTGCATTCGACGGAACGTCTTCCGCATGTGCGAGGCCATGTCAACTTGGTGACAACATCTCGTCAGTGGCTGCAGGGCCGTGTTCTTGTCGACTGCGAGTTCGACGACTTCACCGAAGCCACACCGTTCAATCAGTACCTCGCAGCGGCAGTTTCCCAGTCCTTTCGCTCCCCGGCGGTTGACGATCGCCTTCGGATGAGGCTGGCCTACTTTGCACGCGAGCTGCCCCCCGTGTCCCGTGAAGCGTGGGACGACGTTGATCTCGACCGACTCCCCGCGCGATATCGCCACTACCGGCCGGCTCTGAAGTACGCGATCGACATTTTGACTGGGGTCGGCCGCTCTCTCGAGTCCGGCGACCACGCCTCGGGGACGTTCCTCTTTAACTCGGCAGCCGTTGCCGAGGATGCGATCCGCGAGGTGCTCGCCGAAGCACTCGCCCCGATGCGCGTCGTCAAGACCGGTGGACGCCACCTGCTACCCGCGTTTGTGTCGGTGAATCCAGACCTCGAGATTGGGCCGCCTCCATTCACGGGAGACGTCAAGTACAAGATTGGTGATCGAAGCTGGAATCGCCAGGACCTCGCCCAAGCCGTCCTGTTCGCGGCGGCATACAAAAGTCCGCACGCGGTTATCGCGGACTTCGCTCAGATGGAGGTACTTCACCCTTCGCTGAAGGTCGGCGATATCCACGTTTCGCGTCTCCGCTGGGCAATTGGCGACGGGACTGATCCCGAAGACTCTGAGCGCCGCTTCGCAGAGTCTGCTCGCACGCATATAGAGGGGGCCGCCCCTGAGTTCTTCGCCACCGCCTGAGAGGAGGAGAAGTCCAACACCTCAGCTGTGTTCACTGAGCTTGCTCGGAACCGACGTTCACGATCTTTCCGCGCACGTACTCGCGTAGATCTGGATCGCACACGTAGACGTACGTTCCCAAGATTCCTCGTGTGAGCAGCACGCCGTAGATGTTCTGAATCAGTGTCAGGAGATCCCCGTCGGTCGTCTCCCTTCCCAGCTTCGCGAGGTTCTCCTTGCCCTTCTTGTCGCGGTAGGCGTCACGGTCGACCACCACCTGTCGGGTGAGCTCGTCGTATCGGAGGTCGCCGCCGATGATCACCCCGGCGTAGTTGAGGTCGTAGCCCTGCACCGTGTGAATCGAGCCGACCTCGTCGATCGATCCCGCGGAGTTGATCCAGTCCTTGTCAGTGCGGTTCCAGACGAACCCAGTTCCCTCGAGTTCGAAGTCGAAGCCGGGTCTGTTGCCGCGGGTCTTCCAGTCCCAGGCGTAGCCGGCCACGAGCCGGGCGAGCCCCACCTCGCGGTCGCGGTCGAGGATGGCCTGCCGCATTTCTCCGACACTCTCGAAGAACCGCAGGTCGTACTCACCGAAGTCCGGGCGGTCGCCGGTGCGAAGTTCACCCCGAAGCAGCTGGCGTATGAATCCCACGTAGTCTGCGTCCGCCCTCACCCGCATCTGCCTCGCCAACGGGAACCACCGATGCACTCGCTTTGCATCAGCGATCTCAGCGGCAAGAACCTCGCTCGAGAGGTCTGCCGGCCGCACCCCCTGCTGCTCGTCGATGAGGAGGATCTGGTGCGTGCTCTGGGCGCGGATCCAGTCCAGTTGGGTCCTGCTGAGGTCATCTGATCCGAAGAGTCGTTCGTTGATGTCCGCGAAGTCGCGGTTGCGCATACCCGAGGATTGGTTCGCGCGGCGATTGAGCCGGTGCGTCTCGTCGACCATGAGCAGGTCGAACGGCTTAGACGACTTGCCGACGTCGAACGGGTTCAACACGAGGTCCTCACTGACCTTCGGCGTCTTCTTGAACACCTTCTTGATCGAGTCTCGAAGCGACTGCTGAGGTACGACCAGTCCGACGCGGACGCTCTTCAGTAGTTCGCGGTTCTCAGGGACGAAGAACTCGGAGAAGAGGGAGTCCTGCTCGATCTCATCTGTGTCTTCGTAGTCGCGGATGTCGGCCAGCAGCTTCATGAGGAAGATCGCCACGATCGTCTTGCCCGTACCCGGATTGCCCTGGATGACGCTGGTCGATCGTGTGCCCGTCGCGAGGTCCGCGAGCAGCGACTCAACGATCTGCTCGACGGCGATGGCCTGCTCTCGGGTTAGGACCTTGAAAGGCGAGAGCTTGAAGAGATCGCTGTTCTCGATCTCGGGGATGCTGCGCTGAAAGATCCCGTCCGATCGCAGCTGCTCGAAGATGTCACGGAAGCTCGCGCGGTACTGGTCGCGCTCGTAGTACCGCGCGTCGATGATGCCCTCGTTTCCGTTGAGCACTTTGAAGTGCCCGTCGCCGGCGAGCCAGCGGATGAGGTGCGACTCGAGGTCGAGACACGCCGACTTGTTGAACGTCTCGTCTATGACGACACGCACCCGGCGGAACCCTGCCTTTGATGGATTCTGGATGTGCTGACGCATGCGTGACACGGCACTGACCGTCTCGCCGACATAGACAGATGGCGCATCTGGGGACCCGGCGCTGTCGAGAACGTAGACGACAGGCCAATTCGTCCGCCGTTCATCGCCGGACGCCCAAGTTGAGATTGCGGGCGTGGTGAAGTCGAGCCGTTCGATCTCAAAGGGCGTCATACTTCGTGCTCCGCCCTCTCGATCGATCGGCGGGGTACTTCGAGCCTGTTACCGCGAGCTTCTGCAGGACGATCTCGTCCAGGTCGACTCCCAGTTGAGCGGCGAGCAGTGCGCAGTAAGTGACGACGTCGGCGAGTTCATCGCGCACGCGAAGCTCGTCTGCATCGTCGCTCCACTGGAAGCACTCGAGCAGTTCGCCAGCCTCGATCGAAATGCTCTTCGCGAGGTTTGCCGGCGTATGAAACTGAGCCCAGTCGCGCTCGCGCACGAACTCCGACAAGGCTTCACGAACTCGCTCACTCGTCACGGTGTGACGGTATCGCACAGCGGCCTCCCTTCCGACAATCAGCCGCCCCAGCGGTCGGGCGCGGCGCAGTGCTCGTCGTCGAACGGCTGCTAAGCGACGCGCGCCAGCGCGGAGTCTGCAAGGAGTGAGCGGCGAGAACGGAGACGTGACCGATCGCTACACTCTCGGCGTCGGAGGGAGGCGCCCCTCTAACTCAACGCCAATTCGGGACATCTTCCGACATGTGTCCACATCTGTGATCGGCCGCGTTGACGGGGCCCGACCAGTGTCCGACACTGGCCAAATACTGACTGTCGAGCCGGCATGAGCGGAGGTCGAGATGGGCACCATCACCCCGTACGAAACGGCTCAGGGCCGCCGCTACCGCGTGCGCTACCGCAAGCCTGATCGCACCGAAGCGCAGAAGCGCGGCTTCACGACGATGCGCGAAGCGAAGCTGTACCTGTCCATGGTCACCGTGTCGAAGTCGAAGGGCGAGTACATCGATCCCGGGGCGTCGCGGGTGCCGGTGCGAATGTTTGCCGACAGCTGGCTGCGGTCGAAGCAGCCGCCGATGTCGAAGCCTTCGTACTACATGACGCTTGAGCGGGCGTGGAAGAACCACGTCGCTCCCGTGTGGGCAGATAGGGAGATCTGGTCGATCCGGCGGTCTGAAGTTCAGGACTGGGTGTCAGAGCTCGCGACGGCGAAGTCGCGCACGGTCGTTCTTCGCGCGCTGGGAGTCCTCGCAGGCATCCTCGATGTCGCGATCGATGATCGTCGGCTTGCGAACAATCCGGCGCGACACATCCGCAATCTCCCTCGGAGCGGACCAGGCAAGCGCCGCGTCTATCTCACGCACGACCAGGTGGCGACGTTGGCGGCATGCTCGGCGCATCCGACAATGGTCCTGACCTTGGCCTACACCGGACTGCGCTGGGGCGAGGCGACGGGGCTGCGGGTGCGCAGCGTGAACCGGCTGCGTCGGCGCTTCGTCATCGAGGAGAACGCGGTGATGATCGCCTACGAGATCCACGTCGGCACGCCCAAGACGCACGAGAAGCGCTCGGTGCCCTACCCCGAGCGGCTCGCTCCGATGATCGAGCAGGCCTGCGCCGGCAAGGGGCCGGAAGGACTGCTGTTCGGCGACGGCGTCAACCACATGCGCAACTCAGGCGCACAGGGGTGGTTCGCGAACGCGGTCCGCCGCGCGCAGGCTGTGGACCCATCGATCCCGCGGCTGACGCCTCACGACCTCCGCCACACCGCCGCATCGCTCGCGATCAGCTCCGGCGCCAACGTGAAGGCCGTGCAGCGGATGCTGGGGCACGCGTCGGCGGCCATGACACTCGACACCTACGCCGACCTCTTCGACGACGATCTGGATGCCGTCGCATCGCGCCTCAACGATGCGATGCCGCTGGTAGCACTGCCGTCAGGTCCGCAGACCCGCTACGCCCGACCGAGGTAACGCCGGAGAGCAGACTGCTCAATTTTCGACGAGGCGCAGGACGCCAGAAATGCTCGATTTCGTCGTTCTGAGACGTCGAACGACGCTCCGTGAAGGGCGTCAAGTCTGCGTCGGTTTCGGCTCACAGCTTTCTCAAATGCGGCCAAAAAGCGGCCAAAAACGCAATCTGAGTGGTCTGACCACAGAAGAAACTCCTGGTCAGAGCAAAAAAGAGTCTGTGCCCCTGGAGGGACTCGAACCCCCAACCGTTTCCTTAGGACGGAACTGCTCTTCCATTGAGCTACAGAGGCTGGCCCCCACAGTCTACGGGCTTGCTCGCGACGGCCCGTCAGCGGCCGAACCCGCGACAGCCCGTCAGCGGCCGAAGTCGGGGCGCACCTCGGCGATGCCGTCGAGCTCGTCCTGCAGACGGCCGTACAGCGCCCATCCCTCGTCGTGCCAGCCCACGGGGACTGGTCCTTCGAGGCCGCCGTCCTGCCACCGGTCGTTCCAGGCGGCCAGGTCCGCGGCGAGTGAGTCCGATAGGCCGAGGGCTGCGGCATCCATCGGGTAGTTGTCGGTGAAGGACTCCCAGAGCGGCCAGGTCACGCCCCACTCGGGGAACATGCGGACCACGCGCAGACCGTTCGGCAGCACGACGGCCTCGTGGCGGCGGCCGCGCGCCGACAGGTAGCGGTCCTGCATCTCGGCGCGCAGGCGCCATTCGAATGCGGATGCCGGAGCACGGTGATAGTCCATCCCCGACAGCCAGACCAGCCCGCGGCCGCGAGGCTCGGCCGCATCCATCACGAGGGCGAGGGACCACATGTTCCGGTCGTTCTCTGCCAGCGCCCGCGTGGAGTCCATCACCTCGTGGAGGGAGGCGTCCACGATGTCGATCGCCTTCACCGCGGCTTCGGGGCCTGTGTACACGAATACCCGGTAGCGCGCATCGCAGCTCTCCCACGCCGTGTCGGGCTCATCGACGGCTTCGCCTCTCATAGCTCCGACAGTAGCGAGCGGCATGCGAAGAGCCCCGGCATCCATGAACGGATGCCGGGGCTCTTCGTGAGATCGTCAGCCCTGGGTTGCGAGGGCGAAGCGCACGGCGCCGTCGTTCGACAGCTCCGCGTCGAGAACGCGGTTCTCGAGAACCGAGGCCGCCGTCTCGTCGAGGAAGACGCGGGCGCCGCCCTCGCGCACGACGGTGTCGGTCGCCTCGGGAGCCGGAACGACGCTCAGTTCGAATCCTTCGGAGGTTCCCGTGTCGCGGATTCGCACACCTCCGTCTTCGGCGAGCGGGACGCGGGCGATGAGTTCTTCGACGGCCTCGGCGGCGGTCTGGGTCAGCGTGAGCATGCTTTTCCTTTCCTCGTGCGGTTCCGAGTCGGCCACGATTCCGAGATCCCAGCGCGGATGCAACCCCTACGCGCCGAGAGCCGCGCATTCGGAGGGAGTTCCCACGTTCGGTCGCCGCCGACTGACGACTCCAGCGGCGACCGAGAACGGGGATCAGGGTCGGCGTCCGCCCCCGCCGCCGCCGGCTCCGCCCATGCCACCCGACACGTTGACGCCCTCGTTCACGGTCGCGGCCGAGACACCGTTGACGGCGATCGCGTACTCCGCGCCGTCCGCCACCGCGGGGCCGCTGTAGAACACCGCGCCGAAGCTCTGGTCGGCCGCGAAGGTGGCGACAACGTTGCCGGCGGCATCCGACACCTCCACGGTGTCGCCCGCCGACCCGCTGGCTGTCGCCGCGACCCACTGCTGCGCACCGGTCGGCGTCACGAGAACCGAGCCGGCGACGAAGAGCTCGCCGCCGTCGAGCGCGATGGCGCCGTTGGAGTCGACGGCGCCCTGACCGCCGGCCGAGCTCGGGCCGCTGACGACGGTCGAGCCGCCGGTGATCGCGATCGAGCCGTTGGAGTCGAGCCCGTCGCCGGCCGCGGCGACGCGCACGGCGCCGCCCGAGATCGCGAGGGTCTCGCCGGTGTCCTGCTCGCCGCCGCCGCCCATGCCACCGCCCTGCGTGTCGGACGCCGTTCCGCTGGCGGCGTTGATGCCGTCGTCGCTCGAGGTCACGTCGACCGTGCCGCCCGAGATGGCGACGTCGGTCGCCTCGAGGCCCTCGACCGACTCGGCGACGGTCACGCCGCCGTCGCGGATCTCCAGACGCTGCTCGGCGTGGATGCCGTCATCGCCCGAAGCGACGGTGACGGTGCCGCCGCCGATGCCGACCGAGCCGTCGGAGTGGACCGCGTCGTCGACCGCGTCGACGCTGACCTCGCCGCCGTCGAGCGCGACGACGACCGCGGCCGAGATGCCCTTGGGGGAGTCGTCGGCGGTCGAGGCATCCGATCTTGCGGTGAGGGTCACGGTGCCGCCGGTGATGACGGCATCCGTCGCCGTGGCGATCCCGTCATCGCCGCTGGTGGCGCCGACCGGTGCGCAGCAGTGGGTCGCGGCGAAGCCCTGCGTGGCGTCGTCGGTCCGGTCGCTCTTGAGCGCATCGCCGCCGGCGGTGATCTCGACCGTGCCGCCGGCGACGGAGAGCGAGTCCTTGCCGCGCAGGCCGTCGTCGACGGCGGCGACCGTGATCGTGCCCGACAGGATGACGAGATCGTCGGTGCTCGCGATGCCGTCGTTGCCGTTGCCGGACACCTCGAGGGTTCCGGTGCCCGAGATCGTGAGGTCGGCGTCGGCGTAGATCGCGGCGTTCGCCTCGGCGTCGTCGGCGTACGACGAAGAGTCCGAAACGCTGTTGTCGCTGCCGTCCGCGAGGAAGATCGCGACATCGTCGGCGCTGGTGACGGTGATCGCGGACGAATCGGATGCCGAGATCTCGGCGTCGTCGAGGATCAGCACCACCTGTGCGTCCCCGGGCGCCGCGACCACGACCTGGCCGTCGAGCGAGCCGGAGAGCCGGAACACCCCCGCGGCGGTGATCGTCACGGTGGACCCGTCGACCGTCACGGCGTCGGAGTCGCTCGACGCGGTCGTGTCGTCGAGCGAGATGTCTGCGGCATCCGCTTCGCTCCACTCGTCGTCCTCGACGACGGTGACGTCGGCATTGGCGGCGAGCACCGCCGTCGCGCTGAGGTCGGAATCGACGACGGTCGCCGTCTCGGTGGTGGCGTCGTCGGTCGATGTGGTCGAGGTCGTCGACGCGGCCGAGCTCTGTACGGCGCAGCCGGCGAGCACGAGACCGGTGAGTGCGAGCGGCGCGGCGGCCAGGATCAGGCGGCGGCGGAGCGAGAGGTGACGGGACATGTGGCGTCCTCCTTCGGGGTGGCGCTGGTGGGCTTCTGAGCAGGGGTCGGGTGAGTCGAGGTGACGGAGGTCCGGGTCGAGGGCTGGCTGCGGGAAGGCAACGCGCGGTGGGTGGCGTCGAAGGGGCCGCGCAGCAGGCGCGCCCAGCGGTTGCGGGGAAGCGCGGGATGGAGGGCGGCGAGTCCGGTGGCGTACTTGCTGACGGTGGCCGGGCGGTGACCCGCCCGCCAAAGGGCGCGGTCGACCCCTGACGGCTGCGCGCCCGACTTCGTCTCGACGATCGCCGTGCCGGGGAGCGCGAAGCCGAGCCCGTCGGGCTCGATCCATTCGAGCGCGGTGTCGACGGTGGCGCGGCCGCAGCCGTCCGGAGCGAGGAGGGTCGCGCGGCGATAGCGCGTCAGCAGGGTCGCACCGAGCTCGTCGGCGCGTTCGGCGGCAACCCCGATCGTCGCGAAGGCGTCGGCGACGTCGTCGCGCGCCTCATCCGTCAGCCGGTCGCGGTCACGCAGGTCGTACTCGTCGCGATCCTTCACCGTCGTGCCGCGGGCGCCGCGCGTCTTGATCTCGAGGTACGACGTGCCGGTGTCGAGGTAGCTGCGCGTGCGCAGCTTGAACCGGCGCCGGCGCGGCTGCGCAGCCATGCGGAAGCTCAGCAGGTCGGGGGTGTCGAAGTAGACCGACTCGTACGCGAAGTCGCGGGCGCCGTCGATCTCGAGCACGCGGGTGCGGGCGTCGAGAGCCGCGATCACCCGCTCGAGGTCGGCCCGCGGCACGACGTACTTGCGGTCGACGCGGGTGAGAAGGGATGCCTCGGCCACGAGCGCGTCGAGGGCCACGGCGTCGAAGCGGTCGAAGGTCGTCATCGCCGGGCTCCTTCCAGGGCGGGCGTCGTGGCTGCACCCGTGCCGCGGCCAAGGGGGAGGCCACGCCCGCGCGCCGATCGCACCCCGCCGCGCGGGACGCGGTAGCGGACATCGACGAGGGTCGTGTCATTGACCAGGTCGAGTTCCTGCACCGTGGTGGAGGCGACCGTGCCGCCCAGGCGCGTCTCGAGCTCGGCCCGCAGCTCGCCCTCGTCGGCGACGGCGCGGTCGAGCCGCACCACCTGGTGGCGTGAGCGGGAGAGGAACGCGGGGTGATCCGCGGCCCACAGCACCACGAGGATGAGCGCGACCAGCGCGGCGACCGGCCAGGGGTCGGTCTGCGGCAGGCCGGTGAGGAGCCCGATCGCGAGCGCTGCGAAGTAGTACGCGACCTCGCGCTGGGTGATCTCGGACGAGCGCAGCCGGATGATCGACAGCACGCCGAACAGGCCCAGACCCAGCCCCATCGCGACTTCGGCGGTCCCGAGCACGGCGGCGACGGCCATCACCCCGACGTTCACCCCCAGGAACGCGACGACGAGGTCGCGGCGGTGGTGCCGGCGGTAGTACAGGCCGAGGCTCAGCACGAGCGCGGCCGTCAGATCGATGCCGATGAGGATCATCGCACTGCTGGTCATGGGTTCCTCCCGATGGGGTGTTCGTTCGCATCCAGTCGAGTCGGCGCCGCTATGCGGTTGCTATGACGGGCGTCAGCCCCGCTCCTGAGTTCCGCACGATCCTGCTGAGCGCCGAACACGAAGCTGCGCTGCACGCCGTAGCTGGTCACGAAAAGCACGGCCTCGGTCGCGATCTTGGCGACGACCAGCGGCAGCCCGTACCGCGTGAGCGCGTCCAGCCACACGACGTTGGAGGCCAGCAGCGCGAGAGCCAGCACCGCATAGCGCAGCGCCTGGCGCGGCATCCGTCTGCCGTTGCCGGCGCGGAAGACCATGCGACGGTTGACGGTGAAGTTCACCGTTGCACTGACCACACGGGCCGCGATGATCGACGGCACGAGCATGCCGGTGAGCGCGTTGAGTGCCAGCAACAGGACGGTGTCGAGGGCGAAGGCGAGCAGCGACGATCCCGCGAACAGCAGGAGCGGCAGCATGATGCGCAGCGAGTCGATGACCGGGCGGAAGTGACTGGACGCATTGCCGTCGAGGTACAGGGTCTCGATGGGCACCTCGCGCGTCGCGACGCCGTCGCGCCGGCAGCGCAGCAGCACGTTCTGCTCGAAGGTGAAGCGCTCGCCAGGCTGGTCGCGCACCCAGGCGATGAGTCCGGACGGGATGCCGCGCAGCCCGGTCTGCGTGTCGCTCAGCGCCCATCCGGCCGCGAGCCGGAACACCCCGCGCGCCACCGCGTTGCCGGCACGCGAACGCAGCGGCACGCGGCCCGAGAAGGCGCGGCAGCCGAGGATCAGCGTCGGGGTCGCGGCCGCCGCGTCTTCGCGCAGGGCGTCGGCGACGCGGAGGATGTCGGTCACGGTGTGCTGTCCGTCGGCGTCGGCGGTGACGACGTCGTCGCCGGGGTGCATGGCGAGCGCACGGTCGAGCCCCGTGCGCAACGCAGCCGCCTTGCCGCGGTTCGCGTCGTGGCGCAGCACCGTCGCTCCTGCCGCGGCGACGCGTGCGAATGTGGGCGCGAACGCCGCCCCGCTGCCGTCGTCGACGACCACCACCTCGACGTCGGGATCGGCGGCGAACAGGCCCGCGACGACGGGCTCGAGGCGATGGCCCGGCTCGTAAGCGGGGATGAGGACGATCACGGCGTCATTCCGCGGTGGACGCGGATGCGTCGGCGATGTAGAGGATGTCGCTCGTGGCGCGCTCGCCGCCGTTGGAGGGCGAGTTGATGACCTCGCCGTTGAAGTACATCGTCGACGAGCCGCCGCCGTCGAGGTTGTACGCGGTGGTGGCGCCCAGGTCGATCATGATGTCGGCGAGCTCCGTGAGGGTGACACCCTCGCTGTAGCCGGACTGGCGGCCGTCGACCACGACGAAGACGAGGCGATTCTCGTCGATGACGCCGACCGCCGTGCGCGGCTGATCTCCCTGGATCGAGTGGTTGCCGAAGTTCGTGTCGATCTCGATGTCTTCGATGCCGACGACGACGGCGCCGTCCGCGACGATCGCCGGGCCGAAGCTGAGGGTGTTCCACGCGCCGTCGGCGAGCAGCTCGTCGGCACTCGTCGTCGTCTCGTCGTAGATCTCGACGGTGCCGTCGGTATAGAAGACGAGGCCATCGCGGGCGGGCTCGTCGCGGAAGACGACGCCGTTGCGGATGACGATGCCGGTGTCGCGGAACCCGTAGTAGTCGCCGTTGATGGCAAAGATCGCGTCGTTGTCCGCGGCGATCTCGCTCGTGAGCTCGGTGATGTTCTCGCCGAACTGGTCCTTCGCGAAGGCGCTCTGCAACGTCGTGGCGTCCGACAGCGTCACGTCGGCGACGTAGTACGTCACGGTGTCGGAGCCCGATCCCTCGGTGACCGTCGAGATCGTGATGACTGTTCCGGCGTCGGTGTACGAGGTCGCTGTGACGACCGCGTCGGCGCCGTCTGCGGCATCCGTCCCCTCCGTCGTCGCGTCGGTGGTCGCGCTCGTCGAGGAGTTCTGCGCCTCGTACTCCGACACGTCGGCGATCTCGACGTGCTCGACGAGGAAGCGGTCGGCGGCCCACACGGCACCGGCGCCGCCGGAGAGGGCGACGACCAGGCCGGAGGCGATGACGGTGTTGCGAAGCCGGCGCCTGCCGGCCCTCGTGCGGTCGCTGCTCTTGTTGTCCATGCGTTCATGGATAGGCGGCCGACTTACGACGACCTTCGCGGCCGGCTATGAAAATTCTCGGTGTGGATGCCGCGGGGCCGGGCTGCGGGAGCGTCGAAGAAGCCGGATTGTGGTGCGCGGACAGCAAGATCTGTGATTCTTGTCATCGTGTCGGACACAACGCGGGCTCCATCCGCGCCGCGGTCTGACATGGTGGAGGCGACGTCGCGAGCACCGGGAGGCGCTCGCCGATTCCGAGTCTCGGCGGCAGCGCGCTGCCCACCCGACCGTCCCACCCGAACCGTGAGGAACGCATGACCCGCATTGGCATCGTCGCCGAAGCGCCCGGAGAGAACCGGGTGTCGGCGACCCCGAACACCGTCCCCAAACTCATCGCGCTGGGCTACGACGTCGTCGTCGAAGCTGGCGCCGGCGCCGGCTCGTCGTTCCCCGACTCCGCGTTCGCGCAGGCGGGAGCAACCGTCGTCGACGGCGCGACCGCGTGGGCGTCGCCGATCGTGCTCAAGGTCGTCGCGCCGACACCGGCCGAGATCGACCGGCTCGCAGACGGCGCGACGATCGTCGCGACGCTGAGCCCGGCGCTGCGGCCCGACCTCGTCGAGGCGCTCGCCACCCGGGGGATCACGGCCATCGCGCTCGACGCGGTGCCGCGGATCTCCCGCGCGCAGTCGATGGACGTGCTGAGCTCGATGGCCAACATCGCCGGCTATCGCGCCGTCGTCGAGGCCGCGCACGAGTTCGGCCGCTTCTTCACCGGGCAGGTGACGGCGGCGGGCAAGGTGCCCCCGGCGAAGGTGCTCGTGGCGGGTGCCGGTGTGGCCGGACTCGCCGCGATCGGCGCGGCGTCCAGCCTCGGCGCGATCGTCCGCGCCACTGACCCGCGGCCCGAGGTGGCCGACCAGGTCGCCTCGATCGGCGGCGAGTTCCTCGAGGTGGTCGTGCCCGACGAGGCGAAGCAGGTCTCCGCCGACGGCTACGCCAAGGCCACCAGTGAGGCGTACGACCGGCGTGCCGCCGAGATCTACTCGGAGCAGGCCGCCGACGTCGACATCATCATCACGACGGCACTGATCCCGGGCCGTCCCGCGCCGCGCCTCATCACCGCCGCCGACGTCGCCTCGATGCGGCCGGGCAGCGTCATCGTCGACATGGCCGCGGGGCAGGGCGGCAACGTCGAGGGGTCGGTCGCGGGGGAGCGGACCGTGACAGCGAACGGCGTCGTGATCCTCGGCTACACGGATCTGCCCGGCCGCCTGCCGCAGCAGGCGTCACAGCTGTTCGCGACGAATCTCGTCAACCTGCTGAAACTGCTCACCCCCGGCAAGGACGGCGTTCTCGCGCTGGACTTCGACGACGTCGTGCAGCGCACGGTCACCGTCGTGCAGGACGGCGAGATCACGTGGCCGCCGCCTCCTGTTCAGGTCTCGGCCGCCCCGGCGCCCGCGAAGGCGGCAGCGGCGCCGGTCGCGGCGAAGAAGCCGATGTCGACGGGCGCCCGCACCGGCCTCGTGGCCGCCGGCATCGCCGCACTGTTCGCGATCTGCGCGTTCGCGCCGCCCCCGCTGCCGCAGCACTTCCTCGTGCTGACCCTCGCCATCGTCGTCGGCTTCTACGTCATCGGCCACGTCACCCATGCGCTGCACACGCCGCTGATGAGCGTCACCAACGCGATCTCGGGCATCATCGTGGTCGGCGCGATGGTGCAGATCACGCTGCCCGATCTGACCGTTCAGATCCTCGCTGCGGTGGCCGTGCTGCTCGCCAGCATCAACATCTTCGGCGGCTTCGCCGTCACGCGGCGAATGCTCGCGATGTTCCAGAAGGGCGAGACCCGATGACCGCGGTCGCCGGCCAGGTGGCAGGCGCCGCCTACATCGTCGCCGCGCTGCTGTTCATCCTCAGCCTCGCGGGGCTCAGCAAGCACGAGACCAGTCGCCGCGGGGTGACGTTCGGCATCGTCGGCATGGCCATCGCGCTCGTCGCCACCGTGTGGGTGACGGCCGCCGGCGCGGCTTCGACAGGCTCAGCAACCGGGAGCGCGGCGTTCACCGGGCTCGTGCTGCTCGTGGTCGCGGTCGCGGTCGGCGGCGCGATCGGGCTCTGGCGCGCGCGCGTCGTGGAGATGACCGGGATGCCGGAGCTCATCGCCCTGCTGCACTCCTTCGTGGGCCTCGCCGCCGTGCTCGTCGGGTGGAACGGCGCGCTCTACGACACGGGGCTCGAGGGCGCGCTCGCCGACATCCACCATGCCGAGGTGTTCATCGGCGTCTTCATCGGGGGCGTGACCTTCACGGGATCGATCGTCGCGTTCCTGAAGCTGTCCGCCCGCATCTCCTCCAAGCCGCTCATGCTTCCCGGCAAGAACGCGCTCAACATCGGCGCGCTCGTCGCATTCCTCGTCCTCACCGTCTGGTACGTCATCACACCGGAGCTGTGGCTCCTCGTCGCGGTGACTCTGCTCGCGCTGGCCCTCGGCTGGCACCTCGTCGCCTCGATCGGCGGCGGCGACATGCCTGTCGTCGTCTCGATGCTCAACAGCTACTCCGGGTGGGCGGCCGCCGCGGCGGGCTTCCTGCTGAACAACGACCTGCTGATCGTCACGGGCGCGCTGGTCGGATCGTCGGGTGCCTACCTGAGCTACATCATGTGCAAGGCCATGAACCGTTCGTTCCTCTCGGTGATCGCCGGCGGCTTCGGCATCGAAGCGCCGACCGGCGGCGACGCGGAGTACGGCGAGCATCGCGAGATCGATGCGGAGAGTGCGGCCGACATGCTCGTGGGCGCGTCGACCGTCGTGATCACACCGGGCTACGGCATGGCCGTCGCCCAGGCGCAGCACGGGGTCGCCGACCTCGTGCAGAAGCTGCGCGAGCACGGCGTCGACGTGCGGTTCGGCATCCATCCGGTCGCCGGCCGCCTGCCCGGGCACATGAACGTGCTGCTGGCGGAGGCCAAGGTGCCCTACGACATCGTCCTCTCGATGGACGAGATCAACGACGACCTCTCAGCCGCCGACGTCGTGCTCGTCATCGGCGCGAACGACACCGTCAATCCGGCCGCCGCCGAGGATCCGGGCAGCCCCATCGCCGGGATGCCGGTGCTGCGTGTTTGGGAGGCCCGCAATGTCATCGTCTTCAAGAGGTCGATGGCATCCGGATATGCGGGCGTGCAGAATCCGCTCTTCTATCGCGAGAACACGCAGATGCTCTTCGGAGACGCGAAGGAGAAAGTCGAGGAGATTCTCTTCCAGCTCTCACGCACGTCGGAACTGCGCTGAATCGTGAATAGCCGCGAGGAGGCGTGCGTCAGTGCGCCGCCTCGTAGGCCTCGAGAACGGATGCCGGAACCCGGCCCCGCTCCGACACCTGATAGCCGTTCTGCTTCGCCCATTCGCGGACGGCGCTGAAATCCTGCTGCCCGCTGCGGCGGCGCTTTCGCCCGGCCGACGCGGCGCTGGATGTCGCACGGGAGGAGGAGACGGCGCGAGCCGCCTTGGTGTACCGCTCGAGAGCGCTGCGCAGAGCGCTGGCATTCTCTTCGGTGAGGTCGATCTCGTAAGCGACGCCGTCGAGCGAGAACAGTACTGTTTCGCCTTCTCCGGCTTCCAAAAGGGTACCGTCGATGTCATCGACGAGCTGGTGAACGATTCTTCGGGCCATGGTGGCACAATACGCTCAATTGTCGCTCCCGACCATCGGGTATTTTCGCGGTCTGGAGAACTTTTATCCGGGATAATTCGGACCGTCGGTCGAATGCCGATGATTCACCCCTGACAGCAGCGGATTTCGCGACATGTCGCGTGGGATGCCGAACGAGAGTTCGAGGTCAGGGGAGAAGGCCGGCGCGACGAGCCGTGACGACCGCGGCGTGCCGGGTCGAGGCATCCAGTTTCGCCATCGCCGACTGAAGATACGACTTGACGGTGCCCTCTTTGAGGTCGAGCGTCGAGGCGATCTCGGCGTTCGTCGCGCCGAGCGCGGCGCACGCCAGCACGTCGATCTCGCGCGGCGACAGCCTGACGTCGAGGTCGAGCGACGGCTCCGTCGCATCATGGGAGAGCGCGGCGAGGCGCTTCTCGAGGCGGTCCAGTCGCGCGCGCAGCGCGGGGTCGTCGACGACGGCGGCGATGCTGCGCAGTTCGGCATAGGTCTCGCGCAGCTCTTCGCGCGTGGCGGCCGGCATCGTGACCTGCCCGGCGGGCGCGGGGGAGAGGGTCAGTCTGCGCTGCACCTCCTCACGGATGCGCAGCTCGGCCGAGAGCTCATCGGCGACCGCGAACGCGGGCCGGGCGACGACATCGCCGACCGGCGACTCGGCCCACGACCCGCAGTAGATGACGCCGCGCGCGCGGTTGCCCACCATCACCGGAACAGCGAACAGCGTGGCGATGCCCTCGCCGAGGACGGCGCGGTCGTAGTCGTGCGTGATGCTGCGCGACGACCCGTAGTCCAGCGCGAGCCGAGGGCGCTTCTCAACGAGTGCGCGCCCGCCGAGTCCGCGTGACGCCTCGACCACGAGGCCCTCGAGCCGGCGCGTGCGAGCGCCGTGGATCGAGGTGACATGGATCGCGTCGCCTTGCGCGAGTCCGCCGAACCCGACCGGGAATCGCGTGCGGCGCACGAGTTCGGCGACGGCGTGATCGAGCGCCCGTGCATCGCCGCTGTCGCCGTCGAGTGCAGCGGCAGCGACACCGGCTCCCGCGCGAGTGCGATCGGGGTTCGGTGCACGTGGTGGGAGGGACGCGCCCACGACTACCTGCTTCCGAGGGGTGACGGCGTCCTCGCCGCCTTTCGTAGCGCCGACTTTACCACCCGGGGCACCGCCCACACGTGGTCCGGGTCTCCCCGGTGGGCGCGATGAAGCGCCCCGGACACGATCATCGCACCCGGCCTCCGCGCGGCGCCGACCGTGGGATCTGCTCGCCGGCCATCGCGCCCGTGCTCGGAGACGGCGGGCCTACGCCACATCGATCGGGAATGCGAGGCCCGGGCGGACACTCCGCCCGGGCCTCGCGGCGTGCGGGCGGCCTACACGCCCGCCGCCGGCTTCGCTCCGACAGGCGCGGCGGGGGCCCCGGCGCCGGTCGCCTCGGCTTCGCTCGACGCGTCCGCATCGGTCGCGTCGGCCCCGCTCGACGCGTCGGCCGCCGCTTCCGCCTCGGTCGCGTCGGCACCGCTCGGCGCGGGGGGAATGCCTGGCCCCTGCTCGAGCTCGATGAGGAACCGCTTCAGGTCGGGCCGCCCGCCGTACTCGCCGAGCGATCCGTCGGCACGAACCACCCGATGCACCGGGACCACGATCGAGAACGGAGTGGTCGCACACGCCGTGCCGACGGCCCGGGCCGCGCGAGCGGTGCCCGCCATGACGGCCACTTCGCCGTAGCTCGCCGTCTCGCCATAGGGGATGTCGCACACCGCCTCGAGCGCCGCGCGCGTGAAGCCGCGGACCAGCCGCCAGTCCAGCGGCAACTCGAACCCGCGGCGTTCGCCCTCGAAGTACTCGTCGAGCTGCGCGATCGCGACATCGAAGACGCTGTCGGCGGCGGCTCGTGTGCGGCGCGAGGAACGAGACGAAGCATCCGTCCCCTCGTCAGGAACCGGCACTGCGCGCAGCTGCAGCGCGACGCGTTCGATCTCGGTGCGCAGGGGGCCGTCGAAGGGATGGAGGGTCACGATGCCGTCGGCGGTCGTGACGATGAGGATGTCGCCGATCGGCGACGGGTGGACGCGGAAGCGGGGCGGTTCCTCAGGGGTCATGCGACCATCCTGGCCCCGTGCGCCGACGAGGCGGAGGCGTCGGAGCGGGATCTGTGGGATGCCGCGTCGCGCCGCATCCTGGGGAGGAGGGGGAGCTCGATGCCCGATCGCGCCGCGTCCAATACCGCGAAACTCAGGTCCATTGCAAGTGACCGGCGGACGTCGCCTTTAGGGTGGCACGTGTGTGGCGAGCAGAACGGAGCGCCGTGCTGGGCCCAGCAGACGCCGAGCGCGGGTATGACGTGACCCCGGGTGATCTGGGTCTCGCCGAACCCGACGTCACGGTCGTGCACGTCGCCGAGTCCGAGCGCGACCGGCTCCGCCTGCAGTCCGCCGCCCTCGGCGGCAGGTCGACGCTGCTGCACTTCACGGACGTCCAGGACGCGTCCATCGAGATCACGAAGGCGCACCCCGGCAGCCTGCCCCAGTTCATCACCGGGCGCTCGACGCTGCTGTCGAACCTCTTCCGCGACGAGGTCGCGCTGCGCAACGCACGGCTGGCCGCCGAGCGCATCACCGCGAAGGACCAGGAGCTCCGGACGACGCGCGGGCTGGATGCCGTGCGCCTGGCCGTCGGCCTCGCGACCTGGCGTGTCGGCGGGATCAGCTGGAGCGCGCCGGTGCTGCTGCGGCCGCTCGCGATCCGCCGTCATCACGGCGACTTCGAGCTCAAGCTGCACGGCACGTTCTCGGTCAACCCCGAACTGGTCCGCGCGATGCGCACCCACTTCGGCATCATGATCGACGCCGGCGGTCTCGCCGCCCTCGCCTACGAGAACGGCGTCTTCAAGCCGCAGCCGGTCATCGACCACATCCGTGCGCTGACGGCATCCATCGACAGCTTCGCGGTGAAGCCGCGCCTGCTCGTGTCGAGCTTCGCCGACGTCGGCGGTGACATGGCGCTCGATGCATCGAACCTCGATCACCGTGTGCTCAACGCGCTGGCCGGCCACGTCGCCGATCGCGAGTCGCTCACGCTCCACCGCCGCGGACCCGTGCCCACGAGCCCCGACGAGCGCCCGCCCGCCGCCGACATGCTGCTGCTGGATGCCGACTCCGAGCAGGAGCGCGTGCTCGCCCGGGTGACCGACGGGCAGTCGCTCGTCGTCCACACGCTCCCCGGCACCGGTGGCACCCAGACCGTGATCAACGCCGTCGGCGCCCTCGTGCGCGACGGCAAGCGCGTGCTGGTCGTGAGTGCCCGGCGCTCGACGCTCGACGGCGTGCGCCATCGGCTCGCCGGCATCGGGCTCCCGGGGCTGGCGGTCTCGCCGGACCGTCTGCAGCGCGATCTCATCCGTGCCATCGGCCGCAACGAGAAGGCCCAGGCGCCGAAGGTCTCCGACATCGACGACGCGCTCGTGCGCCTGCGCGGCGTGCTCCGCGACTATCGCTCGGCGGTGACCGCGCAGCATCCCGCGTTCGGGGTGTCGGTCCTCGACATCCTCCGCGAGCTCGCGCAGCTGGCAGAGGGCGGCGTCGCACCGGTGACCGAGGCCCGCTTCGATGCCGAGGCGCTCGCCAACCTCGCCACGACCCGACAGGATGCCGCGGCCAAGCTCGCCGCCGCCGCACGGCTCGGCGAGTTCCGGTTCGGTCCTGACGACTCGCCCTGGTACGGCGTGACCTTCGCGACCGTGGAAGAGGCCCGCGGCGCTCACGGGCTCGCCGGCAAGCTGCACCGCAGCGATGTGCCCACCCTGCTCGAGCGCGGCTACGAGCTCATCGCCCAGACGCGCATGCGTCCGTTCCGGACGATCGCAGAACTCGGTGTGTACCTGCGCCTGCTGCGCGGCATCCGCGACTCCCTCGACCGGTTCAGCCTCACCGTCTTCGAGCGGCCGCTGGGCGAGCTGATCCAGGCGCATGCGCCGCGGCGCGACGCGCCCGACATGACCGGCGCCAACCGTCGCCGGCTGCGCCGGCTGTCGCGAGAGTACCTGCGCCCGGGTGTCCACGTGCCCGACATGTACGAGGCGCTCGTGCGCATCCAGCAGCAGCGCACCGAGTGGCAGCGGTACGTCGACACGGGCGTGACGCCCGAGCTGCCGCTCGGCCTCGCCGATGTGCAGGTCGCATGGCAGCGGGTGGATGCCGAGCTCGCCGAGCTCGACGCCGCTCTCGGCCGCAGCGAGGCCGACCGGCTCGCGACGCTCCCCGTCAAGCAGCTGGTGCGCACGCTCGCCGGTCTTGCCGCCGACTCCGACGTGTTCGACAACCTCAAGGAGCGCGCGACGCTGCGCACTGAGCTCGCCGCGATGGGCCTCGAGCCCCTCCTGCTGGAGCTGTCGGTGCGCCACGTTCCCGAAGATCAGGTGGCCGCCGAGCTCGAGTACGCCTGGTGGCAGTCCGCGCTCGAGCTGCTGCTGCGCACCGACCGCGCCGTCCTCGGCGCGAACACCGCCGTCGTCGACCGTCTCGAGCGCGACTTCCGGCTCGTCGACGAAGCCCATGCCTCGGCATCCGGCCCCCTCCTGGCCGCCCACCTCGCCACGCAGTGGCGCATCGGGATCGTCGATCACAAGAACGAGGCCGACGGGCTGAAGCAGGCGCTCAAGCGCGGGGCGATCACCCCCGCCGAGCTCGCGACGGTCGCTCCGGTGCTCTCGCGCACGCTGGCACCGGTGTGGCTGGCGTCGCCGTACGAGGTGCCGCGCATCCCCGACGCGGTGGGGTTCGACGTCGTGATTCTGGCGGATGCCGGAGCCCTCTGCCTCGCCGAGGCCGCGCCGGCGCTCCGCCGGGCCGGGCAGGTCGTCGCGTTCGGCGATCCGGTCACGCAGAAGCCCACGCCGTTCCGCGTCGCCGCCGGATCCGCGGTGTCGGGCGCCACCACGCCGCCTCAGACCAACGGGACCGTTGCCACCACTGCAGCGGCCTCGGCCGACCGGCCGGAGGACGACGAGGTCCCCTTCGATTCGACGAGCGTGTTCGAGCGCCTCGCCGAACTGCTGCCGGTCGAGACGCTCACCCGCAGCTACCGCGCCGGCGGCGAAGACCTGGCGGCGCTCGTGAACGACGCGTTCTACGGCGGCGAGCTCGTGTCGCTGCCCTGGGCGGGTTCGTACCTCGGACGCGGCAGCCTCGCGGTGGACTACGTGGAGGGCGGTCACGGCACGCCCGATCCCGTCACCGGGGCCGTCGAGAGTCCCGACTCCGAGGTCGCCCGCGTCGTGACTCTCGTGGTCGAGCACGCAGTCAACCGGGGGAGCGAGTCGCTCATGGTCGTGACCGCGAGCGCGCGGCATGCCGAGCGGATCCGCGCCGCCGTCGAGGCAGCCTTCGCCGGGCGCTCGGACGTCGCCGACTTCGTCTCGCGCGACACCGCCGAGCCGTTCGCCGTGCTGACTCTCGAGGAGTCGGTCGCCGAGAGCCGGGACCGCGTCGTCTTCTCCCTTGGCTTCGGCCTCACCAAGCACGGCCGTGTGCTGAGCGACTTCGGCGACCTCTCGTCGCCGGACGGGGAGCGGCTGCTGACCGTCGGCATGACCCGCGCCCGCCGGTCGATGGTGATCGTGTCGTCGATCCGGCCGTCGGCCTTCGACGACGGACGCCTCGAGTACGGTGCCGCGACGCTCATGACGATCCTCGGCGGCATCGCCGCGCGGTCACGCGAAGCGCGCCTCGAAGACCTCGCCGATCCGCTGACCCGCGGCCTCGCCCGCGAACTGCGCCGCGCCGGACTCTCGGTCGACGTGCACTACCGCGGCCTGCTGCCGCTGGTCGCGCAGTACGACGGCAAGGCGGTCGTGGTCGAGAGCGACCCCGAGACGATCGGGGAGTCGCTGCGCGAGTCGCTGCGCCTGCGCCCGCAGATCCTGCGGCGCCTCGGCTGGCACTACGTGCGCGTGCACTCGTTCGACCTGTACCGTGACCCCGCCGACGTCGCGCAGCGCATCGCCGCGATGCTCGGCGTGCCGCCCGACGCGCCGCGGGTCGACAACGAGACCCAGCCGATCGATGTCGTCGAGTGACCGCCAGCGCATCGAGCGGGTCAAGGGCTCCCGGCGGGCGAAGCTGACGCCCGCGCCCGGAACGAGCGCCGAGCCCATCCCGGGCGACGACGAGACGGATGCCGCCACCGCGGCGCCCGACGCGGCACCCGGGTCAGCGGGGCCGAACGACGAGCGCCTGCGGCGCGACGTCCCCCCGCATTACTAGGAACGGGCGCGTTTCGTCTCGCTCGTTCCTCGCTCGCTCAACGACCGGGTTCGAGTTCCGGTCGTTGAGCGAGGGAGCGCCAGCGATCGAGACGAAGCGCGTCCGGGCGATCTGGTGCGCCGCGCAGGGTGATGCGGGCGCGTTTCGTCTCGCTCGTTCCTCGCTCGCTCGACGACCGGGTGCGAAGTCCGGTCGTTGAGCGAGGGAGCGTCAGCGACCGAGACGAAACGGGTCGAGCCGATCTGGTGCGCCGCGTGCAGGGTGATGCGGGTGCGTTTCGTCTCGCTCGTTCCTCGCTCGCTCAACGACCGGGTGCGAGGTGTGCTGGAAGTCCGGTCGTTGAGCGAGGGAGCGCCAGCGACCGAGACGAAGCGCGTCGGGGAGAAGCTCAGGACTTCTGCTTCTCCAGGATGTCGCGGATCTGCACCAGGATCTCCTGCTCGGTCGGCAGCTTCGGCTCCTCATCGGCCTCGGTGAGGCCGGCCTTGGCGGCTGCCCGCTCCTTGAGCCGGTTCATCGGGTAGACGAACACGAAGTACACGACGACGGCGACGGCGAGGAAGTTGATGACCGCCGCGAGGATGAGGCCGATCGCGAAGTCGGTCGTCCCGCCCCGCAGGTTCGGCACCCCGATGATGATGTCGTTGAGACTGTCCGCCTGGAACACGAGGGCGATCAGCGGATTGATCAGCCCGGTGACGATGGCGTTGACGATCGCGGTGAACGCCGCGCCGATGACGACGGCGACCGCGAGGTCGATGACGTTGCCGCGCAGGATGAATTCTTTGAAGCCCTTGATCACGCGTACCCCCTGGGTGTCCGCCCGCGCCGGGGGCTCCGGACGATCAGGATCCGGACGACGCGGGTGAGGCCTTCGCCTCGGACTTCGATGATGTCGAAGTCGAAGAGGAGGCGCCACTCGAGGCATCCGCGCCGCCGGTCGCCGCCGCTCCACCGCTCTTCGCGCCGGCGCGCGAGTCGGTGCGGTAGAAGCCCGAGCCGTTGAAGGTCACGCCGATCGAGCCGTACTCCTTGCGCAGCGCGCCGCCGCACTCGGGGCATTCGGTGAGGGTGGGGTCGGCGAAGGACTGCACCGCGTCGAAGCGGTGGCCGCACTGCTTGCAGGCGTAGGCGTAGGTGGGCATGGCTCTCTCGGTGGGTGTCAGCGCCGGCTGGGCGCGAGGGTGATGGTGCGCGTGGGCGTGACGACGCCGGTCACGGGCTGGTCGAGTTCGTCGCTCGGAACCTCGTCGACGAACTCGGAGTCGAAGACGACGGCGTACACGGGTGGGCAGCGCTCCATCGACCCGAGGGTCTTGTCGTAGAAGCCGCGGCCCCATCCGAGCCGCATGCCGTTGCGGTCGACCGAGGCCGCCGGGATGACGAGCAGGTCGACGTCGTTGACCGCGATCGGTCCGAGCAGCTCGCCGACCGGCTCGGGGAGTCCGAACATGCCCTCGGCGATGTCGCCGTCGGCGGTCGCGACCGCCCAGTCGAGGAGGCCGTCGGTGCGCGTCACCGGAAGGAGGACGCGGATGCCGCGGGCCACGGCATCCGTCACGAAGGAACGCGTGCCCGGCTCGGTGGTGGTCGACAGGAAGCACGAGATCGATCGCGCACCGTGCTCGGCGACGAGGGCGTCGAGCTGAGCGTGGACGCCGGCCTCGGCGTATTCGCGCGCCTGCGGTGTGATCAGCTGGCGGCGCTCGCGCAGCTCGGCGCGCAGTGCGCGCTTCGCATCGGCGATGGCGTCGGACATGCAGTCGATTCTACGGCGCGCGCGTCACACGGGTCGGTGCGCCCGTGCCGGGTGGTCCGTGCCACCTAGACTCGGGGGATGCCCCACACCTCCATCAAAGCTGTCATCCCGGCCGCAGGTCTCGGCACGCGCTTCCTCCCCGCCACCAAGGCCATGCCCAAAGAGATGCTCCCCGTTGTGGACAAGCCGGCGATCCAGTACGTCGTCGAAGAGGCGGCGCAGGCCGGCATCGAGGACATCCTGGTCATCATCGGACGCAACAAGAACGCGATCTCGAACCACTTCGACTCGGTTCCCGAGCTCGAGGAGAAGCTCAAGGACAAGGGCGACACCGACCGCCTGCACCGCGTGCTGGAGTCGAGCGACCTCGCCGACATCCACTTCGTGCGCCAGGGCGAGCCGAAGGGTCTGGGCCACGCCGTGCTGCGCGCCAAGGCGCACGTCGGCGACTCGTCGTTCGCGGTCATGCTAGGCGACGACCTGATCGACGAGCGCGACCCGCTCTTGACCACGATGATCGCGGAGCACGAGCGTACCGGCGCGGCGATCATCGCGCTCATGGAGGTCGACCCCGAGCACATCCACCTGTACGGCGTCGCCTCGGTCGAGTCGACCGACGGCAACGGCGTGGTCAAGGTGAACGGCCTGGTCGAGAAGCCCAGCGCCGAGGACGCACCGTCGAATCTCGCGGTGATCGGCCGCTACGTGCTGTCGCCGAGCGTGTTCGAGATCCTCGAGCGCACCGAGCCCGGCAAGGGCGGCGAGATCCAGCTCACCGACGCGCTGCAGGAGCTCGCGGCGGACCCCGACGGCCCCGGCGTGTACGGGGTGGTTTTCCGTGGCCGCCGCTACGACACCGGCGATAGGGTGGACTACATCAAGGCCATCGTGCAGCTCGCGGCGGATCGTGACGATCTGGGTCCCGCGCTGCGTCCCTGGTTCAAGGATTTCGCGGCGAATCTCTGACGCCGCCCGTTCGAGGGAGTCACGTGGATCTGTCGGCTCCTCGTCGGCACGGGTCGGTGGCGATCCGCCTCGTGAAGCAGCGCGACGCGCGCGTGCTGCAGAACGAACTGCTGTCCAATCGGGGCTGGCTTCGGCCGTGGGAGGCGACCAGCCCCGATGGGCCGGTGTCGTTCGACATGCGGATGGGTGTGCGCCGGCTGCTCCAGCAGTACCGCGACGGCGCAGGCGTGCCGTTCGTCATGGAGTACGACGGTGAGGTCGCGGGCCAGCTGAACGTCTGGGGCATCGCGCGCGGCTCGCTCGCATCGGCCACGATCGGCTATTGGGTGAGCGAGCGGTTCGCGGGCCGGGGCATCACGCCGACTGCCGTCGCGCTCGCCACCGACATCTGCTTCTCCGAGTTGCGGCTGCACCGCATGGAGATCTGCATCCGACCCGAGAACCGTGCGAGCCTGCGCGTCGTCGAGAAGCTGGGCTTCCGCTACGAGGGGCTCCGTCGCCGGTTCATCCACATCGACGGCGACTGGCGCGACCATTATGCGTTCGCCCTCGTGCGGGAGGACGTCCCCGAGGGCGTCCTGCAGCGCTGGATCTCGGGCCGGGCGCCTCAGGACGCCGCGACCGTCCCGCCCACGGATCGCTTGCACGCGTAGGCGATACGGGTCTCGGGACGCCCTTTCCCAGGTGAGCGCGTCGATTCGGGCCGCCGGCTGGTGTTGAGGGACACGCCAGCGGATGCCGGGGCGACCGGCATCCGTCGCATACCGTGGTCTGCATGGGTGGGCAGGTGTGGGGCGGGGGAGTCATCGTTCTCGTCGCCGTGGGCTTGTGGCTCGTCTATCTGCTGCCGACGTGGCACAGCCGCCGCCAGTTCGACGCGGCAGAGCGCAACGCCGTCCGCCTGAACCAGGCGCTGCGCGTTCTCGCCGAGACGAGCGAGACGCCGGAGGAAGTGCGCCTCGAGCTGAACGCCCGGACCGCGGCCGCACAGCAGCGGCTCGCGAAGCGAGCACTCGCCGAGCGCGAGCATGCCGCCCTCGAAGAGGCGCGGGTCGACCTCGAGCGTGCACGCACCGAGCGCGAGGTGGCCGAGGCCACGGCACGTCTCGAGCGCGAGCGGGCTCGCACCGAGCGCGTCGCCGCCGAGGCCGCTGCCCGCGTCGACCTCGAGCGCGCTCGCGCCGAACGCGCGTCGACCGAGGCGGCCGCACGCGCCGAACTGGCCGCCGCGCGGGCGATTCCCGCTGCGCGCCGCGCGCGCGTGCGTCGCGCCTTCCGTCTTGTCGCCACCCTCGTCGGGCTCGGCGGCCTCGCCCTCGCCGGCTGGGGCGTGTTCGAGACGCTCACCGCGGGGGCGCAGACGCTGCTGTGGCTCGGCGTCGGTCTCGTGATGGCGTCGAGCATCACGCTTCATCGCCTGTCCCGCGTTGCGGCGCGTGCCGTGGCGCGGGAGACGGATGCCGCGCCGCGCCGTGCCGCCGAGCTGCAGGATGTCGCGCTCGAACGCGAGCAGCGCGCCTGGGCGCCGCGCGACCTGCCGCGGCCGCTCACGGCGTCGGCGGGATCGCGTGCCGCGGCCGTACTGGATGCCGAAGCTGCTCGCGCGGCCCTGCGCCAGGCCGCGCTCGAGCAGGCCATGCTGGCCCGCGCAGAGGCCCAGAAGCCGCCGTCGATCGACACCGCGCGCACGGCCCGCACCGCCTCGGCCGACTCCGACTACGCCCGCATGGGATACGTCGACGACGCCGAGATCGAGGCCCACGTTCGGCAGCTTCTGACCCGTCGCGCAGCCGGCGAATAGGCCCTCCGCGAGGCCCCCGTCGATTCGGGACGCGCCTCGAACCGTGATAGTGTTTCTGAGGTTCACGGGCCTGTAGCGCAGTTGGTAGCGCGCCTCGTTCGCATCGAGGAGGTCAGGGGTTCGATTCCCCTCAGGTCCACCACAAGAAGGCTCCCGTCACGTCGGGGGCCTTCTGCTTTTCCCCGATCGACCGCGCTTTTCGCAGCGCCGCGTTCGGCTGCGAGCTGGGTCAGCGCGGCGGCGCTGGATACCGCAGGCCGCTGCCCCAGCCGATCTCCCAGCCGGCGCTGTCGTCGAAGTAGTCCGCGAACGAGACCGGCAGCGCGTGCTCCGGTTCGACCGCCGCGAGCAGGCCCGCGAACCATGCGGCGTACTCGGTTGCGTCGTGCGTCGCAGCGAGGCGGGGGAGAGCCCGCAGGATGAGCTCGGCGACATCGCCCGGCGTCGACATCGCGTCGACGGTGCCACCGGCGAACTCGGTCTCGGCGCCCGACGTGTAGTGGATCGTCGCGTCCGGGTCGGCGGCATCCGTCAGCACGATCCGGTGGTACATGCCGGAGGGGGCGAGGCCCGGCGACACTCGGAGCCGGTGGAAGCCCCGTCGGTGCAATTCACGCACGCCCTGCAGGATGCGCACCGAGGTCGTCATGAGCAGCGCCGACGCGATCTCGTGATGCGCGGACTCATCGTGCGCGACGAGCCGCACCTCGTCCACGGCGGGGTGCGCGGCGGCGATCGCGTCGATGGCGGTGGTGATGGCGGCGCGTCGAGGCCACGCGTAGATGCCGGCGCTGATGAGCGGGAAGGAGACGCTTCGCGCGCCCACCTCGGCGGCGACCGCGAGCGAGCGGCGGTAGCAGGACTCCAGGAGTCCGCGATCGCGCTGCCCGGCGCCGAAGTTCGGACCCACCGTGTGCACGACCCAGCGTGCCGGCAGGGCGCCGGCGGTGGTCCAGCCGGCGTCCCCGGTGCCGAGCCCGTCCGGGAAGCGGGCGATGCAGTCCCGCAGGATCTCGGGTCCGCCGGCCCGGTGGATCGCTCCGTCGACGCCGCCACCGCCGCGCATGGCGTTGTTCGCGGCATTGACGACGGCATCCGTCGTCTGGGCGGTGATGTCTCCATGGACGGCGACGAGCGTGGTCATGGCTCCATCATGCGTCAGCGGCTCGGACGCTTTGCCCTGCTGCCCAGATCAGGCGATCCGTCGCATACCGGAGGTCTCGGCGCCGACCATCCTGTGTCCGCCGGATCACCTGTTCCCGGCAAGCGACGATGTCAGCCTCCCGACGGCGTCAGTCGGGTCGAGCCTCGGCAGCGGCCCGGGCGGCGGCCGGCAGCGCGTCGATGATCCGTGCCACCGCGGCGTCGTCGTGGGCGGACGAGACGAACCACGCCTCGAACACCGACGGCGGCAGCGAGACGCCCTGCGTGAGCATGGCGCGGAAGAACGGCGCGTAGCGGTACGCCTCCTGCGCCTTCACGGTGTCGTAGTCGACGGGCGGCGTCGCCGCGAACTGGATCGAGAACAGGTTGCCCGAGCGCTGCACCACGTGCGTCACGCCGGCTTCGGAGAGGGTGGATGTGGCGGCATCCGCGATCCTCGTCGCAGCGGCGTCGATGCGGGCGTAAGCGTCCGCGTCGAGGTGGTCGAGGGTGGCGCGGCCGGCCGCGACGGCGAGCGGATTGCCGCTCAGCGTGCCGGCCTGGTACACCGGCCCGAGCGGGGCGAGCAGCTCCATGAGCGCCGCGGAGCCGCCGAGTGCGGCGAGCGGCAGCCCGCCGCCGACGACCTTGCCGAACGTGATGAGGTCGGGGGTGAACGGCACCGGGTCGATGCCGTACCAGCCGGCGGGGCCGACGCGGAAACCCGTCAGCACCTCGTCGAGGATCAGCAGCGCGCCGTGCGCGTGGGCGATGTCGGCGAGGGCGGCGTTGAAGCCGTGCGCGGGCGGCACGATGCCCATGTTCGCGGGTGCGGCCTCGACGATCACGGCGGCGATGTCGTCCCCGCGGGCGGCGAACACCTCGCGCACCGCGTCGAGGTCGTTGTAGCGGATCACGAGCGTCTGCGCGGCGATGGGGGCGGGAACGCCCGCCGAGCCGGGCATCGCCAACGTGGCGACGCCCGATCCGGCCTCGGCCAGGAGGCCGTCGGAGTGGCCGTGGTAGTGCCCCGCGAACTTCACGATCAGGTCGCGCCCGGTCGCGCCGCGCGCGAGGCGGATCGCGGTCATCGTCGCCTCGGTGCCAGTCGACACCAGGCGCACGCGCTCGATCGGGCGCGTAGCGGTCGAGCGAGCGAAGTGAGACGAAACGTCGTGAACCTGCGAGTTCGCGTCGGTTCGGCGCGTTTCGTCTGGCTCGTTCCTCGCTCGCTCAACGACCGGGGGGTTGGTGGGGCGCGTTTCGTCTCGCTCGTTCCTCGCTCGCTCAACGACCGGGGGGTTGGTGGGGCGCGTTTCGTCTGGCTCGTTCCTCGCTCGCTCAACGATCGGGGGGTTGGTGGGGCGCGTTTCGTCTCGCTCGTTCCTCGCTCGCTCACCGACCGGGGAGGGGCGGGCGACACGGCCGGCGATGAGCTCGGCCAGCTCGGTCTCGCCCGGTGTGCTCGCGCCGAAGCCGAGGCCGTGGGCCGCGGCATCCTGCACCGCCTTCACGACGGCGGGATGCGCGTGCCCGAGGATCGCCGGACCCCACGAGCCGACGAGGTCGACGTACTCGCGGCCCTCGACGTCGGTCACGTACGGACCCGACGCCGACACGAAGAAGCGAGGGGTCTCATGCACGGAGCCGAACGCGCGCACCGGCGAGTTCACCCCGCCGGGCATGGCACCGCGGGCGCGGGCGAATTCCTGCGCGTTGGTCGTCATCGGATCCACTCCGCGAGTTCGAGAGCCCAGTAGGTGAGCACGGCGTCGGCACCGGCGCGGCGGATGCCGATCACCGACTCCTCGATCGCACGCCGCCGGTCGATCCAGCCGTTCGCCGCGGCGGCCTCGATCATCGCGTACTCGCCCGACACCTGGTACGCCCAGACGGGGACGGGGCTCGTGGCCGCGGCATCCGACAGCACGTCGAGGTAGCTCATCGCGGGCTTGACCATCACGATGTCGGCGCCCTCGGCGAGGTCGAGGTCGAGCTCGCGCGCGCCCTCGCGGCGGTTCGCGGGGTCCTGCTGGTACGTGCGGCGGTCGCCCTCGAGCGACGACTGCACCGCCTCGCGGAAGGGGCCGTAGAAGGCGGAGGCGTACTTGGCGGCGTAGCCCAGGATCGGGGTGTTCGCGTAGCCGGCGTCATCGAGCGCATCGCGCACGGCGGCGACCTGGCCGTCCATCATGCCCGAGAGGCCCAGCAGCTGCGAGCCCGCCTCGGCCTGCGCCACGCCCATGTCGCGATAGCGCTCGAGCGTGGCGTCGTTGTCGACGTAGCCGTTCCCATCGAGCACGCCGCAGTGGCCGTGGTCGGTGAACTCGTCGAGGCAGAGGTCGGTCTGCACGACGAGCGCGTCGCCGGCCTCGGCGGCCGCGATGCGGGTGGCGACGTTCAGGATGCCGTCGGGATCGGTCGCACCGGAGCCCGTGGCGTCCTTGTGCTCGGGCACGCCGAACAGCATGATGCCGCCGATGCCGGCGGTCGCGGCATCCGTCACCGCCTTCTTCAGGCTCTCGGTCGTGTGCTGCACGACGCCCGGCATCGATGAGATCGGCACGGGCTCGGTTGCGCCCTCGCGCACGAACATCGGGAGGATCAGCTCGGCCGGGTGCAGCCGCGTCTCGGCGACGAGCCGCCGCATCGCCGGGGTGGCGCGCAGGCGGCGGGGGCGGTCAGTCGGGGCGTACGTCACGGGCGTTCTCCCGTCAGGCCGGCGGCGCCGGCGTCGAGCAGTTCACGGGCGACGGATGCCGCGACCTCGCGCGGCGGGTCGCCCTCGTCCTCGGGCCACGTGGTGGCATGGGAGGAGGTCAGGGCGGTGGCGCCGTCGAGGCTGTACACGCGTGCCGACAGCAGCAGGAGTCCCGCGTCGACGACGGCGCGCGCGCCGACGGGCGCGGAGCATCCGGCCTCGAGCAGAGCGAGGACTTCGCGCTCGGCCTCCACCGCAGCACGGGTCTCGGCGTGGTCGAGCGCGCTGACGAGGTCCTCCTCGCCGCGGCGCACCTCGATCGCGAGGGCGCCCTGGCCGGGGGCGGTCGGCCAGGAGTCGGCGTCGAGGTAGTCGGTCACGACCTCGGTGCGGCCGATGCGGCGCAGGCCCGCGGCGGCGAGGATGACGGCATCCAGCTCTCCGCCGGCCACTTTGCCGAGGCGGGTGTCGACGTTGCCGCGGATGTCGACGACCTCGAGATCGGGACGCCGGGAGCGCAGCTGGGCCATGCGCCGGGGCGAGCCGGTGCCGACGCGTGCGCCGGCGGGGAGCGTGGCGAGGGTGAGCCCGTCGCGCGCGCAGAGGGCGTCGCGGGGGTCTTCCCGGGCCGGGATCGCGGCGACGACGAGCTGGTCGTGCGGCGCGGTCGGGAGGTCCTTGAGCGAGTGCACGATGACGTCGCACTGCCCGGCCAGCAGCGCGTCGCGCAGCGCTCCGGTGAACAGCCCCGTGCCGCCGGCGCGGGAGAGCGGCTCGTTCGAGCGGTCGCCGTCGGTGGTGATCGTGACGAGCTCGGTGGTCACGCCCGTCGCGTCGGCCAGGTCGTCCGCGACCATGCCCGTCTGCGCGAGCGCGAGCGTGCTGCCGCGCGTGCCGATGCGCAGGGTGGTCACGAGAGCACCTCGGAGATCTCGTCGAGTCCGATGCGGCGGCCGGTGTAGAACGGCACCTCCTCGCGCACGTGGCGGCGCGCCTCGGTCTGGCGGAGGTCGCGCATGAGATCGACCAGCTCGACGAGCTCGGGAGCCTCGAGCGCGAGGATCCACTCGTAGTCGCCGAGGGCGAACGACGCCACGGTGTTGCTCAGCACGCTGCGGTGCGCCGCACCCTTGCGGCCGTGGTCGGCGAGCATCTGGCGGCGCTCCTCGTCGGGCAGGATGTACCAGTCGTACGAGCGCACGAACGGGTACACGGTGAGCCACGTCTCGGGATCCTTGTCGCGCATGAATGCGGGCAGGTGGCTGGCGGTGAACTCGGCGTCGCGGTGCACGCCCATCGCGTTCCACGCCGGCACGAGCGAGGCGAGCGGCTCGGCGCGGCGCAGCGTCCGCAGGGCGGACTGCAGGACCTCGGGCGCGACACCGGTGCCGGTGAGCCAGATCATGAGGTCGGCGTCCGCGCGCAGGCCGGAGACGTCGTAGAACCCGCGGACGGTGACTCCGGATGCCTCGACCTCGGCGACCGCGGCCGTCAGATCGCCGGCAGGCGCAGGGCGCTGGGGATCGCGTCGGAACACAGCCCACAGGGTGTAGCCGAGGGTTTCCGTGGAGGGGCTCGCCGAGACATCGGTCATGCTCCTATCCTTTCACTCCTCGCGCGGAGCGTTTCCGGTGGCGCCGTTCCCGGCATCCGCCGTCTGCCGAGAGCCCGCGCGCCGCGTGTCACGAGATCAGGTGATGCGGCGGGTGCAGGACGTTTCGGTGCGAATCGTCCTGCGCTCGTGAAATCACCTGATGTGGTGACCGGCGCGGGCGGGGCGGCGGCCGACCGCCTGCGAGCAGGGGAGCGTTGCGCCGCGTGTGACGAGATCAGGTGATGCGGCGTGTGCAGGACGTTTCGGTGCGAATCGTCCTGCGCTCGTGAAATCACCTGATCCGGTGACGGCGCGGGCGGGGCGGCGGCGGCCGCCGGCGAGCAGCGGAGGGTTGCGCCGACGCGCCGCGTGTCACGAGATCAGGTGATGCGGCGGGTGCAGGACGTTGCGGTGCGAATCGTCCTGCGCTCGTGAAATCACCTGATCCGGTGACGGCGCGGGCGGGGCGATGGCGGGCTCAACGGGCGGGCGGGGCGGCGGGGGGCTCAGCGGGCGAGCAGGCCGGCGGCGGGCTCAGCGGGCGGGTGGGGCGGCGGCGGGCTCAGCAGGCCGGCGGCGGGCTCAGCGGGCGAGCAGGCCGGCGGCGGTGCGCTCGGCGTGGGCGATGAGGCCGGCGAGGCCAGACCCGGCGACGGTCTCGCCGACGACGGTGAGCCCGGCGGGTGCAGTCGCGGCGGCGGGCCGCACCCACGAGACGTGTGCGGCACCGACGACCACCGGCAGCGGCACGCCGAGGAGCGTCTCGGCGTCGGCGCGCGCGGCGGCGACGGGATCGGCGGGGGTGGCGTCGTACGACAGACGGAGCACGTGACGGCCGGCGGCGGCGTCCCGCAGCCACGCCCACTTCGCGGTGGCATGGGTCAGGGCGCGCGCGCCCACCGGTGCTCCTGCGGCGACGAGCAGCCCGGTGCCGCGGGGTGCGGCATCCAGTTCGTCCTGCTCCACGACGAGAGTCACGAGGTCGATGCGTCGCCCTGGGGCGGCGGGCGCCGCGAGGCTGGGCGCCGCGACGACCACCGTTCCGTCGAGCGTCGCGAGGTCGTCGACGGGGGCGCGGAGGCGGATGTCGCCGCCGAGGCGCGCGAGATCCTCGGCGAGTGCCGGCACGATGCGGTTGACACCCCCGCGGATGCCGGCGACCGCCGCGCCCGGGGGAGCGGCGGCGCGCAGCTGCGCGACGGCGCCGCCGAGCGATCCGGCGCTCGTGAGGGCGTCGGGGAGCCCGGGATGCGCGCGGGTGACGGGCAGCTCGTCGGGGTGCTGCGAGTGCACGCCGTGAACCACAGGGGCCACGAGGAGGTCGAGCATGTCGTCGCCATAGCGGTCGCGGACAAGGGCGCCGAGTGTCGACGGCACCGTTCCCAGCGGGCGAGCGTCGCGCCCGACTGCCCGCTCCGCGGCGGGTCTGCCGATCACGCGCACCACGTCGTCGGCGAGCGGGTCGGACGGGATGCCGAGCAGCGCGGTCGCCGGCAGCGGCACTGCGTCGCCGATCACGGGCTGGAGCCACGCCGGTCCCGGCGCGGGAGCCACGATGTCGTCGGCGAGGCCGAGCTCCGCGAGGAGGGCCGTGACGACCCCGCCGCGGACGGCGAAGCTCTCGGCGCCGGCATCCAGCGCGATCCCGCCCACTTCGTGCCGCGCCACCGTCCCGCCGAGGCGATCGGATGCCTCGAACAGGGTCACTGCAGCGCCTGCGGCCGCGAGCCGGCGGGCGACGACCAGGCCCGCGACGCCGCCGCCGACGACAGAGAAGCGTCCGGGCGCCGTGGACTCAGCCATGCGCGTGGACGAACTCCACGATGCGCGTGAGCACGGTCGGGTCGGTGTCGGGCGGAACGCCGTGGCCGAGGTTCAGCACGTGGGCGCGGGCCGCACGGCCGCGTTCCAGCACGTCGAGGATGTGGGCTTCGAGCACCGGCCAGGGGGCGCGCAGGAGCGCCGGGTCGATGTTGCCCTGCACCGAGACGTCCTGGCCGAGGCGCCGGACGGCCTCGTCGAGGGGGAGGCGCCAGTCGACGCCGACCGTGTCCACGCCCACGTCGCGCATCGCGGCGAGCAGCTCGCCGGTGCCGACCCCGAAGTGCACGAGGGGCACGCCGAGGTCGCGCACCGGCTCGAGGGCGCGCGCCGAGAAGGGCGCGACGTGATGCGTGTAGTCGGAGAGGCTGAGGGAGCCCGCCCATGAGTCGAAGAGCTGCGCCGCGGACGCGCCCGCCTCGATCTGTGCGGCGAGGAACGCACCGGTGATCTCGGCGCACCACGTCAGCAGTGCCGACCACGTCGCGGGGTCGGAGTGCATGAGCGCGCGAGTCCTGAGCTGCTCCTTCGACGGCCCGCCCTCGACGAGGTACGACGCCAGCGTGTAGGGGGCGCCGGCGAAGCCGATGAGCGGCGTCGAGCCCAGTTCCGCGACGGTGAGGGCGACCGCTTCACGGATGGGCGCGAGCGCTTCGGGGTCCAGTGGAGGCAGGGCCGCGACATCCGCCGCCGTCCTCACCGGGTTCTCGAGAACCGGACCGCGCCCCGCGACGATGTGCACGTCGACGCCCGAAAGGCGCACCGGGATCACGATGTCGCTGAAGAAGATGCCCGCATCCACGCCGTGTCGACGCACGGGCTGCAGCGTGATCTCGCTGGCGAGCTCGGGGTTCAGGCAGGCGTCCAGCATGTCGGTGCCCACACGCAGCTCGCGATACTCGGGCAGGGAGCGCCCCGCCTGGCGCATGAACCACACCGGCGTCCTGGCCGGCCGCTCACCGCGATACGCACGTATCAGCGGAGGGGGATCGTTTCTCTGAAGAACGGAAGGGTGAGAGACATGCAAAGACACACGTTAAGATTAGGCTCGTGCTCCTCTGTCTGACCGCGAACCATCGGAACGCGAGCCTCGACATCCTGGAGCGTCTCTCTGTGGGAGCGCCCACGGCGACGCGCGCTCTCGTGGATGACGAGCTCTTCGTCTCCGGCGCCGTCGTGCTCGCGACGTGCAACCGGTTCGAGGCCTATCTCGACATCGACGAGCCGCTCACCGGCGGCGAGGCCGTCGCGGTCGAGTCGGTCGTCGAGGCGATGGCCGCGGCATCCGACGTCTCCGTCGACCTGCTGCGCGCGTCCGTCGCTGTGCACCAGGGAGCGGATGCCGCAGCCCACCTGTTCGCCGTCACCAGCGGACTCGAGTCGATGGTCGTCGGCGAAGACGAGATCTCGGGCCAGGTGCGCCGTGCCCTCGACGCCGCCCGCGCGGACGGCATGACCAGCAGCGAGCTCGAGCGCCTCTTCCAGAAGGCCACCCACACCAGCCGCGGCGTGCGCAACCGCACGCAGCTGCGCGGCGCGCACCGTTCGCTCGTGCGCCTCGCCCTCGAACTCGCCTCCAGCCGCATCGCCGACTGGGCGGCCGCCCGCGTCGTGCTCGTCGGCACGGGACGCTATGCCTCCCGCACCGTCGACGCGCTGCGCGCTCGCGGTGCGGGCGACATCCACGTCTTCTCTCCGTCGGGTCGCGCGCCGGCGTTCGCGACGCAGCACGGGCTCATCCCGGTGTCGGACTTCGCCGCCGCCGCGGCCGAGGCCGACGTCGTCATCACCTGCACCGCCGACGCCGTGGTGCACGCCGACGCCTTCGTGCCCGGACACCGGGTGCTCGTGATCGACCTGGGTCTTCCCCGCAACGTCGACCCCGCCGTGGGCGCCGTCGAAGCCGTCGAGCTGCTCGACCTCGAGACCATTCGCCTGCACGCTCCGCTCCAGGAGTTCAGCGCGCACGCCGATGCGCGGGCGATCGTCGGCGACGCCGCGACCGAGTTCCACGCCGACCGCCTCGCCGGGCCGGCGATCAGCGCGCTGCGCGGAGACGTGCTGAAGATCGTCGACGACGAGATCGCACGGGCGCGCTCGCGCGGCGCCGGCGACGACGTCGAGGCGGCCCTTCGTCACCTGGCCGGTGTGCTGCTGCACCAGCCGTCAGTGCGGATCCGCGAACTCGCCGTCGAAGGACGCATCGACGAGGCGCGCTCTGCGCTCGAACTGCTCCACGGCCTGTCGATCGACACGCCGGGTGTCGCGGATGCCGAAGACGACGACGACCTCTGGGCCAGCGCCTGATCCGACTTGTGCGGAGCGCGTGCTGCGCTTCGTCTTGCCGGCGCTCGCTCAGCGACCGGCGACTGGTGTGCGCTTCGTCTCGCCGGCGCTCGCTCAGCGACCGGGAGCGCGGTAACCGGCGAGCCGGGTGAGGACTCAGGCGAGCTCGTGGAGGAGGAAGGCGCCGAGGAACCCGATCGTCGCCCACAGCCCGGTGAGCGCGTGCTGCTCGTCGAACGCCTCGGGGATCATCGTGTTGCAGACCATCGCCAGCAGGCCGCCGGCGGCGATCGTCGTGATCAGCGCGATGACATCCGGTGACGCCGACTGGAACAGCACATACCCGGAAACCGAAGCGACCACCGTCACCAGGGCGATCCCGAGCCACAGCAGAGCGACGAACCGGCCGTGGCGGCCGCCGCGTTTCAGAGCCGCCGTCGACCCCAGGCCTTCGGGGATGTTGCTGATCGCGATCGCCGCAACGATGGGGATGCTGATTCCACCCTGCAGGACCGACAACCCCATCACGATCGACTCCGGGATGCCGTCGATCAAGGCACCGATCGCGATCACGACGCCGGCACTGCCCGCCGCCCCCGCGGCGCGCCGCGCGGCGATGTTGGCGGGCACCTCGCTGAGAGGTGCAGGACGTCGGGGCGCACCGCGCGTGATGGCATCACCCGCGAGTGCATCGGCCGCGGGCGTGCGGGTTGCGCGTGCATCGGCCGCGGGCGCACCGTCGGCGCGGGCTGCCCCCGCGGGCGTGCCGGCCGTGCGTGCACCACCCGCGGGCGTCTTGTGCTTCCTCGGGCGAGAGACGAGCTGATCCGCGACGATGTAGAGGATCGCACCGCCGAGGAAGCCGACGGTCGTCGGGACCAGCCCGCCGTCTTCGGCCGCCTCCTCGACGAGTTCGAACGCGAGCGTCGAGATGAGCACCCCCGCGCCGAGCGCCATGATGCCGGCGACGAGGCGCTGGGGGATGTCGACGAACCAGGCGACCGCAGCGCCGACGAGAAGCGTCCCGCCACCGATGAGACCGCTGAGCGCTGCGAGCCACACGCCATCCATGGCGCCAACCTAGTCGCCGCGATCCGGGAACGAGCGAGGCGCGACGAACGCACTCGACGCGCTCGCCGCTCGACGACCCCGAACCGGCTCAGACGGTCGCGGCCTCCCGAGCTCGCAGATCTTTGCGGAGGATCTTGCCGGAACTCGACTTGGGGATCGCCTCGATGAACTCGACGCGACGGACCTTCTTGTGCGGGGCCACCTGCTCCGCGACGAACGCCATGACCTCCTCCTCGGTGAGCCCCGAGTCGGGCGCGGGCACGATGAAGGCCTTGGGGATCTCCTGCTTGTCCTCATCCAGGACACCGATGACCGCGGCATCCATCACCTTCGGGTGACTGAGGAGCAGTGCCTCGAGCTCGGCCGGGGCGATCTGGTAGCCCTTGTACTTGATGAGCTCCTTCACGCGATCGACGATCGAGAAGTATCCACCCTCGTGGTACACCGCCACGTCGCCGGTGTGGAGGTAGCCGTCGGCATCGAGGGTCTCGGCCGTCGCCTCGGGCTGGTTGAGGTAGCCGAGCATCACGTTGGGTCCCTTGACCCACAGCTCGCCCGGCTTCGTCACGCCGTCGGCGCCGACCTCGGTGATCTCCTCACCCGTCTCGGGATCGACCAGCTTGTTGAGCGTGTTCGGCAGCATCACGCCGACCGAGCTCACCGGGATGTCGTAGCGATCCGTGGGCATCGCGTGCGAGACGGGGCTCAGCTCGCTCATGCCGTACCCCTGCATCATGCGGGCGTTGATGCGACGACCCGCGGTCTCGGCCGTCTCGCCGTCGAGCGGCGCAGCCCCCGAGAAGACCGTGTGCACGCTCGAGATGTCGAACTGGTCGACGATCGGGTGCTTGGCCAGCGCGACCGCGATCGGCGGCGCGATGTAGAGGTAGGTGCACTGGAACTTCTGGATGTTCGTGAGGAACTCGGCGAGGTCGAACTTCGGCATCGTCACGAGGCTCGCCCGCTGACGCAGCGCGAGATTGAGGAGCACCGTCATGCCGTAGATGTGGAAGAAGGGCAGCACCGCCAGCACGCGGTCGCTCTCACTGAGATCGAGCGCCACGCGGCACTGCGCGACGTTCGCGACGAGGTTGCGATGCGAGAGCATCACGCCCTTCGGGATGCCGGTCGTGCCCGACGAGTAGGGCAGCACGGCGACATGCGTTGCGGGGTCGAACGACACCTCGGGAGCCTGCGCCCCCTCGGAGAGCAACTGACGCAGGTTCGGGTGCCCCGCGGCGCCGTCGAGCACGATGACGCGCTCGTGCGGGATGCCGACCGCCTCGGCGGCGGTCGCGGCCTGGGGGAGCAGCGGGCTGACGGTGATGAGCCACGTCGCCCCGGCATCCCTCAGCTGCTTCTCGATCTCGCCCGCCGTATAGAGCGAGTTCACGGTCGTCACGGTCGCACCCGCACGCAGGATGCCGTGGAATACCGTCGCGAACGCCGGGACGTTCGGGCACAACAGGCCGACGACCGTGTGGACCTCGACGCCTCGGGCCGCAAGGGCCCCTGCGAACAGATCGATCTGCCCACGAAGTGCGCCATACGTGGTCTCGGCGCCCGTGGACGGATCGATGAGCGCGACGCGGCCCAGATCCTCGTCCGTCAGGCTCGCGAAGAGGTAGTCGTAGATGCTGAGCTCGGGGATCTCGACATCGGGGCGGGGGCTGGTGAACACCGGATCTCCTTTGATCGGGCGGCGTGAAGTCGCCGTGGGCGGGCCATGGCCGCGCCGTGCGACCATCATGTCACCCCGATCGCAGATCCTGGTACGCGATTCCGCGATGCGTGGAACGCAGTGTCAAGCCGGTGCACCCGACCGCCATCGCCGCGACGGCCGGGTGCCGCCTGCCTCAGTGGGCGAGAGCGGGCTGACGGCCGCCTGCGGCGAGCCGCTCGGCGGCGAGACCCTCTGCCGCCTCGAGCGGGGTGACCCCACGCGACTCGGCCTCGTCGAAGATCCGCCGCACGGTGTCGCCGATCTGGCCGACCCGCTCCATGATCTCGGTGCGGGAGCCGAGCTGCTTCGCCTCGAGGTCGAGATAGATCACACCGCCCGCATTCACCACGAAGTCGGGCGCGTACAGGATGCCGCGCCCGGCCAGTCGCCCTGCACCGCTGTGATCGGCGAGCGGGTTGTTCGCGGGTCCGCACACGGCCTTCGCGTCGAGCGCGTCGATGACCTCATCCGTGAGCAGGCCGCCGATGCCGGCCGGTACGAACACATCGGCGGGCACGAGGTGCTCCTCGCCCGGGCTGACCCAGTCGGCGCCGAGCTCGGCCGCCAGATCGCGCTTGGCCGGATTGACGTCGGTCACAGTGAGACGCGCACCCTCGGCCGACAGCCGCACGGCGAGACGGCTGCCCACCTGACCGAGGCCCGAGATCGTGATGCGGTGACCCTCGACGTCGGCGGTGCCGGCGACGCGCTCGAGCGTCGCGCGGAGGGATTCGTAGACCCCGAGGCTCGTAGGCCCGGCGGGCTCGCCCGAGCCGCCGACGGCGTCGGGCAGCCCGACGACGTGCTCCGTACGCTCGCTGACGACGAGCATGTCGTCGGTCGTCGAGCCGACGTCCTCGGCGGTGCGGTACAGACCGTGCAGCGATTCGACCGCGTCGCCGAGGTCGAGGAAGGCGGCCCGACGCCGGTCGGCGTCGAGCGTCGTGCCGGGCGGAAGGGCGATGACGGACTTGCCGCCACCCGCGTCGAGACCGGCCGCGGCGTTCTTGAGCGTCATGGCGGCCGACAGCCGCAACGCGTCGCCGAGCGCGTCGCTCCAGTGCGGATACGTCCAGAGGCGTGCGCCGCCGAGAGCCGAGCCGAGCACAGACGAGTGCAGGGCGACGGTGATGAACAGGCCGCTGCGTCGTCCGGTGATCACCTCCACCCGCTCGTGTGCGAAATCGGGCAGGGGCAGAGTGGGCACGGTGTGCGTCATCGCGATACTTCCTTCGGCGGGCCTCGTGGGCAGTGCGCTGCGGACGACGCGGCGTTGCGCCATCCACCCCCATTGGACACCGGTTCGTCGGATTGTTCAAGCCTGCCGTCGGCGAGTGGGCAGAATGCGCGGTCGGCTCGCAGCACGCTGCGCAGGTGTCAGCAGAGTGCGCGCCGTCGATAGCATCGATGGATGCCCGACGCCTACACCCACGGTCATCATGAGAGCGTCCTGCGGTCGCACCGCTGGCGCACCGCAGAGAACTCCGCCGCCTACCTGCTGCCGCACCTGCGGCCCGGCGTCTCGGTGCTCGACGTGGGGAGCGGACCGGGCTCGATCACGGCGGACCTCGCGACGCGGGTGGCGCCCGGACGCGTCGTCGGGACGGACGCCTCGGCCGATGTGGTCGCGCAGGCGGCCGCCGATCACGCGGCTCCCGGCCTGTCGTTCGAGGTCGGCGACGCCTACGGACTGCCGTATGCGGACGGCGAGTTCGACGTCGTGCACGCCCATCAGGTGCTGCAGCATGTCGACCGGCCCATCGACATGCTGCGCGAGCTCGGCCGCGTCGCCGGATCCGACGGACTCGTCGCCGCGCGCGACGTCGACTACGAGGGCGTGATCTGGTACCCGCTCATCCCGGCGCTCGAGGAATGGCTCGCGCTCTACCTCACGACCCACCGGAGCGTCGCGGGTGAGCCCGCCGCCGGTCGTCGCCTGAAGGCGTGGGCGCGCGACGCGGGGCTCACCGACATCCGTGCCACGGCGTCGCTGTGGCTGTTCGAGGACGACTCCGACCGCGCCTGGTGGGGCGGGATGTGGGCCGACCGGGTGCTGCAGTCGGCGTTCGCCGACTCGGCGCGCGCGACGGGCGCCGACGACGCGCAGCTGCAGCGCATCTCGGACGGCTGGCGGGAGTGGGCCGCGACCGAAGACGGCTGGCTGCTCATGCCGCACGGCGAGATCCTCGCCCACGGGCCGCGTCGTTAGGCTGAGCCGATGACGACGCCCGCCTCGCTTCCTGTCCGCAGCCGTCTCGTCCACGATGCGATCCGTGCCGTCGGCATCACCGGCGACATCGTGGTGCTCCCGGATGCCGCATCCACCGCAGCCCTGGCGGCCGCGGCGCTCGGAGTCGAGGTGGGCGCGATCGCCAACAGCCTGGTGTTCTTCTGCGACGGCGCACCCCTCCTCGTCATGACCAGCGGCGCCCACCGCGTCGACACGGCCGCGCTCGCCGGGCGGCTCGGCCTCGGAAAGATCCAGCGTGCGACCCCCGAGCAGGTACGCGAGGCCACCGGTCAGGCGATCGGCGGTGTCGCTCCCACGGGGCATCCGTCGCCGCTGCGCACCATCGTCGACGAAGACCTTGCCCGCCACCCCGAGATCTGGGCGGCCGGAGGCACCCCGCACACCGTCTTCCCGATGACGTATGACGAACTCGTGCGCCTCACGGACGGGACGGTCGCCAAGGTCGACTGAGCGCGCGCCAGGCCGTCACCCCCGCAGGATCTCGCGGCAGACGATCGCCGCTGCCTACGGCGTGCGGCTCACGGCATCCGTGGCGCCTTCCGCCTTCGGCGTCGGGCGATCCGCCGCGCGGGGGAGCCACAGCAGCGCGATCACGCCGCTCAGCAGGTACAGGCATCCCTGTGCCTCCAGCAGCGGAAGCAGCCCGATCGCGCCGTCGGAGAGAGCTCCCAGCAGGATGCCGAGCGCCTGCCCGACGGCGCCGACCAGCCCGACCGCGGCGAACACGGCGCCTCGCTGACGGGGCTCCGACTGCTCCTGCAGCACACTCATCAGGCCGGCGATCATGATCACCCCCGGCGCCCCGACAGCCGCGAACAGCAGGACGTAGGGCCAGATCTCGGTGGTGACCGTCGGAAGATTCCAGGTGACGAGGGAGAGGACGCCGAACGCGAACAGGCTGGCCGCGGTGAGCGCCCGCGGCGACGATCCGCGGGCGATGAACCCGAGGACGACGCCCGCGAGGACCGCGCCGACCGCCTGGATGCCGCGCAGCAGGCCCACGTCGGCATCCGACCCCCGCAACGGGCCGAGCGCGAACAGCACGAAGAGCACGAGGAACATGCCCTGGGCGACGCTCGAGACGAGGATCACCGCGAACGCGCCGCGCAGCCGCGGGATGCGCAGCGCCTCGACCAGACCGACCGGTCGCGCGCCGGCGGTGTCGGGGCGGGCGGCATCGACGGGCGCGTCGGCGCTGCCGGCGTCATGCACGGCTGTCTTCACCGCGGGGAGCGTCGCGATGAGCACCGCCGAGACGATGTACGTGATGGCATCGGCGGCGACGATCAGGCCCAGGTCCCCGACCGCGAGAAGGATGCCGCCGAGCGGGCCGCCGATGAGCCTGCCGAGGTTCTGGTTCAGGCCGATCAGCGCATTGGCCGAGACCAGCCGCTCGGTGTCGACGAGATCGGGCAGCAGCGTGTTCTTCGCCGGCTCGAACAGCGTGCTGAGCGAAGCGTGCACGAAGATGACGGCGTACGCCAGCGGAAGGTCGGCGACCTCGTTCACCCAGAGGAGGGGGAGGAGCGCGAGGGCCTGGCCGATGTTGACCGCGACCATGATCCAACGGCGGTCGAACCGGCCGATGAGCCGGGCGGCGAGCGGCGCCAGCACGACCGCGGGCACGAGCTCCAGCAGGAACGCGATGGACGTGCCGAGCGCCGAGCCGGTGAGCTGGAACACGACGAGCGGAAGCGCGATGAACAGCAGCCAGTCGCCGGTGTCGGAGATGAGCCCGGCTGCCCAGAGCCGGCGGAACGCGGGAATCGCGAAGGCGGTGCGGGAGGTCATTTCGCGGCCTCGCCGAAGGTCGGGCGCGGGAACGCCAGCAGCGAGAGATTCGCGATAGCGGCGTCTTCGGGAGCGTCCTGCCGCGTCGCCGCGATGTAGGGACGGACGATGGCGTCGATGCGCTCGACGATGGACCGCAGCTCGTCCGGGCTGACCTGCAGACCGTACTGGGCGTGGGCGTCGACATCTCGCCACGGACCCTCGATGCGGTCACGGCGCCGCACATGCTCGCGGGCCAGCTGGTAGTCGAGCTGGATGGAGGCCTCGAGCATCGCCGTCGCGCTGGCGACGACCGACGGGTCGTCGGAGTCGAGATCGAGGCTCAGGCCGGTGATGGTCGCACGCCACGGGCGCTCGCGGCCGTCGTCGGACTCGACCGGCTCGACCAGACCGTGCTTGGCCAGCACGCGGAGGTGATAGCTGCAGTTCGAAGGGTTGTCGTCGACCGCTCGCGCGCACTCCGAGGCGGTCGCCGCACCGTGCGACATCAGGAAGCTCAGCAGGTCGAGGCGCACCGGGTGGGCGAGGGCGTCGAGGGCCGCCGGGTCGGTGATCGTGCGTCTGATCTCGGGGTCGGCCATCATCGTCCAATCTGAAAGGTCGTTTCAGATTATGCGCTTCGGTGGAGAGATCTGCAAGAGCCTTTCAGAGTTTTGGTCTCGCGGGACGTGCGCCGCGGATCCGCCGGCCGAGTTCCGTCGCCATGGGGGCGACGAGAGCGGCGAACGCCGCCGGGTCGCGCTCGCCCTCGGCGGGATAGGTGACCGCGATGGCCGCGATCGGCCAGCCGACGTGGTCGAGTACGGCGACGCCGACCGACCCGAGCCCGAGTGTCACCTCGCCGTCCTCGAAGGCCCAGCCCTGCACCCGCACGTCGCGCAGCAGTTCGCGCAGCTCGCTCGGCCGACGGGGGCCGCGGCCGGTGCGATCGGCGAAGGCCGCGGCATCCGGGAAGAGTGCCCGCACCTGCTCGCGAGGAAGCGCCGCGAGCATCGCCCGGCCCGTCGCGGTGAGGTGCGCGGGCAGGCGGACGCCGACGTCCGTCACAAGCGCGGGCCTGCGCGGTGCGCGCTCCTCGACGATGTACAGCACGTCGCGGCCGTGCATCACGGCGAGGTGGGCGCTCTCGCCGGCGCGATCGACGAGATCGGCCAGCACCGGGCGTCCGAGACGGGCGAGCGGCTCCTGGCGCGAGTAGCCGCCGGCGAGCTCGAAGGCGGCAAGGCCCAGGCCCCAGCGCCGCTCCTCCGGGAGGTGCACCACGAAATGGTGCTCCTGCAGAGTGGCGAGCAGGTGATACACGCTCGAGCGCGGGATGCCGAGCGCCGTCGCGATCACGCTCGCCGGCGCCGGTCCGCGCTGACGTGCGAGGAACGTCAGGATCCGCAGCGTCTGGTCGGCGGCGGGCACCTGCGGGCGTGCGGGGGCAGCCGGCTGCCGGTCGGGCGAGGAATCTTGGCTGTCTGGCATGACAGACACAGGATGGCACGGTCTGCTGTCGCGCGGCAGTCCCGCGGTGTGGAATCGGAGCATGACCACCGTCACGCCCCCTCCCGCGAGCGACACCGCTGCCTTCACCCGCGGTGCGGTCACCGTCGGCGCGGCGCCCCTCAACCCCGCGGACGTCGTCGCCGTCGCCCGGCACGGCGCGCACGTCGCCCTGTCGCCCGAAGCACTCGACCGCGTCGCCGCCGCCCGCGCCCTCGTGGAAGGACTCGCCGACGACCCCGAGCCGCACTACGGCATCTCGACAGGCTTCGGCGCGCTCGCCACCACTTTCATCGCCGCCGAGCGCCGCGTGCAGCTGCAGGCGAGCCTGATCCGTTCGCACGCCGCCGGCACCGGACCCGAGGTCGAGCGCGAGGTCGTGCGCGCCCTCATGCTGCTGCGGCTGCAGACCCTCGCCACCGGCCACACCGGCGTGCGCCCGGTCGTCGTCGAGACCTACGCGGGCATGCTCAACGCCGGCATCACCCCGATCGTCCGCGAGTACGGCTCGCTCGGCTGCTCGGGGGACCTCGCCCCGCTGTCGCACGTCGCACTCGCCGCGACGGGCGAGGGGCGCGTCCGCAACGCCGACGGCGACGAGGTCGACGCCGCAGACGCCCTCGCCTCGGCATCCCTCACACCACTGGTGCTCCGTGAGAAGGAGGGGCTCGCGCTCATCAACGGCACCGACGGCATGCTCGGGATGCTGCTGCTCGCGCTGCACGACATCTCGGTGCTGCTCGACACCGCCGACGTCACTGCGGCCATGTCGGTCGAAGCGCAGCTGGGCACGGACGCTGTGTTCGCCGCCGACCTGCAGGCACTGCGCCCACAGGTGGGCCAAGCGGTGTCGGCAGCGAACCTGCGTGCCGTCCTCGCCGGCTCGCCGATCGTGGCGTCGCACCGCGACCCGGCCGTCTGCACGCGTGTGCAGGATGCGTATTCGCTGCGGTGCTCGCCGCAGGTGCACGGCGCCGCGCGCGACACCGCCGACCACGCGCTGATGATCGCCACGCGAGAGCTCGCCGCCGCGGTCGACAACCCCGTCATCACCGACGACGGGCGCGTCGAATCCAACGGCAACTTCCACGGGGCTCCCGTGGCGTACGTGCTCGACTTCCTCGCGATCGCCGTCGCCGACGTCGCCTCGATCTCGGAGCGCCGCACCGACCGCGCCCTCGACCCGGCCCGCAGCAATGGGCTCCCGCCGTTCCTCGCGCACGAGGTGGGCGTCGACTCGGGGTTCATGATCGCCCAGTACGCGGCGGCGGGGATCGTCTCGGAGCTGAAGCGACTCGCGGTACCGGCATCCGTCGATTCCATCCCCTCGTCTGCGATGCAGGAGGACCACGTGTCGATGGGGTGGGCCGCCGCCCGCAAGCTGCGCCGGGCGATCGATGGGCTCTCGCGCGTCCTCGCGATCGAGGTGCTGACGGCATCCCGCGCCCTCGACCTGCGCGCACCCCTGCGACCCGCCGCCGCGACCGGCGCCGTCCGCGACCTGGTGCGCACCGTCGCCGGGGGTCCCGGGCCCGACCGGTTCCTGTCGCCCGAGATCGAGGCGGCGACCACGCTCGTCGCGTCGGGAGCCGTCGCACGGACCGCCTACCAGACCACCACGAAGGAGTGATATGTCCGATTCGACAGGTTCGACGACCGGCGTGAAGGCCCCCGCAGTGCGCGCACCGCGCGGCCCGGAACGCACCGCCAAGAGCTGGGGCGCCGAGGCCGCCAAGCGCATGCTCATGAACAACCTCGACCCGGAGGTCGCCGAGCACCCCGAAGATCTCGTCGTCTACGGCGGGACCGGCCGCGCGGCGCGCAGCTGGGCGGCGTTCGACGCGATCGTGCGCACGCTCGATGAGCTCGAGCCGGATGAGACGCTGCTGGTGCAGTCCGGCAAGCCCGTAGGCGTCTTCCGCACGCACGAGTGGGCGCCGCGCGTGCTCATCGCCAACTCGAACCTCGTGGGCGACTGGGCGACGTGGCCCGAGTTCCGGCGGCTCGAAGCGCTCGGCCTCACGATGTACGGCCAGATGACGGCCGGCTCGTGGATCTACATCGGCACGCAGGGCATCCTGCAGGGCACGTACGAGACGTTCGCCGCGGTCGCGCGGTCGCTCGGCCGCGACGATCTCGCCGGCACGCTGACACTGACGGGCGGCGCGGGAGGGATGGGCGGCGCGCAGCCGCTCGCCGTGACGCTCAACGGGGGAGCGGTGCTCATCGTCGACGTCGACGAGTCGCGGCTCGCCCGCCGTGTCGAGCACGGCTACCTCGACGAGTACACGACCGACCTCGACGCCGCGCTTGCACGGGTCGTCGCCGCGAAGGCGGCGGGCGAGGCGCTCTCGGTCGGCGTCGTCGGCAACGCCGCAGAGGTCTTCGGCGACATCCTGCTCCGCCAGCGCGCGGGCGAGGTCACCGTCGACATCGTCACCGATCAGACCAGCGCACACGATCCGCTCGCGTACCTGCCGGTCGGCGTCGCGTTCGAGGACTGGAAGGCGGAGGCGGCCCGCGATCCCGAGGCATTCACCGCCCGCGCCCGCGGCAGCATGGCGAAGCACGTCGCCGCGATGGTCGGATTCCAGGATGCCGGCGCCGAGGTCTTCGACTACGGCAACTCGATCCGCGCCGAGGCGCAGCTCGGCGGCTTCGAGCGCGCCTTCGACTTCCCGGGCTTCGTGCCGGCGTACATCCGCCCGCAGTTCGCCGAGGGGCGCGGACCGTTCCGCTGGGTCGCCCTCTCGGGAGATCCCGAGGACATCCGCAAGACCGATGAGGCGGTCAAGGCACTCTTCCCCGACAACGCCGGGCTCGTGCGCTGGCTCGACAAGGCGAGCGACGCCGTGCACTTCGAAGGGCTGCCGGCGCGCATCTGCTGGCTCGGCTACCAGGAGCGCCACCTCGCCGGCCTCAAGTTCAACGAGATGGTGGCCTCAGGTGAGCTGTCGGCCCCGATCGTCATCGGCCGCGACCACCTCGACGCCGGCTCCGTGGCGAGTCCGTACCGCGAGACCGAGGCCATGGCCGACGGGTCCGACGCGATCGCCGACTGGCCGCTGCTCAACGCGCTCCTCAACACCGCTTCCGGCGCGGCCTGGGTGTCTATCCACCACGGCGGCGGCGTCGGCATCGGCCGCAGCATCCATGCCGGGCAGGTCACGGTCGCCGACGGAACCGCGCTCGCCGCCGAGAAGCTCGCCCGCGTGCTCACGAACGACCCGGGCACCGGCGTCATGCGCCACGTGGACGCCGGCTACGAGCGGGCAAGGGAGGTCGCGCGCGAGCGCGGGCTCCAGGTGCCGATGCTCGATGCGTAGCCTCGGACATGGACGGACGGATGCCGTGGGTACGACGCTGATCACGAACATCGCGGAGCTGACGACGAACGTCGAGCGCGACGATGACCCGTGCGGCACGCTGCACGACGCGGCAGTGGTGATCGAGGGGGACCGGATCGCATGGGTGGGCGCCGGGACCGAGGCCCACGACGTCGCGTCGCGCTTCGCTCGCTCGGAGACCGGGGCGTCGGTCGTGGATGCCGGCGGCCGAGCGGTCATCCCGGGCTTCGTCGACAGCCACACGCACCTGGTCTTCGGCGGGGATCGGGCCGACGAGTTCGAGGCGCGCATGACCGGCACGCCGTATGCCGCAGGGGGCATACGGCGCACGGTGGCGGCGACGCGGGCGGCGACGGACGATGAGCTGCGCGCCCGCCTCGCCGGGTTCGTGACCGAACTCCATGGCCAGGGCACGACGACCTTCGAGATCAAGACGGGCTACGGGCTCACTGTCGCCGACGAGGAGCGGCTGGCGCGCCTGGCCGCAGAGGTCACCCCGGAGGTCACCTTCCTCGGCGCCCACGTCGTGCCCGTCGAGTACGCCGACCGCCGCGACGCCTACGTCGACCTCGTGTGCGACGAGATGCTCCGCGCCTGCGCGCCGCACACCCGGTGGGTGGACGTGTTCTGCGAGCGCGGCGCCTTCACCCCGGAGGAGTCGCGGCGGATCCTCGCGGCCGGCGTCGCGCACGGCCTCGAGCCGCGCGTGCACGGCAACCAGCTCGGACCCGGCGAGGGCGTGCGCCTGGCGGTCTCGATGGGCGCGGCATCCGTCGACCACTGCACGTATCTCGACGACGACGATGTGACCGCGCTGGCCGGCTCGGACACGGTAGCCACGCTCCTGCCCGGCGTGGAGTTCTCGACGCGACAGCCCTACCCGGACGCGCGACGGCTGATCGACGCCGGAGTGACGGTGGCGCTCGCCAGCGACTGCAACCCCGGCTCGAGCTTCACGAGCTCGATGCCGTTCATGGTGGCCCTCGCCGTCCGCGAGATGGGCATGACGCCGTCCGAGGCGGTCTGGGCCGCGACCGCGGGCGGCGCTCGGGCCCTGCGCCGTGACGACGTCGGCGCGCTCGCCCCCGGCATGCGCGCCGACCTCGTGATGCTCGACGCGCCGACGCGCGTGCACCTCGCCTACCGTCCCGGTGTGCCGCTCGTGCACGCCGTGTGGACGGGTGGCGTGCAGCTGTGAGACGACCGCTCGCCTGTCACGATCTGGGGGGCGCAGCGACAAATCGTGACAGGCGGGCGGACGGCCGTCGAGTCGTCAGCGCTCGGCGAACTCCGCGCCGTCCCTCGTGTGGAGCAGGCGCGGCGGACCCTGGTCAGCGGGGGGCGTCGAACGTCCAGTTGTCGGGATCGACGGCGGCCGCGACATCCCAGTCGTCCTGGGCCCAGATGAAGGTCGCGACAGCGCACGTCGGCATGTGGGCGATGTCGTCGTCCGAGAGGCGCGCGGTCAGTGCGCTCATTCCGGGGTCGTGCGCGACGACCATGACCGCCGGAGCACGCGTCGCCGCGGCCGACTCGAGGATCTTCGACGCCGGGGCGCCGTACAGCTCGGGGTCGAGTGAGACCGCCGCACCCAGCTCGGCGGCGAAGGCCTCGGCCGTCGTCCGCGCCCGCAGTGCCGTGCTCGACAGGATGATGTCGGGTCTGAACCCGCTCGCCGCGAGCCGGGCCGCCATGCGCGGCGCGTCCCGCATGCCGCGGTCGTTCAGCGGACGGTCGTGATCGTCGAGGCTGGAGTCCCCCCAGTCCGACTTGGCATGCCGCACCAGCACGAGACGGATCATGACGCCACCTTTCGCAGGGCCTTTCCGGCGAGGAGTTCGAGCACGCACAGCGCCGCCAGCCGCACCGTGCGCCCGTCCGGCGCATCCGCCGTCGCATCGACCTCGGCGATGTCGGCGCTGTGCACGCGCGCATCCGAGGCGACGGCGCGCACCAGCGCACGCAGCTCCCACGCGGCGAGCCCGCCGGGAACGGATGCCGGGCACCCGGGCGCGACGGAGCGGTCGCACACGTCGACGTCGATGTCGAGATGCACGCCGGCGCCCTCGGCGCCCGCGATCTCCAGCGCCTCGGCGACGACGTCGGCCGCGCCCCGGCGTCGCAGATCGTCCATCGTCACGACGGTGATCCCGAGGTCGGCCGCGCGCTGCGCGTACGCCACGGAGTTCGCGAAGTCGGCGATGCCGAGCTGGACGACGCGCCGGGGGTCGAGGCCGTCCTCCACGAGCCGCCGCACCGGCGACCCGTTGGAGACGCCGTCGCGCAGGTCGAAGTGCGCATCGATGGTGATGAGTCCGCCGGCCGCAGCGCCCTGCGTGACGGCGTACGTGATCGAGTTGTCGCCGCCGAGCGCGACGACGAGGTCGGCGCGCTCCCGCAGCGCCGCCACCGCGGAGCGGACGGATACCTCGCCCGCGGGCCCGTCGGGCTCGTCGACGTCGCCGGCGTCGGCGATGCGCAGCACCTCGCCGAGGTCCAGCGGGGGCGGACCGAGGAGCGTCGGACTGTACCGGTGCAGAGCCTCTCGGATCGCGCCGGGCGTGGCGTGCGCGCCGGTCGGGGAGAGCGAGGTGCGGAACGCGGGGACACCGAGGATCGCGGCATCCCAGCCGCCGTCGTCGATGGCAGGCCACGCGCCGGCGCGGGGCCAGAGTGGGTCATGGGCGAGCGTCACGCCTCGACGCTACCGGCCCGGTCAGGCCGCGACGTAGACCCACGCGGAACGACCGCTCGCGAGCACGACCGCGATGCGGCGGTACAGTGCCACCTCGTACTCGTCGGACGCGTCGAGCTCGTCCGCGGTGACGACGAGAGCCTTGCCCACGACCTTGTCGAGCGGGTTGCCGGTTTCGCGGACGATGGGGTGCACCGACAGGCCCGAGAGGTCCACCACCCGGGTGTCCTCGATCTCGGCGTAGTCCACGGTGTAGCCGGGGAGCGCGTCGTCCTCGCTCTCGACCAGGCGCCCGAACGTGTCGAGCTGGACGTCGGGGTGCTGCAGGGTCCCGTAGCTGAACAGGTACTCGAGGGGCTCGTCCACCGACACGGCATCAGGCTAACGCGCGGCGTCGCCGCGCTCCTGGGTCTTCACGCAGTGTTTACACGCGACCGCGCACGCCGGTCAGCCCCGCAGAGCGTGCGCGATCAGCCCAGCACCGCGTGCGCGATCAGCCCAGCACCGCGTGCGCGATGGAGAAGATCGCGAGGCCCGCCAGCGCCCCCACGATCGTGCCGTTGAGACGGATGTACTGCAGGTCGCGTCCGACCATGAGCTCGATCTTCTCCGTCGTCTCGGCGGGGTCCCATCGTTCCACGGTGTCGGTGATGATCGACGCGATGTCATGGCGATAGCGGTCGACGAGGAAGACGGCGGCATCGGTGACCCAGGAGTCCACGCGGCGCTGGAGGGAGGCATCCGTCATCAGCCGCCCGCCGATCTCGACCAGCGCCTCGACGCTGCGCCGTCGGAGCCCGCTCTCGGGGTCGGCGAGGGAGCGCAGCAGCCCGGCCTTCGCGGTGGTCCACACCTCGCCGGCCAGGTCGCGCACGCGAGGGCTGTCGAAGACCGCGAGCTTCGCGTCCTCGAAGCGCCCGATCGTCGCCGGGTCGTGCTGCAGGTTCGCCGCGAGGCGGTCGAGGTAGGCGTCGATCGCGACGCGCGCGGGATGGCTCGGGTCAGCGCGCACGGCGGCCACGAACTTGACGGCTTCGTTGTAGACGGTGTCGTCGACGAACCGGTGCGCGATCGAGGGTACCCATCCCGGCAGGCGCCGCGAGATGACGCCGGAGAAGGATGCCTGGTTGGCGGCGAGCCACGCCGCGATGCTGTCGGCGGCGAGATCGACGGCGCCGCGGTGAGCGCCGGCCTCGACGATGCGGCCGAGCCACTCGCCGAGCGGCGGCCCCCACTCCGGCGTGATGAGGTGCTCGCGGGCGAGTTCCTCGATGACGTCGCGCACGTCGTCGTCGCTCAGCGCCCGCAGGACGCTGCTCGCCATGACGGACCCCTCGGCCGCGACCCGTTCCGCGTGCGCCGGCGAGCTCAGCCACTCGCCGAGCCGGGCGGCGATCGCGGTCTGATCGAGCTTGGTGCGCACCACCTCGGCGCGGAGGAACTCGGTCTCGACGAACTCGCCGAGCGTGCGGCCGATCTCGTCTTTGCGGCTGGGGATGATCGCGGTGTGCGGGATGGGGATGCCGAGCGGATGCCGGAACAGTGCGGTCACCGCGAACCAGTCGGCCAGCGCACCGACCATGCCGCCCTCGGCGGCTGCGCGGACGTACGCGAGCGCGGGGATGTCCTGCTGGAAGGCGAACGAGAACGCGAACAGCACCGCCATGAACACCAGCGCGCCGAGGGCGACGCCCTTCATGGTGCGCAGACCCCGTCGGCGCTCCTGGTCGGCCGGGCTCAGCAGATGGGTCGGGGTCCGCGCCATGGGGTCATCCTCGCACGCGCTCAGCTCGCGGGCGCCTTACGCATCGAGGCTTGCGGCGAGCTCGTCGCACCAGGTAAGGGCGAGGAGATTCGACCGGATGCCGTAATCCAGCGTCGCGCGCTGGAAGGCGAACACGTCGGCGAACTCCGCGGGGATCTCCGCCGCGTCGACGCCGCGTGCGACGGCTTCGAGCTCGGCGAGGTCGGACGCCACGCGCGCGCGGATCGCGCCGACCACCTGCCGGCGCTCGCTCCGCTCGTCGAGGAGGCCGACGAAGAACGTGCGCGCGAGCGCCGTGGTCTCGACGTCTCCACCGGTGACCGGGGAGAGCATCCACTCCCGCCAGGCGCGGCGCCCGGCATCGGTCACCGTGTACGGCTTGCTGCCGCGGGCGTCGGCGGCGGCATCCGAGACCGTTGCGAGTCCCTGCTCGGCGAGCTGCTTCAAGGCGCGCTGGATGCTGCCGAAGCTCGCGCTGTAGAAGAGCGACACGCCCTGCTGGAACTGCCGCTGCACCGCGTAGAGCGAGAGCGGGCCATGGAGGATCAGCAGTCCGAGGATGACCTGTTGCATCGACGCTCCTTGCTGCGGTATATCTAACAGATATATCTAGGAGGTATATCCGTGAGCGATGTCGAGACCGATCTTCCCACGCACGCCGTCTCCGAGCCCGACCGCCTCGCTGCGGCGATGGCGCGCGTCGTCGCCGGGGCTGACAGAGCGCGTGCCCGGCGCGGTCTGCCGGAGGCGCAGGTGCTGGTGCAGGGGCGGGGCTTCGAGTTCGCCTCGGGCGGGCGGGCCCGTCGCTTCCATGCGGCGAGCGTCGGCAAGTCCATGACGGCGACACGCGTCTTCCAGCTCGCCGAGGAGGGTGCTCTCGACCTCGACGCGCCGATCACCGAGGTCCTGCCTGCGGACGACCGGCGGGGCCTCTTCGTGCGCGACGGCCGCGACCACGCCGCCACGGTGACCACACGGCACCTGCTGACCCACACCAGCGGAGTCGCGGACTACTTCGCGGGGAGGGTGACCGGCGGCCTCCGTTTCGGGCAGCTTCTGGTCCGCGAGCCCGACCGGCTGTGGACGCCTGCCGATCTCCTGTCGTTCAGTCGCGACCACCAGAGACCCGTCGCCGAGCCGGGACGCCGCTTCTCGTACTCCGACACCGGCTACGTCCTGCTCGGTCGTGTGATCGAGCACGTCGGCGGTGCGACGCTCGGCGCGCAGCTGCATGAGCGGATCTTCGCGCCGGCCAGGATGGCCGACTCGTGCCTGCTGTTCCACACGCTGCCCGGTGGCGCACCGTCCGAAGCCGCGGACCCGGCCGCCCAGCTCGACATCGCCCCTCTCCGGCTCGGCCGCGACGAGCTGAGCCGGGCTCGCAGCCTCAGCTGCGACTGGGGCGGCGGTGGGGTCGTCACGACGCTCGATGACCTCGCACGGTTCTGGACGTCGTGGGACGCGGGCGTTCTCGTGGGCGAGCGGTCGCGCCGCGCGATGGCCGACATCCGGAGCAGCTTCCGCCCCGGCATCCGCTACGGCGCAGGACTGATGCGCCTGCACTACGAGGGATTCTCCCCATTCCTGCGCGGGCTGCCGCGGCCGGTGGGCCACCTCGGGGTGACGGGCGCTCACGCCTTCACGGTCCCCGAGCGCGGCATCCGCATCGTCCTGAACTTCCACTCCACCCGCGAGATGCTGCGGAGCTTCCGCGTGCACGTCCGCCTCATGCAGCTGCTGACGCGGGCGCTGCCCGACTGAGGGGGGTCGGCTCAGTCCTCGAGCGGCCCCAGCCACGCGGTCGCGACCGTCGCATGCGCGGATTCGGGGTCGGACGGGTGAAACAGGCCCGCGAGGACATCGCGGTAGAGCCGGCTCAGCTCGTTGGCGGAGAAGTACGACGAGCCGCCACCGACCAGCATCGCGTCGTCGACGATCGACTTCGCGGCCGTGACCGCACGATGCTTGACGCCCGCGAGCAGCGAGAACCAGCGTGCCCCGTGGTCGGTGAGCTCGTCGACGTCGCGCGCGAGCGCCTCGATCTGCGACGGCAGCGCGTCGTACGCGAGCGCCATGCCGGCGATGCGCCGGCGGATGTCGGGATCCTGGCTGTACGCCTTGCCGGTGCGTTTGGAGGTGCGCTTGCCGGCGGCCGCCACCGCGAGGTCGAGCGCCCGCCGTGCGACGCCGGTGTACACGGATGCGAGCAGCAGTTCGAAGACACTGAAGATGCCGAAGACCAGCGGGTCGGCGTTGGGTCCCGGGGCGAGCCGGCGGACCACCCGGTCGGCCGGTGCCACGGCATCCCGCAGCTCGGTCGTCCGGGACTGCGTGCCGCGCATGCCGAGCGTGTCCCAGTCGTCGCGCACCACGACGCGGCCGACCTCGACCTCCGAGCGCGGCACGAACGCGTAGACCATGCGCGGCGCGTCCTCCGACGAGGTGTCGAGGCCGTGCAGCCCCAGCTGCGTCCACACCGGGGCGAGCGAGGTGAAGATCTTGGTGCCGGTGAACGAGTACCCGCCATCGGGCAGGGGAGCGGCATCCGTCCCGCTGCCGAACAGCACGAGGTCGTTGCCGGCCTCGCTGATCCCGAAGGCGAACACCTCGCCGGCCGCCGCACCCTCCTGCACGAACCGCAGCGCGTCGATGCCACGATCCGCGAGCACCTTCGCGACCCCGGTCCACACCAGATGCATGTTGATCGCGAGTGCCGTCGCCGGCGCCGCGCTCGCGAGGCGCTGCTGGAGCACGGATGCCTCGGCGAGGCCCAGCCCCGCACCGCCGAGCTCTTCGGGCACGAGGATCGCGAGGTAGCCGGCATCCTTCAGATCCGCCAGATCGTCGTCGGGGAAGGTGTTCTCGCGGTCATGCACCGCCGCCCGGGCGCGGAAGCGCTCGAGGAGTTCGTCCGGAAGGAGGTCGGCGGCATCGTTGGGGGTCACCCCGCCATTCTTGCGCCATGATGTGCGCATGGCGACGCTCTCAGAGATGATGCAGGCGCTCATCCCCGCCACGCAGCGGCAGACGGCGGCGGAGGTCACCGAGGCGCTCGACCTGGGGTCCGGGGACCGCGCGGGCAAGCGCAGCGGATTCCTCATCATGCTGACGCTCGCCGGGATCATCGCGATCGCGGGCGTGCTGACCGACTCCACGGCGACGGTGATCGGCGCCATGATCATCGCGCCGCTGGGCACGCCGATCCTCGGCATCGGCCTCGGCATCGTCCGAGGCCACCTCAGCCTCGTGGTGCGGTCGATCCTGTGGGTGCTCCTCGGGGTCGCCATCGTGATCGTGCTGGGACTCGCGTTCTCGGTCTTCGTCTCCACGCCGGAGAGCCTGGAGACCAACTCCCAGGTCGTGGGCCGCACCTCACCGAGCTTCATGGATCTGGTGGCGGCGCTCGCCACCGGCTTCGCGGGCGGCTTCGCCATGTGCCGCAAGGACCTGAGCGCCATCCTCCCGGGAGTGGCGATCGCGATCTCTCTCGTCCCGCCGCTCGGCGTGGTCGGCGTCTGTGCGGGCCAGGGTCTCTGGACGGACGCCGTCGGTGCGCTGTGGCTCTTCCTCTCCAACGTCGTCGCACTCGTCATCGCCGGGAGCATCGTCTTCACCCTCGCCGGGTACGCGCGCGATCCCGGATCCTCGCGCGTCGCCAATCGCCGCCGCGCCTACACCATCGTCACACTGCTGGCCGTCGTCATCACGATCCCGCTGGTCGTCAACTCGGTCGTCTCGGTGGCGCTCGCGAGGTGGTCGGTCGGCATCCAGGATGCCGCCACGCAGTGGCTCGACGACGAGGAGGGCGCCCGCGTCTACGGCGTGGACTGGTCGGGCGCGACCGCGACGATCGAGGTCACCACCGAGGACGGCGAGACCCCGCCGCTCGACGAGCTCCAGAAGGCGGTTGCCGCAGTGGTCCCGTCGTTCGTGGGTGTCGTGGTCGACGTCGGGCAGAGCGTAGAGATCCCCGTCCAGTAGCCGGCCGGGCGACGGGCGGCGGGGCGCCCGGCGTCAGCCGAGCGCGCCGCGCAGCGCCTCGATCGTCGCCTCGGGCCGATCGCGATGGGGCGAGTGTCCCGCTTCCGCCACCACCGAGACGGTGAACATCGGGTTGCGGGCGACGGCGGCCTCGGCGGGCTTGCCGCGGAAGATCGAGTAGACGTGCGGATCGGACGCGATGACGTGGGTGGGCACCGAGACGCGGAGGGCGGCATCCGTCACGTCCCACTGCACGTTCTGCGCACTCGTCTGCTCGACCGCCCAGCGGCTGGCCTGCTGGGCCGACAGCGCCTTCAGCTCGATGTCCTGCGGGTGCCAGTACGGGTGCTCCTCGCGCACGGCCCCTTCGGACGGGTCGTCGAACGCCCGGGTCTGGCTGTTGCGCACGATGTCGCGGTCGCGATCGGTGAGCATGATCGCCGGGTCGATGAGGATGAGCCGGCGCGTCCACGACGGATCCTCGGCGGCGGCGAGCACGGATGCGGCACCGCCGAGCGAGTGCCCGATCACGAGGTCCCACGGCCGGTCGGCGCCCGCCCTGGTGCCGACCACGTCGGCCCCGTACGCGGCCAGCGTGTAGTCGAGCGCGCGCGGCGCCGTGCCGTGTCCACGCAGGTCGACGGCATCCGCCCGCCAGCCGGCGTCCGCCAGTGCGACGCCGTAGAGCCACATCAGCGCGCCGTTCGAACCGAGGCCGTGGATGAGCAGTGCGCGGCGCTCGGCCGCGGGCGAGCCCCACGACAGGCGGGGGAGGATGACGCGACTGGGCATACGCTCAGCCTAGGAGCGCGGCCCCGGCCGTCCCGACGCACGGCAGGATAGATGCGGGGGTTGGCGTGATCTCGACGGAAATGGCTGTGGCGCTGCGCGAAGCAGGGCTGGTGTGGCACCCGCGCTCGGGCGACCGGTTCCAGCTCGACGAGCCCGAGTTCGAGGCCGACGTCTTCACGGTCAGCGAGATGACCATCGAGCCGCGCGAGTACCCGACCGGCCGCATCCTCGCTTTCAACGGCACCACCGAGTGGGCACTGGACTCCGTCGCGCTCGAGGACGCGCTGTGGCTGCCGCACGAGCACCAGCTGCGCGAGCTGCTGCGCGGCGCCTTCCGGGGCCTGCGGCGCCTGCCCGACACGCATGAGGTCGAGATCGTGCTCGGCGGCGAGCGCCTGGCGTTCGAGCATCCCGAGCCCGCGGATGCCTATGCCCTGGCGCTGCTGGAGATGCTGCGGCGCCTCGCGTGAGATCCGGCGGGGGACCTCAGCCGATCGTCGCGATCGGCTCGGTATCAGGGATCGGGCTCGCGCCCCGCACCCGCAGGTCGGGCAGGCCACGCGCGAACACGATCGCGACGACCAGCCCGAGCGCGCAGAACGCCGCTGCGGCGGTGTAGGCGGCCGTCACCCCGCCCGGACCGTCGATGAGAAGCCCCGCCACGGCCGAGCCGGCGGCGGCGCCGATGAGCTGGCCGGTGCCCACCCACCCGAACGCCTCGGCGGTGTCGCTGAACTTGACGCTGGCGGTCGTGACCGCCGAGAGCACGGCCAGCGCCGGCGCGATGCCGATGCCGGCCACGAACAGGGTGCCGCCGATCCACCACACGTTGATCCACAGCGCGGTCAGCGCCAGACCGATGGTGACCACGGTGAGTCGCCGGGCCATCGCCCAGCTGCCCATCGGCAGGTGCCCGAACGCGAGGCCGCCGGCGAGGCTGCCGATCGCGAACACGGCGAGCACGAGCCCCGCCTCGAGGCCGCCGTGGTCGAAGGTCGCCACCACGCTCGCCTCCACGGCGGCGAACGAGCCGACGAGCAGGAAGCCGATGACCGTCGCCAGCAGGATGGGCGGACGCGTCAGCACGGTGCCGAAGGAGCGCTTGCTGCGCGGGATGCGCACCCGGCCGACCTCGGGGGAGAGGATGAACCACGCCCCGCCGCCCACCAGGAACACCACGACGAGCACGAGGCCGGTGACGGTCCCCGCCTGCGTTGCGACGAAGGTGATGAGAACCGGGGCGAGGATCCAGATGACCTCCTGCAGCGACGCGTCCAGCGAGTACAGCGCCGTGAGCTGCGTCGAGTTGACCATCTTCGCGTAAATGGTGCGGACCGCCGCGACGATGGGCGGCGTCGCCGCGCCGGCGATGAACCCCAGCACGATGTAGACCGGCACAGGCACGACGAGGAACGCGATCGCCAGCAGGGAGGCCGCCGACACGGCCGTCGTGAGCGTGAGCACACGGCGCATGCCCCAGCGGCCCATCCACCGGCTCGTGACCGGGCCCGCGAGCGCCTGTCCGATCGACACCGCCGCCAGCACGATGCCCGCCGCGCCGTAGGAGCCGGTGATCCCCTCGATGTGCAGGAGGATCACGAGACTGATCATCCCGTTCGGGAAGCGCGCGGTCAGCTGCGCCGCGATGATGCGGGCGACCCCGGGGGTGCGCAGAAGATCCCGGTAGCCGGCCACCTGTCAACGTTACGACACGCGCCGACGCGCACGACACGATCGCGACACGCCCGCGACACGCCGGAGGACTTCTCCACAGGCCGATCCGATGTCGGAGCCCGGATCTACCGTCTGGCTGTGGAGAGATGCCGCCGAGGCTCGCGAAAGCACCGTGATCCTGGCCTTTTCCACAGCTCCCAGGCTGTGGATGAATCCGTGGAGAACCTGTGTTGTACATGGGGAGAACGGTGGAAAATCACACGGATGTAACTACTAGCCCTTGTGGTGCTATCGGATGTCGGTACCCATATGTAGTATTGGACTCCCGGTGGGGGGACTACCGGGAAGAGCACCGGATGCCACCGGGGGAAGCACTGAGGAGACGGAATCGACATGGCGATCACGGTTTACACGAAGCCCGCGTGCGTGCAGTGCACGGCGACGTATCGAGCACTGGATTCCAAGGGGATCGAGTACGAAATCCATGACCTCTCGCAGGACCCTTCGGCCCTCGAGCAGGTCAAGGCGCTGGGGTACCTCCAGGCGCCGGTCGTCATCACCGATGAGGACCACTGGTCGGGCTTTCGTCCCGACAAGATCGACGAACTCGCAGCGCGGCTGGCGTAGTTCGACGCAGCCCACCCGTTTCGACGGAGCTCAACGACCGCCGTCGGGTGTGTCCGAGCAAGGGGCGTCATGGGCGTCGTAGCAACTGAGACACCGCTGCTGGTCTACTTCTCGAGCGTGTCGGGCAACACCGCACGCTTCATCGAGAAGCTCGGAGCGCGAGCGCTCCGGATCCCGCTGCATGCGACGGATCCGGAGCTCGTGGTCGACGAGCCGTACGTCCTCGTGACCCCCACCTATGGCGGAGGCCAAGGGCGGGGCGTCGAGAAGGGCGCCGTTCCCAAGCAGGTGATCCGGTTCCTCAATGACGAACGGAACCGGCGCCACATCCGCGGGGTCATCTCCGCGGGGAACACCAACTTCGGCGAGCACTTCTGTCTCGCCGGCGACATCATCAGCCGCAAGTGCAACGTGCCGCACTTGTATCGGCTCGAGGTATTCGGCACGCCTGAAGATGTGGAACGCGTGAACGCGGGATTGGAACGATGGTGGGAACTCTGACGCAGACCGACTTCAAGACGGAGGCACGCTTCGAGGGCATGGATTATCACGCCCTCAACGCGATGCTGAACCTCTATGACGCCGATGGAAAGATCCAGTTCGACGCCGACAAGCGCGCTGCGCGGGAGTACTTCCTGCAGCACGTGAACCAGAACACGGTGTTCTTCCACTCGCTCAAGGAGCGCCTGGACTACCTGGTCGAGAAGGAGTACTACGAGCCCGAGGTGCTCGCCAAGTACCCGTTCGAGTTCATCCAGAAGATCAACGACCACGCCTACGGCAAGAAGTTCCGCTTCGAGACGTTCCTGGGCGCGTTCAAGTACTACACGAGCTACACGCTGAAGACGTTCGACGGCAAGCGGTACCTCGAGCGCTTCGAGGACCGCGTGGTCATGACCGCCCTCGGCCTCGCCGACGGCGACCAGACGCTCGCGCTCGAACTCGTCGACGAGATCGTCTCGGGCCGGTTCCAGCCGGCGACGCCGACGTTCCTCAACACGGGCAAGGCCCAGCGCGGCGAGCTCGTCTCGTGCTTCCTGCTGCGCATCGAAGACAACATGGAGTCGATCGCCCGCGGCATCAACTCGGCGCTCCAGCTGTCCAAGCGCGGCGGCGGCGTGGCGCTGCTGCTGTCGAACATCCGCGAGTCGGGTGCGCCGATCAAGCAGATCGAGAACCAGTCCAGTGGCATCATCCCCGTGATGAAGCTGCTCGAAGACTCGTTCTCGTACGCCAACCAGCTGGGCGCGCGTCAGGGCGCGGGCGCGGTGTACCTCAACGCGCACCACCCCGACATCCTGCGCTTCCTCGACACCAAGCGCGAGAACGCCGACGAGAAGATCCGCATCAAGACGCTCTCGCTCGGCGTCGTCATCCCCGACGTCACGTTCGAGCTCGCCAAGAACGGCGAGGACATGTACCTGTTCTCGCCGTACGACGTGGAGCGCGTCTACGGCGTGCCGTTCGGCGACATCTCGGTCACCGAGAAGTACCGCGAGATGGTCGACGACCCGCGCATCAAGAAGACCAAGATCAACGCGCGCGAGTTCTTCCAGACCCTCGCCGAGATCCAGTTCGAGTCGGGCTACCCGTACATCATGTTCGAAGACACGGTGAACAAGGCCAACCCGATCAAGGGCCGGATCAACATGTCCAACCTCTGCTCGGAGATCCTCCAGGTCAACACCCCGACCACGTACAACGAGGACCTCTCGTACGCCGAGATCGGCAAGGACATCTCGTGCAACCTCGGGTCGATGAACATCGCGCTCGCGATGGACGGCCGCAACCTCGGCCGCACCGTCGAGACGGCGATCCGTGCGCTGACCGCGGTGAGCGACCAGAGCCACATCACCTCGGTGCGCTCCATCGAGGACGGCAACGACCGCTCGCACGCCATCGGCCTCGGTCAGATGAACCTGCACGGCTACCTCGCCCGCGAGCACGTCCACTACGGCTCGGAAGAGGGCCTGGACTTCACGAACATCTACTTCTACACGGTCGTCTTCCACGCGCTGCGGGCCTCGAACCTCATCGCGATCGAGCGCGGCGAAGTGTTCGACGGGTTCTGGGACTCGACGTACGCGTCGGGCGAGTTCTTCGACAAGTACACCGACCAGGCGTGGGTTCCCCAGACCGAGAAGGTGAAGGAGCTGTTCGCCGGCATCCCGATCCCGACCCAGGAGGACTGGACGGCGCTGAAGGCCTCGATCCAGCAGCACGGCATCTACAACCAGAACCTGCAGGCGGTGCCGCCGACCGGCTCGATCTCGTACATCAACAACTCGACGAGCTCCATCCACCCGATCGCGTCGAAGATCGAGATCCGCAAGGAAGGCAAGCTCGGTCGCGTCTACTACCCGGCTCCGTTCATGACGAACGAGAACCTGGACTACTACGAGGACGCCTACGAGATCGGCTACGAGAAGGTCATCGACACCTACGCGGCCGCGACGCAGCACGTGGACCAGGGTCTGTCGCTCACGCTGTTCTTCAAGGACACCGTGACCACTCGCGACATCAACAAGGCGCAGATCTACGCGTGGAAGAAGGGCATCAAGACCATCTACTACATCCGTCTGCGGCAGATGGCCCTCGAAGGCACCGAGCTCGACATGTGCGTGAGCTGCACGCTGTAGCCCCGCGACATCCTCAGGGACCGAAAGAAGAATGAAATGACTCCCGAACCGCTCAAGCTGCTCTCGCACGTGCAGGCGATCAACTGGAACCGCATCGAGGACGACAAGGACCTCGAGGTCTGGAATCGCCTCGTGAACAACTTCTGGCTGCCCGAGAAGGTGCCGCTGTCGAACGACATCCAGTCGTGGAACACGCTCACCCCCGACGAGCAGACCCTCACGATGCGCGTGTTCACGGGGCTCACGCTCCTCGACACGATCCAGGGCACCGTCGGCGCCGTCTCGCTGATCCCCGATGCGATCACCCCGCACGAGGAGGCCGTCTACACGAACATCGCGTTCATGGAGTCGGTGCACGCCAAGTCGTACTCGTCGATCTTCTCCACGCTGTGCTCGACGAAGGAGATCGACGAGGCCTTCCGCTGGTCGGTCGAGAACCCGAACCTTCAGAAGAAGGCTCAGATCGTCATGGAGTACTACCGCGGCGACGAGCCCCTCAAGCGCAAGGTCGCCTCTACCCTGCTCGAGAGCTTCCTGTTCTACTCGGGCTTCTACCTGCCGATGCACTGGTCGAGCCGCGCCAAGCTCACCAACACCGCCGACCTGATCCGCCTCATCATCCGCGACGAGGCCGTGCACGGGTACTACATCGGCTACAAGTTCCAGAAGGGACTCGAGAAGGTCGACGAGGCCACGCGCAACGACATCAAGGACTACACGTTCTCGCTGCTCTACGAGCTCTACGACAACGAGATCCAGTACACGCAGGACCTCTACGACGGCGTCGGGCTCACCGAGGACGTCAAGAAGTTCCTGCACTACAACGCCAACAAGGCCCTCATGAACCTGGGCTACGAGGCGATGTTCCCCTCGACGGTCACCGACGTGAACCCGGCGATCCTGTCGGCCCTGTCGCCGAACGCCGACGAGAACCATGACTTCTTCTCGGGGTCCGGCTCGTCGTACGTCATCGGCAAGGCCGAGGCCACCGAAGACGAGGACTGGGACTTCTGACGCAGTTCTGACGTCAACCGAGAGGACGGATGCCGCGGATCGCGGCATCCGTCCTCTCCTTCGTGGCCGGCTCGGCGTCGGTCAGAAAGGCACGCGAAGTCGCGTAATAGACGGCCGTCGATGCTGTCTCTTGAGTGGGGGATGCGCCGGAGCCCCGGTCCGGCACCCCGGCCGTGGGTCCCGAGCTCGCGGCTACCGGGGGTGCCGGCATTCTCGCGTCGGCCCCCCGGTCAATTCCCCGGGCTGCGGCTCCCTGCCGCGGAACGCTTCGTGTGAGGCCAATTCCGCCGGAACAGGTGACACCGGGCGCCCGCGTTCCTACAGTTATGACAGCGCGCCCGGTGATGGGGACCGGCTGCAGGCCGTGCGCGCGGTGGAAGGGGAACGTGCCGTGGACGATGATGAGGGTTCGACAGAGGCCCCCGCCCCCGCATCCGCGGCCGCGCCGACGGTGGTTCCGGTGACGCGCAGCACGCTCGTGTGGTTCGGAATCGGCTTCGTGCTGCTGTCGTTCTTCGCCGCGTTCCTCGGGTCCTGGCTGGCACGATCGGTGGATACCGCCGCGCCCGCGCCCGCGCCGTCCGCCTCGGTGACAGCCGCCCCCGAGTATGAGGAGGCGCTCGCCGAGATCCTCCCTGCCGGTTCGGCCGTTCGGGCGGGTTCCGGAGCGCCCGAGGCTGGCAAGGGTTACGAGGGCGACGTCTACATCGACATCCTCACGGCCGACGTCTATCTGTTCCAGGACGACTGGACCTTCGTCGGCAACATCCGAGCCTCGGCCGCCGAGAACCTCACCGGCGAGCAGGGACCCGCCGGTGAACAGGGACCTGCCGGTGAGCAGGGGGCGCCGGGCGCGGAAGGTGCCGAGGGGCCGAGTGGAACGCCGGGAGCGCCGGGGACTCAGGTCACGCTCGGCACCGCAGCACCCGACGACGAGGACTGCACCGCCGACGGTGACGTGTTCATCGACACGGCCGCCGTGCAGTTCTACGAGTGCACGGACGACGGCTGGGTGCTGTTCGGCCCGACGCCCGATGCGACACCGGAGCCCTCGCCCGAGCCGAGTGAGTAACCGTCAGTGGTGCGTCGACACCGTCACCGGCGCGTCGACACCGTCACCGTGAATTTGGTGTTGCGGGCGACCTGCCGTGTCGGTCCGACCACGCGTTCCAGCGCGGGCCGGTAGCCCAGGCCCGAGTTCCACACGGTCCACAGCTCGCCGCCGGGCCGCAGGACGCGCGCCGCGTCGGCGAACATGCGCGGGGCGATGCCCTCATGCACCGCGCCGCCGGAGTGGAAGGGCGGGTTGAGTGCGATGAACGACGCACTGGCGTCCGGCTGCGCCCCGAGCATGTCGTCGCGGATGACCTCCACGCGATCCCCGATGCCGTTCGCCTCCGCCGTGGCGACCGCCGATGCGACGGCGGCGGCCGATTGATCGGAGGCGATGACGCGCAGGCCGGGGTTCCGCAGCGCCAGCGCGGCCGCAACCACTCCCGTGCCGCACGCGAAGTCGATCACCGTCCCACCGTCGTCGGACACGGCGGGGAGCTGCTCGAGCAGGAATCTGGTGCCGATATCCATGGAGGTGCCCGCGAACGCGCCGCCGAACGCGCAGACGACGATGTCGTCGTGCCGCTCCTGACGCGGCGACGGGTTGCGGCCGTCGTGGGGCTCGCGCGCCGTCAGCACGCGCGACTTCTGGCGCGCGTGGCTGACGTCGAGCCGCGCGAAGCTCTCGCGCAGCACGTCGTTCATGGCGAGCGTCATGTGCTTCACGCGCCCGCCGGCGAAGACGACGACGTCGGGCGCCGCGTGCGCAGCGATGAGGCCCGCGATGTCGCGCAGCGCCTCGAGCGATCGCGGCAGACGCACCAGCACGACCCGCGCGCCGCGCACCACGCCGGGCGCGAGCGACAGTGACGCGAAGGTGCCGCCGAACCCGAATCGCTCGGCGTTCGCGGCGAGGGCCCGCTCGCCGGTGAGCGGGTCCTGGTGGACACGGATGCCGCGCCCGCCGTCCCCCGCCGCGGCCAGGGTGAGCGCGCCGTAGCCGTCACCGATCACCGCGAGGTCGCCGTCACCGAGGCCGGCCCGGGCGGACGCCGATTCATCGAGGAGCAGCCGGTCCGCGGCATCCGTCGCCACGAGGCCCGGAGCCTCGACGTCGGGCCATCGGCGCAGTCCGTCGAGCGAGAACGTCACCGTACCCACGCTAGCGGGCCTCGCCTCGTTCGCGCGGTCGGCGAATGCGCCCCGCCGCGCGACAGCGGGGCTAGCATTCAACGGTGCCAGACCGTGCGTTCAGTCCCGTCATCTCGCTGCTGACTGTGGCCGCCGTGTGGGACGCGCGCCTGGGGGCAGAACTGCGCGACCTGGGCCTCACCACGCGCAAGTACGCGCTGCTCGCGCACATCGAGGCGACGCCGGGCATCTCGTTCAGCGAGCTCGCCCGTCGATCGCAGATCACGGTGCAGTCCGCGCACACCGCCGTGCAGACGCTCGTCGCCGACGGACTCGTCGCCGATGCGACGAAGCACGCGGGTTCGGCGTCCGACCTGCGGGTCACCGCGCGGGGGAGCGACGTGCTGGAGTCGGCGCAGCAGCGGCTCGCGGCGCTCGACGGCGCGCTCGGCGAGGGCGCCCCCGCCCTCGCGACAGCCCTGGAAGGGCTGCACGAGCAGCCTTTCGGTGCGGAGGCAGGACCATCGGACGGGTGAACCTTCAGGTTCGCTGAAGACCTTTCAGTTAGGCTGAAGGTGTGTTCCGAACTCCTCACACCCTCTTCCGCGCGCTCGCGATCGCCGAGGCGATCTCGTGGACCCTGCTCATCGTCGGCCTCCTCCTCCGCGCCACCACCGGCTGGGCGCTCGGCGTCACGATCGGCGGCGGCATCCACGGGTTCGTCTTCCTGTCGTACGGCGCAACGGCGATCCTCGTCGCGCTGAACAACCGGTGGCGCGCATGGCCGACCGTGATCGCGCTCGTCAGCGCCGTCATCCCGTACGCCACGATCCCGGCCGAGGTGTGGCTGCAGCGCACCGGCCGGCTGGCGGGATGGTGGCGGCTCGAGCCGTCCGACGACCCGCACGACGGCGCCTGGTACGACCGCCTCATGCGGTGGTTCCTGCGGCGCCCCTGGGTGCTCGCCGCGTTGATCGCTGTCGCCGTCGTCGCGCTCTTCGTGGTGCTGCTGATCGTCGGCCCGCCCGGAGGTCGCGACTGACGCAACCGGCGCTCGGGCGGCGGATGGCTCAGTCGCGCGGCGGGAGCTGCTGCAGCGTCCAGGTGTTGCCGTCCGGGTCGTCGAACTGCACGAACCGGCCCCACCCCTGCTCATCGACGCCTCGTGCCTCCACGTCGAGGCCGCGCAGGTGCGCCAGGGCCTCGTCCGCATCGGGGACGACGACCTGGATCGTGTTCTGGCGGCCCGGCTCGAGATCGTTGCCGAGGCCGGTGCCGAACGCGATGGAGCAGGCCGACCCGGGCGGCGTCATCTGCACGAAGCGGAGGCCCTCGAAGGGGACCTGGTCGTGGTCGGCGTGGAATCCGATCCGCTCGTAGAACTCCTTCGCCCTGTCGACGTCGGTGACGGGCACGAAGATGAGCTCGATCTTCCAGTCCATGGTTCTCTCCTCCGGGATGCGGTTCCCCCGAGCGACGAGGCTACGCCGACCCACCGACGCCGGCACGGGCTCAGGCCGGAGTCATGTCCGAAACGGGAGGGAATACTCGTGCGCAGGTGCCGTTGAACTTGACAATGCGTGTATCAAGTTCAAAACTTGATGCTCGATCACTCAAGTTTCAGGAGAGACGGAATGCCCGAAGACTTCACGCCCCAGGCCGGCGACGACGGGAGCTCGTTCGACGAGTTCCTGGCACGCTACCTCGCGGGGGAGCGCGCGCGTGCCGAGCGGTCGATCGACCTGAGCCGCTACCTCGGCGCTCGCACCCAGGAACTGCTCCAGCGTGCCGGCAAGTACGCGCTGGACCGCGGCCAGCAGGAACTCGATGCCCTGCACGTCCTGCGGATCCTCGTCGCCGAGGCCCCGGCCCGTGACGCGGTGCGCCGTGTCGGCGCCGACCCCGACGAGATCTCGCGCGCGACCGAGGAGCGGCTGCCCGCAGCCTCCGTCGCGGCGGATGTCGACGGCGCCGTGGTCACGGCGTCCGTGCAGCGTGCGCTGTTCCACGCGTTCCAGGTCGCCCGTTCGTCGGGCTCGACGTACGTGGACCCCGAGCACCTCTTCTTCGCGCTCGTGCTCGCGCAGGACACGCCCGCCGGCCAGGTGCTGGCACGCGCCGGTGTGACCGCCGAGGCGCTGATGCAGGGCGCCCGCGAGACGGTGACGCCGAGCGAGGCGGCCGCTGCGGAGGCGGGAGCGGATGCCGCGGCATCCGACACCCCCCTGCTCGACACCTACGGCACCGACCTCACCGCGCGCGCGGTCGCCGGTGACCTCGACCCGGTCATCGGGCGCGCCGACGAGATCGAGCAGACCATCGAGATCCTCAGCCGCCGCACCAAGAACAACCCGGTGCTGGTCGGCGAGGCCGGCGTCGGCAAGACGGCGATCGTCGAGGGACTCGCGCAGGCGATCGTGGACGGGGGCGTGCCCGCGCAGCTGCTCGGCAAGCGGGTCGTCGCGCTCGACCTTCCCGCGATGCTGGCCGGAACCCGCTACCGCGGCGACTTCGAGGAGCGCCTCACGAAGACGATGGACGAGATCGCCGCCCACAAGGGCGAGCTGATCGTCTTCATCGACGAGGTGCACACCGTGGTCGGCGCCGGCGGCGCCGGCGACGGCGGCATGGACGCCGGCAACATCCTCAAGCCCCGCCTCGCCCGCGGCGAGCTGCACCTCGTGGGTGCGACGACGCTCAAGGAGTACCGCGTCATCGAGAAGGACCCCGCGCTCGAGCGCCGCTTCCAGCCGGTGCGCGTGGGCGAGCCGTCCGTCGAGGACGCCGTGCTCATCCTGCGGGGCCTGAAGCCCGCGTACGAGGAGCACCACGGTATCGCGTACACCGACGAGGCCCTCCGCGCCGCCGTCGAGCTCAGCGATCGCTACCTCACCGAGCGGGTGCTGCCCGACAAGGCCATCGACCTCATCGATCAGGCCGGTGCGCGGCTGCGTCTGCGCCTCGGCGCGAAGGTGGACGTGAGCGGCCTGATCGAGCGTCTGGCGACCCTCGAGGCCGACAAGAACGCCGCTGTGTCGGCCGAGCACTACGAGGAGGCGTCGCGGATCCGCGACCAGATCGCCGAGGTGCAGGCCAAGCTCGACCAGGCCACGGCGTCCGGCGTCGCCGCCGCACGTGTCGACGCGGTCGTCGGCGAGCCGGAGATCGCGGCCGTCATCAGCCGGGCCACCGGCATCCCGGTCAACCGTCTCACCGAGACCGAGCGCGAGCGGCTGGCGTCCCTCGAGGACGAGCTGCACGACCGCGTGATCGGGCAGGACGACGCCGTGGTTGCGGTCGCCAAGGCCGTGCGCCGCAACAGGACCGGCATGGGAGACGCACGCCGCCCGGTGGGCTCGTTCCTCTTCCTCGGCCCGACCGGCGTCGGGAAGACGGAGCTCGCCAAGGCGCTCGCCGCGAGCCTGTTCGACGACGAGAGCGCCGTGATCCGCTTCGACATGAGCGAGTTCGGCGAGCGGCACACCGTGTCGCGCCTGGTCGGCGCTCCTCCTGGATATGTCGGCTACGACGAGGCGGGGCAGCTCACCGAGCGCGTGCGGCGCAACCCGTACTCGATCGTGCTGTTCGACGAGATCGAGAAGGCGCACCCCGACGTGTTCAACCTGCTGCTGCAGGTGCTCGACGACGGCCGGCTCACCGACGGCCAGGGGCGCACGGTCGACTTCCGCAACACCGTGGTGGTCATGACTTCGAACCTGGGCTCGGAGTTCCTGGCCTCGCGGGGCGGTGCCATCGGCTTCCTTCCCGACGGGGGAGGGGAGACCGGCTTCGGCTCGGAGAAGGACCTGCGCGATCGCGTGTTCGGCAAGCTCCGCGAGGCGATGCGGCCCGAGTTCCTCAACCGCATCGACGAGATCGTGCTGTTCCGCAAGCTCGACAAGCCGCAGCTGCAGAGCATCGTGCGACTGCTGCTCGGCGCGTCCGAGGCGCGGCTGGCCAAGCGCGAGGTCGACTTCGTCGTCACCGACGGCGCCGTCGCCTGGCTCGCCGAGCACGGCTACGAGCCCGAGTACGGCGCCCGGCCGCTGCGTCGCCTGATCCAGCGCGAGGTGGACGACCGCATCGCCGACCTGTTCGTGACGGGTGCGCTCGTCGACGGCGGGGTCGTGACGGTGGATGCCGTGGGCGACCGGCTGTCGGTGGTCGCGGGCGAGTCGTTCGCGGTCGCCGCGTGAGCTGAGCACCTCCTCGGCGAGAGGCGGCCTCCTCGGCGAGAGGCGCCGTGCCTTCGGGCACGGCGCCTCTCGCCATGTCCAGGGCGGTCGCGCCGAAGGACGCCGCCCCGGCGAAGCGTCAGGTCCCCAGCATCCGTTTCAGGGTGCAGGCGTTGCGGACGGCGTTCCCTTCGCCGTCGTTGTTGAAGTAGGCGTGCACCTCGTGCCCGGCGGATTCCCATTCCCGGATGCGCTCGGCCCACCAGGCGAGGTCCTCGTCGGAGTACGAGCCGCCGTACAGGTGATCCGGGTCGGGCCCGTGCAGGCGCACGTACACGAGGTGGGCGGTGGCGCGGAGGATGCACGGCAGCCGCGCCCCGCTCATGACGCAGTAGGCAGCGCCGTGGCGCTCGAGCATCCCGAACACCGCCTCGTCCGCCCACGACGGATGCCGGAACTCGATCGCCGGCCGGGTCCACTCGGGCAGGGCGCTCAGGAAGTGGTCCAGGCGCGCGTCGTCCCGCTCCATGCCCGGATGCAGCTGGACGATCAGGGGCCCGCGGCGACCGCGGAGCTCATGCAGCCCGCGGGTCACGCGCTCGATCCAGACCTCGGGTTCGCGCAGTCGCCGCGCGTGCGTCAGGCCGCGGGGCGCCTTGACGGCCATCTCGAATCCCTCCGGCAGCCGCTCCCGCCATGCCGCGAACCTCGCATCGGCCGGCCAGCGGTAGAAGCTGCCGTTGAGCTCGACCGCATCGAACACCGCGGTGTATTGCGAGAGCCAGTCGCGCTGAGGGCCCTGGTAGAGCACGCCCCGCCAATGCGAGTAGACCCATCCCGACGTCCCGATGCGTGCCATCGCTCCAGCGTGCCGGGCCAGAACCGCCTCGGGCACGGGGGTTGCATCAGCGGGCCGGCCGCGTTAGCCACCGCGCGAGATGCGCGTGTCGGCCACCGCTGACAGAGTGGGGGCATGACCCGCATCGGCGCGATCTTCAACCCCTACACCCACACTCCCGACGAGTTTCGCGACGCCGTCCTTGCGGCCGAGTCGTCGGGTCTTCCGGAGCTGTGGATCTGGGAGGACTGCTTCCGGCAGTCCGCCTTCGCGACGGTGGGCGCGGCACTCGCCTGGACCGAGGCCCTGCGGATCGGGATCGGCATCGCGCCCATGCCGCTGCGCAACGTCGCGGCGACCGCCATGGAGCTCGCCACCGTCGAGCGGCTCTTCCCCGGCCGACTGCTGCCGGGGGTCGGGCACGGCGTGCTGGACTGGATGGGGCAGGTCGGCGCGCGGGTCGCATCGCCCCTGACGCTCATGCGCGAGTACGTGCCGGCGCTGCGGAGCCTGCTGGCCGGCGACGAGGTCACCGCGGCAGGGCGCTACGTGACGCTCGACGGCGTGCGGCTCGACTACGCGCCGACGATCCCGCCCCGCGTCTACGCGGCAGCGGAAGGCCCCAAGACCCTCCGGCTGAGCGGCGAAGTGGCCGACGGCACAGTGCTTGACAGCGGCCACACCGCAGACGAGTACGCGACGGCGACCGCGTCGATCCGCGAGGCGCGCGAACTCGCCGGGCGCGGCGGCCATCACGACGTGGTCGCCTACGTCGTCACGGCGTTCGGCGCGGAATCCGAGGCCCGCGCGATCGCCGACGTGGGCGACAAACCCGACCCCGCCCAGCGTGCGCTCTGGGGCGACCCCGCACAGGTCGCCGCCGGCGCGCAGCGGTTCTTCGACGCCGGTGTCGACGACCTCGTGCTCCTGCCCTCCTCCCGCGGCGACATCGCCGAGTTCTACCGGGCAGCCGCCGAGGTCGCCCGCCTGGTCGGGACGGACGCCGCGTGACGGCGCAGCTCTCGCTCGGGATCGCGGCCGCGGCCGGCCCGGCCCTCGCAGAGCGGATCGCACCCGCCGCGGAAGCGGCCGGCTTCCACGGCCTCTGGGTGAACGACACGCCCGGGCACGACGCCCTGGCCGTTCTCGCCGCGGCAGCTGCCGTCTCCGAGCACCTCGTGCTCGCCACTGGCGTGATCCCCGTCGACCGCCGCACGCCCGGCGACATCGCGGCCGCGGCGTCTGGTCTGCCCACCGCCCGCCTGGTGCTCGGCATCGGCTCCGGTCAGGTGCGCACCGGCGCGGTGGAGCTGGTGACGGATGCCGCGACCGAGCTGCGCACGCGCACCGACGCGCGCGTCGTCGTCGGAGCGCTCGGCCCGAGGATGCGGCGGGCCGGGGCTGCGGCATCCGACGGCGTCCTGCTGAGCTGGCTAACCCCGGCGGCCGCGACCGCGCAGGCCGCACAGGCGCACGCGATCGCCCCCGGAACCCATGTCGCGCTGTACGTGCGGACGGCCGCCGACGCCGCCGCGGTCGCCGCACTCGACGAGGAGACCTCGCGCTACGCCGGATATCCGGCGTACGCCGCCAACTTCGCCCGCCTGGGCATCGCCGCCGCCGACACCGTCATCCGCCCGACCGACCTGGGAGACCGCGTCGGCGCCTACCGCGCCGGGGTCGACGAAGTCGTGCTGCGCGCGATCACACCGACGGGCAGCGCGGACGACCACCTGCGGTTCATCGACGCGGTCGCCGAGGCCGTCGCGTGACGCGGGTCGTCGCCCGCTGGGCGCTCGCCGCGCTCCTCGTCGTCGCGGGCGCCTCGCACCTGACCTGGGGTCGCCGCGGCTACCGGATCGTCGTGCCGGACTGGGCGACGCGCCTACTCCACACCGACAAAGACACGATCGTGCTCGCCTCCGGCGTCGTCGAGCTGATGCTCGGGGGCGCGCTCGTCGCGCTCCCCGCCGAACGCCGCCGGGTCGGCTGGGCCGTGGCGGCGTTCTTCGTGGCGGTGTTTCCGGGCAACGTCCATCAGTGGCGCACGGGTCGCCCCGCCCCGATGCTGCGCACCGACCGGTCGCGGTTCGTGCGACTGCTGCTGCAGCCGCTGCTCGTGGTCTGGGCGCTCTGGAGCAGCGAGGCCGCGGCGGGCAGGCGCGGATGAGCCGGCCGGTCGCCGTGATCGCGGGCGCGTCGGGGTTCGTCGGCCAGGCGATCGCGCGTGCGTTCGCCGACGACGGCTACGACGTTCGCACGATCGGCCGTGCCGGCGCCGACGCGTCGTGGACCGACAGAGACGGCATCCGCGCGCTCGTCGATGGCGCGGCGATCGTGGTGAACCTCGCGGGGAAATCGGTGAACTGCCGCTACACCGACGCGAACCGCGACGAGATCCTGCGCTCGCGCGTGCAGACGACGCGGGCACTGCGCACCGCGATCGGCGACGCAGGCACGCCGCCACCGCTGTGGCTCAACGCGAGCACGGCGACCATCTACCGCTACGCGCTCGACCGGCCGCAGACGGAGCGGGACGGCGAAGTGGGCACCGGCTTCTCGGCGGACGTCGCACGCGGGTGGGAGGACGAGTTCTTCGCGGGGAGCCTCCCCTCCACGCGGCGCGTCGCGCTGCGCATGGCGATCGTCCTCGGCGACGGGCCCGCGACGCGCAGTCTGGTGCGGCTGGCCCGCCTCGGACTCGGCGGACCCCAGTACGACGGCTGGTGGTTCCCGCATCGGCGCTATCGCGGAATCGGCCCGCATCCCACCGGCGACGGCCGCGCGCCCCGCCACCGTTCCCGCGGCCGTCAGCGTTTCAGCTGGATCCACCTCGACGACGTCGTCGGGGCGGTGAGGTTCGTGCGGGACGACCCGAGGATCTCCGGGCCCGTCAATCTCGCGGCGCCGGGCACCTCCGACAACCGAGGGCTCATGGCGGCGCTCCGCCGCGTCGTGGGCGCGCCGATCGGGCTGCCCGCCTGGCGCTTCATGCTGGAACCGGCGATGTGGGTGCTGCGAACCGAGCCCGAGCTCGTGCTCAAGAGCAGATGGGCGGCTCCCGAGACTCTGACCGGGGCGGGCTACGAGTTCACCTACCCCGAACTGGAGCCGGCCCTGCGTGACGTCGTGGGGTCTCTCAGCGGGCGGCGGCACTGAGACCGGACGGCGCCACCGCGTGCGTGTCGGGGCCGGATGGGAGAATGCGGGAATGCTGCTCCACGAGCTCGTGACGGCGACGGATGCCGTGGCCTCGACGTCGTCGCGACTGGCCAAGGTCGCCGCGCTGTCCGACGCCCTGCGCCTGCTCGATCCCGATGAGGTCGGGCCGGCCATCGGGTTCCTGACCGCGAGCCCCCGCCAGGGTCGCCTCGGCGTCGGGTGGCGGAGCCTGTCGAACCTGGCCGTGACGCACGCCGACGAGCCGACGCTCACCGTGGGCGACGTCGATGCGGCGCTCGATCGTCTCGCGGGGGCGGACGGCCCCGGTTCGGTCGCCGCACGTGCTGCCGCGCTCGACGCGCTGGCCCGTTCGGCCACGGCGGAGGAGTGGGACTTCCTCGCCCGCGTCATGCTCGGCGAACTGCGCACCGGGGCGCTCGAGGGGGTGCTGCTCGACGCCGTCGCGAAGGCGTCGGAACGCGACGCCGCCACCGTCCGCCGGGCCGCGATGCTGTCGGGCGACCTCGGCGCCACGGCGCGCGTCGCCCTCACCGGCACGCCCGAAGAGCTCGCCGCGATCGGGCTCGAGGTGGGGCGCGGCGTGCTGCCGATGCTCGCCTCGACGGCGGGCTCGGCGACCGAGGCGCTCGAGACGCTCGGAGGAGCGGCATCCGTCGAATACAAGCTCGACGGGGCGCGGATCCAGGTGCACCGCGACGGCGAGGACGTGCGCGTGTTCACCCGGAGCCTCGCCGACATCACCCACCGTGTGCCCGAGATCGTCCAGGCCGTGCGGGAGCTGCCGGCCGACCGGGTGATCCTCGACGGCGAGACACTGTCACTCGACGAGGACGGCGGGCCGCGCCCGTTCCAGGACACCATGGCCCGCTTCGGGTCGCTGGGCGCCGACGACGCCGCCGCGGTGGTGCTGCGCCCCTGGTTCTTCGACATCCTGCACCTCGACGGCCGCGACCTCATCGACGAGCCGCTGTCGACGCGCCTGGCACTCCTCGACAGCGCCGTCGGCGACGCCCGCATGCCCGGCATCGTCACCGACGACGCGACGCGTGCCGAGGAGTTCTCGCGCGAAGCCCTTGCCGCCGGGCACGAGGGCGTGATGGTGAAGGCGCTCGACGCGCCCTATGCTGCCGGGCGACGCGGCAAGAGCTGGCTCAAGGTCAAGCCCGTGCTCACCTACGACCTCGTGGTGCTCGCCGTCGAGTGGGGCTCGGGCCGGCGCACCGGCCAGCTCTCGAATCTGCACCTCGGTGCGCGCGACCCCGAGGGGGCGTTCGGCGAGCCCGGGGGCTTCGTGATGGTGGGCAAGACCTTCAAGGGCCTGACCGACGCGACCTTGCGCTGGCAGACCGAGTACTTCCCGACCATCGAGAGCCATCGCTCCTCGTACGCCGTGCACGTGCGGCCCGAGACCGTCGTCGAGATCGCGATCGACGGCGTGCAGCGCTCCACGCGCTACCCCGGCGGCGTCGCGCTGCGCTTCGCACGGGTGAAGGGCTACCGCCCCGACAAGCGCGCCGACGAAGCCGACACCATCGAGACCCTGCGCGGACTGCTGCGGGGCTGAGCGGGAGCGGCACCGAGGTCAGCGGCGTACGGCGAGGTAACGGTGCTCGGGCCTGCCGGTCGTCCCGTAGCGCAGGCGCACCTCGACCAGTCCGCGGCTGGCGAGGCCTGCGAGGTGCCGCTGGGCCGTCGCCCGCGAGATGCCGACGCGGTCGGCGATCTGCGCGGCGGACGCCTCGTCGTCGCCGAGCCCCTCGAGGATCAGCTGCTCGGTCGCCGAGCGCGCCACGGTCGCCGGCTCCGCACCGCCGTGCATGATCGCGAGGGCGCGGTCGATCTGCTCCTGCTCCAAAGGTCGGTCGGTGACCAGCAGGTTCCGCATCCGCGCGTAGCGATCGAGCCGCTCGGCGAGCACCCGGGCGTCGAAGGGCTTCGTCAGGTAGGCGAGCGCCCCCGCCTGCAGGGCGCGGCGCACCGTGGCGGCATCGGTCGCGGCCGACAGCACGAATGCGTCGATGCCGGCCGCGGCGGCGAACTCGACGCCGTCGCCGTCGGGAAGGAACGCGTCGACGAGCAGCAGATCGGGGGCGTGCGCACGCACCGCCTGCCGTGCCGCGCCGAGCGATTGCACGGCCTCGAGGGCGGTGAACCCGGTGCGCGACGCCACGATGTCGCGGTGCAGGCCGGCGACGCGGAAGTCGTCGTCGACGACCAGCACGCGGATGGGACGGTTCATGCGTTCCTCTCCTCGGGGTTCCCGTCAGCGGGGCGGAGCGCCCCGGGCAGCCGGGCGCCGAACACGGCGCCCGCCGCCGCGCCGCCGGGACCGATCAGCCAGACGTCGCCGCCGCGGCGGCGCGCGAGGTCGCGGGAGAGCGGGAGCCCGAAGCCGTGCCCGTGCACGGTGTCATTCCTGCTCGCCTCGGTCTCGCGCGCGGCGACGCGCGCGAACGGGTCCGCCCCCGGCGGTCGGATGCCGCCGCCGGAGTCGGCCACCATGATCACCAGTTCGTCGCCGTCTCCCAGCAGCGCGACCTCGACCCAGCCGGGCCGTGGGCCGCCCACAGCCGCGGTGACCGCGTTGCCGACCAGGTTGCCGAGCACCGCCGCGACGTCCTCCGCCGCGGCCACCTCGCTCAGCAGCAGGGTGTCCTCCGAGATGCGGACCGTGACGCCCCGCTCGCGCGCCGTCGCGGCGGTCGCGCCGAGAAGCGACGTCAGGAACGCGTCGGGGACGCGCTCGAGCCCCGCGACGCCGAAGTCCACGGCGCCGCGCTCGGTCAGGTCGCCGAGGAACGCGCGGGCCTCGTCGACGCGTTCGGCGTCGATCAAGCCGGACGCGACGTGCAGGCGGTTGGCGAACTCGTGCCGCTGCACGCGCAGCGCCTCGGTCATGGCGCGCACCGTCTCGAGCCGGCCGGCGAGGGCTTCGACGTCGGTGCGGTCCCGCACGACCACGATCTGGCCCAGTGCCCGCGCGTCCCGCTGCACCGGTCGGGTGTCGAGGTACAGCACGCGGTCGCCGACGACGGCCTCGACGCCGGAGGCCCCGTCCCGCACGGCGGCGCGCACCGTGTCGGGCAGCTCGAGCTCGTCGAAGCGGCGCCCGAGCGGTGCGTCGATCCCCAGCATCCGTTCGGCCGCCTCATTGCACACCCGCACGACGCAGTCGGGATCGAGTGCCACGACGCCGTCGCCGACCCCCTCGAGCACCGCCGCCTGGTTCTGCACGAGGGTCACGAGCTCCTCCGGCTGGAGCCCGAGGGTGAGTCGTTCGAACCGTCGTCGGAGCACCAGCGTGGCCACCGCGGCGAGAGCCAGCCCGCCGATCGCGGCGATCGCGATCGTCGCGACGAGCGCGGGGAGGTCGTCGAAGACGCTCGCACGCTCGAACCCGACACTGACCTCGCCGACGGGATCGCCGCCGTCCTCCGGGTAGACGGGCACCTTGGCGCGGGCGGACTCGCCGAGCGTGCCCACCTCCCAGTCGACGACCTCATTGCCCTCGAGCACCTCGGCGAACGGAGTCGAGACGACCTGACCGAGAAGCTCCTCCGTCGGGTGGGCGAGACGGATGCCGTGGTCGTCGGTGATGACGACGAACAGCGCGTCCGTGCGATCCGCGACGTCGGCCGCGATCTGCTGGAGCGCGCCGGTGCGCAGCTGGGCGGCATCCGGCGTTCCCGGGTCGGCGGAGAACTCAGCCACCAGCGCCTTCACGTCGGGGTCCTCCGCGACCGTGCGGGCGATGTTGAGGGCGGCGGACTCCGACTCGGCACGGAGCTGGCGCACGCCCAGCCACCCGAAGACGAGCGCGCACACGGCGACGACGGCAGTCACCGTCGCCAGCTGCATCAGCAGCAGCCGCGTCGCGAAGCGCATCCCACCTCCCGGAGCCGATGAGGGCTGGGGCCGGTGAGAGGCACCGACCGTGCACGCACGTGAGCACAATGCGCAGAAGACACGCTACGCGCACAACCTGCAGGAATGCGACTTAGCGCGCGACGCGTCGCGGCGGGCGTCTAGCCTCGCGGAAACGCACCGCCACCGGTGCGACGCCACCACCCGCACGACACGACGAAGGAGTCGAGATGAACGCGGCAGTTCCGTTCCTGTTCCACGCCGCCGAGGCCGACGAAGGCTACGCCACGGCCTTCGTCCCGTCCGACGGCGTGCTCGTCGCCCTGGGCTTCACGATGGTGCTCGTCTTCATGGCGCTCATCATGACGCGCAGGCTGACCCCGATGGTCGCGCTCATCATCGTGCCGACCGTCTTCGGGCTGTTCGCCGGCGCCGGCCTGGGACTCGGCGACATGATCCTCGACGCGATCGGCAGCATGGCCCCGACGGCAGCCCTGCTGATGTTCGCCATCATGTACTTCGGCATCATGATCGACGTCGGCCTGTTCGATCCGCTCATCCGCGCGATCACGCGCCTGCTCGGTGACGATCCGGCCAAGGTCGTGCTGGGCACGGCCGTGCTGGCGGGCGCGGTGTCGCTCGACGGCGACGGGTCGACGACCTTCATCATCACGACCTCCGCGATGCTGCCGATCTACCTGCGCCTCGGCATGAGCCCCGTCGTGCTCACCTGCGTCGCGGGCCTCATGAACGGCACGCTGAACATCGTGCCGTGGGGTGGCCCCACCGTGCGGGCGGCGACTGCGCTGGGCCTGCAGCCCACCGACATCTTCGTGCCGATGCTGCCCTCGCTCGCCGCCGGCATCGTCATCTCGCTGGCCTTCGCCTGGTTCCTCGGACTGTCGGAGCGCAAGCGCATCGGCAGCATCGACGAGTCGCGCCTCGACGGCGGGGGAGTGCTCGCCGGATCCCGCATCTTCCGCGGCGCCGACACGAAGCCGGGCGCCCGTGCGACGCTGCGCACCGGCAACATCGTGACGCTCGCCGGCGGCCGGGGCAGCCTGCCCGTCGCCACCGCGGTCGTCGACCGGGAAGACACCGCGATGGCCGACACCATGCTCGACCCGAACCGTGCGACGCTGCGGCCGAAGCTCATCTGGTTCAACCTGGCGCTCACCCTCGCGGTGATGGTGCTGCTGGTGCTCGACGTCTTCCCCCTCGCCTACGTCTTCATGGTCGGCGCGGCGATCGCGCTGTTCGTGAACTTCCCGAAGCTCAAGAGCCAGGCCGACGAGATCGTCGCCCACGCGCCGAGCATCGTGGGCGTCGTCTCGATGGTCCTGGCGGCCGGCGTGCTGGTCGGCGTGCTGAACGGCACCGGCATGGTCGACGCGATGGCGACGTGGATCACGACCGTGATCCCGGCCTCGCTCGGACCCTTCCTGGCCGTGATCACCGGCATCCTGTCGATCCCGTTCACGTTCTTCATGTCGAACGACGCGTTCTACTACGGCATCCTGCCCGTGCTGGCCCAGAGCGCCGAGCACTTCGGGATCGCGCCCGTCGAGATGGCCCGCGCCTCGATCACCGGCCAGCCGGTGCACCTGCAGAGCCCGCTCGTGCCGGCGATCCTGCTGCTCGTCTCACTGGCGAGCGTCAACCTCGGCGACCACCACAGGAAGGTGCTCTGGCGGGCGTGCGTCGTGTCGCTCGCGATGCTCGCCGTCGGCGTGCTGGTGGGCGCGATCCCGCTCATGGCCTGAGCGGACCGGCTGCCGGCTGGTTCTCCCCGGCGGCGTCCACGGCTCGTAGGCTTTGGCCATGACCAGAGCAGCCGCACCCGACGCCGCCTACGAGCACCGCAGCTTCGGGGCACCCGGCGCGGAGCGCGCCGTGTTCCTGCTCCGCGGGGGCGTCTCGACGCTGTCGGATCCGCTGCCCGACGCGACGACACGACGGGACGCGCGGGTCGTGGCGATCGGGCTCACGGTGGACGACATCGACGACCCTGTGGCCTACCGCGGCACGACGCCCGCGGAGGCCACCGCCCGGCGGATCGCGCAGTTCGTCACCGAGGAGCGCGGCGATCGGCCCGTCGGCCTCGTGGGCGTCGCCACCGCCGGCGAAGTGGCCATCCAGGTCGCCGCCCTCCTCGGCGCCGGCGTCGACCGGCTCGCCCTCCTGGCGGTGCCGCCACCCGAGTCCGAGCTCGGCCGCCACGAGGTCGCGGAGCTGCTGGAGAGGATTCCGGCCAAGACGCTGCTGATGAACGCGCGGGAGGACCCGGATGCCGCGAACGCCGCAGCACGCTGGTTCGCCGAGAGGCTCGCCTCCGCCCGCGTCGAGATGGTGCCGCAGACATCGGACCCCGAGTCGCGCCTCGTCCTGGGCGAGGTCTGGGAGCGCGTGCTGTCGCACGTCGCCCCCGGAACCATCCGATGACCCGGATCGTCGTCCTGACCGGCGCCGGCATCTCCGCGGAGAGCGGTGTTCCCACGTTCCGCGGCGCGGACGGCTTGTGGGAGGGGCACCTCATCGAGGACGTCGCCACACCGGAGGCATACGAGCGCGACCCCGACACCGTCCTCGCCTTCTACGATGCGCGCCGCCGGGCGCTCGGAACCGTCGTGCCCAACGCCGCCCACCGCGCACTCGCACGACTGGAGGGTGCGATCGGCGGCGACCTGCTCGTCGTCACGCAGAACGTCGACGACCTGCACGAGCGCGCCGGCAGCCGCAACCTCGTCCACATGCACGGCGAGCTGCGCCGGGCGCTGTGCCTCGCGTGCGGCTCCCGGCCTGCGTGGCACGAAGACCTCATCGATCGCCCGGCCTGTCCCGAATGCGGAGAGCGGATGCTGCGCCCCGATGTCGTCTGGTTCGGGGAGATGCCGTACGACCTCGACCGCATCGAGAACGCCGTCGTCGCCGCCGACGTCTTCGTGTCGATCGGCACGTCGGGCGCGGTGTACCCGGCTGCCGGTTACGTGGCGCTCGCGGCCGCCTTCGGAGCGCGCACCGTCGAGCTCAATCTCGAGCCGAGCGACGCGGCCGTGCCGTTCGATGACGCCCGAGCGGGTCGTGCGAGCGAACTCGTGCCCGCCTGGGTGGAGGAGATCCTGACGACGCGTCGCGCGGGCGCCGAGCGGAGCTGAGCGCGCCGCGCAAGGTCGAGGGCGCCGCGCAGCACGAAGGCGCCGGGCGGATTGCTCCGCCCGGCGCCTTCGTATCGGGTGCTGCGGCTATGCCCTGCCGCCGCCCGACCGCACGCGCGACAGTGCGTCCACGGTCGCGGCGAGGATCAGCACGCCGCCGGTCACCAGCAGGTTGACACCCGCGGGCAGGTTGAGCAGGCCCAGGCCGTTCGTGATCGTCGCGATGACGAGCGCGCCGATCGCAGCGTGCATGAGGCGCCCCTTGCCGCCGAACAGGCTGACACCGCCGACGACCGCCGCAGCGACGCCCGACAGCACGATGTCGCGGCCGACGGTGGCGTCGACGGAGCCGACGCGCGCGACGCTCAGCAGCGCCGAGAACACCGCGAGGCTCGAGCAGATCACGAACGCCCACCACTTGATCCACCGCACCTTGACGCCGGAACGGCGCGCGGCTTCGGCGTTGCCGCCGATGGCGTAGATGTAGCGGCCGAACTTGGTGCGGTCCAGCAGGAACGTGCCGAGCCAGAGGATCGTCAGCACGACCGGCACGACGATGGGGACCCCGGCCACCTCGACCACGGACTGGCCGCGGTTCTGGTTGAGGACGAAGACCACCGCGCCGCCGATCACGGCGATCGCCGCGAGCTTGATCCACACCATCGACAGGGCACGGTTCGGAACACCGGCACGCGTGCGGCGTGCCCGGTCCCAGAACGACGTTCCCCCCGAGATCGCGAGCATGATCACGAGCATCGCCCATCCGCCCCACACGGGCAGATTTCCGTTCTGGAGGGCGATGAGCTCGGGAACCTCGAGGCGGAACAGGCCGCCGGGGCCGATGATGACGAGCGCGAGGCCCTGGAACCCGAGGAACAACCCCAACGTGACGACGAACGATGGGATGCCCACCCTCGCCACGAAGAAGCCGATGAAGGCCCCCGTGAGGAACCCGAACCCGAAGCCGATCAGGAGCGCGAGCGGCCAGGGGATGCCGAACTGGGCGTTCAGCACGACGAACAGCGCCATGCCGACACCGCCGGTCACACCGGCGGACAGGTCGATCTCGCCGAGGAGCAGCACGAACACGAGCGCCATGCCGAGCACGACGAGCGTCGCCGCCTGGTTCAGCAGGTTGGCGAAGTTGCGCTCGGTGAGGAAGAACGGGCTCATGATCGAGAACAGCGCGCCGAGCACGATGAGGCCGCCGAGCGCGGGGAGAGCGCCCATGTCGCCGCCGCGTACACGCTGCCACCACGCCCGGAGCTGGTCGCCGACGCCGCCCTCCACGCCGCTGCCGATCAGGTCGCTCGCGATGGGATCGGGAGCGGCCTCGGTCCGGGTGGCATTGCTGCTCATTCCGCGCCTCCTTCGGTGCGAACGGTCGACGTATCGAGGATCGTGACACCGGCGGGCGCCTTGGTTCCGGTGATGTAGCCCACGACGTCGTCGCGGGTCGTCGAGGACGCCGGGATCTGGGCGACCATCTGACCGAGGTACAGGACGGCTATGTCGTCGGCGACCTCGAAGACGTCCACCAGGTTGTGGCTGATGAGGATCACGGCGACGCCCTGCTCCGACAGGCGCTTCACCAGGTTCAGCACCTGCTCGGTCTGGGCGACGCCGAGGGCGGCCGTCGGCTCGTCGAGGATGACTACTCGGGCCTTCTTCAGCACGGCACGAGCGATCGCCACGGTCTGCCGCTGGCCACCGGACAGGCTCGACACCTTCTGGCGGACGGACTTCACGGTGCGCACCGAGAGGGAGCGCAGCGTGTCGGACGCCTCCTTCTCCATGCGGCCCTCGTCGAAGGTGCCGAACGTCAGCTCCTCGCGGCCGAGGAACATGTTCTGGACGATGTCGAGGTTGTCGCACAGGGCCAGGTCCTGGTAGACGACCTCGATGCCCAGGTGCCCCGCGTCGCGGGGCGCGTGCAGGTCGCGGTGCACGCCGTCGATGAGGACTTCGCCCTCGTCGTACGGCTGCACGCCGGCCAGACCCTTGATGAGCGTGGACTTGCCGGCGCCGTTGTCGCCGACGAGGGCGGTGACCTTGCCGGGGTGGACTTTGAGGTCCACGCCCTTCAGGACGCTGACGGGGCCGAAGGACTTCTTGACCCCGACCAGCTGGATGATCGGCTCTGCGCCGACCGGGGCGGGAGTGGTGGTGGATGTATCTGACATGCTCGCTTCCTTGGGAGTGCCCGTGGTCCGGCGAGAAGGGGCGTCACGCCGATCGGCGCGACGCCCCCTCGCGGGTTCAGCCGTAGCCGATCCGCTACTCGGCGGTGACCCCATACTGCTCGCAGGCGGCCATCACGTCAGGGGTGCAGACATCGTCGTACTCGGCGTCGCCGGCCGCGATGACGTCCTTGACCTGGTCGGGACCGACCAGGATCGGCGTGACCTGGATGTAGGGCGTGCCGTCCTCGAGCTCGGCGTCGGCCTCGGGAGTCTCGCCCTTCAGGAGCGCGACGGCCGTGTCGACGGCAGCAGTGGCCTCGTCCTTGACCGGCTTGTAGACCGTGGCGGTCTGCCAGCCGAGCAGGATGTTCTGCAGGCCCGCGACGTTCGCGTCCTGGCCCGACACCGCAACGCCCGTGAGGTTGTTGTCCTGCAGGACCTTGATGACGCCCGCGGCGTTGGTGTCGTTCGCGGCCCACACGCCGTCGACCTGGCCGCCGAGGCCCGTCAGCGCCTGCTCGAAGTTGGTCTGCGACTTGGCCTGGTCCCAGATCCCCGGGGGCTCGGCTGCCGGCGTGATGCCCGCGGCCTCCATCACCTCGACGGCGCCGTCGTGGAACATCGCCGCGTTGCCGTCGGTCGGGTCTCCGCCCATGTACACGACGACCGCGGTCGCCGGGTCCTTGCCGGCGGCTTCGAGGCCGTCGAGGACGGTCTGACCCTCCATGCGGCCCACCTCGGTGTTGTCGAACGACACGTAGTAGTCGGCGCCCTCGAACGGGCGGTCGTAGGCGATCACGGGGATGCCTTCGGCCTTCGCCTTGGTCGCGACGGCCTCCGCAGCGCCCTGATAGTCGACGAGCAGCATGACGCCGCAGCCCTGAGTGAGCTGCTGGTCGGCGATCGTCGAGTACTTGTTGACGTCCGCCTGCGCGTTCTGGATGTCGACGTCGAAGCCGGCCCCCTCCAGCCCCTCCTGGAGGTACTTGCGGTCGAAGTTCTCCCAGCGCGGCGAGGACGCCGCATCAGGCAGGATCACACAGGCACGGTCCGCGGCTTCGCCGCCGCCATCCCCGCCGTCCCCGCTGTCGCCGTTGCCGCCGGCACAGCCGGCCAGCATCACCGCGGCCGCGCCCGTGAGGGCGGCCACGGCGAGGATCGAAGACTTCTTCATCATTCGCCTTTCGTCGTTGAAGCGAGCGCGTTCCAGGAGCGTCCCTGGTTTCTTCACGCTGATGCGATCATCGATGACCGGCGTTCTTGGCGTCAAGTCTTGAACGTAACGCTTTGGCAACGCACCCGACGTTGGAGCTGGGATGCGGCAAGCTCGGGACAGCAGAGAGCGCTTACCGTGCAGAGTGCGCCGATTCAGGCTGCAGAAGAGGCATAATGCGCCCTGGTCGCAACCGGTCGCCCGAAGCCATCCTCCGGAGTGTTCGCCAAGTGAAGCCAGTGCGCCACGGGCGTTGTGCGAAGCTCAGGCGCGCCCGGTGGCGGCACGTGTGCGGCGCGAGAGCGAGTCGACGATCACCGCGAGCACGAGCACGACGCCGGTGACCATGAACTGCACCGACGAATCGAGGTTCATGAGGGTCAGGCCCGAAGAGATCGACTGGATCACCACGATGCCGACGAGAGCCGAGAACGCGGATCCTCGGCCGCCGAAGAGGCTCGTGCCGCCGATGACGGCCGCGGCGATCGCGTTGAGGTTCACGTCGCCCGTGCCCGAGCTCTGGTTCGCCGACGCCAGCCGCGCGGCGGCGAGGATGCCTCCCACGGCGGCCAAGGCCGAGCACATCGCGAACACCGACAGGTAGATGCGGTCGACCCGGATGCCGGCGCGCCGGGCGGCCTCGACCGATCCGCCGACCGCGTAGACGGCCCGCCCCCAGCGGGTGCGGGTCAGGACGAAGTTCATGGCGACGATGAGCGCGAGGAAGAACAGGAACATCACGCCGACGCCGCGATACAGGTTCAGATACCACGTCGCCACGAGCAGGAAGGCGAGCAGGACGCCGCTGCGCACCGCGATCTCGGTGTAGCTCTGGCTCACCAGGTTCGCCGCCGCGCGCCGTCTCGCGCGCCTGAGGAGCGACCACGCGAACGCCGCCACGGCCAGCACGGCCACGACGTACGACGCCCAGGCCGGCAGGAACATCTGCTGGGCGAACTGGACGAGCCACGAGTCGAACGGGATCGCGATGGATCCCGTCTCGCCGAGCACCCACAGCTGCAGTCCGAGGAAGCCGAGGAGGCCGGCCAGCGTGATGACGAAGCTGGGCAGCCCGAAACGCGTGAACAGGTAGCCGTACAGCAGACCCACCAGGCACCCGACGGCGATCGCGGCCACCAGTGACAGGACCAGGTTCCACTGCAGCTGCACGAACGTCACGGCGAGCACCGCCGCCGCGAGCCCCGACACCGACCCCACCGAGAGGTCGATCTCGCCCACGAGCAGCACCAGCACCACACCGAGTGCGATCGTGCCGATGGCGGCGCACTGCATCGTGAGGTTCACCAGGTTCTCGCTGGAGAGGAAGACCGGGTTCAGCAGCTGGAAGACGGTCCAGATGACCGCGATCCCGAGGACGACGGGGAGCGCGCCGAGGTCTCCGCCCCGGATTCGGGTCACGAAGCCCTCCAGGGCGAGGCGGATGCCGCTGCCGCTCAGGAGCCGTTCGCCGCCGGTCGGCTCGGTCAGGCGCTCGTCGCCGCGGGCGCTCATAGGCTCCCGTCCCCGCGGGGTCGGGAGGTGCGGCGCGACCCGCCGCGCGGCATGCGGATGACCGTGCCGCCGGAGGTCTGCTCGGAGGGCTCATCGTCGCGCGCGGCGGCGGGCGCGGCATCCGTCCGCTCCGGCACGCGCCGCGGTGCCGCGGAGTGGTCGACCGCGCCGGTGATCGCCGCGATGAGGGTCTCGCTGGTGACGTCCGCGACGTTGTACACGCCGTTGTTGCGACCGAGGCGCAGCACGACCACGCGGTCGGCGACCGCCATCACGTCGGCCATGTTGTGGCTGATGAGGATGACGCCGTGCCCGCGCTCGCGGAGACGCTCGATGAGGTTCAGGACCTCGGCCGTCTGCGCGACGCCGAGTGCCGCCGTCGGTTCGTCCAGGATGACGACGCGCGGCTCGCCGATGAGCGAGCGGGCGATGGCGACGGTCTGGCGTTGCCCGCCCGACAGCGACGCCACCGGCACGCGCACGGACGGGATCTTGGCCGACAGCTCGCGCAGCAGCGTCCAGGTGCGCTGCTCCATGTCGACCTCGTCGAGCGTGGCGCCGTCGCGCAGCTCGCGCCCGAGCCACAGATTCGCGACGACGTCGAGGTTGTCGCACAGCGCGAGGTCCTGGAAGATCGTCTCGATCCCGAGCTGCTGGGCGTCGGCGGGGGAGGCGATGCCGACCTCCTCGCCGTCGAACTCGATCGATCCGCTGTCGGGAGGGTGCACACCCGCCAGTACCTTGACGAGGGTCGACTTGCCGGCGCCGTTGTCGCCCACGAGCGCCACGACCTCGCCCTCGTTCACCCAGAAATCCACGTCGGTGAGCGCCTTTACGGCGCCGAACCGCTTGCCGATGCCGCGCATCGTGAGCACGCGTTCACGCGGCCGCCCGGTCCGCGGGTGCGTCATCGACATCCTCGCCCTGTCCTCATCGTCGTTCCCAGCCCCCGCCGTCCCCTGCCAGAGTCAGGACCCTACCCGATGCCGGCAGCTTCGCACGCATCCGCGTAGGCGGGGGTGCAGATGTCGTCGACGCTCCAGAATCCGTCGGCGACCACAGTGTCCATGATGTCGTCGATCGTCACCGCCACGGGGTCGAGCAGCGTGGCTGGAGTCCCCTCGATCTCCAGCGGTGCCGTCACCTCCTCGCCGTGCAGCAGCTTGACGGCGATCTCGGCGGCGAGCTCCGCCTGCGGCTTGATCGCCTTGTACACCGTCATGTACTGGTCGCCGGTGAGGATCCGCTGGATCGCCGACAGCTCGGCATCCTGTCCGGTCACGATCGGAAGCGGATCGATGTTCGCAACGCGCAGCGCCGCGATCGCACCGCCGGCGGTGGCGTCGTTGGCGGCGTAGACCCCGGCGATCGCGCCGCCGTGCTGCGCGATCTGCCCCGACACCCACTCCTGCGCCTTCTCGGGGTTCCAGCCCGGGGTGTCGTACTCGGCCAGCACGCGCAGGCCGCTGTCGTCGATGATGCTGTGGGCGCCCCGCTTGAACAGCGCCGCGTTGCTGTCGGTCGGCGAGCCGTTCACCATGAGGATGCCGCTGCCGTCCTCGGTCGCCCGCATCCCTTCGACGAACGCGGTCGCCTGCAGGACGCCGACCTTCTCGTTGTCGAACGAGATGTAGTACGCCAGGTCGCCACCGGCGATCAGGCGGTCGTACGAGATGACGGGCACGCCCTTGGCGTTCGCCGAGTTCACGATGCTGACGGCGGCGTTCGCGTCGACCGGGTCGAGCACCAGCACTCCCGCGCCCGAGGTCAGGGCGGACTCCGCCTGCTGCTGCTGCTTCGCGGCATCCTGATCGGCATTGGCGTACAGCACGTCGTAGTCGCCGAGCTCGGCCACGCGCGCTTCGAACAGGGGCCGGTCGAAGGTCTCGTAGCGGGCGGTCTTCGCATCGGGCAGGAGCAGTGCGATGGTGTCGTCGGTCGGCGTGCCCTCCCCGGCACCGGGATCTCCCGTGCAGGCGGACAGCATCCCGGCGGCGACGAGGAGGATGCCGGCGGCCGCCGCCGCGCGATGCCCGACCGAGCGCCGCCGCGGCCGATCGTGTCGGGTGCGGGACATCGGACGAGCCTATGCGGTGATGGGAAGCGTCGACGCCGCCGGGAGCTGGGCGCTGACGGTGACGTGGTCGAGGGCGATAGCGATGGCCCCGCGCGTCTCCGCCCACTCGCCGAAGGAGGCGCCGACGATCTCGGGCAGGCCGTCAGCTGAGGGGAGGGCGGTGCGCTCGAGCGAGTGCCGCATCGGCGCCATGAGGATCTCGCCCGCCTGACCCAGCTCGCCTCCCACGACGATGACCTCGGGATCGAAGAGGTTGCAGAGGCTCGCCGCAGCGATGCCGATGTGGCGCCCGGCATCGGCGATGACGCGCCGTGCCGCGCCGTCGCCCGCCTCGGCGGCCTGCAGCAGGTCACCCAGCCGGTGCATGCCCTCGCTCGAGGGGAACAGCGACAGCAGCGCGGGCCCGCCCGCGTAGGTCTCGAGGCAGCCGCGGTTGCTGCAGCGGCAGATGGGGCCGTTCTCGTCGAGCGTGACGTGGCCGATCTGGCCCGCCTTGCCGTTGACGCCGCGGAACAGGTCGCCACCGACCACGAGTCCGGCGCTGATCGTGTGGCCGACGCGGATGAAGACCGACGACGCGGCGGCGCGGCCGTTGCCCTCGCGGGCCTCGGCGAGACCGCCGAGGTTCGCCTCGCTGTCGACGTAGACAGGGCGGCCGATGCGCGCCGCGAGGCTCTCGGCGACGTCGACGCCCTCCCAGCCCCGCAGCAGGCCGGGGGTGGACACCATGCCGGTGCGCGGGTCTATGGGGGCGGGCAGAGCGAGGCCCACGGCGAGGAGATCGGTGAGCGACCCGCCGAGCGACTCCATCATGTCGCCGAGCAGCAGTGCGAGGCGGTCGAGCTCGGAGTCATGGCGGTGGTCGAGGGGGAGGGGGAGCGAGGACTGCGTGACGATGGTGCGTGCGGTGTCGGCGATCGCGATGTGCAGCTGCCGCGAGCTGTAGTGGACGCCCGCGACGAGACCGAGCCGGCGGGCGAGCGACACCAGGGTCGCGCGGCGACCGCTGCTCGTCGTGAAGGATGTGTGGAGCAGGCCCGAAGCGGTCAGCTCCTTGACGATGTTCGAGACCGTGGCGGGGGAGAGCCCGGTGCTGCCGGCCAGCTCGATCTGCGTGAGGCGGCCGTGGCGCTTGAGGGACTCGACGACGCGCGCGCGATTGGCCTCGCGCAGCGAGGTCTGCGAGCCCGGCGGAGCTTGACGGCGTGCCACAGTTCACACTGTATCCCACCTGCGATTTCCCAGATCGGCCCCGGGATCGCCGGTAGGAAGACGAACGCGGCCCGCGCGAGCGGGCTACTCGCGCAGACGCACCAGTCGCTCGTGCCCGGTCTCCTCGAGCTCGGCGATCGACTCGCGTGCCTTCACGAAGTCGTTGAACGACCGGTAGCCCAGCGCCTTCTCGCTGAACGACGGGTCCATCCGACGCATGTGCGTCTTGACCGCCGAGCTGTGCAGCCACTCGGAGTCGTCGTTCTTGTCGTGGCCGAGGCGCAGGGCGCGCTCCAGCAGGCGGGTGGCCGTCTCCTGCGGGTCCTCGGCAGGTTCCTCGACCGGCTGCACCGGCTCGGGAGCGGGTGGCTCGAGGCTCGCCGCGACGGTCTTCGACGACGCGCGACGGTTCCCCCGCTTCGGCGGCGCCGTCGTCTCGAGCGCCTCGTTGAGCGCAGCCTCGATCTCGACCGTCGAACGGGCCTCGGCGGTCGAGGCCGTGGTCTCAGCCGACGGGTCCGGGGTCACGGCATCCGTCATCGCAGGAGCCTCTGTCGGCACGGACTTCGCCGCTCCGCGACGGCTTCCCGACCGCGCGGCCGTACCGCCGGTCGCCGCACTCGCCGCCGTCTCCTTCGTCTTGGTCGCACGGCCGGAGGCCGCCTTGGACGGTGCCTTCTCGGCGGCCTTGTCCGGCGTCTTGGCGGCCCTCGCGGGTTCGCGGGTGACACGGGGGACCCCGGGCAGCGAGTCGTATGCCTCGAACTCGTCGCACGCGGCCGCCAGCGACTTCGCCGTGGACCCGGCCACACCGACTCCGACCACGTAGCGGCCGAGTCGCTTGCACCGCTGCGCGAGCGGGACGTAGTCCGAGTCGCCGGCGACGATCACGACGTGCGTGAGGTCGGGGAGCCGGAACATGTCCTCGACGGCGTCCACCGCGAGACGGATGTCCGCTCCGTTCTTGGCGTATGCGGCGGCGGGGAAGAGCTGCACGAGATCGACCGCACGGGCGACGAGCTGCGAACGGTAGATCGCGTTGACGGGGGCCGACCAGTCGGCGTATGCGCGGGTGAGCACGAGCGTGCCGAAGGAGGCCGCGAAGTCGATGATCGCACCGACGTCGATGGTGGCCGCGGCGAGCCGCTCGGCGATCTCGGGATCGTTGGGGTTGTCGGCGATGCGCTGGCGGTCGCGCGAGTACGAGTTGCGGCCGTGGACGCGGTCGTACCAGGACATCACGATGTTGTCGAAATCGAGGTACACCGCGACGCGGGGATTCTGCAGGTCGGGCATGTCACTCCTCACCGGGGTAGCGCACGCCCACGAGCGTGCGGATCTCATCGAGCGTGGCCATGATCGCGACGGTCTCGTCGATCGGCAGAATGTCGGAATCGGTGCGGCCCTCCGCCAGGTACCGCCCCGCTGCCAGCGCCTGGTACTGCATACCGCGCCCCTCGATGTCGGAGCGGAACTCCTCGCGCACCGTGCCGTCGGGCCCCACCAGGCGGAATGAGGTCGCCGTGTACCAGACGCGGTCGATGTCGATGCGGGCGTCCGTGCCGATCACCGACGCGGTGTTCGGCCCCGCGCCACGGGACGCCGACAGGGTTGTCGACAGTGCGCCGTTGGCGTGCGCCATGATCGTGGCGACCTCCGTGTCGGATCCGGCGTCGCCGATGCGCGCGGACGCGACGATGGACAGCGGCTCGCCGAGCATGTCCCACGCGAACGAGACCGGATAGATGCCGAGGTCGAGGAGCGCGCCGCCGCCCAGCTCGAGCGCGTTGATGCGGTGCGCGGGGTCGGACGTCAGCAGCTGGGTGTGATCGGCGGTGACCGCGCGGATCTCGCCGAGTGCGCCGGAGGCCACCAGCTCGCGGATGCGCACCATGTGCGGCAGATACCGCGTCCACATGGCCTCCATGGCGAGGAGCCCGCGGTCGGCGGCGGCGTCGCGGACCGCTGCCGCTTCGTCGGCGTTCAGCGTGAACGGCTTCTCGACGAGCACGTGCTTTCCCGCCTCCAGCGCCAGCAGGGCGTTGGCGGCGTGCATCGGATGCGGCGTCGCGATGTAGACGATGTCGACATCCGGATCGGCGACCAGGTCCTCGTACGAGCCGTGGGCGTGGGGGATGGAGAAGTCGGCGGCGAACGCCTCGGCGGTCTCGCGGCGACGGGATCCGACGGCGGTGACGTCGAGGCCGGCGGTGCGCAGATCGCTGGTGAACGCGCGTGCGATGCCGCCCGGTCCGAGGATGCCCCAGCGGGGTGAGGACGGTGAGGTCATGACACGAGGCTAGTGGCGCCACGGCGCACTCGCCGGGTCGACTAGCGCGGGACGCTCTCCGCCAGCCGGGGACGGCCGGCCGTCTCGCCGATCCGCTCGAGCGCGCGGGCCAGGTCGTCGACGATGTCGCGGGCGTCCTCGAGGCCGATCGACAGGCGCACGGTGGTCGGACCGATGTGCGCCTCCGAGAGCTGGGTGCGCGACATGTGGCTGTGGGTCATCGAGGCAGGGTGGGCGACGAGGCTGCGCGCGTCGCCGATGTTGGCGACGAGCCGGATCACCTGCAGGCGCGAGATGAACTCCTCGACGAGGCGGAAGTCGCCCTCGTCGTCGCCTGTCGTGGGCAGGTCGAACGCGAAGACCGAGCTCACCCCGTGCGGCAGATACGCCTGGGCCTGGGTGTGCCACGGGCTGGTCTCGAGCCCCGGGTGGTGCACGCGCGCGACCGCCGGGTGCGTGTCGAGGAACTGCGCGACCGCGAGTGCGCTCTCGGTGTGGCGCTGCATGCGGAGATCGAGCGTCTCGAGACCCTGCAGCAGCTGGAAGGCGTTGAACGCCGACAGCGACGGCCCCAGGTCGTGCACGTACTTGGTTTTGACCAGGGCGATGTAGGGCGATCCGGTCTCGCCGAAGCGCTCGACGAGGCTGCCGTCCGGGACGCGCCGGTAGGTCTGCGTCAACTGCGGCCAGCGCTCGGGGTCGGCGGTGAAATCGAACGTGCCGAGGTCGACGACGACGCCGCCCAGCGACGTGCCGTGCCCGCCGAGGAACTTCGTCGCGGAGTGGACGACGATGTCGGCGCCGAAGTCCTTGGCGCGCTGCAGGTACGGCGTCGCGACGGTGTTGTCGATCACGAGCGGCACGCCCGCGTCACGGGCGACGGCCGCGACGGCGCCGAGGTCGAGCACCTGCGCGATGGGGTTCGAGATCGACTCGGCGAAGAGCGCCCGGGTGGTGGGGCGCACCGCGGCCGACCACGCGTCGACGTCGTCCTGGTCGACGAAGGTGACCTCGATGCCCCAGTCGGCGAACGTGTCCTGCAGCAGATCGACGGTGCCGCCGTACAGCTGTCGCGCCGCGACGATGTGCTCGCCCTGCTTGGCGAGGGCGAGCAGAGCCACCGCGACGGCCGCCTGACCCGAGGCGACACCTGCGGCGCCGATGCCGCCCTCGAGCTCGGCGACGCGGCGCTCGAACACGAGGACGGTGGGGTTGGCGGCGCGGCTGTAGATGTTGCCGTCCTTGCGCAGCGCGAACAGATCACGTGCCTCCGCGAGCGAGCGGAACTCGAAGCCGTTCGACTGGTGGATGGCCGGAACGGCGGTGTTCTCGGCCACGCCCGGGTCGAACCCGGCCTGCACCTGGGCCGTCGCGAACGAGCGAGGGGCGGCCGGGCGAGGCGGCAGATCGTTGTCGGTGGCACGAGGCATGCTGACCATTGTCGAGCCGCGGGGGCCGCGCCGGTGCGTCGTGTGTCGAACTGTTGCGCCGGCGGCGCCGAGCCTGCCGGGCGGCGGTAGCCCGCGCGCGGGCGAGAATGGACGGGTGGCGCAGCTGATCACCCCCGCAGAACTCGACCGCCTTGTCCGCTCCGGCACTGTCCGCGTGCTCGACGTCCGCTACCGGCTCGACCGCCCGGACGGCAGCGCCGACCACCTCGACGGCCATGTGCCCGGCGCGGTCTACGTCGACATGGAGACCGAGCTCTCCCGGCACGGCCGTCCCGAGGACGGCCGCCACCCGCTGCCGGCGACCGCGGATCTGGAGGCGGCCGCGCGCCGCTGGGGCATCCACGACGGCGACATGGTCGTGATCTACGACGACGACCGGGCACTCGGCGCCTCGCGCGCGTGGTGGCTGCTGACCCGCTCGGGCGTCGCCGATGTGCGCCTCCTCGACGGCGGGCTGCGTGCATGGGTCGCCGCCGGCCTGCCGCTGGAGAGCGGCCCCGTGGTGCCGGAGCCGGGAGACGTGTCGCTCACGCCCATCGCCGAGCCGGTGCTCTCGATCGACGAGGCGGCGGCGCTCGCCGCCTCCGGCGTGCTCATCGACGTGCGCGCCGCCGAGCGCTACCGCGGCGAGGTCGAGCCTGTCGACCCGATCGCGGGCCACATCCCGGGCGCGGCGAACCTGCAGACCGGTGCCTACATGGACGGTGAGCGGTTCCGGGATGCCGAGAGCCTGCGTGAGCTGTTCGGCAGCGTCGGCATCGCCGAGAGCGTCACTGCGGCGGCGTACTGCGGTTCGGGCGTCACCGCCGCGCAGGCGGTGTTCGCCGCCGAGCTCGCGGGACTGCGGCTCGGCATCTACCCGGGCTCGTGGAGCCAGTGGTCGAACACTCCTGGGCGGCCGATCGCCACCGGCGCCGCGCCGGCCGAGGTCACCGCCAGCGTGTGACGGCCGGCGTCAGGGCACCAGGGTGATCTTGCCGTCGACGCCCGCCTCGATCGCGCGATGCGCGTCGGCGGCGTCGACCAGGGCGAACGACGGTCCGAGCTCCACCGAGAAGCGCCCCGCGGCCATCAGGGCCACCGCCACCGGCACCGCCTCGGTGCGCCACGCCTGCTGCTGCGCGGTGAGCGGCAGGGGAGGCCCGCCCGAGAACGCACGGATGCCGAGGCCCCCGGCATCCCGCCCCCGCACCAGCGTCACGATCCGCTGTCGATCGGGCACCAGTTCGACGGACGTCTGCAGCGCCTCGTCGGTGCCGGCCGCGTCGATCGCGGCCGTCACGCCGTGCGGCGCGACCTCGCGCACCCGGTCGGCGAGCCCGTCGCCGTAGCTGACGGGGATGGCGCCGAGCGCGCTGACGCGGTCGAAGCGGCGCTCGGACGACGTCGCGATCACGGTGGCGCCCCACAGCACCGCGAACTGGATGAGCGCCTGGCCGACGGCACCGGACCCGCCGTGGACCAGGAGCGTGTCGCCGCTTCCGACACCGAGCGATCGCAGCGCCTGATACGCGGTGCCGACCGGGATGCCGAGTGCCGCGCCCTCCGCGGCACTCACCTGTGGCGGCCGCGCGAACACCCGGTCTGCGGCGACGACCACCTCGGTCGCGTACGCACCGGAGGCGCCCGCGAAGACCACCGGGTCGCCGGCGCGGAACCCGTCCACCTCGTCGCCGACGGCGATCACGACGCCGGCGCCGTCGCCGCCGACCCGACGCGGCTCGGTGATCTCGCCTGACGGGCGCGCACCGGAACGCAGCTTCGCATCGATCGGATTCACGCCCGCCGCCGTGACGCGGATCGCGACCTCCCCGGTGCGCGGCGCCCGCTCGGGCACGGGGATCTCATGCAGCACCTCGGGGCCGCCGAACTCGGTGTACGCGATCGCAGTGGTCATGGCGGGGGCAACTCCTGTCGTCGAGGCGGGTATTCGCGCACGGGCTCTGCTCGTCGAGCGGCTAGCCGCGCAGGGCCCGCTGCAGCCGCTGCAGCGACACGGGCTCCGCCGTGCCGAGGGACTGCGCGAACAGGCTCACACGGTACTCCTCGAGAAGCCAGCGTGCGTGCACGAGTGCCACCGGGGCGTCATCGGGCGGCGGGATGGTGCCGCCGGCCTCGGCGAACACCGTCGCGGCGCGCTCGAACTCCGTCATCCGCTGCCGGTCGCGGCCGGGATTGTCTGCCAGCGTGCGCACGCGGTCCAGCGCGCCGCGGAGGTACCGCGGGAGGTGTGCGAGGCGCGCTGTGCCGGTGCGCGACACGAAACCGGGGAACACCAGGCCTGCGAGCTGGCCCTTCACGTCGTTCAGGGCGCCGAGGAGTGTCAGCGAGTTGCCGTCGCGCATCGCCTTCTCGACCTCGCGCGCGGCGGTGAGGATCCGCGCGGCCAGCGACACCGTCTGGAAGAGCTCGTCCACGACGGCTCCCGAGAGCGCGTCGCGCACCGCCTCGAAGCCCGCGCGCGTGCGCACCAGAGCGTCGGGGGCGGTGCGGGCGATCACGGCATCCGCGACCGCCACGCGGCAGTCCTCGATCAGCGCCTTCGCCGAGGGATAGGGGGATGCCGCGAGGGCGAGCTTCTCGGCGGAGGTGAGGTGCTCGAGCACGTACGCCGTGGGCGAGGCGACCGACAGCAGCACGAGCCGTCGCACGCCCGCCCGCGTCGCGCGGGCCGCTGCCTCGGGGGTGGTCTCGATGCGCAGCGCGACCGAGGCGTTCTCGTCGACGATGGCGGGGTAGCCGCGCACGACGCCGCCGGCGACCTTCGTGTCGACGACCTCGGGGAGGTCGCCGAACGTCCAGTCGGTGAGACCGGTCTGCTCGACGAACGTGGACTCGGGGCGCGCTGCGCCGCCCGGCGTGCCCGTCGATCGGGGCGCCGGCCCTGCCGCTCGCGCGGGTCCGGACGCCGGTGTCGATGCGCTCAGCGAGCGGGAGACCGAGGCCCGCGCACGGTCGGCGAGACGCGCCTGCAGCGCGGTGAGGTCGCGGTCCGAGCCGACGGCGCGCCCGCGCTCGTCGACGGCGCGGAACGAGACCTGCAGGTGGCCGGGAACCCGCTCCATCTCGAAGTCCGCGGCGGTCACCGGCTGACTCGCGACACGCTGGATGCGCGCGGCGAGCGCCTCGCGCAACCCCACCGGCGGCAGTCCGGCGTGCGCCTCGGGGCCCTGCCCCGCGAGATCGGCCGAGAAAGTGGCCGCCCAGTCCGCGGCGGGCACGACGTGGCGGCGGATGGACTTGGGCAGCGACCGCAGCAGCGCCGTGATGAGCTCGTCGCGCATGCCCGGCACCTGCCAGTCGAACCCGTCCGGCCGCAGCTGGGCCAGCAGTGCGAGCGGCACGACCGCCGTCACGCCGTCGTCGGCGGCGCCCGGTTCGAAGCGGTACGCGAGCGAGAGCACCTGGTCGCCCTGCGTCCACCGCGCCGGGAAGTCCCGCTCGTCGCCGCGGGACGCCTCGTCGACCAGGTCCGCCTCGGTCATGTCGAGCAGGCGCGGCGTGCGGACCGAGGCCTCCCGCCACCAGGCCTCGAAGGAGCGCGCGTCGAAGACGTCACGGGGGATCCGCGCGTCGTAGAAGCGGTAGACGGCCTCGTCGCCCACCAGGATGTCGCGGCGCCGCTCGCGCTCCTCGATCTTCTCGAGGCGGCGGCGCAGCTCGAGGTTGCGCCGCTCGAAGGCGGTCAGCCTCTTGTCGCCCTTCGACGAGCTCAGGGACCCAGGGGGGTCCCACTCGCCCTCGACCAGGGCGTGGCGCAGGAACAGCTCGCGCGCGAACGGCCGGTCGAACCGGGCGAGCTGCACGCGCCGCTTCGGCACGATCTCGAGCCCGAACAGCGTGACCTTCTCATAGGCGGATGCCGCCCCCGACGCCTTGGACCAGTGCGGCTCGCTCAGCGACCGCTTGGCGAGGTCGCCCGCGAGCGGCTCGGCCCACTCCGGATCGATCGCCGCGACCGTGCGCGCGAACAGCCGGCTCGTCTCGACGACCTCGGCGGCCATCACCGCGCTCGGGCGCTTCTTCTTGAGGCCGGAGCCCGGGAAGATCGCGAAGCGCGTGCCGCGCGAGCCCACGTACTCGGCGACGCGGCGCTGCTCGGAGCGCTCCGAGCGCTCGCCCGATCGGCCCCGTGCCGCGGTGCCCGTCGTGCGCTCGTCGAGGATCCCGAGCTGCGACAGCAGGCCTGAGAGGATCGCCTTGTGGACCTCGTCGGCGTCGGCGGCGCCCGTTTCGTCTCGCTTCGCTCGCTCAACGACCGAGGAGCGGGGTGCGTTCACGAGGGCGCTCAGCTGCCGATGCACATCGGCCCATTCCCGCACGCGCACGTAGTTGAGGTACTCGGCGCGGCACAGCCGCCGGAACGCGCTCGAGCCGAGCTCGGACTGCTTCTCCCGCAGGTGGTTCCACAGGTTGAGGAGGCTGAGGAAGTCGCTGGACGGGTCGGTGAACCGCGCGTGCAGGCGATCCGCCTCCTCCCGACGGTCCTCGGGCCGCTCCCGCACGTCCTGGATCGACAGCCCCGCGACGATCGCCAGCACGTCGCGCAGGACGCCGGTGCGGCGGGCCTCGACGAGCATGCGGGCGAAGCGCGGGTCGATCGGCAGCCGCGCGATCTCGCGCCCGAGGTCGGTGAGCGTCGGGTGGCGTCTCGTCTCGCTCGTTCCTCGCTCGCTCAACGACCGATCCGTCACGGCGCCGAGTTCGACGAGCAGGTCGAACGCCGCCTTCACCCCACGGGAGTCGGGTGGGGTGAGGAACGGGAACGACGAGATGTCGCCGAACCCGAGCGACAGCATCTGCAGGATCACCGAGGCCAGGCTCGTACGCAGGATCTCGGGCTCGGTGAACTCGGGACGGGTGTCGAAGTCCTCCTCCGAGTAGAGCCGGATCGCGATGCCGTCGCTGGTGCGCCCCGCGCGGCCGGAGCGCTGCTGCGCGGATGCCTGCGACACGGCTTCGATGGGCAGGCGCTGCACCTTGCTGCGGTTGCTGTACCGCGAGATGCGGGCCGAACCGGTGTCGACGACATACCGGATGCCCGGCACCGTGAGGCTCGTCTCGGCCACGTTCGTCGCGAGGATCACGCGGCGACGGACGCCGGCGACATGCGACCTCTCGAACACCCGGTGCTGCTCGGCCGCCGACAGCCGCCCGTACAGTGGCAGGACTTCGGTGGGCGCGGCATCCTTCGCGTACATCCCGCGCACGGCGTCCGCGGCGTCGCGGATCTCGGCCTCGCCGGGCAGGAACACCAGGACGTCGCCCGCAGGCTCCCGGTCGAGCTCGCGCAGCGCCGAGGTGATGCCGTCGACGTCGTCCGACTCGTCTGCGTCCTTGGCGGCCCGCGCGGGCGGACGGTAGCGGATCTCGACGGGGTAGGTGCGTCCCGATACCTCGATGATGGGCGCGGGCGTGCCGTCGGCCTTCGCGAAGTGCTCGGCGAAGCTCAGCGGATCGATCGTCGCGCTGGTGATGACGACCTTGAGATCGGGGCGCTTCGGCAGGATCCGTCGCAGGTAGCCCAGCAGGAAGTCGACGTTGAGCGAGCGCTCGTGCGCCTCGTCGACGATGATCATGTCGTACCGGCGCAGCAGCCGGTCGCGGTGGATCTCGTTGAGCAGGATGCCGTCGGTCAGGAGCGCGATCCGCGTGTCCTCCGACACCTTGTCGGTGAATCTCACCTTGTAGCCGACGGTGGAGCCGAGGGGCACCTGGAGCTCCTCGGCGATGCGCTCGGCGATGGTCCGGGCCGCGATCCGGCGTGGCTGCGTGTGGGCGATGCGCGTGCGGCCCAGCTCCAGCGCGATCTTCGGCAGCTGCGTCGTCTTGCCGGAGCCGGTGGCGCCCGCGATGATGACGACCTGATGGTCGCGGATCGCGCGCGCGATCTCGTCCCGCGCGGCGCTGACGGGGAGCTCCGGTGGGTACGCGATGACGGGTTCGGGCACGGACATAGCCTTCGATCGTATCCCGTGTGGCGGCGTGCTCCGCCTGCAGGGTCGTCGGGTCGAGCCGCGCAGGGTCTTGATCGGCAAACAACTTTGCGGTACAAAGTTCTCATGACCACCTCGTCGCGCACTCTCGCGCCGCCGCCCCCGTCCGGGCGACGCTCCGATCGCGGCGCGCTCGCCTGGGGCATCGGGCTGCCGGCTCTGCGCGTGCTGCTCGTCGCCGCGGCCTGCACGCTCGCATGGCTGCTGCTGACCGCGTGGGCGGGGCCCGCGGTCTTCCCGCCGCCGCCTCTCGTGGCCGCTGTGGCGATGCTGCCGGTCAACGTCGTGTGTCTGCTGGTGGTGGTGCGCCGCCTCCGCGCCTCCGGCACGAGCGCCGCGGCGCTGATCGGCTACCGGCGCGGGCGCCTCGGCCGCGACATCCTGTGGGGTCTGCTGTGGCTGGCCGTGCTGTACGTGCCGTTCGTGCTGACCATCATGCTCGTCATGTGGGCGCTGCACGGCGCCGGCATGTTCACGGCGTTCGAGACCGTCTTCTTCGATCCGGAAGCGATTCCGCCGCTGTCTCCGGGTGTCGCGGCGGTGCTCGCGGTCGTCGCCGTCCTGACGTTCGCGCCGTTGAATGCGCCGACGGAGGAGCTCGTCTATCGAGGGTCGGCGCAGCGGGATCTCGGGAGCCGGATGCCGCTGCCCGCCGCGATCCTCATCTCGGCGGCGTTCTTCGGCCTGCAGCATGTCTGGTACGCGCCCACGCCCGACGCCGTCGTCGTCTACGCCAGCGCCTTCTTCGTCTGGGGAATCGGCTCCGGCATCATCGCGTGGCGCCAAGGGCGGCTGCTGCCGTTGATCATCGCCCACGGTCTGGTGAACCTGCTGTCGACGCTTCCCGCGCTCGCCGTGCCTTTCTTCCTCGCGGACGGAGTCCGATGAACATCCCCGGCACCACTGACCCTTCCGATCCGGCCGACGACGACGCGCCCCGCGACGCCGCCGCGATGCTGGATCTCGTCCGCAGCCAGCAGGACCGCGTCACCCGGCAGCTCGCGGCCGAGGTGCCGCTCATCCTGCTCGTGTGGGGGATCGCCTGGTTCGTGGGGTTCGGGCTGCTGTGGCTCATCGACGGGGCTGAGCCCGCCGTGAGTGTGCCGCTGCCGGTGGCGGTCACCGTCTTCATCGTGCTGATGGCCGGTGCTCTCGGCGCGACGGCGATCCTCGGCATCCGCAGCGGTCGCGGCATCCGGGCATCTGCGGAAGCGGCGTTCACCGGGGCGGTGTACGGCTGGAGCTGGACGATCGCGTTCGTCGCGATGTTCGTCTTCGGCACCGCGCTCGTCCAGAACGGGATGCCGCCCGATCTCGCGAACATCTACTACCCGACCGCGTCGACGCTGCTGGTGGGGCTCCTCTACTTCGTCGGCGGCGGGATCTGGCACGCGAAGCCGCTGCTGTGGCTCGGCGGCTGGATCGTGGTCGTCGCCCTGGTCGCGCCGTTCTTCGGGTATCCGACGCACTACCTCGTCTTCTCGATCGCGGGCGGCGGCGTCTTCCTCGTCGGTGCCCTCGTCGCCTGGCTGTGGATCCGCCGATGACCGAGCTCGACCCCGTGATCCACGCCGCTGCGCGCCTGCGGATCACCGCGACGCTCGCGACGCTGGACCCCGGCGAGAGCATCGCGTTCCCGCGCCTGCAGGAACTGCTCGACATGACCGCCGGAAACCTCTCGACGCACGTCCGCAAGCTCGAGGACGCCGGCTACGTCGCGGTCGAGAAGACGCATCGCGGGCGCACACCCGTCACCTATCTCGCGCTGACGAAGCAGGGCCGCCGCGCGTTCGAGGACTACACCGACGCCCTGCGCTCCGTACTGGGGGAACGGCCATGACCATCGCTGAGTTCGTGCACGTCACACGTCGCTACGGTGACCTCGTCGCCGTCGACGACGTCACCCTCGGGATCGATCCCGGTGTCATCGTCGGGCTGCTCGGTCCGAACGGGGCGGGGAAGACCACCCTCCTCTCCCTCCTGCAGGGCCTGCGCCGGCCGACCTCCGGACGCGTGAAGATGTTCGGCGGCGATCCGTCCGATCCGCGCAACCGCCGGCTGCTCGGGACGACGCCGCAGGAGACGGCGCTGCCCGACACGCTGCGCGTCGGCGAGGTGATCGACTACGTCGGCGGCCACTTCGCCGATCGGGCGCCGACAGCAGAGCTGGCGGCGGAGTTCGGCCTCGACGAGGTGCTGCGGCGACAGTGCGGGTCGCTCTCGGGCGGTCAGAAACGGCGTGTCGCGGTCGCCCTCGCCTTCGTCGGGCGACCTCGTCTGGTGCTGCTGGATGAGCCGACCACCGGTCTCGACGTCGATGCCCGCCGCACGCTGTGGGCAGCCATCCGGCGCCAGCATGAGGCGGGCGCGACGGTAGTCGTCACGAGCCATTACCTCGAAGAGATCGAGGCACTCGCCCAGCGTGTCGTGGTGATGGGGGAGGGCCGCGTGCTCGCCGACGACACCGTCGCGAGTGTTGTGGGCCGCGTCGGCGTGAGTCGGGTGGAGCTCACGATCGACGATGCCGATGGGGTCGCCGCGCTTCCCGGCGTCGTGCGCCATCAGCAGGCGGACGGCATCGAGGTGCTGACAGTGAGGGATGCCGATGCCTTCATCCGCGCGCTGGTGCACAGCGGAGCCGACTTCCGCGATCTCGCCGTGCGCGGCGCGACGCTCGAAGAGGCGTTCCTCGCTCTCACGGAAGCCGCCGGCTCGGCCATGGCGCACTCCGCGCCGGGATCGCCGACCTCCTCACGGAAGGACCTGTCATGACCACCGCACGTGTGCCCGCGGCATCCCTGCCGGCATCCGTCCCCTCGACGATGCGACTGACGGCGCTGCATGCGAAGTATGGGCTCATCGAGACGTTCCGCGTGCCCATCGCCGTCATCGGAACCGTCGTGTTCCCTGCGCTCGCGCTGCTCTTCTTCGTCGTGCCGCAGCGGGTGGTCGCCGAGGACCCGCTGTACGCGACGCAGGCGGTGATCTCGCTCTGCGTGTTCGCGGTGATGTCGAACGCGCTGTTCTCGTTCGGCCTGACGATCTCGGAGAACCGCGAGAAGCCGTGGGATCCGTACCTTCGCACGCTGCCCGCACCCGGCATCGCACGGGTGCTGGCGCAGATCCTCTCGACCGGTGCCCTCGGACTCGTGGCGATCCTGCCTGTGGTGCTCGTCGGCGGCTTCTTCACCGCTGCCACGGCGCCGCCGGTCCGCATTCTGGCGGGCATTCTCGCGCTCGCGATATCGGCGGTGCCGTTCATGCTGATCGGCACCGCGATCGGCTATGCGCTGCCGTTCAAGGCGGCGATCGCCGTCATCCAGATCGTCATGTTCTCGCTCGCGTTCATCGGCGGGCTGTTCCTCCCGCCGATCCTCTTCGCCGACTGGTTGAACGAGATCTCGAAGTTCACCCCGTCGCGCCAGGCCCGCGAGTTCGTCATCTGGGCTGTCGAAGGTGGACCCCTCGAGTGGTGGGTGTGGGTCGGCATCCTGGTCTGGACCGCTGTGATGCTCTTCGTCTCGCTCGCGCTCTACCGGCGCGACGAGGGCAAGCGCTACCGCTGAGGAGCCGGGACCGGTCCTCCGTTGAGCCGTTCGGGCGGTCCATGCCGTTCGCGCGGTCCATGCCGTCGGGCTGCGGTGCCGTTCCAGCCGCCGTGCCATTGCGGGGCGCGATGGCGGCCGAAGTGCCGGGAACCGAGTCTTCCGTGCGCCGTCTCTGGGTCCACCGGAACGCACCTTCCGAAAACCCCGGTGAACTTCCGGCTCACACGGCTCCGATGAACTTCCGGCTCACACGGCTCCGATGAACTTCCGGCTCACACGGCTCCGATGAACTTCCGGCTCACACGGCTCCGATGAACTTCCGGTGCACACGGCTCCGGTGAACTTCGGGGTCACCGGTTCGGTGAACTTCGGGGTCATCGGATCCAATGAACTTCCGGCTCACACGGCTCCGATGAACTTCCGGCTCACACGGCTCCGATGAACTTCCGGTGCACACGGCTCCGATGAACTTCGGGGTCACACGGCCGCGGTGAACTTCGGGGTCACCGATCCGATGACCTTCGGGGTCATCGGATCCAATGAACTTCCGGTTCACACGGCTCCGATGACCTTCCGGTTCACACGGCTCCAGTGAACTTCGGGGTCACCGGTTCGGTGAAATTCGGGGTCATCGGATCCAATGAACTTCCGGCTCACACGGCTCCGATGAACTTCCGGCTCACACAGCTCCAGCGAACTTCGGGGTCACCGGTTCGGTGAAATTCGGCGTCAACGGGTTCAACGAACGTCCGGTTAATGCGGGACCGATGAACTTCCGGTTCACGCGGGTCGACAAACTTCGCGTCCGATGGCGTCGGGCTTGAGGTCCACCCGGATCCCCGGAACACGCTGTCGGCGACGGTCCGAGCTGACGCATGAGCGACGACGTCGCATTGGCCTCATTTCCGAGCGTCGTCGACACACGCGGCGGATACGCGGGTCGCCGTCAACCCTCGTCTCCCGGGCCCCTGTCCCTCGAGTTGTCGGCGGAGACCCTGCCGGGGGGGGGCGTGTGTGAACCGGAAGTTCATCGAGGCAGTGTGAACCGGAAGTTCATCGGCGAAAAAGACATGGTGTCGCCCGATGGGGCGCTGTGCTGACTGCGAGCGTCGGCCGCTTCCTCCCCAGCAGGAGCGCGGGCGATCCTTCGCACCGATCGGGCGCTCGCGATGAACGACACGACGCGTCCGGCTTAGCGTCGGTGCATGGACCCCTTCGAAGCCCTCGCGGAACCCGTGCGGCGACGGATCATCGAGATACTCGCGAGCGGCGAGCACACGTCGGGCCAGTTGGCCGATGTCATCGGGTTCGAGTTCCGCATCAGCCGCACCGCCGTGTCGAAGCACCTGCGGCTGCTGCGCAACGCTGAGTACGTCGACGTGCGGGCGGACGAGAACTGGCGCTGGTACCGGCTGAAACTTTCGGGCTTCGCGACGCTGGAGAACGCGGTAGCCGACCTGAAGCTGAAGATGGCGAGCGCGATCGGGTGGGATGCCGACGCCGGTCAACAGCGCGACCCGCTGGCGGTGCTCCCGGTCTACCCCGCCGTCCCCTTCCGCGGACCGGGGAGGGCGCTCAAGCGCGGTCATCGCGGTCGGCAGACGGCATGCGAGCCGCACGCATCTCCGGATGACATCGCTCCGGTGCCGCCGATGATCGACCTTTTTCCAGCGCCCGCATTGCGCGCGGCCGACGCAGCCGGCGACGACGAAGAAGACGACGACCTCGACGCTGGCGACGTCGAGCACCTCGGCGGCGCTCACGTCGGCCACACCGACCCCGCCGACCCGCGCCCGCCTAGGCTGGGAGCATGACAGTTCCCACCGTGACCCTCAACGACGGCAACACCATCCCGCAGCTCGGCTACGGCGTCTTCAAGGTGCCGCCGGCCGATACCGAGCGGGCCGTCACCGAGGCGCTCGAGGTCGGCTACCGTCACATCGACACGGCCGCGATCTACGGCAACGAAGAGGGCGTGGGCGCGGCCATCGCGGCGAGCGGCATCGCGCGCGACGAGCTGTTCATCACGACGAAGCTGTGGAACGACCGCCACGACGGCGACGAGCCGAACGCGGCGATCGCCGAGAGCCTCGACCGACTCGGCCTGGAGCAGGTCGACCTGTACCTCGTCCACTGGCCGACTCCCGCCCGCGACAACTACCTGCACGCCTGGGAGAAGCTCATCGAGCTGCGCAGCGCCGGGCTCACCCGCAGCATCGGCGTCTCGAACCACCTCGTGCCGCACCTCGAGAAGATCGTCTCGGCCACGGGTGTGGCGCCGGCGGTGAACCAGATCGAGCTGCACCCCGCCTATCAGCAGCGCGACGTCACCGGCTGGGCGGCGGCGCACGACGTGAGGATCGAGTCGTGGGGCCCGCTCGGACAGGGCAAGTACGACCTGTTCGGCGCCGCGCCGGTGACGGCCGCCGCCGAGGCGCACGGCAGGACTCCGGCGCAGGCCGTGCTCCGCTGGCACCTGCAGAAGGGCTTCATCGTCTTCCCGAAGTCGGTGCGCCGGGAGCGTCTCGAGGAGAACCTCGACGTCTTCGGCTTCGAGCTCACCGCCGACGAGATGGCGGCGATCGACGCGATGGACCCCGGCGACGGCACCGGCCGCGTCAGCGCGCACCCCGACGAGCTGAACTGACCGCTCGCGAGCGGGAGGAGCGGATGCCGTGAACCCACGCCTCGCGGATGCGACGAGCCCGTACCTGAGAGCCCACGCGGGCAACCCGGTCGCGTGGTTCCCGTGGGGCGAGGAGGCGTTCGCCGAGGCTCGGCGGCGCGACGTGCCGGTCATGGTGTCGATCGGCTACTCGACGTGCCACTGGTGCCATGTGATGGCACGGGAGTCCTTCGAGGATGCCGAGACCGCCGCGGACCTCGACGCCGGCTTCGTGTCGATCAAGGTCGACCGCGAGGAGCACCCCGAGGTCGACGCGGCGTACATGGCAGCGGCATCCGCGTTCAGCCCGAGCCTCGGGTGGCCGCTCACCGTGTTCGCCACACCCGACGGACGCCCGTTCTACGCCGGCACGTACTTCCCGCCCGAGCCCCGAGCGGGGATCCCCGCCTTCCGGCAGGTGCTCGCCGCCGTGCAGGAGGCATGGACCGAACGACGCGATCAGATCGACGAGACCGCGGATGCCGTCGCCGGCGCTCTCGCGGAGGTGCGGGCGGAAGCGCCGGCCACCCACGCCGTCGTTCCCACCGCCGAGGATCTCGCGCACGCCGCGCACGCACTCGCCGCCCGCGAGGATCCGCGTCACAGCGGATTCGGCGATCCCGCCTCGAACGCGCCCAAGTTCCCTGTGGCGACGGCGCTGCGGTTCCTGCAGACCCGCATCGTGCGCGAGCAGGCGGCTGCGGCCTCCGGCGTCGCCGATCGCGCGCTCGCCGCCATGGCCTCGTCGCCGCTGCGCGACCCCGTCGAAGGCGGATTCTTCCGCTACGCCACGCGTCCCGACTGGACCGTACCCCACTACGAGCGCATGCTGACCGACAACGCCCAGCTCCTCGACGTGGCGATGGACGCGTCACCGGCCCGGCACGATGTCGCGCGCGGCGTCGCGGGATTCCTCGTCGACGTGCTGCAGCAGCCGAGCGGCGGGTTCGGCGCCGCACAGGACTCCGAGTCCTGGATCGACGGTGCGCGCAGCGAGGGGGGCTACTACGCCCGCGACGCCGCCGGCCGCGCCCCGCTCGAGCCGCCCGCGGTGGACGGCAAGGTGGTCAGCGGCTGGAACGGCCTGGCGATCGGCGCTCTCGCCCGCGCCGGCGTCCGCCTCGGTGAGGCGTCCTGGATCGAGGCGGCACGCTGGGCCGCCGACGCCGTCCTCGAGTCCAACGTCACCGCCGACGGCCGGCTGCTGCGGGCATCGCTCGACGAAGTGCCGTCGCGCGCCCACGCGACCGTCGCCGACCACGGCCAGCTCGCGTCCGGGCTCCTGGCCTTGGCGGTCGGCACCGGCGAGATCGCGTACGCGGTGCGCGCCCGCGAGCTCGTCGACGCCTGCGTGCAACCCGACGGTCGCGTCATGGTGCCCGGCGGGGGAGACCCGGTGCTGACCCGGCAGGGGATCGGAGCACCGGATGCCGCCTCCGACGCCGATGAGCCCTCCGGTACCGCAGCGCTCGCGGAGGCCGCCGCGGTGCTCTGGGTGCTGGGCGCGGGAGAGCGGTACCGATCCGTCGCCGAGCGTCTGGTCGCGACACATGCGTCGGCCGCGCTCGCCCAGCCGCTCGCGTACGGCGCCCTGCTGCGTGTCGCCACCACTCTCGCCGCGGCCCCGCGGCAGGTCGTGGTCGTGACGGACGACACCGGAGCAGCGATCGCGAGCGCGGCTCGCGGCATCCGTGCCGACGTCGTGAGCATCGTGTCGCCCGCGCAGGCGACCGCCTGGGCCGACGCCGGCTTCGGGCTGTTCGCCGACAAGGCCGTGCGCGACGGGCTGCCGACCGCCTACGACTGCCGCGACTTCGCGTGCCGGCTGCCGGTCACCGATCCGGCCGGGCTGCAGCTCTGAGCGGCGCGAAGGGTCAGATCCAGCTGCTCAGCCACATGTGCAGGTGCCAGAAGTCGTACGGCACGTTCGCCGCCGCGATGATCGGGTACCAGAACGCCGACAGCGCCACAGCGACCCCGAGGAACACGAGCACCAGGCGCTGGCCGGTGAGCCGGCGGTACGAGTCGGCCCTCGGCGGCCCGGCGATGTCCTTGAGCGCGAAGGTGAGCGCCAGGAGCATGAACGGCAGGATGAGCACCGTGTAGAACTGGAACACCGTGCGCTCGGGCAGGAACAGCCAGGGCATGTAGGTGACGACCACACCGGTGAGCACGAGCGCGTAGCGCCAGTCGCGCACCACCACGAAGCGGTACACCAGGTACAGGACCGCAGCCACCCCGGCGTACCAGACGAGCGGATTCGGCATCGTCGAGATCACTTCGACGCAGCCGTTCGAGGCGCCGCAGCCGTTCACGCCGAGCGCATCGTGGTGGTAGTAGACACCGGTCGGGCGCATCAGCAGCGGCCACTGCCACGCCGGGCTCGCGTAGGCGTGACCCGAGGTGATGCCCGCCGTGGAGGTGTACATCGCGACGTGATAGAGCCACAGGCTCTCGAGCGGATTGCTTCCGGCGTGGCGGTCGTATCCGCCGTCGGTGACCAGCCAGCCGGTCCACGACGCGACGTACACGAGCACGGCGACAGGGACGAACAGCAGGAAGGTCACGAGACCCTGGCGCACGGCATCCGTCGGCCAGAAGAGCACACCTGCGCGGCGACGCGCGAGCGCATCTGTCACCACGAGGTAGACGCCGAGCCCGGCCAGCACCCACGCGCCCGACCACTTCACGGCGCTCGCCGCGCCGAGCGCCGCACCCGCCGCGATGACCCACGGCCGGTTCCAGAGCACCGGCCCCCACGACGGAGCCTCGTCGCCGTCGAGCCGCGCCGCCACGGACTCGGCGATCCGCGTCATCGTGCGCTCCCGATCGCGCAGCAGGAAGAGGACGGCGAGCAGCACGAAGGACGTCAGGGAGGTGTCGAGCAGCGCGACGCGGCTCATCGAGATCGCGAGGCCGTCCACCGCCATGAGCAGGCCCGCCACCACCGCGAAGGTGGTCGATCGCGTCAGGCGCTTGGCGATCAGCATCAGCAGGAGCACGGAGGCGATGCCGAGGAGCGCGGTCGTGATCCGCCACCCCCACCCCGACTCGGGGCCGAGCACCATCATGCCCAGCGCGATGATCCACTTACCGAGCGGCGGGTGCACGACGAACGACGGGTCCGTCGAGAAGACGTTCACATCGCCCGACAGGAACCGCTCGTTGGCGCCGCCCGGCCAGGATCCCTCGTACCCGAGGTTGAGCAGAGTCCACGCGTCCTTGACGTAGTACGTCTCGTCGAACTGGTTCATCAGGTCGTGCGCGGCGGCGAGGTTCCACAGCCGCAGGACGGCGGCGATGACGAGCACGATCGCCGGTCCGAGCCAGGCGTAGAGGCGCCGGGCGCGCGCATCCCGGCTCAGGCGGCGTGCGAAGCGGTCGTAGAGGCTCGGACGTGCCGGCGGAATGAGGGGTGCGGCGGGCTGGTCGGCACTGTGCTGGTCCACACTGGGCTGGTCGACCGCGGGCCGTGGGGCATCCGTCACCCGGCAAGTTTAGGCTGAGGGCGTGATCATCCTCGCGGCGACCCCCATCGGAAACCTCGGGGACGCGTCCCGCCGCCTCGTCGAGGCGCTCTCCGAGGCGACGGTCGTCGCCGCCGAGGACACCCGCACGACGCAGCGGCTGCTCGCCGCGCTCGGCATCTCGAACAGACCGCGCCTGATCGCCCTGCACGACCACAACGAGAAGGAACGCGCTCCGGAGCTCGTGGAGCTCGCCCGTGACCAGGACGTGCTCGTGCTGAGCGACGCCGGCATGCCCACGGTGAGCGACCCCGGCTACGGGCTCGTGGCGGCTGCCGCCGACGCGGGCGTCCTCGTGACAGTGATCCCGGGGCCGAGCGCGGTCGTGACCGCGCTCGCGGTATCGGGGCTGCCGACCGACCGCTTCACCTTCGAGGGATTCGTGGCGCGCAAGCCGGGAGAACGAGCGGCGGGCTTCCGCTCGCTCGCCTCGGAGCCGCGCACCATGGTCTTCTTCGAGGCGCCCTCGCGGGCGGCGGCCACGCTCGCCGACATGGCGACCGCCTTCGGCGCGGATCGGCGTGCGGCCGTCTGCCGCGAGCTCACGAAGCTGCACGAGGAGGTAGCGCGCGGACCGCTGGCCGACCTCGTCGTCTGGGCCGAGGCCGGCGTGCGGGGAGAGCTCGTGATCGTCGTCGAGGGGGCGCCGGCGCGCGCCGTCGCCTTCTCCGACGCGGTGACCCAGGTCCTCGAGCTCGTCCGCGAGGGCACACGCCTCAAGGCCGCCGCGGCCGAAGTGTCCGGCTTGACCGGACACTCCAGCCGCGAGCTGTATCAGGCAGCCCTCTCGATGCGCGGATAGCGCGCCTAGGGCTTCCGCTTCTTCAGCTGGTGCACCGCCTTCTCGACGAGCTTCGTGGCCGCCTTCACATCGACGGCCGTCGCCTTCGAACCGGCGAGCACGACCTCGCCCACCGCGACCGCCTCGTCGAGTCGGGCCAGCGAGGTGTCCGTGTACCGCGCGCGATCGACGGCTGCCGCCGCCGCGAGGGCGCGCTCCAGCGCGGTGGTGTCGGCTTCACCGCCGCCGCCGGTCGTGGCCGCGTCGACCAGGCGCACCTCGTCGAGGACGCCCCACGCGCCGGCCGCGAGCGAGAACTCCGCTGAGATCTCCACCACGCCGTCCGCTCCGACGACGATCGTGGGGACCTCGGCCGTGTGGAAGTCGTTCCACACGGTGAACTCCAGCGGTGCGCTCCACGATCCCTCCGACGTGGTGGCGCGCAACGTGCGTGCGTCCGTGTCGGGGCTGTTCGTGCCCTGCGTCGTCGCCTGCAGCACGTAGGTCCCCGCCGGGACGCCCGTCACCGTCTGCGAGACCGATGTCTCGTACGCCCACCCGTTCCAGAACGTCACGGCGTAGTCTCCGGCGAACGCGTCGGCGCTCTCCTGGCGCGCCGCGGGTGCCGTCAGCGACCACGCGCCCATGGCGGCGCTCTCGAACCCGGGGTTCACGACGAAGTTCGGCGCGTCGACGGTGACGCTCGCCGTCACGGCGAGTCCGGAATCGGTGCGGCCGGGGATCGAGTACTCACCGGGCCCGCGGATCCACTCGACGGCATCGCTCCACTGCACCGCGTGGTACTCGGTGGTGCCGTCGTTGAAGTCGATCGCGAGGTTCCCGGGCAGCTCGATCGGCGCGCCGTCGACCACGACGAGCGACACCTCTTCCACGGCGACGATCTCGCGGGGCGCGACAGCGCCGGTGCGCACGTAGGAGAACGTGCGGAGCGACTCGAGCGGTGTGCCGTCCCACGCGAACAGCGCCTGGTTGTCCCACGCCGAACCGCCGTAGAACTCGCCCACGTGGAGCGGGTCGTAGTCGCTGGCGGCGCTCGTCGCCCAGCCCGAGCCGAACTGCTCCCAGAGCACGCGGTTGGCATCGACCTCGGACGCCGGTCCGACGGGCAGCCAGGCCGGCTCCCAGTAGTACACCCCGATGCCCGCGGCGCCGACGGCCGCGACAGCCGCGATCACGTCGCGAAGCTCCCACGCCTGACCCTGCACGCTCACGGGGTACTGGCCGGTGATGCCGCCCGCGCCGATGACGTTCGGGTAGCCGTCGCCGTCCTCGAGCGTGTGCGCCCAGCTGGTCTCGGCGACCATGACCTTCTTGTCGTAGGTCGTGGCGATGTCCGACAGCACGGCGGTGAGGTTCTCCACGGTGCCGTGCCAGTACGGATAGTAGGAGCTCGCGAAGACGTCGTAGTCGACACCGAACGACGCGAGGCCGGCCGCGTAGGTGGCGTACCGGCCCGCCGTCTCGGGGTTCGTGAAGTGCACCGCGACCAGTGCGCCGGGAAGCACCTCGCGGACGGCGGCGCTGCCGGCCGAGACCAGCGCTGCGAACTGCGCGTCGATCTCACGGCCGGACCGGGTGTGGCCGGCGATGGCGTTGTTGGTCTCGTTGCCGATCTGCACCATCCGCACGTCCACGCCGGCGTCGGCGAAACGCTGCAGCGCGCCGGCGGTGAAGTCGTGCAGCGCCGTGACGGTCTCGGCCTCGGTGAGAGCCTCCCACGCCTTCGGCGCGAGCTGACGCGCGGGGTCGGCCCAGAAGTCCGAATAGTGGAAGTCCACCAGCACGTCCAAGCCTGCGGCGGTCGCACGCTCCCCGATCTCGACGGCGCGGTCGACGTCGACGTCGCCGCCGCCGTAGCCGCGGCCCGTCGCGTCGTAGGGGTCGTTCCAGACGCGGACGCGCACCGAGTTCACGCCGTCGGCGGCGAGCACCTCGAAGAGGTCGGCGGGCTGCCCTGCGGCATCCCGGAACACCACGCCGCTCTCTTCGAGCGAGAGCACGGTGGAGACGTCGACGCCCATCGCGAAGTCGTCGGCGAGACCGTCGACCCTGTCGACGAAGATGCCGGCGTCGACCGGCTCGTCGGCCTCATCGGCGGCTGCCGGGGCCGCCAGCGCGAAGCCGGCGACGAGGGTGACGGATGCCGCGGCGGCGGCGAGGACGGACCGCACGGGGTGGCGGCGGAAGAGGGTGGACATGTTCTTCTCCGATCGACGGTGATCAGGGACCCGGGGTGGGTCAGCCCTTGACGGAGCCGGCGGTGAGGCCGCCGACGATGTAGCGCTGCAGCGACAGGAAGAGGACGAGCACGGGGATGGCGGCGATGACGGCGCCGGCCGCGAACAGGCCCCAGTTGGAGGCGAGCTGGTTGGAGACCCACTGGTACATGCCGACGGCGAGCGTCCAGTTCTCCTCCGAGACGAGGACGATCTTGGCGATGATGTAGTCGCCGAACGCGGCGATGAAGGCCAGCAGCGCCACGACCGCGAGGATCGGCGTCACGAGCGGGATGATGAGCCGCCAGAAGATCTGCGCGTGCGTCGCGCCATCGATCTTCGCGGACTCGTCGATCTCGATCGGCACCGTGTTGAAGAAGCCGTACATCAGGAACGTGTTCACGCCGAGCGCACCGCCCAGGTATACGCAGATGAGCGCGATCTTCGAGTTGAGTCCGAGCACGGGCACCACCTCGCCGAGGGCCAGCAGCATGAGGAAGATCGCGACGAACGCGAGCGCCTGCGGGAACATCTGGATGATGAGGAGGCCCGTGAGCCCGGCCCGGCGCCCTGAGAAGCGGAAGCGCGAGAACGCGTAGGCCGCCGCGGCGCCCATCAGCACCGCGCCCACCGCGGCGATGCCGCCGATCAGCAGGGTGTTGCCCGCCCACGTCCAGAACCGGGTCTCGCCGAGTGCGGCGTAGTTGGACACGTCGATCACGCTGAAGAGGGCGTTGCTGGCGGCGAGCGTGCCGTTCGGGTTCAGCGACGCCGACAGCACGTACACGAGCGGGAAGATCGCGTAGAAGATCACGACGACGGCGAGGAGATACTTCCAGCCGACCTCGAGCAGCCAGCGCCGCCGGCGGGCGGCACGGCGATCTTCGGGGGCACGGGTGGCCCGTCCCGCAGCGACCTCGGTGGTGGTTGTCATCACTGGAACTCCTCGAGCTTGCGGGTCTGGCGGAACGCGATCGCCGAGATGCCCCCGACGACGGCGAACACGAGGATCGACAGCGCGCTCGCGAGGCCGTAGTCGGCTGCGCCGCCCGAGACCCCCGAGATGTCGTAGATCGCGGAGATCAGGATGTCGGTGGCGCCGAGCGCGTACGGCGCGCCGGGTATCGCCGGGCCGCCGTTGTTGAACATGTAGATGACCGTGAAGTTGTTGAAGCTGAACGCGAACGACGAGATCAGCAGGGGCGCGGTCGCGACGAGCACCAGCGGCAGGATGATGGACCGGAGCTGTCGGGTCCGGCCGGCGCCGTCGATGGATGCCGCCTCCAGCGTGTCCTGCGGAAGCGCCTGCAGCGCGCCGGTGCACACGAGGAAGTAGTACGGGTAGGTGAGCCACAGGTTCACCCAGACCACGGCGGCGCGGGCGAGCCATGGATCGCCCAGCCAGTTGATGTTGGCGCCGAAGAAGAACAGGTCGTTGATCACGCCGAACTCGGCGTTGAACATGCCGCGGAACAGCAGCGCCGACATGAACGCGGGGAACGCGTAGGGGAGGATGTACAGCGTTCGCAGGAACCGCCGGCCCTTCAGGCGTGCGTCGTTGTAGATGAGCGCGAGCAGGAGCCCCAGCGCGAACGGCAGCACGACCGAGAGCGTCGCGAACGCGAAGGTCCACACGGTGACCGAGAGCAGCGTCTGCGCGAGCGCGGGATCGGTGAACAGGCGGAAGAAGTTCTCGAACCCGACGTTCACGTACCAGCCGGTGGGAAGCGCCGAGCCGTCCTCGGCGACGAACGAGCCCTGGTCGTTCGCGGTGTAGACCGTGCCGGTGGTCGTGTCGGTGATCGTCTGGGCACCGGCATCCCACACCAGCGTGGACTCGTAGACGGCGCCCGACGAACCGTCGCGCGTGCGGATCGAGCCGTCGTTGGGGTCTTCCGACACCGCGACGCGCAGGCCGGCGATCTGCTCCTGCAGCTCGGCGTCGGTGATGACCGTGGCGCGCGGCACGACGTCCCAGCCGGGGACCTCCGTGGGGACGCCGCCGCTGCCCACTTCGGCATCCCGGACCTCTTCCAGCGGCTGCTCGGCCGACCCGACGAGCACGTCGCCGTTCTCGTCGACGACCGCGAAGCCGAGCTCGCCGACCCGCTCGACCACCGAGAGCGGGTAGGTCGGCGAGTCCTCGATGCGACGCTCGCCCTGGATGAGCGCCGCCTCGACGGCCTGCTCCTGCGTGCCGGCGTGGCCCGTGCCGTAGTTCGTGAAGGCGATGTACGCGGTGTACCCGAAGATGAACACCTGGAACACGAGCAGGAACACCAGCCCCGGCAGCAGGTACTTGAGCGGCAGCGATCGTCTGGTGAAGTAGACGACGTCGGCCGCGAGCAGCAGCACGAGCGTCGCCGAGAACACGACCCACGACTCGACGCGGAACGCGCTCAGCAGCGTCATCACCCCGAATGCGTTGACGAGCGCCATCAGCGCGAGCTTCGCGAGGAAGCCCCAGCCGGGGCCCCGCCAGCGGCGCGCGTGCGATTCGCGCGGCGCGGGCTCTGCCGGCGCCCGTGGGGTGGTGGGTGCGTCCACCGTCATTCGTCTGCTCCTGTCACGGTCCCCGTCGACCTGGGGCAATCGGGGTGCGGATGTGTGGGGTCGAGATGGTGGGGTCCGGGAGGCGGGGAGAGGCACTCACCCGCCTCCCGGAGTCGATCGGCCGCAGGAGGTCCTGCGGCCCGTTCAGGCGACCGCGATCAGCCGGCGACCGCGGCCTGGACGTCGGCGACCATCGTGTTCCACGTCGACACGGGGTCGGCGCCGTTGATGATCTGCGACTGTGCGGCGTTCCAGAGGTCCCACACCGAGCCCATCTCGGGGATGCTCGGCATCGGCACGCCGTTCTGCGCCGACGCGAGGAACCCCGCGATGATCGGGTCGGAGGAGACCTCGGTGGCCAGGGTCGACCACGCCGGGATGCGCGGGTCCGCCTCGTAGAGGGCGCGCTGCGCCTCCTCGGTGCCGAGGTAGTTCACGAGGAACTCCTGCGCGAGCAGCGCGTTCTTCGACTGCGAGCTCAGATAGAACCCCTGCACGCCCACGAACGGCGCCGCCGTCTCGCCGCCCGCCGTGGGGATCGGGTTCACCGCGATGTTCTCGACGTCGGGGTAGGCGCTGATCGCCCAGGGGCCCTGGATCGTGTACGGCGCCTTGCCGGTGTTGAACAGCTCGTTGTTGATGTCGTAGTCGACCGTCGTCGAGACGTAGCCGGTGCCGGCCGAGCCGTTGGCGCCGAGCCACGTGGCGAAGCCTTCGCCCGCCGCGCCGCCCATGCCGACCTCGGTCGTGTACGAGCCGGAGTCGTCCTGCACGAAGACCGGGGCGCCGAACGACGTCTGGAAGCCGTACATCGTGTAGCCGTCGCCGGTCTCTCCGTTGGTGTTGATCACGAACGGACGCTCGGCGCCGGACGCGAGGCCCTTCTGGATCATGTCGTCCCACGTCGCAGGGGCCTCGGCGCCGACGAGGTCGACGTTCTGCACCAGCGCGATGGTCTCGAGCGAGTACGGGAGGGCATAGAGCTGTCCGTCGTAGGTCATGGCCTCGAGGGCGACCGGCTCGAACTCCGACGCCTTGTCGCCGAGGTCGATCGTGTCGACGACGCCCGCGGCGACGAGCGCGCCCAGCCAGTCGTGCGCGCCGACGGTGATGTCGGGGCCCTCGCCGGTGGGGACCTGCGCGATGAAGTCGTTGCGGAGGTCCTCGAAGTTCTTCTGCACGAGTGTGACGGTGGCGCCGGTCTCCTCTTCGAAGGCGGCCGCGGCGTCGGCGATGGACTGCTCGCGCTCCTCGTCGGTCCAGATGACGAGCTCGGCGCCGCTGCCGTCGGACTCGCTGTCGCCGTTGTCGGACGAGCCGCCGCCGGCGCAGCCGGCGAGGACGACCGCTGCCGTGAGCGCCAGCGCTCCGAGTGCGATCTGCTTTCGCATGGTTTCCCTTTCGGTGGTGGGTGGTGTTGCAGGTTTCGGGTTCGGGTCAGGAGGTGCGGTCGGTGCGGACGACCGCGATGCCGCCGGCGGTCACGACGAACTCCCCGTCGACCGCCCGGCCGGTGAGGAGCTCGACGCCCGAGGCGGCGAGCGTGACGTCGCCGTCCCGGTGGTTGATCGCGACCGTGTAGTCGGCCGCGTCTCCGCGGCGCACGACGACCTCGAGCCCCTCGGGGTGCACCGACGGCGCCACGTCGGCGTCGGCGTACACGTCGTTCATCACGGTGCGCAGGCCCGCGGCATCCAAGCGGGTGCTGATGTACCAGCCGTGTCCGGTGCCGTGCGCGTGGCGGGTGATCGCGGGCTTGCCGGCACCGGGGCCGTCGACGTACGTCGCCCTCACGTCCGCCCCGCTCGGCACCAGGTCCTCCTGCCAGGCGTCGGCGAGGAGCGTGGCGGGTGCGGCACCCGTCCACTGCACCGCGTGGCGGGCACCCTCGCGCAGGGGAAGGAACTCCTCCACGGCCACTCCCAGCGCGTCGCGCAGCGGGGCGACGAAACCGCCCGGGTGGACGGCGTCGTTCTCGTCGACGATCGCGGAGAAGAAGGAGACGACGAGCGTGCCGCCGGCTTCGACGTACCGCGTCAGGTTGGCGGCATCCGCGGCACTCAGCAGGTACTGCGCGGGGGCGAGGACGAGCTTGTAGCCGGACAGGTCCTGACCGGGCAGCGCGAAGTCGACGGTGATGCCGTCGCGCCAGAGCCGCTCGTAGAACGCGCGGATCTGCTCGGCGTGCGAGACGTCCACCGACGGGCGCCACTCGAGGTCCTGGGCCCAGAAGGACTCGAAGTCCCACAGGATCGCGACCTCCGCCTGTACCCGCGAGCCGCGCACCTCGTCGAGGCGTCCCAGCGCGTCGCCGAGCTCGACCACCTCGCGCCACACGCGGGAGGTGGTGCCGGCGTGGGGGATCATCGCCGAGTGGAACTTCTCGGCGCCCGAGCGCGAGGCGCGCCACTGGAAGAAGAGGATCGCATCGGCGCCGCGCGCGAGGTGCGTGAGCGAGTTGCGGGCCATCTCGCCGGGACGCTTGGCGACGTTGCGCGGCTGCCAGTTGACCGCCGACGTCGAGTGCTCCATGAGGATCCACGGCTTGCCGTCGCCGACGGAGCGCGACAGGTCGGCCGCGATCGCGAGCCCGACCTCCCCCTCCGGGTCGGCCGCCCACAGGTAGTGGTCGTCCGACACGATGTCGACCTCGCGGGCCCAGGCCCACATGTCGGTCGTCCAGCTCTGGTTGGCCATGAAGTTCGTCGTGATCGGCTGCGGGGCATGGGCGCGGATGGCATCGCGCTCGGCGACGAAGCAGGCGCGGAGCTGGTGGTCGGTGAAGCGGGCGAAGTCCAGGCGCTGCGCCGGATTCACGACCGATGGCGCCGCCGCGGGGGCGCCGATGTGGTGCCACTCGCCGTAGCGCTGGCCCCAGAACGTCGTGCCCCACGCCGCGTTGAGCGCATTGAGGGTGCCGTACTTGTCGCGGAGCCACCCCCGGAAAGCGCGGACCGACTGGTCGGAGTAGTCCTCGCCGACCGGCACGCCGTACTCGTTGTGCACGTGCCAGAGGACGACGGCGGGGTGCGACGCGTAGCGCTCGGCGAGCGCCGACGCGATGCGGACGATCGCCTCGCGGTAGGCCGGTGAGGAGTGCGAAGCCATGCCGCGCGCTCCGAAGCCCATCGTGACCCCGTCGCGCGTGACGACGCGGGCGTCGGGGTGATCGGCGAAGAACCACGCCGGGGGAGAGGCTGTGGGGGTGCCGAGGTCGACCGAGATGCCGTTGTCGTGCAGCAGGTCGAGCAGCTCGTCGAGCCACGCGAAGTCGAAGACGCCCTCGCTCGTCTCGATCAGAGCCCAGGCGAAGATGCCGACGCTCACCATGTTGACGCCGGCCTCGCGCATCAGGGCGACGTCTTCGCGCCACACCTCCCGGGGCCACTGTTCGGGGGTGTAGTCGCCGCCATAGGCGATTCCCCGGATCTCGGGCCAGCGGTCGGGCGAAGTCATGGACGCTCCATCGGGTCGATGCGGGTGTGATCCGCAAGTCGTGGCGGGCACGGTCGGCGAGTGCGACTGTGACCGGTCACAGTTCTACCTGAGCGTGTGCCCGGACGCAGGCGCACGGCGTCAACCGTTACCCAACTGTGACCGGTCACAGTCAGGTCGTGTCGGCGCGATGTTCGCGGCCCGGCGGGGAGTAGAGTCGCTCGTCGTGGACGAGACGACGACCGTGCGGCGCAAACCGACGATCCGCGATGTGGCCGCGGCGGCCGGCGTCTCTCGCGGCACGGTGTCACGGGTCATCAACGGCGGGCACTGGGTGTCGCCCGACGCTCGCGTGGCCGTCGAGGAGGCGATCCGCCGCACCGGCTACACCGCCAACCACGCGGCGCGCAGCCTCGCAACCGGTCGTGCCGGGTCGCTCGCGTTCCTGCTCACCGAGCCGCAGCACCTGCTGTTCGACGATCCGACCTTCGCGCTCCTGCTCCGCGGCGCCGCCGAGGCGCTCGCCCAGCGGTCGATGACGCTGGTGCTGCTGGTCGCCGGCACACCGGCCGAGCGCGCCAACGTCACGCACTTCGTCAGTGCCGGTCACGTCGACGGCGTGCTGCTCATCTCGTCTCACGAAGCCGATCCGCTCGTGGAGGAGCTGCTCGAAGCCGGCGTGCCCACCGTATGCTGCGGCATCCCGCTCGGTCACGAAGCCCAGGTGCCGACGGTGTCGGTCGACGAGATCGGTTCGGCGCGCGAGATGACCCGTTACCTCCGGGGGCGCGGCCATCGCCGCATCGCGATGATCGCCGGCCCTCACGACACGCCGGGCGGCAGGTTCCGGCTCGTGGGCTTCGAGGAGGAGATGGGCGCGGACTTCGACCCCGCGCTCGTCGAGGAGGGCGACTACAGCCAGGAGTCCGGGGCCGTCGCGATGGCGCACCTGCTGGAGCGGACGCGCGACATCGACGCCGTCTTCGCCGCGAGCGACCTGATGGCCGCCGGCGCCGTCGCGACGCTGCGCAAGGCGGGGCTGCGCGTCCCCGAAGACATCGTGGTCGCGGGATTCGACGACTCAGGTCTCGCCGCCACCCATGAGCCCGCGCTCACCACGATGCGCCAGCCATGGGACCGCATCAGCGACGGGATGGTGTCGCTGCTCCTGGAGGTCATCGCCGGGGCTCACCCGGAGCCCATCACGCTGCCGACGACCCTCATCGTGCGCGACAGCGCCTGAGTGCTGCGCTCCGGGCCTGAGTGCTGCGCTCCGGGCCTGAGCGCTGCCTTCCGGGCCCGAGTATTACGTTCGGGCCCGTTTTCTCCGCGCGCGTGGCGGCGTCCGGTCACAGCGGCGGACGGGGCATCCGCGCTGGCTAGACTCGTCGGGTGACTTCCGGCCCCTCGTCCTTCTACATCACGACGCCGATCTACTATCCGAGCGACGTGCCCCACATCGGCCACGGCTACACCACCGTGGCGGTCGACACCCTCGCGCGCTGGCACCGCCAGGCGGGCGACGACACCTGGATGCTGACCGGCACCGACGAGCACGGACAGAAGATGATGCGGGCGGCCGCCGCGAACGGCGCGACGCCGCAGGAATGGGTCGACCGTCTCGTGGGCGAGTCGTGGTTCCCGCTGCTGAAGACGCTGGACGTCGCCAATGACGACTTCATCCGCACGACGCAGCCGCGCCATGAGGAGCGTGTCCGCGCGTTCGTGCAGGCGATCTACGACCGCGGCTACATCTACGCCGGCGAGTTCGAGGCGCTCTATTGCGTGGGCTGCGAGGAGTTCAAGACGGAGTCCGAGATCGTCGACGGCACCGGGCCCTTCGAGGGTCTCAAGGTCTGCGCGATCCACTCCAAGCCGCTCGAGCTGCTGCAGGAGAAGAACTACTTCTTCAAGCTGAGCGAGTTCCAGGACAAGCTCCTCGAGCTCTACTCCGGCGGCGACTTCATCCGGCCGGAGTCGGCGCGCAACGAGGTCGTCTCGTTCGTCAGGAACGGCCTGAAGGACCTCTCGATCTCGCGGTCGACGTTCGACTGGGGCATCAAGGTGCCGTGGGACGAATCGCACGTGATCTACGTGTGGGTCGACGCGCTGCTCAACTACGCGACGGCCGTCGGCTACGGCAGCGACCCCGTGGAGTTCGCGCGACGCTGGCCCGCCTACCACGTCGTCGGCAAGGACATCCTGCGCTTCCACGCCGTCATCTGGCCCGCGATGCTGATGGCCGCCGGCGTCGACGTGCCCAAGGGCGTCTTCGCGCACGGCTGGCTGCTCGTCGGTGGCGAGAAGATGTCGAAGTCGAAGCTCACCGGCATCGCCCCGACCGAGATCACCGACGTGTTCGGCTCGGACGCCTACCGGTTCTACTTCCTGTCGGCGATCGCGTTCGGGCAGGACGGATCGTTCTCGTGGGAGGACCTCTCGGCCCGCTACCAGGCGGAGCTCGCGAACGGCTTCGGCAACCTCGCGTCGCGCACCACCGCCATGGTCGAGCGCTACTTCGAAGGAATCGTGCCGCCGCCCTCGTCGTACACCGAGGCCGACCTGCACATCCAGACGACGGTGGCGGATGCCGCGGCTCGCGCCGACGATGCGATCGAGCGATTCCGCATCGACGAGGCGATCAGCTCGGTCTGGACGATCGTCGACGCGCTCAACCTGTACATCACCGAGAACGAGCCGTGGGCGCTCGCCAAGGACGACTCCCAGCGGGAGCGCCTCGGCACCGTGCTGTACACGGCGGCGGAAGGCCTCCGTGCGCTGGCGGTGCTGCTGTCGCCGGTCATGCCGGAGTCGACCGAGAAGCTCTGGATTGCGCTCGGCGCCGCAGAGTCGATCGGCCGCCTGCAGGACCAGCCGATCCGCGAGGCGGGCGGATGGGGCGTGCTGAAGCCCGGCACGTCGGTCAACGGCCTGGCACCGCTCTTCCCGCGCGTCGAGCAGTCGGTCTGATGGCGACACCCCCCGTCCCGTACCCGGCGGAGGGCTCGGACCCCTCGCAGTACGTCCGCACCCGCGAGAAGGGCTCGCGCGACGTCACGTACCCCGTGGCGCCGGAGCCCCTCGCGGTGCCGGTCTACGACAACCACGCCCACCTCGAGATCGAGGACGGCGAGGTCGGTATGTCGCTCGACGAGCAGCTGCAGCGCGCGGCGGCGGTCGGCGTCGTCGGCGTCGTGCAGGCGGGCGGCGACATCGACTCGAGCCGGTGGTCCGCGTGGGCCGCGGCATCCCATCCCCGCGTGCTGGCGGCCGTCGCCATCCACCCCAACGAGGCGCCCGCGTACAAGACGGCCGGCCGGCTCGACGAGGCGATCGCGGTGATCGACGAGCTGGCGGCGCAGCCGCGCGTGCGTGCGATCGGCGAGACCGGCCTCGACTTCTTCCGCACCGGCGAGGACGGGCGGCCCGCGCAGTTCGAGAGCTTCGAGGCGCACATCGCGCTCGCGAAGAAGCATGGCGTCGCGATGCAGATCCACGACCGCGACGCCCACGACGCCGTGCTCGAGACCCTGGATCGGGTGGGTCCGCCGGAGCGGACCGTCTTCCACTGCTTCTCGGGCGACGCCGCCATGGCCCGCCTCGCGGGCGAGCGCGGCTACTGGCTGTCGTTCGCCGGCAACGTCACCTTCAACAATGCGCAGAACCTCCGCGACGCGCTCGCGGTGATCCCGCGCGAGAGGATCCTGGTCGAGACGGATGCCCCGTTCCTGACCCCGACGCCGCATCGCGGTCGTCCGAACGCGCCGTACCTCGTCCCGGTGACGGTGCGCTTCATGGCCGCCGAACTCGGCGTCGACGTCGACGAGCTGTGCGTACAGCTCGCGGCGAACACGCTCGAGGTCTACGGAGCGTTCGAGGACTGACGGGATTCGAGGAGCGCTGTGGACGGCGAGCTGTGGGATGTGACGGATGCCGACGGCATCCCCACCGGACGCACGCACCGTCGCGGCGACCCGGACTTCCCGGCGGGGATGTTCCACATCGTGGCGTCGGTGTGCGTCGTGCGCGGCGACGGGCTCGTGCTCATGACGCGCCGCGCGGCCACCAAGGACTTCCCGCTGGACTGGGAGTTCCCGGCGGGCAGCGCCCTCACCGGCGAGACGAGCGCCCAGGCCGCGGTGCGTGAGCTCGCCGAAGAGGCCGGGGTCCGGGTCGGCGCCGACGACGTGGTGCTGGTCGGCCGGCTCACCGAGCGGACGGCCCTGTTCGACGTCTATGTCACGGCCGTCGCGGGCGACCCGGCCCTGACGCTCGACCCGGAAGAGGTGTGCGAGAGCGCGTGGGTCCCGTTCGCGGAGGCGCTCCGCCGCGCAGCGGCGGGCGAGATGGCAGCGCCATGGGTGCCGCGGCTGGAGCGGTTCGGCACGCGTCTGGCCGAGCTCGTGGAGTCGCGAGGCGCGTAGCCGGCTGATCCACCGGGCGGCGGCTCAGGTGTCGATCCGATACCGCACGGGTGTCTGCCGATGAGCCTTGCCGCTGCACCCGTCAGTCGGGCAACGGCATCCCGCCGGCACCCGGCTCTTGCGAGGGTCGCACATCGCCTTCCGTGCCGTCGCCGAGCACGGGCTTGGCGGCGGCGATGTGCGAGATCGAGCGCCACACCAGCAGCAGAGTGATCGCCGATCCCGCGAAGGCGAACCACCACGGGGCGGTGAGTCCGAACAGCTGGGCCAGGATGCCGCCGATGAACTGCCCGATCACGAGACCGCCGAAGACGCCCACCATGTTGACCGAGGCGATCCGGCCTTGCAGCTCCATCGGCACGAGTCGCTGGCGCACGGTGGTCGAGATCGTGCCCCACACGAACGCGTACACCCCGAAGCCGAACATGATGACGAACGCGACGGGCGGGGACGTCGTGAGGGCGAAACCCAGGTGCATGAGCACCTCGAGCGACAGGCACACGCGCATCAGCGTCGAGAACGACACGTGCTTCTCGAGCCAGCCGAAGCTCGCGATGCCCACGAGGCCGCCGAGCGCGGATGCGGTGGTGAGCGCCCCGTAGCCGACGGGGCCCATGCCGAGGTGCTCGGTGGCGTAGAGCACCAGGACGCCCCACGGCGCGGCCCAGGTGACGTTGAACACCAGGATGATGATCACGAGGGTGCGCACCGGCGCGTTGTGACGCAGCCACCGGAGGCCCTCGCGGATCGCGTGCACCTTGGTGCCCGGTGGGGCACCGGGCTGATCCGGCACGGGCGTGCGGGCGATGCGCGAGATGAGCAGCACGGCGAGTGACACGCAGATCACCTGCAGCAGGAACGGCCAGAACGATCCGAGCGCGAAGAGGAACGCTCCCAGCGGCGGACCGGCGAGCTGGTTGGCCACGAGGAAGCCGGCCTGCATCCGGGCGTTGCCTATGCCGAGGTCGGCGGGCTTGACCAGCATCGGCAGCAGCGTGCTGCCGGCGGAATCGGCGAACACCTCGGCCGTGCCGTAGAGGAACGCCGTCGCGAGCACGAGCCACACGGTCGCCTGGCCGGTGACGAGGAAGACGACCAGGGCGAGGACGACCACCGCTCGCAGTCCGTTGGCCAGCATGACGAGGCGGCGGCGGTCGTGGTGGTCGGCGACAGCCCCTGCGAGCAGCCCGAACAGCAGCCACGGCAGGAACTGCATCATGGCGCCCGCGGCGACGAGGAACGGCGACGAGGTCAGCGACGCGATCAGCAGAGGCGCGGCGGCGAGTGCGATGCCGTCGCCGAGATTGCTCGTCCACGACGACGCGAGCAGCCAGCGGAAGTCTGTCCCGAGGCGGCGCGGCGCGATGATCTCCCCGAGCGAAGGCATCCCGCCATCCTATGAGGGCGGCGGGATGCGCGACGGCCCGCGGGCGCGACGTCAGCTCGTGGGCGTGGCCGCGCCCTTATGCGTGAACAGCGTCTCGGTCTGCTCGATGTCCATGCCCTTGGTCTCGGGAATGCGCAGGAGCACGTAGAAGAACGAGAGCGCCGCGAACAGGGCGTACATGCCGTATGTGAGCGGCAGCGACCACGACGACATCGCGGGGAACGAGATCGTGATGAGGAAGTTCGCGATCCACTGCGCGCCGGCGGCGACGCCGAGAGCCTTGCCGCGGATGCGGCTGGGGAAGATCTCGCCGAGCAGCACCCAGACGAGAGGGCCCCACGAGGCGCCGAATCCGACGACGAAGACGTTCGCCGCGATGAGCGCGATCGGTCCCCACGGTGCGGGCAGGGTGACCGCGCCCTCGGCGTCGGTCTCGGAGAACACGAACGAGATCGCCATCAGCCCGAGCGAGAGCGCCATCATCACGGAGCCCGTGAGCAGGATCGGCTTGCGCCCCACGCGGTCGACCAGGAAGATCGCGATGAGCGTCACGAGCACGTTCGTGATCGAGGTCACGACGCTGATCGTGAACGAGTCGCTCTCGTCGAACCCGACCGACTGCCAGAGGCTCGTCGAGTAGTAGAAGATCACGTTGATGCCGACGAACTGCTGGAACACCGACAGGATGATGCCGACCCAGACGATCCGCTGCAGGCCCAGCACCGGACCCCGCAGCGAGACGCCGGCATTCTTGCGGTCCGTCTCGATCGCGGTCTGCAGATCGCGCATGGTGTGGTCGAGGTCGGCAGCCGGGACGAGCCGCGAGAAGATCTCCTTCGCCTCGTCGTAGCGGCCCTTCGCGATCAGGTAGCGAGGGGACTCCGGCAGCGTGAACGACAGGATGCCGTACACCGCCGACGGGATCACGCCGACGAGGAACATCCACCGCCACGCCTCGAGTCCGAACCACAGCACGTTGTCGGCGCCACCCGCGGTGTTCGCCAGCAGTGCGTCCGACAAGAGGGCGGCGAAGATGCCGATCGTGATCGCGAGCTGCTGCAGCGACGCGAGCCCGCCGCGGATCTGGCGAGGCGCGATCTCGGCGATGTATGCGGGAGCGATCACCGACGCGATGCCGATGCCGAGACCGCCGATGACGCGCCACAGCGCGAGGTCCCAGGCCGAGAACGCGAGGCCGGCGCCGATGGAGCTGACGAAGAACATGATCGCGCCGAGGAACATGACCCGCAGGCGCCCCCAGCGGTCCGACAGGTTGCCGGCGATGATCGCTCCCACGGCACAGCCGAGGAGGGCGATGGCGACGACGAACCCGGTGATGACGTCGTTGAGCGCGAAGTCCTTCGAGATCGAGTCGACGGCGCCGTTGATGACCGACGAGTCGAAGCCGAACAGGAAGCCGCCGACGGCGGCGGCGACCGAGAGGCCGATCGCCCGTCGCCCGTAGGGGCTGCGGAGAGAGAACGCGTCTGCGGGGATCGATCCGGTCGAACTCATGGTCGTACGCTAGCGGCCGACCGCCCCGAGGGCGAGGCAATCGACGGCTCGTCGGCGAACCGAGCGGTGCGGCTCCCGCCGGCGCCGCAGGTCGGATGCCGGCACCCGCAGTGCCGGCTGCCACGGGCTCCGGCCGGCCCCCGCCGCGGCGATGGGTACAGTGAACGCATGCCCGTGACACTCCTCGGTGCGGCCGAGATCCGCGCGCTGGCCGCCGACCTCGACGTGACGCCGACCAAGAAGCTCGGGCAGAACTTCGTCGTGGACGCCAACACGGTGCGCAAGATCGTGAGCGTCGCCGAGGTGGCTCCGGGCGACCGTGTGGTCGAGGTGGGGCCGGGACTCGGGTCGCTGACTCTCGCGATCCTCGAGGCGGGCGCGTCCGTCACCGCCGTCGAGATCGATCACCGACTCGCCGAGCGCCTGCCGGCGACGGCGGCCGCGCACGGCGTCGCAGACGGCGCCCTCACCGTCGTGGACGCGGACGCGCTGCGTGTCACCGAGCTTCCGGGCGACCCCGCCGTGCTCGTGGCGAACCTGCCCTACAACGTCAGCGTGCCGGTCCTGCTGCACTTCCTCGAGAACTTCCCCGGCCTCGAACGCGGTGTGGTCATGGTGCAGGCCGAGGTGGGGGAGCGCCTCGCCGCCCCGCCCGGATCGAAGGTGTACGGCGCCCCGAGCGTCAAGGCCGCCTGGTACGGACCCTGGCGTCTGGCCGGCACCGTCTCGCGCCAGGTGTTCTGGCCCGTCCCGAACGTCGACAGCGTGCTCGTCGGATTCCGTCGAGACCCCGAGCCCCGGGGTGACGAGGCCCTCCGCCGGAGGACGTTCGGCATCGTCGACGCGGCTTTCCAGCAGCGGCGGAAGATGCTGCGTCAGGCCACGTCGGGCGTTCTCGGGGGCACCGCGGCCGCGGCGTCGGCGGTGCTGGAGAGCGCGGGAGTGGCGCCGACCGCACGCGGCGAGGACCTCTCCATCGACGATTTCGTGCGCATCGCGCGGGCTGCCGGAGACGCCGTCGTCGTGTGAGTTTCGTGATTGTTCACCGTGTGGTGACCGGACGGCCCGAAACATGCCGGTAACATTTCTGCGTCCGCCGTCCCGTTCCACGGGCAGCTCGCCTCGCGGCGGACCGGAGTGAATCGACATGCGACCCGCCGAATATCCGGCCCCTGAACGCATCTTGCTGCACATCAGCGACACCCACCTGCGCGCGGCGTCGACGCCGCGCCTGTTCGATGCCCTGGACGGTGCGGCCCAGCTGGCCCGCGCGCTGGGGGTCATCGAGGACTCGGGCATCCGGCCCGACGCGGTCGTCTTCACGGGCGACCTCGTCGACCTGGGGGAGCGCGGCGCCTACGCCGACCTCCGCGCCCTCGTCGAGCCGTTCGCAGCGCGCATCGGCGCACGGGTGCTGTGGGTGATGGGCAACCACGACGATCGTGCGGCATTCCGCGCCGAGCTGCTCGGCGAGGCATCGGATCTCCGCCCCGTCGACCGCGTCGACGAGCTCGACGGCCTCCGCGTCGTCACCCTCGACACGAGCGTCCCCGGGCACCACCACGGCGAACTGCGCGACGAGCAGCTCGCGTGGCTCGCCGACGTACTGGCCACGCCGGCGCCGCTCGGCACGATCCTCGCCATGCACCACCCTCCCGTTCCGGCGGTGCTGCCGCTCGCGGCGAGCGTCGAGCTGCGCGACCAGGCGCGCCTGGCGGCGGTGCTGCGCGGCAGCGACGTCCGCGCCGTCATCGCCGGCCATCTGCACTACTCGACCTTCGCGACCTTCGCCGGCATCCCCGTGTCGGTGGCGTCATCCACCTGCTACGCGCAGGACCTGACGGTCCCCGTCGGCGGCACCCGGCCGCAGGACGGCGCGCAGGCGTTCAATCTCGTCCACGTCTACGACGACACCGTCGTGCACTCGGTCGTGCCCGTCGACGCGCCGCGCACCCTCGAGTACATCGACGCCGACGAGGCGCAGCGCCGGCTGCGCCTGGCCGACGTCGCGCCCCTCAGCGCCGCGCCGAGGGATGCGCCGACCGAGCCGATTCCTCTGCTGCGCTGAGCTCGGCCCGCTCCCACGGCGCCCGCACCGGGAACATGCGCTCCAGCGCATCGCGAAGGCTCTGTACGCGCACGTCCTCGGGCACCTCGGCGTTGCCGCCGTCGTTGAGGCAGAACATGTCGACATCAGTGCGCTCGGCCAGGCGCTGCATGCGGCGAAGACCCGACGCCATCGTGGTCTGCGCGTAGCGCACGCGCGGCTCGCGCGTGGCGACGGCGCGCCCGGTCATGAGCGCGTAATAGTGGTAGAGGCTGTTCGTGACCGAGATATCGGTGGCCGAGCGGAAGCGGGATGCCGCCGTCCGGGCGAAGTCGTCGGGGAAGGCCTCCTCGAGCTCGGCCATCACGCTCTTGCGCAGCGGCGTCGCGCAGTGGTCGAGGTCGCGCACGATGGTGCGCCCGAACCGCTCGCCGAGGAGGGCGCGGTTGACGCGGAGTCCGTTGTCGTGTCCGCTGCGGTGCGGCGCGGGGGCACCGGCCCCGATCCGCACCTCGCACTCGACGAACTTCGTCACCCCCGCGGGCGTGAAGAACAGCTCCGGCTCCACCAGCCGCCCGAAGAACATGTCGTCGTTCGAGTACAGGAAGTGCTCGGCCAGCCCCGGGATCCGGTGCAGCTGCGCCTCGACGGCGTGCGAGTTGTGGGTCGGCAGCACCGACGGGTCGGCGAAGAACTCCTCGCTGCGGACGATCGTCACCTTCGGGTGGTCGAGCAGCCACGACGGCGCGGGCGAGTCGGTCGCGATGAAGATCCGCCGCACCCAGGGCGCGTACATGTGGACGCTGCGCAACGCATAGCGCAGCTCGTCCACGTGCCGGAAGCGCGCGGGGCTGTCGTCGCCGTCGCCGACGACGTACTCGGCCATCTGGGCGGCGCGCATGCGCTGGAACGCGCTCGATGAGCCGTCCACCCACGAGAAGACGAGGTCGACCTCCTCGGTGAACTCGTGGGGCTGCGGATCGAACATGCCGTCGAGCGTCCGCCAGGAACGCCCGTAGCGCTCGACGGTCGTGTACGCGAGGTCGTCGGCGGGCGTGAGCTTGCGGGTGAGTGCGTTGTCGCGCGGCGCCTCGACGAGGTCGTCGGTGAAGCGCCAGAGCTCGAGGTGGGCGCCGAGCGCGGCGGTGTAGCGAAGGGTGCCGTTGCGGCTGATCCGGGGACGGTAGACGCGCACGGCCGTCGGTGCCGCCGCGAGGGGCTGGGCGTCTGAGGCGAGCACCGGCGGACGCCCCTTCGCCTTGAGGTACAGCGGCTCCGTATCGCAGAGGCCGTCGAGCGCCGCCAGGGCGGCGTCGCGATCGGCGAGGTCGATCGCCAGCGCGGGGACCGCGCGATCGTGGCGGATGAGCGTCACGGTGATGCCGGCCGCCTCCAGGGCGCCGGCGACGAGCAGCAGATCCGACGTGCGGGCCTCGACCGGCGTGACATCGTCGTGCACGAGATGCAGGATGCCCCGGTCGACGGCGATGTCCGCGCGCTCCAGCAGCCCCGTCCACGTACGGGCGGGCTGCGGCAGAGCCGAGAGTGCGGCCATATTTCCTCCTTCGCTGGCGACGACGTGTCGCCGTCCGGTGTGGTCACCCTAGGCATCATCCGTTACGAAGACGTTTCCTCTTGCATCCCTTGACAGGCCGGCACTGCGTGTGCCCTGCTCGAGGACACCCGGGGGAGTACACGCCGGCGGCTGTCACCTGCGCGCGGGACGCCGCGCCGATAGCCTGGACCGGTGACCGAAGACGCGCGCTACCTGTCCCGTGGAGGAGACCTCCACCGCCCTTACGCCGCCGCCCACGACCGCTACGATCTCGCGGAATACCGCCGCGTCGGAACGTCGGGCCTGACCCTTCCGCCCGTCTCTCTCGGCCTGTGGTGGAACTTCGGCGACAACATCCCTTTCGACAACCAGCGGGCGCTGCTGCGCCACGCCTTCGATCGCGGCATCACCCACTTCGATCTGGCCAACAACTACGGTCCGCCGTACGGCAGCGCCGAGACGAACTTCGGCCGCATGATGCGCGAGGACTTCGCCCCGTACCGCGACGAGCTCATCATCTCGTCGAAGGCCGGCTACGACATGTGGCACGGGCCCTACGGGAACGGCGGCGCGCGCAAGTACCTGCTGGCCAGCGCCGAGCAGTCCCTGCGGCGCATGAACGTCGACTACGTCGACATCTTCTACTCGCACCGCGTCGATCCCGACGTGCCGGTCGAAGAGACCGTGGGGGCGCTCGACACGCTGGTGCGTCAGGGCAAGGCCCTCTACGTGGGCATCTCGTCGTACAGCGCCGAGCGGACGGCGGTGGCGGCATCCGTGGCCCGCTCGCTCGGCACCCCGCTGGTCATCCACCAGCCGTCGTACTCGATCCTCAACCGCTGGATCGAAGACGGCCTGACGGGCGTCCTGACGCAGGAGGGCATGGGCGCGATCGCGTTCACTCCGCTCGCCCAGGGCCTGCTCACCGACAAGTACCTCGGCGACGGTTCCGCCGAGCGCGCGCAGCAGCGCGCGTCGCTTCCGGGCGGCTTGCTCAGCGAGAAGGGTCTCAGCACCCTCCGCTCGCTCGACGTCATCGCGAAGGGGCGCGGGCAGACGCTCGCGCAGATGGCGATCCAGTGGGTGCTGCGCGACCCCGTGGTCGCATCCGCGCTGATCGGCGCATCGCGTCCGGCGCAGCTCGACGAGAACCTCAAGGCGCTCGATGGTCCGGCGTTCGACACCGAGGAGCTCGAGCGCATCGACGCGCTGTCGGACGGCATCGACGTGGACCTCTGGGCGGAATCGGCGAACCGGTGACGCAGGCTCTCGCCCCCGACGGCGTCCGGGTGCGGGCGCCGGGCAAGCTGAACCTCTTCTTCGAGGTCGGCGGCGTGCACGACGACGGCTACCACGACGTCGCGTCGGCGTACCAGGCGGTCTCGCTCTACGAGGACGTGTGGGCCTCGTCGTCCGACGAGTTCACCGTGGCGATCTCAGGCACGGTCGACGTGTCGGGCGTGCCGGCCGACGACCGCAACCTCGCGGTGCGCGCGGCGCGGCTCGTGGCTCAGCGCATCGGATACTCCGGCGGCGTGCACCTCGACATCGTCAAGCACGTGCCCGTCGCCGGCGGCATGGGCGGCGGATCCGCGGATGCCGCAGCCGCCCTCGTCGCCTGCGACGCGCTGTGGGGGGCCGAGCTCGGCAGCGCCGAACTGCACAAGCTGGCGTCCCGTCTGGGCGCCGACGTGCCCTTCGCCCTCATGGGAGGAACGGCGATCGGAACCGGCCGCGGCGACCAGCTCAGCCCTGCCCTCGCGAAGGGCCGGTTCGACTGGGTGCTGGTGCCGTCGAACGCGGGCCTGTCGACCCCCGAGGTGTACGCGCACCTCGACGAGCTGCGCGCGCGCCCCGACATCGCGGCGACCGGTGCGCCGGCCGTGGATCCGGCGGTGCTGCAGGCGCTGCGCGCCGGCGATCCGGTCGCCCTCGCCGAACACACCCGCAACGACCTGCAGATCGCGGCGCTCTCGCTGCTCCCGCAGCTGCGGGAGGTGCTCGAACTGGGCGAGGAGTCCGGAGCGCTCGCGGGGCTGGTGTCGGGGTCCGGCCCTACCCTGGCATTCCTGGCCGTCGATCCGGAGTCCGCACTCGAACTGCAGATCACGCTGTCGGCCGCGGGGTACGAGGCGCTTCACGTGCACGGCCCGGTGGCCGGTGCGCGTGTGGTCACCTAGACCGCCGGCCTGAGTCCCGCACGCCGACCTGAGCCCGCCTCTGCGGGTGTGGAGAGGAAGATCCCATGAACACGCTTGATCGCACGCGCGGTGCCGACGAGTCCGACCGCGCGGCCTTCCGGGCCGGACCCGTCGACGAGCAGTCCCGCACAGGCCTCGCCGCGAACGGCCTCGACTACCGCCGGCTCGAGGTCGACGGCGACGGGTTCGTCGGCTGGCTGCAGAGCGTGGTGCGGGGCTTCCAGGACGGCGAACGCACCGACGAGCAGGTTGCGGCCACGCGCGACCGCAGCGGCTACCGACGGCTCACGGGGGTCTACGACCCCGCCGGACCGATGGCCGATGCGCCGGTCGCGACCATCGCGTCCTGGCTCGGCGAGCTCACCGTGCCCGGCGGCGCGGCGATCCCGTCGTGCGCGATCTCGGCTGTCACGGTGGCGCCCACCCACCGTCGGCGCGGCGTCGCCCGGGCCATGCTCGAGGGGGAGCTGCGGGCCGCTCACGGCGCCGGCATCCCGATGGCGATGCTCACGGTGAGCGAGTCGCCGCTCTACGGCCGCTACGGATTCGCCCCCGCCGCTGCGAGCGCGTCGTGGCGGATCGAGACCAAGCGCGCCGCGTGGATCGGCCCGCAGCCCGCCGGGCGCATCGACTTCGTCACCCGCGAGCGCGTGCGGGAACTGCTGCCGTCGCTGCACGAGCGTGTCCGCCACCGCTTCCCGGGCGAGATCGACGTTCCCGGTGGTCACTGGGACGGGTTCGCCGGCACGAGTCCAGCCGCGGAGAAGGCGGGCGAGAAGCGCGCCGTGCAGTACACGGATGCCGAGGGCGAGGTGCGAGGCGCCGCGGTGTACGCCGTGCGCGAGAACCACGACGACTTCACCAAGGCGACGGTCACCGTCCACTACCTCCTGGCCGAGACGGACGACGCGTATGCCGCGCTGTGGCGGTTCCTGCTGGAGCTGGACCTGGTGGCCGAGGTCCACGCGGGCGAGCTGTCGATCGACGAGCCGCTGCTGTGGATGATCGCCGATCAGCGTGCGGCGAAGGTCGCGATCCGCGATCACCAGTACGTGCGGATCATCGACGTGGTCGCATGCCTCGAGACGCGTCGCTACGGCGCGGCGGGAACGCTCGTGCTCGACGTGTCAGACCCGATCGGGCTCTCGACGGGCCGCTACCTGCTCGAGGTCGACGCTGACGGCGTCGGACGGGTGACGACGCTCGCCGACGGCGAGTCGCCCGACGGAGCGGTGGAGGTCGCGCTCGGCATCACGGAGCTGTCGGCCACCTACCTCGGAGCCGTTTCGCCGGCGACGCTCGCCGCGGCGGGACGTGTGAAGACGACGGATGCCGTGGCCGCTGCTCGCGTGCTGGGCTGGCACACCGCGCCGCGGCTGAGCATCTGGTACTGACCCCGCCAGAACGCCCACCGACCCGGACTCCTGGACGCCCGGCGCGCGGCCAGGCCCCCCACCTCGCCTAGCCTGGAGGGGACATGGCACATCTTCTGGGGGCCGAGGCCCTGCACCTGGAGTTCCCGACGAAGGTCGTCTTCGACCGGGTCTCGCTCGGCATCGACGAGGGCGACCGCATCGGCGTCGTCGGCCGCAACGGCGACGGCAAGTCGAGCCTGCTGGCGATGCTCGCCGGCCGGCTCGAACCCGACGGCGGTCGCGTGACCGTGCGCGGCGGCATCCGTGTCGGCGTGCTCGACCAGGCCGACACTCTCGACGACACGCTCACGGTGCGCCAGACGGTCGTCGGCGATCGTCCCGACCACGAGTGGGCCGGTGACGCCCGAGCGCGCGATGTCATCGCCGGGCTGCTGGGCGATCTGCCTTGGGACGGACCCGTCGCTGGGCTGTCGGGCGGCCAGCGGCGGCGCGTCTCGCTCGCGACGCTGCTCGTGGGCGACCATGACGTGCTCTTCCTCGACGAGCCCACCAACCACCTCGACGTCGAGGCCATCTCGTGGCTCGCCGCGCACATCAAGGGCCGCTGGCCGGCCAACCAGGGCGGCCTCCTGGTCGTGACCCACGATCGCTGGTTCCTCGACGAGGTGTGCAACACCACGTGGGAGGTGCACGACCGCCTCGTCGAGCCCTTCGAGGGCGGCTATGCGGCGTACATCCTGCAGCGGGTCGAGCGCGACCGCCAGTCCGCGGTGATCGAGCAGCGGCGACAGAACCTGGCACGCAAAGAGCTGGCGTGGCTGCGCCGCGGTGCGCCCGCGCGCACGTCCAAGCCGAAGTTCCGCATCGACGCCGCCAACGTCCTGATCGCGGACGTGCCCGAGATCCGCGACGCGACCGAACTGCGCTCGCTCGCCGTCTCGCGCCTCGGCAAGGACGTCGTCGACCTTCTCGACGCCGCCGTCTCGTACGACGGCCGCGAGGTGCTGCATCCGGTCGAGTGGCGGATCGCTCCCGGCGAGCGCACCGGCATCCTCGGCGTCAACGGCGCCGGCAAGTCGACCCTTCTCGGACTCGTGGCGGGCGACGTCGAGCCCACCGCGGGGCGGGTCAAGCGCGGCAAGACGGTGAAGGTCGCGACCCTCACCCAGCGCCTCGACGAACTCGAGGAGCATCTCAACGATCCGGTGCGCGTCGTCATCTCGCGCCTGCGCACGACCTACACGTTCGGGGCCGGCTCCAAGGCGCAGGAGCTCACTCCCGGCCAGCTGCTCGAGAGCATGGGCTTCCAGAGCGCGCAGCTCTCGACGCCGGTGAAGGACCTCTCGGGCGGTCAGAAGCGGCGGCTGCAGCTGCTGCTGATCCTGCTCGAGCAGCCGAACGTGCTCATCCTCGACGAGCCCACGAACGACCTCGACACGGACATGCTGGCCGCCATCGAGGATCTGCTCGACTCCTGGCCGGGCACCCTCCTCGTCGTGTCGCACGACCGGTACTTCATCGAGCGCGTCACCGACCAGCAGTACGCGATCCTCGACGGCCATCTGCGCCACCTCCCCGGAGGCGTCGACGAGTACCTGCGGCTGCGCGCCCGGGCACTGAGCGAGCGCGACGACACGAAACGCGGCGCCGAAACGGATGCCGCAGGCTCCGCGTCTACGTCCCCCTCGCTGTCGGGCGCCGACCTGCGCGCCGCGCAGAAGGAGGTATCTGCGCTCGAGCGTCGGCTCGAGAAGCTCGAGTCGCAGATCGGTGCCGCCCGCGTCGCGCTCGCCGACCACGACCAGGCGGACTATGTGGGCCTCGGAGCGGAGATGGCGCGCATCGGCGAACTCGAGAAGGAGCGCGACGGCGTCGAGGAGCGCTGGTTCGAGCTCACCGAGCAGATCGGCTGACCTCGGCGATCTAGTCGTGGGCGTCGAAGCCGAGGCTGAGCTTGCGCAGCAGCCCGGCGAGCCGCTCCCGGTCGCCGCGCGAGAGGGTGTCGAGCAGCAGGGCCTCGGCGTCGACGAGACGCGTGATGGCGGCATCCACCCGGATCTTCCCCTCGTCTGTCAAGGTGACCAGGACGCTCCGGCCGTCGTCGGGATCGGACTCGCGGCGCACCAGCCGTCGGCCGACCAGGCGATCGATGCGGTTGGTCATCGTGCCGCTCGAGACGAGCGTCTGCTGCAGCAGCTGCTTGGGACTGAGCTGGAACGGCTCACCCGCGCGGCGGAGAGCGGACAGCACGTCCCACTCCCACGGCTCGAGCTCGCTCCGACGGAAGGCGTCGCGCCGCGCGCGGTCGAGGTGCCGCGAGAGGCGGTCGACGCGCGAGAGCACGCCGAGCGGTGAGAAGTCGAGGTCGGGGCGCTGCGTCGTCCACGCCTCGACGATGCGGTCCACTTCGTCGCTCTGCGCCGTCATGCCCTCATTATCGCGGGGCCGGTGCTTCCGCAGGCTCAGCGACCGGAGGCGGTCTGGCAGACTTGACGGGCGGCATCCGGAGTCCTGGTCGCCGCGTTCCGCCGTGGTGTAACGGCAGCACGACAGCCTTTGGAGCTGTGAGGTTCAGGTTCGAATCCTGGCGGCGGAGCATGACCGACACCCCTGACAACGCTCTGGCCGTCATCGTCCTCGCCGCCGGACAGGGCACCCGCATGAAGTCGTCGCTGCCGAAGGTGCTGCACCGCATCGGCGGTCGCCCCCTCGTCGGGCACGTCCTCGCCTCCGCCGCCGCCCTGGGGCCGGCGCGCACCCTCGTCGTCGTGCGCCATGAGCGCGACCAGGTGGCCGCGGCGGTCGCCGACCTGGCACCCGAGGCGCGGGTCGTCGACCAGGATGAGGTCCCCGGCACCGGCCGCGCGGTCGAGGTCGCGCTCGCCCAGCTCGAGGGCTTCGCCGGCGATGTGCTCGTGCTCTCGGGCGACTGCCCGCTGGCAGATGCCGGGACCCTGACCGCGTTCCTCGCGGCGCACCGCACGACCGATGCGGAAGTGACCGTCATGACCGCCGTCGTCGACGACCCGAACGGGTACGGACGCGTGATCCGCGACGCCGACGGAGACGTCGCCCGCATCGTGGAGCAGAAGGACGCCGACGACGCCGAGGTCGCGGTCCGCGAGATCAACGCGGGCATGTACGTCTTCCGCATCGACGCGCTGCGCACCCACCTGCCGGCGATCGGCATCGACAACGCTCAGGCGGAGAAGTACCTCACCGACGTCGCGGGGCTCGTCCGGCGAGCCGGCGGCAGGGTCGCGGCATCCGTCGTCGACGACGTCACCGTCACGTACGGCGTGAACGACCGCGCCCAGCTCTCGGAGGTCGGGCGTCTGCTCAACGCGCGCACGGTGCGCCGCTGGCAGCTCGAGGGGGCGACGATCCTCGACCCGGCGACCACCTGGATCGACGTCGACGCGAAGCTCGCCCCCGACGTGACGGTGCTTCCCAACACGCACATCCTCGGCGCCACCGTGATCGACACCGGCGCGATCGTCGGACCCGACACGAGCCTCGTCGACTGCGAGGTCGGAGAGGGCGCCACCGTCCGGCGCGCCGACGCGACGCTCGCCGTGATCGGCGCCCACGCGACCGTCGGCCCGTTCGCATACGTCCGCCCCGGCACGTACCTCGGCGACAACGGCAAGATCGGCACCTTCGTCGAGACGAAGAACTCGACCATCGGCGAGGGCAGCAAGGTGCCGCACCTGTCGTACATCGGCGACACCACGATCGGCCGCGGCGTCAACCTCGGCGCCGGCGCGATCACCGCCAACTACGACGACCTGGCCAAGCACCGCACCGAGATCGGCGACGAAGTGCACGCCGGCTCGCATAACGTCTTCGTGGCGCCCGTTAGGATCGGAGACGGCGCGAAGACGGGGGCGGGGGCGGTCATCCGCAAGGATGTGCCCGCCGGTGCTCTCGCTCTCAGCGTCGCCCCTCAGCGCAACGTCGAGGGGTGGGTCGAGAAGAACAGACCGGGTACTCACGCGGCGGATGTCGCCGCCAAGGCCCGCAGCGCACAGAAGGCGGACGATGGCGCGCAAGAAGAAGACCGTTGAACTCGACCGGGCGAATGACATCGCCCCCGGCCTCGTCGCCAAGACGAAGAAGCGGCTCGTCATCGCGCGCGGGAGCTCGCATCCCGAGCTCGCGGCGCAGGTCGCCGAGCAGCTGAGCACGGAGCTCGTCCCCACCGAGTACCGCACGTTCGCGTCGGGTGAGATCCTGACGCGGTTCGAGGTCTCGATCCGCGGCTGCGACCTGTTCCTCATCCAGAGCTTCGGGCCGCCGGTCAACGAGTGGATGATGGAGACCCTCATCATGCTCGACGCCGCGAAGCGGGCGTCGGCCAAGCGCATCACCGTCGTCGCGCCGTACTTCCCGTACTCGCGTCAGGACAAGAAGGGCCGGGGCCGCGAGCCCATCAGCGCCCGCCTCGTCGCCGACCTGTTCAAGACCGCCGGCGCCGACCGCGTCATGAGCGTCGACCTGCACGCCGCGCAGATCCAGGGCTTCTTCGACGGTCCCGTGGACCACCTGTTCGCCAAGCCCGTGCTGCTGGAGTACTTCGAGAACACGCTCAGCGAGACGGACCGCGCCCGCCTCACCGTCGTCTCACCCGACACCGGACGCGTGCGCGTGGCGGACCAGTGGTCCGACAGCCTGGGCGCTCCGCTGGCGATCATCCACAAGCGCCGCGACCCCAACGTCGCCAACCAGGTCACCGTCAACGAGATCGTCGGCGCCGTCGACGGACGCGTCTGTCTGCTCGTCGACGACATGATCGACACGGGTGGCACGATCGTGAAGGCCGCCGAGGCGCTCAAGGCCAACGGCGCGACCAAGGTCATCGTCGCCGCGACGCACGCGATCTTCAGCGATCCCGCCGCCGAACGCCTGCAGAGCCCGGCGATCGACGAGGTCGTCGTGACCGACACGGTGCCGATCCCCGACGAGAAGCGGTTCCCGAGCCTTACGATTCTGCCAATCGCACCGCTGCTCGCACGCGCGATCCACGAAGTGTTCGAGGACGGCTCCGTCACCAGCATGTTCGACGGGGCGGCCTGACGCCGGCACAGGGTCGGACCCCCGACTCCGCGGCGGCGACGGAAGGATGACGAATCCATGACGCAGCCGCTGAGCTCCGCACCGTTGACCGAAGCGCGCCTCACCGTGGCGCGTCCCTGGGCGCTGGCCACCGGCGAGGTGCTGGCGCATCTCGAGGCCGACGCCGGGGGACTGCGCACCGCCGACGCGGCGGCGCGCCTGGAGATCGCCGGACCCAACCGCCTCCCCGAGCCTGCGCGCAAGCCGGCGGTGCTGCGGTTCCTGGCGCACTTCAACGACACCCTGATCTACATCCTGCTGGGCGCCGCGGTCATCAAGGCGCTCATGGGGGACTGGCTCGACTTCTGGGTGATCATGGTCGTCGCGATCATCAACGCGGTGATCGGCTATATCCAGGAGGGGCGCGCCGAGAAGGCGCTCGCCGGCATCCGCGGGATGCTGTCGGCCGACGCCAGTGCGCGCCGCGACGACGGCTGGGTGACGGTGCCCGCCGCCGACCTGGTGCCGGGCGATGTCGTGCGGCTCATGCCCGGCGACAAGGTGCCCGCCGACCTGCGGCTGCTCCAGGCCTTCCAGCTGCGCATCGATGAGGCCGCGCTCACGGGGGAGTCCGTCCCGTCGTCGAAGACCACCGACCCGTCGGTCCCGGAGGCGGGGGTGGGCGACCGCGGATCGATGGCGTTCTCCGGCACCATCGTCAGCGCCGGGCAGGGCCGGGGCGTCGTCACCGCCACCGGATCCGACACCGAGCTCGGCCGCATCCAGAGCCTCGCCGACGAGGCTGAGTCGCTTGCCACGCCGCTCACCCGCCAGCTCGACGGGTTCGGCCGCGTGCTCACCGTCGTGATCCTGGCGATGGCGGCGATCATGATGATGATCGGGCGCTTCCTGCACGGGATGCCGTACCCCGAGCTCATCTCGGCGGCCATCGGGTTCGCCGTCGCGGCGATCCCCGAGGGGCTGCCGGCGCTGGTGACCATCACGCTCGCGATCGGCGTGCAGCAGATGGCCCGCCACAACGCCATCACGCGCAAGCTCCCCGCGGTCGAGGCGCTCGGCTCGGTGACCACGGTGTGCTCCGACAAGACGGGCACGCTCACCCGCAACGAGATGACCGTGCGGCACATCGTCACACCGCTGGGCGAGTACAGCGTCACCGGGCTGGGCTACGTGCCCGAGGGCGAGATCGTCCGCACGGCCACGGCTGCGGGCGCGGCTTCGGACCCCGACGCCGCTGCTGCCGAGGGCGCGGGGGCACCTGCCGACCGGGGCGATCTGGCGGCGCTCCTGGCCATCGCGACGCTCTGCAACGACGCCCACATCGTCCGCGGCGACGACGGCGAGTGGGGCCTCGTCGGCGAGCCGACGGAGGGCGCGCTCAAGGTCGTCGCGATGAAGGGCGGTGTCGGGAGCGCGGGCGGACGCCGGGTCGCGGTCATCCCGTTCGACTCCGCCAACAAGCTGATGGCGACGCTCAACGAGGGCGCCCGATCCGGGGGTGCGGCCGGCGAGGTCTCGCGGGCGATCCTCGTCAAGGGCGCGCCCGACCGCCTGCTCGAGCGCTCGCTCACCCAGCGCGGCGCCGACGGGTCCGAGCCGCTCGACCTGGTGCGCTGGAACGCGGCGATCGAGGCGCTGAGCTCGCAGGGCCTGCGCGTGCTCGCGGCGGCACGCAAGCCGGTGCGACCGACGACCGACGAGTTCGCGCTCGACGACCTCATCGACCTCGAGTTCATCGGCCTCTGGGGGATCGTGGACCCGCCCCGGCCGGAGGCCGTCGAGGCGATCGCGGACTGCCACACCGCCGGCATCCGCGTGAAGATGATCACGGGAGACCACGCCGGCACCGCCCTCGCCATCGCGCACGAGATGGGGCTCGCCGGCTCCGACGCCGAGGTGCTCACGGGCGCGGAGCTCGAGGCGCTCACCCAGGAGCAGCTGCGCGAGGTCGTGCGCGACGTCGACGTGTACGCGCGCACGAGCCCCGAGCACAAGATCCGCATCGTGCGGGCGCTGCAGTCGCACGGCGAGGTCGTCGCGATGACCGGTGACGGGGTCAACGACGCTCCCGCGCTGACGCGGGCCGACGTCGGCATCGCGATGGGCATCAAGGGCACCGAGGCGACCAAGGAGGCCGCCGAGTTCGTGCTGGCCGACGACAACTTCGCGACGATCCGCAGCGCGATCGCCGAGGGACGTCGCATCTACGACAACCTGCGCAAGTCGATCGTGTTCCTGCTGCCGACCAACGGGGCCCAGTCGCTCGTGATCCTCGTCGCCGTCGTGTTCGGGCTCGCGCTGCCGATCACGAGCGTGCAGGTGCTGTGGGTCAACATGGTGACCGCGGTGACCCTCTCGCTCGCGCTCGCGTACGAGCCGGCCGAGCGCGGCATCATGCGCCGCCCCCGCGCGCCACCGGCGGACCGATCATCGATCGCCGCGAGCTCGGGTTCGTGCTGGTCGTGTCGCTCCTCATCGGCGGCGCCGCGATGGGCGTCTTCTACGGCGTCGTCGCGACCGGAGCCGACATCGAGGTGGCCCGCACCGAGGCCGTGCTCATGCTCGCGCTCGGACAGCTCGCGTATCTGCTCAACTGCCGGTTCCTCGGGCGCTCGAGCCTCACCCTCGACGTGCTGCGGGGCAACCGCGTGGTGTGGTGGTCCGCGATCGCCCTCATCGTGCTGCAGCTGATCTACACCTACGTGCCGTTCATGAACGTGCTGTTCGACTCGCGGCCGCTGGACGCGGCATCCTGGATCCTCCCGATCGTGGTGTCCATCGGCATCTTCCTCGCCGTCGAGGTGCTCAAGGCTGTGCTGCGCGCACGAGGCACGTCATCGACGACCCCGGACACCCTCAAAGGCGGCTCATAGGAGCGGTTGGCAGGATCCTTTCCAGACGCTTCCGCGTCACCGCTCGCACGACACGAGCCCGACCCGAGCCAGGAGGACCGTCATGATCCGCACCGCACTCGCTTCCCGCCCCGTTCGCGCCGGAGCGGCGCTGACCGCCGTCGCCGGCATCGCGCTCCTCGCCGGCTGCACGCCGGAGGCCTCGGAGGCCGAAGAACCGGCGACCACCGACACCTCGGAGAGCACCGACAGCGGCTCCGCCGACAGCGGCTCGAGCGGCGCGTACGCCGACGGCACGTACACGGCGGACGGCTCGTACGCGACGCCCGAATCGGTCGAGACGATCACCGTCACGGTGACCCTCGAGGACGACGTGATCACGGCGGTAGAGGTGACCGGCGACCCGCAGAAGCGCGAGTCGGAGCAGTACCAGGGCGAGTTCATCGGCGGCATCGCCGATGTCGTCGTCGGGCAGGACATCGACGACATCCAGGTCAGTCGCGTCGCGGGGTCGTCGCTCACCAGCGGCGGGTTCATCGAGGCCATCGAGACGATCAAGTCCGAGGCGGCGAACTAGGCCGTGCACACCGCGCCGGACTCCTGGCGCTTCGACGCCATCGGCACGACGTGGGAGATCGTCACCGAGCGTGGCCTGCCGGCGACGGCGCGCGACGAGGTGACCTCGCGCATCGACGAGTTCGACCGCGAGTGGTCGCGATTCCGGGCGGACTCGCTCGTGAGCGCGCTGGCGCGGACGGCCGGTGCCGTCCCCGCGCCGGCGGATGCGGTGCCGATGCTCGACGCCCTCGCCGCCCTCTCGGACGCGACGGCAGGGGCCGTCAACCCGCTCGTCGGCGGATCCCTCGTCGCGCGCGGCTATGACGCCGCCTACTCGCTGCGTGATCGCGGGGCGACGCCGGCGCCTGACGGGTGGCGGGAGCTGTTGAGCTGGCACGACGGCAGCCTCGCGCTCATCGAGCCGGCCACCATCGACGTCGGCGCCCTCGGCAAGGGGCGCCTCGTCGACCTGGTCCTCGGCATCCTCATGCGCACCGAGTCGGGCGACATCACCGTCGACGCCGGCGGCGACCTGGCTGTGCGGGGGCGTCCGCAGCGCATCGGGCTCGAGCACCCGTTCGATCCGCGTCGTGCCATCGGCGTGTGGGAGGTGACGGATGCCGCGCTCTGCGCGTCGGCCGTCAACCGGCGCGCGTGGCCCTCGGCGACGGGCACCGCACTGCACCACGTGCTCGACGCGCGCACCGGGCAGCCGGTGCGGACGATCGCCGCGACGTGGACCGTGGCGGCCGATGCGATGGCCGCGGATGCCGTCGCGACGGCCCTGTTCTTCGACGGCGGCCCCCGCCTCGCCCACGAGTGGGGCGTCGAATGGGTGCGCATGACGACGGACGGCCGCGTCGAGTGGTCTCCGGGATGCCGCGCCGACCTGTTCGTGCGAACGGATGTCGGACCCGGGATCGCGCCGGCTTCGCGACCGAATAGCCTGGAACAGTGACCGAAACCCTCTCCGGACACGTCATCGCGGTCGCCCGCGACGACGCGCATCGCTTCAGCAAGCCGACGCGCGAGAGCATCACCCTGATCGCCGGCATCGGCGTCGAGGGCGACGCCCACGCCGGCACCACCGTGCAGCACCTGTCCCGCATCCGGCGCGATCCCACGACGCCCAACCTGCGCCAGGTGCACCTGATCCACGCCGAGCTGTTCGACGACATGGCCGAGCGCGGCCACGAGGTGCACCCGGGCGCCCTGGGCGAGAACGTGACCACCACCGGCATCGACCTGCTCGGGCTGCCGCGCGGCACGCGACTCGCACTGGGCGACGACGCGGTGATCGAGATCACGGGCCTCCGCAACCCGTGCGTCCAGATCGACGGCGTCTCGGAGGGACTGATGAAGGAGCTGGTCCACCTCGACGACACGGGCGCCACCGTGCGCCTGGCGGGCGTCATGTCGGTCGTGCTCGAGGGCGGTGTCGTGCGCCCGGGCGACGGCATCCGAGTCATCCCGCCCGCAGGCCGCCACGAGCCCCTGCAGCCGGTGTGACCCGGATGGGCACTCTCACCGCCATCTGGAATCGCGCCTTCGCGGTGCTCGGCCGCGTGTCGATGTACCGCCTGGTGTATCTCGCGCTCGCGACGCTGGCCGTCGTGGCCCTGCTGCTCTCGTTCTTCGGCCTCGTCGGCCCCGATCCGCTGCAGCTGATCGTGACGCTCGCGGTGCTCTCGGCGGTGTGCGTGGGGGTGGATGCCGCCGCCCAGCGCGTGCTCAACCTGCCGTGGCGCCTCGAGTCGTCGCTCATCACGGCGCACATCCTGCTGTTCGTGCTGCGCCCGACGCTCGAGCTCGTGGGGCTGCTGGGGATCGTGATCGCCGCCGCGGTCGCCTCGCTCTCGAAGTATCTGCTCGCGTGGCGGGGACGCCACATCTTCAACCCTGCGGCGGTGGGCGCGACGGTGCTGACGCTGCTGAGCCTGGCATGGCCCGATCTCGGCGCGTCGTCCTGGTGGGTGGGGACGCCGGCGCTCGCCGCGCCCGTCATCCTGCTCGGGCTCGCGGTGCTGGTGCGCACCGAGAAGCTGCGGGTCGTCGCCGTGTTCCTGGTGTTCGCAGTCGCGGTCGCGGTCTTCCGCACCGCCGCGCAGTACCAGGCCGCGGGCGTCGAGATCGACGTGCTCGACCTGCTGTGGCCGATCCTCTGGTCGTCGCCGTTCCTCTTCCTCGGAGCTTTCATGCTGTCCGAGCCGCTCACGCTGCCGCCGCGCCGCTGGCAGCAGCTGACCGTCGCCACGGTGGTCGGCGTGCTGGCCGGGTGGCCCATCCCGATCGGCGACATCACCCTCGGCCAGGAGCGGGCGCTCCTCATCGGCAACCTCGTCGCGTTCGCGTTCGCCGTGCGCACCGCCGTGCGCCTCACCCTCGTCGCACGCGCCGAGCCCACGCCGAGCGTGCAGGAGCTCACCTTCCGCGTGCACGACCGGCTCGCGTTCCTTCCGGGCCAGTACCTCGAGCTCGAGGTGCCGCACCGCCACCCGGACGCCCGTGGCACGCGTCGCGAGTTCAGCATCGCGTCGGCGCCCGAGGACCTGCCGCTGCTGAAGGTGGCGTTCAAGGACGGCAAGACCACCAAGCCGCTGAGCTCGTACAAGAAGGCGCTCGCCGAGGTTCAGCCCGGCGACGCGCTCGCGATCACCGGCGTCTGGGGCGACTTCCTGCTGCCCAAGCGCGACGCGGCGCCGATCCTGATGGTGGCCGCCGGCATCGGTGTCACGCCGTTCGTGTCGCAGCTGCGCCACGCGCGGGCCGCTGCCCTCGACCGCGACATCGTCCTGGTCTACGTGGCCTCGGAATCCTCGGAGCTGGCGTACCGCGACGAGATCGCGGCCTCAGGTGCGCGCGTCATCCTGTTCACCCGCGACCGGCCGGCCGATCTGCCGGACCACTGGGTGTGGGCGCAGGGCGTGCGCCTCGACGCCGACGGGCTCCTGCGCGTCGTGCCCGACATCGGGTCGCGTCACGCGTACATCTCGGGTCCGGCGGCGCTCATCGCCGATCTGGCGCCGGCGCTCGAGCGCGCCCGCTCGATCACGACGGACGCCTTCAGCGGCTACTGAGCCGTCCCTCGCGCCCCGGCCTGTGGCCGTGAGACCTCATCTGACGGCCGAGACATCGGGTGAACCCCGCGGTCTCGGCGGTCAGATGAGGTCTCGACGTCGTGGGGCGGCGGGTCGTCGCACGCGCGGGACGGCGCGGGGGTCAGGCCGGGTCGGCGGAGCGAGCGGGCAGGCGCACCTCGAACGTCGTGTCGCCGGGCGTGCTGTCGACACGGATGCTGCCGCCGTGGGCGTCGACGATGGCCCGGGCGATCGAGAGGCCGAGGCCGGTACCGCCGGTCTGGCGCGCCCGCGAGCGGTCGGCGCGCGCGAAGCGCTCGAACAGCTCGTCCTTGATCGACGGATCGATGCCCGGGCCGTCGTCGTGCACCCGCAGGACGGCGGTGTCGCCCTCGCGGACGACGCTCACGGTGACCGTCGTCCCGGGCGGGGTGTGCGTCCGCGCATTCGCGAGGAGATTCGCGGCGACCTGGTGCAGGCGTCCGGTGTCGCCGGCGATAAGCACGGGATCGTCGCCGACCTCGAGCACCCACTCGTGATCGGGGCCGGTGGGTGTCGCGTCGCCGACCGCGTCGATCGCGACGCGCGTGAGATCGACGGTGCCGTAGACGAGCTCCTGGCCCTCGTCGAGGCGCGCCAGCAGCAGCAGGTCCTCGACGAGCGAGGTCATGCGCAGCGACTGGGCCTGGATGCGCTCGAGCGAAGCTTCCGTGGTCTCGATGGTCGCCGCACCCTGCCCGCGGCTGAGTGCCTTCAGCGACAGCTCGCTGTAGCCGCGGATCGACGAGAGCGGTGTGCGCAGCTCGTGGCTCGCGTCCGCGACGAACGCGCGCATGCGCTCCTCGTTGCGCTGCCGGGCGGAGAGCGACTCGTCCACGTGGTCGAGGAGCGTGTTCAGCGCTTCGCCCACACGGCCGACCTCGGTGCGCGGGTCGGCCTGGTGGGACGGCACCCGTTCTGCGATGGTGACCTCGCCCTGGTCCAGTCGCTGGGTCGAGACCCGGGCTGCTGTATCGGCGACGGCGCGCAGGGGTGCAAGGCCTCGCCGGATGGTCCAGGCGGTCGCTACGGCGAGCAGGATCAGGCCACCGGCCGTGAGGAGGCCGATCGTGGTCAGCATGCGTCCGATCGTCGCCGCGACGTCATCGCGTGAGAGTCCCAGGACGACGATGGACCCTCCGACGGGCTCTCCCTGCACGCGGAACGTCCCCACGTCATCGATCGTCACGACGAGGGGCCCCTCCTCGGGAATGCGTTCGATGAGCTGTGCGATCTGGTCGTCGGTGAGGGCCTCCACCGAGCCGTCCTCGGTGGTGTACGCGGCCGTCGGACGAGCCGGAGGCGTCTCGACGACCAGCAAGGTCCCCGGCGGCAGCGGCTGCTCGGCGAGGATCTGTTCCGCCGTGAGCCCGGCGGCGACCGGGCCGCGGACCATGTTCGCCGTGCGTGCGGTCTGCGATTCCAGGTCCTTCGCCAGCCCGTCCTCGAGGACGCTGCCGAGGATTGCGCTGGTCGCGACAGCGACCAGCACCATGATGAACGACGTGATGCCCACGACCGTGACGATGAGCTTGCGCTGCAGCGTCCACGGCGCGCGGCGGGGGAGCCGTTCGTCGGCGGGGGAGTCGGGGCCGGCCCCGGCGGGGGGTGCGGATTCATCGACGGATGCCGAGGCGACCGCGGCGGCATCCGTCCCCGGCTTCGTCCCGCTGGGCTCCGACCCGGTCCCGTCGGTCACTGGGGCGCCTTGATCATGTAGCCGACGCCGCGGACGGTGTGGATGAGCGGCTCGCGGCCGGCGTCGATCTTCTTGCGCAGGTACGAGATGTAGAGCTCGACGACGCTGGAGCGCCCGCCGAAGTCGTAGTTCCACACGCGGTCGAGGATCTGCGCCTTCGACACGACGCGGCGCTGGTTGCGCATGAGGTAGCGGAGCAGCTCGAACTCGGTCGCGGTGAGCTCGATCTCCTCGCCCGAGCGCTCGACCTCGTGGCTGTCCTCGTTCAGGGTGAGGTCGCCCACGCGGAGGATCGGCTCCGCCCCCGCGGCGTGAGCGGTGCCGGCGCGGCGCATGAGGCCGCGCAGGCGCGCCACGACCTCCTCGAGGCTGAACGGCTTCGTGACGTAGTCGTCACCGCCCGCGGTGAGGCCGGCGACGCGATCGCTCACGGCATCCTTCGCGGTGAGGAACAGCACCGGGACGTCGTCGCCCGCCTGCCGTAGGCGCTGCAGCACGGCCATGCCGTCGAGGTCGGGCATCATGATGTCGAGCACCATGGCGTCGGGCTCGAACTCGCGTGCGGACTGCAGCGCCTCGAAGCCCGAGCCGGCCGTCCGCACCTCCCACCCCTCCATGCGCAGCGCCATCGACAGCAGGTCGGTGAGCATCTGCTCGTCGTCCACCACGAGCACGCGGAGGTTCGAGCCGTCGGGACGCAGCAGGGCGGGTGCGGGGTTGGTCATGCGTCCATTGTGGATGCGTTCCTATGTGGTTCCTATGGCGCGCGCTATGCGCCGGCTGTGAAAACCGCTCGTCTCCGCGAGACCCCAGCAGCGGGACGAGACCGAGGGGAAACCCCAGGGTCTCGTCCTGCTGCTGGGGTCTCGCGGTTCATAAGGTCTCCATAGGCGCCGCTGGGGGTGTGCATCACGGCCCTTCGTAGCGTCCCCTCGACGGCGGCATTCCGCCCGCCAGGAGGAGACCCATGTACATGACCTATCTGCGGCGGGAGCTGGCCGGCCGCAAGAAGCAGACGATCATCGTGGCCGCCGGCCTCGCGATCGCCATCGCGCTCGTGATGATCGTGAACTCGCTCGCCGCCGGCGTGAGCGCCGCGCAGGCCCAGGCGCTCGAGTCGGTATACGGCGTGGGCACCGACCTCACGGTCACGGGTGCCCAGGCCGAGCCCGGGCAGGGCGGCGCGCGGTTCGACTTCGGCGAGGACGGCGGCGAGACCGCCGACGACGGCACGACCGAGCTCAGCCAGTCGCGGCTGGTGACCGAGCCGATGCGTTCGACCCTCGACGCCACGACGCTCGACACGGTGGCCGCCGTCGACGGCGTGGAGTCGGCATCCGCTGCCCTCAGCCTCACGAACATGACCTTCTCGGGCGAGCTGCCGCAGCGGCCCGACGGCTCAGGCGACGACGCCACCCAGGCGCAGCCTCCGCAGCAGACCGAGGGCGGCGGCGGCTTCGGCGGCGGCTCGTTCGGCGTCGACTCGTTCACAGTGCTCGGCATCGACCCGGCGGCCGACGCCGTGGGCCCGCTCTCCGCGGTGGAGCTCAGCGACGGACGCGGCCTCGAGGCGTCCGACGAGGGCGCGTACGTCGCCGTGCTCGATGCGACCTACGCCACGACCGCGGACCTCACAGTCGGCGACACCATCGACGTCGGCGGCCAGGACTTCGAGATCGTCGGCCTCGTGGCCTCGACGTCCGACGAGGCCGACACCGCGTCGAACGCCTACATCCCGCTCGACGTCGCCCAGGAGCTCTCGGGCGCAGGCGACGTGATCTCGACGGTGTATGTGCAGGCAGAGTCCTCCGACGCGATCTCGTCGGTGCAGACGGCGCTCCAGGAGGAGCTGCCCGACGCCACCGTGAGCTCGCAGTCCGATCTCGCCTCGACCGTGTCGGGGTCGCTCTCGAGCGCTTCGTCGCTCATCACGAGCCTCGGCACGTGGCTGTCGCTCATCGTGCTCGCCGTCGCACTCGTCCTCGCGGTGCTGTTCACGATCTCGGGCGTGTCGCGCCGCACGCGCGAGTTCGGCACGCTCAAGGCGATCGGCTGGTCCAACGGCCGCGTCGTCGGCCAGGTGGCGGGCGAATCGGTCGTCCAGGGCCTCATCGGCGGTGTCGTCGGTCTCGTGATCGGCTTCGCCGGCATCCTCGCCATCAACGTCATCGCCCCGACCATCTCGACGGCGCCCTCGACCCAGAGCTTCGGGCCCGGCGGCGACGGCGCCCAGATGCCCGGCGGAGGCCCCGGCACGTTCGGGAACGCCGTCATGCAGCAGACCGGCGCCGACATCGTGCTGCAGGCACCGGTCACGCTCTGGGTCGTCGTCGCGGCGGTCGGCATCGCCGTGCTCGGCGGACTCGTCGCCGGCGCCTTCGGCGGCTGGCGCGCTGCGCGGCTGAGCCCCGCCGAAGCCCTCCGATCCGTGGGCTGAGGCATCCCGTGTCCGACACCATCCCCGCTGCACCCGAATCCACCTCCACGAAGGGAGAGCACGTCATGACCATGATCGACACGGAGGCCGCCTCGGCTCCGGATGCCGCAGCCGCGGCGCAGTACCGGCTCGAGGGCGTCACTCGCACCTACACCCAGAAGGGCCGTGTCGTGAAGGCACTCGCCGGCGTCGACCTCACGATCGACGCGGGAGACTTCGTCACGATCCAGGGGCCTACCGGCGGTGGCAAATCGACACTGCTGCAGCTGCTGGGCGCGCTCGACCGCCCGAGCAGCGGCTCCGTGCATCTCGGCGAGATCGACATCGCGACCGCGAGCAACCGCGAGCTCGGCCGCATCCGCGCGCACGAGATCGGGTTCGTGTTCCAGGGGTTCAACCTCATCCCGACGCTCACGGCGCATGAGAACGTCGACATGGCGCTGGAGCCGCTGGGGCTCTCTCAGGACGAGCGCGCAACGCGGGTCGCCGACGCCCTCGCGCACGTCGGCCTGGCCGAGCGCGCGGACCACCGGCCCGGCGAGCTGTCGGGAGGTCAGCAGCAGCGGGTCGCGATCGCGCGGGCGATCGTCAAGCGCCCGGGCGTGCTCCTCGCCGACGAGCCCACCGGCAACCTCGACGAGAGCATGCGCGACGAGATCCTCTCGGTGCTGCAGGCGCTCAACGACGAAGGGCTCACGCTCATCGTCGTCACGCACGACTCGGCCGTCGCGCGCCGCGCGCGGCGCCGGCTGCGGCTCGACAAGGGGACGGTGCGCGACATCACGCGCTGACGGGCGGCGTCCTCCGCAGATCAGCCCGCCGAGCGGGCATGGGCCGCGATGCGATCGAAGAGCGCGTCGCGGCCCTCGTCGATCCGCTGCTCCTCCGGGTGCGCGTCGTAATAGGCGAGGATGCGGCGGGCGCCCTCGTCGAAGGTCACCGTCGTGCGGAACTCGGGCACCAGCTGCGTCACCTTCGACGAGTCGAACAGCATGGAGTGGGCCTTGTCGCCGATGAGCGTGGGTCCGAGGTCCGGCGCGAACGCCGCGATCGTGTCGGAGGCGACGTGCACGAGGTCGGGGGAGTCGACGCCGGCGGCGTCGGCCAGCCAGCCGTAGATCTGGTTCCAGGTCGGTGCGTGCGTGCCGGTGATCGTGAATGCCTCGCCGATCGCCGCCGGATTGCCGAGCAGCCCGGTGAACGCGACCGCGAAGTCGTCCGAGTGCGTGATGGTCCACTGGCTCGTCCCGTCGCCGTGGACGATGACGGGACGGCCGGCGCGCATGCGCGCGATGTCGGTCCAGCCGCCGAGGGTCGGCAGCAGCCGCTCGTCGTAGGTGTGCGACGGCCGCACGATGGTCACCGGCAGGCCGCGCTCGCGATGTGCGGCGACGAGGACGTCCTCGCAGGCGATCTTGTCGCGCGAGTACTGCCAGAACGGGTTGCGCAGCGGCGTCGACTCGGTCACCGGCACCCTGCGCGGCGGCTTCTCGTACGCGGAGGCCGAGCTGATGAAGACGTACTGCCCGGTGCGTCCCTCGAACAGCTCGAGGTCGGTCGCGATGTGCTCGGGCGTGAAGGCCAGGAACTCGGCGACGACGTCGAACCGGCGGTCGCCGAGGGCGGTGCGCACTGAGCTCGGATCGCGCACATCCGCCTCGATCGACTCGACCTGCGGCGGCAGCGGACGTCGTGCGCTGCCGCGGTTGAGGACCGCGACCTCGTGCCCGAGAGCCACGGAGCGGCGAACGCACGCCGCGCTGATCGTTCCGGTACCGCCGATGTAGAGGATGCTCGTCACCCACGCGAGCCTACGCCCGGACGCGGGCGTCCCGGCGGAAGGCGCTCCCTCGCTGACGGCGAACATCTTCCCCGATGTCGGCGGTGAGCCCTAGCGTTGCGATCATGAGCAACGACGACCTCAGCGCCGGCTCCGTCGGCACCGTCATCCGTCCGGGCGACTCCGAATGGGAATCCGCCCGCCGTTTCCACTCCGGCATCGGCGAGCCCGCTGCCGTGATCCGCGCCGCCAGCGTCGATGACGTGCGCGGCGCCGTCCGCTACGCCTCCGCCGAGCGGCTCGAGATCATGATCCGCGGCGGCGGCCACAGCGCCTGGGGCGGCGTACCCGGCGGCCTCACCCTCGACATCTCCGCGCTCGACGCCGTCGAGGTCGACGGCACCCGCGTGCGCGTGGGCGGCGGTGCACTGTGGGGCGCGGTCGCCCACACGCTCGCCGAACGCGGCCTGGGGCTCAGCTCCGGCGACACGGCATCGGTCGGCGTCGGCGGTCTCACCCTCGGCGGCGGCATCGGCTGGATGGTGCGGGCCTGGGGACTGGCCGCCGACCAGCTCGTGGGTGCGCAGCTCGTCACCGCCCGCGGCGAGGTGGTCGAGGTGACCGAGACCTCTCATCCGGAGCTCTTGTGGGCGCTCCGCGGCGGCGGCGGCAACTTCGGCGTCGTGACGCGGTTCGACTTCGAGGCGCACCCTCTCGACGGCGTCGTGCACGCCGTCTACGGACTCGAGGGCGATGCGCGCCCCGTCCTGCGCGTACTGCGTGAGGTCATGGCGGACGCCCCGCGCGATCTCACCGTCACCTACATGGACGTCCCGGCGATGGACCCGAATGCGCCGGCAGGCGCCTCTATCACGGCGGTCTGGGTCGGCACCGACGAGGATGCCGCGCGTCGCGCGCTGGCGCCCCTGGCGAGTGCGCCCGGGGTCACCGAGCGGGACTTCGGGGTGCAGGACTATCCCGACGTCCTGATGGAGGCCCCCGAGTTCGACCCCGAGCAGCCGATGCCGGGGTTCGTCGGCGGCAACACACTGCTCGGCGTCCTCGACGACGAGGCGATCGATCGTCTCGCCGCCTTCCGGGAACAGCGTCCCGCCTCTGTCGTGATGCTGCGTTCGCTGGGCGGCGCGTACGCAGACGTGGCGCAGGACGACTCGGCCTTCCCCGCGCGGGACGCGACATGGTTCGCGATGGCCGGCGCGTTCGACATCCCCGGCATGCTCGACGACGCGGGGCGTGCAGAGGCGAACGCCGCGTGGGAGGCCATCGAGGCCAAGGGGTCAGGCGTCTACGGCAACTTCACCGTCTCGACGGCCGACACGATCGTCCAGCGCATGTACCCGCCGGCGACCATGGCCCGCCTCGCCGCGATCAAGCGCGCGTGGGACCCGGGCAACGTGTTCTGCCGCAACCACAACGTGAAGCCCGTGCCCGACGGTCACGCCGGCTGAGACTCCGCGCCGCGCAGGCAGACACGGCGAGGGCGGACCCCCGTGATGGGGATCCGCCCTCGCCGTGTGCGGGACGCGTCGGTCCGACGCGTCGCGGTCAGTGGGTGTCTTCGGCTTCGATCTCGGTGCGGTCGCCCGACCACAGCGTGTGGAAGGTGCCTTCCTTGTCGATGCGCTTGTAGGTGTGGGCGCCGAAGAAGTCGCGCTGGCCCTGGATGAGGGCGGCCGGGAGGCGCTCGGCGCGGAGTCCGTCGTAGTACGACAGCGACGACGAGAACGCGGGGGCGGGGATGCCGGCGCCCGCCGCCGTCGACACGATGCGGCGCCACGCGCCCTGCGCGCGGCCGAGGGCCTCGACGAAGTAGGGCGCGGTGAGCAGCACTGCCAGGTCGGGCGTCTCGCCGTACGCGTCGGCGATGCGGTTGAGGAACTGGGCGCGGATGATGCAGCCGGCGCGCCAGATCTTCGACACGGCGCCGAGGTCGATCTGCCAGTCGTACTCGGCGGCGCCGGCGCGGATCTCGTCGAAGCCCTGCGAGTAGGCGACGATCTTCGACGCGTACAGCGCGAGGCGCACGTCCTCGATGAACGCGTCGGTGTCCTCGACGGCCAGGCCTTCCTCCGGACCGGGGAGCTCGCGCGAGACCTCGCGCTGCTCGGGGTGCGACGACAGCGATCGGGCGAACGTGGCCTCGGCGATGCCCGACACCGGGACGCCCAGCGACAGCGCGGTCTGCACGGTCCAGGCGCCGGTGCCCTTGGCGCCGGCCTGGTCGAGGATGACGTCGACGAGCGGCTTGCCGGTGGCGGCATCCACCTGGCGCAGCACCTCCGCGGTGATCTCGATGAGGTACGACTCCAGCTCGCCGCGGTTCCACTCGGCGAACACGTCGGCGATCTCGGCCGGCGTCTTGCCGGTGCCGCGCCGGATGAGGTCGTAGGCCTCGGCGATGAGCTGCATGTCGGCGTACTCGATGCCGTTGTGCACCATCTTGACGAAGTGCCCGGCGCCGTCGTGGCCGATGTGCGTGACGCACGGCTCGCCTTCGGCGACCGCCGCGATCGACTTCAGGATCGGGCCGAGTGTGATCCACGACTCATCCGAGCCGCCGGGCATGATCGACGGGCCGAGGAGGGCGCCCTCCTCGCCGCCGGAGATGCCGGCGCCGACGAAGTTGATGCCGGTCTCGCGCACAGCCTTCTCACGGCGGATCGTGTCGGTGAACAGCGCGTTGCCGCCGTCGACGATGATGTCGCCCGGCTCGAACACCTCGACCAGCGCGTCGATGACGGCGTCGGTCGGCCGCCCGGCCTTGACCATGATGATCGCGGCGCGCGGCTTCTGCAGCGACGCGGCGAACTCCTCGTACGAGAACGCGGGCACGAAGCCGGCCTCGGGGTGCGTGGCGAGCAGCTCGTCGGTCTTCGACCGGCTGCGGTTGTGCACCGCGACGGTGTTGCCCTCACGGCTGGCGAGGTTGCGGGCGAGGTTGGACCCCATCACCGCGAGACCCACGACGCCGATGTTCGCCGTCGCCACACGATCGGCGTCGGGCCCCTGGGGCTCCGGGGTCTGGCGGGCCACATCCTCGGGTGCCGGTGCGGCCTCGTGTGCCGTCGTCGCCTCGTCAGGAGCCTGGTCCTGATCCGTCGAGATGTTGGTCTCGGCCTGATTGCCGCTCGCTGAAGGGTCGTTCGAAGACACACGCGCTCCTGAGGTTAGATCGTCTCTTTCAGCCTAGAGTCTGGCGCGTCCGTGTTACACCGCAGCGGCGGGATGCTCACACCCGGCCCCGGCAAGGTGTGACGCGTTGCCGGCCGTCGGCTACCGTGGCCGTCGTGACCGAGCCCTCGCATCCCGAGCCCGCCCCGCCGGGTGCCTCCGGTTCGCGCCCCGAGCCCGAGGGGCGCATCGTGGTGATGGGCCCGAGCGGTTCGGGCAAGTCCGCCGTGGGGCTGGCGCTGGCGCGGCGGCTCGGGCTGGCGTTCGTCGACGCCGACGACCTGCATCCTGCCGCCAATGTCGCGAAGATGGCAGCCGGCATCCCGCTCGACGACGAGGACCGGATGCCGTGGCTCGACGTCGTCGCCGCGACGCTGCACGATGCGCGCGGGGGAGCGGTGATGGCCTGCTCGGCGCTCGCCCGCCGCTATCGCGACCGCATCCGCGCGGGCGCCGCGGGAGTCGTCTTCGTGGAGCTGCGGGTGCCGCAGGACGAACTGGCCCGCCGCATGGGGTCACGCGAGCACTTCATGCCGTCGTCGCTGCTGGCCTCGCAGCTGCGCACCCTCGAGCATCTCGAGCCGGATGAACCGGGAGTCGTCGTCGCGGGGGATCCGCCGCTGACCGAGGTCGTGGATGCGGCGGTGGCGGCGCTCGAGCGGTATCAGTCCTTGCGGTAGCCCTGGCGCCCGAGGCTCCAGAACGCCAGCGCGGTCCCGAGGGCACCGACTGCGGCCATGGCGCCGATGAGCCAGAGAAGAGCGTGGCTCCAGAAGCCGTAGTCCATGGGGTCCTCCGTGGGGAGCGGGAAGCAGGTGCGTTCCTCATCGTAGCGGGGGCGCTGGTAGACTCGTGTCGAACTTCGGCGAGGGATGCCTCGCGCCTGTCGATTCCGGTGGGCTGCGGCATCCGTGATCGACGCAGTGATGCCGGCCCAACGGGCTTTCCTCACGCGCGTGCGTTCGAGTCGAAGACACCCCGAATACCCCGGGCCCGCCACCGCGCAGGCCGAGTCAGAACGGCCACGCGCCGCAGCTTACCGGGCCAGTGCGCCCACAAGGAGAACCCCATGTCGTCCGAGCCCGATACCAAGGTCCAGGCCGAGTTCCGCGAGAGCTTCGGCAAGGGCTTCGCCCGCCGCCTCCGCGCCGCCGGCAAGATCCCCGCCGTCATCTACGGTCACGGCACCGACCCCGTGCATGTCGCGCTGCCCGGCCACCAGGTCTCGCTGCTCATCCGCCGCGCCAACGCGGTGCTCGAGCTCGACCTCGACGGCAAGTCGCAGCTCACGCTCGTCAAGGACGTGCAGAAGGACCCGGTGCACCAGGTCATCGAGCACATCGACCTGCTCGTCGTGAAGAAGGGCGAGAAGGTCGAGATCGAGGTGCCGATCGTCGTCGTGGGCGAGTCCGCCCCCGGCACCATCGCGAACCTCGACAACACGACGGTCACCCTGCAGGCCGAGGCGACGCACATCCCCGAGCACATCGAGGTCGACGTCGAAGGCCTCGAGGACGGCACGCATGTCACCGCCGCCGACCTGAAGCTGCCGAAGGGCTCGGTGCTGATCGCCGACGCCGAGCTGCTCATCGTCGCCATCTCGGTCCCGGCTGCGACGCTCGCCGCCGAGGACGAGATCGCCGAGGCTGATGCCGAGGTCGCCGCCGAGCAGGCCGAGGCTTCGGAAGAGTCCGCCTCCGAGTAATCCCTTTCACGAAGTCGAGGGGGTGCGGATGCCGCACCCCCTCGCTCCGTCTCACCGGGTGCCGATCGCACCCACCCGTTCACTTGCGCTGAACGTACGCGACACGCCGGGCGAGTCGTGCGTTCAGCGCAAGTAGACCGATCTCGTCTGCGGCCGCGCCGCTCGGGCAGGATGGATGACATGGCAGAGTCGTGGCTGGTCGTCGGGCTGGGAAACCCCGGCCCCCGCTATGAGCCCACGCGGCACAACGTCGGACAGCTCGTCGTCGACGAGCTCGCCGGGCGGCGCGGCGAGTCCTTCAAGTCGCACAAGGCGAACGCGCGCGTCGTCGAGACCTGGCTGCGCCCCGGCGCGGCCAAGCTCATCCTGGCCAAGCCGAACACGTTCATGAACGTGTCAGGCGGTCCCGTCGCGGGGCTCGCCAAGTTCTACGGCATCGCCCCCGACCATGTGGTGGTCGTGCACGACGAGCTCGACATCCCTTTCGACACGATCAAGCTCAAGGTCGGCGGCGGGCACGGGGGCCACAACGGCGTGCGCGACGTCGCCAAGGCGCTCGGCACGGCGGATTTCCCGCGCGTCCGTGTCGGCATCGGCCGCCCCATGGGGCGGCAGGATCCCGCCGACTGGGTGCTCGACCCGTTCGGCGCCACCGAGCGCAAGAACCTGCCGATCCTCGTCGGCGACGGCGCCGACGCCGTCGAGCAGCTCGTCGCGGAGGGACTTCTCGCCGCACAGCAGAAGCACCACGCCCCCCGCGTCTGAGGCGGGGTGTCCGGACTCCGCCGTCCTCAATTGAGGAATCGTGCCGAGATGCGGGACCGTGGGCCCGAGTTGGGCCCTCGTGTCGGCTCCGGTCCTCACTTGAGGAGCGGATGCCGGGATGTGGCGCGGCGCGTGGGGTGATAGCCGCGTCTGAGGCCTGTCCTCAATTGAGGAACCGAGCCGAGATGCGGGCCAGTACGTCGAGATCCGCCCTCGTTTCGGCTCTCGTCCTCAACTGAGGAACACGCACAGTAACTGAGGAACACGCGCAGTGAAGGCGGACGCGGCTCGCGGCAGCCGGGCCGATCAGGCGCCGACGCCGGTGCCGACGGTGAGCCCGGCAGTGAGGAAGCCCTGCACCACGGCGCCGAAGATGATCGGGCCCAGCGCGGCGACGATCACGGCGGCGATGCCTGCGCCACGGCCGCGAGCGGTGACGATCGCGACCACACCCTGCACCAGAGCCCAGATACCGAGCGCGGTCCCCACCCAGAACGAGAGTTCGCCCAGCAGCACCCAGTCGCGCACGGGAGCGAGGATCGACCAGTCGAAGTCGGTGTCGAGGGCCCCCGCGGTGATCTGGCGGCCGGCGCCGAGTCCGATGCGATAGCTCGCGATCGCCCCCACCAGACTCGCGCCGACGGTCGCGACGAGTGCGAGCGCGAGGGCGACGACACCGAGGACGCCGCTGCGCCTGGCCGGCGGGGCGCCGTACACCGGGGCGGATGCCGCGACCGGCACCGTCGCGTAACCCGCGGGTGGGGCATACCCCGGTGGTGGGGCGTAAGCGCCGGCAGGCGGCGCGGACCATCCCGCCGCAACCCCGGGCTGCGCGTCGGCCGCACCGGCGCCGGCCGCACCGGCGCCGGACTGATCGGCGCCGGCCGCACCGGCGCCGGGCGCACCGGCGCCGGCCGCACCCGTGCCGGGCACCCCCGTGCTGGGGCCACCGGCGCCGGGCTGACCCGCGTCGGCGCCAGCGGGCGGTCCGAACGGGGCGTGCGCGGGTGGAGCCCACGCGCCGGGCGGAACGTGCGGGTTCTGAGGCGCATCGGGCGCGGCGGGCTGGCTCACAGGCTCATCCTAGGAGAGGGTCGGTCGACACCCGTCGGCGTCGGCGGCGCGCCGTAGCACGCTCGTTCGGCGAGGCGGCCCCGTGTCGGCGGCGCGCCGTCGCACGCTCGTTCCGCGAGGCGGCCCGGCGTCGGCGGCGCGCCGTAGCACGCTCGTTCCGCGAGGCGGCCCCGTGTCGGCGGCGGGCCGTAGACTCGTGCGGTGACAGTTCCCGGGATCGTCCGCGCCCTCGAGCAGGCTGAGCCGTTTCGGGATGCGGTGGCCGCGGCATCCGTCGATGCCGACTTCTCGCTCGTCGAGGGGCTCGACGCCCCGCTCCTCGCCGCCCTGATCGAGCGCCGCCGTGCCGCGGGCAAGCCGCCACTGGTCCTGCTGATCGCGCCGACGGGTCGCCGGGCGGAATCGCTGGGTCCGGCGCTGGGCGCACTGCTGCCCGGGGCCGAGGTGCTCCACTTCCCCGCGTGGGAGACCCTTCCGCACGAGCGGCTGAGCCCGAGCGCCGAGACCGTCGGCGCCCGGCTCGACATCCTCACGCGCATCGCGCGCTGGGACGCCGCCACACCGCTCGTGATCACGGCGTCGGTGCGCGGCGCCATCCAGCCGCTCGCGGCCGGGCTCACCGATGTGCCGCCCGTCGAGCTCGTCGTCGGCGCCCGCGGGCACGACCTCGGCGAGGTGTCGGCCCGCCTCGTCGAGCTCGCCTACCATCGCGTCGACATGGTCTCGCGTCGCGGTGAGTTCGCGGTGCGCGGCGGCATCCTCGACGTCTTCCCGCCGACCGCCGCGCACCCGTACCGCGTCGAGTTCTTCGGCGACGAGGTGGACGAGATGCGCGCGTTCTCCGTCGCCGATCAGCGTTCGCTGCCCGGCGAGGTACGGGACGTCACCCTGCTCCCCAGTCGTGAGCTGCTGCTCACCGAGCCCGTGCGCGGCCGGGCACGGCAGCTGAAGGGCGAGTTCCCGGGCCTCGCCGGCATGCTGGAGAAGATGGCCGAGGGCATCCCGGTCGAGGGCATGGAGTCCCTGCTGCCGGCCGTCGTCGACAGGCTCGTGACCGTGGTGGACTACCTGCCCGAGGGCTCGGCCGTCGCCCTCGTCGACCCGGAGCGCGCGGTCGCCCGTGCGATCACGCTCGGTGAGACGAACCGGGAGTTCCTCGAGGCGGCGTGGAGTGCGGCCACCGCAGGGGCGAGCACCCCGATCGACCTCGGCGCCGGCGACTTCCTCACGCTGCCCGCCATCCGCGCCGCGGCCCGCACGCGCGGCGGGGTCTGGTGGAGCCTCAGCTCGTTCGACTCAGGAGAGGCGGATGCCGCCGCCGAGGGTCTCATCGACGACGACATCGACGTCGCGCTCGAGGCCGCCGCCGCGATCCGCGTGCCGGGATCGGCGGTGCCGTCCTTCCAGGGGAACGTGGAGGGCGCGACGCAGCACGTCGGCGCACTCCTCGCGGACGGCTGGCGCGTCGTGGTCGCGGCATCCGGGACCGGGCTCGTGGAGCGTGCGCGCGACGTGCTCGCCGAGCGGGGCATCGCCGCGCGCAGGGTCGAAGAGGTGCTGCATGCGCCCGAGCCCGGCGTGGCCCACCTCGTGCTGAGCACGCTGGAGCGCGGGTTCGAGGCAGCGGAGGCGAAGCTCGCCGTGCTCACCGAGTCGGAGTTCTACGGCCGCACCATCGGCGGCGACTCGCGCGTCGTGAAGAAGCTCGCGTCGCGACGCAAGGCAGTCGTCGACCCGCTGCAGCTGAAGGCCGGCGACTACGTCGTGCACGCGACGCACGGCATCGGCAAGTTCGTCGAGCTCACGCAGCGCGAGGTCTCCAGCGGCGGTCGCAATGCGATCAAGAGCGTGCGCGAGTACCTGGTGCTGGAGTACGCGCCGTCCAAGCGCGGCTATCCGGGCGACAAGCTCTTCGTGCCCACCGACCAGCTCGACCTGCTCTCGCGCTACGTCGGCGGCGAGGCGCCGGCACTGTCGAAGATGGGCGGCAGCGACTGGGCGCAGGCCAAGAGCAAGGCCCGCCGCGCCGTGCGCGACATCGCCGTCGAACTCGTCAAGCTGTACTCGGCGCGCATGGCGTCGAAGGGCCACGCCTTCGGTCCCGACACGCCCTGGCAGCGCGAGCTCGAAGAGGCGTTCCCATTCGCCGAGACTCCCGACCAGCTGCAGACGATCGACGAGATCAAGGCCGACATGGAGAAGCCGATCCCGATGGACCGGCTTCTGTCGGGCGACGTCGGCTTCGGCAAGACCGAGGTGGCGGTGCGCGCCGCATTCAAGGCCATCCAGGACGGCAAGCAGGTCGCGATGCTCGTGCCGACGACGCTCCTGGTCAAGCAGCACCTCGAGACGTTCACCGAGCGCTTCGCCGGCTTCCCGGTCAAGGTCAAGGCGCTCTCGCGCTTCCAGACCGACAAGCAGGCGCGCGAGGTGCTGGCCGGCCTCACCGACGGCACCGTCGACATGGTCATCGGCACGCACCGCATCCTCACCGAGAAGGTGATCTTCAAGGACCTGGGCCTCATGATCATCGACGAGGAGCAGCGCTTCGGCGTCGAGCACAAGGACCAGCTCAAGAAGCTCAAGACCAACGTCGACATCCTCGCCATGAGCGCAACCCCCATCCCGCGCACCCTCGAGATGGCGGTCACCGGCATCCGCGAGATGTCGACGCTGCAGACACCGCCCGAGGACCGGCATCCGATCCTGTCGTACGTCGGTCCGCGCAACGACAAGCAGATCGCCGCCGCCATCCGCCGCGAACTGCTGCGCGAGGGTCAGGTGTTCTATGTGCACAACCGCGTGCAGTCGATCCAGCGCGTCGCGGCGGAGCTCGCCGAGCTCGTTCCCGAGGCGCGCATCGCCGTCGCCCACGGACAGATGGGGGAGCACGCCCTCGAGGAGGTCGTGGACGCGTTCTGGGAGCGCCGCTCGGACGTGCTGGTCTGCACCACGATCGTGGAGACGGGCCTCGACATCTCGAACGCGAACACGATCATCATCGACCGCGCCGACAAGTACGGACTCAGCCAGCTGCACCAGCTGCGCGGACGGGTCGGCCGCGCCCGTGAGCGCGCGTACGCGTACTTCCTCTACGACGACATGAAGCCGCTCAGCGAGACGGCCGCCGACCGGCTCGAGACGATCGCGGTCAACAACGACCTCGGATCGGGCATGCAGGTCGCGCTGAAGGACCTCGAGCTCCGCGGCGCGGGCAACCTGCTCGGCGCCGAGCAGGCCGGCCACATCGCCGGCGTGGGCTTCGACCTGTACCTGCGCATGATCGGCGAGGCGGTCGCCACGTTCCGCGGCGAGGAGACCGAGGGGCCGGCCGAGCTGCGCCTCGAGCTGCCCGTTCAGGCCCGGATCCCGGAGTCGTACATCGACAGCGAGCGGCTGCGTCTCGAGGCGTATCAGAAGCTCTCGGCCGCGGCATCCGTCACCGCGCAGCCGGACGCGATCGACCTGGTGGTCGAGGAGCTCACCGACCGGTACGGCGAGCCGCCGGCCGAGGTCGAGGGTCTGCTCGCGGTCGCGCGGCTGCGGCGCCGCGCCGGGCAGGCAGGGCTCGCGGACGTCGTGGCGATGGGTCCGAACCTGCGCATCGCGCCGGCGAACCTGCCGGACTCGATGCGCGTGCGCCTGCAGCGACTGCACCCCAAGGCGAAGCTCGTCGCAGGCGGCGAGGCGATGGTCGTGCCGCTTCCCTCGGCCGGTGGTGCGCCGCTCGGCGACGACGAGCTGATCGCCTGGGTCGCGCAGCTGATCGAGCAGCTCTGGCCGCCGAAGAAGTCGGATACGGATGTTGCAGCCGAGGCGAACGTCAACGCCTGATCGCCGGCGTGCGTCACTCGCCTGTCAGCCGGCGGGCGGGACGCGGGGCGGCTGAGGGACTCAGCTCAGGATGCCGTGCCTGCGCCGTCGAGGGTCGGGAACGCCCACCTGCCGTCGGCGACCTCGGCGCGCGGTCGGTACAGCCGCACGAGGTAGTTCCAGCCCTCGGCCACCGGGATGGCGTTCGGGGTACCGGGCGGGAAGTCCCCGAACCGCACGGTGGTGGAGCCGTCTGCGTCGCGAACGCCCGTGATGTTGTTGACCGTGTACATGTTCCGGTCGTTCGGCTCGAAGAAGCCCTCGGCGTTGTAGACCGAGATCGACCAGAATCCGTCGACCGGGACGTCGCCGACCGTGAGCTCGTAGCGGCCGACGGGAAGGCGCGGGTCCACGCCTATGTATGACGCCTCGCTGGACGGCAGACCGCCCCAGCCGGCCGCGGTGCCGATCAGGTGTCGGACGGGGTCGACCTCGTCCTTCGATCCGAAGGTGCGATCGAACGCGGTCAGGTTCCGGGCGAGGACGAGCAGAGCCTCGCGGGTCTCGTCGAGCGACGCGACGTCGTAGTCGGGGTACGCGAATTCGACCGACGAGGCCGCGGTGAGGGTGATCGCGTCCTGGATGGCGGCGACTTCGGCCAGGTCGCTCGGATCGGCCGGGTCGACGAGCGTCCGCACCGCCACGGTGACATATCGGGTACCGAAGGTATCGCTCGCCAGTTCGTAGGATCCCGCGTCGTGGAAGATCGCGTCGACATAGTGGTCCTGGTCGACCACCATCGCCGACAGGTAGCGGTCTCCGTGCTCGGGAAGAGTCAGCGTCGCGCCGGCGGCGAGATCCACCACCGCGAAGCTGTACAGCGTGTCGCGGTTCAACCGGATCACCGTCTGGTTGTCGATCGCTGCGGGCTCGCGGTTGTGCACGAAGCGGTTGACACCGCCGGCTTGGGCTTGAAGATCGCGGAACATCCGATCCGTCTCGGCGCGGGCGAAGTCATCGACGTTCACGTGAAGGGTCACGAGCTCGATCCTGGCACAGTGCGCGACGCCCGCCCGCGGCGCGACGCAACGGGCTCGCGTGCGAGAGAGTGGGGGGATGGTGGCCGATCTTCGCATCGAGATCTTCCCCGACGACCTCGACCAGGCCGTCGACTTCTACACCCGCGTGCTCGGATTCTCCCTCGTGCGCGACGAGCGGCACCTCGAGTGGGCCTACGTCGCTCTGGAGCTCGGTCGCGTGCGCGTCGGGGCGGCAAGGCGCCCCTCGGTCGACGCCGCGCCGCGCCGCCCGCCGGTGGGCGTGGAACTCGTGCTCGAGACGGACGATCTGGATGCCGCCCGCCGGCGGATCGCCGACGAGGGCTGGCCCGTCGACGACGACGTGCAGGCGCAGCCGTGGGGCCTTCGCGATCTCCGCGTGCTGGATCCGAGCGGCTACTACTGGCGTCTGACCGAGCACCCGAGGTGACGCCCGCGCCGGCGACCGGGTGCGGTGCGGATGTGCCGCACTACGCTGTGAACCGACCGCGACGGCCCCGACGACGGGCGGGCCGGCACGGGATCGAGGAGGCATGATGCGTTTCGAGCACCTCGGGGCCCAGCCCCGCATCCACCCCGACGCTGTCGTCGCGGCGACCGCGGTGATCAGCGGCGACGTCGAGATCGGCGCCGACTGCCAGATCCTGCACGGCGCGGTGATCACCGCCGAAGGCGGCGCGATCACGCTGGGCGAGAACGTCATCGTGATGGAGAACGCCCTCATCCGGGCGACGGCCACGAACCCGGTGCACATCTCAGACCACGTGCTCGTCGGGCCGATGGCCAGCGTCTCGGGCGCCGTCGTCGAGGAGGAGGTGTTCCTCGCGACGGGCACGCGCGTGTTCAACGGGGCACGGCTCGGAGCCCGCAGCGAAGTGCGCATCAACGCGGTCGTGCACCTGCGCACGACGCTCCCGCCGGAGACCACTGTGCCGATCGGGTGGGTGGCAGTGGGCGACCCGGTGCAGATCCTTCCGCCCGACCGCCACGAGGAGATCTGGGCCGCGCAGCGCGAGCTCGACTTCCCCGGCTACGTCTTCGGACTGGACCGCGACACCCCCGACCTCATGGTGCAGCTCACCGAGCGCTACGGTCGCAGCCTCGCCCGTCACGTGGACGACCGCCGCCTGGACTGACATCCCCGCGCATCGGCCGCGTACGCGGGCGGTTGCGAGATCGACGTGGCTCTGGCCTTCCCACGGCTCAGGCCGTAGGGTCGCGACATGGGCCGTCCGGGGACCCGTTCGAGGCTCGATCAGGCCGTGGGGGCCTTCTCGAGCAACTGGCGCAACCCCAATCTGCGGCGCGCGCAGCTGAGTTTCCTCGGGGCGTGGACTGCGGAGTGGGCGTTCACGGTGGCGCTCGGCATCGTCGCGTACAACGCCGGCGGGGCGCTCGCCCTGGGCGCGGTGGGCCTGCTGCGTATGCTGCCCTCCGCGCTGCTGGCGCCGATCCTGTCGCCGTTCGCCGACCGCGGGCGGCGTGAGCGCGTGCTCGTCGTCGTATCGGTGGTGCGGGGCGCCGCCACCGCGGTGGCGGCGGTCGTCGTGGCCGTATCAGGCCCGATCGCGGTCGTCTACGCGCTCGCGGTCGTCTCGACCATCGCGGCGACCATGTTCCGGCCGGCGCATTCCGCGCTCCTGCCCACGCTGTGCCGCACCGGGCACGAGCTGGCCAGCGCCAACGTCGTGCGAGGGCTGCTGGACTCCGTCGCGACGCTCGTCGGGCCGCTCGTGGCCGCGATCGTGCTGGCCTTCACCGATGTCTCCGTCGTGTTCGCCGTCGCGGCGCTCGCGTCGTTCTGGGCGGCGCTGCTGCTCTTCCGCGTGCGCTACGACGCGCCGCCGAGGCCGGCGGCACCGCGGCGCGACCTGCTGAGGGAGGCGGCCGAGGGGCTCGCCGCGGTGTGGCGGAGCCGCGATCTGCAGCTCATCCTCGGCCTGGCGGCTGCCCAATCGATCACGCGGGGTGCGCTCACGGTCTTCTCGGTCGTGGTCGCCATCGAGCTGCTCGGCATGGGCGAGCCGGGCGCCGGATCGCTGATGGCATCGGTCGGAGTGGGAGCGGTCCTCGGCTCGCTCGCCGCCTCACTGCTCGTCGGGACCCGCCGACTGGGCGCGTGGTTCGCCGTCGGCGTTGCGCTGTGGGGTCTGCCGCTCGCCCTCGTCGGCGTCTTCCCTGCCCAGACTGCGGCGCTCCTCCTGCTCGCCTTCGTCGGGGTCGGCAACGCATTGATCGACCTCGCCGGGTTCACGCTGATCGGCAGACTGACGCCGGACGCCCTGATGGCGCGCGTCTTCGGTGTGCTCGAGAGCCTGGTCGCCGTCTCCATCGGCGTCGGCGCGATCATCGCGTCGGTGATGGTCGCGTGGCTCGGCGTCGAGGGCGCGCTCATCGCGATCGGCATGCTGTGCCCGGTGCTCGCACTGGCATCGTGGTGGCGGCTGCGCGGCCTCGATCGGTCCGTCGGTGCGCTGGACGCCGAGGTCGGCCTCCTCCAGCGGGTGCCTATGTTCCAGCCGCTCCCGCTGCCCGCGATCGAACAGCTCGCGCGCGGGCTGGAACCGGTCGAGGTGACACAGGGCAGCGCCGTGTTCACTCAGGGCGACGTCGGCGACCACTACTACGTGATCGAGAGCGGCCGGGCCGACGTGCTGGGCGACGGTCGCGTGATCGCGACCCTGGGCGAGGGTGAGGGCTTCGGCGAGATCGCACTGCTCCGCCGGACGCCGCGGACGGCGACGGTGGTCGCACGCACGCCGCTCGAGTTGAAGGCGCTCACCGCGGACCGGTTCACCGCCGTCGTGCTCGGCTACGCGCCCAGCGCGCAGGCGGCCGCCACGACGGTGGAGGAGCAGCTGGATCGCTACGCGCCGGACGACCTGCTCGAGGGGCCTCAGGCATCGTGAGAGCCGCGGGGATGAACGACCGACGAAGGGAACTGGGCACATGGGGACAGAGCGAACGGCCCTGCTGATCGCTGATATCGGCGGCTACACCGAGTACATGGGCTCGCACCGCATGACTCTCGCGCACGCCGAGGTCAACACCGCGCGGATGCTGGAGAGCATCGTCCGTGCGGCGAGCGGGTTCGAACTCGTCGAGATCGAGGGCGACGCGGCCTTCCTCTCTCGGCGGGCCGTGACGCGGGATCCCGACACGATCCTCGCGGACATCCTGCAGCTGGCTGTCGTCATGCACCGCGCCTTCCATCTCGAGCGCGAGTACGTGGTGCAGAACCTCTGCCCGTGCGGGGGGTGCCGCCAGGCGCGCAACCTGACCCTGAAGTTCGTGGCGCACGTCGGCGAGGTGGCGACCCAGCGGGTGGGCGGCCGCTCCAAGCTCGTCGGCATCGATGTGATCCTGGTGCACCGCCTGCTGAAGAACTCCGTCGGCATCCCCGAGTACGTCCTGCTGACGGACGAACTCTGCCGCTCCGACGCGGCATCGCTTCCCGAGTCTGCGAACGAGCTCGCGCCGGACCTCGAGGGCATCGGCATCGTCCGCGCCTACTTCGTCGACGTCGCCGATCTGGACCACGTCGACGCGGTGCCGCCGGCTCCGACCCTGCGGTCCCGCCTCGGCAGCACCTTCTCGGCCGTGGGCCGCGGGCTTCCCTACATGCTGGGCACGAGGAAACCGCGTCGCACGCGATAGCGAGCGGGCGCCGATGCAAGCTCACCAGGCATCGGTCGTCCCGGCCGCGCGGCCGACGGCCCCGCGGCATCCGCCTTCGTCAGTCCCAGAGCAGGCCGCAGTCGCGGCAGCCGAACTCGAGGCGGTCGACCCAGCCGTCGTCGAAGGCGTCTCGACGATCCCACTCGATCCGGAACCACTTCGGCTCGGTCGCCCGCACATCGAGCGACCCGCACCGGGGGCAGACTTCGGCGGCGACGATCCGTGCCATGGGCGCTACGGTACGCCCGGCCGTCGGGGATCCGGGGTGCGACGCGCGTGTCGCCGCACTCGGCGCGGGTCAGCCTGTGTTCTGCAGGCCGGCGGCGACGCCCGACACCGACAGCAGCAGGAGTCGCTGGAGCTCGGGGTCGACCGGGGCTCCCTCGGGAGCCGCGCGGAGCGCGCGCAGGGCGCGCAGCTGGAGGAGCGAGAGCGCATCGACGTAGGGGCTTCGCATCTTGACCGCCCGCTGCAGAACCGGCTTGTTGCCGAGCAGCTCCGTGCCGCCGGTAATGCGGACGACCCAGTCCCGCGTGACCCGCATCTCTTCGCGCACCAGCGCGGCCAGATCGTCACGGTCGCCGAGCTCGAGGTAGTGCAGTGCGATGCGATCGTCGGTCTTCGCGAGGCTCATGGCGACGTTGTCGATGAGCGTGCGGAACAGCGGCCAGTCCTGGTACGCCTGCTGCAGCAGCGGCTCGTCGCCGACGGCGTCGAGTGCGGTGCCGAGCCCGAACCATCCGGCGAGGTTGATGCGCGCCTGCGTCCACGCGAACACCCAGGGGATGGCCCGCAGGTCCTCGAGGGACTCGACCGACAGTCCCCGGCGGGCCGGGCGCGAGCCCAGCGCCAGCAGGCCGATCTCCTCCATCGGTGTGACGCGGGCGAACCACGGCGCGAAGCCGGGAGCCTTCACCAGTGCGAAGAAGCGCTCGCGGGATGCCGCGTCCAGCGTCGCTGCGACGCCCGCGTACTTGTCTGCCGCCGCGCGGTTGCGCTCCTCGTTCGACGGCGACGAGGCGAGCAGGATCGCGGCCGCGACCTGGTCGATGTGCCGCATCGCGATCGCCGGGTCGCCGTAGCGCGCGAAGATCACCTCGCCCTGCTCGGTGAGCTTGAACCGGCCGTCGACCGAGTGCGGGGGCTGCGCCATGATCGCGGAGTTGGCCGGACCGCCGCCGCGGCCCAGCGCCCCGCCGCGACCGTGGAACAGTGTCAGCTCGATCCGGTTCTCGTCCGCCCAGGCAGCGATCTTCGCCTGCGCCTCGTAGAGGGCGAGGTTCGCGGCGACGGGGCCGACGTCCTTCGACGAGTCGGAGTAGCCGAGCATGACCTCCAGGCGCCGGCCGGTGGCCTCCAGCCGCGCTGCGAACTCCGGGTGCTCGACGATCTCGGCGAGGATGCGGGGCGCGGCCTGCAGGTCGGCGAAGGTCTCGAAGAGCGGGATGACGTCGAGGACAGGGGGCGTGCCGTCGGGGCCGACCGCGTACGCGGCGAGCTTGTGGACGGCGGCGAGGTCCTCGGCCGACTGCGTGAACGACACGATGTAGCGTCCGGCCGCGCGCGGGCCGTAGCGCTCCTGCAGGAACCCGACCGTGCGGATGACGTCGAGCACCTCCTCGGCCAGCTCGCTGCGCGCCGCCCCGGACTCGAGCTCGGCGAGCACCTTGGCGTGCACGGCCGAGTGCTGCCGCACCTCGAGCTCGGTGAGGTGGAACCCGTACGTCTCGACCTGCCACAGCAGCTGCTGCAGGTGCCCGTACGCCTGGCGCGGCGCGCCGGCCTGCACGAGGGAGTCCTGCACGACGCGGAGATCGGCCAGCAGGTGCTCGGGGTCGGCGTACGCGAGGTCGGCGTTGCGGGCGCGCGTCGCCTCGATCTTGCGGGCGATCAGCAGCACGATGCGGCGATGCGGCTCGTCGGGGGAACGCTTGGCGATGTCTTTCGCGGCGTCCTCATCGGCGGCCTTGAGGCGCTGCCAGAGCGCCAGCAGCGCGTCGCTCGGCGGCGTTGTCGTCGCGTCCAGCGTCAGCGTGCGGCCGATGCGGCTCGCGGTGCGTGCGAGGCCCAGCAGCACGTGCTCGCTCGCGATCGCAGAGGCCTTCCGGGTGACGGATGCCGTGACGAACGGGTTGCCGTCGCGGTCGCCGCCGACCCACGAGCCGACACGCACGAAGGGGCGCACCACCGGTGCGCGGCCGCCCGCGGCCGGTCCCTGCAGCGCGTCGTCGACGCGGCGGTAGACGTGGGGGACGGCCGTGTAGAGCGTGTCGTCGAAGACGGCCATCACGGCGCGCACCTCGTCGGTGGGAGCGGGCTTCTCGGGGCGCAGCGGCGCCGTGCGCCACAGCGTGTCGATCTCCTCGAGCATGCGGCGCTGTGCCCGTCGCTCGTCGGCCCCGCCGCGCAGCGACGCGTCGTGCTGCTCGAGGAGCGTGGCGAGACGGCGGATGCTGGTCGACACCGCGCGGCGGCGCGCCTCGGTGGGGTGCGCGGTGAAGACGGGGTGGAATCGCATGTTCTGCAGACGCCGCAGCGCCGTGTCGTCGCCGACCTCGGCGGCCAGGCGCACGAAGGCCGCGGCGACCGAGTCGGTCGCCTGCTCGCGCTCGGGACGTCCGTCGCGCTCGCGCAGGATGCGCACGCGCTGGTGCTCCTCGGCGAGGTTCACGAGGTGGAAGTACGCGGTGAACGCCCGGGCGACCTCGTCGGCGCGGGCGATCGTGAAGGAGTCCGCGATCGCGGCGGCGCGGGCGAATGCCTCGGGCGTCTCATCGGTGTAGGCCTGGATGGTCGCGGTGCGCAGGCGCTCGACATCCTCGTACAGTCCCGGGGATCCGCTCTCGCGCAGCACCTGACCGAGAAGGGTTCCCAGCATGCGCACGTCGCTGCGCATCTGCTCGGGGATCGCCTGCTCCGCCTCGTACCGCCCGACGAGGTCGATCGCTTCGGTCTGGGTGAGTTCACGCATCTCTCCAGGCTAACGGCGCACCGTCACCGCGCCGTCACGGCCGACCTTGTGTGACGACGGTCCTGCCGACCTCCCGGCGAAGAACCATCGGATCGTTACACTGCCCCTGGAGAGCCGGGCTCGTCGATGGCTCGGGACCGGGTCGACGCGCGACCCCTTCTCACCCCGCGATGCTGTCACGGAGGCCCGATGTCGCTTCTTCGCTCCGCCCGCTTTCCCGCCGTCATCCTGCTGGTCGCGGCCGGTCTCGGGCTCTTCGTCGCCAACTCGACGCTGTGGCCCGCCGTCGACGCGGCGATGCACGCCGAGCTCGGCATCCCGGGTGTCTTCGAGCTCACGCTGTCGCACTGGATCAAGGACGGCCTGCTGGCGATCTTCTTCTTCGTCGTCGCCGTCGAGCTGCAGTACGAGCTCACCAGCGGGCAGCTCAACTCCGGCCGCAAGGCGATGCAGCCTGCGATCGCCGCAGCGGGCGGCGTCCTGGTGCCGATCGCGATCTACGCCGCGATGGCGTGGGGGTCGGATGCGACGGCGGGCTGGCCGATCCCGACCGCCACCGACATCGCTTTCGCCCTCGGCGTCCTGGCGGTGTTCGGCAAGGGGCTGCCGCCCGCGCTGCGCGTGTTCCTGCTCGCGCTCGCGATCCTCGACGACATCGTCGGCATCATCTTCATCGCGGTGCTCTTCACCGACGGCGTGAACATCGCCGCGCTCGCCGGAGCCGCGGTCGCGGTCGTCGCGTTCGGCATCCTGAGTAGGCAGCTCGACACCCGCGGGCGCGTGCCGATCGCCGTCCTGCTGGTGCTGCTCGCCATCACGACCTGGGTTCTCGTGTACCTGTCGGGCGTGCACGCGACGATCGCCGGTGTCGTCCTGGGGCTCGCGATGGCGCAGCAGCCCGCGCTCCGGGTGCGGCACGCGCTCGAGCCGTGGGTGAACGTCGTCGTGCTGCCGGTCTTCGCCTTCTCCGCAGCGCTCGTGGTCATCCCCGCGGTACCCCTCTCGCAGCTGTCGCCGGCGTTCTGGGGTGTGCTGGTGGCACTGCCCGTCGGCAAGGTCGTCGGCATCGCGGCCTTCGGCTGGCTGTCGCTGCGGGTCGCGCACCGGGGGAGTGCGCCGCCGCTCGCGTTCGCGGACCTCGTCGCCGCCGGAGCGCTCGGCGGCATCGGCTTCACCGTGTCGCTGCTGCTGTCGGAGCTCGCTTTCACGGATGCCGCGGCACTGCGCGATCAGGCGACGCTCGGCGTGCTCGCCGGTTCCGTGATCTCGCTCCTGCTGGCCGCCGGCCTCGTATCCTGGCGGGCATGGCACTACCGGCAGCGGGCGACGACCGCATCCGCGACGACATGACCGACGCTCGCCCGCACGATGCGGCGGACCCGCTCCGCGAGGCGGCGGACGTCATGCGCGCCGTCCGCGACCGCTGCGTCTGGACGCAGCAGATCGACCATCGCGCGCTCGTGCCGTACCTCGTGGAGGAGAGCGCCGAGCTCATCGACGCCGTCGAGGAGGGTTCGCGCGATGAGCTGCGCGAAGAGCTCGGCGATCTGCTCTGGCAGGTGCTGTTCCACGCCGAGATCGCCTCGCGCGATGCGGACGCCCCGTTCGACATCGACGATGTCGCCCGCGGGCTGACCGACAAGATGGTGCGGCGGCACCCGCACGTGTTCGGCGACGCCGTCGCGAACACCCCCGAAGAGGTCCTGGTGCACTGGAATGCCGCGAAGGCCGCCGAGAAGAGCGCGCGGACGAGCGTGCTCGACGGCGTGAGCGAGCGGATGCCGAGCCTCGCCCTCGCCCAGAAGCTCCTGTCGAAGGCCGCTCAGGCGGGCGCGCCCCGCCCCGATCCCGCGAGACCCCACGCGGTGGACGAGACCGTGGAGATCTCCCAGGGTCTCGTCCCGCCGTTGTCGTCTCGCCCGGGGGGCGCATCGGTGGACGGCGACCCTCGCTCGGAGTCGGAACTCGGCGAGGCGCTGCTGGCGCTGGTCGCGACGGCACGCGCGAACGGCTGGGACGCCGAGCGCGCGCTCCGCGAACGGCTGCGGGGCCTCGAGCGCGACATCCGCGCCGCCGAGGCGATCGGTCGTTGAGCGAGCGAGGAACGAGCGGGACGAAACGCGCTGAGGTGGCGTTCGTCGTGCGGGGGAGGCGTTTCGCCTCGCTTCGCTCGCTCAACGACCTGCGAATGGGCTCGTAGCGCATCTGAAAAGATGGCTCCGTGGCATCCGTCAATCCGCCGCGCGGCATGCGCGACTTCCTCCCCGCTGAAAAGGCCCGTCGCGAGCGCGTGCTCGCCGTCATCCGGGAGCGCTACCGCGCGCACGGGTTCGACGAGATCGAGACGCCGGTGGTCGAGGAGTACGCGCGGCTGCACGCGGGCATCGGCGGCGATAACGAGAAGCTCGCCTACAACGTGCTCAAGCGCGGCCTCGACGCCGATGCCATCCGCGCCGCGGCCGACGACCCCGCGAGTCTGACCGACCTCGGCCTGCGCTACGACCTGACCGTGCCGCTCGCCCGGTTCTACGCCACCAACCGCGGCCAGCTGCCGTCGGTGTTCCGCTCCATCCAGATCGCACCCGTCTGGAGGGCCGAGCGGCCGCAGAAGGGCCGCTACCGCCAGTTCGTGCAGTGCGACATCGACATCATCGGAGACGGCTCGGCGCGCGCCGAGGCCGAGCTCGTCGTCGCGACGCTCGACACTCTCGACGCCCTCGGGCTCGAAGGCGGCAGCGTGCGGATCAACGACCGCCGCGTGCTCGACTGGATGCTCGACAGCTTCGGCTTCGGCGCCCAGGAGCGCCCCGGCGTGCTGATCACGATCGACAAGCTCGACAAGATCGGGCCCGAGGGGATCGTGGCCGAGCTGCGCGAGCGGGCCCTTCGACAGGCTCAGGGACCGGAGTCGGCGGCGATCGACGCGTTCGAGGCCTTCCTGCGCCGCCCGATGACCCTCGAGTACCACCCGTACGGCGAGCGCCAGATCCGCAAGGCGCTGCCGGCGGACGCCCCCGACGAGATCGTGGCGCACCTCGTCGGCATCGGCGAGGCGGCGGCCGCGGCGCGTGCCGCCACGGCGGGCGACGAGCTCGCCGGCGACATCCCGCTCGTGTTCGATCCCTTCCTGGTGCGCGGCATGGGGTACTACACCGGCACCATCTTCGAGCTGGCCCACCCCTCGGTCGACTACTCGCTCGGCGGCGGCGGCCGCTACGACGGCATGATCGGCCGGTTCCTCGGGCAGGAGGTGCCCGCGGTCGGCTTCTCCATCGGGTTCGAGCGGATCGTCGACCTCGTCGCGGAGCGGACGGATGCCGCGGCACCGGCCGTCGTGCTGGTCCACGACCGCGACGTGCCGGAAGCCGGCCTCCTCGCGCTCAAGGCCGGGCTCGTGCGACAGGGTTCGCGGGTGCGGCTGGAGCAGCGGACGAAGAACCTCAAGGCGCTGCTCGAGCGCGCAGCATCCGACGGCTACACGGCCTTCGCGACCGTGACGGCGGGCACGACGGCCGACGATCTCGAGGTCAAACCGCTCGCCTGAGCCACGTGGCGCGCGATCAGTCGCGCCGCGCGACGCGGAGGCGGATCGCCCGGTACAGCACGCCCGCGGCGACCACGATCACGCCCCCCACCACGGACTGCCAGGGCAGCGTCGCCGCCAGGACGAGGCATCCGATCGCGCCGATGATCTGCAGAGCCATCGGGTAGCGCCGCGCGTCGGGCGCCTGGCGGAAGGCGGCGACGTTGGCGACGAAGTAATACAGGAGCACGCCGAACGACGAGAAGCCGATCGCTCCCCGCAGGTCGACCAGGGCGACCAATGCCACCGCCACCAACGCCGCGGCCACCTCTGCGCGGTGCGGAACGCCCCACCGCGGATGAACCCGGTCGAGGAGGCGGGGCAGATCGCCCTCGCGCGACATCGCGAACGCTGTGCGACTCACCCCCGCGATGAGTGCGAGCAGCGCGCCGAGCGAGGCGGCCGCGGCGCCGACGCGAACGACCACGCCGATCCAGCCCCATCCCGATCGCGCGGCGGCGTCGGCCACCGGCTCCGTCGACGCGGCGACTCCGGCCGGGCCCAGCGCGCTCAGCACCGCGACGGCCACGACCGCGTACACCGCGAGTGCGACCAGGAACGCGATCACGATCGCGCGCGGGATCACCCGCCGGGGATCGCGCACCTCCTCGCCCATGGTGGCGATGCGCGCGTAGCCGGCGAAGGCGAAGAACAGCAGGCCGGCGGACTGCAGGATGCCGTAGCCGCCGCCCTCCCATACCGTCTCGGCCGAGAACCAGCTCGAGGCGGCGTCCGCCGAGAAGGCGGCCGTCACGGCGGCCGCCAGGGCACCGAGCGAGATGACCACGATCACGCGGGCGGCGCCGGCCGTGCGGGTCACGCCGAACCAATTGACCGCCGTCAGGGCGACCACGGCCACGATCGCGACGGGACGCTCCCATCCGGCCGGGGCGACGTAGGCGGCGAACGTCAGCGCCATGGCTGCGCAGCTGGCGATCTTGCCGACGACGAAACCCCATCCCGCGACGAACCCCCACCATGGGCCGAGCTCGGCGCGACCATAGGCGTACGTCCCGCCCGAGGTCGGGTGCGCGGCCGCCAGCTGCGCCGACGAGGTGGCATTGCCGAATGCCACGATCGCGGCGATCGCCAGACCGATCAGCAGGCCCGTGCCGGCCGCATCCGCCGCCGGCGCCCACACGGCGAACACGCCGGCGCCGATCATCGAGCCCAGGCCGATGAAGACGGCGTCGCCGAGGCCGAGCCGGCGCTGCAGGGAGGAGGACGTCACGCGCGAACTCTAGCGCTCTCGCGCGAACGCGGATCCGGGCGTGCACGGCCCGCTCCGACCGGCCAGGATGGCCGAAGTCGGCGCGTCCTGACCCGCGTCGCCCCCGGTGCGTCACCGGGATGACGGCATCCGTTCATTCGGGTGCTGTGGCATGACGCCATGTCACGCACGCACGACGCCGACCCGGGCGCCGTCGCCGCCGCGTTCGCCGGCGCCGCCCTCGGGGCAGGGCTCGTGCTGCTCGGAGGCCGCGCGATGCTGTCGCGACAGGCGGCAGTCGCCCGCCGTCGCATCGGCAAGCCGCTGGGGGAGGAGGCGCTCGACGCCGACCGCATCTGGGCGCGGCGCTTCGACGGCGAGCCGGTCGAACTCGTCGTGCTCGGCGACTCGATCGCCGCAGGACTGGGCGCCGAGCGCCGCAAGGACACGCTGGGTGCCCGGCTCGCGAAAGGGCTCGCGCGCAAGCTCGGCCGTCCGGTGCGGCTGCGGACGGCCGCGATCGTCGGCGCCGAGTCGTCGGTGCTCGCCGAGCAGGTCGAGGGGCTCCCCGCCGGCTACGCGCCCGATGCGGCGGTCATCGTCGTCGGCGGCAACGACATCACCCACCGCGTCCCCGTGCCCACCTCGATCGGGCACCTGGAAGACGCGATCCTGAGGCTGCGCGCTCGGGGCGCCGTGGTGGTGGTCGGGACCTGCCCCGACCTGGGGGCGCTGCGACCGGTGCCGCAGCCGCTGCGCGCGCTCGGCTCGCGCCTGTCCCGCCAGCTCGCCGACGCCCAGGCCGGTGCGGCATGCCGGTGCGGTGCGCGACCGGTGTCGCTGAGGCGCGCGGTGGGTCCGTTCTTCGTCACCCAGCCCGACGAGATGTTCAGCCTCGACAGATTCCATCCGAGCGCACTGGGGTACCGGCGCACCGCCGAGGCGCTGCTGCCGGCTCTCCTGGCGGAGCTCGCGTCGGTCGGCGCGGGCCAGGACTGACCCCCCATCGACAGGTCAACCGCGCCTCCGCAGGACGTTTTCGCGAACAGATCTCCTGTGGAAGCCCGGTTGACCTGTCGAGGCCTTGCCGGAGCAGCGGGATCACGCGCGGTCCGGGCCCCGCGGCCTCAGCCGGTGCTGACGGACGCGGCCCATTCGGCGACGCGGGCCGCGCTCTCCTCTTCGGAGAGGTCCTCGACGCGCGTCATGATCGACCAGCGCACGCCGAACGGATCGCGCACGCTCGCATAGCGGTCCCCCGACACGAACGTCGAGGGCTCCTCGCGCACCGTCGCGCCGGCGGCCACCGCGCGGGCCGTGACGGCATCGACGTCGGGCACGTAGATGCCGATCGAGTAGCAGTCTTCGTCGCCGTCAGGCGGTGCGACCAGCCCGTAGGCGGGGGACGGCTCGCCCAGCTGCAGGATGCCGAGCCCGAAGTCGAGCCCGGCGTGCACGACCGCGCCGTCGAACTCGGTGACGTCGGTCACGCGCGCGCCGAAGACGTCGCGATAGAACTCGAGCGCCTGCTTCGCCCCGCGGATCGCGAGGAAGGGGGTGAGGGTCGTCGCCGCGTGCGGGCGGCCGTCGGTGGTGTGGGCACCGGTCACGCCGGTGGTGTTCTCCGTGGTCATGTCCCCATGCTCACGCGGGGCGGATGCCGCGGGCTTGGAGATTCGCGACACCCTCGGCGGCACCGTGTCGGCGCGCCGCATTAGCGTGAGCCTGTGACGGATCCGACGCGCGGCGTGCTGTACCCCGAGCGCCTGCCGCGCTTCACGCGGCTCGCGCCGCCGGCGGCGGCATCCGATCTGGTGGAATGGTTCTGGTTCCCGGAATGGGACCTGCCCGACGGCGTCGAATCGCGCCAGCCGATCCTCGGCTATCCGGCGGCGAATCTCGCCGTGGAGCCGGGCGGCGTCACGCTGTGGGGCGCCACGACGCGGACGTCCGAGCGAGTGCTCCGGGGGAGCGGCTGGGCCGCGGGCGCCGTGCTGAAGCCCGCCGCCTTCATGCGGCTGCACGATGCGCCGAGCGAACTGGTCGACGGGCACACCGTGCTGGACGAGCCGGAGCTCGAGCGGACCGTGTCTGCGGCGATGCCCGATCTCGGGGCCGCGGCCGCGGTCGTGTCGCGGTGGCTGAGCGAGCGCGTCGGTCCGCTGACGCCCGAGGGTCGCCTCGCGAACGCGATGGCGGAGCTCCTGACGTCGGATGCGGAGGTCCACCGCGTCGACGATGCCGCGGAGCGTCTCAAGGTCTCGGTGCGCACGCTGCAGCGACTCGCCCACCGCACGGTCGGAGTGTCGCCGGCCGCGATGATCCGACGCCGGCGGCTGCAGGAGGCGGCGCAGCGCGTGCGCGACGATCCGGATGCCGCTCTGGCCGACATCGCGGCCGAGCTCGGCTACGCCGACCAGGCGCACCTCGCGAACGACTTCCGCGCGGTGCTCGGGTTCACCGCTTCGGACTACCGCGCGCGCTGAGGCGCATCCTCGCGCTGCACGTGGTGCGGCGCGATCTTCGTCGCGGTGACCCGCTTCTTCTCGCGGACGTAGACCTCGCGCCGCACGCGGGCGACGACCTCGCCCGCGGCATCCGTGATGTCGGTCTCGAACCACTCCAGTACCTTGGCGCCGCCATGGGCGCGCTCGCGGAGCTCTTCGGCCTTCTCGCGCGGCACCTCGAACCGGGCCGTGAGCACGCCGCGACCGGGCTTCACGAACTCGATCTCGCCGCGGGTGTCCCAGACGACGTAGTCGCCCCCGAGCTGATGCATCACGAGCATGAAGTAGTACGGGTCGGTCATCGCCGACATCGACCCGCCGAACGCCGTCTTTACGTAGTTGCGGGTGAAGACGTTGACGTGCAGTTCGACGGTGGCGCTCGTCCAGTCGTCGGCGAAACTCCGCACGCGGATGCCGCTGAACAGGTTGGGGATCCACAGGCTCATGCCGAGAGCGAGGCGTCGGGGGGTCACACGCATGTTCTTCAGGATGACCGAGGCGGGTGGGCGCGGAGAAGTCGATTGGCGGGTCTCCACAAATGTGTTCTTGGGTTGTTCTAGTGATACTAGAATTGACGCATGCTCCTCCGCATCGATCCTGAGAGTGACGCTCCGCTGTTCGCGCAGATCGCCGCCTCGGTGCGGGCGGATGCCGCAGCCGGGCGCGTGCGGCCCGGCGACCGGCTTCCGGCGGCACGCGACATCGCCGCCGCCCTCGGGGTCAACGTGCACACCGTGCTGCACGCCTATCAGGACCTGCGCGACGAAGGCCTCATCGAGCTCCGCCGCGGTCGCGGCGCCGTCGTGACCTCCCAGGCCAGCACGCTCGAGGACCTCCGCCACGACATCCACGACCTCGTCGCGCGGGCGCGCGCGGCGGGACTCTCATCCGACGCCCTCGCCGCCCTTGTGAAGGAGATCGCCCGTGACCGTTGATGGCACAGCCCCGTCCCGCCCCGCCCTGCGCCGATTCATGCTGGTCGCCGTGTGGCTCCCCGTCGCGCTCGTCGCGCTCGCCGTCGCCGTGCAGCTGCTGCTGCTGCCGCAGGTACCCGCCACGATCGCCGTCCACTGGGACGCCTCCGGCGAGGCGGACCGGTTCGCACCCGCGTGGACGCAGCCGATCGCGACCGTCGTCTTCGGCCTCGGCGTGCCGGTGCTCATCGCCCTCACGTCCCTCCCGGGTCTCCGTCGGGGCGATCACGGACCCACCTACCGCCTGATGGGCGCCACGGCCGCCGCGGTGTCGGCGATGGTGAGCGTGGCGCTGACATGGACGCTCGCGATGCAGGCGGGGCTCGACAGCTCCGCCGACGCGCCCGCGGTGTGGCCAGCCCTCGTCGCGTCGCTCGCCGCGGCGGCCGTCGTCGGCGTGGCGGCGTGGTTCCTCCAGCCTCGTGAGGAGTGGGCGGATGTCGCGACCCCGCCGGCGAGGCCGCTCGCCCTCTCGTCGCACGAGCAGGCGCTGTGGATGCGGACGACCAGCATCGCCCGCGGCGCCGCGATCGCCATCTTCGCGGGGGTGCTCGTCATCGCCGTATCGGCCGCGGTGGCGGGGGTGACCGGCGCGGATCCGCTGCTGGTGTGGCTCCTCGTGGGAACCGCGGTGCTGCTCCTGGCGCTCGCGGCCACCACGCTCGCCTTCCACGTCCGCGTCGACGACAGCGGTCTGCACGTCGAGTCGGTGCTCGGCATCCCGCGATTCCACGTGCCGCTGGCCGACATCGAATCGGCCGCGCGCGTCGACGTGGATCCGATGGGCGAGTTCGGCGGCTGGGGTCTGCGCCTGTCGACCGGGAGGCGCTTCGGCGTGGTGCTGCGCGCCGGGGCGGCGATCGAGGTGCTCCGCCGCAGCGGCAAGCGGTTCGTCGTCACCGTGGACGACGCGGCGACGGGCGCCGCGCTTCTCGAGGCGCTGGTGAACCGGGCGGCTGCGAGGCCTTGACGCCCGGTCCGCGGCCGGATTGGCTGAGGGCATGGCGGCACCCACACCTGACACCTGGCCCACCCCCGAGAAGTGGTCCCGCGTCGACGCGTACCTGACGGAGCTGCTCGTCGGCCACGATCCCGACCTCGAGCGCGCGGTCGCGGACCAGCAGAACGCGGGACTCCCGGCGATCGAGGTCGCGCCGGTCAACGGCAAGCTGCTGCACCTCATGGCGCGGATCTCGGGAGCGCGCCGGGTGCTCGAGGTGGGCACGCTCGCCGCTTACTCGACGATCTGGCTGGCCCGCGGCATCCCCGGCGACGGACTCGTCGTGACGATCGAAGCGGAGCCCCGCAACGCGGAGCTGGCGCGCGCGAACCTCGATCGCGCCGGAGTAGGCGAGAAGGTCGAGATCAGGCTCGGTCGCGGCGCCGACGTCCTGCCCACCCTCGAAGGCGACGAGCCGTTCGACCTGGTCTTCATCGACGCCGACAAGGAATCGAACACGATCTACCTCGACTGGGCGGCGCGGCTCGGCCGGCCTGGCACCGTCGTGATGGTCGACAACACCGTGCGCGGCGGCGAGGTCGCCAACCCCGCGACCGAGAATCCGCAGATCATCGGGGTGCAGCGCGGTCTCGAGATGCTCGGCCGCGACCCCCGCTTCGATGCCACGGCCATCCAGACGCTCGACGCGAAGGGCTACGACGGCATCGCGATCGCGCTGGTCGTCTGACCGTCGTCACAAGCCGGCAGCGGGTCAGTAGGCTGAGGGGCGGACCGACGACGCTCCAGCGAATCACCCTAAGCAAGGAGAACCCCTGTGGCACAGATCGAGGCTGTAGGCGCCCGCGAGATCCTCGACTCGCGTGGAAACCCGACCGTCGAGGTGGAGGTGCTGCTGGACGACGGCATCGTCCAGCGCGCGGCCGTGCCGTCCGGCGCGTCGACCGGAGCCTTCGAGGCGTACGAGCTGCGTGACGGCGACAAGAGCCGCTACAGCGGCAAGGGCGTTCTGAAGGCCGTCGCCGCCGTCATCGACGAGCTCGGCCCCGCGATCGAAGGCGTCGAGGCGAGCGAGCAGCGCGTCGTCGACGAGATCCTCATCGCCACGGACGGCACCGAGAACAAGTCGCGCACCGGCGCCAACGCGATCCTGGGCATCTCGCTCGCGGTCGCCAAGGCCGCCGCCGACTCGGCCGACCTTCCGCTGTTCCGCTACCTCGGCGGACCGAACGCGCACGTCCTGCCCGTGCCGCTGTTCAACGTCATCAACGGCGGCGAGCACGCCGACAACGGCATCGACTTCCAGGAGTACTTCCTCGCGCCGATCGGCGCCGACACGTACGCCGAGTCGCTGCGCTGGGGCACCGAGGTGTACCACGTCCTCAAGGGCGAGCTGAAGGCCGCGGGCTTCGCGACCGGACTCGGCGACGAGGGCGGGTTCGCCCCCGACCTTCCCAGCAACCGCGAGGGCCTCGACTTCCTGATCCAGGCGATCGAGAAGGCAGGCTTCACCCCCGGCACCGACATCGGCGTCGGCCTCGACGTCGCGGCGACCGAGTTCTTCAAGGACGGCGTGTACACCGTCGAGGGCAAGGCATGGTCGGCCGAGCAGCTGACCGACTACTACGCCGACCTCGTCGCGAACTACCCCGTCGTCACGATCGAGGACGCCCTCGCGGAGGACGACTGGGACGCGTGGAAGGCTCTCACCGACAAGATCGGCACGAAGGTGCAGCTCGTCGGCGACGACCTCTTCGTCACCAACCCCGAGCGCCTCCAGCGTGGCATCGACCTCGGCGTCGCCAACGCGCTGCTGGTGAAGGTCAACCAGATCGGCACGCTGTCCGAGACGCTGGACGCCATCGCTCTGGCCACCCAGAACGGCTACCGTTCGATGCTCTCGCACCGCTCGGGCGAGACCGAGGACACCACGATCGCCGACCTCGCGGTCGCCGTCAACGCGGGTCAGATCAAGACCGGCGCGCCCGCCCGCAGCGAGCGCGTGGCGAAATACAATCAGCTTCTGCGCATCGAAGAGGAGCTCGGTGAGGCCGCGGTGTTCGCGGGCCGCGGAGCGTTCCCCCGGTTCAAGGGCTGATGCGCTGACAGCCTGAAGTCGACGTGAGGGGGAGCCGTGGCCAAGACGACGGCTCCCCCTTCTCGTCCCCCGGGTGCGACAGCACCTCGTCGGCGGCCCGTGAGCGCGCGACGCCCCGTCGATGTACGTGGCTGGCTCGGCGGCATCCGCCTCTCGGGCTTCATGGTGATCATGATGGGCCTGGTCGTGCTCGCCGCCTTCGTGCTCGTTCCCACCATCGGCACCTATGTCGATCAGCGTCAGCAGGTGGCCGCGCTCGAGGCGGCCGTGCAGCTCAGCCGTGACGAGGTGGCCGACCTCGAGTCCCAGCGCGAGCGCTGGCAGGACCCCGCCTACATCACCACCCAGGCGCGCGAGCGGCTGTACTACGTCAAGCCCGGCGAGGTCGTCTACCTCGTCGACGACGACCTGCCGCCCGAACTCGCGCCCCAGGAGCAGGAGCCGGTGAGCGACGAGCTCGAGGCTGCCGACGCGGACTGGATGTCGAAGCTCGTCCGCTCGGTGACCGAGGCAGGGCTCGCCCAGACCGTGGCGCCGGTGACCATCGGCGTGCCCGACCCCGAACCCTCGCCCACGCCGACGCCCTGACCGCCCGGGACCGCCGCGACCGCTCAGCGGCGTCGCGGTCCAGCACCGTCCCAGGTGGCGTCGGTACCCTGGGCCCGACCAAGGAGCTGCTCTGTGACGACCCCGCCATACCCCCCTGTCAGCGATGCCGACCTGACCGTGCTTCGCGAACAGCTCGGTCGCCCGGCTCGCGGAGTCGTGGGGATCGCGGCGCGCTGCGTGTGCGGCAACCCCACCGTGGTGGCCACGTCGCCGCGGCTTCCCGACGGCTCGCCGTTCCCCACGTTCTACTACCTGACGCACCCGGCCGCGACCGCCGCGATGTCGGTCCTCGAGGCCGACCACGTCATGCGAGAGCTCTCCGACGCGCTGGCCGCCGACGAGGAGGTCGCCGCGGCGTACCGGCTCGCGCACGAGGCGTACCTGCGGGACCGCTCCGCGTTCGGCGAGGTGGAGGAGATCGCCGGCATCTCGGCCGGGGGCATGCCGACGCGCGTCAAGTGCCTCCACGCGCTCGCGGGCCACGCCCTCGCCGCGGGGCCCGGGATCAATCCGATCGGCGACCGCGCGCTCGCGCTGTCGTCGTGGTCGCCCGAGCGCTGCGTGTGCGCGCAGCCGGGATCGGGCGGATGATCCGCCGCGCCCTCGCCGCCGTCGCGTCGGCGGCCGTCGCCGCGACGCTGGTCGCGGTGGGGCCCGTGGCCGCCCAGGCGGCTCCCGCCGAGGAAGACCCGATCCGTGCCGCAGAGTACTGGCTGGACGACTACGGCGTCGAGAAGGCGTGGGAGACCACACGCGGCGCCGGCGTGAAGATCGCCATCATCGACACCGGCATCGGCCGCGGCCCGGTCGAGTTCGACGGTGCCGTCGCCGGCGGCACGGATGTCTCGGGGGTCGGGTCGTCCGACGGGCGCACGCCCCTGGGCGCAGTCGACGCCGATCACGGCAGCTGGGTCGCGTCGCTCGCGGCCGGCCGGGGCACCGGCCCCGCCACCGGCATGATCGGCGTCGCGCCCGAGGCGCAGCTGCTGTCGGTATCGGTCGCCTTCGGCTCGTCCGCGCAGCGGCCTTTCGCCGACCAGATCGCCGACGCGATCCGCTGGTCGGTCGACAACGGCGCCGACGTCATCAACATGTCGCTCACCACGAACGTCCCGGACTGGCCCGAGAGCTGGGACGACGCCTTCCTCTACGCCTTCGACCACGACGTCGTCGTCGTGGTCGCCGCCGGCAACCGGGGGAGCGGCACGACCCGTGTGGGTGCGCCGGCGACCATCCCCGGCGTGCTCACCGTGGGTGGTGTGGACCGCTCCGGGAAGGCCAGTGTCGACGCGTCCACACAGGGCATCACCATCGGCGTCTCGGCTCCCAGCGAGGAGCTCGTCGGCGTGTCGGCCGACTCGACGCTGGTCTCGTGGGACGGCACGAGCGGCGCCGCCCCGATCGTCGCCGGCATCGCGGCGCTGGTCCGCGCCGCGCACCCCGACCTCGATGCCGCGAACGTCATCAACCGCATCGTCAAGACCGCCCGTCCCGCCGCGGGTGCGACCGCCGTGCCCGATGTGCTGTACGGCTATGGACTGGTGGATGCCGCCGCCGCCGTGACGGCCGGCCTCCCCACGGTGACCGCCAACCCGATGGGCAGCCTCGAGGACTGGGTGCGGCTGTATCGCCGGGCCCCCGTCGCGCCCATGCCGGAGGAGCCGGCGCCGAGCGTCGAGGTTCCGGCGCTCCCCGACGCGGATGCCGCGACGCGCGTCTCCTCGCCGCTGCTGCCGGACCGGGACACCGTGGTGTACGGCAGCCTGCCGCTCCTGTTGGTCACAGCGACGGCTATACTGGTGGCGCTCGGCGTCACCGCTGCTGTCCGACGCATCCGATTGGCGTCCCGCGCGCCGAGCCGCTGACACAGGAGGAGTACTCCAAACCGTGACCAACACCGTGCCCAAGATCCTCATCGTCGGTGGCGGATACGCAGGCTTCTACACGGCCTGGAAGCTCGAGAAGCATCTGCGCAAGGGCGAGGCGGAAGTGACGATCGTCGATCCGCTGCCCTACATGACCTACCAGCCGTTCCTCCCCGAGGTCGCGGCCGGCTCGATCGAGGCGCGCCACTCCGTCGTGGCCCTGCGCCGCCACCTCAAGCGCACCAACGTCGTGGCCGCCAAGGTGACCGGCATCAACCACGCCGGCAAGGTCGCCACCATCACCCCGATCGCCGGCGAGCCGTACGAGTTCGAGTACGACCAGATCGTCGTCACCGCCGGCGCGGTCTCGCGCACCTTCCCGATCCCGGGAATCGCCGACAACGCCATCGGGCTGAAGACGATCGAAGAGGCCGTCGCCATCCGCGACAGGCTGATGTCGAACTTCGACAAGGCGTCGACGCTTCCTCCCGGTCCCGATCGCGATCGCCTCCTCACCGTCGTGGTGGTCGGCGGCGGGTTCGCCGGCATCGAGGTGTTCGCCGAGCTGCGTTCGCTCGCCTCGTCGCTGGTCAAGAGCTACCCGCAGATCACGTTCGACGACACGCACTTCCACCTCATCGAGGCCATGAGCCGCATCATGCCCGAGGTGTCGCTGAAGACGAGCGAGTGGGTGCTCAAGAACCTCGCCCAGCGCGGCGCATCGGTCCACCTCGACACGCAGGTCACCGGTGCCGTGGGCGGCAACATCGAGCTCTCCACGGGCGAGACCATCCCCAGCGACCTCATCATCTGGACCGCCGGCGTCATGGCGAACCCCACGGTGGTGCGCGGCGGCGACCTCCCCGTCGAAGAGCGCGGTCGCATCCGCACCCGCGCCGACCTGCGGGTGGGCAGCGAGGACGAGATCGTCGAGGGTGCCTGGGCGGCCGGCGACGTGTCGGCCGTGCCCGACCTCACCGGTGGCGGCGTGGGCGGCTACTGCGTGCCCAACGCCCAGCACGCAGTGCGCCAGGCGAAGCTCCTCGCGAAGAACCTCGTGGGCGTGCTGCGCGGCGAGCTGCCGCGCGAGTACTACCACAAGAACCTCGGCGCCGTCGCGGGCCTCGGCCTCTGGGTCGGGGTGTTCCAGTCGGGCAAGCTCGCGCTCAAGGGACCCATCGCGTGGCTCGCGCACCGCGGCTACCACGGCCTGGCGATGCCGTCGTGGGAGCGCAAGTGGCGCGTGCTGTGGGGCTGGTGGAACAACTTCTGGCTCGGCCGCGACATGGTGAACCTGTCGACGGTGCAGAACCCTCGTTACGTGTTCGAAGAGTTCGCAGCGCGTCCGCGTCCGCCGCAGCCGGTCGAGGCGCCGGTCGAGACCGCCGCCGTGGCTGCGCCGGCCAAGAAGGCCCCTGCGCGCAAGCCCGCCGCGAAGGCCGCCGACGCCGAGAAGGTCGCCGCGAAGTAGGTTCGCAGGATGCCGCAGGCCCGTCTGAGAAGATGAGCCTGCGGCATTCGCGTTCCCGGCGGAACGTGGTGGGCCCCCGTAGCCCAACGGCAGAGGCAGGCGACTTAAAATCGCTCGAGTGTGGGTTCGAATCCCACCGGGGGCACCGGCTCCGCGCCCTCGCGCTGCCCGAGAAGACGCGTTAGCCTGGGCAAAAGCGGCGAAGGGTCCCCGACATGGTCGAGAACAGCACGGGCGGTCGGAGCGCGCACGAGCAGAGCGCGAGCGAGCAGAAGGTGCCGAAGAGCGGCTGGTGGTGGAAGCTCACTGCGCTGCTTCTCGGGGCCCCGCCGATCGCGGTGTACGGGGCCGAGGACGAGGTCGAGCAGGAGCGCGCCGAGAGGGCGCAGGACTGACCCCCTCGTCGGCTGTCGCACACCTGCGAATGCTGACGCGATCCGGTCATCGAGCGCATCCGCGGCACCATAGGCTGGTGCGATGCGCACGCACCCGAAGCGAGCCGTATGAGTCTCGATCTGCTGTCCACACCCACGGCGAAGAAGCCCTGGGCCCATCCCGCGTCCTACTGGGGCGCGATGACCCATGCCCTCGCCGAGATCAGCGGCCCCGTCGCCGCCATCAACGCCGCGGCCCTGCGCTACAACGCCCTCGATCTGGTCGTGCGGGCCGGAGGCGTCCCCATCCGCGTGGCGAGCAAGTCGGTGCGGGTCCGCGAGGTCCTCGACGCGGTGCTGGCGCTGCCGGGCTACGCGGGCGTCCTCGCCTTCACCCTTCCCGAGGCGCTGTGGCTCGCTGAGACCATGGACGACATCGTCCTCGGCTACCCGACGGTCGACCGCGCGGCGATCGCCGCCCTCGCAGCCGACGAGACCGCCGCCGCACGCATCACCCTGATGGTCGACGACCTCGCCCAGCTCGACCTGGTGGACGCCATCGCCGCGCCGAGCGCGCGGCCTGAGATCCGGATCGCCATCGACGCGGACGCCTCGTGGCGTGCGCCCGCGCTCGGTCACATCGGCGTGCTGCGCTCGCCCGTGCACGAGGCGGCGGAGGTGGCCGCGCTGGCGCGTTCGATCGCCGCACGCCCCGGCTTCCGGCTCGTCGGCCTGATGATGTACGAGGCCCAGATCGCCGGTCAGGGCGATGCGACGGGGTCGGGTGATGCCGTCATCCGGTGGATGCAGCGCCGCTCGGCCGCTGAGCTGCTCGACCGCCGCGCCGCCATCGTCGCGGCCCTGCGCGACATCGCGCCCCTCGAGTTCGTCAACGGCGGAGGGACCGGGTCGCTCGAGCTGACGGCATCCGATCAGTCCGTGACCGAGGTGACCGCCGGAAGCGGACTGCTCGCCGGCCACCTCTTCGACGGCTACCGCGCCTTCGACCCGGCGCCGGCGGCGGCCTTCGGGTTGGAGGTCGTGCGCAAGCCGGCCTCCGACGTGGCCACCGTGCTCGGCGGCGGGTGGATCGCTTCGGGGCCTGCTCTCGAATCGCGCCAGCCGCGTGCCGTCTGGCCGGCGCAGCTGCGCATGGCGCCCCGTGAGGGCGCCGGCGAGGTGCAGACACCGCTGCGCGGGGACGCGGCACGCGACCTGCGGATCGGCGACCGCGTCTGGTTCCGCCACTCGAAGAGCGGAGAGCTCGCCGAGCGCGTCGCCGCGTACCACCTCGTCGACGGCGACGAGCGCGTCGGCGAGCTGCCGACGTACCGCGGCGAGGGGAAGGCGTTCCTGTGACCCGCCCCGGCGGCGTCTGGCGCAACTGGGCGCGGACGGAGTCGGTGCGACCGCAGCGCCTGGAGTTCCCGCCGACGGTGGCGGCGGTGCAACGAGCGGTGGTCGCCGCGGCGGCCCAGCACATCCCCGTCAAGGCGGTGGGGGCCGGCCACAGCTTCACCGGCATCGCCGTGGCACCGGGAGCGCTCCTCGAGCTGCGCGATCTCAGCGGCCTCGTGTCGGTCGATGCGGATCGCGGCCGGGTGACCCTGCTCGCCGGCACGCGTCTGCACCGGATCCCGGCGCTCCTGGCTCCCTTCGGCCTGGCGATGGAGAACCTCGGCGACATCGACAGGCAGTCGATCGCGGGAGCGATCTCCACGGGCACGCACGGCACCGGCGCCCGCTTCGGCGGCATCGCGGCACAGGTGGTCGGCGCGACGCTGGTCACGGCGTCCGGCGACCTGCTCGCCGTGAACGAGGACGAGAACCCCGAGCTGGTCCCCGCCGTCGCTCTCGGGCTCGGCGCGCTCGGCATCCTGGTCGATGTCACGCTGCAGTGCGTCCCCGCGTACGTCCTGCACGCGGTGGAGCAGCCGGAGCCGCTCGATGACGTGCTGGCGGCGCTCGAGGACCGCGTGGCGGCCGCCGACCACTTCGAGTTCTACTGGTTCCCGCACACCGACCGCGCGATGACGAAGACCAACACGCGCCTGCCCGACGGCGCGCCCCGGCATCCGCTCTCACCGGTCGGCAAGTGGATCGACGACACGCTCGTCGGGAGCGGCCTGCACCAGGTGGCGTGCTCGACGGGCCGGGCGATCCCCGCACTCGTCCCCACCATCAACCGCGTGTCGGCGAAGGTGTGGGGCGACCGGGAGTTCACGGATGCCTCGGCCCGCGTGTTCGCGACCAGCAGGTCGGTGCGGTTCCGCGAGATGGAGTACGCCCTGCCGGTGCCGAACGTGCGGCCGGCGTTCGAGGCGCTCCGCGCGCTCGTCGACGAGCGGGGATGGCGCATCGGCTTCCCCGTCGAGGTGCGCTTCGCCGCGGCCGACGACCGCTGGATGTCGACGGCCCACGGCCGCGCCTCGGGATACATCGCGGTGCACCGGTACTGGCGCGAGGACCCCACGGAGTACTTCGAGGCGGTCGAGGAGATCATGCTCGGCTTCGAGGGGCGACCGCACTGGGGGAAGATGCACACGCTCGGGGCGGAGACGTTCCGCGAGCGGTATGCGCGCTTCGACGACTTCGTCGCCCTCCGTGATCGCCTGGACCCCGAGCGGCTGTTCCGCAACCCGTACCTGGATCGCGTCCTCGGTGGGTAACGGCTGAGAGTACCGGGATCGGCCTCATGCCGCGGGGGCCCGCGTCGGTAGGATGAGGTCACTACCGAACGGAGCCTCGGCACATGGAATGGCTGATCCCAGTCCTTATCGTGGTGGCGCTCGCCGTCATCGTCGGCATCTATCTCTGGGCGACGTACAACTCGCTCGTCCAGCTGAACGTGCGCGTCGATGAGGCGTGGAGCGACATCACCGTCCAGCTCAAGCGTCGAGCGGATCTGCTGCCGAACCTCATCGAGGCCGTCAAGGGGTATGCCACGCACGAGAAGGCCGTTTTCGAGCGCGTGACGCAGGCGCGCGCCGACACGCTGTCGGCGACCGGGCCCGCCGAGGCCGGCGCCGCCGAGGGACGCATGCAGCAGGCGCTGAAGTCCCTGTTCGCCGTCGCGGAGGCGTATCCGCAGCTGCAGGCGAGTCAGAACTTCCTCCAGCTGCAGCAGTCGATCGTCGACACCGAGGACAAGGTCCAGGCCTCGCGCCGGTTCTACAACGGCGGCGTGCGCGAGTTGAACACGAAGATCAAGGTGTTCCCGAACAACATGTTCGCCCGCAACCTGGGGTTCCACGAGCGGGAGTTCTTCGAGGTGATCGACGGCGCCGCCATCTCGGAGCCGCCCCGCGTGCAGTTCTGACTCAAGGTTGAGCGAGCGAAGCGAGTCGAAACCTCATCAGACGGATGTCGAAACCTCACCAGACGGATGTCGCCGCCCGGCGGTAGCGTCGGGGCGTGACTGTCCGGCTGACGCGTGAGGAGGCCCGCCGCATCGCGGCGCGCGGCCAGCTCCTGACCGCTCATCGCCCCGCGGGCATCGTCGAGACCATCGATGCGCTCACCATCGTGAACATCGAGCCGACGGCGGCGATCGCACCCAGCGCCGACCTGATCCTGTGGAGCCGGCTCGGGTGGCCCTACCAGCCGGCGGACCTCGTGCGCCTCGTCGAAGAGGACCGCGCCGTATTCGAGTGGGGCGGCTTCTACCGGGCGATGACCGACCTTCCGCTGCTGCTTTCCGAGATGCGGCACCGGCCGCACTCGGCGCAGGCGCGGGAGTGGCTGGCCGCCAACGACGTGTTCCGTCGTGAGGTGCTGGCCCGGCTGCGGGCCGAGGGACCGCTTCGGGCTGCCGACATCCCCGACGCCGCCCAGGTGTCGTGGCGCTCGTCGGGGTGGACGAACAACCGCAACTCGATGCAGCTCCTCGAGATCCTCGTGATGTGCGGAGACGTGGCCATCTCGTCGAGGGACGCCGCCGGCCGGCTGTTCGACGTCGCCGACAGGGTCTACCCGCCCGATGTGGTGGCGCTCACCGACGAGGAGGCTGCGCGCGAGCGCGCGGAGCGCCGCCTCGCGTCGCTCGGCATCGCGCGGGCGAAGGGCATCGCGCAGCCGCTGGAGCCGGTGGACGTCGGCGAGATCGGCGAGGAGGCCGTGGTCGATCGGACCGACGGCGTCTGGCGCGTCGACCTCGAGGCGCTCGACGGGCTCGCCGATTTCGCGCCGCGCACCGCGCTGCTGTCGCCCTTCGACCGACTGGTGTTCGACCGTCGCCGGCTGGAAGAGATCTTCGGGTACGAGTACCTGCTCGAGATGTACAAGCCCGCCGCCCAGCGCCGGTGGGGCTACTTCGCGCTGCCGATCCTGCACGGCGATCGGTTCGTCGGCAAGCTCGACGCCAAGAGCGATCGCAAGGCCGGCGTTCTGCGGGTGCACGCGGTGCACGAGGACGAGCCGTTCACCGACGAGATCCGGCAGGCGGTGGATGCCGAGATCCAGGACCTCGCCCGCTGGCTCGGCCTCGAGGTGGTGGGTTCCCCCGCCGCGTGAGTCCGACCGCTGGACCGCCGTTCTCAGCGGGTGCGCCTTCGTCAGCTCGCGAGCTCTTCGACGGCCTCAGTGCCGGGCCCCGCGGTCGCGGGCTCGTCGGCACCCGGCTCCTCGGGGGAGAGGGCGACGGGTTCAGCCGGCCCGGCGTCATGTCGGGCGGCCTCGGGCATCACGCGGGCGAGGTCGTCGACGGCGTCGCCCCAGCGCGAGATCGAGACGGACTCCAGACCCTGCCAGGCGGCCGCGAGACGGAGCTCCGCGGCGAGGCGGGGTGCGGCATCCGCCGGGCGTCCGTGCTCCCACCACGCCGCCTGCACGCGCAGGGTCGAGGCGGCACGATCGGCTTTGAGGTCGACGCGGCCGACGATGTCGTCGTCGATGAGGACGGGAAGCGAGTAGTAGCCGAATCGGCGCTGGGCCGCCGGCGTGTAGATCTCGATGCGGTACTCGAAGTCGAAGAGGCGCTCGGCGCGGTCCCGGAACCACACCACGGGGTCGAACGGCGTGAGGATCGCGGTGGCGTCGATGCGTCGCGGCACGACCGCCTCTCGGTGCAGCCACGCCCTGGCCGGTCGCCTGCCGGTGGTCCACCCCTCGACGGTGACGGGCTGCAGCTCACCGGCCTCGCTGAGATCGTCGAGCGCCGCCGTGATGGCCTTGCGGTCGGCGATCCGCCAGTAGTCCGCGATGTCGGCGGCGGTCGCCACACCGTAGGCCCGTGCCGCGCGCCGCACGAGCTCGTGCACGGCGTCGTCGCGGGCGACCGGGGCATCGAGCACGTCGTGCGGGATCACGTGCTCCGCCAGGCCGTACCGGCGCTCGAACCCGCGTCGGCCAGCGATCGCGACCTCGCCGAACAGCCAGAGGTGCTCGAGCGCCTGCTTCACGACGTCCCAGTCCCACCACGGGCCGCGGGCGCCCTTCTTGGTGTCGTGCTCGATCTGCGCCGGACGCAGCGGCCCCCGGTCGGCGAGCTCGGCGCGCACCCAGTCGAGGATCTCGCGATGGGTGTCGGACCAGCTGCCGGCGCCGCCGTACTTGGCGCGCATCGCCTGCATGCGGAAGTCGAACAGTCCCCAGTCGGCGGCGGGGATGAAGGAGGCCATATGCGCCCAGTACTCGACGTACGGCGAGCGCCGGGCGAACAGCAGCCGATCGAGGGCAGCGGGGTCGTACGCACCGAGGCGCGAGAAGAGCGGCATGTAGTGCGACCGGGCGAAGACGTTGACGGAGTCGATCTGCAGTGTCGCCATCCGCGCCAGCGCGCCGTTCAGCTGCCGCGTCCCCGCGGCGGAGGGGCGAGGGCGCGCGAACCCCTGTGCGGCGAGCGCGACGCGCCGCGCTTCTGCGGCGCTGAGCGAGGACTTCACGCGCGTCAGCTTAGCCAGCGGCTCCGACATCGGCCCCACCGTCTTCATGACCGTCGCGGAATGCGACGCGCCTAGACTGGGCGAATGAGCACTGGGCGTACGAGCGGCTCCGAAGACAAGCCCCGCAGCTCGCTCTTCGATGCCGTCCGCGACCGCAGCCGCGTGGTCTCCACCGAGACCTCCGCCGCGGTGCCGCGTGGTCTCCGGGTCGCCACCGCCTACTCCTGGCGGGTCATCGTCGTCGCCGCCGCCATCGGCATCGGCGTCTGGCTCGTCATCCAGCTGAAGCTGCTGGTGATCCCGCTTCTGATCGCCATCCTCATCACCGCCCTGCTGTGGCCCGCGTTCGCGTGGATGCTGCGCCGGAGGATGCCTCGCTGGCTCGCCATCGTCATCTCGGTCGTCAGCACCCTCGCGATCGTGACCGGACTGCTCTGGCTCGTCGTCTGGCAGATCATGCGGCAATGGGACTCCGTGCAGGCCAGCACGGTGGCCGCCATCGACCAGTTCCGGCAGTATCTCATCGACGGGCCGCTGCACCTGAGCCCCGAGCAGATCGACGACCTGCTGGATCAGGGCTGGGTCTTCATCCAGCAGCAGGCCGAGCTCCTCTGGTCAGGCGCGCTGGCGATCGGATCCACGATCGGTCACGTCGTCACCGGCGCCGTGCTCGCGTTCTTCATCCTGCTGTGCCTGCTCGCCGACGGCGCCGGCATCTGGCGGTGGACGCTGCGGCTGTTCCCCAAGAAGGCGCGGCCGGCGGCGGACGGCGCAGGACGCGCCGGCTGGGTCACCGTCGTCAACTACGCCCGCACGCAGCTGCTGGTCGCGACGATCGACGCGATCGGCATCGGCCTCGGTGCCGCCCTCCTCGGTGTCCCGCTCGCGATCCCCGTTGCCGTGCTCGTCTTCCTCGGCGCATTCGTGCCGATCGTCGGTGCCGTCGTCACCGGCACCGTTGCCGTGTTCCTCGCGCTCGTCTACAACGGTCCGTGGATCGCGCTCTGGATGCTCGTCGTCGTGCTGGGCGTGCAGCAGCTCGAGGGCCACGTCCTCCAGCCGCTGCTGATGGGGTCCGCCGTCAAGGTGCACCCGCTCGCGGTCGTGCTCGTGGTGGCCGGCGGCGCGATGATCGCCGGCATCCCGGGCGCCCTGTTCGCCGTCCCGCTCGCGGCGTTCGTCAACGTCGTCGCCGTCTATCTCGCCGAACGCGCCTGGGAGACCGGAGCCAAACCCTCCGGCGACCTCATCTGGAGCACCGTTCCGCGGCAGAGGAGAGTCCGTTCGTGACCACCGCCATGTCTTCCGCCGGCCACGCCCGACCCGCGGCCGCCGCCGCCGACGCCGGCTCGGCGGCGTTCGCGGTGCCGACCCTCGCGGACTTCGAGGACGCCAGGGCCACGCTGGAGGGCGTCATCGCCCACACTCCGCTCGACGAGTCGCAGCACCTGTCCGACGTCCTGGGCGTGCCGGTCCATCTGAAGCTCGAGAACCTGCAGCGGACCGGCTCGTTCAAGATCCGCGGTGCGACGTATCGCCTGTCGCGGCTGACGGCCGAGGAGCGTGCGCGCGGTGTCGTCGCCGCCTCGGCCGGCAACCACGCGCAGGGTGTGGCCCTCGCGGCCAAGGCGCTCGGCATCCGCGCGACCATCTTCATGCCGCTCGGCGTGCCCGTGCCCAAACTGCTCGCCACGCGCGGGTACGGCGCCGACGTCGTGCTGGAGGGCGCCACCGTCGAGACGCCGCTGCGACTGGCCGCCGAGTTCGCCGAGCGGACCGGCGCCGTCTTCATCCACCCGTTCGACCACCACGACGTCATCGCCGGCCAGGGCACGCTCGGCCTCGAGCTCATGGACGAGCTGCCCGACCTCGACACCATCGTGCTCGGCATCGGCGGGGGAGGGCTCATCGCCGGCGTCGCCGCGGCCGTGAAGGCTCGCGCGGCCGCCGAGGGACGGACCATCCGGGTGATCGGCGTCCAGGCGGCGAACTCCGCCGCGTATCCGCCCTCCCTCGCCGCGGGGCATCCGCTCGAGATCCCGACGCTGCCCACCATCGCCGACGGCATCGCCGTGGCGCGGCCGGGCGACCTGCCGTTCGAGATCATCCGCGACCTCGTCGACGAGGTGGTCACGGTCACCGAGGACGACATCGCCCGTGCCCTCCTCGTGCTGCTCGAGCGCGCCAAGCAGGTCGTCGAACCCGCGGGCGCCGTCGGCGTGGCCGCTATCCTCGCGGGCAAGGTCATGGCGAACGGCCCGACCGTGACGGTGCTGTCCGGAGGCAACATCGACCCCCTGCTGCTGCAGCGCGTCGTCGCGCACGGGCTGGCGGCATCCGGCCGGTACATGACCCTGCGCATCCCGCTTCCGGACCGCCCCGGTCAGCTCGCGCAGGTGTCGGAGCTGCTGGCGATCGCCGGGGCGAACGTCATCGAGGTGCTGCACACGCGCCACGGGCAGGGGCTGCAGATCAGCGAGGTGATCCTGCAGCTGAGCGTCGAGACGCGCGGCGAGGAGCACCGCGCGCACGTCATCTCGGTGCTCGAGGACGCCGGCTACGCGCCGACGGTGGTCCCCGACTAGCGCGCGGGATGCGCTCGCCGGGGCCGGCTGCTACTGACCGTTGTAGGTCTCGACCTTGACGATCTCGACGGCGATCTCACGCCCGTTCGGCGCGGTGTACGAGGTCTTCTCGCCCTCCTTGCGGCCGAGGATCGCCTCGCCCAGAGGAGAGGCCTCGCTGTACACATCGAGCTCGGAACCGACCGCGATCTCGCGATTGCCGAGGAGGAAGACTTCTTCGCCTCCGGCGACGATCGCGGTGATGACGGTGCCGGGCTCGACCACGCCGGTGCTCTCGGGAGCTTCGCTGACGGTGGCGGTCTTCAGCAGGTGCTGAAGGGTGCGGATGCGCGCCTCCTGCTTGCCCTGCTCGTCCTTGGCGGCGTGATAGCCGCCGTTCTCCTTGAGGTCGCCTTCTTCGCGCGCGGCCTCGATGCGCTTGGCGATCTCCTCGCGGCCGGTCGTCGAGAGGTGCTCGAGCTCGGCGGCCAGGCGGTCGTACGCGTCCTGGGTGAGGAAGGTCACGGGGGCGTCGGTGGACACGGCTGACTCCTTCGTTGGGCCCGGCGCGCGGGACGGCACGGGCATAAACCGAACGCCCTGGCTCACGGCCAGGGCGCGATTCGACTGATGTCCCGTCAGACTACGTCACCCAGCAGGAGTTGACAAAACCTGTCGTAGCCAGGGCAGTGGTGGGGATGACCTCGCGGAAGGCCCGCGCATGCAGGTCGGAGGCGGGCAGGTCGACGACCCTCCAGCCGACCACTCCGTGCTCTTCGTCCTGCGCCTCAATCGCGCAGGCGACCGCCGATCCCGGGGGAGCGGTGATCTGGAATCCGAGCGTCACGGAGTGCTCGTCCACGACCTCGAACGAGGTCGTGTCGGAGTCGACCGCGTCCAGCGCGTTCTGCACCGTGAACCAGCCGAACAGGGCGACGACTCCGACCGCGACCAGGATGCCGGCGCCGATGGCCCAGCGACGCCCGGGCGAACGCTGACGGCCGTAGCGCTCGTCGAGCATGTCCTGCGTGGTCACGCCGCTCCCTGACGTCTCATCGGGCCGGATCGGAAAGATTAGGCTGGGACTCCAGGCTATGCGCTCGCGCGCACCCCCGACGACACCGCCCGCCCCGCGGGCAGAGCGAGGACCCCATGCAGCACGCGATCGTCGCCTTCCTGAGCGCCGCGGCGACTCCGACGCCGACGCCCTCGCCCTCCGAGGTGGACCCCGACATCGTGACGCCGGGCGTCGTGGGCTTCGTCGTCACCGCGTTCATCGCGATCGCGGTGATCCTGCTGGTGTGGGACATGATGCGCCGCATCCGGCGAGGCCGCGTGCGCGCCGACATCCAGGAGGAGCTGGACGCCGAGGCGCAGGCGGCCCGGGCGACCGAGGCCACCGAGGTCGACGGCGAGAGGATCGACCCCGCGGATGACGAGACCCGTGGCGACGACGCCGGCGGGCCTGCTCCGAAGCGCTGAGCACGCTGAGCGCGCGCGGCGGCACCGGGACGGGTCAGCCCGGGAGCCCCAGCGACGGTGACAGCGGGTCGAGGGCGATCAGCAGACACGCCGTCCAGTGGCAGAGGAACGCCAGCACCGTGCACACGTGGAAGATCTCATGGAAGCCGAAGTGGCCGGGCCACGGGTTGGGCCGCTTGAGCGCGTAGACGATGGCGCCACCGGTGTAGAGGAGCCCCCCGACGGCGACGAGGATCATCATCGCGGCGTTGGCCTCGAACAGATCGACGAGATACATCACCGCCGCCCACCCCAGCGCGAGGTAGAGCGCGACATAGAGCCAGCGCGGAGCATGGATCCAGAAGACCCGGAACAGGATGCCGAGCAGCGCCCCGCTCCACACCAGCACGAGCAGCAGCGCGCCCTTCTGCGGCGGGAGCGCGAGCGTCGCGATCGGGGTGTAGGTGCCGGCGATCAGCAGCAGGATGTTGGCATGGTCGATCCGCTTGAGGATCGCCTTGGTCCTCGGGTTCCAGTCGAACCGGTGATACAGCGCCGAGTTGCCGAACAGCAGCAGCGACGTGGCCATGAACACCGCGCACGCCCACTTGGCCGGCGCGCCCTGCGCGAGCACGATCAGCACGATGCCGGCAACGATGGCGACGGGGAAGGTGGCCGCATGGATCCAGCCGCGCCAGGAGGGCTTGATCTCGGGCGTGGCCGCGTCGACGGCGGCGGCATCCATCAGCGGCAGCACGGGAACCTCGGGGGCCCGGGGGGCACTGCGACGGCGGCTCATCACCTCAGCGTAGACGGCGCCGCATGCCGGCCGGGGAACATAGCCGGGCCCCTGGATGCCGGGGCGCCGGCCGCGCTAGGGTCCGTGGCGCGCGAGGGGTAGCGTAGGTCTGTGGCGCGCGGCGAGACGAACGAGGGCAGAGGGCCTCTCTACCGCCTCTACATCAACCGCCTCCGTCGCCGGCTCGATCCCGCGGCCGTCCCGCACCACCTCGCGATGATGATCGACGGCAATCGCCGCTGGGCGAGGCAGCTCGGCTACGACTCCGCTGCTCACGGCCACCGTGCCGGGGCGGCGAAGATGAAGGAGTTCCTGCGCTGGTGCGACGACGTGGGCATCCGCGTCGTGTCGCTCTACCTGCTCTCGAACGACAACCTCCGCAAGCGGGACTCCCGGGAGCTCTCGGACCTCATCGAGATCATCGCCGAGCTCGCCGACGAGCTCTCGCACGAGCGCGACTGGCGCGTGAAGCACGTGGGTCGCGCCGTAGCACTGCCGGGCGACCTCGCCCGGGTGCTCGCCGACGTCGAAGCCCGCACCAAGGACAACACCGGCATGCACGTCAACCTCGCGGTGGGCTACGGCGGACGCGGCGAGATCGTCGACGCGGTGCGCAGCATCATCGCGCAGCACGACGAGCAGGGCGGATCCCTCGAAGAGCTCGCGGCGAGCCTCACTCCCGAGCAGATCGGGGAGCACCTCTACACCGGCGGCCAGCCCGATCCCGATCTCGTGATCCGCACGTCGGGCGAGCAGCGGCTGAGCGACTTCCTGCTGTGGCAGTCGGCCCACTCGGAGTTCTACTTCGTCGAGGCGCTCGGGCCCGACCTCCGCGAAGTGGACTTCCTGCGCGCCATCCGCGACTTCACCTCGCGGGAGCGCCGCTTCGGCAGCTGAGCACTTCGTCACACCGGCGATCGCCGCTCTGCCAGAATGATCCGCGTGACCGATCTGGATTCTTATCTGGCGTCGTTCGATGGGGAACCCGGGTATCTGGACTGGGCGGCGTTCGGGCCGCTCTCGCCTGCGGTCCGCAGCGAGGCGCAGGGTGACACCGAGCTGCTCGGCTCGGGCCGGCGCACGAGCATCGAGCTCGTCGCCGACCACGTGCGCGAGGCCCGGGAGCTCGTCGCCGAACTGATCGGGACGGATGCCGAGCAGGTGGTGCTGCAGCCGTCCACCACGTACGGGTTGATGCACGCCGTCTACGGCCTGGCCGGGGGGCTCATGCTGGGCCGGGGCGAATTCCCCAGCCTCACCGTCGCGGCCACGCGTGCCTCCGAGGCGTTCGGTTCGCTCCAGCTGCAGTGGGTGGAACCCGCCGACGGGTTCATGACACCCGATGCGGTGCGCTCGGCGCTCTCGGACGACACCCGCGCTGTCGCGGTCAGCCTCGTCGACTTCCGCACCGGCTACCGCACCGACCTGTCCGCCCTGCGCGAGGTCATCGGCGATCGCCTGCTCATCGTCGACGCCATCCAGGGTTTCGGCATGGTCGACGCCGACTACCTCGCCGCCGACGTCGTCTGCGGCCACGGCTACAAGTGGCTGCGCGCGGGCCGGGGGACCGGCTTCTCCTGGTTCGGCGCGCGTGCGCTCGAGCGGATCGCCCCCGTGCTCTCGGGCTTCCGCGGCGTCGACGGCGACCTGCCCGTCGACGCCGTGCCCGCGCCGTCCGCCTCCGCCCAGGCCTTCTCGGTCTCGGGACCCGACACACTCGCCGCGGCTCGCCTGGCGACCGCGCTGCGCGAGGTCGCCGACGTGGGCGTCGCGCAGATCGAAGCGGAGCTGTCGGCGCGCGCAGCCGACGTCATGTTCGCCGCAGACCGCTACGAGGTGCCGGTGGTCACACCGCGCGACCCCGAGCGCCGGGCGGGCATCGTGACGCTCGAGCCCGCACCGCAGGACGCCGCGCCGCTCGCCGCATCCCTGGCGAACCACGGGCTCACGGTGACCGCCCGTGCCGGCCGCATCCGCGTCGCGCCGCACGTCGGCACCGGCGCCGACACCCTGCGGCTGTTCGGCGATGCGCTCGCCGCGTTCTCCGCCGCGCGGGTGTGGTGACGCACCCGTGAGGTGACGCCCCGCCGGCGAGGCGGAGCGGGAGCGACCGGCCGCACGATCGCGGCATCCGTTCACCGGATCGTCACATTGTTCCCGCGTGTCGGGCGCGCGCAATGTCGAAGGTCGGTCGTAGCGTGAGGCCATCGGGCAAGGAGCCCGGTCGAGTCGGCCTCACGGATCGCGACTTCACGATCCACGACTCGGTACCCTGGTCGACTCGTGACTGCCGGGTGAACCACCCGGGGCGGGAGTGGGTTGTGACCACACGAGCACCACACGAGCAGCGCAGTCAGGATCTCGAGCAGATCGCAGAGCCCGATCAGGATCTGCGCACCTATGTTCTCGACACATCAGTGCTGCTCAGCGATCCACGGGCGTTCTTCCGTTTCGCCGAGCACAGCGTCGTCATCCCCGTGGTGGTGATCACGGAGCTCGAGGGCAAGCGGCACGACCCCGAGATCGGCTACTTCGCCCGGCAGGCGCTGCGCCATCTCGACGAGCTGCGCGTCGAACACGGCCGGCTCGACTTCCCGGTCCCCGTCGGTCTGGGCGGCACGCTGCGCGTCGAGCTCAACAACACCGACTCGTCGGTGCTGCCCTCGGGCATGCGCCTCGGCGACAACGACAGCCGCATCCTCGCCATCGCGATGAACCTCGCCCAGGACGGCCAGGAGGTCACGGTCGTCTCGAAAGACCTGCCCATGCGGGTCAAGGCGGCGTCGCTCGGCATCACGGCGGAGGAGTACCTCGCGGAGCAGGCCGTCGACTCGGGCTGGACCGGCATCTCCGAGATCGACGTGTCGGGCGACGACATCAGCGATCTCTACGAGAGCGAAGTCGCCGTCAGCGAGGACGTGAGAGGACTTCCGGTGAACACCGGGCTGATCGTCCACTCCGAGCGCGGCTCCGCACTCGGGCGCGTGATCGACGACGGTGAGTTCCGCCTGGTCCGGGGCGATCGAGAGGTTTTCGGACTGCACGGCCGCTCGGCCGAGCAGCGCATCGCCATCGACCTGCTTCTCGACCCCGACGTCGGCATCGTGTCGCTGGGCGGGCGAGCCGGCACCGGCAAGTCGGCGCTCGCGCTGTGCGCGGCGCTCGAGGCGGTGCTGGAGCGACAGCAGCAGCGCAAGATCATCGTGTTCCGGCCGCTGTTCGCCGTCGGCGGGCAGGAGCTCGGGTATCTGCCGGGCGACCAGCAGGAGAAGATGAACCCCTGGGGTCAGGCGGTCTTCGACACCCTCGGCTCGGTCGTGTCGGGCAATGTGCTCGACGAGGTGATCGAGCGGGGCCTTTTGGAGGTGCTGCCGCTCACGCACATCCGCGGGCGCTCGCTGCATGACGCCTTCGTGATCGTGGACGAGGCGCAGTCCCTCGAGCGCAATGTGCTTCTCACGGTGCTGAGCCGGATCGGGCAGGGCTCGCGAGTCGTTCTCACCCACGACGTCGGCCAGCGCGACAATCTGCGCGTCGGTCGTCACGACGGTGTGGCCTCGGTCATCGAGACGCTGAAGGGTCACTCGCTGTTCGGTCACGTCACGCTGGTGCGCTCCGAGCGCTCCGCCATCGCCGCCCTCGTCACCGACCTTCTGGAGGCGGGCGAGCTCGCCTAGGTGACACGCAGCTGCACTGACGGCGCTGACGGGCCGGGATGCCGACATCCCGGCCGTCGGCGCCGTCGGCGCATGAGAAGAGTCTCATCGCCTGTGGCACTTGTGCGGCGATCGGTCTGTCACCATGGATGGAGGGGAATTCGATCCGCGTATGGGAGGCAGCAGAGTCGTGGAAGCACGCACGGGGCTCGTGATCGGCGGCGTGACCGCCGTCGCTGCGAGCATCGCCGTCGTGACCGCGGTCGCTCTCGCGAACACCATGGCGCTGGCCGATTCGCCCGGTACGAGCTTGGCCTCCGAGCGCGTCATCGTTCCCTCCGCGAGCTCCCCGTCGCCGTCCGCCTCCGCGGCCGTCACGCCGGAGGCACCTGTGCCTCCAGTCAACGCCGAAGTGGTGGAGGCACCCGCTCCGCAGGTCGTCGATCAGCCGTTGGCGTCCGACGGCTCGCGGGCCACCACAAACGCACCTATCGCGGCCGAGCCCGCGGCGCCCGCCGACATCGAGACCGTCATCGCCGCGGCGAAGGCGGCCGGGTCGTGGGAGGAGCTCCGCTCGTGGGCGAACGCGCAAGGGTGGACCACCGCGCGGATCGACGCGCTGGTTTCGCGCCTCGAGCGTGAGACGGCCGAGAAGACCGAGACGGCCGAGCGTCCGGTCCGGACGCAGTCCGACGGTCAGCAGAACCTGGTCGCGCCCGTGGAGCAGCAGAAGCAGAAGTCCTCAGCCGATCGCACATCGAACGGCCCGGATCGTCCCGCACATGCGGGCGGAAACGTCGGGAACGGCAACGGCGCCGATCACGACGCGAAGAAAGACCAGTCGCGCAATTCCCCAGACAAGCGCGACTGACAACGGTCGGATCCCCCAGTCCGGCCTTTCACAGCCCCCGGTGTCCCCCAGCACCGGGGGCTTCTTCGCGCGCGGGGGAGCCGGCCGGACCACGGACGTCCGGCGCCGACCTCACTCCCAGCGGTAGCCGGCGCCGCGGACCGTGACGATGTGGTCGGATCCGAGCTTTCCGCGCAGATACCGCACGTACACGTCGACGACGTTGGAGCCCGGATCGAAGTCCAGCCCCCACACGCGGCTCAGCAGCTGCTCGCGGCTGAGCACACGGCCGGGGTTGCGCAGGAACTGCTCGGCCAGCGAGAACTCGCGTGCGGACAGATCGATCTCGCGTCCGGCGACGGTCGCCCGCCGCGCCAGGATGTCCAGCGTCACGTCGCCGTGCGAGATCGACACGCCGGGCTGCGGGACGCTCTCACGCAGCCGGGAGCGGACGCGCGCCAGAAGCTCTTCGAAGGTGAACGGCTTGGGGACGTAGTCGTTCGCCCCGGCATCCAAGCCAGTCACCGTGTCACGCGTGCTGGATCGCGCGGTCAGCATGATCACCGGCACCGCCGATCCGCGGGCGCGCAGTTCGCGAAGCACCTCGAAGCCGTCCATCGTGGGCAGGCCGACGTCCAGCAGGACGAGATCTGCGTCGCCGCGCAGCGCCGATTCGAGTCCCTCGGGGCCGTCCTCGACGACGAGCGTCTCGTAGCCGGCGGCTTCGAGCCCGCGGCTGACGAACGCCGCGATCCGCGGCTCGTCCTCCACGATGAGGATCCTGGTCATCCCGCGGCCTCCCGTTGCAGTACGACATCACCGGCACGAACGGGCACCGGCAGCTCGGCCTCCGTGGGAGGCAGGTGGATGGTGAAGGTCGCGCCGCCGCCCGGCGTGTCGGTGACGACGCAATGCCCGCCGTGACCCTTCGCGATCGCGTCGACGATCGCGAGGCCGAGACCCGAGCCGCCGACGGACCGCTTGACGTGGGCGCGGTCGAAGCGGCGGAAGATCCGCGTCCGCTGGTCCGCGGGGATGCCCGGCCCGTGATCGCGCACCCACAGCCGGGCGCCCTCCAGGTCGCGCGCGCTGCCGATCTCGATCGGGCTGCCCAGGGGCGTGTACTTCGCAGCGTTGTCGGCGAGCTGGAGCCATGCCTGCAGCAGACGGTCCTGATCGCCGGTCGTCTCGCCGTCGGCGACCGCCTCGATCGTCCAGTCGTGGCCGGGGATCACGCCGACGAGCTCGCCGACGCGAGCGGTCAACCACGCCAGGTCGACGGCGGCGAGGTTCGTCGAGTCCGTCTCGGCCGTCGCGAGCAGGTCGATGTCTTCGACGAGCCGCGTCAGGCGGTCGAGCTCGGCGATGCCGATGTCACGCGCGGAGGCCACGTCCGCGGCATCCTGCGGGTTCATCAGCTCGAGGTGCCCGCGCACGATCGTGATGGGCGTCTTGAGCTCGTGCCGCACATCGTCGAGGAGCTGGCGCTGATCGTCGACGGAGTCCTCGAGCCGGTCGAGCATCGAGTTGACGGTGCGCGACAGGTCGGAGATGTCGTCATTGCCGTGGGGCTCGAGCCGCCGCGACAGGTCGCTGATGGAGATAGCGTCGGCGGTCTCGCGGAGGTGACGGATCGGCGAGAGCAGCCGACCGGTGACGAACCAGCCGACGATGCCGACTGCGAACAGCACAGCCACGGCCGCGATCACGTACGTCGTCATCGCGAAAGTCACCGGCTGCAGCTCGGCTCCGAGGTTGACGGCACGCACGTAGAGTCCCTCGCGCGGGTCGCCGTCCATGCGGACCGGGATCGCGATGTAGCGCAGCGACCCCTGGTCGGTGACCGCCGTCCCCATCTCTGTGCTGCCGCCGGCCGTCTCAGTGACGACGCGGTCGATGAGCTCCTGGTTCCGCGAGATGTCGAAGCCCGACAGCGTCGACGGCACCCAGCGCGGTGAACCGTCGATGAGCGCGAGCGAGGCCTCGTTGCGGGCGGGTACCAGGCGCGCGACGACGGCGTTCAGGTAGTCGTCGATCGAATCGAACTCGTCCTTGTCGAGCTCGTCCGTGGCTTCGGAGGCGCCGGAGGGCGTCCCTGCGGCGGTGTCGTCCGCCACGGCGTCCAGCGACGAAACCTGGGCCTTGAGCCGCTCGTTGACGCTCGTGAGGGCCTGCTCGCGCTGTACGAGAAAGGTGACGCTGCCCACGATCGCCAGGCCGACGCATGCGACGGCAAGGATCGCGGCAAGGATCCTGACGCGCGCGGGGACCGGGCGGGGCGTTCGGGCCATGTCCCGATTATCCCGCCGACGAGGGTGCAGCGGCATGGGGCGGGCGGATCAGCCCGGGTGCGTCATCGAGAGGAGGTCCAGCTTCTCGTCCAGCTGCTCGAGCGTGAGCTCTCCGCGCTCCACGTAGCCGAGGTCGATCACGGCCTCGCGCACCGTGATGCCCTTCGCGACCGAGTGCTTGGCGATCTTCGCCGCCGCCTCGTAGCCGATCAGCTTGTTGAGCGGCGTGACGATGGAAGGCGACATCCCGGCGTACGCCGCGGCACGCTCGACGTTCGCCTCGAGACCGTCGATGGTCTTGTCGGCGAGCACGCGTGACGTGTTGGCGAGGAGCTCGATGGACTCGAGCACCGCGCTGCCCATGATCGGGATCGCGACGTTCAGCTCGAAGGCACCCGACGCGCCCGCCCACGCGACGGTCGCGTCGTTGCCGATGACGCGCGCGCACACCATGAGCGTCGCCTCGGGGATCACCGGGTTCACCTTGCCGGGCATGATCGACGAGCCCGGCTGCAGGTCGGGGATGTGCAGCTCGCCGAGGCCGGTGTTCGGGCCGGAGCCCATCCAGCGCAGGTCGTTGTTGATCTTGGTGAGCGACACCGCGATGGTGCGCAGGGCGCCGGACGCCTCGACGAGGCCGTCGCGGTTGGCCTGGGCCTCGAAGTGGTCCTTGGCCTCGGTGATCGGCAGCTCGGTGTCGGCGACGATCAGCTCGATGACCCGCTGCGGGAAGCCCAGCGGGGTGTTGATGCCGGTGCCGACGGCAGTGCCGCCGAGCGGCACCTCGGCGACGCGGGGAAGGACGGCCTGCACACGCTCGATGCTGAGGCGGATCTGGCGCGCGTAGCCGCCGAATTCCTGGCCGAGGGTGACCGGCGTCGCATCCATGAGGTGCGTGCGACCCGACTTGACGACGGTCTTCCACAGCTCGGCCTTCGCCTCGAGGGCGACCGCCAGGTGGTCGAGGGCCGGGATCAGGTCGTCGATGAGCTCCTGCGTCACCGCGATGTGCACCGAGGTGGGGAACACGTCGTTGGACGACTGCGAGGCGTTGACGTGGTCGTTCGGGTGAACCGTCGCGCCGAGCGCCTGCGTCGCGAGGGTCGCCAGCACCTCGTTCATGTTCATGTTCGACGAGGTGCCGCTGCCGGTCTGGTAGACGTCGATCGGGAACTGGTCTTCGAACTCTCCCGCGATGATGCGGTCGGCCGCGCCGGCGATGGCGTCGGCGATCGCGCCGTCGAGCGTGCCGAGCTCTCTGTTCGCGAGGGCCGCGGCTTTCTTGATGCGTGCGAGCGCCACGATCTGGGCGGGCTCCAGCCGATCGCCCGAGATCGGGAAGTTCTCGACGGCGCGCTGCGTCTGGGCGGCGTAGAGCGCGTTCTTGGGCACACGCACCTCGCCCATGGTGTCGTGCTCGATGCGGTACTCGATGTCGGTCACGTCGTTGTTCCTCATGTGTCGGTACGGGATGGGGGAAGGCCGGGTCAGGCCTGGTCGGGGATGCCGACCATCACGTCGGGGACCGCGGTGCCCTCGGCGAGGCGGTAGTTGGCGCCGACTATCGCGAGGCGGCCCTCGGCGACGGCGGTGCTGATGAGCTCGGATGCGTGCAGCAGTTCACCCACGGTGTCGCGGAGGTGCTCGCGCCCGACCTCGTCGGCGTCGATCTCGGCGGGGTAGACGCCGTCGACGGCGGACGCGCGCTGGACGCGGCGCACGGCGGGGACGATCGGCGAGATCAGGCGCCAGATGTGCGGCGGCAGCGGGTCAGCCTCGGGGTCGGTGATGTCGATCGCCGCTCGCACCGCGCCGCAGGCGTCGTGTCCGAGCACCACGATGAGCGGCACCTCGAGCACCGCCACGGCGTACTCGAGACTGCCGACGACCGAGTCGGAGATGACCTGGCCCGCGTTGCGCACGACGAACAGGTCGCCGAGGCCCTTGTCGAAGATGATCTCGGCCGCCAGTCGCGAATCCGCGCAGCCGAACAGGGCGGCGCGAGGACGCTGACCGTCCGCGAGGTCATGGCGGGTGTCGACGTCCTGGCGGGGATGCCGGGGCTCCCCGGCCACGAAGCGGGCGTTGCCGCGCTGCATCTCCTGCCAGGCCTTCGCGGGCGTGGGCTGGTCGGTCACTCGGCCTCCTCGCGCAATGCGGTGATCTGATCGGTGACGGAACGCGCCGTCTCTTCCAGCGCCTTCTCGCTCGCCGCGCCGTAGATGAGCACCGTGTCGGCGCCGGCGTCGGTGGCGAGGGCGACAGTGATGTTCCCCGTGCGATCGGGGTCGAGGTCGTAGCGCTCCCACGTGATTCCGTCGATGGTCACGGTGTCCTGCGGGGCCGAGCCCGAGAGGACGCGGGCGGCCCACGACTCGTCGGCGTCGAAGCCCTGCGCCACGCGCAGGAACCCGCGCTCGTCCTCGCCGGCCGGGGCGTAGACGACGGTGAAGGCGCGGACCGGGCCGTTGCCCTCGATGCGCGCGTTGTTCACGACCCAGCCGTCCGACAGCTCGGGCGTGATGACGGTGCGGTCCTCCGACGCCGCGATGTCGGCGGCGACTGCCGAGACGTCGATCGGCTCGCGTTCGGGGGGAGTGCCGCGGGGGACGGCGAAGACGATGACGACGACGACGGCGAGGGTCGCGAGCAGCGCGGCGATGAGATTGCGCACATTCTGGCTCGAGCGGTAGACGCGCGACGACTCCGCCTTGCGGTCGGCGGTCTCCTCGGGTGTCTCGGGGCGGCCGAGCTCGGCGACGATGCGGGGTCCGCGTGTCATCGCGTCTCCTCGCCGTCGGCCCGGTCGACCGTCGACCGGGCGGCCTCGAGACGCCGCTTGGCGCCGAGCAGCCACTCCTCGCAGCGTGCGGCGAGGGCTTCCCCGCGCTCCCAGAGGGCGAGGGAGTGCTCGAGGGTGGGAGCTCCCTGCTCGAGTTCGGCGACGACGCGGACGAGTTCATCCCGCGCCTGCTCGAACGAGAGGGTCGCGACGTCCTCGAGGGCGCCGCTCGTCTCAGTCATGGCCTCCATCTTAGTTCGCGGCAGAGGGGGCGCCGTGCCCCGCCGGTTCGGGCTCGGCGGGGTCTGCCGGCGCCGTGCCGACGGAGACGGGCGGCTGTTCGGCGATCTCCCCGTCCGAGTGCGCGGCGAACGATCCGCGCCCCACAGTGACCACGACGGCAGTGGATGCCGGAGCCTGCGCCGCATCTCGCACGATCACGCCGTCGGCCAGGTGCGCGATGGCGTAGCCGCGGGCGAGCGTCGACGCGGGGGACAGTGCGCGCAGTGTCGCGCGCAGCTCGGCGGTGCGCCGCTCGTGCAGCTGGAGCGAGCGGTCCACGCGGTCCCGGCCTCGTGCTGCGAGCAGCTCGACCTCGTGCGCGCGGGTGGTCAGCAGCGTCTCTGGCGCACGCAGCACCGGTCGTGACCGGAGCTGCTCGAGCTGGGCGATGTCGTGCGAGATGCGCTGAGCCAGGCGCGTGTTCATGCGCGCGCGCAGCTGACCGACGATGGCGCGCTGCTCGGCGACGTCCGGAACGATGCGCTTCGCGGCGTCCGTCGGCGTGGAGGCGCGGAGGTCGGCGACGTCGTCCAGGAGCGGGTGATCGTTCTCGTGGCCGATCGCGCTCACGACGGGGGTGGATGCCGCAGCCACCGCCCGCAGCAGGCGCTCGTCGCTGAATCCGAGCAGGGTCTGCGGGTCGCCGCCGCCGCGGGCGATGATGATGACGTCGACATCGGGCGCGGCGTCGAGCGCCTTCAGTGCCGCGATGGTCTCGGGCACGCACCGGTCGCCCTGCACGGCGGCGTACTTCGTCTGGAACCGCACCTGCGGCCAGCGCAGCTCGGCGTTGCGGTGGACGTCCTTCTCGGCATCCGAGTTCTCGCCGGTGATGAGTCCGATCAGACGCGGGAGGAACGGAAGGGCCTTCTTGCGCGACGGGTCGAACAGCCCCTCCGAGCGCAGCTGCACCCGCAGCCGCTCGAGACGCTCGAGCTGGTCGCCGAGCCCGACGTGGCGCATCGCCGACACGCCGAAGCCGAAGTCCCCGTTCTTCACGAAGTAGTCGGCCTTCACGCAGGCGATCACGTGGTCGCCGACCTTGAGGTCGCCCGGCAGCCGGTCGCGCGTCGACGACCAGATGCGGAACGAGATGGTGGCGTCGGTGACGAGATCCTTCAGCCGCCCGAACACATTGCCGCCACGCTGGTTCCAGCCGGTGATCTCGCCCTCGACCCACACCGAGCCCCACGTCTGGACGAATCCGCGGATCGTGTCGTTGAGGCGGGCCACGGATGTCGGCGCCTGCGGCGAGGAGTCGCGCGGCCGCACCGAGTCGGCGGGCGGCGGCTCGCCGGGGACGGCGGCGGGCTGGAAGGTCGTCATGCGGTCCTTTCGTGCCCGAGACGGGCTGCTCTCGCCCGCGAACCCTCGGGCGTCGCGGGCGGTCTCGCGGAGGCCCCGCTCAGGAGGCCGCCCGTAGAATCGAGGGGTGAGCATCAGCACCGCGGGGCAGACCCGAGCGAGTCAGGCCCCTGTGAGCATGCCCGTCCCGCGCATCCCGCGGCGGCGCGAACCGCTCCAGGATATCGCCGGCACCGGACAGAAGCGGGTGCTCCTGGCCTCCCCGCGCGGCTATTGCGCCGGCGTGGACCGCGCGGTCATCGCGGTGGAGAAGGCGCTGGAGCGCTTCGGCGCCCCCGTCTACGTGCGCAAGCAGATCGTGCACAACATCCACGTCGTCACCGAGCTCGAGGCCGCCGGTGCGATCTTCGTCGAGGAGGTCGACGAGGTTCCCGAGGGCGCCCACGTCGTCTTCAGCGCGCACGGGGTGTCGCCGGCGGTCGTGAATGCGGCATCCGATCGGGGCCTCCGCGCCATCGACGCCACCTGCCCGCTCGTCACCAAGGTGCACCGCGAGGCCGTGCGCTTCGCCCGCGATGACTACGAGATCCTCCTGATCGGCCACGTCGGCCACGAAGAGGTCGAGGGCACGGCAGGCGAGGCACCCGATCACGTCACGATCGTGAACTCGCCGGACGAGGCCGACACCATCGAGGTGCGCGACCCGTCGAGGGTCGTGTGGCTGTCGCAGACGACGCTGTCGGTCGACGAGACCATGGAGACCGTGCGGCGCCTGCGTGCGCGGTTCCCGGAGCTCCAGGATCCGCCGTCGGACGACATCTGCTACGCCACTCAGAACCGTCAGGTCGCGATCAAGAAGGTCGCCAAGGATGCCGACCTCGTGATCGTCGTCGGTTCGGCGAACTCGTCGAACAGCGTGCGGCTCGTCGAGGTCGCGCTCGAGTACGGCGCCAAGGCCGCCTACCGCGTCGACTACGCCGACGAGGTCGAGCAGGCCTGGCTCGAGGGCGTCGAGACGGTCGGGGTCACCAGCGGTGCCTCGGTGCCCGAGGTGCTCGTGCAGCAGGTGCTCGACGACCTCGCCGCCGCGGGCTACCGCGACGTCGAGGAGGTCCGCACGGCGGAGGAGGACCTGCAGTTCTCGCTGCCCAAGGAGCTCCGGACGGATGCCGCCGGCAAGCGCGACGACCGTGCCCTCGGCGGCCGGAGCCGCGCATGAGCGACACGTCCGCCGACACCGAGCCCGACCCGCCGGTGCGGCCGGCCGCACCGCGTGCGGACTCGTCGCGGCCCAGGCCCCAGTTCGGCGAGTACGCCACGCCCGAGGAGCAGCGCGCGCGCATCCAGGAGCCCGCGCCGTGGCAACAGGAGCCGGTGGCGCCGGTCATGACGGACGCGCCCGCCCCTGGCATCCCCGCGTCGCCCGCGCCCGCCGAACGTCGTCCTCGTCCGGTGGACCGCATCGTGACGTTCGCGCTGCTCGCGTACGGCCTGGTCAACGTCGTCTCGTCGGTGCCCGCCTTCCTCGACTACGGCGCGTACGCCGAGACGCTGCTCTCCATGCTGGGCGTCGACGTGCAGATCACGGATCCGGCCGCGGGAAGGGCGTGGGGGATCGCCGCCGTCATCGTCCTCGCGGTCGGCTGGTGCGCGACGGCCGTGGTCTCGTGGTGGAGCGTGCGCCGAGGACGGCTGACCTGGTGGATCCCGCTCGTGGGCGGCATCCTGTTCACGTTCGTCTCCGGCACGCTCATGGCCGTGCCCCTGATGAACGATCCGGCTGTGTGGCAGGCGCTCGTGGAGAGCGCGGGCGGCTGATCCCCGGGGTCACGCGGCCCACCGGTCTGCCACGATGCCGCATCGCAGGTCCATACTCGTGATGACGGCGGGGGCGTGGCGGCTCACCTGAACCTGCGGGTGCCACGTCTCGTGTCCTCTGCGGGAGGTGATGGATGCCGCACGACAGCGTGGAGAGTCGTGACAGCGCCGCCGGCCGCGATGCGCAGCGGCTTGCTGCTCTGTACGACGCCCACGCCGCACCGGTCTGGCGCTACGTCGTGCATCTGACCGGCGATCGCGCCGGCGCCGACGACATCGTGCAGGAGACGCTGCTGCGGGCGTGGCGAACGCCCAGGATCCTCGAGCAGGATCCCTCGACCACGCGCTCGTGGATGTTCACGGTGGCCCGTCACCTCGTCATCGACGAGGCGCGCAGCGCGCGGCGCCGCCGTGAGATCGGCGTCGCGGAGGTGCCCGAGCGCGCCGCGCCCGACGCGACCGACGCGCTGTTCGAGGCGATCCTCGTCGAGGAGGCGCTCGCCGCACTCACGACGGAGCACCGCGCCGTCGTCGTCCGCGCGTACTATCGCGGGCTCTCCGTCGCCGAGATGGCGGACGAACTCGACATCCCGCCCGGCACCGTCAAGTCGCGCCTGCACTACGGGCTGCGTGCTCTCCGGCTCACCCTTCAGGAGAAGGGGGTGACGCGATGAGCACCGACCACGTCCGCTTCGCCGACTGGGATGCCGCGTACATGGTGCGCGCGCTCAGCTCCGACGATCGCCGGCTGTACGAGGCGCACCTCGACGAGTGCCGCCTCTGCCGCGACGCGATCGCCGACCTCGCGCCCGCGCTGGGCCTCCTGGCGCGCGTGGGAGTGGACCGGGCAGAGTCGCTCCTCGACCCACCGGGCGATAGCGGCCCCGACCCGGCGGCCCGCTCCCGGATGGTGGCACGGGGCACGCGCAGCGCACGCCGTCGGAGGATGTTCGCCTGGGGCGGCGGGATCGCCGCCGCCGCGGTGCTCGCCGTGGTGGTCGCCTTCGCCGTCACGACCTCGGTCGTGCCGGCGGCGGTGCCGGAAGAGGTCGTCGCGCTCCAGCCGGTCACCGACGTGCCGCTGAGCGCGACCGTGGAGCTGACCGACGTCGCGTGGGGCACGCGGATCTCGATGGTCTGCGACTACCCGCCCAGCGACGATCCCTATGCCGACGATCAGGAATGGCCGTACGTGCTCGTCGTCACGTCGGCCGACGGCGCCACCAGCGAGCTGTCGAGCTGGCGCGCCGGGCCTGGATCGACCGCGCATCTGGATGCCGGCACCGCCCTCGACCGTGCCGACATCGCCTCGATCGAGGTGCGCGCGGTCTCGGACGGCCGCGTCCTGCTGCGCGGCGAGCCGGGGGAGTGAGCCGCCGTCGCCGGTGACGGGGTGAGACGACGGATGCCCCGACGCCGAGTCCTTCGCAGGACCGGTGCCGAGGCAACCGAGGTGTTCGGGGCGCGTGGCTCCCGAACGGAAGCCGTCAGGCGGCGAGGCTCTTGCCGGCGGAACCCAGCTGCTGTGTCGCCTCGACCACGCGTGCGGCCATCGCCGACTCGGCGATCTTGCCCCAGGCGCGCGGGTCGTAGGCCTTCTTGTTGCCCACCTCGCCGTCGACCTTCAGCACGCCGTCGTAGTTCTTGAACATGAAGCCGGCGACGGACCGCGTGAAGGCGTACTGCGTGTCGGTGTCGATGTTCATCTTCACGACGCCGTTCGCGACCGCCGTGGCGATCTCTTCGTCGGTCGAGCCGCTGCCGCCGTGGAAGACGAGGTCGAGCGGCTTGGGACCGGTGCCGAACTGCGCGGCGATTCCCTCCTGGATCTCGCCGAGGAGCTCGGGGCGCAGCTTCACGTTGCCGGGCTTGTAGACGCCGTGCACGTTGCCGAAGGTGAGGGCGGCGATCCAGCGGCCCTGTTCGCCGAGGCCGAGTGCTTCCACGACCTGCGAGACGTCAGCGGTCGTCGTGTAGAGGGCCTCGTTCGAGCCCTCGTGCTGGACACCGTCCTCTTCGCCGCCGACGACGCCGATCTCGACCTCGAGGATGGCGTTGATCGCCTTGAGGCGGGGGAGGAGCTCCTTCGCGATCTCGATGTTCTCGGCGAGCGGAACAGCCGAGCCATCCCACATGTGCGACTGGAAGATGGGGTTGCCGCCGTCGGCGACGACCTGCTCCGAGGCCTTGATGAGGGGCAGCACGAAGTCCTCGAGCGCCGGCTTCGGGCAGTGGTCGGTGTGGAGGGCGACGGTGATCGGGTAGCTCTTGGCGACCTCGTGGACGTAGGCGGCGAAGGCGAGTGCGCCGGTCGCGCGGGCCTTCACGGTGTGGCCGGCGAAGTAGTCGGCGCCGCCCGTGGTCACCTGCAGGATGCCGTCGGAGCCTGCTTCGGTGAGGCCCTGCAGGACGGCGTTGACCGACTGCGAGCTGGCGGCGTTGATGGCGGGATACGCGAAGCCACCGGCCTTCGCGCGGTCCAGCATGTCGGCGTACTGTTCCGGGGTGGCGACGGGCATGGGTGCTCCTAGATCTTCACGGGTCTGAAGGGGTATCGGCTCAGGGCCGTTGATCCCTGCGGGCGTAACGCAAACTCTACCCAAGCCCCGGAGAGCGCACGGATGCCGGTGGCCCCCGCTGCCGTGGGAAACACCCGTCCCTGCGATATCGCAAAGAAACGCGATTCCTTCGCTTGCCGTTGAGTGAAATTCCCGTGAATCGGGCGAGAGGCTGGCTAGGCTGACCGCATGGTCAGCCTTACCGCGGATATGAGTCCTCTCCACCCCGATCGCAACCTCGCACTGGAACTCGTGCGGGCGACGGAAGCGGCGGCGATCCGCGCGGTGCCGTTCATCGGCCGCGGCGCCAAGGAGGCGGCCGACGGCGCGGCGGTCGACGCGATGCGTGCCTTCTTCACCACGGTGAACTTCGACGGGACGATCGTCATCGGCGAGGGCGAGAAGGACGAAGCGCCCATGCTCTACAACGGCGAGCGCGTCGGCAACGGCCGCGGTCCGCAGGCAGACGTCGCGGTCGACCCGATCGACGGCACCTCGCTGACGGCCGCGGGGCGCAACAACGCCCTCTCGGTGATCGCGGTCTCGGACCACGGCACCATGCTCGACGCCTCCAGCGTCTTCTACATGGACAAGCTCGTCACCGGACCCGCCGGTGTGGGCGTCGTCGACATCCGCCTGCCGATCGGCGAGAACATCCGCCTGCTCGCGAAGGCCCTCGACAAGCCCGTCGACGAGCTGGTGGTGTCGGTGCTGCACCGCCCGCGTCACGAGCGCCTCATCGAGGAGATCCGCGAGGCAGGGGCGGGCACGCGCCTGATGAGCGACGGCGACGTCGCCGGCGGCATCAACGCCGCCCGTCACAACGCCCGCACCGACATGTGCGTCGGTGTCGGAGGAAGCCCGGAGGGCATCGTCACTGCGTGCGCGATCAAGGCGCTCGGCGGGCACATCCAGGGCCGACTGTGGCCGCGCGACGACGACGAGAAGCAGCGGGGCGTCGACGCCGGTCTGCAGCTCGACGGCTACGTCTACGAGGCGGACGAACTCGTCAAGGGGAACAACACGATCTTCGTGGCGACCGGAGTCACCGACGGCGCCTTGGTCGCGGGCGTCCGCCGCGAAGGCGGATACGTCTACACCGAGAGCGTCGTGCTCCGAGGCGCGTCCGGCACGCTCCGCCGCATCTCGTCGGAGCACCTCGTATCGAAGTGGTTGTGACGCCTCACGCGGTGCCGGTGTGACAGGTGCGGCAGATGATGCGCCTGTGACTGTTTCGTGACCGCCGTCGCGGGGCGACTCTGGCAGAATCGACTGTGGTGTCGATGGCGACACGACGGTGTTCCCGAAGCGAGGAGTTGACGATGTCTGTGCAGTCCGCCGATCCGTCGTCGCCCCAGACGGGCGCACACGCGGTGGTCGCCAACGCGATCGATCCGGCACGCCGACCCGATGTACTGCTGCGGGTGCGGCGCGACGAAGGTCACGAGATCAGCGCCTGGTGGATGGTCGGCGCGTTCGTCGGCGTCTCGGCCGCGGTCATCGTGCTGCTGAGCTTCGTCCCCGGCGGCGCCTGAGTCCGCAGCCCGCGGCCGCGCCGCAGAGCGCAAGCGGCAGCTCGCGCCTCATTCGTTCGGCGCCGCGATGCGCGCGCGCACCTCGCCCAGTTCCGCGGTCACTGCGGCATCCGTGGTCGCCGGCGGAGGGTCGTCGATGCCGGCGAGCGTCTCGTCGAGCAGCTCCGTCGCCGTGAGCCGGCGCGGCGTCTTGTCGATCGTGGCCGGTTCGCTCACCGCGTCGAGCTTGGTCGCGTCGATACCGGGGAATTTGCGCGCGCTCACCAGCACGCGCGTCTCGAGCGATCCCGCGAAACGGTTGTAGCTGTCGACGGTCCGCTCGATCGCGCGGCGCAAGTCGTCGGCGTGCGAGGCGAGCGACCCCAGCCGCTCGTACAGCTGGTTGCCGAGGTCGAAGAGGACCCGCGCCTCCTGCGTCACATCCTGCTGGGTCCACGTGTACGCGACGGTCTTGAGGACGGCCCAGAGGTTCACCGGCGAGGCCAGCGCGACGCGCTTGCCGAACGCGTAGTCGAGCAGCGAGGCGTCCTCTTCGAGCGCGGCCGCGAGCAGCGACTCGCTGGGAAGGAAGCACACCACGAACTCGGGGCTGGAGGACAGGCCGGCCCAATAGGTCTTGCGGGCCAGCGCGTCGACGTGGGCGCGCACCGCCTTGACGTGCTTGTCGAGCAGGGTGCGACGTCGTGCCGCCTCGGCGCCCTGGGCCGTCAGCGGGATCGCACTCGCCTCGAGGAAGGCGTCGAGCGGCACCTTGGCGTCGACGGCGATGGCCTTGTCGCCGGGGAGGCGGATGACCATGTCGGGGCGGCCGGCTCCGGCATCCGTCGTGATCGAGGTCTGCAGATCGAAGTCGACGTGCCGGGTGAGCCCGGCGGCCTCGACGACCCGCCGCAGCTGCGTCTCGCCCCAGACGCCGCGCGTGCTGCCGGAGCGCAGAGCGCTCGCGAGCGACTCGGTGGTGGCGCGCAGTGCCTCGTCGGACTCGTGCGCGCGCCGCAGCTGCTCGGCGAGCGTGCCGAACTGGAGGTGCCGATCCCGTTCGAGGTCGTCGACCTTGGTGTGCATCGCGGCCAGCGTCTCTTGCACGGGGGCGAGGGCGCGCAGCACCGACTGCTCGCGCCGTTCGCGCTCCTCGCGCGCGGCCTGGTCGTGGCGGGCCTGGCTCGCCAGTTCACGGTAGAGCAGCTGCTGGTGCTCGAGCTGGGCCTGGACCCCCTGTCGTGCCGCCTCTGAGCCCGCGAGGCGTGCCGTGAGATCGGCCTGCTCGCGGGCCGCGCGCGACGCTCCGCGTGCGAGTCCCGCCGCCCACCCCGCCACGGCGCCCACGACGATGCAGGCGATCACCACCACACCGATCACGACTGCGTCCATGTCTCCAGAGTGGGGGATGCCTCCGACATGGCGGCCGTGCCGCGCGGCGGCGCGGCCGACGGGGACGAGACGGCCCTAGGCGACGGCGAACGAGATCGCGGGTGCGGCGGCGATCGCGATCTGCGACACACGCACGCCGACGGCCTCTGTGAGGGCTTCGATGTCGGTCGCGCCCACCCGGCGTGCGGCGTCGATCATCACGTGGGCGCAGGCCAGCGCGTCGGCGGTCGCGTTGTGATGGGGGAAGTCGGCGAAGCCGGCCTCTGCGGCGACGAACGGCAGCCGGTACGACTCGAGCCGGTACACCTTGCGCGCGACCTGGAGGCTGCACGCGTAGCGGTAGGCCGGGCAGTCGTCGCCCGTCGCGTCGCACGCGCGCTTGAGCACGGCCATGTCGAAGCCCGCGTTGTGTGCGACGAGGATGTCGTCGCCGGCGAAGGCGACGATGTCGGCGAGCTGCCGGCTCCAGGTGGCGGCGTCGGCGACGTCCTCGGGCTGGATGCCGTGGATGCGCACGTTCAGCTCGAAGAACACGTCGTGCCCCGCCGGCGGGCGGATGAGCCAACCGGTCTTCTCGACGATCCGGCCGTCGCGCACCCGCACGAGACCGACCGCGCAGGCTGACGCGTTGCTGGAGTTCGCCGTCTCGAAGTCGATCGCGGTGAAATCCAGTGGCACGTCCCCAGACTCACCCGGCCTGGGCCGCACCGGCGGAAGGCGCGCCGCACGAGGGCGTCGTCGTAGGGTCGGAGCATGGCCAGTCGCGAGGAGATGTCGCTGTCGTTCGGGTCCGCCGCCGGAGTCTACGAGTCAGGCAGGCCGGACTATCCGCGCGAGGCGGTGGACTGGATGCTGGCGCCCGTGCGCGAGCCCGGACGCGCGCTCCGCGTCGCCGACGTGGGCGCGGGCACCGGCAAGCTGACCCGCACCGTCGTGGAGGCCGGCGCCGAGGTCGTCGCGATCGATCCCGACCCCGACATGCTCGCCGCGCTGCGCGCACACGTGCACGGCGTCCCCACCTTCGTGGGAACGGGCGAGCGGATGCCGCTTCCCGACGCGTCCGTCGACGCGGTGCTGCTCGGACAGGCGTGGCACTGGGTCGAGCCCGTCGCCGCCTCGGCGGAGGTCGGGCGCGTACTGCGCGCCGGTGGAGTCCTCGGGCTCGTCTGGAACATCCGCGACGAGTCCGACCCGTGGGTGGGGCGGCTCACCGCCGCCATGCATGGCAGCCACGCCGAGGAGATGCTGTCGGGCGAGGGCCCGCAGGTCGCCGCGCCCTTCGACGTACTCGAGGCGCGGTCGTGGCACTGGACCCGCTCACTCACGCGGGCGGCACTGCTGGACATGGTGGCATCGCGAAGCTACGTCATCACCGCCTCCGACGCCGACCGGAGCGCGATCCTCACCGCAGTGGGCCTGCTGTTCGACGAGCGCCGCATCACGGACGCCACCGGCACCGAGGTCGTCGACCTGCCGTACGTCACGCACGCGTACCGCGGCATCCGTCGCTGAGGCATCGCGCCGGGCGCGGCGCTCGAAGCGTCGACGCGCAGGCCGCTAGGTGCGCACCGCGCCGACGACGTGCCACGGACCGCTGCGGCCGCGGTACCGCGGTTCGAAGCCGCGTCGGCGCAGCACGTCGACCATCGCATCCGGGGCGTGGGCGAAGGCGCGGTACGGATTCCCCGTGAGCGCGTACACGGCGTTGATCGTGCGAGCCGCCAGACGGGCGAAGAGGCTGTGCGTCGGGTGGCTGAACACCACGGCGCGCCTTCCGCGTCCGGCCGCGGCGCCGAGCAGCCGTTCGTAGTCCGGGTAGCAGCAGACGACACGATGCAGCACCACGATGTCGGCCGGCTCGACGGCCTCGGGGGCGCCGGCGAGGTCGACCCCCAGCGTCCTCGTCACGCGAGCGCGCAACCCCGCCTCGTCGAGGAGTCGCGCGGCTTCGGGCTCGTACGCGGACGAGAGCTCGACATTGGTGGTGTGCGACGCGCCCCGCTTGAGCGCCTCGAGCTGGATATCGCCGATGCCACCGCCGATCTCGAGCAGCGACGCACCGTCGAGACCCAGCGAGTCGGCGAACTCGAGCACCAGCCGCGCGCTCGGCGTGAGCCCCTCGCGCCGGTACCGCTGCGCGAGGCGGCGCGCGAACCGGGCGTTGAACTCGCGATCGAATCCGTCCGGTGCGTGCGGCGCACAGCACTCGTCCACGGGTTCAGTATCGCGGCGCGCCGGTGCTCGGGCAACGGCCTGATGCGGTGGCGCATCGACCCCGACTGACGCCCGGCAGGAGCGCAGCGGCGCGGGCCTCCCGCACGCGTCAACGTAGACTGGATGCCCGTGGCTCTCACCATCGGAATCGTCGGTCTCCCGAACGTCGGCAAGTCGACCCTCTTCAACGCCCTGACCAAGAACCAGGTGCTCGCGGCGAACTACCCGTTCGCGACGATCGAGCCCAACATCGGCGTCGTCAACCTGCCCGACCCGCGACTCGACACGCTGGCGGAGATCTTCCACTCCGAGCGCATCCTGCCCGCCGCGGTGTCGTTTGTCGACATCGCCGGCATCGTGCGCGGCGCTTCGGAAGGCGAGGGGCTGGGCAACAAGTTCCTCGCGAACATCCGGGAGGCGGACGCGATCGCCCAGGTGGTGCGCGGCTTCGACGACGACGACGTCGTCCACGTCGAGGGCGCGGTCAACCCCAAGAGCGACATGGAGACGATCAACGCCGAGCTGCAGCTCGCCGACCTCGAGACGCTCGACCGCGCGATCACGCGGTACGAGAAGGAGGTCAAGGGCCGCAAGCTCGACCCGTCGGTGCTCGCCACCGCCGTCGAGGCGAAGGACGCCCTCGAGCGCGGCGTGCTGCTGTCGGCGTCGGGCATCGACCTCGCGCCGATCAAGGAGCTGGGCCTCTTGACGGCGAAGCCGTTCATCTTCGTCTTCAACGTCGACGAGGCGGTGCTGACGGATGCCGCGCGCAAGGCCGAGCTCGAGGCCCTGGTCGCGCCGGCCCATGCCGTGTTCCTGGACGCGAAGATCGAGTCCGAGCTCATCGATCTCGACCCCGAGGACGCCGCCGAGCTGCTCGCCTCGACCGGCCAGGACGAGTCCGGTCTCGACCAGCTCGCCCGCATCGGCTTCGACACGCTCGGGCTGCAGACCTACCTCACGGCGGGCCCGAAAGAAGCCCGGGCCTGGACGATCGGCAAGGGCTGGAAGGCACCGCAGGCCGCCGGCGTGATCCACACCGACTTCGAGAAGGGCTTCATCAAGGCCGAGGTCATCTCGTTCGACGATCTCGTGGCGACCGGATCGATCGTCGAGGCGCGTGCGAAGGGCAAGGCCCGTCTCGAGGGCAAGGACTACGTCATGCAGGACGGCGACGTCGTCGAGTTCCGGTTCAACGTCTGACGCCCCCACCGCGTCCGGCCGGGCGCGGGCTACTCCCCAAACGTGCACGCGAGAGGACCCAGAAACCTTGGCTGAAACCCAGATCTTCGAGCCCGACGGCCGCGCGATCCCGTACGTCGACGAACGAGCCGACGGCCCGGCGCTCGTGCTCATCCCCGGGCGCGGCTTGAACATCAGCTACCTCGGCCCGCTGACGCATGCCCTCGCGGAAGAGGACTTCCACGTCGTCCGCATCGGCCCCCGTCATCCGCGTGCTGCCGCCGACCAGGTGGTCTCGATGCACGACCTGGCGCAGGACGTCGTCGACGTGATGGAGCACCTCGGACTGGCGAGCGCCTGGGTCGGCGGTCACGCCTTCGGCGGCTCCGTCGCGCGGGCGGTGTCGCTCGATCATCCGGGACGCGTCAACGGCGTGCTGCTGCTCGGGGTCGAGGGTGCGGTGGCGACCGATGAGCTGAGCTCGGACGTGTCGGAGATCCCGGCGCAGGCGCGCGACGCCGAGGTCGAGTCGATGCAGCGGGCGGCGCTGGAGGCGACGCCCGAGCTCGAATGGTCCTCTCTGGCGCCGGCCGTGCCGGTGCTGGTCGTGCAGGGCACCGAGGACCGCATGACCCCTCCGTCGAACGGCGAAGAGCTGCAGGCGTCCGCGCCCGATCGGGTGAGCGTCACGCGCGTCGAGGGAGCCGGGCACCTGTTCCCGGTGACCCACGTCGGTGCGACCGCGTGGCCCATCGAGGACTACCTCGACTGGGACTGAGCCGTTCCGCAGCGCGCTCGCGCCGGCAGACGGCGGCGCGGCCGCAGTCGTGGTTCCGCCAGAGCGTCGTGCTAGCGGCCCTGACGCTTCTTGAACGGCTTCGGCTGCCCCTTCACGGCCGGAGCCCGACCCTTGCCCTTCGAGGCCTTCGCCTTGCCGCCGGCGGGCACCTTCGGCTTCGGCGCGGCGGCGGGGGCCTCGGCGATCCGGCGCTTCGCCTCCTCGAGCAGCAGCACCCCCGCCGGCGTCAGGGTCCAGGTGGGCTTGCTGCGGGTGACGAGCGGGTGGCCGACCTCCGCCTCGAGCTTGTCGATCGACGAGTACAGAGACGCGAGCGGGATGCCGAGGCGATCGGCAGCACGCGGGAAGTGCAGGTCTTCGGCGACGACGGTGACGAACCGTTCCAGGTGAGTGATGTTCACAGCGAGCCTTCCGTTGCCTGCGCCTTCAGGATACGGGGGTGCCGGCATCCGGACCGCCGCCGGGCGGACGTCCGACTGCTGCCAAACGTGCACGTGATCCGGCCAGCAGTGCGGCAGGCGGCGCGGATCCGCGGGCGGCCGCGCGGAGGTCGGCGACAATCGGAGACGACCCGCTCGCAGCCCCGCCGGCTCGACCGATGAAAGGAGCACCATGATCACCATCCACCTGCGCTACGAGATCGACCCCGACAAGCTCGAGGAGTTCACGCAGTACGGCCGCGAGTGGATCCGGCTGGTCAACGGGCTCGGCGGCACCCACCACGGCTACTTCCTGCCCAGCGAGGGGGACAGCGACGAGGCCTTCGCGCTGTTCACGTTCCCGTCGATGGCGGACTACGAGGCCTATCGCATCGCCTCCCGCACCGATCCGGAATGCCTGGCGGCCTTCCAGTTCGCGCGCGACACGCAGTGCATCCGCCGCTACGAGCGACGCTTCCAGACCCCGGTCTTCGGCTGACCGCCGGGCGGTGGCCTCACCTCACGCTCGCGAGCGCCGCGAGACGTGCCCGTCCGGCGGCGATGTTCTGCTTCAGGCGGTCGCGCGCCGCGAGGACGGACGGATCGCCGGCGAGGTCGGCAGGGATGCGGGCAGGGTTGAGCGTCGTGGCGTTCGACCACTCCCGCAGGTCGGTCTCCCTCGTCATCGCGAGCGACGCATCGCCGCCGATCACCTGCATCGTCGTCCAGTCCGTGGGCGTGTTCGCGTGCGGCGACGGCCTGCACACGCGGTTCTTCTCGTCGTCGTCGTCGCGCGTGGCCTCGACGTAGCCGGCGAGCGCGGCCCCGAAGCACGGGAACCCCACCCGGACCGGCTGCGGGGTGATCGCCTCCGCGGTCCAGATCGACCGCAGACCCGGGTACTTGAGGCCCTCGGCCGCGCAGTGCACCACGAGCGTGTCGGCGGGGACCCGCACGTCGCCGTCGGCGAAGCGCAGGCGTCCTGGACCGATGGCGCGCAGGTGACCGCGGCGGACGACGTCGTCGATCGTCCGGACGAGGTCGAGCTCCCACGTCGCGAGAGTGGGGGTCTTGGCCATCGTCGGCGTCACCGTCGCGTCGATGCGGAGCATGATCCCGGCATCCTCCATCCGGAGGAACACGTCGTCGGGGCTGGTGGCTTCCGCCGCGGCGGCCATCGTGTCGGCGGCCATGCCCAGGAAGACCGCGGGATCCGGCTGCACGACGGCGCGGTTGAGCAGCCACGCATCGCGCGGTCGCACCCAGGTGATCTCGTTCGGTGACACGCCGTTCTGCAGCAGCCACACGCACGTGTCGGTGGCGGTCTTGCCCGCCCCGACGATGACGTAGCGCTCGGGGGCATGCGAGATCCGGACCAGGTCGTTCACGGCGATGACGTGGGCGCCATCCGCGACGGCGAACGGCGGGGGCGTGAGGAAGGGGATGTCGGGCGACAGGTACGCGGCATCCACCACCCGAGCCCGGGGCGCGCGGAATCGCCGTCCGCTCAGCAGCGATGCGAACCTGCGCTCTCCCAGGTACTCGGAGCGCCCGTGGAACACGACCTGCCCGGTCCCCGTGAGACGGGTCAGGACGCGGGCGTAGTACTCCGTGACCTCGGCTGCGCGCGCTCGTTCGTGCAGCCCGCGCTCGGGGCCATCGGACTGCACACGTCCGCCGCCCAGCAGTGTCGATGCGACCCCGTAGAAGGCCGAGGCCTGATGCAGCCGCACGAACCCGTAGGCATCGAGCCAGTGGCCGCCCGCGCCGTGGCGACGGTCGACGATCGCCACCGAGACGTCGGCGTGGGCGGTGAGGGCATCCACGAACGCCATTCCCATCGCTCCCGCGCCGACCACCAGGTAGTCGACGTCGACGATCTCCTCCATGCGCTCATCAGAGCAGTGGAGGTGATCGGCGTCAATGGGCGGTCCCCGCGCTACACCGGCCGGGGCCCAGGGGCAAGAGCGACGGCGAAGTCGCCTGACGCACCGACAATGGGCAGGTGAGCGACGACGAGGGTCAGGGGACGGCGGCGCCATACGCGTCCACGTCCGTCGAGCGTCTTCCGCACCCGGAACCCCACCGGGCCGTCGTCCTCGTCGTGGGGGTGGTCGCGACGGTCGCCTTCGTGGTGCTGCGCTTCGTCGTGGCGCTCGGGGGGCACGAACCGCTCCCGGCCGACCTGTGGTGGCACGACGTCATGCTGGCGACCCTCGGTGAGGTCGGCATCATCGCGGCATGGGTGCCCGCCGTCGTCGGCGGCACGATCGGAGTCATCGTGATCGGCATCCTCCTCGTGGCGATCTTCGTGTGGCAGAGAAGACGATGGGATGCCGTGACGCTCGCGAGCGCCATCCTCGTGGTCGTCGCGATCGGCGCGCCCATGGCCGCCGTCATCGCGCGCGTGAGGCCCGCGGACTCGCTCGCCGAGAGCGTCGCCACGTCGTTCCCCTCCGGTCATACCGCCGTCGCGACGACGATGGCGGTCACCCTCGGGCTGCTGCTGCGGCGCTGGTACGTATGGCTCCTCGGCGCGTTCTGGGTGCTCTACATGATGTGGAGCCGGACCTATCTGCACGCGCACTGGCTGAGCGACGTCATCGCCGGAATGCTGGAGGGCGTCGCTGTGGCGACGCTGGTGTGGAGTGCCGTCCAGGCCTACCGGATCCGGCGGGCGACGTCGGCGTCGCGCGTGGCGGTGTGATGCCTGGATCCCGCCCGATTGCAACCCCCTCCGTCGGGTGCCGGCACCTGGATACGCTTCGGCCATGACCACTGCCAAGAACGCGGCGCGCACCGCGACGGAATCACCCGTCTTCCGCACGATCGCCCGCATCGGCTACTTCGTGCTCGGCGTGCTGCACATCGTGATCGGCGTCATCGCGATCTCGGTCGCGATGGGCGGCGGGGGCGAGGCGGACCAGGGTGGGGCGATGGAGACGATCCGGGATTCTCCTGCCGGCACGGTGCTCCTCTGGGCGATCGTGGTCGGGCTCGTGGCGCTCGCCGCGTGGCAGATCGCGGAGGCCTTTCTTGCGCGGGACGCCGACGCCAAGAAGAAGTGGGGTCATCGGGTGAAGTTCGCCGGCACCGCGGTGGTCTACCTCGCGATCGCCTTCACTGCGCTCGTGTACGCGCTGGGCGGCCAGTCCGACTCCTCGCAGTCGTCGCAGAGCCTCAGCGCGCAGCTGATAGCCAGTACCGGCGGCCTGATCCTGCTCGTGCTGATCGGACTCATCGTGCTCGCCATCGGCATCGCCTTCGTCGTCCGCGGGTTCACCCAGGCCTTCGAGAAGAACCTGGATCTTCCGGCCGGTGCCGTCCGCACGGGGGTCGTGACGTTCGGCGTCGTGGGTTATGTCGCGAAGGGCGTCGCGGTCGCCGTCACCGGAGCGCTCTTCGTCGTGGCGGCATTCACTCACGACCCGGAGAAGGCCGGGGGACTGGATGGCGCCCTCCATACGCTTGCCGAGCTGCCGTTCGGGCCGCTGATCCTCTGGGTGGTTGCGGCGGGGCTGATCATCTACGGCCTGTTCTGCTTCGCGCGTGCCCGCTATGCGCGGATGTGAGCGACTCCGCCGCAGCGCCCTCTCGCTCTCAGCCGCTCTTCGGCCGCCCGTCTTCTGACGCCGCGACGCTCGGGCGGCCCCACTGCGCGTCATCCAGCGCCGATGTCGCGGCACGGCGCCCCTCGGCGATGAGGCGCGGCACGTCGGACATCGTCCACTGCGCCATGCCTTCCATCTCGGGCTGGACGAGCACGACCGACGGGTCCTCGACGAGTTCCGTCGTGCGGGTGACGGTGCGCATCATTCGCACGTTCTCCCACTTCGCGTGCAGTCGCACCACGATGACGCGGGACGCGCCGAGCGCGCGGGCGGCCGCGACCGGCACGTTGTCGATCATCCCGCCGTCGGCCAGCAGCTCGCGGCCCCGACGTACCGGCGGGAGCAGGCCCGGGACGGCGACCGTCGCCCGCAGCGCGAGGCTCAGCGGACCACTGTCGAGGATCACGCCGCGCCGGGTGCGGAGGTCGGTGGCGAACGCCGCGAAGCGACGCGGCAGATTCTCGATGAGGGGGTCCGTGCCGAGTGTCCGCGAGACGGCGTCGACGATGGCGGTCGTGTCGAGCAGGCCCCACCGCGGAGCCAGCGACCAGCGTGCGATCGCGCCCCAGCGGAATCCCCGTGTGGCGCGGTCGAGGGCGTCCAGCTCGACGCCGGCGCCGTAGGCGGCGCCGACCAGGGCGCCCGAGCTGGTTCCCGTGACGATCCCCGGCTGGATGCCTCGCTCGGCCAGGACCTGCAGGACGCCCACGTGCGCGGCGCCGAAAGCGCCGCCGCCGCCGAGCACGAGCCCGAGATCAGGGTCGTCGCCCACGTGGTCCTCCACTCGTCGTGCGCAGCCAAGCTAGCACCGCGCAGATGGGTGGCGACTGTGGATGCGCGCGATCTCGCGGTGGCCTTCGATCCGCGATCAGGCGGGACGGATGCCGAGCTCGTTGTCCGAGCCGCGCGCCGCCGCCTGCGAGGGGCTCGGGTCGAGCATCGATCGCGCCAGCAGCGCCGCACCTGCCACGGCGGCGGGCATCGTGGCCACGGCGCCGAGCGGCACCAGGAACGTGAGCTGCGTGGCGACGCCGAAGCCCAGCACGCGAGCGCGGTGGCGGCGCATCAGCTGCCGCCGCGCAGGCCGGGCCATGCCCCGCGCCGTGAAAGCCCGTGACGTCAGCTCGTCGGCCACCAGCCAACCGGTGAGGGTCACGCCGAACACGGCGCTCAGCGCGCCGCCCACCACCGGCACGAGCCCGATGAGCGCGGCGAGGAGGGCGACCCCCAGCCCGCGGCCGATGAGCGACAGCCCGTCGGCGACCGAGCGCCAGAATCCGTAGCGGGCATCGGGAGGGGCGGCTCCGGCATCCGTCTCCACGGCCCTCCAGATGCGCTCGTAGAACGGGTCGCCGACGAGCAGCGTGACGGCGGTGAACGTGACGACGACCAGCACGAGCGCCGCCCCGAGAAGCGCCGTGCCGACGGCGATGCGGAAGACCGTCGCCCACAGGCTGGGCCAGCCGTCGGCGAAGGGCGTCATGGCGTCCGTGAGCCCGGGCAGCGAGGCGCTGAGTGCGATCAGGCCCGCCAGGAACAGGGCGCCGACGATCGCGGCGGGCAACAGCCCCAGCATCATGAGGCCGGGACGGCGCCGCCACGTGGCGAAGCCACGGCCCAGGAGGGCCACCCCTCTGACGAAGTCGCGCATCGGCCTCAGCCTACGGTCGAATCTCGGCATCCCTCGCGGCGAAGCCCTCGATGCCTTGTGCGGGGCCGACAGGTATCGGCGGCCGGGCGATCAGTGCGAGGGCGCGGTCGCGTGCGTGACGGATGCGAGCACGTCCTCGAGGAACGTCGCGACGATCCGCGCGTCGCCGGATGTGAGTTTCGCAGCGATCGAGCGCAGCCGCATCGTGAGCGGATCCAGGTGGTCGAGGTCGATGTCACTGTCGAGCGGCCGCACGAGCTTCTTGCGGCGGTCATGAGGGTGACCGTGCACGACCACGAGTCCGCGGGCCACCAGGCGATCGATGAGAGCAGTCCCGGAGGCGGGCGACAGATGCAGCGCGCGCGCGATCCTTCCGGGCGTGACCTCTTCGGAATCTCGGCGCTCAAGCAGATACCGCATCGCGGCGCGATCGGTCTCGGTCATCCCGCTCTGCTGTTCGCGCTGGCGATTGAGCTTCGCCTCGGCAAGACGGAGATGCTCGAGGATGCCGGCGACATCAGGTCGGCTGCCCTCCGTCGATGCGGATGCCCCCGTGTGATCTACCACGACCTGGCCCCTCTCTGCCCTGTGCGTCACCGCGGCGCAGGGAACCTATTGCACCATGAAATTCACGTGAATGAAACACTCGATGGCAGAACTCTCATCGTCGAATAGTTCGATGACGAACTATTATGGAGCGCAGGCCTTCGGAAGGAACAGCACCATGGCTGAACTGATCTACGGTGCCGAGGGCGATCCGGTCCACATGCCGGAGCATCTCCTCGCACACGTCAAACTCGTCGTCGCTACCAAGCTGCGCCGCAACGAGAGCTTCATGCTGACCTGGCGACACCCCGACGGCAGTGGCCGTTCGTCAGTGTGGCTGGAGCCGTCCATCCCGCTGCGCTTCGTGTTCGAGACGATCGAAGAACCGGCGATCGATCACGCTCTCCTCGCGAGCCTGGCGGCCGCCGCCAGTTCCAACGGCGGACTCGTCCTCGACCTCGCGGACGTCCGTCTGCTCGGGGCGTCGGGCGAGGGCCCGCCCCCGCAGCCGCGGGAACGACCGGAGGTGGCGCAGCCCGCCGCCTGACCGCGTTCGCCTCGTCGGACTGCCTTCGGAAAGGGCACGCGGACGGCTCGCAGGTCCGCTGTCAACCCCTTTGCCCTGGATGCCGCGAGGCCGCATCCTCAGAGCGCAGGAGGATGACGATGCCGGAACCCATCGCCGACGAGGACGTCGTGCAGAGGCCGACGCCGGACGAGCCATCGGCGCCGGAGTCGTCCCGCGCAACCGGGCCGAGCGAGCGCTCGGCGCGCGGCGACGCCGCCGAGCGGCGCCGTGAGCGCCCCTGGCTCGAGCACCCCTGGTGGGGACCCATGCCGGCGGACAGGCATGAGTGAGAGCGCAGAGGCGAACATGCGCGACGACGTCCACCAGCTCGTGCTGACCCCTCTCGCCGATCGCGCGTGGCGGCTGCGCGACCAGGCGATCGACCGCGGCGATCCGTCCAGCCTGGTCGCATATGTGGAGCTGCGCGACGACGGCATCTACGAAGCCGTCTGGGTGTCGGTCGGCTGCGGCACCGCCCGGTTCGCGTCGCTGGAGATGCTCTTCCTCGCCGCCGTGCAGATGCTGGAGCAGTGCCGCAGTCTCGGCGCGCTCAAGCCCGATCCGATCCCGCACCGCCCGCCCGCGCACGCGTGAGGCCATCGTCGTGTCGGCGGCCGGTGGCAGGATGGGGCCATGCCTGAGTCGCCAGAGGTCGAGGCTCTCGCGCGGTTCCTCGCCGACGAGGCATCCGGTCGTGAGATCCGCGCCGTCGATGTGCTGGAGTTCCGCACGGTCAAGACGCGCAACGCGCCGCCCGCCGGCATCGCCGGACGCAGCATCACCGGTGCGGTGCGTCATGGCAAGCATGTCGAACTCCTCCTCGAGGAGAAGAGTCTCGTGGTGTCGCTCGGCCGTCACGGGTGGATGCGCTGGCTCCGCACAGACTCAGAGGGCGCCGACCTGCCGGCCGAGGCGCCGCCGGCCCTCGCCACGCTCGATCTGTCGGGCGACGTCTCGCTGCAGGTGACGGATGCCGGATCCTGGGTGTCACTCGGCCTGTTCGTTGTCGACCGCGCCGACGAGGTCCCCGCGATCGCGAAGCTCGGCCCCGATCCGGCTGACCCCGCCTTCACCCGCGCCCAGTTCGACGCTGCACTCGGCGGGCGCCGGAAGCAGGTCAAGGCCATCCTCCAAGAGCAGGAGTCGCTCGCGGGCATCGGCAATGCCTACTCCGACGAGATCCTCCATGTCGCCCGCCAGTCGCCGGTGACGCACGCCGCGGCCCTCGACGCGGCGGCGACCGATCGCCTGTTCGAGGCGACGGTGACGACGGTCCGAGACGCCATCGCCGCTCGGAGCGGAGTGCCGATCGACCAGTTGAAGGCGCAGAAGGTCGCCGCCATGCGCGTGCACGGGCGCAGCGGTGAAGCATGCCCGGTCTGCGGCGACACGATCCTCGATCTCACGTTCTCCGGCACGGCCGCGCAGTACTGCCCCACCTGTCAGAACGGCGGAGCGCCGCTCTGACATCGCGCCGCGGAGCGCCCTCGTGGTCCGCGGACCTGGGTAGCATGGACGGCATGACGACTTCGCAGCAGCCGGCCCCTGTCACGCTCGCGCCGGTTCCCGACGACAAGAACCTCCTCACCGTCGTCGACTCCGCGGGCTCGTGCTGCGGCGGCGGCAGCTGCAGCATCGACTGACCTGACGCTCCCGAACACCGCGACGCGCCGTCGATGACCGACGAACAGCTCCAGATCACGCCGCGCGTGGGTCGCATCCTCATGTCGGAGGAGGCGATCTACGGACTGATCCTGGTCTCGGGCATGATCGTCGTCAGCGGATCCTCGACCGGCACGGCCGTCGACGCCCTGATCACCGTCGGTGTCACGGTGGTCGTGTTCTTCGCCGCCCACGTCTTCGCCGGCACGCTCGGTCGCCTGGCCGCCACGGACGGGAAGGCCGGGCTGCGCGCAAGCCTTCGCGCCTCTGCCCATCAATCGGGCGGCATGCTCCTCGCCGCGGTGCCTCCGCTCATCATCCTGCTCCTCGGAGCGACACGGGTGATCGACGACAGCCTCGCCCTCTGGGTGGCGCTCATCGTCAACACCGTGCTCCTCGGAGCACTGGGGTGGATCGCCGTGGCGCGCTGGAGCACACACTGGCTGCCGCGCATCGTCAGCGCCGTGGTCACCGCCGCGTTCGGCGGAGTGCTCATCCTGCTGAAGGCGGTCATCCACCACTGACGCGCGCAGCGTCGCCCGGTGATCGCAACGCCGCGATGAGCTCCGAGGTGAGCCCCGGCACGTCGTCGACCGGAACGGCCAGAGCAAGCAGCGCCCGGCTGAAGAAGTTGCGCGCGGCCGCGGCGAGAGTGATGTCGACGATCTCGCGGTCCGTGAACCCCACCTCGCGCAGGCGGCCGGAGTCGGCGTCTGTCATGGCCGCGGCATCCGTCGACAGCTTCTCGGAGTAGGCGACCACGGCACGGTCTCGCTCGTCGAGGTCGGCCCCGACGCCGTCGCGCGCGAGCTGCGCCAGCTGGTCCTCGTCGAACAGGCCGGCACGCAGACTCCTGCGCCCGTGCGCGAGGAGGCAGTGCTCCGAGCCGATCGCGCGCGCCGCGCCGAGCGTAGCGAGTTCGTAGGTGCGCAGGCCGATCGACGGCACGATCGCCCGTATCAGGGTCTCGAAGGCCTGGTGCGCCTCGGGGTTCACCGCCATCGCCCGGGTGTATGCGAAGACGAAGCCGTCGCCGCTCAGGTCGCTGTCGTACATGTCGGCGACATGGCCGGCGGCGCCGTCGAGGTCTGGAGTGCTGACGATCATTGTCGGGCCTTCCCGTCGGATTCGGGCGCAACCAGAATGGCGGACGCCCCACCCCCTGTCGAGGGGTGGGGCGTCCGCCTGATACCGGGAACGGCGCGGCTGCGCGATCAGTGCCCCATGGGCGCGCCCATCGGCTGGTCGGCCGGCTTGCGGATGAGGAATGCGCCGACGAGCAGCGGCAGCGACAGGAACGCGGCGGTGAGGAACGCGGCGTGCGTTCCGGCCGCGCCCGCGGCGATCTCATCGGCACCCGACGATGTCGCGCCGGCGGTCGCTGCGGCCATCACGCCGAACATCAGCGCGATGCCGGCGGCACCCGCGACCTGCTGCACGGTGCCGACGACCGCCGAGCCGTACGAGTAGAACTTCGGCTGCAGCGACGCGAGCGACGCCGTGAAGAGCGGCGTGAACGACAGCGCCAGGCCGATCGACAGCACCGTCTGCGCCACCGCGACCAGCCACACCGGCGTCGCGGAGCCGAAGCTCGTGTAGAACCACAGCATCGCGCTCGTGATCACGGCGCCGGGCACCAGCAGCACCGTCGTGCCCCAGCGGTCGTAGATGCGACCGATGAACGGGCCGGCGAGACCCATCGCGATCGCTCCCGGCAGCACCACGAGGCCCGTGGTGAGCGGGTCGACCTGCAACACGTCCTGGACGTAGAGCGGAACCACGGTGATGGCGCCGAAGAACGCCATCGACATGATCGCCATCTGGCCGATCGACAGCGAGAAGTTCGCGCTGCGGAACACGCGCAGGTCGAGCAGCGCGTCGTCCTTGCGCTGCAGCACGAGCTGGCGCCAGCCGAACAGGCCCAGCGCGACGACGCCCACCGACAGCGACACGACGAGCGTCGTGGTCGAGGCGGCGCTCGCGGCCGCGGCATCCGCTCCAGTGCCGTGACCACCGGCGCCCAGCTGGCTGAGACCGAAGACCAGGCCACCGAAGCCGAGCGCCGAGAGGATGACCGAGAGGATGTCGATGCGAGCGTGCGTCGTCTCGCCGAGGTTGTGGATCCAGCGCGCACCGACGACGAGGGCGACGATCGCGATGGGCAGCACGATGCCGAAGATCCAGCGCCACTCGAAGTTGTTGAGGATGGCGCCCGCGAGGGTCGGGCCGATCGCCGGAGCGAGCGAGATCACGATGCTGACGCGGCCCATCATGCGGCCGCGGATGGCCGCCGGCACGACGGTCATGAGGGTCGTCATGAGCAGCGGCATCATGATGGCGGTGCCCGACGCCTGCACGACGCGCGCGACGAGCAGCATCGGGAAGCCCGGCGACAGGAACGCGAGGAGCGTTCCCGTCGAGAACAGCCCCATCGCGGCGACGAACATCGTTCGCGTGGTGAATCGGCGCAGCAGGAAGCCGGTGATCGGGATGACCACGGCCATGGTCAGCATGAAGGCGGTCGTCAGCCACTGAGCGGCCAGCGCCGTGATGCCGAGGTCGGTGATGAGGTGCGGGATCGCGACGCCCATCGTGGTCTCGTTGAGGATCGCGACGAATGCGGCGGCGAGGAGCAGCCAGATGACGCGGCTCTCACGGGGACCGAGCTTGGGTGTGGCGCCCGGCGCGGTGGCGCGGGGGACAGCGGAGATGCTGCCCGTTCCGGGGGTCGTATCGATGGCGGCCATAGGTCGTCTCCTCGAGGCTCGGATGGACAGCGAAGTGCCACCCGAGGATGGCAAGCTCTCACCATAACCTCAGGTTCCGACATCCCATTCCCGATTCAGGGAACGTCAGCCGGCGTCGGGGCGACCGTTCGGATCAGCTGCCGGAGCGCCGCGGCTCCGTGTCGTCCCACCGCTCCGAGCCGATCGCGTCGGTCGGCTCGGCCTCGGGTTCGCGGTCCTCGAGGTTCTTCGGGAGCGGGTTGACGATCTCCTCGTGCGGGATGGCCTTGAGGGCGTCGATCTCCTCGCGCAGCTCGGCGAGGTCGCTGCCGTCGTGTTCGGGGGCGTCGGGAGTCGAGGTCATGGCACGAGCCTAGCGTCGGCGGCGCTCATTAGGCTGGCCATGTGAGCATGCGCGGCGGTGGGGGCGGAGGCGGGGGCGGGCACCCCGGCTTCCGGCCGGTCGACACCGACGCGCAGCGGCGGGCGAACGCCGAGGCGCCGGAGATCCCCGATCTGGGCAAGCGGGTCGTCGGGCTCTTCCGGCCGTACAAGTGGTCGATCGTGATCACCGGCTTCCTGGTCGTCGCGGGGGCGGGCATCGCCGTCATCCCGCCGCTGCTGGTGCAGCGGGTGTTCGACGACGCGCTGTTCCCGCTGGACGGATCGGCGCCCGACCTCGGGCTGCTGTGGAAGCTCGTGGTCGCCATGATCGCGCTGTTCCTGCTCTCGGCGGGGCTCGGGGTGGTCCAGACCTGGCTCACGTCCACCGTCGGCAACCGCGTTACGGGCGATCTGCGCGTGACGCTGTTCGACCACCTGCAGTCGATGGAGCTCGGCTTCTTCACCCGCACCAAGACCGGCGTCATCCAGTCGCGCCTGCAGAACGACGTGGGCGGCGTCTCCGGCGTGCTGACGAACACCGTGACGAGCATCCTCGGCAACACCGTCACGGTCGTCGCCTCGCTCGTCGCCATGATCCTCATCGACTGGCGGCTGACCATCATCGCCGTCGTCCTCATGCCCTTCCTGGTGCTCGTGCAGCGCCGCGTCGGCCAGGTGCGGGCGCGCATCGCCGGCGAGACGCAGGAGTCGCTGTCGGAGCTGACGGCGATCACGCAGGAGACCCTGAGCGTCTCGGGCATCCTGCTGTCGAAGTCGTTCAACCGGCAGCGCACCGAGGCGACGCGCTACGCCGACGAGAACCTCAACCAGGTGCGCCTGCAGGTGCGGCGCGCGATGAGCGGCCAGGGCTTCTTCGCGGTCGTGCAGGTCATCATGGCGAGCGTCCCCGCGATCATCTACCTCGTCTCGGGGTATCTGATCGGCGGCGGCAGCGATGCCATCACCGCCGGCACGATCGTCGCGTTCACCACCGTGCAGGCGCGGCTGCTCATGCCGCTCATGGGCCTGATGCGCGTCTCGCTCGACCTGCAGACCTCGTCGGCGCTGTTCGCGCGCATCTTCGAGTACCTCGACCTGGTGCCGGCGATCCGCGACGATCCCGACGCCATCGACGTCGCGGACGCGCCGGGCCCGCTCGGCCGCATCGAGTTCCGCGACGTCGTGTTCCGCTACCCGGATGCCGCCGCCGACAGCCGCGCGACGCTGCGCGGCGTCTCCTTCGTGGCGGAGCCCGGCCAGCACGTCGCCTTCGTGGGCCCGTCGGGCGCCGGCAAGACGACCGTGCTCTATCTGACGCCGCGCCTGTACGAGGCATCCGGCGGGTCCGTGCTCTTCGCCGGAGAGGACGTGCGCCGCCTCCAGCAGGAGTCGATCGTCGACAATGTGGGCATCGTGTCGCAGGAGACCTACCTGTTCCATGCCACCATCCGCGAGAACCTCCGCTACGCGAAGCCGGACGCGACGGATGCCGAGCTCGAGGCGGCCTGCCGCGCGGCCAACATCCATCACGTCATCGAGCGATTCGAGAACGGCTACGACACGGTCGTCGGCGAGCGCGGCTACCGGCTGTCGGGCGGCGAGAAGCAGCGCATCGCCATCGCGCGCGTGCTGCTGAAGGATCCGCCCGTGCTGCTCCTCGACGAGGCCACGTCGGCGCTCGACACCGTGTCGGAGCGCGTCGTGCAGGAGGCGCTCGACGCCGCGGCCCGCGGCCGCACCACGCTGTCGATCGCCCACAGGCTGTCGACGGTGATCGCCGCCGACGTGATCCACGTGGTCGAGGCGGGGCGCATCGTCGAGTCGGGCACGCATGCGTCGCTGCTCGCCGCCGGCGGGCTCTACACCGAACTCGCGGCGCAACAGCTCGCGACGACCAAGATCCTCGAGGCGGAGGACGCCGAGCCGCCGGCGGACCACCCCGACCGCCGGGCCGACATCGCTCCGGACCTCGCCGTGGTCACGCCCGACGAGGTGCTCGCGTCCGGCCGGGCCGTCATCCGCGACGCGGACTGGCCGGAGGACTGAGGCCGGGTCCTCAGGCCGAGGTCACCACAGACGGGCTGCGGCGACGGCGGTCGCGGCCGGTTGCGGCAGTTCCGCACCGTCCGTGCGCGCCCAGAGCGCGCGCGCGAAGGCGCCGAGGTCGCGCCGATAGGCGTCGTCGACGTGGTCGCGCGCCAGGTCGACGAGGGGCGGCAGATCCATCGTGAGAATGAGCCGCACACGGGATGCCGCCGCCCGCGTCTGGCCGGCGGCATCCAGCACCGCGATGCCACCCGTCAGTGCGTCGAGGTAGTCGCGGAGCACCGGCAGCTCGCCCTTGTGCTGCGTGATGGACGAGCCGTCCGCCCGCTCGCGCCACTCGACGACGACGTCGGGGATGACGTCGAAGGCGCGCGCACGCGTGTACATCTGCTGCGCGACGACCTGGTCCTCGTAGGCCTTGCCGACGGGGAACCGCAGCCCGGTGCGGTGCCAGAGGTCGGTGCGGCTCACCTTCGACCACGCCACGATGTTGCCGGATGCCTCGGGGTGCTCGTCGAGCGTCGTCCCGAGACGCGTCGGGTCGGTGGCGGCCGCGACCCACGGCTGCACGATGCCGGCGGTGTAGGACCCCGCGGTGTCGGGGCGCAGCCGCACGTACGCACCGAGCGCGAAGTCGCTGCCGCTGGCGGTGAGGGTGCCGACGAGCCGCTCGAGCGCACGAGGCGTCAGGCGGTCGTCGGCGTCGAGGAAGCCGACGAACGGCGTGCGCACCAGCTCGAGCCCGCTGTTGCGCGCGGCGCCGAGGCCGCGCTGCGCCGGGTGGTGCACCACGCGGAACCGGTCGTCGTCCGCGGCCGCGGCGTCGAACAGGGCGCCGGTCTCATCGGTCGACGCGTCGTCGACGAGGATCGCCGTCCAGTCGGTCCGCGTCTGGGCACGCAGCGAGTCCAGCGCCTCGCCGGCGTAGGCCGCCACGTCGTAGCCGGGCACGATCACGGTCACGGCGGGGGTCACGTCCTGATCCTACGGTCGCCCGGGGGCACCGGGACCCGTCGTGCGGGCATTCGCGCCGCGGGGTGCGGAGGGATGCGGCGGTTCGAGGGCCGTCGGACCCTCTGCATTTCGCCATTGAACTTCCGGTTCACCCAGCCTGCATCGTGTGTGTGAACCGGAAGTTCAATGGGGTGTGAGGGATGGTGTCTGCTGGGTCGGTGGCGCAACTCCAGGCATCTCCTCTCTCAGGCCGGCTCGGAGGCCGTCGAACCAGCCTCGCGGGCGACCAGGTCACGGGCCGGCCACCGCGGCGACGGATGCCTCGACCGCGTCGGCGACGGCGTCCAGCGGTGCGTTCAGCCAGCGGGGGAACGTGAACCGCACGGCGGTCTGCGCGAGCTCGGGCGCGATGCCCATCGCGAGGAGCACGTGCGACGGCTCGTCGCTGCCCGCCGCGCACGCGGAACCGCTGGACGAGACGACGCCCCGCCGCTCCAGCTCGAGCAGGACGGCCTCTCCGCTGGTGCCGGCGAAGGTGAAGCTCGCGGTGCCGGCGAGCCGGTGCACGGGGTCGCCGGTAAGCCGCGCGGACGGCACGAGCTCGAGCACGCGTGCGATGAAGCGGTCGCGGATCGCGCCGACGCGGGCCGATGCCTCGACGCGCTCCGCTTCGGCGAGCTCCAGCGCGGCGGCGAACCCGACAGCGCCGGCGACGTCCTCCGTGCCACTGCGCCGGCCGCGCTCCTGGCCGCCGCCGTGCAGCAGCGGCTCGAGCGGGATCCGGCCGCGGATGCCGAGCACCCCGGTGCCCTTCGGCGCGCCGAGCTTGTGGCCGGCGAGGGATATCGCGTCGTAGCCGAGCTCCGCCGCCGACAGCGTCAGCCATCCGGCCGCCTGCACGGCGTCGAGGTGCAGCGGCACCCGTCGCTCGCGGAGGGCGGCCGCGAGGCCCGCGGCATCCTGGACCGTCCCGACCTCGTTGTTGGCGTACCCGAGGCTCACGAGAACCGTGTCGTCGCGCAGGCTCCGCGCCAGAGCATCCGCCGACACCCGGCCGTGCTCGTCGACGGGCGTGTACGTCGCCGCGAAGCCGTGCACCCTCTCGAGGTACGCGACCGACTCGAGCACCGACTCGTGCTCGATCGGCGTCGTGACCACGTGCGCGCGGCGCACGGCGCCCGCCGCACCGTCGCGGCGCAGGGCGGCCGCGATGGAGATGCCCTTGATCGCGAGGTTGTTGGCCTCGGTGCCGCCGGAGGTGAACACGACGTCGCCGGCGCGGAGTCCGAGCACCCGGGCGACGCGCGCGCGGGCGTCGGCCAGCGCATCGGCGGCCGCCTCGCCCACGGTGTGGTGGCTCGACGGGTTGCCGTACCAGCGGGTGAGATAGGGCATCATCGCCTCGAGCACCTCCGGGCGCACCGGGGTCGTGGCCGCGTTGTCGAGGTAGAGCATGCTCATCGGGTGCCGGTCTCGTGGTTCAGGAGGCGTCGATCCGCACGTCGAGCCCCAGATCGAGCGCGCGGGCGGAGTGGGTCAGGGCGCCGACCGAGATCACGTCGACGCCCGTCTCGGCGATGGCGCGCACCGTCTCGAGCGACACGCCGCCCGACGCTTCGACCGTCGCGCGACCCGCGACCTGGGCGACGCCGGCGCGCAGGTCGTCCAGCGAGAAGTTGTCGAGCATGATCGTGCCGATCCCAGCGGCGAGCACGGGCTCGATCTGCTCGAGCCGGTCGACCTCGACCTCGATGTGCGTGGTGTGGGGGAGGAGGTCCTTCGCGGCGAGCAGCGCCGCCGTCGGCGAGACGCCCTTCTGGGCCAGCACCGCCAGGTGGTTGTCCTTCGCCATGACGGCGTCCGACAGCGAGTGACGGTGGTTGCGACCGCCGCCGTCGCGCACGGCCTTGCGCTCGAAGGCGCGCAGGCCCGGTGTCGTCTTGCGCGTGTCTGCGATGCGGGCGCCGGTGTGGGCCACCTCGCCGACGTAGGTGCCGGTGAGCGTCGCGATGCCCGACATCCGCTGGACGAAGTTGAGCCCGATGCGCTCGGCCGTGAGCACTCCGCGGGCGGGTCCGGTCACGACCGCGAGCACCGCGCCCGGCTCGAACCACTCGCCGTCCTCGACGACGAGCTGGACGTCGATGGCGGGATCGGTCAGGCGGAACGCGGCCTCGAACACCTCGCCCCCCGAGAACACGCCGCGTTCCCGCGCCACCAGGTCGGCGCGGGCGACCGCGTTCTCGGGGATGAGCGCCTCGCTCGTGAGGTCGCCCCACGGCGCGTCCTCTTCGAGCGCGGCCGCGACCGTGCGGTCGATGATCGCCCGGGTCAGCATGCGACCGCCTCCTCGGCGACCGGAAGTGCCGAAATCCTGCGAAGCGCGGCGACCGACGTGACGGGAGCCCCCGTGACCGAGGCCGCGTGCGGATCCCGCGGAGTTGCGGCCGCAGGGTCGTCGGAGCGGAAGTGGGCGCCGACGGACTCCCGGCGGGCGCGGGCCGCGGCGACGACCTGCGCGGCGAGGAGCAGCAGGTTCTCGTCCTCGAAGTCGTGCTCGGTGACCGGGGTGCGCAGTTGCTCGCGCCAGTGGGCGATGAGGGATGCCGCGTCCCCGAGTCCCTCCTCGTCGCGCACGAGGCCGGCGTGCTCCCACATGAGCTGCTGCAGCGCTCGCCGCGTGAACGGCGCCGCGGCAGGGCGAGCGCCGATGGTCTCGCTGCGCGCGTCGAACGGGGTGGCGTCCCCGTCGTCGAGCGAGGAGCGCGGCGACGAGACGACACGCCTCGGGCCGCTCCACGTCGCGGACGCCGCGTCGGCGGCGATCACGTCGCCGGCACGCGCGCCGAACACCGCGCCCTCGAGCAGCGAGTTCGACGCGAGGCGGTTCGCCCCGTGCACGCCGGTGCGGGCGACCTCGCCCACGGCGTAGAGACCCGGCAGGGACGTGCGGCCGAACAGGTCGCTGGCGATGCCGCCCATCAGATAGTGGGCGGCCGGCGTCACCGGGATCGGCTCGCGCGCCCAGTCGAGACCCCGCTCGCGCACGGCGCGATCGATCGTCGGGAAGCGCCGTGCGAGGAACGCCGCGCGCTCGTCGGCGTCCGAGGAGTGGATGTGCGTCGCGTCGAGGAGCACCGGGCGTCCGCCCTGCGCCTCCATCTGCCCTGCGATCGCCCGGGCGACGACGTCGCGAGGCGCGAGCTCGCCGTCGGGGTGGGCATCGAAGATGAACCGGCGCCCGTGCTCGTCGACCAGCGTCGCACCCTCGCCGCGCACGGCCTCCGACACCAGGAACGACTCGCCCACGGCCAGAACCGTCGGATGGAACTGGAAGAACTCGAGGTCGGCGACCTCGGCTCCCGCGCGGATCGCCGCGGCGATGCCGTCGCCCGTCGCCACCTCGGGATTGGTCGAGTGCGCGTACAGCTCGCCGGCGCCGCCCGTCGCCAGCACGACCGCGTCCGCGTGGAGCGTCTCGCGGCGGCCGGGGGCGGCATCCGTCTCACCGATGAGCAGCTCCACCCCGGCGACCCGTCGAGCGCCCGCGGCGGGCGCGGCGACGTCGTCGAGCACGAGGCCCACCAGGAAGGCGTGCTCGACCACGGTCACGTCGCTCGCGCGCAGCCCGGCGACCAGCGCCTTCTCGATCGCCGTGCCGGTCGCGTCGCCGCCCGCGTGCAGGATGCGCGGATACGAGTGGGCGGCCTCGAGGCCCTTCACGAACCCGCCGGCGGCGTCGCGGTCGAACGCGACGCCGAGCGCGATGAGCTCGCGGATGCGGGCCGGGCCCTCGTCGACGAGCACCCGCACGGCGTCAGCATCGCTGAGCCCGGCGCCCGCCACGAGCGTGTCGCGCACGTGGTCCTCGACCCGGTCGTCGTCGAACATGACGCCGGCGATCCCGCCCTGTGCGTAGCGGGTGTTCGCGTGCTCGAGCACGTCCTTGGTGACGAGCGTCACGCGGCAGCCGTGCGCGACGGCGTGCAGCGCGGTCAGCAGTCCGGCGATCCCCGAGCCGACGACGATCGCGCGGGGCTCTGCAGCGGGCACGGTCATGACGCGTTCTCCCAGGCAGCCGCGGGCGCTGCCGGGGGCTTGGCCGCCAGCATCCGCTCCAGTGCCAGGCGCGCCGGGTCGGCGACGTCCTGCGGCACGGTGATGCGGTTGCGCACCTCGCCGTCGACGAGCCCCTCGAGCACCCACGCGAGGTACCCCGGGTGGATGCGATACATCGTCGAGCACGGGCACACCACCGGGTCGAGGCAGAAGATCTCGTGCTGCGGGTGCTCGGCAGCGAGGCGCTGCACGAGGTTCACCTCGGTGCCGATCGCGAACACGCTGGGCTCGGTGGCCGCTTCGATCGCCTTGCGGATGTAGTCGGTCGAACCGGACTCGTCGGCGGCGTCCACGACGTCCATCGGGCACTCGGGGTGCACGATGACCCGCACGCCGGGGTGCTCGGCCCGCGCCTTCTCGATCTGCTCGACCGAGAAGCGGCGGTGCACCGAGCAGAAGCCGTGCCACAGGATGACGCGAGCGTCCTCGATGGCGTCGACGGATGCCCCGCCCAGCGGCTTGCGCGGATTCCACATCGGCATCTGCTCGAGCGGCACGCCCATCGCCTTCGCGGTGTTGCGGCCGAGGTGCTGGTCGGGGAAGAAGAGCACGCGGCGGCCGCGCTGGAACGCCCACTCCAGCACGGTCCGCGCGTTGGACGACGTGCAGACGATGCCGCCGTGCCGGCCGACGAAGCCCTTGATCGCGGCAGAGGAGTTCATGTAGGTGACCGGGATGACGGGCACGAGGCCGTCCGCGTCCACGGCGTCCATGTCGCCGTACACCTCGGCGAGCTGCTCCCAGCAGTCCTCGACCTGGTCGATGTCTGCCATGTCGGCCATCGAGCAGCCGGCGGCGAGGTTCGGCAGGATCACGGCCTGCTCGGGGCGCGACAGCAGATCCGCGGTCTCGGCCATGAAGTGGACGCCGCAGAACACGATGGCCTCGGCATCCGGGTGCTCCAGCGCCGCGTTCGCGAGCTGGAACGAGTCGCCCACGTAGTCGGCGTGCACGATGACCTCTTCGCGCTGGTAGAAGTGGCCGAGCACCACGACCCGGTCGCCGAGGGTGGCCTTGGCGATGCGGATGCGTTCGGCGAGCTCCGGCTCGGACGCCTCGCGGTACGCGCGGGGCAGCTCGCCCTGGCGCGGGGATCCCGTGGGGATGACGTCGCCCATCGATGAGCCCGGACCGTAGCCGGGGCGCGTGTCGAAGTCCCACGGGCCGGCGGCGAGATCGGTGTTACAGGTCTCGCCGGTCGACGCGCCCGCGATGATCGCCTGGATCGCGTGATCGACGGAGGCATCGAGCTCGGGTCGAGGATTGAGGGTGATGCTGACGGCAGGCATGTCGGGCGCTCCGTTCGGGTGGGGTCAGTCGCGGGCGTCGAGCGGGCCGCGGTCGGCGAGCTCGACATCCTGGTTGTAGCGGTACAGGCGCGCCGGGCGGTGGCTGCCGGTGCGGAAGCGGTCGGTGGGGATGAGGGTGCCGGAGTTCTCCACCTGTCGGCGGAAGTTCGCCGGGTCGAGCCGCCGGCCGAGGATGGCCTCGTACACCTCTCGCAGATCCGCCAGCGTGAACTCGTCGGCGAGGAGGCCGTGTGCGATGCGGCTGTAGCCGACCTTGTTGCGCAGGCGCCACAGCGCGTACTCGACGATCTCGTTGTGATCGAAGGCGAGCGAGGGCAGTGACGCGGCGTCGAACCACGAGACGTTCTCGACGGTGCTGTCGGTGATCTCGTCCCCGCGCAGCAGCGCCCAGTACACGATCGAGACGACGCGGGTGGGGGAGCGATCGACGGCGCCGAACGCGTACAGCTGCTCGAGATAGCTCGGCGCGAGTCCGGTCGTCTCGCCGAGGGTGCGGGACGCCGCAGCGGCGAGCCCCTCCGTCGCGTCGAGCCAGCCGCCCGGAAGCGCCCACTGCCCCTCGTGCGGATCGCGCGTGCGGCGCACGAGCGGGAGCACGACCTGGACCGCGTCGCTGCCGGGCAGGCGGCGCAGCGTGAAGATCACGGTCGACACCGCCACGCGGATCGCGTCGGCGGGGGAGAGGGTGTCAGGAGCTGTTCTGGTCATAGTGACTCTAACTGTCGGAATCGATCATAGTGTCATGACGACCAGAAGCCAAACCGGGACCGTAACCGACGCGTGCGACTCGACCTTCGCGTGAACCGTTGCGAAGACGTGACGCGCCGACGGGCTCGGAGGGATGCGGAGCGGCGGGAATGTTTGTTAGGTTTACGTTCAAACATTTGTTAGGGCTCAGTACTTAATGAATGCCCGGGTGCCCTCGCACTCCTCCCTGCAATGCCGCACGAGAGAAAGAACCAACGATGATTCGAAACGCGAAGCGCCGAGCGGCGCTCATCGCCGTAGCCGGGACAGCTATCCTCGGCATCGGCCTGTCGGGCTGCGCCGGTGGTGGCGGCGACGACAGCGGTGATTCCGAAGGACGCACCCTCAGGGTCTGGGCCGGCAGCCAGACTCCCATCGAGGCCAACTTCAACCCCTTCTCGCCGAGCGTGCTGCACGCCGCACTCGGTCCGATCTACGAGCCGCTGTTCTTCTACAACAAGACGGCCGACGAGGCGCCTGCTCCGATGCTCGGCGAGAGCTTCGAGTACAACGAGGACGGCACCGTCATCACGGTGAAGCTCAAGGACGGCGTGAAGTGGAACGACGGCGAGGACTTCACCGCCGACGACGCCGCGTTCACGTTCAACTACGAGCCGAACCACCGCGACGGTCTCGTCTCGGCCGAGGCGACCGACGACACGACCGTCGTGCTCACCTACGAGACGCCCCAGTTCACCAACGAGTTCCAGATCCTCGGGACCACCTGGATGCTGCCCGAGCACATCTGGTCGGAGGTCGACGACTACACCACCTTCACCGACGAGGAGCCGGTCGGCACCGGTCCGTACGTCGTCGACAAGGTGACGGATGCCTCTTACACCGTCGTCGCGAACGACGAGTTCCGCGACGAGGGCGTGCCCGCGATCAAGAAGGTGCAGTACATCGGCATCGACGCGAACCAGTCGGCGCAGGACCTGCTCACCGCCGGCGAGCTCGACTGGACCGGGATGTTCGTGCCGAACCCCGACTCGGTGACCTCCAACGGCGTGATCAGCATGCTGAACACGCCGCAGGACCCGACGGTGCTGTACACCTGCTCCAACGCGGACCTCGGCTGCACCGGTCCGCAGACCGACGTGGCCGTCCGCCAGGCGCTCAACGTCGCGATCGACCGCGGCACGATCAAGGAGAAGGCGTTCGTCGGCCTGACCGGCGACATCTCGCCCACCTTCGCGCTGCTGCCGCGTGACCAGAAGTGGGTCGCCGACCCGGCGAACGAGGTCAGCCCGCAGTCGCCCGACGCGGCGGCCGCCGGTGAGATCCTCGAGGCCGCCGGCTACGCGAAGGGCGGCGACGGCTTCTACGCGAAGGACGGCGCCCCGCTCGAGCTGAGCCTCGTCTCGGTCGACGGCTGGACCGACTACAACGACGCCGCGAAGCTCATCTCTGAGCAGGCTGCCGAGGCCGGCATCAAGGTCAACGCCTCGACGGTGCAGTGGCAGGAGTTCTCGGACGCCCGCCAGACCGGTCAGTACCAGCTCATCATGGGTGGCGTCATCGGCACCTCGGTCGCCGACCCGTTCCAGATCTACAAGGACTGGTTCATCGGTGAGTCGACGTCGCAGGTCGGTCAGGAGGTTCCCGCCGGTCGCTGGAACTTCAGCCGCTACGACAACGCGATCGTAAACGAGGCCGTCGCCGCGGCCGCCGCCACGAACGACGAGGCCGTCAAGCAGGAGGCGTACGCCGCTGTGCAGGCCGAGATCGTGCGCGACCTGCCCTACATCCCGCTGGTCATCAACGCCACCCAGACGTTCTTCAACACGAAGGACTTCACGGGGTGGCCGACCGAGGACGACCTGTACGCCTTCCCGCCCGCCTGGGGCTCGGTCGCGTCCGGCTACGTCCTCCAGCACCTGGAGCCGGTGAAGTAATGCAGAACCGGGCAGAAGCCGCGGCACGGAGGAGCGGGCCGCAATGAAGTTCTATGCGCGGCGGATCGCGTTCTACGTGGTGACACTGTGGGCGACGATCTCCCTCAACTTCCTCCTGCCGAGGCTTCTGCCCGGTGACCCTGCCGACATCCTCCTCGCGAAGATGCAGCGGGCGGGCGGCGAGCTCACCGAGACCACCGTCCGCAACATCAAGGCCCTGCTCGGCGGCGACTCGTCGTCGATGTGGGAGCAGTACGTCGCGTACTGGGGCCGGATGCTCCAGGGCGACCTGGGCGTCTCGGTCACGAAGTACCCGACCCCGGTGACCGAGCTCATCGCCGCGGCCCTGCCATGGACGGTGATCCTGGTGGGCCTCGCCACCGTGATCTCGTTCGTGCTCGGCGTCGGGATCGGCGCCTGGGTGGGCTGGCGGCGAGGCACCTGGGTGGATCACCTCGTGCCTTTCACGACCGTGCTGCAGTCGATCCCGTACTTCTGGCTGGCACTGGTGCTGGTCGCGATCTTCTCGGTCGCGCTCGGCATCTTCCCGATCTTCGGCGGTTACGACGTGTGGGCGTTCCCCGACGGCCCGGAGTGGAGCTGGGACTTCATCGGCAGCGCGATCTATCACGGGTTCCTCCCGGCCCTCACGATCGTGCTGAGCTCGGTCGGCGGCTGGCTGCTCGGCATGCGCAACATGATGGTGTCGACCGTGTCGGAGGACTACATCGTCACGGCCGAGGCCAAGGGACTGAAGCCGATGCGCATCCTCCGCACATATGCCACGCGCAACGCGGCGATCCCGTCCATCGCGGGCTTCAGCATCTCGCTCGGCTTCGTCGTGGCCGGCTCCATCGTGATGGAACAGGTGTTCACCTACCCCGGGATCGGCAAGCTCATGATCCAGTCCGTGCAGAACAGCGATTACGCGCTGATGCAGGGCGTGTTCCTCGTGATCACGGTCGCGGTGCTCGCGGCGAACTTCATCATGGACATCGTCTACGGATTCATCGACCCGAGAGCGCGTCACAATGTCTGAGAGGGTCGAAGTGACCGAACCGTCGACCGTCGATCTCGAGCGCGCCCCCGAGACGCTCTCCGACCGCACCATCGACCCCGCCATCGTCGCCCCCGGCGCGCTCATGACGCCGCCCGTCGATGCCGAGGTCATCGCGGCTCGAGACGAGGCATCCGCCGCTCGGCGCGGCATCCGCCAGCTGCTCCCGCGGATGTCGCTCAAGCTCGCCCTCGGCCTCCTCATCGTCGTCGGGATCGTGCTGTTCGGCATCCTGGGGCCGCTGTTCTGCCAGGATCCGATGGACTCCGACAACCCGGCGCTGTCGCCGCCGAGCCCGGAACACCTCCTCGGCACGACCAAGCTCGGCTACGACGTCCTTGCCCAGCTCGCGTGGGGCACACGAGGGTCGCTCATGGTGGGCATCACCGCGGGCCTCATCGCGCTCGTCCTGTCGATCGTCTTCGGCATCATCGCCGGCTACAAGGGCGGCTGGTGGGACGAGATCCTGTCGCTGTTCACCAACATCATGCTCGTCATCCCCGGCCTTCCCCTCGTCATGGTGATCGCCACCTATATCCCGGGGCGGAGCTGGATGCTGGTGGCCGTCGTGCTCGGCATCACCGGGTGGGCGGGCTCGGCGGTGGTCCTCCGGGCGCAGGCGCGCTCGCTGCGGTCACGCGACTACGTCGCCGCCAGCCGCGTGGCGGGGGAGAAGACGGTGCGCATCATCCGCGTCGAGATCCTGCCCAACCTGCTGCCCCTCCTGGCTGCGCAATTCCTCTTCGCGATCATCTTCGCCATCCTCGGCGAAGCCGGTCTGTCGTACCTCGGACTCGGACCCACCGGATCGATCACGTGGGGCACGATGCTCAACGACGCGCAGACGGGTCAGGCGCTCGGAACCGGCGCCTGGTGGTGGTTCGTCCCGCCCGGCCTCATGATCGCGCTGCTCGGCGCCGGGCTGTCGCTGATCAACTTCTCGATCGACGAGATCATCAACCCGAAGCTCCGGCTCGCCCCGGAGAACGCGCGGCGCGTGCGCCGGGCCAAGCGCGCCGGACGCGGTGTCGAGTCGGTCCGCACCACGAACGGAGTCGAGGCATGAACCGCGATGCCGTCCTCACGGCGAGGAACGTGTCGATCGAGTACGAGGTCGACCCGCCGGTGAAGGCGGTGCGCGACGTGTCGCTCACATTGCACCGGGGGGAGATCCTGGGACTCGCCGGCGAATCGGGCTGCGGCAAGTCCACCCTCGCGTACGGAGTCAACCGGCTTCTGAAGCCGCCGGCGCTGATGACGTCCGGCGAGATCGTGTTCCACGACCGCTCCGGCGAGGACGTCGACGTCGTGGGGCTCGCCGACGAGGAGCTGCGCCGCTTCCGGTGGGACAAGGTGTCGATGGTCTTCCAGGGCGCGATGAACTCGCTCAACCCGGTCATCAACGTCCGTGCCCAGCTGTTCGACGTGTTCACGACGCACCGGCCGGAGATGTCCAAGCGCGAGAAGCAGCAGCGCAGCGAGGAGCTCCTGGAGCTCGTGGGCGTCGACCCGAAGCGCCTGTCGAGCTTCCCGCACGAGCTGTCGGGCGGCATGCGGCAGCGCGTCATGATCGCGATGGCGCTCGCGCTCGACCCGCAGGTCATGATCATGGACGAGCCGACCACCGCGCTCGATGTGGTGGTGCAGCGCGGCATCATCCGCGAGATCATGCGCCTGCGCGAGCGGCTCGGGTTCGCCGTGATCTTCATCACGCACGACCTGCCCATGCTGATCGAGATCAGCGACCGCATCGCCGTCATGCTGCAGGGCGGGATCGTCGAGCTCGGCACCGCCACCGAGATCTACCGCGACCCGCAGCACGAGTACACCAAGAAGCTGCTGTCGAGCTTCCCGAGCCTGCGCGGCGACCGGGGCGACTTCGTGCGCACCGGCACGCAGCCGGTCTCGGCGACGCTGGGCTCGGCCGCGGGCGCCGTCCCGCTCGAAGGAGGAGCCGCATGAGCGCCCAGCCAGCCACCGCGCGCGGACAGCGCACTCTCGAGGCCCGCAACCTCGTCAAGGACTTCCGGCTCCGCAGCGGACTGAGCTTCTCCACCCTGCACGCGGTGAAGGACGTCTCGTTCACGCTCGAGGCAGGCCGCACGATCGCGCTGGTGGGGGAGTCCGGTTCGGGCAAGTCCACCATCGCGAAGATGCTCGCCCGCCTCGAGACTCCGACGAGCGGGCAGATCCTGCTGGACGGCGAGCCGGCCGGCAACCGCAGCCGCGAGGTCGCGGCCTACCGCGGCGACGTGCAGATGGTGTTCCAGGACCCGTTCGCGTCGCTGAACCCGTTCCACTCGATCGAGCATCACCTCGAGCGCCCGCTGCGCATCCACAACCCCGGGATGGGCAAGGCGGAGGTGCGCCGGCGCGTGCTCGAGCTGCTCGACCGCGTGCGCCTCACGCCGACCGACAAGATGGCCGAGCGTCGCCCGCACGAGCTGTCGGGCGGTCAGCGCCAGCGCGTCGCGATCGCGAGGGCGCTCGCGCCCGGGTCGCAGTTCATCATCGCCGACGAGCCGGTGTCGATGCTCGACGTGTCGATCCGTCTCGGCGTGCTCAACCTGCTCGCGCAGTTGCAGCGCGAGGACCATCTGGGCGTGCTCTACATCACCCACGACCTCGCGACCGCCCGGCACTTCTCCGACGACATCCTGGTGATGTATCGCGGTGACATCGTCGAGCGCGGGCCCGCCGATACGGTCATCCTCGACCCGCAGCACGACTACACGCGGACGCTGCTGGGTGCCGCTCCCGACCCCGAGAACCAGGGGATGCTGCGCGACGAGGTGCGCCGGGAGCTGGCTGCGAAGCAGCCCTGACGCACCGCTCCACCTCCGCTTCCCCGACACGCCGGGGAACGGGGGTCGGGGTCGTTCTCCCAGGCAGGGTGCGTAGCCTGTCGAGACGGGTCCTGGCGGCGGAAGGAGTGGGGATGATCGTCGTCGACGTGCTGATCGTCCTCCTCCTCGTGGCCGCCTGCATCGGCGGTGTCCAGCGCGGCTTCTTCGCCAGCATCGGCACGCTCGCCGGGCTCGCCGCGGGCGCGTTCGCGGCCTACTGGCTGACGCCGCTGGTGAGCACATGGGTGCCCTCGCCCGTCTGGCGCGGCCCCGCCGTGATCGCCAGCGCGATCGGACTCGTCTTCGCCGGCGCCGCGATCGGCGCCGCCATCGGCTCGGCGCTGCGCTCCGGCGCGGACCGGCTCAAGCTCCGCGGCATTGAGCGCTTCCTCGGCGGCATCGCCTCCGTGCTCGCCGCGATCCTCGCCCTCGCGTTCGTCGCCCCGGCGATCGCCGTCGCCGGTATCCCGATCGTGTCGTCCGCCGTCGCCTCGTCCGGCATCCTGCGCGGGATCGAGGCGGCCACGCCCGACCCGGTCGCCGCGGCGCTGGCACAACTGCGCGGCGCGGTATTGGAGGACAGCCTGCCGGGCCTCGGCCAGCTGCTCGGCCCCGCGACGGTGGATCCCGCGCCCCCGGTGGCCCTGGACGATCCGGAGCTGCAGCGGGCCGCGGCATCCGTCGCCCGCGTGTCGGGCAACGCGTACGCCTGCGGGCGCGGATCGGCGGGGAGCGGTTTCGTCATCGCAGAGGACCGCGTCGTCACGAACGCCCATGTCGTCGCCGGCGTCGACACGCCCATCGTCGAGCTGCCGGGCGTGGCGGCGCGTGAGGGACGCGTCGTGTACTTCGATCCGATCGACGACCTCGCGGTGATCGCCGTGGACGACCTGGGCGCCGACGTCCTGCCGTTCTCCCCGACTCTGACAGCCGGCGATGCGGCGGCGGTGCAGGGCTACCCGTACGGCGGCCCGTTCACCATGGTCCCGGCCGGGGTGGAATCGGTGGGGACCGCGAACGTGCCCGACGTGTACGACGAGTCGTGGAACCCGCGCGAGATCTACGCGCTCGACGCCGTCGTGCGCCCGGGCAACTCGGGCGGTCCGCTGCTCACCGACGACGGAGCCGTGGCCGGTGTGGTCTTCGCCCGAGCGGAGAACGACGAGAACCTCGGCTACGCGATGACGATGGCCGAGCTCGACCCGGTGGCGGCGCGCGCGCCGTCGCTCTCGAACACCGTGTCGACCGGTTCCTGCGTCGGCTGACCACCACGACCGCTATGCTTGCTGCGCAAGTCAATACGGCCCATCACCCGGGCGGGAGAGCCTCGGCAGCGCGATCGCCGAGCACCGAAGGAGCAAGCCTCCCCGCCAATCTCTCAGGTACCGCGTACCGTTCGGGCAGGCCGACTCTGGAAAGCGATTTCGAGCGAAGCTCGCAGATCCGCCGACGGTGAAAGCAGGATGCCCCGCATCCGGCGAAGCTCTCAGGCCCATGACAGAGGGGGAGTTCACAGACGTCGATCGGCGTCTGCCCGTCCGCGACCGGGAGAACTCATGACAGAACTCCGTACGACTGCCTTGCATGACCGCCACGAGGCGCTCGGCGCCTCCTTCACCGACTTCGGCGGCTGGCTCATGCCGGTGCGCTACAGCTCCGACCTCGCGGAGCACCACGCGGTGCGCACAGCCGCAGGCCTCTTCGACATCTCGCATATGGCCGAGTTCCTGGTCGAAGGACCGGAGGCGGGGGCGTTCCTGGACTACGCGCTCGCCGGACGACTGTCGGCGATGACCGACGACCAGGCGAAGTACAGCCTGGTGCTGGACGCCGACGGCGGGATCATCGACGACGTCATCGTCTATCGCCACAACCCTGAGCGACTGATGGTCGTCGCCAACGCGGGGAACCGCGCAGCCGTCGCGGCGGCGTTCGCGGAGCGCGCGCAGTCGTTCGACGTCGACATCGACGATGCGACCGACCACATCGCGCTCGTCGCGGTGCAGGGCCCGGCATCGCAGGCGATCCTCGAGGCGACGGCCGGGATCGTCGGTCTCTCGGCCCCGCTCGACGACCTCAAGTACTACCGCATGGCGCACGCGCGGTTCGCAGCGCCGGGCGAGGAGCCCGTGCCGATGCACGTTGGCCGCACCGGCTACACCGGCGAGGACGGCTTCGAGCTGTACATCAGAGCGTCCTCCGCACCGGCGCTCTGGGACGCGCTGCTGGCCGCCGGCGAACCGCTCGGACTTGTTCCCGCGGGCCTCGCCGCGCGCGACACGCTGCGCCTGGAGGCCGGGATGCCGCTCTACGGCCACGAGCTCTCGCGCGACATCGTGCCCGCACAGGCCGGGCTCGGCCGCGTCGTGGCGGCCGACAAAGACGACTTCGTCGGCAAGGCCGGCCTCGCGGCGGTCGTGACGCCCGATGCCCCGGTGCTCGTCGGCCTCGCCTGTGAGGGCCGGCGCGCGGGTCGCGCCGCCTACGCCGTGTTCGACGCGACCGACGCCGACACCCCGGTCGGCGAGATCACGAGCGGCGCGCTCAGCCCCACGCTCGGGCATCCCATTGCCATGGCCTTCGTCTCGCCGGCCGCGAGCGCTCCCGGCACCCCGCTCTTCATCGACGTGCGGGGCACCCGCATCCCCGCGACCGTGACCGAACTGCCCTTCTACCGGAGGAACAAATGACCGACCTCACCGCCCTCAAGTACACCGCCGAGCACGAGTGGGTCGCCCTCGACGGCGACGTCGCGACCGTCGGCATCACCGCGTACGCGGCCGACAAGCTCGGCGACGTCGTGTTCGTCGAGCTGCCCGCGGTGGGCAGCACGGTGACCGCGGCAACCGTCGTCGGCGAGATCGAATCCACCAAGTCCGTCGGCGAGCTCTACGCGCCGCTGACCGGCGAGGTCCTCGAGATCAACGAGGCCGTGGTGGACGACCCGTCGCTCGTGAACGCCGATCCGTTCGGCGCCGGCTGGCTCGTCAAGCTGACGGTCGACCCGGCGGCGGTCGCCGACCTGCTCGACCGCGACGCGTACATCTCGCTCACGGGCGGCGCCGAATGACGGGTCTGTTCGTCGATCGTCATATCGGGACGGATGCCGCGGCCCAGCGCACGATGCTCGACGCCCTGGGCTACGACAGCGTCGACGCGCTCGTGCAGGCGGCGGTGCCGGCATCCATCCATGCCCAGGCGCGCCCGACGAGCGACATCCCGCCGGCGGCGACGGAGGCCGAGGCGCTCGCCGAGCTGCGCATGCTGGCCTCGCAGAACCGCGCGGCCCGGCCGATGATCGGCCTCGGCTACGCCGACACGATCACCCCGTCGGTGATCGCGCGCAACGTTCTCGAGAACCCGTCCTGGTACACCGCGTACACGCCGTACCAGCCCGAGATCTCGCAGGGGCGCCTGGAGGCGCTCATCAACTTCCAGACGATGGTGACCGACCTCACGGGCCTCGCGACCGCGAACGCGTCGATGCTCGACGAGTCGACCGCGGTCGTCGAGGGCATGCTCGTCGCGCGCCGAGGCTCGAAGTCGCCATCGAACGTCTTCGTCGTCGACACCGAAACCATGCCGCAGACGAAGGCGCTCCTCGCCCATCGCGCGGCGGCGGTCGGCATCGAGCTCGTGGAGCTCGACCTCGCCCACGGCGCGCTGCTCGAGAACGCGGCCGGTGAGCCCCTCCAGCCGTTCGGCGTGCTGATCCAGTACCCGGGCGCCTCGGGCAACGTGTGGGACCCGGCAGGCGTCGTCGACGCGGCGCACCTGACGGGCGCGCTCGTCGTCGTGGCCGCCGACCTGCTCGCACTCACCCTGCTGCGCTCGCCCGGCTCGTTCGGGGCCGACGTCGCAGTGGGGACGACGCAGCGTTTCGGCGTGCCCCTGGGCTTCGGTGGCCCCCACGCCGGCTACATGGCCGTGCGCCAGGGTCTGGAGCGCCAGCTGCCCGGCCGCCTCGTGGGCGTCTCGCAGGATGCCGCGGGACACCCCGCGTACCGCCTGGCGCTGCAGACCCGCGAGCAGCACATCCGCCGCGAGAAGGCGACGTCGAACATCTGCACGTCGCAGGTGCTGCTGGCCGTCATGGCCTCCATGTACGCGGTGTACCACGGCCCCGACGGGCTGCGCGCGATCGCAACCGACGTGGCGAAGAAGACCGAGGCGCTCGCCGCCAGGCTGCGCTCGTACGGCCTGTCGCTGCGCTCCGACGCGTTCTTCGACACCATCCGGGTCGCGACACCGGGTGCATCGCGACGGGTGATCGAGCGCGCCCGCTCGCGCGGCTACCAGCTGTTCTGGGCGGACGACGCGACGGTCGGGGTGTCGGTCGACGAGACCACCACCGCCGATGATCTCGCTGCCGTGGCGTGGGCCTTCGGGCTGCCCGAGGACGAGTTCCTCGGAGCGGGCGAGCAGGGAGAGCGCAGGCTTCCGTACGCGGATGCCGAGCCCCTCGCCGGCGTGCCCTCGGGGCTGCACCGCGTCGAGGAGTTCCTCACGCACCCGGTGTTCAACACGCACCGGTCCGAGACGGCGATGATGCGCTACCTCAAGCAGCTCTCCGACCGGGACTACGCGCTGGACCGCGGCATGATCCCGCTGGGCTCGTGCACCATGAAGCTCAACGCCGCCACCGAGATGGCGGCGGTGTCGTGGCCGGAGTTCTCGCGCGTGCACCCGTTCGCGCCCGAGGCCGACGTGCACGGCTACCTCGCGCTCATCGAGCAGCTCGAGGTGTGGCTCGCCGAGGTCACCGGGTACGACGCGGTGTCGCTGCAGCCCAACGCCGGCTCGCAGGGCGAGCTCGCCGGGCTCATGGCGATCCGCGGCTACCACCGCGCCAACGGCGACCAGGAACGCACGGTGTGCCTCATCCCGTCCTCGGCGCACGGCACCAACGCCGCCTCGGCCGTCCTGGCCGGCATGCGCGTCGTCGTGGTCGCGTGCGACGACGCCGGCAACGTCGACCTCGACGACCTGCGGGCGAAGATCGCAGCGCACGCCGACGAGCTCGCGGCGCTGATGATCACGTACCCGTCGACGCACGGCGTGTACGAGCACGACGTGCTCGAGATCACGCAGGCCGTGCACGACGCGGGCGGCCAGGTGTACATCGACGGCGCGAACCTCAACGCGCTCCTCGGCTACGCCCGGTTCGGCGATCTGGGCGGCGACGTCTCGCACCTCAACCTGCACAAGACGTTCGCGATCCCGCACGGCGGCGGCGGTCCGGGCGTCGGCCCGGTCGCGGCCAAGGCGCACCTGGCTCCCTACCTGCCGAGCCACCCGTTCTCGCAGCGCAGGGACCACGCGGGCGGCGTCTTCGACGGCGGACCGATCTCGGCCGCGCCGCACGGCTCCGCCGGCATCCTGCCGATCTCGTGGGCGTACGTGCGGATGATGGGCGCCGAGGGGCTGCGCGACGCGACCGCCGCTGCCGTGCTCGCGGCGAACTACATCGCCGTGCGCCTGCGCGAGCACTACCCGGTGCTCTACACCGGCGAGGACGGCCTCGTCGCGCACGAGTGCATCCTCGACCTGCGGCCGCTGCGCGAGGCGACCGGGATCACGGTCGACGACGTCGCCAAGCGGCTCATCGACTACGGCTTCCACGCTCCGACGATGTCGTTCCCGGTCGCGGGCACGCTCATGGTCGAGCCGACCGAGTCGGAGGACCTCGGCGAGATCGAGCGCTTCATCGAGGCCATGATCGCGATAAAGGCCGAAGCCGAGCGCGTCGCGGCGGGGGAGTGGCCCGCCGACGACAACCCACTGGTGAACGCCCCCCACACGGCCGAGTCGGTCGTCGCCGGCGAGTGGAGCCACCCGTACTCGCGCGAGACCGCCGTGTACCCCGTGCACACGCTCGTCCGCACCAAGTACTGGCCGCCGGTGCGCCGCATCGACCAGGCCTACGGCGACCGCAACCTGGTGTGCGCGTGCCCGCCGATCGAGGCCTTCGCCTGACACCGGCGCCTGAGCGACGGGATGCCGGTGCCCCCGGCATCCCGCTCGCTCCCGCCTCCGGGCGGCGCGCCGTGGGCCCTGGCCTCACCTCCGCGAGACCCCAGCGGGCGGACGAGACCCTGGGTGAACCCCACGGTCTCGTCCGCCCACTGTTGTCTCGCGGAGGCGGGGGGCTCGCGCGGGTCGGTCGGGTGCGGGTGATGCCCTGCAGCGTGGCCGATGCGGCGGCGCGGCGTGGCCGATGCGGCGGCGCGGCGAGACCCCAGCGGGCGGACGAGACCCTGGGTGAACCCCGCGGTCTCGTCCGCCCACTGTTGTCTCGCGGAGGAGGGGGGCTAACGCGGGTCGGTCGGGTGCGGGGCGCGTCCGACCAGTACACGGCGCATCGACATCAACGCGGCGGAGTTCTCGGGAGCGGTGGCACGGAGTCCGGCGCCGTGGAGGAGCGTACGCAGCGGTGTGAACGTCGTCGTATCCTGCCATCCCCAGTGGGCGACGGCTCGCAGATGCCCGCGAAGTCGCGCATCTCGCGATCGCTGCTGCTTCAGGAGCGTGGCCGCATCGCCGAACCGGCCGTCGAACTTGAAGTCCCCGTCAGCCTCCCCAGCGAGGGATGCCTCTTCCCACACGAAGTCGACGCGGTCCACCTCGTCCGGTTGGGTGACGAAAGTCTTCTGGAGCTCGGGCGCGGAAAAGCCCAGCCACTCGATCACGCCGCGGCTCACGGATTCGAACGCTGTCTCCGCGAGCGCGGTCGCGCGCGACAGCGGCCATCGTGCGATGTCACGGCCACGGCTGGACGAACGCGTCGCGTTGATGCGCGCCAACTCCTCGCGCGAGACCGTGTCGTCGCGTCGCAGCATCGCATCCGCCACCGCGAGCCCGATGGCGGGATGGCGCGCGCGAGCCACGTCGACGGCTGCCTCCGCCGGGGCGGAGACGGCGATCCCGCTGATCAGCACGAGTGCGCGGTGGTCCGTTGTGGTGTGGGTGCGCACACCCGAGACCAGCCTGGATGCGCCTGTCGCCGGTGCGAGGACATGGACGACGCCGGGGTTGCCGAAGACCGGACCGCCGTGCAGCGCGACAGCAGACTCGTGGGAGGGGACGAGATCCGGATGCAACAGAAGCGCAGCGTGAACCTGCGCCAGGTACCTCGTCCACGGCGGCAGCGATCGCCACTCCTCCGCTGGTGCGTACACCCCGCGCCGAACCTTGACCAGGTCGTTCCGGGCCACCGCGCGTTCGGGATGAGGCACGTCGTCGACGCGCAACAGCGAGATCGGCGATGGCTGGATTGTCAGCGCGGACGTGAGCAGCGGCATCCGTCGACTCTGTCGGGCCGCGGCAGCCGCGGCGAAGATCTCCGAGCCGTTCGTGGACGAACGCCGAAACCCCCGGTCTGTGGAGGAGCCGCGCGCCGGCCGGTGTTCCTGCGCACAGCGCCCCACGCTGCGCGCCCGGCGCGGTTTGACGAGACCCCAGTGGGCCGACGAGACCCTGGGTGAACCCCACGGTCTCGTCCACCCACTGGGGTCTCGCCGAGAAAGGGCGGCGCGCACCCCTCGCCGAGACAGGGCGGCGCGCTGACCGGCTACGCCGCGCTTACGCGGACGCGGACGCGGACGCGGACGGCGTCGGAGTCGGGGTCGGCGACGGCGACGGCGTCGGGATCGGGGCGAAGACGCCGGGCCACAGCGCCGCTGCGAGGGGGTAGCCGACGAAGGCGACGATGTCGAGCAGGGTGTGCGCGACGACGAGGGGCATGACGCGCCCCCACCGGCGGTAGCACCAGCCGAACACCAGGCCCATCACGAAGTTGCCGACGATCGCTCCGATGCCCTGGTACGCGTGGTACGCACCGCGCAGGGCCGCGGTGGTCAGGATGATCGACCCGTCGTTCCAGCCGAGCCGGCGCAGCCGGTCGAACAGGTAGCCGATGAAGATGACCTCCTCGGTCAGCCCCGCGCGCAGCGCCGACAGCACGAGCAGCGGCACCGTCCACCACGCCGCGTCGAGGGGCGAGGCCACGACCGCGACTGTGATCCCCAGCGCTCGTCCGGCTGCGTAGAGCGCCAGCCCCGGCAGGCCGATGACGGCGGCGAGCAGGATGCCGCGGCCGAGGTCGCCGCCGAATCGGGTGAAGTCGAGGCCGATGCGCCGCAGTGCGTTGCTCCCGGGCTCCCACAGCAGGTACACCACGAGCGCGACGAGGGCGAGCGCGAAGAAGACGGAGAGCAGCTGGTAGGTCACATCCCAGAACGCCTGCACATCGCGTGACGGATTCACCTGGGTCTGCTGCTGGCCCAGGGGGACCGGTGCGAGGAGCTTGCGGACGAGCGAGAGGACCGAGTAGAGCGCCGACTGACCGACCGTGATCGCCAGGACGATCCAGACCTCCCAGGTCAGGCGGCGGCGCTCGAACGCATCGGGGGCAGCAAGCGTAGTGGATTCCCTCCGGTCCGTGGGCCGGTTCAGCGGCGTCATCTTGTCAGATTGTCACACTCCGCGTCGATTGAGTTAAGGCTCTGTAACGTTTTCCCCGATCGTTTTGACCATCTCACCACCGATGCTTATCGTTTTCCCATCCGCGCGCCCGTCCGGTTCTCTCCGTACTCGCGCGCATTACCCTGCACAGGAGGAGACACAGTGTCTGACAAGACGACGTGGCGCATGCGCGCACTCGGAGTCGCGGCGGGCGTCGGCGTGACCGCATTGGTCCTTGCCGGCTGCTCGACGACCCCGCCGGAGTCGGAGGAGCCCACGGCCACCGACACCGCGGTGACCGTTGCTGAGACGAACGAGTTCACGGGTACGAACTCGAACAGCGACAACGGCAACCTCGACATCAACGGCAAGATCGACTACCTCACCAAGTCCACGTTCTACTACGTCAGCGACAGCTACGAGGTCGTTCCGGACGAGTCGTTCGGCACGATGGAGGTCGTCAGCGAGGACCCCCTCCAGGTCAAGTACACCCTCAACGACGGGCTCGAGTGGTCCGACGGTGAGCCCATCACCACCGACGACCTCGTCTTCGGATGGGCTGCCACGTCGGGCGTCTTCGACGACGCCACGCTCGACCCGGAGTCGGGTGAGGCCGTCAGCGGCACGAAGTACTTCGCGTACGCCGGCAGCACGGAGGGTCTCAAGACCTCCACGATCACCGAGGTCGCCGACGACAAGCTCTCGCTCACGCTCGAGTACGACGAGCCCTTCGTCGACTGGAACATCCAGGACCTCATGGACCAGCCGGTCCACGTCGTCTCCGAGAAGGCGGGCGTCGACCAGGCCGAGCTCATCGACACGATCCTGACGAGCCCGCGCGGTGACGTTGCCGCTCCGGCGCCGGTCAACGAGACGCTCAAGGCTGCTGCCGACTTCTGGAACTCGGGCTTCGACATGACGTCGCTGCCGGAGGACCCGTCGCTGTACCTGGCGAGCGGCCCGTGGATCATCGACTCGTACGAGCCCACGCAGTCGATGACGCTCAAGCTCAACGAGAGCTACACGGGTGACCTCAAGCCGCAGTTCTCGGAGCTCGTCATCCGCTTCATCGGTGACGCGCAGGCCCAGGTCACGGCCCTCCAGAACGGCGAGGTCGACATCATCGCCCCGCAGGCGAGCGGTGACACGCTGACCGCGCTCGAGGCGATCGACGGTGCCACGGTGATCCAGGGCGACCAGCTCGCGTACGACCACCTCGACCTGACGTTCGGCGGCCCGCTGGCCGAGCAGAACGTCCGTGAGGCCTTCCTCAAGACGATCCCGCGTCAGCAGCTCGTCGACACCCTGATCAAGCCGATCAACCCCGAGGCCGAGGTCCTCAACTCGCAGCTGTTCATCCCGGCGCAGTCGTCCTACGAGGACGCTGTCTCGAGCAACGGCTCCGACGCGTACGCCGAGGTCGACATCGAGGGTGCCAAGGAGCTCCTCGCCGGTGCGACCCCGACGATCCGCCTCATGTACAACATCAACAACCCGAACCGCGTCGCGGCGTTCGAGGCCATCCAGGCCTCGGCTGCTGAGGCCGGCTTCGTGATCGAGGATCTGGGCCGTGAGGACTGGAGCGCGCAGCTCGGTTCGGACATCTACGACGCGGTCATCTTCGGCTGGATCTCGCCCGGTGTCGGCAACGGCACCGTCCCGCAGATCTTCGCCAGCTTCGGTGGCAGCAACTTCAACAAGTACGCCAACGACACGGTCGACGAGATCGCCCGTGAGATCCCGGTGACGCTCGACACCGACACCATCGATGAGCTCACGGTCCAGGCCGACGCCGAGCTGTTCGGCGACGCCTACGGTCTGCCGCTGTGGCAGAGCCCGGGCCTGGAGGCGCACGCAGACAACATCGAGGGCCTCACCTACATGGGCAACCAGACCGGTGTGTTCTGGAACTTCTGGGAGTGGACGGTCGCCGAGTAATTCGGTGATCAGCTGAAACACCACGCCATGGGGCGTCGGGTTCTTGCAGCCCGGCGCCCCGTGCGTGTGTCTTCCCGTCCACTGCGGGTGGCCGCGACGTCAAGCCTCTGCTGCCGCCGTCGCCCGCCTGCTACCTTTTCTGCATGAAGGGCCAGCCCAGTGCTTAGCTTCGTCCTGCGGCGCATCGGGGTCTCGATCCTGATCCTCATCGCCGCATCCTTCTTGATGTACACCCTCGTGGCTCTGGCAAGAGACCCGCTCGAGGATCTGTACGCCTCCAACAGCCCGAACCGCGACGCGCTCATCGCACAGCGCATCGACTGGCTGAACCTCGACCAGCCCATTCCCGTCCGCTGGTTCAACTGGCTTCTCGGCGCCGCACGCTGCGTCATCCCGTTCGGCGGATGCGATCTCGGCGTCACGATCCAGAACCAGCCGGTCGACGTCCTTCTCGCTCGCGCCATGGGTGCGACGCTCCAGCTCGTGACCGCCTCGACGATCCTCGCGATCGTCCTCGGCATCCTGGTCGGCATCGTCTCGGCGCTGCGTCAGTACAGCGCGATCGACTACTCGTTCACGTTCGCCAGCTTCCTGTTCTACTCGCTGCCGTCGTTCGTGATGGGTGTTCTCCTCAAGGTCTTCCTGGCCCTCGGCTTCAACAACTGGCTGGACAGCCCGGTGTTCACATGGCCGTGGATCATCGCGTTGAGCCTCATATCGGGCGTCTTCTGGCAGGCGATCATCGGCGGGAACAGGCAGCGTCGCCTGGTCGTCTTCGCCGCATCGGTCGTCACCACGGGCGCCATGCTCTACGGCATGAGCGTCACGGCGTGGTTCCTCTACCCGTCGCTCGGCCCCGTACTCACGCCGCTGCTGATCGCCGCGTTCGGTGCCGCGATGGTGCTGATCATCGCCGGACCCCGCGCGCGCTACGCCTGGCGTACGGCGGGTGCGACCGTCATCGTGCTGGTGGCCGCGTTCTTCGTGCTGCAGCCCTTCCTCGACTCGTTCAACGGCTGGGGCGTCTTCGCGCTCTTCGTCGCCTCGGCGCTCGTCGGCGTGGCGGCGGGCTGGTTCCTGGGTGAGTACGACAAGGGCCAGGCGATGCGCATCGGCGCCCTCACCGGCATCCTGGGAATGGGCGTCATCGTCCTCAACCAGTTCATGGGGCGCTGGAACGACTACGTCAACAACCCGAAGGTGAACGGCCGCCCGATCGCCACGATCGGCTCGGAGACGCCGAACCTGCAGGGCGACTGGTGGATCCAGAGCATCGACACGTTCACCCACCTGCTGCTGCCGACGATCAGCCTCATGCTCATCTCGTTCGCGGCGTACACGCGCTACGCGCGCGGCGGCATGCTCGAGACGCTGAACCAGGACTACATCCGCACGGCGCGCGCGAAGGGTCTGCCGGAGCGCACCGTCATCGTCCGCCACGCGTTCCGCAACTCGTTGATCCCGATCACCACGATCGTCGCGGCCGATGTGGGCGCGCTCATCGGTGGCGCGATCATCACCGAGCGGATCTTCGCGTTCAGCGGCATGGGTGCTCTCTTCAACCAGGGTCTCTCGCATGCCGACCCCAACCCGGTCATGGCGTACTTCGTCGTCATCGCCGTGTTCGCCATCACGTTCAACTTCCTCGCCGACCTCGCCTACTCGGCAATCGACCCGAGAGTGAGGGTCAAGTAATGTCCATCCCGATCGATCCGTCCCTCGAACCGCCCAGCCAGGTCGCCGAAGGCGGCGTGCACGTCCAGACCGCCGACGAGCGCGGCGTCAGCCAGGGGCGACTGACCTTCCGTCGGTTCATCGCCCACAAGCCCGCCGTGATCAGCGCGATCCTCTTCATCCTGATCGTCGGATTCGCCGTCACCGCGACCGGCATCGGCCCGATCCCGGGCTGGTGGAAGTGGAACTATGAGCAGCTGATCCCGATCACCGACGGCGGCAAGCCGACGCTGACGCTCTTCCCGTTCTCGCTGGGCGACCACCCGTTCGGTCAGAACACGGTCGGCAAGGACTACTTCGCGATGGTCATGCGCGGCCTCGTGAACTCGTCGTACATCATGTTCATCATCGGCCTCATCGGCGCCTTCATCGGCGTCGTGGTCGGTGCGATCGCCGGTTACTATCGCGGGTGGGTCGACGCGGTGCTGATGCGCCTGACCGACATCGTCATCGTGATCCCGGTGATCGTCATCGGCGCCGTGGTCGGTTCGTCCGTCGGCAACCTGGGGCCGCTGTTCCTGGCCCTGTTCCTCGGCTTCTTCGTGTGGACGGGCATCGCGCGTCTGGTCCGGGCCGAGTTCCTGACGCTGCGTGAGCGCGAGTTCGTCGAGGCGGCGCGGGTCGCCGGGGCATCGGACGCGCGCATCATCTTCAAGCACATCCTGCCCAACGCGATCGGCGTCGTGATCGTGGCGACGACGCTGCTGATCGCCGCAGCCATCATCCTCGAGACGTCGCTCTCGTTCCTCGGCTACGGCGTCCGCGCTCCCGATGTCTCGCTCGGCTTGCTGATCGCCTCGAACGAATCGGCGTTCCAGACCCGCCCGTGGCTGTTCTGGTGGCCGGCGGCGTTCATCGTGATCCTGTCGCTGCTGGTGAACTTCGTCGGCGACGGCCTGCGCGATGCGTTCGACCCGCGCCAGAAGCGCGTGGTCTTCCGCAAGGTGAAGGACCTCCCGGACGATGCGGTGATCGTCAGCGGCACCACCGTCGATGTGCCCGAGGGCGCGATGGTCACCGCCGGCGGCGGAACGACCGTGTCGGGTGTGACGAGCGATCGCGGCGACGACGTCCTCGACGAGGAGATCTCGCCCGAACCGGATCGCCGCGCATGATGCTCGAGAAGCGGTCAGCCCGTGGCGATGATCAGCGCGACGGACGCCACCGCGAGCACGGCGGACGCCACCAGGTAGAGCAGGTGCCAGTGGCGCTTGACCGGCGTCTCGTCGGCGACGCCGAGCTCCACCTGACCGGCGTCCAGGCGGCGGCGCCACGTCTCGCGCACGACGAGGGCGGCATTGCCCGAGTCGGTGCCCAGGCGGTCGCTGGGACGCGCCTCGCCGCCGGCGGCGCTCGCCTCGCGGCGCGCCTTGGCGTTGCCCATCATCGTGGTGAAGAAGCCGGGCGCCGGCGCGGACCAGGCGGTGAAGCTGCCGGACGGCGTGTGCAGCGTCAGGGCGCGGGCCGTGTCGACGTGCACGAGCGCCTCCCACGGCACATCGACGTCGTGACTGACGTTCTCGATGCGCACGCCGTGATCGGACACGACGACGCACGGGCGCCACAGGGCGGCCCAGCCGAGAAGCGCGGCCAGCGGAGCGCCGGCGTAGACCCACGTCAGCCGCGCGTCCGAGCTCCACACGGCGGTGATCACTGCGAGCGCCGCGAGACTCCAGACGATGACGGCAGCAATGCGGTTGAAACGGGAGTCGATGCGGATCGCAGGGTCGGTCACCTCCCCATTCTCTCTCTCGACCCCGCAAGGACCATCCAATGAACGCGTCCCCCCACACCGAATCCACCGGCGGCCCGCTGCTGCAAGTGAGCGGCCTGTCCGTGGACTTCGCCGTCGACAACTACTGGGTGCCCGCGGCGAAGAAGCTCGACTACTTCGTGGAGTCGGGCAAGGCCCTCGCGATCGTCGGCGAGTCCGGCTCGGGCAAGAGCGCGAGCTCCATGGCGATGCTCGGACTGCTGCCCTCGAACGCCCGCGTCACCGGCAGTGTCAAGCTCGGCGGCCGCGAGATCCTGGGCCTGCGCAAGGAAGAGCTGCGCCGCGTGCGCGGCCGTGAGATCGCGGTGATCTTCCAGGAGCCGATGACCGCGCTGAACCCCGTGTTCACGGTGGGCTTCCAGATCATCGAGACGCTCCGCATCCACAAGGGCATGACGCCGAGCGCAGCGCGCGCCCGGGCGCTCGAGCTCCTGGACATGGTGGAGCTGCCCGATCCGCTGAAGGCGTTCAACTCCTACCCGCACCAGCTCTCGGGCGGACAGCGGCAGCGTGCCATGATCGCGCAGTCGATCTCGTGCGATCCGCAGCTGCTCATCGCCGACGAGCCCACCACGGCGCTCGATGTGACGGTGCAGGCCGAGATCCTCGACCTCATGCGCGACCTGCGTCACCGTCTCGACTCGGCCATCCTCATCATCACGCACGACATGGGCGTGGTGGCCGACATCGCCGACGACATCGTGGTGATGCGCAAGGGCGAGATCGTCGAGCGTGGAACCGTCGACGCCGTGTTCAACCGTCCGCAGCATCCCTACACGCAGCAGCTGCTGGCGGCGGTGCCGCGCATCGGCGACGCGGCGGGGGAGTCGATCGACACGACGGCTGCGCTGGCCGGCGACACGTCGGTGATCCGACTGGCGGATGTGGCCGCGCGCGCGGACGAAGAGCGTCGCAAGGGCCTCGGCGCTCCGGTGCTCGACTTCCAGGACGTTGCCATCGAGTACCCCAAGCGCGGGCGCGTCCCGGCGTTCCGCGCCGTCGAGCACGCGACTTTCTCGATCTTCCCGGGTGAGGTCACCGGCCTCGTCGGCGAGTCCGGCTCGGGCAAGACGACGGTCGGCCGCGCCGCCATCGGCCTGCTGCCGATCGCGGAGGGGCGCGCCGAGGTCGTCGGGCACGACATCTCGAAGGCGGACCGCCGTCTGCTGCACACCGTGCACAAGGACGTCGGCATCGTCTTCCAGGACCCGTCCTCGTCGCTCAACCCTCGCCTGCCGATCGGCCAGTCGATCGGTGAGCCGATGCTGCTGGCGAACGTCGCGAAGGGCCGCCAGCTCGACGTGCGCGTGCAGGAGCTGCTCGACGCGGTCGAGCTGCCCCGCTCGTACCGCAACCGGTACCCGCACGAGCTGTCGGGCGGTCAGAAGCAGCGCGTCGGCATCGCGCGCGCTCTCGCGCTGCAGCCGAAGCTGCTGATCGCCGACGAGCCCACGTCGGCGCTGGACGTGTCGGTGCAGGCCACCGTGCTGCAGCTGCTGCGCGTGCTGCAGCAGGACCTGGGCTTCGCGTGCCTGTTCATCAGCCACGACCTCGCGGTCGTCGACTCGCTCGCCGACCGGATCATCGTGATGCATCACGGGCACATCGTCGAGCAGGGTGCGACCGGTCAGATCCTGCGGGCGCCGCAGGAGGACTACACGCGACGGCTCATCGCGGCCATCCCGGTGCCCGACCCCGACGAGCAGCGCGTGCGCCGCGAAGCGCGGGCGGCCCTGCTCGCAGCGGGCCTGGAGGGCTGACCACAGCGCCGAAAGGCGACACACAGGAGCGCCCAATAGAATGGGGATGCCGGCATTCCGGCATCCCCATTCTCTTTCAAGGATTCCCTCATGGCGCGCGCCCTCCGTCCGGACCTCCGCAACGTGGCTATCGTCGCTCACGTCGACCACGGCAAGACCACCCTCGTCGACGCGATGCTCCGTCAGACCGGCTCGTTCGGCTCGCACGAGCACATGGAAGAACGCGCGATGGACTCGAACGACCTCGAGCGCGAAAAGGGCATCACGATCCTCGCGAAGAACACGGCGATCACCTACAAGGGCGTCCACACCGACGTGCCCGTGACGATCAACGTGATCGACACCCCGGGCCACGCCGACTTCGGCGGCGAGGTCGAGCGCGGCCTCTCGATGGTCGACGGCGTCGTGCTGCTGGTGGACGCGAGCGAGGGCCCGCTGCCCCAGACCCGCTTCGTCCTGCGCAAGGCGCTCGAGGCGAAGCTGCCGGTGATCCTCCTGGTCAACAAGACCGACCGTCCCGATGCGCGCATCGCCGAGGTCGAGGAAGAGGCGCACGACCTGCTGCTCGGCCTGGCGTCGGACCTCCACGACGACGTGCCCGACCTCGACGTCGACGCGCTCCTCGACGTGCCCGTGGTCTACGCGTCGGGTCGCGCCGGTGCGGCATCGCGCAACCGTCCCGCGAACGGCGAGCTGCCCGACAACGCCGACCTCGAGCCGCTCTTCGGCGCGATCCTCGAGCACGTGCCGGCGCCGTCCTACGACGATGAGGCCCCGCTGCAGGCGTGGGTGACGAACCTCGACTCCAGCCCGTTCCTCGGCCGCCTCGCACTCCTGCGCGTCTTCAACGGCACGCTGAAGAAGGGCCAGACGGTCGCCTGGGTGCGCCACGACGGCACGCACTCCAACGCGCGCATCACCGAGCTGCTGAAGACCCGCGCGCTCGAGCGCTACCCGGCGGAAGAGGCCGGCCCGGGCGACATCGTCGCCATCGCCGGCATCGAGGAGATCACGATCGGCGAGACGATCGCCGATCCCGAGGACGTCCGGCCGCTGCCCGCCATCCACGTCGACGACCCCGCGATCTCGATGACGATCGGCACGAACACTTCGCCGCTGGTCGGCAAGGTGAAGGGTCACAAGCTCACCGCCCGCATGGTGAAGGATCGCCTCGACCGCGAGCTCATCGGCAACGTGTCGCTGAAGGTGCTCGACATCGGCCGCCCCGACGCGTGGGAGGTGCAGGGCCGCGGCGAGCTGGCCCTCGCGATCCTCGTCGAGAACATGCGGCGCGAGGGCTTCGAGCTCACGGTGGGCAAGCCCCAGGTGGTCACGAAGAAGGTCGACGGCAAGACCTACGAGCCGTTCGAGCACCTCACGATCGACTCACCCGAGGAGTACCTCGGCGCGATCACGCAGCTTCTCGCGTCGCGCAAGGGCCGCATGGAGACGATGACGAACCACGGCACCGGCTGGGTGCGCATGGAGTTCATCGTGCCCTCGCGCGGTCTCATCGGCTTCCGCACCGAGTTCCTCACCACGACGCGCGGCACCGGCATCGCCAACGCGATCTCGCACGGCTACGAGCCGTGGGCGGGTCACATCGTCACGCGTCAGAACGGCTCGATCGTGGCCGACCGCTCGGGAGTGGTGACGCCCTTCGCGATCATCGCCCTGCAGGAGCGCATGTCGTTCTTCGTGCAGCCGACCGAAGAGGTCTACGAGGGCATGGTCATCGGCGAGAACTCGCGCAATGACGACATGGACGTGAACATCACCAAGGAGAAGAAGCTCACCAACATGCGCTCCTCCACGGCCGACACGTTCGAGTCGATGACCCCGCCGCGTCAGCTCTCGCTCGAGGAGAGCCTGGAGTTCGCGCGCGACGACGAATGCGTCGAGGTGACGCCCGAGAAGGTGCGCATCCGCAAGGTCGTCCTCGACGCGACCGAGCGCGGCCGCGCCACGGCACGCCTGAAGCGCCAGGACGCCAACGCGTAAGCAGTGACGGATGCCGCGGCCGGCGCCTCTCAGAGGCACCGGGCGCGGCATCCGCTGTCATCCCCGAACGGTCACGGTGACGGGCTTCGCCGGCGTCGAGCCGGCGGCGTTCGACAGCACCGCGGTGAACTCGTAGGTCCCCGGCGCCAGCTCGCCGACGACGGTGGCCGCGTGCTGAGCGCCCGGCGTCGCGGCGACCAGCGCCCGGCGGTCGACCTCGACGCCGTCCTGGTAGAGCACGTACTCGGTCGCGTTGGTGCCCCACCAGAGGTCGGCGGTGATGGTCACCGTGCCGCTCCGCGCCCCTGAGGCCGACAGCGCGGCGCGGGCAGGCGCGGCATCCGTGACCGTCACCGTGTGGGTCCGCGACGCGGTCTGGCCGTAGGGATTGAGCGCCACCACCGTGTATTCGTACCTTCCGTCGACGCGGCCGGCGATGTCGAACGCGGCGTGCTGCGCGGCGGGCGAGGCGCCGTCGATCCCCTGCGCGTCGATCAGCACGCCGTTCTCGTACAGCTTCACGACCGTCGCGTTCTGCCCCCACCACAGGTCGGCGAACACCCGGTAGTCGCCGTCGCGCAGCCCGGTGTCGCGGCCGTTGTCGTCCGAGACGGTGAACGCCGCGGGGGCTGCCGTCGCGCCGGGGGTTCCGGACGACAGGATGCCGGCGCCGGCGCCGGCGCGGACGATCGCCGCCACGTCGGCGACGGGGTCGGGCGCATAGGTGTACGCGTCGGCGGGATCCCAGCGCACGTCGGGGGAGAGGGGGCTGGCGGCCGTCGCGTTGTACGCCGCCAGCACGTCGAACGGCGCGCCGTCGACGAGCGTGTCGCTCGCGCGCAGTTCCGTCCCACCCCAGCCGGCGATGATGCGCGACGCGCTCGACGGGTCGACGAGCTCGACCGCATTGGCCTCCGCGACGATGCTGCTCTCCTTGCCCGCGCCCCAGAAGTACTGGAAGAACGGGTGGTCGGCCGACGACGCCGCCGTGGTGGCATCCGTCTGCTCGTAGAGGTTGTTGTAGACGTGCACGTCGCCGAAGCGCACGCGGGGTCCCCGCTGGCCGATGTCGGTCCAGCGGTTGTGGTGCTGCGTGACGCGGTGCTGCCCGCGGTCCTGGGTGCGCGAATCGGACGACCCGATGATGTCGGTCTTGTCGTGATGCTGGAACCAGTTCCACGACATGGTCACGAGGTCCGAGCCGTGCGTCACGTCGAGGAGCCCGTCGTGCACCTCGAACGGCCGTCCGTAGACCGTGTCGAGGCTCGTCGCCGGGTGCGCGCCGTCGTCGAACGTGTTGTGATCGACCCAGACGCTCGTGGACGTCCAGACCGAGAGGTTGTCGTACGCCGAGTTCCAGTTCCCGCCTGCGTCCCCGGCATCCCATTGGGGGAAGCAGTCGTACGCGTCGGACAGCGTCAGGTTGCGGACGATCACGTTGTGCGCGTCCCGGATGCGCAGGGATGCCCCGGCCACGCGCGCGTCGTCACCCACGCCGACGAGGGTCACGTTCGAGCCGACGTGCTGCAGCGTGAGCTTCGCCTGCAGGGCTGCCGCTTCGACGCGCGCCTGCTCGAGGGGCCCGGACGGGTCGACGCCGGGACCGAACGCCGCGATGTAGTCGTCCATGTCGAACGGCGCTCCGGTGCCCGCGACCGTCACCTGCGAGGCGATGTCGTCGCAGGTGATGCGGCTGCCGTCGGCGCGGAGCCACGGATCGAGCTCGCCGGTGACATAGACGATGCGGGGCACCTGGTTGTAGCGCGCATCGTTCTGCGAGCCGCCGGGTACTCCCGCGAGAGCATCGCGGAGCGTCTGCCAGTCGTCCACGACGTACACCTGGGAGGGGTCCGCCGCACTCCCGCCGCTCACCGGCTCGGCCACGCGCGGGACGCGTTCGGGCGCCGTCGGTCCCGACCACGAGCCCCAGCCGTCGCCCGCCGCGATCACTTCGTGTCCGAGGTCGACGGCAGGGGATGCGGCAGCCGGCGTCGTCGCGGAGGCGGGCGCAGCGGTGAGCTGCACCGCGGCGAGGGCGAGGGCGGTCGCGAGGCCGGCGGCTCTGGTGAGTGGTCGCCGGGGCGTTCGGCTGCGGAGGGCGCGCGCGGGCAGCGTCGTTCTCATGGGACTCCTTCGTCCGGAAGCAGAATCCGTGATGAGAACGGGTGGTGGCACCCACAAGCGAGGAAGCGTTTTCTGCGTGTGCGACCAGCATGGTCCGGGCGGCCGGAAAACGCAATCCCATCTAGCGGATGCCGCGCTCCGAGGTGGCCAGTCGCCTCGAGGCGGACCGGAGTGACGCCGCGCAGCCGTCGGTAGCATGACGACGTGACTCTCGACCCCCACTTCGACGACGCGCACAGCGCCGGAGAGGCGAAGCGGGCCGTTCGTCAGGGGTTGGGTGTGGCTCTCGCGACGAGTGCCTACGGCATCTCGTTCGGCGCGCTGGCGGTCGCCGCAGGACTCGACGTGTGGCAGACCTGCGTGCTGAGCCTCGTGATGTTCACGGGCGGGTCCCAGTTCGCGTTCGTCGGGATCGTCGGCGCCGGGGGACTGGCGGCCGCACCCGCCGCGATCGCCTCCGCGGCCCTTCTCGGGGTGCGCAACGTCGCGTACGGCATCCGCATGTCCCCGGTGATCGGTCCGGGGTTCTGGCGCCGCGCCGCCGCTGCGCAGTTCACGATCGACGAGTCCACCGCCGTCTCGCTCGCACAGCGCACTGCGCGCGCCCGCACCCTCGGGTTCTGGGTCACGGGCATCGGCATCTATGTCGGCTGGAATCTGTCTACGCTCGCCGGCGCCCTGCTCGGCGACGTGCTCGGTGACCCACGGGCGTACGGACTGGATGCCGCGGCGGCGGCCGCCTTCCTCGCCCTGCTGTGGCCGCGGCTCCGGGCCCGGCAGCCGATCGTCGTCGGAGTCGCCGCTGCCGTCATCGCGACGGTGCTGACGCCCGTCCTCATGCCCGGGCTGCCCGTGATCGTCGCGGCGGCCGTCGCGATCCTCGTGGGCTGGACCAACTGGCTCGGCAGGGATGACGCAGCGGATGCCGCCGAGCCGGACGACGTGGCGGAGCGCGAGGGGCTGCCGTGACCATGTGGACAGCGGTGCTCGTCGCCGCGATCGTGTGCGTGGCGCTCAAGACGGTCGGCTATCTCATCCCCGCCCGCTGGGTGGAGGCACCCACTCCGCTGCGGATCGCCGATCTGCTGACGGTCGCCCTCCTGGCCGCCCTTGTCGCCGTGCAGACGCTCGGCGCGGGTCAGGCTGTCGTGGTCGACGCCCGCGTGCCGGCCGTGCTCGTCGCCGCGGGGCTGCTCCTCCTGCGTGCGCCGTTCCTCGTGGTGGTGATCGCCGCAGCCCTCGTCGCGGCGCTGCTGCGCCTGTGGGGCTGGGCGGCGTAGACCGTCTCTGTCGCGCGACCAGGCAGGGGAACCGCCCTCATGGACGAGGTCGGTACGATCGAGTCATGCGTCCCTCCGTCCCCGCCCGCATCGGCAGCTGGATCGTCGCGCTGCTCGTCGGGCTGGTGTACGGGGTCGCCGGAACCGTCGCCCACGCGTACACGATCGGCTGGTTCCCGCTCGGGCTCATCCTGGCGGTGATCGGATCGGCAGCGCTGCTGATGGCGGTGCGGTTCCTCACCTCAGACAGGTGGGCGACGCTCGCGACCGGCGGCGGCATGATGATCTCCACGCTGGTGTTCTCGGGGAGCGGACCCGGAGGCTCGGTGGTGGTGCCGCAGACCGGCCTCGCCGTGGTCTGGACGTTCGCGGTGCCGATCCTCGTGGCCCTCGCCGTCGCCTGGCCCGATCGCTCCCGCGCCGCCGCCTGAGCCGAGGACGGGCCACCGCGCGGAAGCGAGCTTCGGCACGGGGTCGGCCCCGGCCGGATGCGGGGCGTGGCATGGGGCCGGCTCAGGTCGGATGCCGAGCGGGGCGTGGGGCCGGCCCCGGCCGGATGCGGAGCGGGGCGTGGGGCCGGCCCCGGTCGGACGTAGACTGAGCGGGTGACGTACGTGATCGCCCTTCCCTGCGTGGACGTCAAGGACCGCGCCTGCATCGACGAGTGTCCCGTGGACTGCATCTACGAGGGCGACCGGTCGCTGTACATCCACCCCGACGAGTGCGTCGACTGCGGCGCCTGCGAGCCGGTGTGTCCCGTCGAGGCGATCTACTACGAAGACGACCTGCCCGACGAATGGCAGGACTACTACAAGGCCAATGTCGAGTTCTTCGACGACATCGGCTCCCCGGGCGGCGCGGCCAAGGTGGGTGTGATCCACAAGGACCACCCGGTCATCGAGGCGCTCCCGCCGCAGGAACACTGACGTGGCGGTAGCCGACCTCGCGGACTACCCCTGGGACGCCGTCGCGCCGTACGCGCAGAAGGCGCGCTCGCACCCCGACGGCATCGTCGACCTCTCGATCGGGTCGCCCGTGGACCCGACGCCCGCGGTCGTCGCCGACGCGCTGCGTGCGGCGACCGACGCGCACGCCTACCCGCAGACCGTCGGCACGGCGTCGCTGCGCGCGGCGATCGCCGAGTGGTACGACCGCCGCCGCGGAGTCGCGGGCCTCACGCCCGACAACGTCCTTCCCACCGTCGGCTCGAAGGAGCTGGTCGCCCTGCTGCCGCTGCTGCTCGGCCTCGGCCCCGGCGATATCGTGGTCCATCCCCGCGCCGCCTACCCCACGTACGAGGTGGGGGCGCGCCTCGTCGGCGCCACGCCGGTCGCGTCCGACGACCCGGCGGAGTGGCCGGAGGGAACGCGCCTGGTGTGGGTGAACTCGCCCGGGAATCCGGATGGCCGCGTGCTCGACGTCGACGCCCTGCGTGCTGCCGTCGCGCGAGCGCGGGAGCTGGGCGCCGTGCTCGCGTCCGACGAGTGCTATGCCGAGCTCGGCTGGGACGCCCCCTGGGATCGCGAGCCGGTGCCGTCCGTGCTCGATCCCCGGGTCACCGCCGGCGACCTGCGCGGCATCCTGTCGGTGTACTCGCTCAGCAAGCAGTCGAACCTCGCCGGGTACCGGGCGGCGTTCCTCGCCGGCGATCCCTCCGTCGTCGCTCGTCTGCTCACGGCGCGCAAGCATCTCGGCCTCATGCTGCCGCTGCCGGTGCAGGCGGCGATGGTCGCCGCCCTCACGGATGACGTCCACGTCGCGGCACAGAAGGAGCTCTACCGTCGCCGGCGCGAGACCCTTCGGCCGGCCGTGGAAGCGGCCGGCTTCCGCATCGACGCGAGCGAGGCGGGCCTGTACCTGTGGGCGACCGAGGGTCGTGACGCGTGGGAGAGCATCGACCGGCTCGCCGACCTCGGCATCCTCGCGGGTCCCGGCCATTTCTACGGCGTGCACTTCCCGCAGCACATCCGGCTGTCGCTCACCGCGACCGACGACCGCATCGCCGCGGCCGCCGAGCGCCTGCGCGCGTCGGCGTCCACTCCCCGCAGCGACAACGTGGGCACCGTCGCCCCTGGCTGAGGATTCCTCCATCGGATGCCGCGTCCCTTTGGCTGTGTCAGCAGTAGGCGCAGCGGCGGACTAGGCTGTAAGAACGCGGCGATGCGGCATCCCCCGTCCCGCCCCTCCGTTCTGACGCAGACCGCCCCACGGTGTCGCTCAGGACCGGACGACACCCCCGGTACGACCAGAAATCGCGAGGAGGCGCCGTGAGCGACGCGGGCACCCAGCAGGAGAAGGCCACCCTCACGATCGGTGATACGTCCGCCGAGTTCCCGCTCCTGCGGGGCACCGACGGCTCGCCGAGCGTGGACCTCTCCACCCTCACCCGCCAGACCGGCTACACGGCTCTCGACTACGGTTTCGTGAACACCGCGGCGACCAAGTCGGCGATCACCTACATCGACGGCGACCAGGGCGTGCTGCGCTATCGCGGCTACCCGATCGAGCAGCTGGCGAAGAACAGCACCTACCTCGAGGTGGCGTGGCTGCTCATCTACGGCGAGCTCCCCTCCGCCGACGAGCTGGGGGAGTTCGACGAGAAGATCCGTCGGCACACGCTGCTGCACGAAGACCTGAAGCGATTCTTCTCCGCGCTTCCGCACACTGCGCACCCCATGTCGGTGCTCTCCTCGGCGGTGTCGGCGCTCTCGACGTACTACGAGCACCAGTCCGACCCCAACAACCCGGAGCACGTCGAGCTCAACACGATCCGCATGCTGGCGAAGCTGCCCGTCATCGCGGCGTACGCGCACAAGAAGAGCATCGGCCAGGCGTTCCTGTACCCCGATAACTCGCTCGGCTTCGTCGACAACTTCCTCAAGCTGAACTTCGGCGTGCTGTCCGAGGTCTACGAGGTCGACCCGGTGATGTCCCGTGCGCTCGAGCGACTGCTGATCCTTCACGAGGACCACGAGCAGAACGCCTCGACGTCGACGGTGCGCCTGGTCGGCTCGACCGGCGCGAACCAGTTCTCGTCGATCTCGGCCGGCATCAACGCGCTCTACGGGCCGCTGCACGGCGGCGCGAACGAAGCCGTGCTCGACATGCTCGGGCGCATCCGCGACTCCGGTGAGAGCGTCCAGCGCTTCGTCGAGCGCGTGAAGAACAAGGAAGACGGTGTGAAGCTCATGGGCTTCGGACACCGCGTCTACAAGAACTACGACCCGCGCGCCAAGCTCGTGAAGGAGTCGGCCGACGAGGTGCTGAACGCTCTCGGCGTCAGCGACCCGCTGCTCGATCTCGCCAAGGAGCTCGAAGAGATCGCTCTCAACGACGCGTACTTCCAGGACCGCCGGCTGTATCCGAACGTCGACTTCTACACCGGCGTGATCTACAAGGCGATGGGTTTCCCGACCCGGATGTTCACGGTGTTGTTCGCCATCGGGCGCCTGCCCGGCTGGCTCGCGCAGTGGCGCGAGGCCGCCGGCGACCCGCAGACCAAGATCGGCCGCCCGCAGCAGCTGTACGTCGGGGCCGAGGAGCGGAGCTACCCGGGTCTGTCCTGACCCGGCCTGCGTCGACGAGCGCTCCACCGCGTGATCGACGGCAGAACGACGATGCCGCGCCCCTCGGGGCGCGGCATCCGTCATTCGAGTCGCCCGGCGGTCAGGCGATCTCGGCGAGGGCGGCGGGCACGTCCGCTCTCTCCTCGTCGGAGGGCGTGGTCGCGGCATCCGTCGATCGACGCGGCCGGACGACCAGCACGATGACCGCGGCGACCACGGCGCCGGCGGCGAGGGTCAGCCACGCGACGGCGTATCCGTCGACGGCGGGGGATCCGCCGGGGGCGACCGAGCCGAACACGATCGCTGTCGTGAGGGCCGAGCCGATCGCCGATCCGATGGTGCGGAGGTTGGCGTTGACGCCGGTCGCGATACCGGTGCGGTCCGCCGGCACGCTCTCGACGATGATGCTCGCGGTGGAGGCATAGGCGAGCCCGATGCCGAGCCCGAACACGCCGCCCGCGATGGCGAGGGTCAGGACCGTCTCGTGGTCGAAGACGGCGAACACCACGCCGCCCGCCATGAGCAGCGCGCCGAGGGCCATCATGAGTCGGAGCGGGATGACGCGTGCGATCGCTCCCGTGGCGAAGCCGACGCTCGACATGCCGATGAGGAGCGGGAGCAGCGCGAGTCCTGCCGCTTGCACCCCGAGCCCGAGGCCCCATCCTGAGTCGGTGGGCGTCTCGAGGAACTGGGGCAGGTAGCCCCAGAATCCGAAGGCGGCAGCGCCGATGAGGAGTGCGGCGGTGTTGACCGGCCAGATGGCGCGCGTCGCCATCAGGCGCAGATCCACGAGAGGGTTGTCGGAGCGCAGCTCCGCGACGACCCAGGCGACGACGAGCACCGTCGCCGCAGCGAACATGCCGAGCGTGAGCGGGGAGGTCCAGCCCCAGCGGGCTCCCGAGCTGAGCGGAACCAGCAGGGCGATGAGCCAGCCCGAGAGCAGGACTGCCGAGACGACGTTGACGCTTCCCGTGGCGCGCAACCCCGCCGGCGGCACGAGCATCGCGGTCAGCGCGATCCCGGCCACGGCGGCGACGAACGGCACCGCGAAGATGCCCTGCCAGCCCAGCAGCTCGGCGAGAGGACCGGCGAGGACGCTGCCCGCCGCGCCGCCGATGCCGATGATCGCACTCGTGGCGCCGATCGCGCCGGTGAGCTGGTGGCGGGGCATCACATCGCGCAGCAGGCCGAAGGCGAGCGGGAAGAGCGCGCCGCCGATTCCCTGCAGGACGCGGGCAAGGATCAGGATCTGCAGGTTCGGCGCGAACGATGCAACGATATCGCCGATAGCGACCACGCCCAGGACGGCGAGGAACGTGTTGCGGCGGCCGCGCAGGTCGCCGATCCGGCCGAGGAGGGGAGTGGCCACCGCGGCGGCGATGAGCCACGAGGTGTTGGTCCAGGATGCCGCATCCGCCGTCACGCCGAAGTCGGCGGCGATCAATGGGATGACGGGGATGACGAGGTTCTGCAGCAGCGCGAGCGAGGCGACGCTGAGAGCGATCGCCGCGAACGCTGCGCGAGGGGTGAAGGGGATGGCGGGCATCGACGGGCCTTCCGATGGGTGCGGATCCGATGAATGCGGAGTAAAGTGGAAGTAGGTCTCCGAACGGAGGAAGCCTCCGCTTAGAGATTAGCGGAGGGGTCCTCCGTTTCGCAACCACCACTTCGTACGGATCTGCAACCGTCTCGGCGGTCGCAGTCAGCAGCACCACGGGAGGTCGTCGGAATGTCGGTCGTCGAGCGGGTATCCGCGCTGGATGCGCGTCGTCCCCAGCGGGCCGACGCCGCGCGCAACTTCGACGCCCTGGTCGCCGCCGGGCGCGAGGCGTTCGCCGAGGAGGGCTCGGCCGCTTCACTGGAAGACATCGCGCGTCGCGCCGGGGTCGGCATCGGCACGCTCTACCGCAACTTCCCGACCCGCGACGACCTGATCGAGACGCTCTACCTCGGCGAAGTCGATGCGCTCGCGCGCGCCGCCGATGAGGTCGCCGACCTCGAGCCCTGGGATGCGCTGCGCGCCTGGCTCGACCGCTTCGTGACGTACGTCGGCACGAAGCACGCGCTGCTGGACGGACTGAACCGCCGGTCTCCGGTGCTCGCCGAGTGCCGGACGATCATGCTGTCGGCCGGTGAGCCGCTGCTCGAGCGCGCACAGACGGCCGGCGACGTCGATCCCGACATCTCCATCGGCGACGTCGTCAAGCTCGTGTCAGGGGTCGCGGCCGTCGCCTCGTTCGACGACGAGGCTCAGCGCCAGCGCGTGCTCAACCTGGCGATCAACGCGATCCGCCGCTGATCTCGTACGACCGGCCTCACCTCCGCGTCGGCGATGCGGCCGGCCGGCTGATGTCAGGCGTGCAGCGCCTCGTTGAGTGTCACGCCGACGCCCGCACGCCGGACCGCCTCGACGGCACCCGTCAGCGAGTTGCGACGGAACAGCAGCCCGGCCACCCCCGACAGCTCGGCGCCCTTGACCGTCGTGGGCGAGCCGTCCGCGCGACGCGGCTCGTCCGCAAGCACCACCTTGGTGCCGGCGGTGACGTAGAGGCCCGCTTCGACCACGCAGTCGTCGCCCAGTGAGATGCCGATGCCGGCGTTCGCGCCGAGCAGCGTCCGAGCACCGACCGAGACCTTGTGCGTGCCCCCGCCGGACAGGGTGCCCATGATCGACGCGCCACCGCCGATGTCGCTGCCGTCGCCGACGACGACGCCCTGCGAGATGCGGCCCTCGACCATGCTCTGTCCGAGCGTGCCGGCGTTGAAGTTGACGAACCCTTCGTGCATGACCGTCGTGCCCGGTGAGAGGTAGGCGCCCAGGCGCACGCGCGAGGCGTCGGCGATCCGCACGCCCGGGGGCGTGACGTAGTCGAGCAGGCGCGGGAACTTGTCGAGACCCTGCACCTGGATCCCGTCGCGCGCGAGATAGGGGCGAAGCCTGGTCAGCGTGTCGGGGTGAATCGGACCGGCGGTGGTCCAGGCGACGTTCGGCAGGTGCGCGAACACACCGTCGAGATTCACCTCATTGGGACGCACGAGCAGATGCGAGAGCGCGTGAAGACGCAGATAGGCGTCCGGTGTCGACGAGGGCGGGGCGTCGAGGTCCGCCTCGACCGCGACGACGTCGACGGAGACGGCGCGACGAGGGTCGGCCACCGCGAGGTGGTCGAGTTGATCCGGCGCCAGCTGCGGATCGAACCCGAGCGGGATCCGTCCCGCGGAGGGGGAGGGGAACCACGTGTCGAGCACGGTTCCGTCTTCGGCGGTCGTCGCGAGGCCCACGCCCCACACCCATCGTTCTTCGGTCATGCCTCCACGCTAGCGCGGCCGGACCGGCCCGGTTCCCGCGTGTTTCCGCGGATGCGGGGGTGCGACACGCCCGGGGTGCGGGCTGGATTCGACGGGTGGCCACGTCGCACGTAAAGTATTACTTGTTCGCCCCAAAGGGTAGAGCGGAAGGCCGGAAGGCCTGGCTCCCCTCAAGCAGTGAACCACCCCATCTGAACTGCTCCTGGTGAGTCTGCCGGTTTCGGCTTAGGATGGGTTTCTTCCACTCTCGTGTGCGTCGGTCGGCGGTGTGGTGGGGTCTTGTGCCTCGCTGCGTCGGTTTGACAGGCGAAACGGCGTGTGTAAGATAGAGAAGTTGCCCAGCGGCGAAGGTTGAGAGACCCGAACGCTGGTGCGTCCGATCTTTGAGAACTCAACAGCGTGCACTTGTCAAATGCCAATTTTTGTATCCTCGCTGACCATTTGTTTGGTTGGTGGGGGTCCTTTTTGGATCAATTCATGGATGTCAGTTTGATATTCGTTTTTGGTCATGGTTGAACTCGCTGCTTCTTGTCCCTTTTTCCGGGGTGGGTTTGCAGTATTCATTTTTTATGGAGAGTTTGATCCTGGCTCAGGATGAACGCTGGCGGCGTGCTTAACACATGCAAGTCGAACGGTGAAGCCCCGCTTGCGGGGTGGATCAGTGGCGAACGGGTGAGT